>NZ_CP053564.1:4807500-6007500 GCF_013155125.1 Pseudonocardia broussonetiae | reverse complement strand
TCAACGTCTGCCCGGCGATCCCCGTCGCCGCGGGCATCGGCAACATCCTCGGGATCCTGGGCGCCGGCGGAGCCGACGCCGACGCCGACGGTGCCGCCGCGTGCGTGAACGACGACAGCGTGAACCAGGCGAACTTCGAGGACTGACCTCGCGCCGGGGACTCCTGTCCCCGTTAGTTCGACCGGGGAGCCCGTGCCGGGCCGCGATTCGCGGCCCGGCTCGGGCGTTTTCTGCGTCCGGGGCCCGCGCGTGACGTGATGATCGCCGTCACACCTCCCCAGGAGCGGGCTCCGTGGTTAGGCTCGGCCCATGAGTGCGCCTCCGGGACCGGTCTCGCCCGCGGTCATGCGCGACGTGCTCGGACACTTCGTGTCCGGGATCGTCGTGATCACCGCCGCCGGACCGGACGGTCCGCTGGGCTTCACGTGCCAGTCCTTCTCCTCGCTGTCCCTGGACCCGCCGCTGGTGAGCTTCGCCCCGGCGCGCTCGTCGACGACGTGGCCGCGGATCCGCGAGGTCGGCGCGTTCTGCGTCAACGTCCTCGCCGCCGACCACCAGGAGATCTCGGCCGGGTTCGCCCGGTCGGGCACCGACAAGTTCGCGGGCGTCGCCTGGCGACCGGGCCCGTCGGGGGCTCCGCTGCTCGAGGGCGTCAGCGCCTGGGTCGACTGCACCCTCTGGGGCGAGCACGACGGCGGCGACCACACCATCGCGATCGGGCACGTCCAGGACCTGGGCGCCGATCCCGCCCGCATGCCGCTGCTGTTCTACCGCGGCCGGTACGGCGTCACGGCCGACCCGGGCGACCTCGGCTGAGTCCGTCGGTGCTGCTCAGGCGCTGATCACCGCACGGTGGAGTGAACTCCAGTTCGGCTCGGCGCGGCGTGCGGCGCCTGGGCCGTCGGGGGAGTAGACATGCCGTCGACCGGCGCCGCCCGTGCTCAGGGGAGCCCGACGGGCGGCGCCGGTCAGGGTTCTCCCTCAGCTCCACGCCCGCGCCGAGCGGGCCGCCCAGTAGGCGGCGGGGTCCTCGGCCGGCACGTCGAGCACGTCACCCGGGACCGACAGGGCGGCGACGTTGCTCGCCACCTGCCGGGCGTCGACGGCCCCCGAGAGCACCAGCCCGGCCCACGGCTGCGCGAGAGCGGCGGCGATCGCGAGCCGGTCCAGCGGCACACCGGCCCGCTGCGCGAGTGCCGCGGCCCGCGGGTCGGCGTCGGGCACGGGCGCGAGCCGGCCGTTGGCCACCGGTTCCTTGACGATCACCAGCGCGCCCGCCGCGTGCGCCTCGGCGAGCGCGGGCCCGGGCGAGGGCTCCAGGACGTTCCACGTCGACTGGACCGAGGTGAACAGCGGCTCCCCGTCGACGACGACCTCCAGCGCGCGCCGCACCGCGTCGGCCTGGGCCGGCCCGGACGTCGAGACGCCGACGCGCACGCCCTGCTCCCGCAGGCCCGCCAGCGCGCCGTGCAGCGGGGCGTCGGCGAGCACGCCGGTCTCGAGCGTGGCGGAGTGCACGTGGTAGATCGCGGGGACGCCGAGCACGGCCCGCGTCTGCGCCCACTGCGCGGTGAACGCGGCGAGCGAGTGGTCCTTCACCTCGTGCACGTCGGCGTCGAGGCGCCACTCGCCGACGTAGCGGTAGCCCCACTTCGACCCGACGCGCACGGCACGGTCGGGGTGCGCCGCGCGCCACGAGGCGACGAACTCCTCCGCGCGGCCGTAGGACCGGGCCACGTCGACGTAGCGGACGCCCGCCGCCCACGCCGCGTCGAGCACGGCGTGGGTGCGGGCGCGCAGGGCGTCGACGTCGCGGTGGTCGCCGAGGTCGGTCGCGCGCCCGGACGTGATGTACGCCGGACGCGCGACCGCCGCGAGCCCGATGCCCAGGCGGTCGGTGCCCGGGCGGTCGGTCTCGCGGCGGTCGGTGCCGGTGTCGATCGGCGTGCTCAGCTGGCGTAGGCCCGCAGGCGGTCGGCGCGCTCGCCGATCCGCAGCTTGGCCATGACCTCGCGCTCGATCTGGCGGACGCGCTCGCGGGAGAGCCCGAAGCGGCGGCCGATCTGGTCGAGCGTGCGCGGCTGGCCGTCGTCGAGGCCGTAGCGCATGCGGATGACGTGCTGCTCGCGGTCCTCCAGCGTGGAGAGCACGCGCCGCAGGTCGTCGTGCAGCAGGTGCGAGATCACCGTGGTCTCGGCGTCGGTGGCCTCGCCGTCCTCGATGAAGTCGCCCAGCGGCGCCTCCTCCTCGGACCCCACCGGCATGTCGAGGCTCACCGGGTCGCGCGCGTGGTCGAGCAGGTCGGCGATCTTGCCCTCGGGGATGCCGGACTCCTCCGCGAGCTCCTCGTGGGTGGCGTCGCGGCCCAGCTTCTGGTGCAGGTCGCGCTTGATCCGGGCCAGCTTGTTGACCTGCTCGACGAGGTGCACGGGCAGCCGGATCGTGCGGGCCTGGTCGGCCATGCCGCGCGTGATCGCCTGCCGGATCCACCAGGTGGCGTAGGTCGAGAACTTGAAGCCCTTGGCGTAGTCGAACTTCTCGACCGCGCGGATCAGCCCCAGGTTGCCCTCCTGGATGAGGTCGAGCAGCGGCATCCCGCGGCCGGTGTAGCGCTTGGCCAGCGAGACGACCAGCCGCAGGTTGGCCTCGAGCAGGTGGTTGCGGGCGCGCTCGCCGTCGCGCACGATCGCGCGCAGGTCGGCGGCGTACTGCTTCTCCAGCGGCGTCTCGGCGCTGTCGAGCACGTGCTTGGCGAACACGCCGGCCTCGATGCGCTTGGCCAGGTCGACCTCCTGCGCCGCGGTGAGCAGCGCCGTCTTGCCGATGCCGTTGAGGTAGACGCGGACGAGGTCGGCCGCGGGGCTCTGCGCATCGAGGTCCTCGGCGGACATCTCGGGGCGCTCCCCGGGCGCCGCCGAGGCGAACACCGACGCCACCGGCTCGGCGGAGTCGGCGACGGTGCGGGAGCCGGTACGCTGGCTCGGGACGGTGCGGCCGGCGGTGGCCGGGCGGGCCTTCGTGGGCGCTGTCATGGTGTCTTCCTCCCCTGCGCGGCCCGGGCGACACGGATCTGTGGTCCGTCGTCGCCGGGGCTCTCACGCAGTTGAACGCGCCCGTGCCGGGAATCGTTCCCGACTCCGGGCGCGCTCTCGTGCACCCTCAGCGCATCCTCAGCGATGCGGCCCCGGTCACGGGGCCGGGAGGCGGGGCGTGTCGCCGGGGTCGGCCACCGCGCCCGCGCGCTCGCGGCGCGGGGCTCCCGGGGCGGACAGGGCGTAGACGGCCTCCATGAGCGGGGGCCAGTCGTCGCGCAGGGCGTCGCGGCCCATGAACAGCCCCAGGTGCCCGCCGGTCGCCGTGCGGCGCGTGACCTGCGCGGCCGGGGTGCCGACGGCGTCGGCCGCGGCGAACAGCTGCGCGGGCGGCGTGATGTGGTCGGTCGACCCGGCCAGCAGGAACAGCGGGCACGTGATGTTGGCGAGGTCGGCGCGGCGGCCGTCGACGACGAGGTCGCCCGAGATCAGCTCGTTGCCGTGGAACAGGTGCTCGACGAGCCACAGGTAGAACGCGCCGGGGATGTCCTGGGTGTGCTTGAACCAGTCCTCGAACACGCGGTAGCGCTCGACGTGCGCGGCGTCGTCGATGTTCTCCAGGAGCTGCAGCTGCCGCGACACCTCCGACTGCGGCTGGATCGCGATGAAGTTGGCGAGCACCGCACCGCCGGGCATGTTGCCCCCGCCCATGCGCACCAGCGCGCGGTAGGGGCGAGTCCCAGGGCGCCGGTCATCGCGCGGGTCGACGAGGCGATCACCGACTCGCCGGCGTGGAAGTCGATGGGCGCGCCCGCGAGGGTCAGGGTGTGGACGCGCTCGGGGTGCAGGGCCGCGTAGATCGCGGCCAGCCAGCCGCCCTGGCAGTCGCCGACGAGGTTGGCGCGCCCGCCCATGCGCCGGACCGACCGGTCGATGAGGTCGAGGTAGTCGGTGACGCCGACGTCGCGGGTGGCGGTGGTGGCCGCGCGCCACTCCAGCGCGTACAGCTTCGTCAGCCCGGCGGCCGCGAGCACGGCGAGCTGGCTCTGGCGCGGCGAGAAGTCGATGACGTGGCTCGAGTGGCCGGCCTGGGGCGGTAGCACCAGGGTCGGCACGACGTCGTCGTCGACGTCGGCGGGTGCGGTGAAGTCCCGCAGGTGTGCGAACGGCGTCGACAGCGTGATCGTGTTGTCCCGGTGCCAGCGGGGCTCGCGGCGGTCGGCCATCGTGCTCCACCACAGCGCGCCGCGGGCGAGGTTCGCCAGCGGGGTCCGGGGGCGGGTCACGGCGTCGAGCCACAGGTTGCCCGCCGAGCGCGTGAGCTCGACGGTCGTGCGGGCCGCCGCGGTGGCGTTGTAGGCCGCGAGGTGGCGCAGGGCGTCACCGATTCCGGTGGAAGTGGGTGCGGTCATGACGGGCTCCCGGGTGCGGGACGGCAGCGTCGCCGTCGTTACCGGACGGTAAGTGGCGTTAGGCATGTGACGCAACCGCTGGCCTACCCGGAGGTAGCGATCGGGATACCAAGCAGGCACGTGACCACGCTCGCACGTGACCTGTGACCAGCAGTTATGTCTACCCGTGGGTAAGCCGTCACCCTGGGGTAGTCCCCTCGTGCCACGAGCACCGACATCGACGACGAAGGAGTTGCCGTGACCCGAACGAGCGACCCGACCAGCACGCTGCAGCGGACCGCATCGGGGGTGGTGGACGGCGTGCGCGACCTGCTCGACCCCGGTGCACTGGCCGCCCGGATCGACCCCGTGGCGTTCGGCGGGGCGCTCGGCGACGTCGCGAAGGGACTGCTGTCGCACCCGCTGCCGGTGGCGCGCCGCACCGCCGGGCTGGCCGCGGGCTCGGGCCGGGCCGCGCTGGCCGCGCTCGCCCGCAGCGTCGGCGGCCACGGCGCCGGACCGGCGCCGCTGCCCGACAAGGACCGCCGCTACGCCGACCCGGCGTGGGAGGGCAACGCCTACTACTACCTGCTGCGTCAGCAGCACGCGCTGTTCGCGGAGTACCTGGCGGCCGTCGCGCAGGGCGTCGAGCTGCCGCCCGTCTCCCGCCGGAAGATCGACTTCCTGGTCCAGCAGGCCGTCGAGGCCACGTCCCCGGTCAACTGGCCGTGGTCGAACCCGACGATGGTGAAGAAGGCGTTCGAGACCGGCGGTCAGAGCCTGTTCCGCGGGGGCCGCAACCTGCTGCGCGACGTCGTCGGCGGTGGCGGCATGCCGCGCCAGACCACGCCCGGCGAGTTCGAGGTGGGCAAGGACCTCGCCGCGACGCCCGGCGTCGTGGTGCACCGCAACCGGTTGATGGAGCTCATCCAGTACAAGCCGCAGACCGAGCAGGTGCACGAGATCCCGCTGCTGCTCTCGCCGCCGTGGATCAACAAGTACTACATCATGGATCTCGCGCCGCAGAAGAGCCTCGTCGAGTGGGCGGTGCAGCACGGGCACACCGTGTTCGTCATCTCCTACCGCAACCCCGACGAGAGCATGCGCGACGTCGTGATGGCCGACTACATGCAGGACGGCCCGCTCGCCGCGCTCGACGTGGTGCAGGACATCACCGGCTCCGACAAGGTCAACGTCGCGGCCCTGTGCCTGGGCGGCACCCTCGCCGCGGCCACCGCCGCCTGGCTGGCCGCGCGCGGCGACCAGCGGATCAACTCGATCACGCTGATGAACACGCTGCTCGACTTCAGCGAGCCCGGCCGGCTCGGCGTCTTCACCGACGAGACCACGGTCAACCGGCTCGAGCACACGATGCGCCGCACCGGCTACCTGCCCGCGAGCAGCATGAAGACCACGTTCGACCTGCTGCGCGCCACCGACCTCGTGTGGAACTACGTCATCAACGACTGGCTGCTCGGCGAGGAGCCCGCGCCGTTCGACATGCTCGCGTGGAACGCCGACTCCACCCGCATGCCGGCCGCGATGCAGACCGAGTACCTGCGCAACCTCTACCTCGACAACCAGCTCGTCGAGGGCAAGATGGAGCTCGCGGGGGAGCGGCTGGACCTGGGCGCGGTCACGCAGGACGCGTACGTCGTCAGCGCGGAGGCCGACCACATCGCGCCGTGGCGCTCGGTCTACAAGGGACTGCGCCACCTGGGCGGCACCGTCCGGTTCGTGCTGTCGAACTCCGGGCACATCGCGGGTGTGGTCAACCCGCCGTCGCCGAAGTCGAAGCACTGGTTCGGCGAGGGCGCCGACCTCCCCGAGAGCGCCGACGACTGGCGCGACGACGCCGGTGAGCACCGCGCGAGCTGGTGGGAGGACTGGTCGCCGTGGATCGGCGAGCGCGCCGGCGAGAAGACCGACCCGCCCCGGCTCGGCAGCGACTCCTACCCGGTCCTGCAGGCCGCGCCGGGGAGCTACGTCTTGGGAACCTGAGGCGCGAGCCGTCATGATGCGGGCATGAGTGCGGCAGAGCAGCCCGAACCGTCGGGCTCGTGGTCGATCAACGCGCTGGGCCGGTTCATCCGTGCGCAGCGGCAGCTGGCGAAGCTGTCGCTGCGCGAGATGGCCGCCATGACGAGCGTCTCGAACGCCTACCTGAGCCAGGTCGAGCGGGGGCTGCACCAGCCCTCGCTCAAGGTGCTGCACTCGATCGCCGACGCCTTGCAGCTCTCGACGGAGCAGTTGCTGATCCAGGCCGGCTGGCGTGACGCGGGCCCGACGCCGGACCCGGAGTCGACGGAGGACGTCATCGCCCGCGACCCGCGCCTGACTCCGGCGCAACGGGCGGCGCTGCTGTCGGTCTACCGGAGCTTCGTGGACGACGAGTCCTGAACTGTCGGGTGTTCGCCGAGCGGCGGGGTCTCTCCTCGCGGCGCTGCGGGGGGTGCGCGGTCGGCGGGCTGCCGGGTGGGGTCTCTCCTCGCGTCGGCGCTGGGACGGTTGCTCGGGAACCCGGCGGTGGTCCAGGCCCTGCGGCCGCTGCGCGGTCGCCTTGCCTGGACCACCGCCGGAACCCGAGCGGGTTCTGTGGGCGCCGACGCGAGGAGAGACCTTTCTGGTTCCCCGGGTCCGGTGTGCCCGTGCGTCGGTTCTCCTGCGCCGGCCCTGGCGGGCCGGTTCCCTCCGGGGGCCGGGCGCTGCCCGGACCCGGCCTCGCTCGGAGAGGTTCCCCGGGTGAGGTTCTGTTGGTTGGGTGGTCAGGTGGAGGAGGAGCTGGGGAGGTTCGGCCCGGTTCGGCCCTTGCTCGGCCCGGTCGGCCCTGGCCCTCGCCCCGGCCCGGCTCGCGGTGGGCACCGCGCAGCTCGCCCCCGTCCGGCTCGGCCTGGCCATCGCCCGTCCGGCCTGGCTTGGTGCAGCTCACCCGGCCCGGCGCACCCCGGCCCGGCGCGGCCTGTCCGGCGCACCCCCGCCCGGCGCGGTCCCGCCGTCGTCGCCGCCGGCTCCCGCCCCGCCCGGTGATCGAGGGGAGATGGCCGTGGTGGGTGATCCACTAGCGACCATCTGCCCTTGATCGGCGGGATCAGGGCAGGGCGGGATCAGGGCAGGGCGGGGCAGGGGGGCGGGGCAGGGCGGGCGCCGGGCGGAGCGGGGCAGGGCGGAGTGGGGCAGGGCGGAGTGGGATAGGGCGGAGTGGGCCGGGGTTCGGGGCGCGCGGGCGTCATGATCGTCAGGAGTGGTGTGAGGCGGTCACCGATGACCGCCTGGCACCATTCTTGGTGATCTTGGGCGGGGTTCAGGCCGCTGCGGGGTGGGCGAGGGCTTTGCGGCGCGGTGTCTGGTGCGGGTCGATCCACTTCGGGGGCAGGAACTCGGGCGGGCCGTCCCGGATGCGGACCTGCCAGTCGGTGTGGTGGATCTGGCGGTGGTGGGCCTTGCACAGCATCACCAGGTTGTGCAGGGCGGTGGGTCCGCCGTGTTCCCAGTGGTGGATGTGGTGGACCTCCGACCAGGAGGGGGTCGGTCGCAGCCGGGGTGGGCGCAGCCGCGGTCCCGGGCGGTGACCGCGCGGCGCAGGCCGTCGGGGATGGTGCGGGTGGCGCGGCCGATGTCGAGGGTTGTCCGGCGCCGTTCATGACCACGGGGATGACGCCGGCGTCGCAGGCCAGCGTCCGCAGCGCGGCCGGTGTCAGCGAGCCGCCGAACTCCAGCATCGCCGACCGGGCCCGGTTCTCCAGGTCCTCGAGCCGGACGATCACGGTCAGCAGGGGTCGGCGGCCGCCGGTGTCGGGGAGGTCGCCGTGGTCGAGGACGTACCCGCAGATGTCGGCGAGGGCTTCGGCCTGGCGCTGCGGCGCGGGGCGGTCGTCGTCCGCGGTCAGTGGTGCCGACTTGGCGTCGATGACCGCGGCGATGGCGTCGTAGAGGGCGGGGTCCTCGAACCGGCCCTTGATCGACCCACCGGACGCGTGGCGGGTGAGGCGCAGTTCGTTGACCGGGGCCGGGGTGTGGTCGTCGGGTTCGGCGCCGTCCTGGTCGAGCAGCGCGACCAAAGCGGTGCCGAGGGTCTGGAGCTCGGAAGGGTTGAGGCGGGCGGCATCCGAGGCGGGTTGGGCTTCGACCCCGGCCCACTGCTCGGGTGAGAGTCGGCCGGCGGCGTCGGTGGACAGGATCCGCCCGATCACTTCGACGTGCCGCAGCGCAATCTCCCCCGCAGCGAAGGCGGCCGCAGCAGAAGGCAGGCGAGCGGGCAGAGGCGTCCCGTCGAGCGTGGTCCGGGCGTGGACATCGACGGCAACGGCTGCACGACGGCGGGCCTCGACGTAGTCCCACGACAGCAGATCCGAGAGCGCACGGGCGGCGGACCGATAGCCGCGGGTGAGGAAAGCGCCCTGGTCGTCGAGCGTGGCGATGGCGGACGTGGAGATCGCATCCACGCGACGGGTGACGCCCTCGCACAGGGCCAACAGCGAGAGGAGCTCAGTCTCCGACCCGGTGGCGACAACCGAGGCCGGCTCGTCGAGCGCATCAGCGAGAAGTGGACCCGGAGCCATGCCCTGATCCTACTCGAACATACGTTCGTTAAATAGGCTTTGAGCAGCGAAAACAGGAGGCAAACTCGCCGGGCGGGAACGGCGAACTCGCCGAGCGGGAACGGCAAACTCGCCCGGGAGGGGGAGTCAGGACTCGACGAGCAGCGTGAACGGCCCGTCGTTCACCGATTCCACCGCCATCTCCGCCCCGAACACCCCGGTCTCCACCACCGCCCCCCGCTCCCGCAACGCCGCCACGACGGCGTCGACCAGGGGCTCCGCAACGCCGGGCGGAGCGGCGAAGGACCACGACGGCCGACGCCCCTTGCGCGTGTCGCCGTAGAGCGTGAACTGGCTGACGACCAACAACGGCGCCCCGAGCTCCGCGCACGACCGCTCCCCGGACAGGATCCGCAGCTCGTGCAGCTTCCGGGCCATCACCGGGACGGCGGCAGGGGTGTCGTCGCGGTGCACCCCGAGCAGGACCAGCAGCCCGGGCCCGGTGATCGAGCCGACGACCGCGCCGTCGACCGTCACCGACGCCCGCGCGACCCGCGCCGCCACCGCCCTCACGCCGGCACCAGCAGCCCGTGCCGCACGAGCTCGCGCACGGCGGGCAGGGTGGCCGCGACGAGCTCACCGACCGGCCGGTCGTGGGCGAAGGCCAGCAGCTCCAGCAGCTCGTCGAGCGGCAGCGCGCCCCGGCACCCGGCCAGCAGGGCAGCGGCGGGGGCGTCGACCTCGTGCCGCCAGCGCGGGCCGTCGAGCCGGGCGACGGCCGACCCGGCGTCGGTCCAGCCCTCCTCGCCCGGCTCCGACCAGCTCTCCAGGACCACACCGGGCGCCACGGCGAGGCGGGCGCCGAGCAGGACGTCGTCGGCGGCGTGGGCGCGCAGCCAGTCGACGCGGTCGAGCCAGCCGGCCACCTCCGGGCCCAGCGGGTCGGACACCTCGGTGAGCAGGTCCTCGACCACGACCTCCGGCGCGCCGTCGGTGCGGCGCAGCACCAGGTACCCGAACCCGACGGCCTCGACGTCGGCCGACTCCATCCAGTCCAGCCACGCCCCGGCCTGCGCGCGGGCGGCGGGCGAGGTGAGGTCGAGCCCGGCGTCGCGCTGCCACGTCCCGACGTGCAGCGCCGGGTCGGCGACCTCCCGCTGCACGATCCACGCGTCGACGCCGGGCGGGAGCCACGAGCGGACGCGGTCGGGCCAGTCCTCGCCGCGCACGTGCAGCCACGACCCGAGCAGCTGCGCCACCCCGCCCGGCTCCAGGTGCGCGGGCAGGTCGGCCACCAGCGCGGCGAGCGCCTCGTCGCCGGCGCGGCCGGAGTCGCGGTAGACGTAGTCGACGCGCGCGGGGCCGGGCACGAACGGCGGGTTGGAGACGATCCGGTCGAACCGGCGCCCGGCGACGGGTTCGAGCCACGGCCCGTCCAGCAGCTCGACGTCGAGCCCGTTGAGCGCGAACGTGGCCCGGGCCAGCGCGAGCGCGCGCGGCGCCACGTCGGTGGCGGTGACGGCGCGGGCGTGCCGGGTGGCGTGCAGCGCCTGCACACCGCAGCCGGTGCCGAGGTCGAGCAGGGTCCCGACGGGGCGGCGGTCGGTGGCCGAGGCCAGCGTCAGCGACGCCCCGCCGACGCCGGTGACGTGGTCGCGCTCCTGGCGGCGCGCGTCGAGGTCCGACAGCACCCACCACTCCGCGGGGTCGTCGGGGTCGTCGACGCCGTAGGGGCGCAGGTCGAGTGCCGCCGCCCACCCGCCGTCGACGGCCCGCAGCAGCCCGGCCGTGGCGGCGTCGGCGGGGGACAGGGGCGCGAGCGCGGCGGCCACCGCGGCGTCCGGTTCGACGGCCCCGAGCAGCAGCAGCCGCACCAGCACGCCCAGCTCGCCCGCGTCGCGCGCGGCCCGGTGCGCGGGCTCGACCTCGCCCCGGCCCAGCGCCGCGTGCGCGCCCGCGCCGAGCAGGTCGCGCACGGCGTCGGTGGTGTAGCGGTGGCGGGTGAGGGCGGTCCGGAGGGCATCGGTGACGGCGGCATCCACCCGGTGATCCAAGCAGGGATCCGCGCGGACGCCCTCAGCGCACGGGGCCGCGCAGCAGGCTGTCGCGCGAGTGCGCGGCGACGCCGTCGAACCGCTCGGCCGACACCTCCAGTGTCGGGAACACCCCCATCGGCAGGTCCGACGGGACGGTGAACTCGCCGTCGTAGCCGCCGCCGTCGCGGGCCAGGGCGCCGAGGGAGAGCATCCGGACGCCGAGGCCGTCGGTCAGCCACGCCTCGAGGTAGTCGTCCTCGGGTGCGGCCACGACGCCCTGCACGTGCACCACGATCGCGCGCACGCCGTCGCGCTCCACCAGCGACGCCGAGCCGGTCGCGCCCGTCCCGTCGACGGCGGCGAGCACGGCCAGCGGACGTCCGGCGGACGGCTCGTCGTCGACCCACCGCCCGGCCGCGAACCCCACGAGCAGCGCGACCAGGGCGGCCGCGACGGGAGGAGCCCACCGTCGCGGCCGCGGTCCGTGGCCGAGCTCGCCCGTGATCGCGGTCCAGATGCGGTCGGGCGGCGGCTCGTCGTCGGCGGCGGCCCCGCCGGACGCGGCGAGGTCGACCGTGCGCCGCAGCTCCTCGACGTGCGCGCGGCACAGCGGGCAGCGTGCCAGGTGGCGCTCCACCTGCGCATCCACGCTGTGCGAGGGCAGCGCGGCGAGCGCCAGCCGGTCCGGGTCGGGGTGCCGCACGTCGGCCTCCCGCCGTCGTCGTGCCCGTCCGGCGGTGCCGGGCGGGTCGTGACCGTGCCGAGCGGTCGTCGCGGGTTCGTTGCTCCGGGGTCCAGCGGTTCGGCCCGGACGGGCGACGCCGCTACGCTCGGGGGCGTGCCGCTGCAGCTGAGCCAGGACGCCGACTCCGACGCGCTGCTCGACCGCGACCCCCTCGCCCTCCTGATCGGGATGCTGCTCGACCAGCAGATCCCGATGGAGCACGCGTTCTGGGCGCCCGCCGAGCTCGCCCGCCGGCTGGGCCGCGACCGGCTCGACGCCCGCGAGATCGCCGCGCACGACCCCGACGCCCTCGTCGCCCTGTTCGCGACGCCGCGGGCGCTGCACCGCTACCCGAAGTCGATGGCCGGGCGGGTGCAGGCGCTGTGCGCGGCGCTCGTCGAGACCTACGACGGCGACGTCACGCTCGTCTGGACCGGTGTCGAGGACGGGAAGGAGCTGGTGGCCCGGCTCGTCGCCCTCCCCGGGTTCGGCAAGCAGAAGGCGCAGATCTTCACCGCGCTGCTGGGCAAGCAGCGGGGCGTCACCCCTCCCGGGTGGCGCGAGGCGGCCGGCTCCTACGGCGACGAGGGCGCGCACCGCTCGGTGGCCGACGTCCGCGACCCCGAGTCGCTGCTCAAGGTGCGGGAGTTCAAGCAGGCCGCGAAGGCCGCCGCGAAGTCCGCGAAGTAGGGCCGGGACGTGCACCAGGTCCCCGAGAAGCTCCGCGACGTGCGGGTCGTCGATCCCGACCAGGTCTGCGACGCCACCGCCGTGCTCGCCGACACCGAGCAGGTGCAGCACGCCGCGGCCGTGCTCGACGCGCTCGGCGACGTCAACCGCCTGTCGATCCTGCTCGCCCTGCACCACGCCGGCGACCTGTGCGTCTCCGACCTCGCCTTCGCCGTCGGGATGAGCGACAGCGCGGTCTCGCACGCCCTGCGCCTGCTGCGCGCCCACGGGATGGTGCTCGCGAGCCGCGAGGGCCGGCTGGTGCGCTACCGCGTCACGGGCGCGCTCACCGAGCGGCTGCTCGACGTCGTCTCCGTCGGGGTGGTCGGGGAGGTCGCGCTGCACGCGCACGGCCACGCCGCCGACAGCTGAACGGAAACAAGAACGTCAAAGATTGAAGACCTGTTCATGCTTGCAGGCGCGCCCGTCCGGGTCCTAGGGTCGACCGACCGTCGCCGTCACGACCCGGGAGTCGCGCCATGCACATCGCCGAGGGGTACCTCCCCCCGCTGCACGCGGCCGCCTGGACGGTGGCGGCGGCGCCGTTCGTCGTCCACGGCGCCCGGGCCGTCGTGCGCCAGGTCCGCGAGGACCCCGACACGAAGCTGCTCCTCGGCGCGGCCGGCGCGTTCGCGTTCGTGCTGTCGGCGCTGAAGATCCCGTCGGTCACCGGGTCGAGCTCGCACCCCACCGGCACCGGCCTGGGGGCGATCCTGTTCCGGCCCCCGGTGATGGCGCTGCTCGGCACGATCGTGCTGCTGTTCCAGGCCCTGCTGATCGCCCACGGAGGCATCACGACGCTGGGCGCGAACGCGTTCTCGATGGCGATCGTCGGGCCGTGGGTCGCCTACGGGGTGTTCGTGCTGGTCGGGAAGCTCGGGGGCGGCCTGTCGGTCGGGGTGTTCCTCGCGGCCTCGCTGGCCGACCTCGCCACCTACTCGACCACCTCGGTGCAGCTCGCGCTGGCCTACCCCGACGCGGCCTCCGGCGTGCTCGGCTCGATCGTCAAGTTCGGCGCGATCTTCTCGATCACCCAGATCCCGCTCGCGGTCTGCGAGGGGCTGCTGACGGTGCTGATCGTGCGGCTGCTGGTGAAGGTCAGCCCCGCGGAGCTGCTCCGCCTCGGCGTCCTGCGCCGCCCCGCCACGACCCCCGCCCCGCAGGAGGCCTGACGTGTCGCGCTCCGCACTGGTCAACTGGCTGCTCGTGCTCGCCGTGGTGGTGATCGCCGCCGTCCCGCTGGTGTTCATCGGCAGCGACACCGAGTTCGGCGGCGCCGACGGGCTGGCCGTCGAGCAGATCGAGGCCGACCACCCCGGCTACGAGCCCTGGTTCACGCCGGTCTTCCAGCCGGAGGCGGAGACGGCGTCGACGCTGTTCGCGCTGCAGGCGGCCGTCGGCGCGGGCTTCCTGGGCTACCTGTTCGGCACCCTGAACACCCGGCGCCGGCTGGCCCGCCCGGCCGCCGTCGCGGACGCACAGCCCGACGACCGGGCCTGATGCACGGGCTGGACACCCTCGCGCAGACGACGCCCTGGCGGCGGCGGCACCCGGGGGAGAAGGCGCTGCTGGCCCTCGGGCTGGTCGGCGCGGCGGTCGCGCTGCCGCCGTGGCCGGGCGCGCTCGTCGTCGGGGCGGTGGCGCTCGCGCTGCTGCTCGGCCCGCTGCGCCTGCGGCCCGGGCAGGTGCTGCGCGCGGTGCGGGCACCGCTCGTGTTCGTCGTCGTCGGGTCGGTGCCGCTGCTCGTCGCCGTCGGCGGCGACCCGCTGGTGCGCTGGGCCCCGGAGGGCCTCGGCCCCGCCGTCGCACTGGCCGGGCGCGCCACCGCCGCGCTGCTCTGCCTCGTCCTGTTCGCGGCCAGCACCCCGCTGGCCGACGCGCTGCCGCGGCTGGAGCGCCTCGGCGTGCCCGCCGCCGTCACCGAGGTGGCGGCGCTGGTCTACCGGCTGCTGTTCCTCCTGCTGGAGACGGCCGGCACCGTCCGCGAGGCGCAGGCCGGGCGGCTGGGCTTCCGGACCTGGCGCACCACCTACCGCTGCGTCGCGGGGCAGGCCGCTGCGGTCTTCGTCGGGGCGTTCGACCGGGCCCGGCGCCTCGAGCAGGGGCTCGCGCTGCGCGGCTACACCGGGTCGCTGCGGGTGCAGGTCGACGAGCGGCCGCTGTCGGTGCCGTTCGTCGTCGCCTCGGCGGTGCTGGTCGGGGCCGTCGTCACCGTGACGCTGGTGCTGGCGTGACGCCCGTCCTGGAGGCCCGGGGCCTCTGCTTCGCCTACGAGGCGGGCCGGCCGGTCCTCGACGGCGCCGACCTCGCGCTGCACGCCGGCCGCCGGGTCGCCGTGCTCGGACCCAACGGCGGCGGCAAGACGACGCTGTTCCGCCTGCTCGCCGGCGCGCTCGCGCCCGGTGCGGGGGAGGTGCTGCTCGACGGCGAACCCGTGCGGCGCACCCGCCGCGGGCTCACCGCGCTGCGCACGCAGGTGCAGCTGGTCCTGCAGGACCCCGACGACCAGCTGTTCTCCGCCAGCGTCGGGCAGGACGTGTCGTTCGGGCCGGTCAACATGGGCCTGCCCGCCGACGAGGTGCGCGCCCGCGTCGACGCCGCCCTGCTCGCGCTGGGCATCACCGGCCTCGCCGACCGGCCCACACACATGCTGTCGTTCGGGCAGAAGAAGCGGGTGGCCATCGCGGGGGCGGTCGCGATGGCGCCCCGGCTGCTGGTGCTCGACGAGCCCACCGCGGGTCTCGACCCGGCCGGCGTCGAGGAGCTGCTCGAGACCCTCGCCGGGCTGCACGCCACCGGCACCACGCCCGTCCTGTCGACCCACGACGTCGACCTCGCGCACCGCTTCGCCGACGAGGTCGCGGTCGTCGTCGACGGCCGGGTCGTCACCGGGGAGACGTCGGAGGTCCTCGGCGACGCCGCCCTGCTGCGCGCCGCCCGCCTCGGCCCGGCGTGGGCGCCCGCGGTGCACCGCCTGCTCGCCGCCGCGGGGTCCGGCGCACGCCCGCGCACGGCCGCCGAGCTGCACGAACTCCTCGCCGCCGTGGTGCAGACCACCTCTGCAGGGGCAGGGTCGACGGGCGCCCCGCAGGGGTGAGTGGCACCATGGAGTCGGCGGTCGAGTGGCCCGTCTCCCGTGGCCACCGCTGGTTCCCAGCGCCGCCGGTGAGGGCGCCTCACGGCGCCGGCGAAGGAGTCACCGTGGCCGACCCGCAGCATGCGGCGAACCCGGTCCTGATCACGGACGCGGCGATGTCCTACGAGGAGGAGCTCGCCGCGCGCAAGCACCGGTACAAGATCATGATGGGGATGCGGATCCCGCTCATGGTCCTCGCGGGCGTGTTCTACACGATCCCCTGGCTCGCGGTCGCCCTGCTCGTCATCTCGATCCCGCTGCCCTGGATGGCCGTGCTGATCGCGAACGACCGGCTGCCGAAGAAGCGCGAGGAGGTCAGCCGCTTCCAGGCCGACCGCCCGCAGATCGAGGCCCCCGCGGCGCGCGCGGTCGAGCACCGCGTGATCGACCAGGAGGACTGAGGCCCGGGCGGCTGCACCCGGGCGCTGCGCCGGGTGCGTCCCCGCCGGGGCGGCCGCTCAGGCGGCCTGTCCGAAACGCGTCCACAGGGACGACAGGCCGGTGACGGGCGCGACCAGGTCGTGCACCCCCTGGTCGAACAGGACACCCGCGATGCCCCCGGCGGCGAGGGTCGGGGCGAGTCCGGTGAGGTCGGCGGGCGTGATGGTCATGGCGGCGGTGGCGCCCGCGGACCCGGCGCCGTCGCGTGCTCCCGCGAACGCGGCCACGTGGTGCCGACCGGTGAACGCGAGCAGGAAGCGCTGCTCCCCGACGACGCCCACCAGCGGCCTCGGGTCCTCGGCCGTGCCGGTCGGCAGCAGCCACCAGTGCTCCAGGCCGTAGACGGCCTCCCACAGCCGGACGAGGTTCGGCCCGGAGGGGTCGGTGCGCGCGGACGCCGCGATCTCGTCGACGACGGGTGGTGGGGTCATGCCGCCATGCTAATGCTTCCGAACGGAAGGATTCTAGATCTCGCCGGCCTCGGCCCGCGCGCGGCGCGACGGCGTGAACACGCACAGGTCGAGCAGGCCGGGCGGGTCGTCGACGCCGGGCCCGCCCGCCTGCACCCAGGCGACGACCTCGTCCACCGTCTCCGGGTGCAGCACGTTGGCCAGCCAGACCGGCCTGGCCCCTGCGGCCCGGCCCGCCGGGGAGGGGCCGACGACCACGACGTTGGACCGCTCGCAGGCGTCGAGGCAGTCGGTGACGCGCACGCGCCCGGCCCCGCCGACGCCGTCCCGGAGTGCCGCGACCTGGCCCGCGTGGTCGACGCCCGGGTGCTTGCGCTCGGTGCCGCAGCAGCATCCGCGGCAGACGGTGACGGTGCACCCGGCCGGGAGCGAGGGGGAGTTGCGGCGGCGTGACATGAATCCACCCTATGCATGCACACCTGCGCAGATACCACTCGAACGGCGCAGGCGCCGTCAACATCACGGTAATACCGTGCTCCCAGACTGGTGCAGCTTCCGGCCCCGGGAGCAGCCGGGGAGGTCCCCATGGTCGCCGAGACGCTCGACGTCGCCTTCGTCGTCCCGAGCAGCGGGCCGTCCGGAATCTACGGCCCGTCCTGCTGGGCGAGCGGGCGGCTGGCCGTCTCGGAGATCAACGAGGACGGTGGCATCCTCGGTCGTGAGGTCCGGCTGCGCTCGGTCGACGGCGGGCGGTCGCCGCAGGAGGTGGCCGCCGAGGTCGGGTCGCTGGTGGCGAGCGGGGCTGTCGGCGCCGTCGCGGGGTGGCACACCTCCGCCGTCCGGCAGGCCGTCGCGCCACGCCTGGAGGGGCGGGTGGCCTACGTCTACACCGCGCTCTACGAGGGCGGGGAGCGGACGCCGGGAGTGTTCCTGACGGGCGAGACCCCGGCCGGACAACTGCTGCCCGCACTCCGCTGGATGGCGGGCGAGCTGGGCGTCCGGAGCTGGTGCATCGTCGGCAACGACTACGTCTGGCCGCGGGCGTCGGCCCGGGTGGCTCGGACGTTCGCCGCGTCGGTGGGCGCGGAGATCCGTGACGAGATCTACGTGGGCCTGGGTACCGAGGAGTTCGGCCCGACGCTGCGCCGCGTGGAGCGTTCGCGCGCGCAGGGCGTGCTGATGTTCCTCCTGGGTTCCGACGCCGTGCAGTTCAACCGGGCGTTCACCGAGATGCGCCTGCACGACCACTGCGTCCGGCTGAGCCCGCTGATGGACGAGAACATGCTCCTGGCCACCGGGGCCGCCAACACCCATGAGCTGTACTCCGCCGCGGGGTTCTTCGAGGCGCTCGGCACCCCGCACGGCCTCGACTTCGAGCGCCGCTACCTCGATCGGCTGGGGTCCACCGCCCCGGCGATCACCTCGCCGGGCGAGTCGTGCTTCGAGGGGATGACCCTGCTGTCGCACCTCGCGGCGGCGGCGCGGAGCACCGATGTGGCGCCGATCAGCGCGACCGCGGAGTCGGTCACCTACGAGGGTCCACGGGGCGCCGTGCGGATGCACGACAGGCACCTGATGCAGCGCATCTACCTGGCGAGGGCCGACGGCCTGGAGTTCGACGTGCTCGCCGAGCTCAGCGGCGGCGCCTGAGCCGGGCACGCCCGGTCGTCGGGGCGTTCAGCCGCCCGAGACGAGCTGGTCGAGCAGGTCGAGCAGCGCCGGTGCGTCGCCACCGACCCCGCCGAGCACGTCGGCCTCGACGTCCCGCACCGCGGGGGACAGGCGCGTGTGCACGGCGTGACCCTCGTCGGACAGGAACACCAGGACGCGCCTGCGGTCGCGCGCGTCCGCGAGGCGGTAGACCCGGGCCGTGTCGACGAGCCGGTCGACGAGCTTGGTGAGCGTCGGGCTCGGCACTCCGACGGCCGCTGCGATGCCGGACATTGTGTGGCCCCCGCCGTCGGAGAGCAGGTCGAGCACCCGCCACTGGTCGATGGTCAGCCCGTCGGTGGCCACGACGGCCTCGATGCGGCGTGCCACGAGGTATTCGGCCCGGCCGAGCAGTCGATCCAGCGGGGCACGTCGTCCCGAGTCCTGCCCCGTCGCCGTCACGTCGCCTCCTGCCGTCGCGCTCCCGGCCCGGAGGCCAGGAGCACGGTCATCGTAAAGCAAAGGACACCTCCGAGGTATTTCCGTTCGACACTATTCCGATAGACTGTATCTGTGCGACGGAACCGAGGTGCGGTGTGGTGACCGGCCTGCGCTACGAGCTGGCCGGCGTGATCGGCGGCGCCGACGCGCTCTCCGGCGCCGCCGCGGTGCTCGGGATCGAGGCCGTGCCGCTCGACGCGGCGGACCTCGTGCTGCTGCCGGTCACGGCGGAGCTGGCCGCGCAGGTCACGCCGGCCGCCCTGTGCGCGCTCGGGATGGACGCCATGCCGGGCGGCACGCCCCAGGCGGCGCAGCGCAGGGAGACCTGGTTGACCGGCCCGGAGTCGGGGTTCTCCGTCCTGACGCCCGGCCTGGTCGCACTGCTGGAGGCCGCGTCGACGCGGGGCTCGCTCGCCTACGTCGAGGCCGACTACCTGGGCCTGGTCGGGCACCAGACGGCCGCGGTGTGGCGTGCGGGGAGCCTCGTGACCGGCCCTCTGCTGCTGGGGCGCCAGGAGGAGTTCGTGTCGTCCACCGCTCCCGTCTCCGTGGCGCTGCGCGAACTCGGGGTCGTGGCCGCCGGCCGCAGCGACGAGTTCGTCGTCGCCGGGCTCGGCCGGCACCGGCGCACCGCCGACTGGCTGCGGCCCGGTCGTCGCCGCCCCTGAACCGCACGTGCCCGTCCCGCCGACGAGGAGCAGCAGCAGATGACGACCACGAACCCGATCGTCCCCCGGCCGGGGTGCGACCACCGCCGCGTGCTCCTCGGCCGGATCTCCGGCCCGGTGCGTCCGGGGGTCGGCGCGTGATCCCCGCCCACGACCGGGTGCGGCTCACCGAGCGGGAGCGCCTGGAGCTCGGTCGGATGGAACGGGGCCTCCTGGCGCCGTCGGCCGGCCCGACGCCCGCGACGCTGCTGACCGCGGGTCTGCTCGTCATGGTGGTGGGGGTCGTGGCCGTGAGCCCGGCCGGGCTGTTCGCCGGGATCGGGCTCTCCCTGACCGCGCTCGGCCGCGCCCTGCTGGCCGGCCGGTGAACGGGCCGGACGGGGTTGACACCTACTTCCGGCAGATATAGTTTCAGATGACAGTAATGGTCGTCGAGAGGGGTCCCCATGCCGACCTACCAGCACACCTGCGTGCGGTGCGGGCCCTTCGACGTGATCCGTCCGATGCGCGAGTCCGCTGCGGACGCCACCTGCCCGACCTGCACCGAACCGTCCCGCCGGGTGTTCGGGGCTCCGGCGCTGCGCGCGCTGCCCGCCGGTCTGCGCGGCGCGCTCGACGCCCAGTACCGCAGTGCCGACGCTCCCCGGGTCGTCACGTCGCTGCCGGGCCGGCCCGGTCGCACCCAGCGCCGCGCGACCGACCCCCGGCAGCTGCGCCTGCCTCGCCCGTAGCCCCCGCTGCGTCGCCCGTCCCCCCCGCCCGAGTGGTACTCCCAGGAGGTTCGCCGTGCCCGACGTCGTCTTCAGCGTGGACCAGGCCAAGTCGATGCGTGACCAGGTCGTCCCCGGTCACAACCGCTGGCACCCCGACATCCCGCCCGCCGCCACGGTGAAGCCGGGTTCGTCGATCCGCATCGAGTGCCGCGAGTGGACGGACGCCCAGATCGGCAACAACGACTCCGCCGACGACGTCCGCGACGTGTACCTCGACGGCTGCCACATGCTGTCGGGCCCCATCGCGATCGAGGGCGCGGAGCCGGGAGACCTGCTCGTCGTCGACATCCTCGACCTCGGACCGGTCCCGCAGGAGATCGGTGACGCACCCGGGCAGGGCTGGGGCTACACCGGCATCTTCTCCAAGGCCAACGGCGGCGGCTTCCTCACCGACCAGTACCCCGACGCGTACAAGGCCATCTGGGACTTCAGCGGGCAGAAGGCGACCTCGCGGCACATCCCCGGCGTCAGCTACACCGGGATCACGCATCCGGGGCTGTTCGGCACCGCGCCGTCGCCGCAGCTGCTCGCGAGGTGGAACGAGCGGGAGCGCGCCCTGATCGCCACCGACCCGGACCGCGTGCCCCCGCTCGCACTGCCGCCCCTGGAGGCGGCCGTCCTGGGCGGTACCGCCACCGGCGAGATGCTCTCCGGGATCGCCCGCGACGGGGCCCGCACCGTCCCCCCGCGCGAGAACGGCGGCAACCACGACATCAAGAACTTCACGCGCGGCTCGCGGGTCTTCTACCCGGTGCACCACCGCGGCGCCCTGTTCTCCGGCGGTGACCTGCACTTCTCCCAGGGCGACGGCGAGATCACCTTCTGCGGGGCCATCGAGATGGGCGGGTTCATCGACTTCCACGTCGACCTGATCAAGGGCGGAATGGAGACCTACGGCGTCACCACCAACCCGATCCTGATGCCCGGCAACGTCGAGCCGCGCTACAGCGAGTTCGTGACGTTCATCGGCATCTCGGTCGACCACGAGACCAACACCAACCACTACAACGACGCCACGGTCGCCTACCGCAACGCCTGCCTCAACGCGATCGAGTACCTCAAGAAGTTCGGGTACTCCGGCCCGCAGGCGTACCTGCTGCTCGGATCGGCCCCGATCGAGGGCCGGGTCAGCGGCGTCGTCGACATCCCGAACGCCTGCTGCTCGCTCTACCTGCCCACCGCGATCTTCGACTTCGACATCACCCCGTCGGCGTCCGGTCCGATCATGGCCGACCGCGGGGCCTGTGCGGTCTCGACGTGAACCGGGTCGGGGTCGCGGTGCTCAGCCACACCGTTCCGGCGCCGCGCACCCGCGCGGACGTGCGGCGCAACTACCTGCAGATCGCCGACCTCGTCGTCGGCATGAAACACGGTGAGCCCGGCCTCGACCTGATCGTCTTCCCCGAGCACGGCACGCACGGGTTCGGCCCCCCCGGTCGGGACGCACTGACGATGCCCGGCGAGGACGTCGCGGTCTTCGCGAGGGCCTGTCGCGCCGCCGCGGTCTGGGGCGTGTTCTCGGTCAGCGGCGGCCGCAGCCGACCCGATCCCGACCACACCGTGGTGCTCATCGACGACCGGGGCGAGGTGGTGCTGCGGCACAGCCGGGCCGCCGGCCGCCGCGGCGGCGATCCGCCCGACGTCGTCAGCGGGCCGGGCGGGCTGCGGACCGGCCTGAGCATCTGCCGCGACGACAGCGCCGTCGGCGAGGGCTGCCAGTTCCGCGGCGCGGAACTGCTGGTCCGCTACCAGGCCGAGCCCGACGTGCCCGCCTACGCACAGGTGCTGGCCGCGCGGGCGGCGGCGTGGATGGGCACCTGCTACGTCGTGGCCCCGAACGCGGCCGGCCACGCGGGTGGGCGTCGCTGGTCGGGCCACTCCGCGATCGTGGGCTTCGACGGCGTCACCCTCGGCGAGTGCGGCGACGAGGAGTACGAGTTCCAGTACGCCGAGCTGTCGGTCAGCGCTCTGCGCCGGGCCCGGGCCGGGCGGTCACTGCTGGAAAGCACGCTGCGGACGCGGGCCATGACCCGCGCCTCCTGAACGCCCCAGAAGTCCGAGAACCACCAGCCGCGAGGAGCTTGCAGACGATGTCGGACGACCACGGACACGGACACGGACACGACGATCCCCACGACACGACGCTGGCTCGCATCGAGGCGCTGAGCAAGGAGAACGTCCACCACGCCGGGGACCACGAGGGCCCGTTCTCCCTGCACGTCCTCGGCCTGGGCGCACCCGGTGCGGCCGTCGTCGCGGAGATGCTCAAGGACGCCCCCGAGGGCTTCACCGCGCTGGCGGTCAACATCGGGGACGGGCCGCTCGCGGCCGTCCGCGCCGCGGCGGGGGAGACGCCGGGCATCGTCACGGTGGACCTGCCCATCCCGAGCCGGGCCGGTTTGTCGGCGTCGCTCAACCGGTACCGCGAGTTCCTCAAGATGGAGTACCCGCGCTACTACTGGAACCCGAACTACGAGCCGTGGCTGCCCGGTGACCTGGCGCTGCCCGGCCCGGGGGAGCTCGTGCCGCGGGCGGTCGCCAAGGCGATCTACAACTGCGAGTACTACCAGAACCAGGAGATCACGACGGCGATGGAGGCGTTCGCCGCGGGCGTCCTCGCCAGCGACAAGACGCCCGTCGTGGTGATCCCGTTCTCGCTCGGCGACAGCATCGGCAGCGGGCTGGTCGTCGACATCGCCCGCCACCTGTCGTCCATCAAGCTGGGGCGCCGCCCGTGGGTGGTCGGCGTCGGCATCACCCCGACCACGCCGTCCGCCGAGTTCTTCCCGGTGATCAACGAACTCGACTGCATGATCGACACTCCGAAGAACCAGGGCGTCATGGCGGTGTGGGGCGACCTCTACAAGAACCCGTTCACCGGCGGCTTCTTCGCCGTTCCCGAGGCACCCGGTGCGGACGTCGTCCCCGGCGTCGCGAAGTTCCTGTCCGCCGGCGGTGGCAAGGACCTCTACGAGTCGCTCAAGGCGCTCAACTGGCTCGCCGTCCCCGGCGACCAGTGGCACCCCGCCATCCGGGGCGAGCAGAGCGACAAGTGGCTCAACATCCTGGCCGTCTCGACGCTGGACGACGCCGGCACGCTCGGTGACCTGGGCCTGGTCAAGGGCTTCTCGACGGAGTACGCCGAAGCCCGCGTGTTCGGCTCCGGCGAGGCGGCCGCGGCTGCGGCGGAGGCCGTGGCGGGCGCGATCGGCGAGGTCGCCACCACCCGTGTGGATCCCGTCGTCAAGACCGCGGCGGGGGCCGACTTCGTCAGCGTCGTCCTGCCGCGCGCCACCAAGCTCGACCTGGAGGCGTTCGTCCCGTCCCGCGACCTCTACGACCCGCTGGAGTGGGACGACAAGCTGCTCCTGCACTCGTGGATCCTCGACCTCGGCGTGATGCTCTGCGAGCCGTCCATCCGGTTCGACGGCATGGGCGGCGAGTGCATCTGGGGCTGCGCCTGCTGGGTCGTCGTCCCGCACGCCGCGATCCGCGGGGAGTCCGTCGCCTCCCCGATCACCGACGCGGAGGTCGCGGCCATCGCCACCTCCGGCGCCGGTGTGGCGGCGTCCGGCTGATGGCCACCGACTGGGCCGACGTCGTCACGCGCTACCGGGACGGTGCCGAGCTCCCGTCGATGCCGGGGGCCCGCACGCTCAAGGTCACCGGCGCCGACGAGGGCTACGTCTACGTCTCGCACCGGCTCTGGAAGGACCGAATCACCCGCGCCCACCTCGAGAAGGCGATGACGCTGCTCGACGAGGGGAAGATGACCCGCAACTACGGCGACGTCATCGACCACTACCGCACCTACATCGCCGACGAACGGCCGACGACGGCCGCCACCATCCTCAAGGACCTCGGCTACCTCGACTGACCGTCCGCACCCACCAGGACGTACCGCGCTGACGCACGCCCGAAACAGGAGGATCCGCAATGGGACTGTCCATGTACCACAGTGCGACCGGCGCGCAGTCGCCGCACTGCATCCACGCGATCGGCATCGGCAAGATGGGTGCCTACATGGTGGAGGCGCTGCTGCGCACCGGCGAGATCGAGGACATGCTGGAGGACCCGCGCGCCCGGTTCACCGGCCTCTCGATCGACATCGGCGACCAGGACCAGCACGAGCTCAAGGAGTACGTGAGCGGCTTCGACCAGCGCCTCGCGGAGCGCGGCATCCCGACCGAGCGGGCCCAGGTCCGCACCGTGTCGCTGGACGTGCCGGAGAAGAAGGACCTCATGACCAGCCTCAACCGCTGGCGCGAGTACCTCAAGATGGAGTACCCCCGGTACTACTGGAACCCGAACTACGAGCCGTGGTTGCCCAGCGACACCGAGATGCCGAAGGCCGGGGACTCCATCCCCCGCGCCATCGCCAAGGCCATCTACGGGCACTACTACTACGGCGAGGACAAGTCGCTGGAGAAGGAGCTCGACGACTTCGTCGCGAGCATCAACCAGACCAAGCTCCCGTCGCTCGTGCTCGTGTTCTTCTCCCTGTCCGGCGGCACCGGATCGGGCATGGTCGTCGACCTGGCGCGGCACCTGTCCAACGTCAAGCTCGGCCGCCGCATCCCGGTGGTCGGCGTGGCGGCCATGCCGTTCTCCGGCGACGAGGCGCACGTCGGCGGCGACGCCGCGCTGTACCCGACGATGAACGAGATCGACTGCATGCTCGACGACGCCAAGAACCAGGGCGTCATGGCGGTGTGGGGCGACCTCTACAAGAACCCGTTCACCGGCGGCTTCTTCGCGCTGCCGCAGGAGCACTCCTGGCAGCGCCTGGGCTCGTACACGAAGACCGGCAGGCCGGCGATCCGCGACGCGCTCCGCAAGGGCGTCACGCGGAAGTTCGTGAACGACTCCTTCATGCGCTTCGTCGTGCAGGACTACGGCCGCCTGCTGTTCAAGATGCTGCGCCCGATGGGCTTCACCGGGGCCCCGCACGAGCGCAACATCTCCGGCGACCGCACGTGGACGGTCTTCGACGTCGCGAAGTACACCCACCCGGGCGTGGAGGTGCTGCCCGGCGAGCCGCGCAGCAAGTGGCGCGCGGTCGTCAGCAAGTGGATCGGCTACATCCCGCAGTGGTCGGGCCTCAAGGAGGGTTTCAAGACCGACTACATCGAGGCGCACACCGTGGCTCCGCGCGAGCTGTGGAACGAGACGCTGGAGACCAAGCTCAAGGAGACGCTGCAGGGCTTCGTCCTCGACGGTGACGACGGCACGGTCAACACCTCGGTCGGCGAGTTCTTCGACGAGCTGACCGCGTACTCGAACATCATCATCCCGGGTGTGGCGAAGACCGACTTCACGGCCTTCTACGCGGCCCGCGACGCCTACGACGCGATCGAGTCGTGGGACGAGAAGCTGATGATGCACTCCTGGCTCCTCGACCTCGGCGTGCTCCTGTCCGAGCAGTCGATCCGGTTCGACGGCATGGCGGGCGAGTGCATCTGGGGCTGCGCGTGCTGGGTCGTCATCCCGCACGAGGCCATCCGCGGCGACGCCCCGATCTCGAAGGACGTCACCATCGTGCAGGCCGAGCACATCGCGATGATGGTCAAGACGGTCGTCCCGACCCCCTGACCGGTACCGGGCCGGCCGGCGCTCGGCGCCGGCCGGCCCTGTCCCCTCCGCCACGCCCAGGAGACAGCCATGCCCGCCATGGGAGACAGGGCCCCCGACGCCGTGACCGGGGCGGACTGCGCGCAGGAGTTCGACGAGTGGCTCGGCCGGGTCGGTGCGCTCTTCGAGGCCGTGCGGTTCACCTGCACCCACCGCCTCGCCGATCCGACGCTGGCCGAGCAGGTGAGCGTGCAGGTGGTCGCGGGGATGGTGGCCCGACCCGCGGTGTTCCGGTACTTCGGGCTGCCGTTCTCCGGCCGGATCGCGAAGCTGGCCGAGGGGCTGATCGCCACGGCCGACGCCGGTGGGCTGGCCGTCGTGTGCGGCTGGCCCGAGCTGCGCGACCGGATCGCGGACCTGCCCCAGGAGCACCGCGAGCCCTTCGTGGTGACCTGCCTGCGCGGAGGTGACGTCGAGGAGCTCGCGGCGGTGCTGTCGTGCGACGTGGCACTGGCCGAGGGCCGCCACGAGGCGATGCTCGCGCACGTGGAGGAGCTGGTCCGACCCGGCACGGCGCCGGTGCGGGTGGAGAGGGGCTGACGGTGCCACTGGACTGGACACGGGTCATGGACCGCTACGACGGCGGGGTGAGGATCCCGACGGTCGCGGGCGGCAAGACGCTGGAGATCACCGGGGTCGACGACACCGGCGTGCACATCCGCAACTCGCTGTGGCGCGACGTGCTCGCGCGCGAGCACCTGGAGAAGGCCGCCGGGCTGATCGAGTCCGACCGGATGAGCCGGCACGCCGGGCTCTTCGTCGAGGAGTACCGGGCGCTGGTGGCCGACGTGCGGGCGACGTCGGCGGCGCACGTGCTCAAGGACCTGGGCTACCTGGAATGAGTCTCGACTGGGCCTCGGTGCTGGACCGCTACCGCGGTGGCCGGACCGTGCGCCCGCTCGTCGGGAGCTCGACGCTGCGGGTGGAGGTCGACGGCGACGCGCTGGTCGTCACCCAGCGGCTCTGGCGGGCCGAGGTGACGCGCTCGGAGCTGCAGGTGGCGCTGGACCTGCTGGGGGACCGCGGGGCGCAGGTCGGTGCCGTCGGGTTCTCCGAGGAGCTGCGCCGCCACTACTCCGGTGGTCCGCAGGTGCAGCCGACCTGCTCGCGCACCCCCAACCTGAGCGCGGTGGTCCTCGTCGACCTGGGCCACCTCAGGGTGTGAGGGGCCGGGCGCCCGGGTGCCGCACGGCGGCAGCGCCGGCGGCGCAACCGGCCGCCAGCGCCTCCTCCGGGCCCGCGCCCGCCAGCCGGGCGGCCAGCAGCCCGGCGTCGAACGCGTCGCCGGCGCCCGTCGGGTCGACCGGGGTGACGGCCCGCGGCACGACCGACCAGGTCCCGGAACGGTCGACCCAGCGCGCCCCGCGCCCCCCGTCGGTGACGGCCACGGCGCCGACCACGTCGAGCAGCGCCCGCGCCGACCCGCCCAGCGCGGCGAGCTCGTCGGCGTTGGGCAGCAGCAGGTCGACCCCGCGCACCCACCGCAGGAACTCCGGCGTCAGCGCCGGCGCGGCCTGGGGGTCGACCGAGGTCGTCCACCCGGCGGCGCGCGCGGCGGCCAGCGCGGCCAGGCCCGCGGGGCGCGACGGCGGGTCGAGCAGCACGTACCCGGACAGGTGCAGGTGCCCGCGTCCGGTGAGCGGCGGCAGGTCGTCGGGGGAGAGGCGGGCGGCGGCACCGCGGTCGGACAGCATCGTGCGGTCGCCGTCGAGCAGGACGACGACCGTGCACGTCGGCGCGTCCGGGTCCACCGCCGCGGCCACCCGCACCCCGGACGCCCCCAGCTCGGCCACCGCCGCCCGTCCGGGCCCGTCGTCGCCGACGCGGGCCACGAGCGTCACCGGCGCGCCGAGGTGGGCGAGCCAGGCGGCGGTGTTCGCGCCCGCCCCGCCCGCCGTCGTCCGGATGCGGGCGGGGACGTCGGCCCCGGGGACGGGTGGCGTCGACGGCGTCACGAGCACGTCGACGCCCAGGTCGCCGACGACGACGACCGGGGTCACCCTCCGGCCAGCGCCACGGCCACCCGCGCGGCCAGCCCGGCGTTCGCGCGCACCAGGGCGAGGTTCGTGCGCAGGCTCGCGCCGTCGCTGCCGGCGTGGAAGTGCTCCAGCAGGGCCGGCGTGACGTCCTTGCCGGTGATCCCGCGCTCGGCCAGCAGCGCGAGCCCCTCGGTCAGCAGGCGGTCGTGCAGGGCGGCGTCGAGCTCGTCGTCGACGGGCACGGGCTGGGCCAGCACCGCACCGACGCCGGGGGAGAGGTCGCGGTGGGCGCGCCAGACGGCGGCGGCCTCGGCGGGGGAGTCGACGCGCCACGGCACGGCGTGGCCGGAGTCGCGGCGGTAGAAGCCGGGGAAGGCGTCGGTGCCGTAGCCCAGCACGGGCACCGACTCGGTCTCCAGCACCTCGAGGGTGGCGGCGACGTCGAGGATCGACTTCACCCCGGAGCACACGACGAGCACACCGGTTCGGGCGAGCGCGGCGAGGTCGGCCGAGACGTCCCAGGTGTCGCGCGCCCCGCGGTGCACCCCGCCCAGCCCGCCGGTGGCGAAGAGGGGCACGCCCGCGGCCGCGGCGAGCGCGGCGGTGGCGGCCACCGTCGTGGCGCCGTCGCGGCCGAGGCCGACGGCGACGCCGAGGTCGCGGACCGAGAGCTTGTCGAGATCGCCGCCGCAGACGCGGTCGAGCTCGGCGGCGTTGAGCCCGACGCGCGGCACCCCGTCGAGCACGGCGACCGTCGCCGGCACCGCGCCGTGCGCGCGCACCTCCTCCTCCAGCTCGTCGGCGGCGTCGCGGTTCTGCGGCGCGGGCAGGCCGTGCGCGAGGATCGTGCTCTCCAGCGCGACGACGGCACCGCCGGACGCGAGCGCGTCGGCCACGTCACGGGACAGGGCGGGGAACGAGACGGAACGGGACACGTGGGGCATCATGGACGACATGGCGACCCAGGTTCTGCCCGACGTCGAGACGCGGCCCGAGGGCACCGACAGCACGGGCACCGACGAGCCCAAGATGTTCCACTACGTCAAGAAGAACCGGATCGCCGAGAGCGCGGTGCTGGGCAACATGGTGCAGGCCCTGTGCGGGGAGACGTTCCCGGTCACGCGCTCGCCCAAGCCCGGCTCCCCGGTCTGCCCGGACTGCAAGAAGATCTTCGACGGGCTGCGGCCCGGCGGCGACGACTGAGCCGCGGGTGCCCACACGAGCCGCCGTGCGTGGCTGGTTGTACGACCGCGCGATCACGGGCCTCACGGCCGGCTGGTACCGCGCCGTGTTCGAACGGCTCCCCGACGGCGCCCGCATCCTCGACGTCGGCATCGGCACCGGCACCGCGCTCGCCCGCGGCGGTGAGACCGTCCGGCGGAAGAACCTGCAGATCACGGGTCTCGACATCGACCGCGACTACCTCTGCCGCTGCGTCGAGGAGATGGCCCGCGCCGGGCTCTCGGAGCACGTCACGCCGAAGCTGGAGTCGGTGTACGACCACCGCGACGGCCCCTACGACGCCGCCTACTTCAGCGCCAGCCTGATGCTGCTGCCCGACCCGGTCGCCGCGCTGCGCCACGTCTCCGGCCTGCTCGCGCCCGAGGGCCAGCTGTTCTTCACCCAGACCTTCCACCACCGGCGCTCGCCGCTGCGGGAGAAGGTCAAGCCGCTGATGCGCCACGTCACCACGATCGACTTCGGCACGGTCACCTACGAGGACGAGTTCCGCCGGGTGCTGGCCGCCGCCGACCTCCAGGTCGTGGAGCTCGTCACCCTGGGCACCACCCGGTCCTCGTCCTACCGCCTCGCCGTGGCGGTGCCCGACGGGGGCAAGCGCGCGGCCGCCTAGTGTCCTGAGTCGGAAATCCCTCAGTTAAACGCTGTCGCGGTGCAGACTCCTGTCGTCGGTGACGAGGGGAGGCGGCGGTGGCGGTACGGGGTCGGCCGGTGGCGGTGGTGGTGCTCGGCGTCGAGGACCGTGAGGTGTTGGAGCGGTGGGCGCGGCGGCCGAGTTCGGCGCAGGCTCTGGCGCTGCGGTGCAAGATCGTGCTGGCCGCGGCGGACGGGTTGTCGAACACCGAGATCGCGGAAAAGCTGGGCTGTCACAAGGTGACGGTCGGGAAATGGCGGGCCCGGTTCGTCGCCGACGGGATCGACGGGCTGTGGGACGAACCCCGACCGGGAGCGCCTCGCACGATCACCGACGCCGATGTCGAGCGGGTCATCGTGGCCACCCTCGAGCAGACCCCGCGCGATGCGACGCACTGGTCGACGAGGTCGATGGCCGCGGCGACCGGGATGAGCCAGTCCGCGGTGTCGCGGATCTGGCGGGCGTTCGGTCTCAAACCCCATCAGGTCGAGTCGTTCAAGCTGTCCCCGGACCCGCAGTTCATCGACAAAGTCCGCGACGTCGTCGGGTTGTATCTGAACCCGCCCGACGCGGCGGTGGTGCTGTGCGTGGACGAGAAGACCCAGATCCAGGCGCTGGACCGGACCGCGCCGGTGCTGCCGATGCTGCCCGGGACGCCGGCTCGGGCCACCCACGACTACATCCGGCACGGCACCACGAACCTCTACGCCGCCCTCGACGTCGCCTCGGGCAACGTGCTGACCTCGTTTGACCGTGCGGCACCGGGCCGAGGAGTTCCGCCGCTTCCTGGCCCTGATCGACCGCTCGGTACCCGCCGACCTGGCGGTGCACGTGATCGTGGACAACAGCTCCACCCACAAGACCCCGATGATCAAGCGCTGGCTGGCCCGACACCCCCGGTTCGTCCTGCACTTCACCCCGACCTACAGCAGCTGGCTCAACCTCGTCGAGCGCTGGTTCGCCGAGCTCACCCACCGCTGGCTGCGCCGGGGCACGCACCGTTCTACCAAGGAACTCGTCGCCGCGATCCGCACCTGGACCACGATGTGGAACGAGAACCCGAAACCATTCATCTGGCACAAGACCGCCGACGAGATCCTCGACAGCCTCGCCCACTACTGCCAGCGAATCTCTGACTCAGGACACTAGGAGGGTGCTGAAAAGCTCCGGCCGTAGCGAGCGGCGTCCAGGTGGTGTCCTCGCAAGGCGGGCGGATGCGGCGATACCGCTGTTGTATCGACGTATCCGCGCAACGCCGCGAGGGCGCCGCCTGGGCGTCGCGCAGTAGGCCCGAGCTTTTCAGCGCGCTCCTAGGGCCGCTTCACTCCGTCAGGAACCGGTCGATCACCGGGGCGAGCTCCTTCGCCTCGGTGAGCAGCGCCAGGTGGCCGCCCGAGTAGATGTGCAGGCGCGAGTTCGGGATGCCGCGGTGCATGATCCGGGCGTTGACCACCGGGATGATCGGGTCGTCGTCCCCGGCCACGATCAGCGTGGGCTGCCGGATCAGCGGCAGGCCGGGCAGGCTGCTCCAGCCCGCGCCGGCGAGGAGCTGGTAGTAGTAGCCGCGCTTGGGGCCCTTGCGGGTGTAGGTGTGCAGCACCTCCGACGCCCGCTCGGGATGCGTGCGCATCGTGCCGCCGTAGATCTCCCCGGCGATCGTGCGGGCGTACTCCGGGTCGCGGTGGCGGCGCGGCGTGAGCATCTTGGCCAGCACGTTCGGCCGGGCGGGCACCATGAGCGAGCCGGTGCCGGTGGCGGCCAGCACGAGCCGGCGGCACTGCTTGCGCTGCGCCGCCGCGAACTGCTGGGCGAGCCCGCCGCCCCAGGAGAAGCCCATGACGTCGACCTCGCCGTAGCCCAGGCGGCGCACCAGGGTTCCGATCAGCGGCGCGAACGTCGACATGTGGTACGGCAGCCGCGGCATCGGCGAGCCGCCGATGCCGGGCACGTCGAACCGGATGACCTCCAGCTCGGGCGGCAGCTCGTCGACGAAGGGCTGCAGCAGCTCGAGGCTCGCCCCGATGCCGTTCATCAGCAGCAGCGGCACCCGTGAGCCCGGCCCGGCGGCCCGGCGCACCGACACGCGCAGGCAGCGGCCCCGGACGTCGATCTCGAACAGCTCGTCACCCGTCACCGCGGTCACGTGGCACGCACGTAGTCGCCGGGGGCGGGGACGAGGGCCGGCAGCCCGCGCCCGCCCAGCTCCGCCGGGGCGTCGACCTCACCGCCGCAGCGCTGACCCAGCCAGTCGGCGTGGTCGGGCCACCACGACCCCTTGACGGTCTCCGCGACGGCCAGCCACGCGTCGGCGTTGATCGGCGTCGGCGTCCGCGACGCCGGGGGCGCCACGCGGAAGCTGGCCTTCGGGTTGCCCGGCGGGTTGACCAGCGAGGCGATGTGCCCGCTCGTCGACAGCACGAACCGGCTCTCGCCACCCAGGAGCTGCGTGGTGCGGAAGCAGGACTGCCAGGCGCAGAGGTGGTCGGCGATGCCCGCGATGACGTACATGTCGCGGTCGACCTTCGACAGGTCCACCGGCGTGCCCAGCATGGTGGTGGCGTTGGGCACGACCAGCGCGTTCGCGACGGCGATGTCGATGAAGTCGCGGTGCAGCCCGGCCGTCATGCGGGTGGTGTCGGCGTTCCAGAACAGGATGTCGAACGCCTTGGGCGGGCGGCCCTTGAGGTAGTTGTTCACCCAGTAGGACCAGATGAGGTCGTTGGGCCGCAGCCAGGCGAACACCTCGGCGAGCGTGCGGCCGTCGAGGTAGCCCTTCTTCTGCGACGCCTCCACGGCCTGGCGCGCGGTGTCCGGGTCGAGCAGCGCGCCGGTGGTGCCGGACTGGGCCTGGTCGAGAACGGTGACGGCGAACGTCACCGACGCCACGCGCTCCTGCGCGCCGGTGGCGGCGAGGTGGCCCAGCAGCATCGAGGTGATGATCCCGCCCGAGCAGAACGCCATGAGCGCCGTGCTGGGCTGCCGGCTGATCTTCTCGCAGGCCGTCATGGCGTCGAGGATCGCGGAGCCGTAGGTGTCGAGGTCCCAGGCCGCGTGCTCCTCGGTGGGGTTGCGCCACGACATGAGGAACACCTGCTGGCCGGACTTCAGGAGGTTCTCGACGATGCTGCGGCCCGGCGCGAGGTCGGCGACGTAGTACTTGTTGATCGTCGGCGGGACGATCAGCAGCGGCACCTCGCGGACCGTCGGGGTCTGCGGCAGGTACTGGATCAGCTCGAACACCGGGGTGCGCAGCACGACCGCGCCCGGGGTGCACGCGACGTCCTCGCCGACGGTGAACGCGTCGGGCTCGACCATCGAGGGGACGCGCGGCTTCGTCGCGAGGTCGCCGACGAGCCGCCGGACGCCGCTGACGATGCTCGCGCCGCCGGTCTTGCGCGCCTCCTGCCACAGCGCGGGGTTGAGCAGGCTGTTGCTGGGGGCCAGCGCGTCGACGACGTTGCTCACGGCGAACTGGATGCGCTCGTGGTCGGCCCAGTCGAGCCCGGCGTCCTCGACGAGGTCGGCCGCGGTGCCGCCGGCGGCGATGTGGGTCTGCACGAGCCGGTGCAGCAGCGGGTTCTCCGTCCACGCCGGGTCGGCGTAGCGCTTGTCCTTGGGGCCCGGCTCGAGCGCCGAGGCGCCGACGCCGATCTTCGCGAGCTCGGCGGCGAGGCCGGCGCCGCGGCGGGTGAGCGTGACCGGCTTCGTGGCCAGCTTGGCGGCCATCCGCAGGCCCGCCCCGCCCGGCAGGATCCGGCGCAGCGGGCCCAGCGCGCCGTCGGACAGCAGCATGTCGAGGCCGGTGGCGACGTCGGGATCGGCGGACTGCTCGGCCGTCATCGTGGCTCCTTCGTGCTGTCGGAGGCGGTCGTCCTCGCAGCATGGGCGGCGGGGGCGGTCACCGGCAAGTCGGGGCCGGGCTCGTCGGCGACCGGGGGCATGGCCGGATGGGTGCGCATGGCGCGCAGGCGGTCCGAGCGGCGCGGCCGGGGCTCGGGGCGCGCGGGCCAGGCCTCCTCGACGGCGTTGTTGAGGTGCGCGCCGAGCACGATCGAGAGGCCGAGCAGGAACCCGAACAGCAGGAACGCGATCGGCGTCGCCAGTGCGCCGTAGGTGTAGCCGGTGCTCGTCAGCACGGCGATGTAGACGCGCAGGCCGGTCGCGCTCGCGATGAACACCACCATCGCGAGCAGCGCCCCGGGCAGCAGGCGCCGCCAGGGCAGCGTGTGCGGCAGCGCGAGGCGGTACATCGCCGTGAGCACGAGCACCGTGATGAGGGCGGCGCCGGGGTAGTAGAACGCCCCGATCAGCGACGTCGCCGCGCCCCGCCACGACGCGGGCAGGACCTGGGGGAGCAGGTCGGGGCCCAGCGCGATGACGGGCAGCGTGACGATCGCGACGACGAGCGCGAGCAGGTAGACCAGCAGCGAGAAGATCCGCTGCCACACGGGGTGGCGCACGAGTTTCTGGCCGTGCGCCTCGGTGATCGAGTCGACGAGCGAGGCGATGGCCGACGACCCCGCCCACAGCGCGATGACGAACCCGACCGACACCACGTCGGCACGGCCGTTGGTCAGGATGCTCGACGCGGTCGGCGCGATGATCTCGTCGACGACCTCGGGGGTGAACACCTGCCGCGCGAACGTGACGATGGACTCCTCCACCACCCGCACGGTGTCGTTGCCGAACCAGTCGCCGACGTAGCCCAGCGACCCCAGCAGCGCGAGGAACAGCGGGGGCAGGGAAAGCGCCTGCCAGAAGGCCGCCTGCGCAGAGTGGGAGAAGATGTCCTTGTCCCAGGCGCCACCGAGCGTCCGGCCGACCACCCGTCGCCACGTCGGGGCGGGGTCGCTGCTGGTCGGCGCGTCACTCATGGTGCGCCCAGGATGGACCACGGGGGGCGCCCGCGCCGGGCGCGACGGGTCTCGGCGAGCCGGGCGAGACCACCCCGTTACCCTGATCGACGGTCCCCCCGGAAGCCCCGCAGTCTTGGAGTCGTGTGTCCCAGGCCCCCCAGCTGGCTGCGTCGGCCCGCCCGATGCGCGCCTGGCAGCGCAAGGCGCTGAGCCGCTACCTCGCCGCCGGTCCCCAGGACTTCCTCGCCGTCGCCACGCCGGGCGCGGGGAAGACGGCGTTCGCGCTGCGCGTCGCGTCGGAGCTGCTCGCCGACCGCACGATCTCGAACATCACGGTCGTCGCGCCCACCGAGCACCTCAAGTACCAGTGGAGCCAGGCCGCGGCGGCCGTCGGCATCGCGCTCGACCCGGAGTTCCGCAACTCCGCGGGCGGCACGTCGTCGGACTACACGGGCATCGTCGTCACCTACGCCGGCGTCGCGGCGCACCCGCTGCTGCACCGGGCCCGCACGGAGAGCCGGCGCACGCTCGTCGTCCTCGACGAGGTCCACCACGCGGGCGACGCGCGGTCGTGGGGCGACGCCGTCAAGGAGGCGTTCGACCCCGCCGCGCGGCGCCTGACGCTCACCGGGACCCCGTTCCGCTCCGACGACAACCCCATCCCGTTCGTCGACTACCTCCCCGACGCCGACGGGGCCCTGCGCAGCCGCTCGGACCACTCCTACGGCTACGCGGAGGCCCTCGCCGACGGCGTGGTCCGGCCGGTGGTGTTCCTGGCCTACTCCGGCGTCTCGAGCTGGCGCACCAGCGCGGGCGAGGAGATCACCGCCCGGCTGGGCGAGCCGCTGACGGCCGAGCAGACGGCGCGGGCCTGGCGCACCGCGCTCGACCCGGGCGGCGAGTGGATCCCCGCCGTCCTCGCCGCCGCCGACAAGCGGCTCACCGGGCACCGCCTCGGCGGCATGCCCGACGCCGGCGGCCTCGTCATCGCCTCCGACCAGACCACCGCGCGGGCCTACGCGGCGATCCTCACCGACGTCACCGGCACGCCGCCGGTGCTCGTCCTGTCCGACGAGGCCGGGTCCTCGGAGCGGATCGCGCGGTTCAGCGCGTCGACGGACCGGTGGATGGTCGCGGTGCGGATGGTGTCCGAGGGCGTCGACGTCCCGCGGCTCGCCGTCGGGGTCTACGCCACGAGCGCGTCGACGCCGCTGTTCTTCGCGCAGGCGATCGGGCGCTTCGTGCGGTCGCGGCGGCCGGGGGAGACGGCGTCGGTGTTCGTGCCCAGCGTGCCGGTCCTGCTGGGCCTGGCGAGCGAGCTGGAGGCCCAGCGCGACCACGTCCTGGGCAAGCCGCACCGCGCCGAGGAGCAGTGGAACGACGAGGAGCTGGCGGCGGCCAACCGGCAGGAGGACGAGCCGGGGGAGGACGAGCCGTCGTTCACCGCGCTGGGCGCCAACGCCGAGCTCGACCAGCTCATCTACGAGGGCACCTCCTTCTCCGCGGACGAGGAGGACTACCTGGGCCTGCCCGGGCTGCTCGAGCCCGACCAGGTGCGCACGCTGCTCAACCAGCGGCAGACGGAGTGGCTGTCGCGGTCGGGCCGCAAGGCCCCGGCGGTCGTCGCACCCCCGGTCGCCGAGCCGGCCGAGCGCCCGCAGCAGTCGGTGCGGGAGCGGATCGCGGCGCTGCGCAAGGAGCTCAACACCCTCGTCGCGCTGCACCACCACCGCACCAACAAGCCGCACGGGAAGATCCACAACGAGCTGCGGACGCTGTGTGGAGGCCCGCCCACGGCGATGGCCAACATGGAGCAGCTGGAGGAGCGGATCGCGACCCTCCGCAGCTGGCGCTGACCCCACACCCCGGCGGGTGTGGCGTCAGGCCCCGCGAGTTTGCGATGACACCCGGCGAGTTTGCCGCCCACGCCCGGCGAGTTGGCTGTGGCGCCCGGCGGGTTTGCCGTTGGCGCCCGGCGAGTTGGCCGCCCACGCTCGGCGAGTTTGCCGTGACGCTCCGCGAGTTTGCCGGTGGCCCGCCGAGTTTGCGAGTGACGCCCCGCGAGTTGGCGGTGCGCCCCGCGAGTTTGGCGGTGGTGCCTCGCGAGTTTGCCGGGCGCGCCCGGCGAGGCGGCCGGGGGCGCGTGGCGCGTCGGCCGGCGGCGCCCGGCGAGTTGGCCGGGGGCGCTCGGCGAGTTGGCCATCGGCGCCCGGAGATGGCCGTCTCCGACGGGCGTGGGCGGGCGACCGAGCTGCACGAGCCCGCCGCGGGACGCTCCGGCGGTGCCCGTGATCGCCGGGAGTGTGACCTGACAGCCCTCGCCGCGACCTTCCCGTCACGGTCTCGGTGATCAAGGGCAGAGGGTGAGCGGTGATCGCCGGGAGTGTGACGTGACTGCCCTCGCCGCGACCCTCCTGTGACGGTCTCGGTGGTCAAGGGCAACGGGCGGAGTGGGACCCCGGCCGGGCCGCGCCCTCCCGACCGATCGCGACGGGAGGACAGCGGCGATCACCCTGCCCGTCCCTAAGCTCGGCCGGTCCCACCGGCCCGTTGACCGAGCGCGGGCGGCGAACCCGCCCGTCGTGAGCGGCGGACTCGGCGTCAGCGGCGGGCTCGCGGGCGCCGCGGCCGATTGGCCGGCGTCAGCGGTGAAGTCGACGAGCGCCGACGGCCGAGGCGGCCTGCGTGGAGAGCGAACACGCGGAGCGCCGGCGGCGAACAGGCCCGACGCGAGAAGCGGACTCGCCGGGCGCAAGCGGCGAACTCGTAGGGCGCGAGCGGCGAACTCGCCGGGTGCGAGCCGCAAACTCGCCGGGCGTGAACCGCAAACTCGCCGGGGGTGGGCCGCGGACTCGGCGGGCGTGAGCCGCAAACTCGCCGGGCGTGAACCGCAAACTCGCCGGGCGTGAGCCGCAAACTCGCCGGGGGTGGGGGGGTGGGAGGGGCTGCGCACGCCGGAGGGCGGGGACCGTGTGGTCCCCGCCCCTCCGGGTGTCGTGTGTGGGTGGTGTGCCGGCGTCCGGGCCGGCGCCGGTCAGCTGCCGGTCTCGACGCTCGCTTCGAGCTCGCGGAGCTTGTCGGCGTGTGCCCGGCCGTGGTGCCCGCAGAACAGCAGTTCTCCGCCGGACGGCAGGATGGCACGGACCTTCGCAGCCGCTCCGCATCGGTCGCAGCGGTCGGCAAGGGTCAACTCGGGCCGGGTCAGGGTTCCTGGCTGCATGGCGGTCTCCCTCCGTCTCGGCTCCGGTAGGCCCGGAGCCGCGTTCCTGGACGACCGCTCGCGCGGTGTGTCCACTCTCCCAGACGTTGCACACCCCCGCACGTGTTCCCGGGGCGAGTCGCGACGGTCGTCACGTTTGACGGTGAGTGACCGGTGCGGCAACGCCCAGGTGGCCTGTGCGGGACCTTCGTTGACTACGAGTGAATGATGCGTGCCCGGAAGTGACACCGCAAGGTGGCGCCGCTGAAGAAGTGTGGCCTGCTTGTTACGTTCTGGAGTCATGGTCACCGCCACCCACCAGCGGGTCCCCGCGCCCGTGCTGTTCGTCGCGGGCGGCCTCTCGATGTACGTCGGGGCTGCCCTGGCCGTGGGCCTGTTCGACGTCCTCCCGCCCACCGTGGTGGCCCTTCTGCGCCTCCTGGGGGCCGCCGCGGTGCTGCTCGCCTGGCGCCGCCCGGGCCGCGCGGCGTGGCGCGGATCACGTCTGGCGCGGGCCTCCGCCTTCGGACTGGCCACCGCCCTGATGAACCTCGCGTTCTACGAGGCCATAGCCCGGCTGCCGCTGGGCACGGCCGTGGCTGTCGAGTTCGTCGGCCCGGTGGCGGTCGCGGCGGTGGCCTCGCGGCGGCCCCGGGACGTCGCCGCCGTCGCGCTGGCCGCCCTGGGTGTGGCGCTCATCGCGGATGTGCGCTGGTCAGGGAGCCCGTCCGGAGTGCTGTGGGCGCTCGCGGCGGCGGGCATGTGGGCGGCCTACATCCTGCTCGGCAAGCGCGTCGCGACCGCGGGCAACGGGCTCGACGACATGGCGGTCGGCTTCACCGTGGCCGCCGTCCTGCTCTCGCCGCTGCTGATGGTCGGCGGCCCCACCGCGCTCGGCGCGCTCGCCGACCCGGCCGTGCTGCTGCTGGCCGTCGGCGTGGGCGTGCTGTCCAGCGTCGTGCCCTACGTCCTGGACCAGCTCGTGCTCCGCCGCGTCGGGCAGGCCCGCTTCGCGGTGCTCCTCGCGCTGCTCCCGGCCACGGCGACCGTCGTCGGGCTGGTCGCCCTCGCGCAGGTGCCCGGCCTGCTCGAGGGGGCCGGCATCGCGGCGGTCATCGCCGCCGTGGCGCTGCGCTCCCGCGACGGCGACGTGGTCCCGGACGCGGACCCCCGGTAACCCGTTCACGGACCGTAGTCCGCTCCGTTGTGACGCTGCGTCACCGAGGTCGACCCGTTCGCGCCAACCCGGATCCCAGCATGCGGACGCCTCCGGCGGGGTGTCAGCCCGGCCCGGGAGTGCGCAGCCGCGCCGACAGCGCCGGGAAGTGCCCCGGCCGCTCGCCGAACTCGAAGACCTCCGCGGCCGGCCCGACGATGAGCCGGTCGGGGTCCGTGGCGACGTCGAGGTCCTTGCCCGGGTAGTCGAACAGGCGCAGCACGTGGCGCATCGCCTCGAGCCGCGCGCGCTTCTTGTCGTTGCTCTTGATCACCGTCCAGGGCGCGTCGGCGGTGTCGGTGTAGAAGAACATCGCCTCCTTCGCCTCGGTGTAGGCGGCCCACTTGTCGAGCGACGCGAGGTCCATCGGGCTGAGCTTCCACTGCCGCACCGGGTCGACCTGGCGGATCGTGAAGCGGGTGCGCTGCTCGTTCTGCGACACCGAGAACCACAGCTTGACCAGGTGGATCCCGCTGCGGACGAACATCCGCTCCAGCTCCGGCGCCTCCCGCATGAACTCCATGTACTCGCGCGCCTCGGCGAACCCCATGACGCGTTCGACGCCCGCGCGGTTGTACCAGCTGCGGTCGAACAGGACGATCTCGCCGGCGGCAGGCAGGTGGGCCACGTAGCGCTGGAAGTACCACTGCGTGGACTCGCGCTCGGTCGGCTTCTCCAGCGCGACGACCCGGGCGCCGCGCGGGTTGAGGTGCTCCATGAAGCGCTTGATCGTGCCACCCTTGCCGGCCGCGTCGCGCCCCTCGAACAGGATGACGACCCGCTGTCCGGTCTCCTTGACCCAGTTCTGCAGCTTGAGCAGCTCGATCTGCAGCAGCCGCTTGCCGCGGTCGTACTCGGCGCGCGAGAGCCGCTCGTCGTACGGGTAGCCCTCGCGCCAGGTGTCGACGTGGGCGCCGTCGGGGCCGACGAGCACGGGGTCGTCGTCGTCGGAGTCGTCGACGCGCAGGGCCGAGTGGTCGGCGAGGAGGTCGGGGAGGTCCACGCGCGCACGATCGCCGGTCGGGATGGCCGGACGGTGAACGCCGCATGGACGCGTGCGGTCGTCACACCCGCGCCGCTCCCGTCGCCGGGACTACTGGTCCGAACGGAGTAGCCCTGAGTGTCACTCACAACAAACTCGGGCCGTTGTCACCAGAACGTGACCGAAACGCGACGACTTGAACGATCCAGTGTGCTTGGCACCACTCCAGGTGGGGGCATACGTTGCCGGTCACAACATTCCCCTCCTCCGACGACGTGGAAGGTCCCACAGCATGCGCACCAGGAGAACCGCTCAGCTCGCACTCGGGCTGGGAGTAGCCCTCACGCTGGCCGCGTGCGGTCAGAACGCCGCCGCGCCGACCGCCGCGCCCGGCGCCGAGGTGGCCGAGGACGCGCCGCGCGTCGGCGTCATCCTCCCGGAGACCGAGAGCTCCGCCCGCTGGGAGGGCTTCGACCGGCCCCTGCTCACCGCCGCGATGGCCGAGGCCGGCCTCGACGCCGACATCCAGAACGCGCAGGGCGACGAGCAGACCTTCACCACGCTGGCCGACGGCTTCATCGCCAGCGGCGTGGACGTCCTCGTCATCGCCGCGATCACCAGCGAGTCCGGTGCCGCCGTGGCCGCCAAGGCCAAGGCCCAGGGCATCCCGACGATCGACTACGACCGCCTGAGCCTCGGCGGCTCCAGCGACTACTACGTGTCCTTCGACAACGAGGGCGTCGGCGCGCTGCAGGGCGAGGGCCTGGCCCAGGCGCTGACCGGGGCGCAGGGCGCCCAGGTCATCGAGATCCGCGGCGCGCCCACCGACAACAACGCGACGCTGTTCTACAACGGCGCGCAGACGGTGCTCAAGCCGCTCTACGACTCGGGCGCGCTCAGCCTGGTCGCCAGCCAGCCGATCGAGGACTGGGACAACCAGATCGGCGGCACCACCTTCGAGCAGCTGCTCACCAGCAACGGCGGCCAGGTCGGCGGCGTGCTCGCCGCCAACGACGGCCTCGCCGGCGCGATCATCACCGTGCTGCAGAAGTACGGCCTGAACGGCTCCGTGCCCGTCACCGGCCAGGACGCCACCCCGGACGGCCTGCAGGCCATCCTGCGCGGCGACCAGTACATGACGGTCTACAAGCCGATCCAGGAGGAGGCCCAGGCCACCGCGGAGCTCGCCGCCGCACTGGCCAAGGACGACACCGCGGCCGCCGACGCCATCGCGACCGACACCGTCGACGACCCGGAGGGCAACCGCCAGGTCAAGTCGGTCCTGCTCACCCCGCAGCTGATCACCCGTGACAACGTCAAGACCGTGATCGACGACGGCGCGGTCCCCGCGTCCGAGGTCTGCGTCGCCGACCTGGCCGCGGTCTGCACCGAGCTCGGCATCAGCTGACCCACTACCCCTCGTGCGCGGGAACCGTGGCCCCGGCCACGGTTCCCGCGCACAGGCACGGAGGTGCCGCATGAGCGACCCGATCCTGCAGTTGCGCGGGGTGAACAAGAGCTTCGGCGCCGTGCAGGTGCTGCACGACGTCGACTTCACGGTGCGGGCCGGTGAGGTCACCGCGCTCGTCGGCGACAACGGCGCCGGCAAGTCCACGCTGGTCAAGTGCGTCGCGGGCATCCACCCCACCGACAGCGGCGAGGTGCTGTTCGACGGGCAGCCGGCGACGGTCGCAGCCCCGGCCGACGCCGCCAAGCTCGGCATCGAGGTCGTCTACCAGGACCTCGCGCTGGCCGACAACCTCGACATCGTGCAGAACATGTTCCTCGGCCGCGAGCGCGGGAAGCCCTGGCTGCTCGACGAGGCCGACATGGAGCAGGCGGCCCGCGACACCCTCGCGTCGCTGTCGGTGCGCACGGTCACCTCCGTCCGGATGCCCGTCGCGGCGCTCTCGGGCGGGCAGCGGCAGACCGTCGCCATCGCCAAGGCCGTGCTGTGGGACTCCAAGGTCGTGCTCCTCGACGAGCCGACCGCCGCGCTGGGCGTCGCCCAGACCCGCCAGGTGCTCGACCTGGTCCGCCGCCTCGCCGAGCAGGGTCTCGGCGTCGTGCTGATCAGCCACAACATGGCCGACGTGTTCGAGGTCTCCGACCGGATCGCGTGCCTCTACCTCGGACGGATGGTGGCCCAGGTGCCGACGAAGGACGTCAGCCACGGCCAGGTCGTGGAGCTCATCACGGCCGGCCGCTCCGGCGACCTGGGCCTGCAGCGCCCCGAGGCGGTGACGGTCTGATGAGCGCCCCCGAGAAGCCCGACCTCGAGAAGAAGTCGGCGGCCGAGCGCGCCGCGCCGGCGTCGAGCCGCGCGGCCGACTTCGGCATCGACACCACCGCCCGCACGACGGGCCAGGCCGTCGCGGCCTACCTGCGCGGCCTGCGCACCGGCGAGCTGGGCGCGCTGCCCGCGCTGCTCGGCCTGCTGGTGCTGCTCGTCCTGTTCAGCGTGCTCGACTCCACCGGCACGTTCCCGAGCCTGCTCAACCTGGCCAACCTGCTCCAGCAGGGCGCCGGGCGCACGATCATCGCGATGGGCCTGGTGTTCGTCCTGCTCACCGGCGAGATCGACCTCGCGGCCGGCACGGCCTCCGGGCTCGCGGCCGCGGTGATGGCGCTGCACCTGGTCAGCGGCGGCAACCTGCTCGGCGGCATGGGCACCACGGTGTTCGTGCTGTTCCTGCTGGTCGTGGTGCTGGCGATCGTGCTGGCGCTGCTGCTGAGGATCTGGGCGGGGGCCGTGCTCAGCGCCGTGGCCCTGCTGCTCCTGGTGATCGGCTTCCCGCCGAACCCGTGGCTGCAGATGCTGCTCGCGGTGTGCGTCGGCGTCGTCATCGGCTGCATCACCGGGTTCCTGGTGGCGCGGGTCGGCATGCCGTCGTTCGTCGTCACGCTGGCGCTGTTCATCGCCTGGCAGGGCATCATCCTGGCGCTCATCGGCGACGGCGGCACGCTCGGCCTGCGCGACCCGGTGATCAACGCGGTCGCCAACGGCAACCTGTCGACGCTGGGCAGCTGGGTGCTGTTCGTCGTCGCCGCGGGCGGCTACGCGGCCGTCCTGCTCAACCGGCAGGTCTCGCGGCGCAAGCTCGGCCTGGTGGCCCAGCCCACCGGGCTGGTGCTGATCAAGGTCGGCGCCGTCGTCGTGCTGGGCGCGATCGCCACGTTCCTGCTCACGCTGAACCGCTCACCGGGCGACACCCTCATCGAGGGCGTGCCCTTCGTGGTGCCGATCGTGCTGGCGCTGCTGGTCATCGGCACCTACGTGCTCGACCGCACCCGCTTCGGCCGGCACGTCTACGCCGTCGGCGGCAACCGGGAGGCCGCACGGCGCGCAGGTATCGACGTCGTGCGCATCCGGGCGTCGGTGTTCGTCATCGCCTCGGCGTTCGCGGCGATCGGCGCGATCGTCTACTCGTCGAAGGTCGGGTCGGTCAGCCCCGGCGCGGGTGGCGGCAACACGCTGCTGTTCGCGGTCGGCGCGGCCGTCATCGGCGGCACGTCGCTGTTCGGCGGGCGCGGGCGGATCAGCAACGCGGTGATCGGCGGCGCGGTCCTCGCGACCGTCGAGAACGGCCTGGGCCTGCTCCGGCAGCCTGCGGCCGTGGTGTTCGTGGTGACCGGGCTGGTGCTGCTGCTGGCGGCGTCGGTCGACGTCCTCTCGCGGCGGCGGTCTGCGGTCGCCGGCAGGTGAACACCGCCGACGGGCCCGGGGATCGGCGGTGAACCGGGCCTGGGTGGGAGAGCACGGCAGCGGCTCGTCGGGGGCCCGCCCCGACGAGGCGCGCCGGCACAACCGGGCCGCGCTCCTGCGCCGGCTGCACGTCGACGGGCCCTGCACCCGGGCCGTGCTGGCCGCGGAGCTGGGGCTCAACCGCAGCACGATCAAGGCGGTGGTGGACGGCCTGGCGGAGTCCGGTGTCGTCACCGAGGCCGTCCCGGCGCGCCGCACGGGCGCCGGGCGGCCGTCGCTGATGGTGCTGCCGCAGCCCGAGTCGGCGGTGGTGCTCGCCGTCGACGTCCGGGTGGAGCAGGTCGCGATGTCCATGGTCGGGCTCGGCGGCCAGGTGATCGGGCGGCACAGCTGGAACCTGCGCCGCTCCACCCGCACGCCGGGCGAGGTGATCACCCACGTCGCGGAGTCGGCGCAGCTCCTCGCCGAGGAGCTGGCCGTGACCCCGTCGGGCGCGGGCATCTCGGTGCCCGGCGTCGTCCGCCGCGACGACGGCTGGGTGCACGAGGCGCCCAACCTCGAGTGGCGCGACATCGCGCTCGGCGCCCGGCTCGCGGCGGTGCTCCGGCTGCCCGTGCAGGTGGCCAACGACGCCGAGATGGGCGCGCTGGCCGAGCACGTGAGGGGCGTCGCGCGGGAGGTCGCCGACCTCGTCTACATCTCGGCGGACAAGGGCGTCGGCGGCGGCGTCATCTCCTCGGGACGGCCGCTGCGCGGCACCCGCGGCTACGTCGGCGAGCTCGGCCACCTGGTCGTGCGGCCCGGCGGGCGGCCCTGCTACTGCGGGTCGCGCGGCTGCTGGGAGACCGAGGTGGGGGAGGCGGCGCTGTGCCGCGCGCTCGGGATGCCGGAGGACACCCCGCGCGGGGTCGTCGTCGCGGAGCTGCGGTCGCTGGAGACGGCGCCGGTGCCCGGCCCGCTCGACGAGTTCGCGGAGTGGCTGGCCACCGGGCTCGTGACCGTCGTCAACATGATGGCGCCCGAGCTCGTGGTGCTCGGCGACCTGTTCACCGCGCTGCCGCCCGGGGTGGTCGGGCACGTCCGCACGCTGGTGCACGAGCGCAGCCTGGTCAGCCGGGCGGTCGGCGGGACGCGGATCGAGACCAGCCCGCTGGGCCGCGACGCCAAGCTCGTCGGGGCGGCGGAGCTGGCCTTCGAACCGGTGCTGGGCGCCGTCTGAGACCCGTGCCGTCTAGGAGCGCGCTGAAAAGCTCGGGCCTACTGCGCGACGCCCAGGCGGCGCCCTCGCGGCGTTGCGCGGATACGTCGATACAACAGCGGTATCGCTGCATCCGCGCGCCTTGCGAGGACACCACCTGGACGCCGCTCGCTACGGCCGGAGCCTTCAGCACCCTCCTAGGCCCGGGTGACGTTCAGCTCGACGTCGCGCCCCTCGATCGCGTCGACCCGCACGAGCAGGCCCGCCACCGGGGCGCTCCCACCGGGGGCCAGCGTCGCGGAGTCGCCGCGGGCCGACACCGTGACCGCCGTCGGGGTGATGGCCGAGACCCGCAGGTCGCGCTCCAGCGAGCCGATCTCGACCTCGACGGTCTGCTCTCCGGACAGCGAGATCGAGCAGACGCCGCCTGAGCAGCTGCTGGAGCGGGACGTGCCCGTGCAGGCGCCGAGGGCGAGCAGGGCGGACAGGACGACGAGGACGACGCGGGCGCGCACGGGACTCTCCGGATCAGGTCGGGTCGGGGTGTGACGCGGCCCAGTCTCGGGCACGGGGCCGGGAGGGGTCCCGGCGCGTGGCGGGGTCCAGGCGCGCCGCGTAGAGTCCGGGCCGACCCGCGGGAGCCCACGATCCGAGGCTGAGAGGGCGGCAGGACACGGCCGTCGACCGTTCGAACCTGACCCGGTTAGCACCGGCGTAGGGAGGACCGTCATGGCCCGTGCTCTCGCTGTCCTGCTCGCGACGCTCTCGCTCGTCCTGGCCGCCTGCTCCGGCGCGCCGCCCGGGCGGACCCCGATCCGGGTGGCGCTGGACTGGACGCCCAACACCAACCACACCGGCCTCTACGTCGCCCAGGTGGAGGGCTGGTTCGCCGAGGCCGGCCTCGACGTGGAGTTCCTGCCCTACAACTCCACCTCGCCCGACACGCTCGTGTCGGCCGGTGCCGCGGAGTTCGGCATCTCCTTCCAGGACTCCTTCACCTACTCCAAGGCCGCCGGCGCCGACATCACCTCGGTGATGGCCGTGCTGCAGCACTGGGGCAGCGAGATCGCGGTGCGCGCCGACCGCGCCGACATCACCAGCCCCGCCGACCTCGACGGCTCCGTCTACGGCGGCTTCGGCGGGCCGGGCGAGGCGCCGAAGATGCAGGCGGTGATCCGCGGTGCGGGCGGGGTGGGCGAGTTCGAGACGGTCGTGCTCGGCACGTCGGCCTACGAGGCGCTGTACTCCGGCGACGTCGACTTCACCGAGCCCTTCGTCGCCTGGGAGGGCATCGAGGCGGAGCTGCGCGGCGAGCCGCTCAAGACGTTCGCCTACACCGACTACGGCTTCCCCGACGCCTACAGCGTGCTGCTGATCGGCAACTCGCCCTGGCTCGCCGGCCATCCCGAGGAGGCCCGCGCGTTCGTGCAGGCCGCGCAGCGCGGCTACCAGCTGGGTGCCGACGACCCCGCGCGCGCCGCGCAGCTGCTCATGGACGCCAACCCCGGCGTCTTCGCCGAGCCCGAGCTCGTGACGCGCAGCCAGGACCTGCTGGCCGCGGAGTACCTGCGCGACGAGTCGGGCGCGGTGGGCCCGCAGACGCTGGAGCGCTGGAGCGGCTACTCCGGGTTCGTCGTCGACTCCGGGTCGCTGACGGGGCCCGACGGGAGCCCGGTGACCGAGCGCCCGGACTTCGCGACGTGGTTCACCAACGAGTACCTGGCGCCGTGACGACCCGGATCGCGACGACCCGACTCGCGCGCAGCAGCACCCCGACCCGCGGGGGGGTCGGGCTGGTGTGGCCCGCGCTGCTGCTCGTCGCGCTCGGGCTCGTGGCCTGGCAGGTCGGCGTCGACGCCTCGGGCGTGCGGCCGCAGGTCCTGCCCTCGCCGCTGCGGGTCGTGGAGCAGGGGTGGGCCTACCGCGGGCCGATCTGGGAGAACACCGTGCCGACGCTGCAGGCCACGGCCGTCGGGTTCACGGTGTCGCTCGCGCTGGCCTGGACGCTCGCCGTCGCCGTCGACTTCTCCCCGTGGCTGCGCCGCGCGCTCACCCCGCTGCTGGTGGCGTCCCAGACGCTGCCGATCATCGCGATCGCGCCGCTGCTGATCATCTGGCTGGGGTTCGGGCTGGCGCCCAAGGTCGTCGTCATCGCGCTGGTGACGTTCTTCCCGATGGCGGTGGGGCTGATCGAGGGCTTCGCGTCCACGCCGCGCCAGGCCACCAGCCTGCTGCGGAGCATGGGCGCCTCGCGCTGGGCGCAGTTCCGGCACGTGCGGCTGCCCGGGGCGATGCCCTCGTTCTTCACGGCCCTGCGCATCGGCATCACCTACGCCGTGACCGGCGCGATCTTCGCCGAGTACGTCGGCGCGACGGCCGGGCTCGGCATCTTCATGAGCGTGCAGAAGAACTCCTTCCGCACCGACCTGGTCCTCGCCGCCGTCGTCGTCACGGCGCTGCTGTCGGTGGCGCTGTTCGCGCTGACGTTCCTCGTGCAGCGGCTGGTGGCCCCGTGGAGCCGCGACGGGGGGAGCCGGGATGTCTGAGTCGAAGCTGCTCGTCGACCACGTCCACCTCGCGTTCGGCGACCTGCCCGTCCTCGATGGCGTCGCGTTCGACGTGGCGCCGGGGGAGTTCGTGTCGCTGGTCGGGCCCAGCGGCTGCGGCAAGTCGACGCTGTTCGACGTGATCGCGGGGCTGCGCCGGCCCGACGCCGGGCGGGTCGTCGTCGACGGGGAGGACGCGACCGGCCGCGTCGACCCCTTCGCCTACATGCCCCAGCAGGACCTGCTGTTCCCGTGGCGCACGGTGCTCGACAACACCGCGCTCGGGCTGGAGGTCGCCGGCGTCCCGCGGCGCGAGGCCCGGCGGCGGGCGGGGGAGCTGTTCGGCCCCTTCGGCCTGGCGGGATTCGAGCGGGCCCGGCCCGCGGAGCTGTCGGGCGGCATGCGCCAGCGCGCCGCGCTGCTGCGGACCGTCGTGCAGGACCGGGCGGTGCTGCTGCTCGACGAGCCCTTCGGCGCGCTCGACTCGCTCACCCGCGCCGACCTGCAGGCCTGGCTCGACGACGTGCGCGCCGGCTTCGGCTGGACCGTCCTGCTCGTCACCCACGACATCCGCGAGGCCGTGCGGCTCTCCGACCGCGTCGTCGTGCTCGCGCCGCGGCCGACCCGGGTGCGGCGCGAGGTCACCGTCGACCTGCCGCGCCCGCGCACGACGGAGTCCGTGCTCTCGCCCGCCTTCGCGGCGGTCGAGGCGGAGGTGCTGGCGGCGCTGCGCGAGCCCTGAGCCCGGGCTCGGGCATCAGGCCGTCAGGCGCAGGCCCTGCGGCGAGCCGACGTCGGCGAGGTCGGCGCGCAGCGCGCGGGTGTCGGGGTGGTCGGGACCGAGCAGGTCGGTGCAGTCGGCCAGCGCCCGCTCCAGCGCCGCGACGGCCTCCGGCCCGCGCCCGAGCGCGGCGAGGCAGCCGGCCAGGGCCGCGCGGACGGTGATCGTGTGCAGGTGCCGGGCGCCGTGGGCGAACTCGGTGTCGCGCAGCGCCGACTCCAGGACGGTGACGGCGGCGGCGGTCTGCCCGGCGGCGGCCTGGGCCAGGGCGAGGCCGGTGCGGGCGGCGATCGTCGAGAGGTCGGCGGGGCCGAGATCGCGGCGGCGGGCGTCGGCCACCCGGGAGGCCAGCTCGACGGCCTCGGCGTGCCGGCCGCCGAGGCGGTAGGCGGTGGCCAGGGCGTCGCGGGCGTCGACGGTGCGGGGGTCGTCGGGACCCAGGACGCGCGCCCGCTCGTCGACCGCGGAGAGCAGGAGGTCGACCGCCTCGCGGTTCCGGTCGGCGACCGCGGTGGCGACGGCGAGGTTGCCCTCCGCGACGAGCGTGTCGGGGTGGTCGTCGCCGAGCAGGGCGCGGCAGGCGACGACGGTGGACGTCAGGAGGCGCACCGCCTCGTCGGGCTCCCCGTCGGCGAGCCGGGCCGCGGCCTCCGCGTTGCGCCCTGCGAGTGCCTCGATCCGCTCCGCGCGCGTGCCGTGACGCGGCGTTCCGGAGCGACGGTCGTCCTTGCGGTTCCACCACGCCATGTCGCGAACGGTACGGTTCCTGCGCCCGTTCGTGGTAGTCGCTGTGACCTGTTCGGCGCAATCGTGCCAATTTCTCACGGGGCGTGAGGACGGGGTCACGACGGGGTGATCTCCTACGATGGCGGCGTGCGACTGACGCGCAGCGCCCGCAAGCACGGGCTCACCGCCGACGAGGTCCGCCGCGTGCTCGACGCCCCGCTGCGCTCGGTGCGCCAGCCCTCCGCGCACGGCGAGGTGGTGCTGCACATCGGGGTCACCGACCGGCGCGATCTGGTCGAGGTCGTCGTGGCGCCGGGGGACCCGCCGGTCGTGCTGCACGCCATGCGCCTGCGCCCCGCCAACTATCCGCACCTCACCGGCGTTACATCCCACGGAGAACCCGCCCGGAAGGGATGACGTGCGGGAACGCGGGCTAACCGATCCGGCCCGTCCGGCGATACCCCGGGCATGACCGTGATCACCTCGTCGCCGGCCTCCGGCCGCGTCGTCGCCCCCGGCCCGCACCTCATGGCCGTCCCCGTCGTCGACCGCGTCGTCGGCGTGCTGTTCACCCTGACCGTCGCCCTGTTCCTCATCGGACTCCTCGTCCTCGGGATCTGAGCCCGTCCCGAGGCCTGCTCCCCGCGTAGCCTGCGCGGGTGACGAGCGCCCCCGGCCACACCGTCCTCGCCGACGCCGACGGCACCGCGTACGCCTCGCTGCGGGCCCGTCCCGTCGAGCGGTCCGAGCGCCAGGCGATGGGCCGGGCGCTGCGCAAGCGGGTGCCGCGCTCCTCGCTCGCCGACTGGACGGCCCTGCCCGGCCGCCCCGACCCCGTCGCGCAGATCGCGGAGTCCCACGTCGGGCGCGTCGAGTCGCTCGTGCCGATCCGCGTCGGCCGGATGACCGCCTCCCCGTACGGCTTCCTGCGCGGCACCGCCGTCGTCATGGCCACCGACGTGGCCTCGCTGCCGCGCACCGGGATCACCCCCGTCGTCTGCGGCGACGCCCACCTGGGCAACTTCGGCTTCTACGCCTCGCCCGAGCGCGACCTCGTCATCGACCTCAACGACTTCGACGAGGCCCACCCCGGCGCCTGGGAGTGGGACCTGCGCCGGCTCGTCGCGAGCACGTGGGTGGCCGGGCGGCACGGCAAGGCGTCCGAGGAGCAGTGCGCCGAGGCCGTCCGCACCTGCGTGTCCGCCTACCGCGACGAGGTGCGGTACCTGTCGGAGAAGCCGCTGCTCTCGCGCTCCTACGAGCGCCTCGACGTCGTCCGGCTCGCCGAGGAGAGCCCGCGCGCGCTGCGGTCCGAGGTGGTCCGGGCCGCACGGCGGGCCCGGCGGCGCACCGGGGACCGCGCGCTGCCCCGGTTCACCGAGGAGTTCAACGGGACGCGGCGCCTGGTCGAGGAGCCACCGCTGATCACGCGGCTGCCCGGGAGCGAGGCCGACCTCGTCGCCGCGGCGCTGGACGACTACCTGCAGACCCTCGCCCCGCACTGGCGGCGCGTGCTCGGCGGCTACACGCTGCTCGACGTCGGGCACAAGGTCGTCGGCGTCGGCAGCGTCGGGCTGCGCGCCTACGTGGCGCTGCTGGAGGGCTCCGCGCCCGACGACGTCGTGTTCCTGCAGCTCAAGCAGGCGCGGCGCTCGGTGCTGGCCCGCCACGTGCACGGCGACTCGGCGCTGCACGCCCACCAGGGCCAGCGCGTCGTGGAGTACCAGCAGGCGCTGCAGACCGTCAGCGACCCGCTGCTGGGCTGGGCGACCGTCGGCGACCTCCAGTTCTACGTGCGCCAGTTCCGCGACATGAAGGGCTCGATCGACCTCGAGGGCATCCGGCCGGCCGCGCTCGTCGACTACGCCGGGGTGGTCGGGCACCTGCTCGCCAAGGGCCACGCGCGCACCAGCGGGGCGTCGATGATCGCGGGCTACGTCGGGCGCGGCGACAACCTCGACCGCGCGCTCAGCACGTTCGCCCGCCGCTACGCCGACCAGACCGAGGCCGACCACGCCGCGCTCGTCGCCGCCGTCGGGCGCGGGCTGGTGCCCTGCGAGCCGGGGTACTGACGTGCGGATCGCGTCGCTGCTGCCCGCCGCCACCGAGATCGCCGCGGCCGTGGGCCTCGTCGACGACCTGGTGGCGGTCACGTTCGAGTGCGACCACCCGGCCGGGATCCGCGACCGCGTGCCCGTCGTCGTCGACACCCCGCTGCCCGCCGGCCTCACCCCCGGCGAGATCGACGCCGCGGTGCGCGACCGGATGGCGCGCGGGCTGCCGATGTACGAGGTCGACGCGCCCGCGCTGGGCCGCCTCGCGCCCGACCTGATCCTCACCCAGGACCTGTGCCGGGTCTGCGCGCTGCCCGCGGGCTCGGTCGCCGACGCGCTGGCCCTGCTCGGCTCCGACGCCGAGGTCCTGTCGATCGACCCGCACTCCGTCGACGACGTGCTGGCCGCGATCACCGAGGTCGGGCACCGGGGTGGTGCGGCCGCGCGGGCCGACGCGCTGGTGGGGGAGCTGCGGGAGCGGCTGGCGGCCGTGGCCTCCGCGGTGGCGGGGCGGCCGCGCCCCCGCGTGCTGGTGCTGGAGTGGACCGACCCCCCGTTCCTGGCCGGGCACTGGGTGCCCGAGCTCGTGCGCCGGGCCGGGGGTGAGCCGGTCGGGGGCGCCGACGCCGGGCGCAGCACCACCGCGACCTGGGACTCCCTCGCCGCGCACGCCCCCGACCTCGTCGTGGTCGCGCCGTGCGGCTACGGCCTCGGCGACGCCGTCGCCCAGGCCCGGGCGGTCCGCGACCTGCTCCCGGCGGTGCCGGTGGTGGCGATCGACTCCGCCGCCTACGTGGTGCGCGCCGGCCCCCGGCTCGTCGACGGGATCGAGGCGCTGGCGTGGGCGCTGCATCCGGACGCCGTCGTGGAGCCGCCGATGGGGCGGGTGGTGCGGGTACGGGGGTGATCGGGCAACCGTCACGGGGTCGGGTGATCGTCGGAAAGGTGACGTGAGGGTCCTGGCGGGGGCGGTGGTGGTGCACTTTCGGCGATCAAGGCCGGCGGGTGAGGTGGGCGAGGCCGGTGATCGCCGAGAGTGTGACGTGAGGGTCCTGGCGGGGGCCGTGAGGTGACACTTCCGGTGATCACCCGAGTTGGCCCGGGCCGCCCGGTGGCGGGGCGGTCCACCGCGGCGATCCTCGCGGCGGTTGTCTCGGTGATCGTCGGGAGTGTGGCGTGAGGGTCCTGCCGGGGGCCGTGGTGGTGCACTCTCGGCGATCAAGGCCGGTCGGTGCGGCGCGCGAGGCCGGTGATCGCCGGGAGTGCGACGTGGCGGCCCCCGGCGGCGACCGTGGCGTGACACTTCCGCCGATCACCGGCCGTCTGGTGCGGCGCCAGGCTGCGACGGCGAGGCACCGCAGGGACGGCGGCCGTGCCCCCCGTCACCCCCGCGTCAAGATCGCGTCAACACCGGGCCCCCGACCGTCAAGCACCCGTAGCGGCGGGCCCGCGGCGCCCCGGGCCGGCGCAGGCTCGGCCCGTCCACCGGAACGGCCGGTGGGGTGGAGGGGTGGCGTGATGGCGGACGTCGCGTACGTGCTGCTGGTCGTCGGCGGGTTCCTGGTGCTCGCGACGGTCCTGCGCGGACTGGAGCGGCTGTGAGTGCCACGAACGTCGTCGGGGCCGTGCTGGCGCTGGCGCTGCTCGCGTACCTGTTCGTCGCGATGGTCCGCCCGGAGCGGTTCTGATGACGACGACGGTGGCCGGGCTCGTGCAGGTCGGTGCGCTCCTGGTGCTGCTCGCGGTCGTGTACGTCCCGTTCGGCGACCACATGGCCCGGGTCTACGGCAGCGACCGGCACTGGCGGGTGGAGCGGGCGTTCTACCGCGTGGTCCGGGTCGACCCGGACTCCGAGCAGCGCTGGCCGGTCTACGCCGCCGCGCTGCTCGCGTTCTCGTTCGTCTCGGTCCTGTTCCTCTACCTGCTGCAGCGCCTGCAGGGCCTGCTCCCGCTGAGCCTGGGGCGGGGAGCGGTGGAGCCGGGCGTCGCGTTCAACACCGCGGTGTCGTTCGTGACCAACACGAACTGGCAGTCCTACGTGCCCGAGACCGTCATGGGCCATCTCGTGCAGATGGCCGGGCTGACGGTGCAGAACGTCGTGTCGGCGGCGGTCGGGATGGCCGTGGCGGTCGCGCTGGTGCGCGGGTTCGCCCGCAGCGGCGGCGACGGGCGCATCGGCAACCTGTGGGTCGACCTGACCCGCGGCGTGGTGCGGATCCTGGTGCCGGTCTCGGTGGTCGCGGCGGTGGTCCTGCTCGCAATGGGCGTGACGATGTCGCTGCGCGCGGGCGTCGACGTCACCGGCGTCGACGGCTCGACGAGCACCATCGCGCTGGCCCCCGCGGCGAGCCAGGAGGCCGTGAAGCTGCTGGGCACCAACGGCGGCGGCGTGTTCAACGCCAACTCCGCGCACCCCTTCGAGAACCCCGGCCCGCTGTCGAACCTCCTCGAGGTCTTCCTGCTGCTGGTGATCCCGGTGTGCCTGACGCGCACGTTCGGGACCATGATCGGCGACGTCCGCCAGGGCCGGCTGCTCGTCACCGTGATGGCCGGGCTGTGGGGGCTGCTGCTCGCGGTGGCCTGGCTGGCCGAGTCGTTCCCGAACGGCCCCGCGCACCTGCTGGCCGGCGGGGCGATGGAGGGCAAGGAGACGCGCTTCGGGATCCCGGGGTCGGTGCTGTTCGCGATCTCCACCACCGGCACGTCGACGGGCGCGGTCAACAGCGCGCACGACGGCTTCACCGGCCTCGGCGGCGGGACGGCGCTGCTCGCCATCCTGTTCGGGGAGGTCGCGCCGGGAGGGGTCGGCGCGGGGCTCTACGGCATCCTCGTGCTCGCCGTGGTCGCGGTGTTCCTGGCCGGGCTGATGGTCGGGCGCACGCCGGAGTACCTGGGCAAGAAGCTCGGGCGCGTGCAGATCACGGCCGCGGCCGTCGCGATCCTGGCGATGCCGACGGTGGTGCTGCTCGGCACCGGCGCCGCGCTCGCCCAGCCCGCGGAGATCGACGCCGCGCTGGCGAACTCGGGCCCGCACGGCCTGTCCGAGGTGCTCTACGCCTACGCCAGCGCGGGCGGCAACAACGGCAGCGCGTTCGCCGGGCTGACCGCCACCAGCGGCTGGTTCCAGGCCTCGCTCGGGATCGCCATGCTCGTCGGCCGGTTCGTGCCGATCCTCGCGGTGCTCGCCCTGGCCGGGTCGCTGGCCACGCAGCGCCGCACCGCACCGGGGGCGGGCAGCCTGCCCACCTCCGGCCCCCTGTTCGGCGTGCTCCTGGGCGGCACCGTCGTCCTCGTCGCCGCCCTCACCTTCTTCCCGGCGCTCGCGCTGGGCCCGTTCGCGGAGGCACTGCTGTGACCGCCGGCCTTGCCACCCCCCGACCCCCCGTGCGGGACCGGCCGGAGCAGTCGCCGGTCGCCGCGGGCGCCTTCGCGCCGTCGCAGCTCGTGGCCGCGCTGCCCGCGGCGCTGCGCAAGCTCGACCCGCGCACGCAGCTGCGCAACCCCGTGATGGTCGTCGTCTGGGTCGGGTCGGTGCTGGTCACCGTCCTGACCGTGCTCGACCCGAGCGTGTTCTCCGTGCTCATCGCGGTGTCGCTGTGGTTCACGGTCCTGTTCGCGAACCTGGCCGAGGCCGTGGCGGAGGGCCGCGGGAAGGCGCAGGCGGAGGCGCTGCGCCGCACGAAGACCGAGGCGGTCGCGCGGCGGCTGCGCGCCGACGGCACCGAGGAGCGCGTGCCCGGCACGCAGCTCGCGATCGGCGACCGGGTCGTGGTCGAGGCGGGGGAGCTCGTGCCCGGCGACGGCGACGTGGTCGAGGGCATCGCCACCGTCGACGAGTCGGCGATCACCGGCGAGTCCGCGCCGGTCGTGCGGGAGTCCGGGGGCGACCGCTCCTCGGTCACCGGCGGCACGACCGTGCTCTCGGACCGGATCGTCGTGGAGATCACGACGCGGCCGGGGGAGTCGTTCGTCGACCGGATGATCGCGCTGGTCGAGGGCGCGCAGCGGCAGAAGACGCCCAACGAGATCGCGCTGACGATCCTGCTGTCCGCGCTGACGATCGTGTTCCTGCTGGCCGTCGTGGCGCTGCAGCCGATGTCGGCGTACTCGGGGCGGGAGCAGTCGCTCGTCGTGCTGACGGCGCTGCTGGTCTGCCTCATCCCGACGACGATCGGCGCGCTGCTCTCCGCCATCGGGATCGCCGGGATGGACCGGCTCGTGCAGCGCAACGTGCTGGCGACGTCCGGGCGGGCCGTGGAGGCCGCGGGCGACGTCGACACGCTGCTGCTCGACAAGACCGGCACCATCACCTTCGGCAGCCGGCAGGCCACCGGGCTCGTCCCCGTCGACGGGACGCCGCCCGCGGAGCTCGCGGCCGCGGCCCGGCTCTCCAGCCTCGCCGACACCACGCCCGAGGGCCGCTCGATCGTCGCGCTGTGCGCGGCCGAGCACGGGCTCCCGGCCGAGGCGACGGCCGACGAGGCCGTGCTGGAGTTCGTCCCGTTCACCGCGCAGACCCGGATGTCGGGCGTCGACGCCGACGGGCGGGAGATCCGCAAGGGCGCGGCGTCGGCGGTGCTGGCCCGGGTGGCCGCGCCGTCGGCGCAGGTGCGGGAGGTCGTCGACCGGATCGCCGGCGAGGGCGCGACGCCGCTGGTCGTCACCGACGGCGACCGGGTGCTCGGCGTCGTCCGGCTCTCCGACGTCGTCAAGCCGGGCATGCGCGCGCGGTTCGACGCGATGCGGGCCATGGGCATCCGCACCGTGATGGTCACCGGTGACAACGCGCTCACCGCGGCGGCCATCGCGCGCGAGGCCGGCGTCGACGACGTGCTGGCCGAGGCCACGCCCGAGGACAAGATCGCGCTGATCCGGAAGGAGCAGGAGGGCGGACGGCTGGTCGCCATGACCGGTGACGGCACGAACGACGCCCCCGCGCTCGCGCAGGCCGACGTCGGCGTCGCCATGAACACGGGGACGGCCGCGGCCAAGGAGGCCGGCAACATGGTCGACCTCGACTCCGACCCGACGAAGCTGATCGAGATCGTCGAGATCGGCAAGCAGCTGCTCATCACCCGCGGCGCGCTCACGACGTTCTCGGTGGCCAACGACCTCGCCAAGTACTTCGCGATCCTGCCGGCCATGTTCGCGGCGCTGTACCCGCAGCTCGGCCGGCTCGACGTCATGGCGCTGGCCACGCCGCAGTCGGCGATCCTGTCGGCGGTGGTCTTCAACGCGCTGGTCATCGTCGCGCTGATCCCGCTGGCGCTGACCGGCGTGCGCTACCGCCCCACGAGCGCGGCGAACCTGCTGCGCCGCAACCTGTTGATCTACGGGCTGGGCGGCGTCGTCACGCCGTTCGTCGGGATCTTCCTCATCGACCTGCTCGTCCGCCTCATCCCGGGGATCTGATGCTCACCACCATCGCCCGCCAGTCCGCGGCCGCCGTCCGCGTGCTGCTCGTCCTGACCCTGCTGCTCGGGCTCGCCTACCCCCTGGGGATCTGGCTGGTCTCCCGCCTGCCGGGGCTGTCCGGGCCGGCGGAGGGCTCGATCCTGCGCTCCGCGGACGGCACGGCCGTGGGGTCGTCGCTGATCGGGATCGACCCGGTCGCCGCCGACCCGGCCGCCGACCCCTTCTTCCACACCCGGCCCTCGGCCACGGCGCAGGACGGGCTGGGCCTGGGCCCGGGCGACCCGTCGACGTCGGCCGGCGCCAACCTCGGCGGCTTCGACGAGGGGCTGGTCGCGACGGTCGCGGCGCGGCGGGAGGCGATCGCGGCCCGCGAGGGCGTCGACGTCGCCGCGGTGCCGGTGGACGCGGTGTCGAGCTCGGCCTCGGGGATCGACCCGGGCATCAGCCCCGCCTACGCGGCGCTGCAGGTGCCGCGGGTGGCGCGGGTGACGGGGCTCGGCGAGGAGGAGGTCCGGGCGCTGGTGGCCGGGGCGACGGACGGCCGGGCCCTGGGGTTCCTCGGCGAGCCGACCGTGAACGTGACGGAGCTGAACCTGGCGGTGGTGGGGGCGCGGCGGGGCTGACCGGGACTTGCAGGAAAGCCACGTTCCCGCCGTCGGATTGCGTGAACGTGGCTTTCCTGCAACGGGGGGACGGGAGCGTGCAACGGAGCCGGGAGCCTCCGACGGGGCGGGAGCAGGAGAGGAGGATGGTCCACGTGGGTGAGCGCGGTGAGCTGCGGATCTACCTCGGCGCGGCACCGGGGGTCGGCAAGACCTTCGCGATGCTCGGCGAGGCCCACCGGCGCCGCGAGCGCGGCACGGACGTCGTCATCGGCCTCGTCGAGACCCACGGCCGCGCCCGCACCGCGGAGCTCGTGGAGGGGATCGAGGTCGTGCCGCGCCGCCGGTCGGTGCACCGCGGCGCCGTCCTGGAGGAGATGGACGTCGACGCCGTGCTGGCCCGCCGCCCCGAGGTCGCCGTCGTCGACGAGCTGGCCCACACCAACGCCCCCGGCTCCCGGCACGCGCGGCGCTGCCAGGACGTCGCGGAGCTGCTCGACGCGGGCATCGACGTCCTCACGACGGTCAACGTGCAGCACCTGGAGTCGCTCAACGACGTCGTCGAGCGCATCACGGGGGTCCGCCAGCTCGAGACCGTGCCGGACGAGGTGGTGCGCCGCGCCGAGCAGATCGAGCTCGTCGACATCACCCCGGAGGCGCTGCGCCGCCGCATGGCGCACGGCAACGTGTACGCGGCGGAGAAGGTCGACGCGGCCCTGTCCAACTACTTCCGGCCCGGCAACCTCATCGCCCTGCGCGAGCTGGCGCTGCTGTGGGTGGCCGACCAGGTCGACGTCGCGCTGCAGCGCCACCGCACCGACCGCGGCGTCACCGACACCTGGGAGACCCGCGAGCGCGTCGTCGTCGCGCTGACCGGTGGCCCGGAGAGCGAGACGGTCCTGCGCCGGGCCGCGCGGATCGCCCAGCGCGCCGGGTCGGCCGAGCTGGTGTGCGTGCACGTGCTGCGCGGCGACGGCCTCGCGGGCGCGCCGGTCGGCGCGCTCGCCCGGCTGCGCACCCTGGCCGACGACGTGGGCGCCTCGTTCCACACCGTCGTCGGCGGCTCCGGCGACGGCGGCGTGCCGGCCTCCCTGCTCGAGTTCGCCCGCGGCGTCGACGCCACGCAGCTGGTGCTCGGCACGTCGCGCCGCTCGCGGCTGGCCCGCGCGCTCGACGAGGGCATCGGCACGCGGGTCGTGCAGGAGTCCGGCCCGATCGACGTCCACATGGTCACCCACCCCGAGGCCGGCGGGCGCGGGATCCGGGCGCCGGGGCTGCGCCTGCGGGTGCCGGGCCGGCGCGGCGTCGTCGGCTGGGGCCTGGCGGTGGCGCTGCCCGCGCTGGCGACGGTCGCCGGGCTGCTGCTGCTCGACCTCGTCGACCTCTCCACCGACGTCGTCCTGTTCTTCCTCGCGACGGTGGTGGTCGCGCTGGTCGGCGGGCTCGGCCCGGCGGTGCTCGCCGCGCTCGCGGGCGGGCTGATGCTCAACTTCTTCCTCACCCCGCCCACCGGCAGCCTGACGATCGCGCAGCCGGAGAACGCGGTGACGATCGTGGCGATGGTGGTGGTGGCGGTGCTCGTCGCGCTCGTCGTCGACCGGGCCGCGCGGCGCACCGAGCAGGCCCAGCGGCTGCGCACCGAGGCGGCGCTGCTGGCGTCGTTCTCGCGCACCGTGCTCACCCGCACCGACCCGCTGCCCCGGCTGCTGGAGAAGGTGTCCGAGGCGTTCGGGCTGGCGTCGGTCGCGGTGCTGGAGCACGCGGAGGGGGAGTGGCGGCGGGTCGCGGGCGTCGGGCCGCCCGCGGGGGACGGGCAGCCGGGCTCGTGGGACGTCGACGTCGCCGTGGAGCCCGGGCTGCACCTCGTCGGGCACGGGCGCGCGCTGCCCGCGGCCGACCGGCGGCTGCTGGAGACCGTCGGCGGGCAGGCGCTGCTCGCCCTGCGCAGCCAGCGCGACGCCGCCGCGGCCGCGGCCGCCCGCCGCCGCGCGGAGGCCACCGAGATGCGCGGTGCGCTGCTCTCGGCCGTCGGGCACGACCTGCGCACGCCCCTGACCTCGATCAAGGCCGCCGCCGGCAGCCTGCGCGACGAGCGGCTGCGCCTCTCGGCCGCCGACCGCGCCGACCTGGCCGCCACCGTCGAGGAGTCGGCCGACCGGCTCACCGCGCTCGTCGACAACCTGCTCGACTCCTCCCGCCTCGCCGCCGGCGCCGTCGCCCCGCTGCTCGCACCCGTCGGCTACGACGAGGTCGTGGTGCGCGCTCTGGACGGGCTGGAGGGGGCGTCGCGGGTGGAGGTGGAGGTCGACGAGGCCCTGCCCGACGTCACGGCCGACGCCGGCCTGCTGGAGCGGGTCGTGGCCAACCTCGTCGACAACGCACTGCGCCACGGCCGCGGCGCCCCGGTGGCCGTGCGCGCCAGCGCCCACGCCGACCGCGTCGAGCTCCGCGTCGTGGACCGCGGGCCGGGCACCGCGCGCGAGGACCTGTTCGTCGCCTTCCAGCGCCGCGGCGACCGCCACCCCGCGGGCGGTGTCGGTCTCGGGCTCAGCGTCGCGCGGGGGTTCACCGAGGCCATGGGCGGTGCGCTGACCGCCGAGGACACCCCCGGCGGCGGGCTCACGCTCGTCGTCGCCCTGCCGGCGGCGCGACGACCCACCCCCGCGGTGCCCGCGTGACCCGCGTCCTCGTCGTCGACGACGACCCGCAGATCCTGCGCGCGCTGCGGATCAACCTCACCGCGCACGGCTACGACGTCACCGTGGCCCCCGACGGCGCCGGGGCGCTGCGCGCGGCCGCCGACGTGCCGCCCGACGTCGTCGTGCTCGACCTGGGCCTGCCCGACCTCGACGGCACCGAGGTCATCGCCGGGCTCCGCGGCTGGACGCCGGTGCCGATCATCGTCCTGTCCGCGCGCGTCGGGTCGAGCGACAAGGTCCACGCGCTCGACGCCGGCGCCGACGACTACGTCACCAAGCCGTTCGGGATGGCCGAGCTGCTCGCGCGGCTGCGGGCGTCGGTGCGGCGGGCGGCCGTCGCGACCGTCGACGGCGAGCCGGTCGTCGACGCCGGGGGGTTCCGCGTCGACCTCGCCGCGAAGAAGGTCGTCCGCGACGGCGCCGAGGTGCACCTGACGCCGACCGAGTGGGGGATCCTCGAGCTGCTCGTGCGCCACCGCGGCAAGCTCGTCGGGCAGCGCGAGCTGCTGCGGGCGGTGTGGGGCCCCGGGTACGGCACCGAGACGAACTACCTGCGGGTCTACCTCGCGCAGCTGCGCCGCAAGCTGGAGGCCGACCCGTCGCGGCCCGAGCACTTCATCACAGAAGCGGGCATGGGCTACCGGTTCGAGGTCTGATCGGGGGGTGCCCGCAGTGAAGGAGTCCCTCGCCCTGGTCGCGCGCGAGCTCGCCCCGGTCCTGGGCGTCGGGCGCCGCAGCGCGCGCCGGCACCCGGTCTGGACCGACCCGGACCCGGTCGACGGCCGCGGGCTCGGCGTCGTCGTCGTGCCCGGGTTCGGCGGCGCGGACGCGTCCATGGCGGTGCTCCGCGGGTGGCTCGCCTCCCGCGGCTACCGGCCCGCCGGCGCCGGCCTGGGCGTCAACGTGGGCTGCAGCGCCGACCTCGTCGACCGGCTGGAGCGCCGCGTGGCCGAGCACGCCGCCGCGACCGGCGGCCCGGTCGTCCTGCTCGGGCACAGCCGCGGCGGCTGGATCGGGCGCCTGGTCGCCGTCCGGCGCCCTGACCTGGTGCGCGGGCTGGTCATGATGGGCACGCCGGTGCTGAACCCCCTGGACACCCGCGGCGCGGTGACGGTCGCCTGCCGCGCGCTGATGGCGCTGTCGGACCTCGGCCTGCGCGGGCTGCTGGAGCGCGACTGCGTCGACGGCACCTGCCGCGCCGCCACCGAGGCCGGCCTCACCGCGCCGCTGGAGATGCCCGTGGTGGCCCTCTACTCGCGCAGCGACGGGCTCGTCGGCTGGCGCTCCTGCCTCGCGCCCGGGGCCGAGCACGTCGAGGTGACGTGCAGCCACACGGCGATGGTCCACGATCCGGCGCTGTTCACCGCACTGGCACCGCGCCTGGCCGCATGGGTACCCCGTCCGGAGTAACCCGGGGTACGGTTCTCCCACGACGTGCACGTGGCCCCATCGGGGCCGGCGGCACGCAACACGAGGGAGTCACCGCGTGAGCTGGACCGGAAGCCCGACGACGAACGACGAGGGCGGCCGCTTCGCCGCCGCGCAGGCCGCGAACGAGACCAACACCGACCTGCAGAACCGGCGCGCCGCACGCGTGGTCGCGGGCCGCGCGATCGACGTCGACGACTGCGCCGAGATGCTGGCGATGCTCGGCCTGGACGCGAACGACCGGGTGGCCGTGGACTGAGGTCCACCGCTCCGGGAGACCCGGTCTGCCCTGCGTGACGCGGGGCCGGCCGGGTCTTCGTCTGCCCGGGTCGTCTGGCCGGAGCCCCGTCACCGCCTGCGGGTTAGAGTCACGCCGTCACACGTCCGGGCCCGACGGAGAGGCGGACATGCTCGCTGTGCCCCGTCTCTGGTGGCTGCGGCGGCCCGTGCGCACGGGTGCCGGGCCGGAGGCCGTCGGCGCGCTCACGGCGGGCCGGCGGATCGCGACGGAGCTGCGGGGCGGGCTCGACGGGCCGGGCGCCGTCGTCGCCGCGCGGGAGCTGCGCCGCCTGCTCGACGTCGCCTCGGTCGGGCTGGGCGGGCTCGAGGGCGAGGTGGTGTGGGGCGGGCGGCCGTCGGATCCGCGCGCCGCGGCGGCCGTCGTCGAGGGCGTGCTGCGCACCGACTCCCGGCACCGCCGCGCCGACCTCGTCGCGGTGCCGGTGCACGCCCGGGACGAGCTGACCGGCGTGCTCGTCGTCCAGGGCGGGCTGTCCACGGCCCAGGTGCGCGAGGCCGCGGCGTGGGTGGGGGAGGCGCTGGAGCGGGCGCGGCTGGAGGCGTCGGCCGGCGTCGCGGAGGCCGCCGAGCTGCGGGCGCTGCGCGCGGAGATCTCGCCGCACTTCGTCTACAACTCGCTCACCGTCATCGCCTCGTTCGTGCGCAGCGACCCCGAGCGGGCGCGGGAGCTGATGCTCGACTTCGCCGCCTACACCCGCCACAGCCTGGCCCGCAGCGGCGACTACACGACGGTCGCGGGCGAGTTCGCGGCCATCGAGGCCTACCTCGCGCTGGCCCGCGCGGTGCTGGGGGAGCGGCTGCGCGTGCAGGTCCGGATCGCGCCGGAGATCCTTCCGGTGGCGCTGCCCTACCTGGCGCTGCAGCCGCTGGTGGAGAACGCGGTGCGGCACGGCGTCGAGCTGGGGCCGGGCGGGCTGGTGCAGGTCACCGGGGAGGCGCAGGGGGGCGAGTGCGTGATCAGCGTGGAGGACGACGGCCCGGGCATGGACCCCGCCTACGCCGCCGCCGTGCTGGCCGGGCGGGGCAACCCGGGCAGCCTCGGGCTGGTCAACGTCGACCGCAGGCTGCGCCGCGTGTTCGGACCGGGTTACGGGCTCGTGGTCGAGACCGCCGACGGCGCCGGGACGAAGGTCGTGCTGCGGGTGCCGCGGTTCCAGCCGGGCGTGGCGGCGTCGTGACCCCCGCCGTGCTCGTCGCGGGGGTGGCGCGGTGAGGGTCCTCGCCGTCGACGACGTGGCCCCCGCCCTGGAGGAGCTGCGCCGGCTGCTGCTGGAATCGCCCGGGGTCGAGGAGGTCGCGACGGCGCCGGGGCCGGTCGAGGCGCTGCGCCGGATCCAGGCCGACCGGTTCGACGTGGTCTTCCTCGACGTCTCGATGCCCGCGATGGACGGCATGGAGCTGGCGTCGCTGCTCGCGCGGATGACCGACCCGCCCGCGATCGTGTTCGTCACGGCCTTCGAGGAGCACGCGGCGTCGGCGTACGGGATCGGGGCGGTCGACTACCTGCTCAAGCCGGTCGGGCCCGAGCGGCTGGCCGCCGCGCTCGACCGGGTCCGGCGCTTCACCGCGGCGGCGGCGCCCGACCCGGGGACGGAGACGGGCGGGCCGGTCGACGCGCTGGCCGCGGTGCCGGTGGAGCTGGGTGGCCGCACGCGGTTCGTCCGCCGCGACGACGTGCGGTTCGTCGAGGCCCAGGGCGACTACGTCCGGCTGCACACGACGACCGGCGGGCACCTGGTCCGCATCCCGATCTCGCGGCTGGAGGAGCACTGGGCCCCCGCGGGCTTCGTGCGGGTGCACCGCAGCTACCTGCTGGCCGTGCCCGCGGTGCGCGAGCTGCGCAGCGACGTCAGCGGGGGGCTGCTCGCCCACACCGACGCCGGCGACGTCCCGGTGAGCCGCCGCCACGCCCGGGAGCTGCGCGAGCTGCTGCTCGAGGCGGCCACGCGCGGCGACTTCGACCCCCGCGGGCAGCGATGACGGGGTGGGGGCGGTGACCAGGCAGCGGCGCGTCGCCGTCACCAGTCCGCAGACCCGGCTGGTGATCGCGCGCCGGCGCTCGGGGGCGCGCGTCGACCCGCCGCACCTCGCGGCGCCCGAGATGGAGCGCGCCCGCCGCGTGCACCGCGAGCAGCTGCGCCGGGCCATGGGCGCGGTCGCCGGGCTCGCCGGGCTGATCATCGGTCTGCCGCTGGTGCTGGCCGCGTTCCCGGAGCTGGACGCCGTGCGGCTGTCCGGCGTGCCGGTGTCGTGGCTGGCGGTCGCGGTGCTGCCCTACGCCGTGCTGGTCCTGCTCGCCGGGTGGCAGCTGCGCCGGGCGGAGGAGGCCGAGGAGTGATCGCCGCGGGGATCGTCCTGGTCGTCCTCGCCACGCTCCTGATCGGCGCGCGCGGGGTCGCCGCGATGCGCAGCACCTCGGACTTCCTGGTCGCCTCGCGGCGCATCTCGCCCGCCCTCAACGCCGCCGCGGTGTCGGGGGAGTACCTGTCGGCGGCGTCGTTCCTGGGCGTCGCGGGGCTCGTGGTCAAGGACGGGATCGGGGCGCTGTGGTACCCGGTCGGGTTCACCGCGGGCTACCTGGCGATGCTCGCGCTGGTGGCGGCCCCGATGCGGCGGACCGGCGCGCTGACCGTCCCCGATTTCGCCGAGGCCCGCCTGGGGTCGGCCGGGCTGCGGCGGCTCTCGGCCGTGGTCGTGCTGGTGATCGCCACGCTGTACCTGGTGCCGCAGTTCAAGGCGGCCGGGCAGGTGCTCGCCGTGGTGGCGGACACGCCGTACTGGGTCGGGGTGGTCGTCGCGGGGGCGGCGGTGAGCGTCACGCTCGCGCTCGGCGGGATGCGCGCAGCCACCTACGTGCAGGCGTTCCAGTTCGGGCTGAAGCTCGTCCTGTTCGTCGTCCCCGCGCTCTGGCTGGTGCTCAGCGTGAGCGCCGAGACGCGCGGGGCGGCGCTGTCGCCGGTGGAGTTCACGACGTTCGCGCGCACCACGCCCGTCGACTTCCGCCTGGGCACCGAGCTGTCGCTCACCGAGCCGACGTCCGTCGCGATCGACGGCCGCACGCCCGAGCTGCTGGGCCCGGGCCGGTACGAGGTCGAGGGCGGCAGCCGGTGGGTGTTCGCGGCGGGCTCGGACGTGCCCGACGTCGACGGGGCGGTACCGCCGGGCGGCTCGGGCTGGTCGCGGCCGCTGCTCGACCCGGGCGGCGCCGGCTACCCCGTGCTCGCGACGCTGTCGATCCTCGTCGCCACCGTCCTCGGGACGATGGGCCTGCCGCACATCCTGGTGCGCTTCCACACCAGCCCCGACGGGCGCGGCGCGCGGCGCACGGCGGCGATCACCGTGGCGCTGCTCAGCGCGTTCTACCTGTTCCCGGCCGTGTACGGCGTGCTCGGCGCGGTGCTGCTGCCCGAGCTGTACCTCTCCGGCGGCACCGACACCGTCGTCGTCGCCCTGCCCGCGCGCGTCGACGGCGGGTGGGCGGGCACCTTGTTCACCGCCCTGCTGACGGCGGGCGCGTTCGCCGCGTTCCTGGCCACGTCGCTGGGGCTGCTGCTCGCGCTGTCCGGCGCGGTCTCGCACGACCTGCTGCCCGGCACCACGCTGCGGCGGCTGCGGCTGACCTCGCTCGCCGCGGCCGCGCTCGTCGTCGCGCTGGCGCTGCCGGCGGTGCACCTCGACGTCGGCGTGCTCGTGACCTCGGCGTTCGCCGTGGCCGCCTCGACGTTCTGCCCGCTGCTGGTGCTGGGCATCTGGTGGGCCGGGCTGACCGCCCGCGGCGCGGCCGTCGGCATGGTGGTGGGGCTGGTGGCGTCGGCGGGCGTGATCGGCGTCGACCTCACCCTGGGCTCGCCCGACGGCATCGCCTCGATCCTGCTCGGCCAGCCCGCGCTCTGGTCGGTGCCGCTGGCCTTCGCGACGATGGTGCTGGTGTCGCTGCGCGGGCACCCGCCGGCGTGGGCCGCGGCCGCGATGCTGCGGCTGCACCTCGACGAGACGCGGCCGCGGCCCTGACCGCTGACCCAGCGTGACCGCTGGACGGCGACGACAACCGTTCGTCGACCGTTCGTCGCCCGTGCGGGTGTTGTGTCGTGCGCCACTTCCGGGCTACGGCGGGAACCGCTTTCCTGGGCGCCCATGTGTGCGGGCGAGTGCGAGGAGGCACCGTGAGTACCACCGATCCGGATCCGGTTCCGGCAACGGGGACCCGGGACTGGCAGGCCATCGAGGCCGAGCCGGACTTCCAGGAGCTCCGCCGCCGGCTGCGCGGTTTCGTCTTCCCGGTCACCGGCCTGTTCCTGGGCTGGTACGTGCTGTACGTGCTGCTGGCGACGTACGCGTCGGGCTTCATGTCCATCAAGCTGTGGGGCAACATCAACGTCGGACTGGTGCTCGGGCTGCTGCAGTTCGTGTCGACGTTCGCGATCACCGCCTGGTACGTGAAGTTCGCCGACCGCCGGCTCGACCCGCTGTCGAGCTCCATCCGTGAGGGCATCCAGGGGGCCGACAAGTGACCACCACCGTGCTGGCCCAGGGCGTCGAGGGCAGCAACCCGGTCCTCAACATCACGATCTTCGGGCTGTTCGTCGTCATCACGCTCGGGATCGTCGTCTACGTGAGCCGCCGGGCCACGTCGAGCGCCTCGGACTTCTACACCGCGGGCGGTGGCTTCTCCGGCCCGCAGAACGGCGTCGCCATCTCCGGCGACTACCTCTCGGCCGCGTCGTTCCTCGGCATCGCCGGCGCCATCGCGCTGAACGGCTACGACGGCTTCCTCTACTCCATCGGCTTCCTCGTCGCGTGGCTCGTCGCGCTGCTGCTGGTGGCCGAGCTCCTGCGCAACACCGGCAAGTACACGATGGGCGACGTCCTGGCGTTCCGGATGCGGCAGCGGCCCGTCCGCGCCGCCGCCGCCACGTCGACGCTCGCGGTGTCGTTCTTCTACCTGCTCGCGCAGATGGCCGGGGCCGGCGGCCTCGTCGCGCTGCTGCTCAACGTGACCGACAAGTTCATGCAGGGTGTCGTCATCGCGATCGTCGGCGCGGTCATGATCGCCTACGTCCTCATCGGCGGCATGCGCGGCACGACCTGGGTGCAGATCATCAAGGCCGTCCTGCTCATCGCGGGCGCCGGCATCATGACGATCTGGGTCCTCGCGCTCTACGGCTTCAACTTCTCCGCCGTGCTGGCCGACGCGGTCCGCGCCGGCGGCGAGACCGGTGAGGCGCTGCTCAACCCGGGCAAGCAGTACGGCAAGACCGCGATCACCCAGATCGACTTCCTGTCCCTGGGTCTCGCGCTCGTGCTCGGCACCGCCGGCCTGCCGCACATCCTCATGCGCTTCTACACCGTGCCCACGGCCAAGGAGGCCCGCCGCTCGGTGGTCTGGGCGATCTGGCTGATCGGCCTGTTCTACGTCTTCACCCTGGTCCTGGGCTACGGCGCGGGCGCGCTGGTCGGCCCCGAGGAGATCCGGGCGGCTCCGGGCGGCGCGAACTCCGCGGCCCCGCTGCTGGCCTACGAGCTCGGCGGCACGGTGCTCCTGGGCGTCATCGCCGCGGTCGCGTTCGCCACGATCCTCGCGGTCGTCGCGGGTCTGACGATCACCGCCTCGGCGTCGTTCGCCCACGACATCTACGCCAACGTGATCAAGAAGGGCGAGCTGACCGACCCGAACGAGGAGGTGAAGATCGCCCGCATCACGGCGGTCGTCATCGGCATCGTCGCGATCCTGGGCGGCATCCTCGCCAACGGCCAGAACATCGCGTTCCTCGTGGCGCTGGCCTTCGCGGTCGCCGCCTCGGCGAACCTGCCGACGATCCTCTACTCGCTGTTCTGGAAGCGCTTCAACACCCAGGGCGCGCTGTGGAGCATCTACGGCGGCCTCGGCGTCACCGTGCTGCTGATCGTCTTCTCGCCGGTCGTGTCGGGCAAGCCCGTCGACCCTGCGACGGGGCGCAGCGCGTCGATGCTGCAGGGCGTGGACTTCAGCTGGTTCCCGCTCGACAACCCGGGCATCGTCTCGATCCCGCTGTCGTTCCTGCTCGGCTACATCGGCACCGTGATGAGCAAGGAGACCCCGAACGCCGACAAGGTCTCCGAGATGGCCGTCCGCTCCCTCACCGGGGTGGGCGTGGAGAAGTCGGTCGTGCACTAGCACCACCGCCCCTCGCGCGAACGGCCCTTCCGCCCGGCACGACCGGGCGGGAGGGCCGTTCGCTCGTCCGTGCCGGAGGTGTCAGCGCAGGGCGCCGGTCAGGATCGCCACCAGCACGGCGCCCCCGAAGAGCACGACCGAGGCCCCGGCGACGAGGACCGCCGTGCGCGCCGGGGCGGCCGGGTCGGCGAGCACGCGGCGCGAGCGCCGGGCGCCGAGCACGGCCACCAGCAGCGCGAGCACCAGCCCGAGGACGCCGAGCACGAGCGCGCCCGACCCGGGGGCGCCGAGGTGGCGCAGCACCAGCAGGACCCCGCTCGCCAGCACCGCCAGCGCCGTGCGCTCCCAGGCCAGCGCCGTGCGCTCGGCCTGCAGCGCCGGGGGAGTGCTCACCCCGTCCCGCCGACGGCGAGCACCACCGCCACCGCGAGCCCGAGCGCGGCCAGCGCCGACCCCAGCAGCAGCGGCATGCGGGTGGCCGGCAGGTCGTCGCCGCGCTCCATCGCGGCCTGCACCCGGTGCCAGCGGAGCACCGCCCCCGCGGCGACCGCGACGCCCAGCGCGGCCAGCGCCACCCCGACGACCTGCCGCGCGCCGGCCACCCCGAACTCCGGGACCAGCGCGACGACGGCGATCCCGCCGGCGACGAGCGCCAGCGAGGTGCGCAGCCAGGCCAGGAACGTGCGCTCGTTGGCGAGGGTGAAGCGGGCGTCCGGCGCGCTCACGCGGGCTCGCGCGTGGCCCGCCGCAGCCGCTTGCGCTCGTACATCGCCTGGTCGGCGGCCTGCCACGCCCCGGGCAGCCCGGCGACGACGCTGTAGGGCGCGTGCCCGAAGGATCCCGACACCCCGGCCGCCTCCAGCGCGAGCTCCATCCGCTCGACGAGCTCGACCGTCTGCTCGACGGTGGCCCCGACGGCGAGCATCCCGAACTCGTCGCCGCCCAGGCGCGCCAGGACGTCGCCGCCGCGGACGCAGCGCGCGAGCGCCGCGGCGGCCCGGCGGATGTAGTCGTCGCCCGCGTCGTGGCCCCGGGTGTCGTTGACGGTCTTGAGGTGGTCGAGGTCCATGACGACGACGCACGCCGGGTCACCGAAGCGGCGGTAGCGCAGCTCCTCCGTGGACAGGAAGCGGTCCCAGCCGCGGCGGTTGAGCAGGCCGGTGAGGGCGTCGGTGTCGGCCTCGCGGCGGGCGAGCTCCAGCTCGCGCGCGGTCGCGGTGGCGAACTCGTCGGCCTCCAGCACGGCCGAGAGCATGCTGGAGAGCAGGTCGAGCAGCGGGCGGATCTCGTGCAGCGAGTCGGGCCTGCTCTCGGGGTCGTAGCCGCAGACCGTGCCGAACAGGGCACCGTCCGGGCGGACGATCGGCGTGCCGACGTAGGCGCCGACGACGACGTCGGGCGCGACGAGCCCGGCCGCCCGCGCGTACTCCGGCACGCGGGACACGTCCGGCGCGATGCGCGGGGTGTCGCCGGCGACCATCGTCCGGCAGAACGAGGTCGCGTACGGGAACTCGGCGCCCTCCGGCATCCCGTAGGCGGGCGCGTCGAGGGCGAGCATGATCTGGCGCCCGTCGACGATCCGGCTGACGGCCCACATGCCCATCGGCACGGCGCGGGCGAGGTACTCGACGACCGTGGCGCAGGCCGCGTCGAACGTGCGGGCGGGCCGCAGGTGCGCCGCGACGAACGGGGTCTGCGACTCCATCGTCCCCTCCCGGTCGGTGCGTCCGCACAGCATATGCACGGGCTGATGACCTGATCGGGGGAAGGGCGGGGCGTGTCGACCCCGGACGTGCCACGGGGCCCGGCCTGGACGGCCGGGCCCCGAGACGTCCCGAACTGACGCGCTGCTCCCACCACGAAGCAACGAGTAAGAGGTTAGCCTACCCTGAATTACGAGGCAAGGGCTTCTCCTCGTTGGTCCCGGCCGATCGCCCGCGGGCCCCGCGTTCACCCGGCTCGACTTCCCGGCGGCCCTGCGTGGCCCGGCAGAGCTCCCCGCGGCGATGCGGGAGCTCGCGTGCCGGGCCGCGCAGGTGACGTGAGCCGTGCCGGAGTCGCCCTAGCCCGGTCCGGCGGTCAGGTCCAGGACGGGCCAGGCGGCCGTGTCGCGCCGCAGCTGCCGGTCGTGGGTGGCGACCACGACCGCCGCCCGCGCGACGCCCAGCGCGTCGGTCAGCTCGTCGACCAGCGCGGGCGACAGGTGGTTGGTCGGCTCGTCGAGCAGCAGGACGTGCGGGCCGGCGGCGAGCACGACGGCGAGGTCGAGACGGCGCTGCTGCCCCACCGACAGCTCCGTCACCGGCCGCTCGGCGTCGTGGGCGGACAGCAGGCCCAGCGAGGCGAGCGACGGCCCCTCACCGCCGGTGGCGGCGCGGTGGACGTCGGCGGCGCGGCGCCGGGACGGGGGCGGCGACTCCTGCGCGAGCAGGCCGACCCGCCCGCCGTGGCGGACGCGGCCCGACGCCGGGGCGAGCGTCCCGGCGAGCACGGCGAGCAGGCTCGACTTGCCGGTGCCGTTCGCGCCCGTCACGACGAGCCGGTCGCCCGAGCCCAGCAGCATGGTGCACGGCCCGGCGAACCGGGCCGGCAGCGTGACGTCGTCGGCCCGCAGGACCCACCCCTCGCGCACCGGGAGGTCGGGCGCGGCGAACCGCAGCGGCGGCTCCGGCACCGCGACCCGGTGCGCGGCGAGGTCGTCGGCGCGCCGGTGCACCGCGCGGACCAGGGCCGGCGCGCGCGTCGCCCGGGTGTGCTTCCCGGTGCCCTTGTCGGGGCGCCAGCCCGTCGTCAGCCGGTCCTGCGCGGCGGTGAGGTCGCGGGCGAGGCGCTCGCCGTGGCGGACCTGCTCGCGGTGCTCGGCCTCCCAGCGCTCCCGCTCGGCGGTGCGCCCGGCGCGGAAACCGGCCCAGCCGCCGCCGTGGGTGCGGGGCCGGCCGTCGCGGCTGGGGTCGAGGTCGAGCACCGCGGTGGCCACGTCGGCGAGCAGGGCCCGGTCGTGGCTGACCAGCACCAGCCCGCCCGGGTGGGCCCGCAGCGCCGCGGTGAGGTGGTCGAGCCCGGCGGCGTCGAGGTGGTTGGTGGGTTCGTCGAGCAGGAGCAGGTCGTGGCCGGCGCCGAGCAGGCAGGCCAGGCGGACGCGGTGGCGCTGCCCGACCGACAGCGTCGCGAGCGGCCGCTCCCGGTCGGTGACGGCGCCGAGCGCGGTCAGGGAGAGCTCGACGCGGCGGTCGGCGTCCCAGGCGTCGTGGGCCTCCGCGGCGGTGAGCGCGTCGGCGTAGCGCCGTTCGGCGTCCGGGTGGCCGTCGGCGAGGGCGGCGGTCGCCGCGTCGAGCTCGCGCAGGGCGCGGCGGACCGCGGCCAGCTCGACGTCGACGAGGTCGCCGACCGTCCGCCCGGCGGCGGGGACCTCCTGGGCGGCCGCGCCGAGGGTGCCGACGCGGCGGACGGTGCCGCGGTCGGGCACCAGCGCGCCGGTCAGCACCTCGAGCAGGGTGGTCTTGCCGCGGCCGTTCTCCCCGACGACGGCGAGGCGGTCGCCGGCGGAGACGGTCAGGTCGACGCCGGTCAGGACCGGTCGTCCGCCGCGGGCGAGGTGGACGTCGGTCGCGCCGAGGTGGGCGCGGGCGCGCGCGGGCAGGGTGGTGCGGGGCACGGGTTCCTCCGGGGACGGGCCCGTCGGGCCCGGTGTGCGGCTGGTGGCGGACGCGCTCGGCCGGGCCCGGACCCGGGGGACCGGGTGGGGCCGCCGAGGGGCCGTCCCTCAGAGGAAGAAGAGCTGGTGCTGCACGGGGACCACGCTAGCGGCGCCCGCAACGGGTTTGCGGTCAGCCGGGGACGCGGGCGCGGGCTCCCGGCCCGAACCCGGGTGCCACGACCAGGGCGCCGCGCTCGCGCCGGCAGGAGGCCACGGCGACGTGGCAGGGGCGCGGCACCGACGCGGGCAGCAGCAGCCCGCCGTCGAGCTGGTAGCGCATGTTGGTGATCTTCCACGTGGTGGCGGCCGGGTCGCCGGGGGACAGCGGCGGCCCGTCGCGGCGGACCACGACCATCGCCTCGGTGACGCCGTCGGGCCAGGTGAGCACGAGCGTGCCGGGGGCGGCGACGGCCAGATCGGTGACCGCCGGGATGCCGCCGGGGTCGGTGACGTCGGGCGACGGGGCGGGCGCGGGGACCGGATGCCGCGGCGCCTGCTGCACCGCTGCCTGCTGTGCCGCTGCCTGCTGTGCCGCTGCCTCCTGCCCGGGCTGCACCTCCTCGGACACCGCCTGCGCCGACACCTCGCCGCCGATCCGGGCCACGACGGCGTAGACGGGGACGTCGGAGTCGGCGGCCGGGGCGCCGTCGATCAGGCCGGTCGTCCGGGTGCGCCCGACGACGTGCCACCGGCCGTCGGGGCAGAGGCGGCTGACCTTGTACTCGACGTCCCGGTCGTCGCCCGGCGTCCAGGTCACGGTGACCGAGGTGTCGTCGGTGCCGCGCTCGGCCCGGACGTCGACGGGGGCGGGGACGGCGGGTGCGACCGGTGCGGGCTCGGGCGCGACGGGCTCAGCGGGCTCGGGCGCGGCGGCGACCGGGGCGGGAGCGGCCGGGGCGGGACCGGCCGGGGCGGGACCGGCCGGGGCGGGACCGGCCGGCGTGGACGGCGCCGGCGCGGGGTCGGGCGCGACGGGGTCGGGCGCGGCGTGCCGGGGCACGGGGACCGCGACCGGCGGCTGCTCCGGAGCGGCCGGCGCGGGCGGCACCGGCTCCGGCCGCACCTCCGGCAGCGGGAGCGGGCGCGTGGGCCGCAGCGCGCGGCGGGTCGGGGCGGCGGCGGGCACCTCCGGCGGCGCCGCGCGGCGCGGTGCGGGCGTGGGTCGCGGCCGCGAGGACGGGACAGTGGCCGCCGCCAGCGCCGCGACGAAGGCCGCGCAGCTGTCGAACCGGCGGGCGGGGTCCTTCGCGGCGGCGCGGGCGATCACGTCGTCGACCGCGGGGGGCAGTTCGGGGCGCAGCAGGCTCGGACGCGGCGGGTCGGCGGCGAGGTGGGCGTAGATGACAGCGGCGGTGTCGTCGCGCGGGTAGGGCACCTGGCCGGTCAGCCCGCGGAAGACCAGGCAGGCGAGCCCGTACTGGTCGGAGCGCCCGTCGATCCACTTGCCCTGGATCTGCTCGGGCGAGGAGTACTGGAGGGTGCCGAGGTACCGGCCGGCGGCGGTGATGTCGCTGCCCGGGTCGGTGCGGCCGCGGGCGATGCCGAAGTCGCACAGGTACACCTGCCCCGACCGCGACCGTCCCGGCCGCGAGATGAGCACGTTCCCCGGCTTCACGTCGCGGTGCACCAGGCCGGCCTCGTGCACCGCGTCGAGGGCGTCGGCGACCGGGCCGAGCAGCGCGCACAGCCGGCCGACGTCGAGCGGGCCCTCCCGCTGCAGCACGGCGCCCAGGTCGTCGCCCTCGATGAAGCGCATCGACAGGAACAGCACCCCGTTGGCGTGGCCGGCGTCGTAGATCGGGACGACGGCCGGGTGCTCCAGGCTGGCCGCGATGGTGGCCTCGCGCTCGAACCGCCTGCGGTACTCCAGGTCGGCGGCGAGCGCGGGGGAGAGGACCTTGAGCGCGACCGTGCGCCGGAGGTTGAGGTGCGTGGCGCGGTAGACCACGCCCATCCCGCCCTCGCCGACGAGCGCGTCGATGCGGTGGCCGGCCAGCACGTGCCCGACCCATCCCGCCGCTGCGCCCTGCTGCTGCGGCACCGGGGCCCCGCCCTCCCCTCGCTCTCGTGCGCGCCGTCCGGGGGCGGGCGCCGACCTGCACGGCCATCGGGGCCGGTCCCCGCCGAGCCTACGGCCTGCGGCCGACGGACCGGAGGCGGCCGACACGGCCCCGCGCGAACGGCACTCTCGCCCGACCCGGTCGGGCGGGAGTGCCGCTCGCCTACCCTCGGGCCCCATGACGATCCTGGTCACCGGCGCCACCGGCAACATCGGCCGCAAGGTCGTCGACCAGCTCCTGACCCGCGGCGCCACCGACGTCCGCGCCCTCACGACCGACCCGGAGCGGGCGGCGCTGCCCGAGGGCGTGGAGGTCGCGCGGGGCTGGCTGCGCCGGCCGCACACGCTGCCCGCGGCGCTGCGCGGCGTCGACCGGATGTACCTCGCCCCGACCCCCGACACCGTCGACGAGGTGCTGGCCGCGGCGCGCGACGCGGGCGTGCGGCACGTCGTCGACCTGTCCGGGGAGCCGGAGAGCTGGTGGGGGAGCGTGACGCGGGCCGTGGAGGCGTCCGGCATCGCGTGGACGCACCTGTGGCCGGGCGACTTCTTCGAGAACGCGCTGACCTGGGCCCCGCAGGTCCGGGCGGCGCGGACGGTGCGCGAGCCGTGGCCGCACGCCGCGAGCGCCCCGATCGCGATGGACGACATCGCCGCGGTGGCCGCGACAGCGCTGCTCGACGAGGGGTCGCACGTGCACCGGGCCCACTCCCTCACCGGCCCGGAGACGCTCCGCCGGACCGCGCTCGTGGAGCGCATCGCCGCGGCGCTGGGGGAGCCGGTCGGGTTCGTCGAGGTGCCGCGCGACGAGGCCGTCGCGGTGCTGGAGCCGGTGATGGGTGCGGACGCGGTCTGGTACGTCGACGCCGTGCTCGGGGGCTTCGCGGAGCACGCGCGGGAGGCGACGCCGATCGTCGAGGAGCTGACGGGGAAGCCGGGCACGACGTTCGCCGCGTGGGCCGTCGAGAACGTGGACGCGTTCCGCTGACACGACGACGGCCCCCGAGCCGGAGCTCGGGGGCCGTGGTCGGGAACGTGCCTAGTCCAGGTAGTCGCGCAGCACCTGGGACCGCGACGGGTGGCGCAGCTTCGACATCGTCTTCGACTCGATCTGCCGGATCCGCTCCCGGGTGACCCCGTAGACCTGGCCGATCTCGTCGAGCGTGCGGGGCTGGCCGTCGGTGAGGCCGAACCGCAGCCGCACCACGCCCGCCTCGCGCTCGGACAGCGTGGCCAGCACCGACTGGAGCTGGTCCTGCAGCAGCGTGAAGCTCACCGCGTCGACGGCGACGACCGCCTCGGAGTCCTCGATGAAGTCGCCGAGCTGGGAGTCGCCCTCGTCGCCGATGGTCTGGTCGAGCGAGATGGGCTCCCGGGCGTACTGCTGGATCTCCAGCACCTTCTCCGGGGTGATGTCCATCTCCTTGGCGAGCTCCTCCGGGGTGGGCTCACGGCCCAGGTCCTGGAGCAGCTCGCGCTGGATGCGACCCAGCTTGTTGATGACCTCGACCATGTGCACCGGGATGCGGATGGTGCGCGCCTGGTCGGCCATCGCGCGGGTGATGGCCTGCCGGATCCACCACGTGGCGTAGGTCGAGAACTTGTAGCCCTTGGTGTAGTCGAACTTCTCGACCGCGCGGATCAGGCCGAGGTTGCCCTCCTGGATCAGGTCCAGGAACGCCATGCCGCGGCCGGTGTAGCGCTTGGCGAGGGAGACCACGAGGCGGAGGTTGGCCTCCAGCAGGTGGTTCTTCGCGCGCTCGCCGTCGCGGACGATCCAGCGGAGGTCGCGGCGCAGCTGCGGGGAGACCTTCTCGCCGGCGTCGATCGCGCGGCGCAGCCGCTCGGCGGCGTAGAGGCCGGCCTCGATGCGCTTGGCGAGCTCGACCTCCTCCTCCGCGTTGAGCAGCGCGACCTTGCCGATCTGCTTGAGGTACGCGCGGACCGAGTCGGCCGAGGCGGTGAGCTCGGCGTCCTTGCGCGCCTGGCGCAGGGCCTCGGACTCCTCCTCGTCCCAGACGAAGTCCGACGACTTCGTGGGGGTGGAGGAGCGCTCGCGGGGGCCGCGGCGGTTGACGCCGGTGTTGGCCGGCTCGTCGTCGTCGTCCTCGTCGTCCTCGTCCTCGTCGGTGGCCTTGCCGGGCACCTGCACGCCCTTGGCGGGCGCGTCGGGAACGAGCTCGGCGTCGTCGAGGTCGACCTCGACCTCCTCCAGGTCGGCGCCCTCGGGGGCTCCGTCCAGCTCGGCGCCGTCGACGTCGGCGCCGTCGAGGTCGGGCTCGTCGCCCGCCTTCTTCGCGGGCGCGGCCTTGGTGCCGGTGCGGGGGGCACGCGGCTTCGGTGCGGTCTTCGCCCGAGGTGCCCGACGTGCCGGGGCGGGAGCGGCGGCCTGGTCGGCCGTCGGCTCGGTACGGGTTGCGGAATCTGCGGCTGCCACCTAGGCCCTCTCACTGCGGTGCGCTCTGTGGTGAGCCGGAGAAAAGCATGCACCGGCTGCCTGACGAGAATCTTGTGTGGTCACGAACCCTGTCGCGTCGCCCCCCGGAGGTACCGGAGGCGGGCGTCCCGCGGCGGGGTGCGGACCCATTGTAACTGCGTGCGCCCGCGGTACTCGCGCCTCGCATCCCGTAGGCGTGTCCGGGGGCCGCGGATGTGGTCGGATGACGCCGTGAGCACCCCCTCCGACAGCCCTGCCCCGACGGTCGACCCGGAGGCGTTGCGCCTGGTCGCGGTGCGGATCGCCACCGAGGCGGCCGAGCACCTGCGCGGCCTCCCGAGGCCCTGGGAGTCCGGTGGCGCGGAGGGCTCGGTCGCCACCAAGAGCACCCCGACCGACGTCGTGACGGCGTCGGACACCGCGGTGGAGACGCTGGTGCGCGAACGGCTCGCCGCGCTGCGTCCGGCCGACGCCGTGGTGGGGGAGGAGCACGGCGGCAGCGCGGGCGTCGACCCCGACCGCGTGGTGTGGGTCGTCGACCCGATCGACGGCACCGTCAACTTCCTCTACGGCCTGCCCTGGTACGCGATCTCGGTGGCCGCGACGCGTGCGGGGCGCTCGCTCGCGGGTGCTGTGGTGGAGCCCGACTCGGGCCGGGTCTGGAGCGCCGCGCTCGGCCGGGGCGCCATGTGCGACGGGCGGCGGCTGGCGGCGTCGGGCGCCACCGACCCGGCGCTGTCGCTGCTGGGCACCGGCTTCGCCTACGACGGGACGCGGCGGGCCCGGCAGGCGGGGATGGTCGCGGCGCTGCTGCCCCGCGTGCGCGACGTCCGGCGCACCGGTTCGGCGGCGCTCGACCTGTGCGCGGTCGCGGCCGGCTGGACCGACGGCTACCTCGAGCACGGCTGCAACTGGTGGGACTGGGCCGCGGCGGCGCTCGTCGCGCAGGAGGCGGGCGCGGTCGTGCGCACGCCCGGCGTCGCGGGGCTGGTGGCTCCCGACGACGGGCTCGGCGCCGACGCCCTGCTCGCGGCCGCGCCCGGGGTCGCCGAGGCGCTGGCGGGTCTGGCTCGCGACGCCGGGGCGGCCTCCGTCTGAGCAGGCGTCAGCAGGGGGTCGTGCTGCGCGCCTCGGCGAGCACGGCCGGGTCCGGTGCGGCCGGGGCGCCGGCCTCGCCGTCGTCGGCGGGGGAGGGGGCGCCGAGCGTCTCCAGCACGTCGCGGACGGGACGGGGCGGGTTGACGTCGCCGAAGCCCGTGCCCACCGCGACGTCGACGGTGTCGTCGGCGCGCTCGTCGCGCACGAGCTCCGCGCACGGCAGCACCAGCGCGAGCGTGCCCGCGGCCGCCTCGCCGGCGGGGCCGAAGCGCACCTGCCCGACGCAGTCCATGTCGCCGTCGGGGTAGAACGGGTCGTTGTCGGGCGGGCCGGCCGTGCCGAAGCCCAGGTCGTCGAGCTGCGCGGCCACCAGGTTGGCCTGGCCGCGCTGGCCGCCCGCGTTGAGCACGCGCACCGGGATCGCGGCGGGCGGCGCGGGCGCGACGGCGTCGAGCGCCCCGGCCTCCAGCGTCACGCCGGGTGCCGTGCCGCCCACCGGCGTCGGGCAGGACTGCGGGCCGCTCGGGCCGGAGGCGCCGACCAGCACCACGGTCCAGGTGACGACCGCGATCACGGCGAGCACCGACACCACGGCGACGATCGGGGTGCGCCGCCTGCGGCGGTAGGGGACCGCGGTCACCGGGCGCTCCGCTCGAGGCCGTGGGCCAGCACGTGCTCGCCCAGCGCGACGAGCGGGTCGACCGCGTCGTCGAGGCCCTCGGCCATCGACGCCGGCACCATCCCGGCGTGCACGCGGGCCAGGATCCCGGCCAGCACCACGGCCAGCTTGAAGGCGCCGAAGGCGACGTACCAGGGCAGCTGCTCCAGGTCGAGGCCCGACCCCCGCGCGTAGGCGGTGGCCAGCTCGGTGCGGGTGGGGAAGCCGGGCAGCCGCGTCGGGCTCGACAGGTGCTGCGCGGCCCGCCACACCGGGTCGTCGTCGGCCTCGTGCCAGTAGACGAGCAGCAGCCCCAGGTCGGCGAGCGGGTCGCCGAGCGTCGAGAGCTCCCAGTCGAGCACCGCGCGGATGCGGCCGGGGTCGTCGGCGTCGAAGAGGCAGTTGTCGATGCGGTAGTCGCCGTGGACGATCGTGTTCCGCTGCGCCTGCGGCACCTCCGCGGCCAGCGCCGCGCTCAGCCCGGTGAGCGCGGTGGCGGTGCTCTCCTCGACGGCGCCGCCCGACTCGCGCGCCGCGTCCCACTGCTTCCCCCAGCGGCGGACCTGGCGGGCCATGAACCCCTCGGGCCGGCCGAAGTCGCCGAGACCGACCTCGTGGGGGTCGACGGCGTGCAGCGCCACCAGCACGTCGACCAGCGCGGCACCGGCGCGCCCGCGGTCGGCCTCGGTGTCGGCCCAGCCCGCCGGCAGCTCGCCCAGCGGCACCACGCCGTCGACGAGCTCCATGACGAAGCACGGCGCGTCGACGGGCGGGCCCTCCTCGGACCAGGCCAGCACGGCCGGCACGGGGACCGCGGTGCCGGCGAGGCCGGTGATGACCCGCCGCTCGCGGCCCATGTCGTGCGCGGTGGCGGCGACCTGCCCGACCGGCGGGCGGCGCAGCACCACCGCGCCCGCCGGGCTGTCGACGCGGTAGGTCAGGTTGGAGCGGCCCCCGCCGATCGGCGACAGCGCGCACTCCGCCCACCGGGGGTCGCCCAGCCGCTCGGCCAACCAGGGTCCGACGGTGCCGGGATCGGCGCCGGGGACGAGGCCGTGGGGGGTGCCGTCGGGTGCGGAGCCGGGGGTCGTCGACGCGGTCACGAACCGGAACCCTAGCCCGCGGCGCGCCGTCGGGCCGGGCCCGTCACGGGCCCCCTCGCGGGGGCTTGACGGGTGGGCTAGGGTTCGCGCCCCGGGACAGGCGCGGGGAGCCCCCGGCGAGTGAGACCGGGGTCACTCCGGGCCCGGGCACAAACACTGCCGCTGTGACGTTGTCCAGCGGCACGACGACGAAGAACTGCTGTTCACAGAGGGTGGGACGATGGCAACCGACTACGACGCTCCACGGCGCAACGAGACCGACGACATGGCGGAGGACTCGCTCGACGAGCTGAAGGCCCGTCGCAACGAGGCTCAGTCGTCCGTGGTCGACGTGGACGAGACCGACACGGCCGAGAGCTTCGAGCTCCCGGGCGCCGACCTGTCCGGCGAGGAGCTCACCGTCAAGGTGATCCCGAAGCAGGCCGACGAGTTCACCTGCTCCAGCTGCTTCCTGGTGCACCACCGCAGCCGCCTGGCCGAGAGCAGCCCCCAGTTCGTCTGCCGCGACTGCGCGGCCTGACGCACCGTTCACCTCGACGCCCCGGACCCGTGGGGTTCCGGGGCGTCCTCGTGTCCCCGGTCAGCGGCCCAGCGCCCTGACCAGCCCCTCGGCGTCGCGCACGCTGACCACCCAGTACGGCGTCGGGTCGGCCGGGTCGGTGACCTCCACCCGCACCACCGGCCGCACCCACGCGCGGTGCAGCAGGTGCGCGGTGGGGTCGAGGTCCGGGCCGAGCGCCACCTGCTTCTCGTCGCGGTCGCGCAGGACGTCGACGCGGCCCACGTGCCGCAGCGCCAGCGCGGCGCCGCCGGCGCGCAGCTCGCCGTCGCGGACCTGCACCCGCACCCGCCCGAGCCAGACCAGCACGGCGACCGCCAGCGGGATCAGCGCGGCGTACCCGATCCAGGCCCGGATGCCCGGGTAGCCCATGTGGATCTCGGCGCCCAGGAGCACCGCGACGCCGATCGCCGGGAGGTACCACCACCACGGCACGGACAACCGCTCGTCGAATCCGGACGTGCCGGACGTCGCAGGGTCCGCGGCCGGTGCGTGCTCGTTCACGATTCCTCAGGGTAGCGTCGGTCGTCGTGTCCGGCCCCGTCGATGCTCCCCAGCAGGCGCCGTCCACCGCACCGCCCGCCGCGCCGTCCCCGCGCGCGCAGGTCGGGCCGCCGGTCGACGAGCGCGCCGCCCCCGTGGGTGGCGCGCGCCCGCTCGAGGTCGAGATCGTGCGGCTCGACCCGGCGCTCCCGCTGCCCGCGTACGCGCGGCCCGGCGACGCGGGCGTCGACCTGGCCTGCACCACCGACGTCGTGCTGGCCCCCGGGCGTCGCGAGCTCGTCGGCACCGGGGTCGCGGTGGCGCTGCCCGCCGGGTACGCCGGGTTCGTGCACCCCCGGTCCGGGCTGGCCGCGCGCACGGGCCTGTCGATCGTCAACGCCCCCGGAACCGTCGACGCCGGCTACCGCGGGGAGATCCGCGTGTGCCTGGTCAACCTCGGGCAGGACGAGGTGCGGCTGGCCCGCGGCGACCGGATCGCCCAGCTCGTCGTGCAGCGGGTGGAGCAGGTGCGGTTCGTGGAGGTCGACGTGCTGCCGGGGTCCGAGCGCGGCACGGGCGGGCACGGGTCGACCGGCGGGCACGCGGTCCTCGGCGGTGGTGCGCGGTGACCGCCGACGCCCGCCTCGGCCGCCGCTCCTCGGCCACCGGCACGTTCGGCACGGCCGCCATCCGCCGCCGCCTCGCCGCCTCGCGCGACTTCGGCCCGTTCGACGCCGAGGACCTCGACCCCGCCGTCGTCGACCCCGGGCTGCTCGACTTCGGGTCCATCCGCGTGCCGGTGCCGCCGGAGGGCTCGGTCACCGTCGAGCCGACGGCCAACGGGCGGCTGCAGGCCGTGCACATCGCGCTGCCCGGCGGGCGGCTGTCGGTGAGCGCGCTGGCGGCGCCGAAGTCGTCGGGCCTGTGGGGCGAGCTGGTGGCGGAGATCGACAGCTCGTTGCGCGAGGGCGGAGCACGGGTGCGTTCGTTCCAGGGCGACTGGGGCCGCGAGCTGCACGCGCAGACCGGCGCCGCGCTGTCGGTGTTCGTGGGCGTCGACGGTGCGCGGTGGATGCTCTACGGCGTCGCCACCGGGCCCGAGCGGCACGCCGCCGGCCTCGACGCGGCGCTGCGGCAGATGCTCAAGGGCACGGTCGTCGACCGGGGCCGCTCGCCGTTCCCGGTGCGCACGGTGCTGCCGCTGACCGTGCCGGAGGAGCTGGCCGACGCCGACGTCGTCGACGACTCGGCGCTCGGGGTGCCCGGGCCGCCTGCCGCCCGTCACGACGCTCCCCGTCACGACGACCCGCCGCGCTACGAGGACGGGCCGCGCTACGAGGACGGGCCGCGCTACGAGGACGGGCCGCGCTACGACGACCCGCTCGCCGAGGGCTCCGGTCCGGCGCGCGCTCCGCAGGGCCGACCGGGCGGGCCGCCGCCCGCCCAGCTGCCCCCCGCTCCTCCGCCCGCTCCTCTGCCGGCCGGTCCGGGCCGGTCCGGGCTGCCCGGTGGGGCCCCGGTGCCGGTCCGCGCGCCCGCCCCGGTGGTGCCCCGGCGCATCGACGCCCCGACGGTCGTGCGGCCCGCGGTGGCGCGCCCCGCCGCGGCGCGGTCGGTGCCGCCGGTCGCCCCGCCCGCCTACCCGCCGCCGCCCGTGCGGCCCGCCGCCGCCGCGTGGTCCGGGGCGTCCGACCCGCGCGGCGCCGATCCCCTCCGTTCCGACCCGCTCCGTCCCGACCCCCTCGGTCCCGGTCCGTCGGGCGGGTCGTGGGCGGAGGAGACGCGGTACGCCGAGCCCGCCGGGCACGAGCCCTCCGCGTACGGGTCCCGGTACCCCGAGTCCTCGCCCTACGACCGCTCGGCCTCCGACCTCGCGCCCTACGAGCCCCCGTCGTACGACTCCCCGTCGTCCTACGGCTCCCGCTCCTACGACGCGCCCTCGTACGACGCGCACTCGTACGACCCGCCCTCCTACGACGCGCCCTCCTACGACAGCCCCTCCTCCGACACCCCGTCGTACGAGTCGCCGTACGGGGCGCCGTCGTACGGGTCGTCGCCGGCCCGCAGCACGGCCGACCCGACGCAGGCCCTGCCCGCCGCCCGGCGCGACCGGCCGCGCGACCGCCCGTCGGAGACGCCCGTCCCGCTGTGGGCCGCCGCCCCGTCCGGCCAGCTCGAGGACGGTCTGGGCGCCGACCCGACCACGGCGCTGGGCCTGGACCCGTCGGGCGACCGCTCCGCCGACCGGTACGCCGTCGCCGACAGCGCCGAGACCGAGTGGTGGCCCGCCCTCGACCGGCACGCTCCTGACCGCCGGACCCCCAACCGCCCCACCGCCGACCGCCCCACGGCCGACCGGCACGACGACGACCCCCGCACCGCCGACCGGCACGACGACGACCGGCACGACGACGACCGGCACGACGACGACCGCCGCGCCGAGGCCGCGCCGACCGAGATCCGGCCCCTGCGCCGCGGCTCCGGGCCGTCGGGCTCCCGCCGCTCGGACGAGCCCTGGTCGGACGAGCCCCGGACGAGCGCGCCCCGCACGAGCGAGCACCGGACGAGCGTGCCGGCCGAGCCCTGGTCGGCGGCCGACCCGTGGGCCGCCGCCACCCCGCTGCACGACGACCTCTCCGCGCCGACCGCGTTCCCCGGGCCGGCCGAACCCACCGCGGCCGCCGCGCCCGCCGACCGCCACCGCCCCGGCTACAGCGGCGCCCGCGACCCCGGCTTCGACGACTCCGGCTACGTCGGCGCCCCGAGCTACGACCCCCGGCGCCACCACCCCGTCGCCCCGCCGGCTGCCGACCCCGCCGCCACCCAGTGGTGGCCCGCGCTCCCGCCCGAGACGCCCGCGGCCGACCCCGCGGCCGACCCCGTCGACGCGCGCCACGGCCGCCCCCTCGAGGACCGCCACCCGGCCCCCGAGTTGCCCCGCACCGGCCGCCGCCGCCGGGCCGAGGACACCGGGACCGGTCCGGCCGCCGAGGCCACCCTCGACCTCGCCGCCCTCGTGCGCGAGCGCCCCGGCCGCCGCCGCTCCCGCTACGAGCCCGAGGCCCCGGCCACCGGGTCCGGGGAGGCCGGCGCCCGGCGCGCCGCCGCCGACCCGCCGCGGCGCGCCGATCCCGACCGCGGCACCCCGTCCGACGACGCCCCGCTCCCGCGGTCCGGGCGCCGCCGCGCGCCCGAGGACGGCGTCACGGACCCCCTGCCGCGGGTCACCGACGACGGCGGGACGGCCCGGCCGCGGCGGCGCCGCAGCGTCGACGTGCCGCCGGACCCCTACTGGGCACCCCTGTCGGCGCGGGGGAGCGACGCGGGCCGCCACTCCCGCCCGCGCTGAGCGGAGCGCTGTGCGGAGCGCTGGGCCCCTACCGTCCCACCGCCCGCCGCCACCCCGCGAGCGCGGCCCGGCCCAGCACGGCGGGGTCGGCACCGAAGGCGTCGAGCGTGGACGTCTCCAGCACCGCGCGGGGGAGCAGTCCGGCCCACCGCCGGGCCTCCGCGAGCGGGTGCACGGCGTCGCCGGTGAGCCCCACGACCCCGGCCGGCAGGTCCAGCCCGGCCAGGTCCTCGCGGGAGGGGCCCGGCTCGGCGGCGGCGGCGTCGAGGGCGTCGGCCAGGCCGGTGCCGTGCGCGGTCCACGCCCGGGCCAGCTCGTCGGCCAGCCAGGCCGGGGCTCCGGCCCGCGCCGCGTCCACCGCGGCCGCGAGCCCTCCGGCCCGCACCTGCGCGGCGGTCAGCCGGGCGGCGAGCGCGGCCGGGGCGTCGACCGGGTCCCCGCCCCAGGCGGGCAGCGCCAGCAGCAGCCCGGCCACCCGGCCCGCCGCCGGACCCGCGGCCGCCCGCGCCGCCCAGCGCACCGCCACGTGCGCGCCCAGCGACACACCGCCGACCAGCAGCGGGCCGTCGGCGCGCTCGAACGCGGCCTCCAGGGCGGCCCGGTACCCGACGACGACGTCCCGGCCCCGGCGCGGCGCGGGCGCCACCAGCGCGATCCCGGCGGCCCGCAGGGGCGCGGCGAACGCCGAGCGCACGAACACGTCATCGGAACCGGAACCGGGCAGCACGACCGCCGCGGAGGGGTGCCGTTCGGCGCTCGGCGCGGCACGCGCGGCTCGGATCACGCGATCGACCCCGTCCGGTGGCATCGACGCAGGTTTCCGGGGAGTTACATTGGAGACCGTAGCGGGCCCGACGGCGGGCCCGGATGTGATGGGGGAGAGATGGGCACCACCGACGGTGGCGCGTTCAAGCGGATGCTCAAGCGCCTGACCAGCGACGTGGACACCCTGGACGCCGACGACCTCTCCTCCGACGCCGAGAAGTCCGGTGCGCAGCGGGCGTCGGACTGCGCCTGCGGCGAGGAGGTCGAGGTGCTCGGTAGGCTCCGCAGCGTGGAGTTCTGCCCCCAGGACGCGAACGCGTCGCTGGAGGCGGAGCTGTTCGACGGGAGCGAGGGAGTCACCTTGATCTGGCTGGGCCGGCGGCGCATCCCGGGCATCGAGCCCGGGCGCACCATGCGGGTGCGGGGGCGGCTCGCCGTCCGCGACGGGCGCAAGGTGCTCTACAACCCGTTCTACGAGATCTGCCAGGCCCAGTGACGGCTGGTCCCGACGGGGAGCGGCCCGCGCGCGAGACACCGACGCTGCTCGACCAGATGGGCGGTGTGTCCGGCGTCGTCGCCTCCAGCATCCCGGTGGGCGTGTTCGTCGTCGCCAACGTGCTGTTCGACCTGCAGCCGGCGATCATCGCCGCGCTCGTGGCCGGCGTCGCCGTGGCCGTGTACCGGATCGTGCGCAAGCAGCCGCTGCAGCCCGCGATCTCGGGGCTGTTCGGCGTCGGCCTGGCCGCATTCATCGCCTCCCGCACCGGCGAGGCCCGCGGCTTCTACCTGCCCGGCCTGATCACCAGCGCCGCCTTCGGGCTGGCGTTCCTGGTCTCGGTGCTGGTGCGCTGGCCGCTGGCCGGGGTCGTGTGGCACGGCGTCAACGGCGACGGGCACGGCTGGCGGCGCAACCCCGCCCTGCTGCGCGCCTACACCTGGGCCACGCTGCTCTGGACGCTCGTGTTCGCCTCGCGCGTGGTCCTGCAGGGCCTGCTCTACGACGCCAACGAGGAGACCTGGCTCGGCATCGCCCGCCTGGCCATGGGCTACCCGCTCACCGGGCTGGCGCTGCTGTTCACGATCTGGGCCGTCCGCCGCGCCCACCGCACGGCGGGCACTCCCGCGACCTGACCGGTCAGCGCTCCAGCGCGGCGCGGATGTCCTCCTCGACGGCCGTGGTGGCGACGAAGAGCAGCTCGTCGCCCGGCTCGAGGGCGTCGTCGCCCTGGGGCACGATCACGCGGCCGCCGCGCAGGATGACGACGAGCGCGGAGTCGCTCGGCAGCTTGACCGAGCGCACCGGGCGCCCGGCCAGCGGCGTGTCCTCGGGCAGCGTGACCTCGACGAGGTTGGCCTGGCCCTGGCGGAAGGTCAGCAGCCGCACCAGGTCGCCGACGGCCACGGCCTCCTCGACGAGCGCGGCCAGCAGGCGCGGCGTGGACACGGCGACGTCGACGCCCCAGTTGTCGCCGAAGAGCCACTCGTTGCGCGGGTCGTTGACGCGCGCGACGACGCGCCGGACCGCGAACTCCGTCTTGGCCAGCAGCGACACCACGAGGTTGACCTTGTCGTCGCCGGTGGCGGCGATGACGACGTCGCAGCTCTCGATGTCGGCGTCCTCGAGCGTGGACAGCTCGCACGCGTCGGCGTGCACCCACTCGGCGGCCTCGACCGTCTCCGGCGCGATGTTCGCGAGCTCGCGCTCGATGAGCATCACCTGGTGGTGGTTGTCGAGGAGCTCGAGGGCGATCGAGCGGCCGACGGCTCCGGCCCCGGCGATGGCGACGCGCATGGTCAGGCCTCCTGCGGGGCGGCGGCCGCGGCGGCCGTGACGTCGCTGACGGTGCCCGAGACGGCGGCGACGTAGAGCGTGTCCTCGGCCTGCACGACGGTGTCGGTCCGGGGCAGCACCCCGGTGCCGAAGCGGACGATGAACGCCACCCGCGAGCCCGTGACGCGCTCGAGCTCCGACACCGGGTGGCCGACCCAGTCCTCGTGCACCGGCAGCGGCAGGATCGCGACCGTGCCCGACGGCTCCCGCCACGCCGACGCGACGCCGTCGGGCAGGATCATCCGCAGCAGCCGGTCGGTGCTCCAGGGCACGGTGGCCACGGTCGGGATGCCGAGGCGCTCGTAGACCGCGGCGCGCTTCTCGTCGTAGATGCGGGCGACGACCCGCTCCACGCCGAAGTTCTCACGCGCGACCCGCGCGGCGATGATGTTGGAGTTGTCGCCGCTGGAGACCGCGGCGAAGGCCTGCGCCTTCTCCACGCCGGCCTCGACGAGCACCTCGCGGTGGAAGCCCTCGCCCACGACCTGGCGGCCGCGGAACTCGGGCCCGAGCCTGCGGAAGGCCTGCGGGTTCCGGTCGACGACCGCCACCTCGTGGCCCAGCCGCTCCAGCCCGGCGACGAGCGACGACCCGACCCGTCCGCACCCCATGATCACGACGTACACGAGGGGGAACGTTAGCGCGCCCGGTGCCCGGACGTCGGGTCGCAGGCATAGGCTGCGCGCGTGTCCACGCTCGCCACCGCGGTGAAGCGCATCCTGGTGGGTAGGCCGCAGCGCAGCGATCGACTCAGCCACACGCTGCTGCCCAAGCGCATCGCGCTCCCCGTCTTCGCCTCCGACGCCATGTCGTCCGTCGCCTATGCGCCGGAGGAGATCTTCCTGACGCTGTCGATCGCCGGCGTCGCGTCGTACGCGTTCTCGCCCTGGATCGGCCTGGCGGTCGTCGTCGTGCTGCTCACCGTGGTCACGAGCTACCGGCAGAACGTCAAGGCCTACCCCTCGGGCGGCGGCGACTACGAGGTCGCGACGGTCAACCTGGGCAGGCGCGCGGGGCTCACCGTGGCGAGCGCGCTGCTCGTCGACTACACGCTGACGGTCGCCGTCTCGATCTCCGCGGCCGCGGCCAACGTCGGCGCGCTGGTGCCCTACGTCGCCGAGCACAAGGTGCAGTTCGCGGTGGCCGCGATCGTCGTGCTCACCGCCGTCAACCTGCGGGGGATCCGCGAGTCGGGCGTGGCGTTCGCGATCCCGACCTACGCGTTCATGCTCGGCATCGCCACCATGATCGTCTGGGGCCTGACGCGCATCCTGCTGCTCGGCGACACCGTGCAGGCGCCGAGCGCGGGCCTCGACCTGGTGGCCGAGGGCGACGCGCTCACCGGCCTCGCGCTCGCGCTGCTCGTGCTCCGCTCGTTCACGCAGGGCTGCGCGGCGCTCACCGGCGTCGAGGCGATCAGCAACGGCGTGCCGGCGTTCCGCAAGCCCAAGTCGCGCAACGCCGCCACCACGCTGCTGCTGCTGGGCGGCATCTCCGTCACCATGTTCATGGGCCTGATCTGGCTGGCCCAGCTCACCGGGGCCAAGATCGCGGAGAACCCGGCGGTGCAGTTCCCCGACGCGCCGCCCGGTTACGTCCAGCAGACGCTGGTGGCCCAGCTCGCCGACGCCGTGTTCGACGACTTCCGCCTCGGCTTCTTCTTCGTCGTCGTGGTCACGGCGCTGATCCTCGTGCTGGCCGCCAACACCGCCTACAACGGCTTCCCGGTGCTCGGCTCGATCCTCAGCCAGGACCGCTACCTGCCCCGCCAGCTGCACACCCGCGGCGACCGCCTCGCCTTCTCCAACGGCATCCTCGTGCTCGCCGGCGTGGCGATCCTGCTGGTCGTGGGGTTCCAGGCCGAGGTCACGCGGCTGATCGCGCTCTACACGGTCGGCGTGTTCACCTCGTTCACGCTCAGCCAGTTCGGCATGCTGCGGCACTGGAACCGCCACCTCGCCACCGAGACCGACCCCGCCGAGCGCACCCGGATGCGCCGCGCGCGCGTCGTCAACGGGTTCGGGGCGGGGATGACCGGGCTCGTGCTGATCATCGTGCTGATCACCAAGTTCACCCGGGGCGCGTGGATCGCGATCGCCGCGATGGCCGTGTTCTACGTCCTCATGCTCGCCATCCAGAAGCACTACGACCGGGTGTCGGCCGAGCTGGTCGCGGGCGACGTCGACGGGGTGCTGCCCTCGCGCAACCACGCGATCGTGCTGGTCTCGACGCTGCACAAGCCGACGCTGCGGGCCGTCGCGTACGCCCGGGCCACGCGCCCCGACGTGCTGGAGGCGGTCACCGTCAACGTCGACGACGCCGACACCAAGCGGCTGATGCGCGACTGGGACAAGCGCAAGATCCCGGTGCCGCTGAAGGTCATCGAGTCGCCGTACCGGGAGATCACCAAGCCGGTGCTCGACTACGTCAGGCGCATCCGCGGCGACAACCCGCGCGACGTCGTCACCGTGTTCATCCCCGAGTACGTCGTCGGGCACTGGTGGGAGCAGATCCTGCACAACCAGAGTGCGCTGCGGCTCAAGGGCCGGCTGCTGTTCCAGCCCGGGGTGATGGTGACGAGCGTGCCGTGGCAGCTCGCGTCCTCGGAACGGGTCGCCACGGCGCGCCCGGAGACCCCGCCCGGCTCGGCCCGGCGCGGGTACGAGACGCCCGCCCGCGACCGCGCCCCCGACCCCCCTGTGAAGGCACGCCGATGACGCTCGACTGGACCGACCGGATCCTCGACCTCGAGATCGGCCCCGTCGCGCACGGCGGGCACTGCGTCGCGCGGTCGGAGGGGCGGGTCGTGTTCGTGCGGCACGCGCTGCCCGGCGAGCGCGTGCGCGCGGTCGTCAACGAGGACGGCGGGGGCGCGTTCTGCCGCGCCGACGCCGTCGAGGTGCTCGACGCCTCCCCGCAGCGCGTCCCGGCGCCCTGCGACTGGGCCCGCGCGGGCGGCTGCGGCGGTTGCGACCTGCAGCACGTCGACCCCGCCGCCCAGCGCGCGCTCAAGGCCACCGTGCTGGCCGAGCAGCTGCAGCGCCTCGCCGGGATCGTGCGTCCGACCGAGGTGGAGGAGCTGCCCGGCGGGCCGCTGGGCTGGCGCCACCGCGTGCGGCTGGCCGTCGACGAGGCCGGGCGCGCCGGGCTGCGCGCGCACCGCAGCCACGACGTCCTGCCCATCGCCGACTGCCCGCTCGCCCCGGCCGGCAGCCTGCCGCCGGTGCTGGAGCACGCGTTCGAGCCCGGGGGAGAGGTGGAGATCGCCTCCGACGCCGACGGGCTGCTGCACGTCGACGCACCCGGCCCGCACGCGGGCGGCTTCCCCGAGGACGGGCCGGTGGTCCAACGGGCCGCGGGCCGGGAGTGGCGGCTCTCGCCCGGCGTGTTCTGGCAGGTGCACCCCGCGCTGCCCGACACGCTCGCCGCGGTCGTCGGCGAGTGGGCGCGGGCGCCGCTCGGCGGGGTGGCGTGGGACCTGTTCGGCGGCGTCGGCCTGTTCGCCGCGGTGCTCGCGGAGCAGGTGGGGCCCGAGGGCGGGGTCACCGTCGTCGAGTCGTCGCGGCAGGCCGTGGCCGACGGGCGGGCGGCGCTGGCCGACCTGCCGCAGATCGGGTGGCGGGTCGGGCGCGTCGAGAAGCTGGTGACCACACTCGACGGGCAGCCCGACGTCATCGTCGCCGACCCGCCGCGCAAGGGCCTGGGCCGCGAGCTCGTCGAGTCGCTGGTGGCGCGCGGGCCGGAGCGGATCGTGCACGTGGCGTGCGACCCGGCGTCGCTGGCGCGCGACGTCGCCCTGTTCGAGGGGCGCGGCTACGCCCTCACCGAGCTGCGGGCGTTCGACGCGTTCCCGATGACGCACCACTTCGAGTGCGTGGCGCTGTTCGTACGGGCGTGAGCCCGGCGGTGCACCGGATCGCTATACGGGCGCCGGGCACGGTGCTGTCGTGGGCGCGGGAGCAGCAAAAGCCCGCGAGTCGGGGTCTCGTTGCGAGCGAGTCGCGGTGTCGTGGTGCGCGAGTCGGGCTGTGACTGTGCGCGAGTCGGGGTGTGGTGATGCGCGAGTCGCGATCTCGCTCGTCCGTCCCACCCGGCTGGCGCGCCCGTCGTCGGCACACCGAACCCGTCCCTCGAACACAGGTTGCGGCTGGTGTGCCGGGTAGGAAACCGGTGTGCGGCGGCCAGCGGGTTGAGTAGAGCCGACCCCGCGCACTCAGTGGCCGCTGGCGCACGTCCTGGCGTGCGCGGAACGCCAGGAGGTGCGCAGCTCGCACCAGGTGCGCGGGCCGCCCGTCGGCCCACCGGCCGGCCGCGCCGGGAGCCCGCACACCGGAACCGGCGTGCGGCGGGCTCCGCCCCGACGAAGCCGCAACTCGCACGCAATGAGACCCCGACTCGCGCGCAGCTACACCCCGACTCGCACGCAATGAGACCCCGACTCGCGCGCAACGAGAGCCCGACTCGCGGGCGGGCGGGCTCGGGCGGGCCGCACCGCTCGTGAGCGGCAACCGTGGCCCTGGCCACGGTTGCCGCTCACGGGGGTGTCAGGGGTGGCAGTGCGGGCTGCTGGCGGGCAGGTCGAGCGAGGGGTTGCCGTCGAAGAACCCGCTCGGCTTGAGCATGAAGCCCGCCGTGCTCACCGGCATCACCGGCCAGTCCTCCGGACGCACCACGTGGTGGGCGCCGAAGGTGTACCAGACGACGACGTCGGCCCCCTCCAGCGGACGGTCGCCCGCCCCGTACACCGGCAGGCCCTGGCCGCCGGGGTGCTGGTTGGGGTAGTCGCCCGCCGCGAAGCGCTGGCTGTCGTCGTCCGCGGTGACCCACAGCTGGTGCCCGGTGAACCCCGCGCGCGGCGCGAACACCGCGTCCGGGGAGTACATCGGCGGCACCGTGGCGCCCGGCATGAGCGCGTAGGCCGTGGGCGCCCCGAGCGCCGACGTCTTCTCCGCGCTCTCGATCTTCCAGTACCGCGCCCGCGCCGCGTCGACGTCACGCTGCGCCACCGCCTCCGACGCCAGCACCGTCTTCTCGACGTGCCACGCGTTGCCGTGCGGGTTCGCCGGCCCGGCCGGGCTCGGCGCGGAGTCGACCTCCACCACCGTGTTGGCGACGCCGTCGACGGTCATGTCCAGCCGCACGCAGAAGAAGTGCTGGTGGTTCGGCCCGTAGAGGCCGGGCGCGACGAGCGTGCCGTGCGCGGGCACCTCGCCGGGGGCGATCGCCGCCGTCGAGATGACGCCCGTCAGCTTGACCTCGTACTCGATCGTGCCGTCGGTGTAGAGGTACCAGAAGTAGCCGTACTCGTAGTTGCCGACGGTGACGATCGTCGACACCACCAGCCGCCGCCGGCGCCGCACCTGGACGGCCCCGGTGCGGAAGTCGGTGTGCTTCCAGGCGATCCCGGCGTCCTCCTCGTGCATGCAGACCGCGTTCGGGATGACGACGGGCACGCCGTCGTTGTCGTGCACGACCCCGTCGAAGTAGTGGATGTGGCCGACGCAGTCGCAGCCCAGCGTCAGCGAGTTCGCCAGCCATCCGACGCCGTACTCGCCCTGGTCGAACACGTTCTTGAAGCGGTGCGTGGGCGCCGGGTCGCCGTAGGGCACGTACATCTCGGCGAGCGAGGCCCGGTGCACGATCGGCCGCCCGTCGTAGGCGACCTGGTGCAGCACCAGCCCCTCGCGCGGGGTGAACCCGATCCGCAGCGTCCACTTCTGCCACTCGACCGCGTGCCCGTCGACGGTGAACGACGGCCCCTCGGGCTGGGTGATCTCGATCGGCTTGACGTCGGTGCGCGGGCCGTCGAACGCGGGCACGTTGCCCGGCTGCGACATCCACGGCTCCTCGTAGTTCCCGGCCAGGGTCGGGAACGGGACGATCCCGTGGTCGGTGACGTCGATGACCGCGCCCGCGTCCAGGTCGACCAGCACGATCAGCCCCTCGACGGGCCGGGCGTACCCGTGCTCGCCGGGCGCGGACCGCAGCCAGGTCAGGGGCCGGGCGATCCGGCGCTGCGACGGGTCGTCCTCCGGCCCGGTCCAGCTCGACGCCCACGGGTCGACCATCGCCAGCGTGAAGTCCTCCACGCCGCGCCGGCGCATGGCCTCCTGCCAGCGGGGGTCGGCCATGACGATCGACTCGCAGGACTCGAACTCCTCGGCCATGATCGGCGGCTGCACGCCGGGTACGTGCGTCCAGGCGACGACCGCGCGCTCGGTCAGCGACACCACGGCCTCGTAGGTGTTGCGGGTGCCGCGCTCGTAGAGCACGACGTGCGCCTCGCGCGGGACCTCCTCGCCCGACCACCCGAGCACCACCGACTTCGGCGGCTCGTGCAGCGCCACGAAGACGAACCGCATGGCGGGGGTGAAGCGGTCGGAGTCGCGCAGGACCGCGGCGGCCGCGGTGATCTCGTCGGCGGTCAGCGGCTCCAGCGGATGGCCGGTGATCACTGCGGTCATGTCGTCACCTCGAACTGCCCGAGACGGGCGTAGACAAGCGGACGCCGGGACCGCAGCACGAGCGCCACGGCCATCCCGACGACGAACACGGCGAGCACCACCCAGGGAAGCACCTGGATGTAGGGCGCGTCACCAGCTCCGGACAGATCGGACCTGTTGACGATCAGCAGCACGCACGCGCCGACCATCGCGAGACCGCCGACGATCGGGGCCGCCAGCGTCGTCCACCAGTGGAGACCGTCGCGCGCGGTCGTCAGGAAGTACCGGATGATCGCGACGCAGACCAGCGCCTGCACCGACAGGATCCCCAGCACGCCCAGCAGCGGCGACCACGTGCCGAGCACCAGCAGCGCCGACTCGGTGCTCGGGTCGGCCAGGGTGAAGACCAGGCAGTAGACGGCGACGACCGCGGTCACGGCCATGGCCGCCGGCACCGGGCTGCGCGTCGCCGACACCCGCGCGAGCGCCGCCGGCAGCACCCCCTCGCGGGCGAGGGAGAAGACGTAGCGGGCGCCGGTGTTGTAGAAGGCCTGCGCGCAGGCGAAGGAACCGGTGACGATGAGGACCTGCATCGCCGTCGTCGCCCACGGGCCGACGTAGCGGTCGGTGAGCGGGTAGAACGCCGAGGCGTACTCGCCGTCGAACTGCGCGGCCACGGCCTGCGCCGAGCCCTCCAGCCCCCAGCCGGTGACGAACACGTAGGAGATGAGCACGTAGAACACGCCCAGGCCGATCACCGAGCCGTAGGTGGCGGTCTTCGCGATGCGGTGCGGGTCGCGGGTCTCCTCGGCGTAGTTGGGCGCCATCTCGAACCCGACCCACGACCAGAACGCCGCGAACAGCGCGATCCCGGCCGCGCCGCCGCCGAACACCCCGACCGCCGCCGGGTTGTCGAAGATCTCGACCGGGTTCAGCGGCCGCAGCGAGAAGCCCTCCGCACCCCCGACGGCGAGCACCCCCACCGCGAGCACGGCCAGCACCAGCACCTCGCTGACCAGCAGGACGCCGAGCACCTTGGCCGTCAGCTCGATGTGGAACAGCGCGAGCACGGTCATCAGCGCCAGCGCGATCGTCATGTAGACCCAGGCCGGCAGCACCAGCCCGGTCAGGCTGGCGACGGTGGTGGCCGCGAAGTACCCGAGCACGCCGAGCACCGCCGCGGCGAACACGATGTAGCAGAGCCCGATCAGCAGGCCGGCCCCCACGCCGACCACGCGCCCGAGCCCCCGGGCGACGAACGTGTAGAAGCCGCCGGCCGACGTCACGCGCCTGCTCATCGCGATGTAGCCGACGGAGAAGATCGTCAGCGCGACGGTGGCGACGGCGAACGCGGCGGGGGAGGCGTACCCGCCGCCGAGGGTGGCGACCGGGACGTTGAACAGCATGGCCGTCAGCGGCGCGGCGCCGGTGACGATGCAGAACAGCACCGAGGTCAGCCCGAGCGCGCCGCCGGCGAGCTGCCCGGGTTCGCGGGGGGTGGTCGTGGTGGGTGGGTCGGCCGTGGCGGTCATGGGCACTCCCTGCGGGGCGGGGAACGAGCGGATCGCTGCAGCGTGCGACGCCCACGTGGCGTCCGTGTCACCCGCTCGTGTCGAACGCGTGGCCCCGAACGGGAACGCCGGGCCCGCCCGGGCGTCGAGCGCCGCGCGTGACCGGGCACCATGTGACGGTGACGAGTACTGCCCCCGCACCGCACAGGACCCGCCAGCCCGGGACCCGCCCGCACACCGTCGAGCAGCGGATCGCCGACGAGCTCGGCGTCCGGCCGAACCAGGTCGCCGCCGCCGTCGAGCTGCTCGACGGCGGCGCCACGGTGCCGTTCATCGCCCGGTACCGCAAGGAGGCGACCGGCACCCTCGACGACGCGCAGCTGCGCACGCTCGAGGAGCGCCTGCGCTACCTGCGCGAGCTGGAGGAGCGGCGCGGCGCGGTGCTGGAGGAGATCGCCAAGCAGGGCAAGCTCGAGCCCGCGCTGGAGGAGCAGATCCGGGCGGCGGAGTCGAAGGCGCGGCTGGAGGACATCTACCTGCCGTTCAAGCCCAAGCGCCGCACGAAGGCGATGGCGGCGCGGGAGAACGGGCTGGAGCCCCTGGCCGACGCCCTGCTCGCCGACCCCTCGCTCGACCCCCAGGCCACCGCGGCCGGCTACGTCACCGAGACCGTGGCCGACGCCGCCGCGGCGCTGGAGGGGGCGCGCTCGATCCTCGTCGAGCGGTTCTCCGAGGACGCCGACCTCATCGGCGGGCTGCGCGAGCGGATGTGGACGCGCGGGCGGCTGGTCACGAAGGTGCGCGAGGGCAAGGAGACCGAGGGCGCGAAGTTCGCCGACTACTTCGACTTCTCCGAGCCGTTCACCAAGCTCCCCAGCCACCGCATCCTGGCCGCGTTCCGGGGGGAGAACGAGGAGGTCCTCGACATCACCCTGGAGCCCGACCGCGAGCCGGTCGAACCCGGCGTGCGGACGGACTACGAGGCCACGATCGCGGCGGCGTTCGGCGTCGCCGACGAGGGCCGCCCGGCCGACAAGTGGCTCGGCGACGTCGTCCGCTTCGCCTGGCGCACCCGCATCCTGCTGCACCTGGGCATCGACATCCGGGTGCGGCTGCGCACCGTCGCGGAGGAGGGCGCCATCGGCGTCTTCGCCACCAACCTGCGCGACCTGCTCCTCGCCGCCCCCGCCGGCAGCCGCGCCACGATGGGCCTGGACCCGGGGCTGCGGACCGGCGTGAAGGTCGCCGTGGTCGACGCCACCGGCAAGGTCGTCGCGACCGACACGGTCTACCCGCACGAGCCCCGCAAGGACTGGAAGGGCGCCCTGGCGACGCTGACGAGGCTGGCCGCCGCGCACGACGTCGAGCTCGTCGCGATCGGCAACGGCACGGCGTCGCGGGAGACCGACCAGCTCGCCCGCGAGCTCGCGGCCACCAACCCCGCCCTCAAGCTGACGCCGGTCACGGTCAGCGAGGCCGGGGCGTCGGTGTACTCGGCGTCGGCGTTCGCGTCGGCGGAGCTGCCCGACCTCGACGTCTCGATCCGCGGCGCCGTCTCCATCGCGCGCCGCCTGCAGGACCCGCTGGCCGAGCTCGTCAAGATCGACCCGAAGTCGATCGGCGTGGGGCAGTACCAGCACGACCTGGCCGAGTCCGCGCTCTCGCGCTCGCTCGACGCGGTCGTCGAGGACTGCGTGAACGCGGTCGGCGTCGACGTCAACACCGCGTCGGTGCCGCTGCTGCGCCGCGTCTCGGGCATCACCGAGGGCCTGGCGACGCAGATCGTCACCCACCGCGACACCCACGGCCCGTTCCGCACCCGCACCGCGCTGGCCGACGTCCCGCGGCTGGGGCCGAAGGCGTTCGAGCAGTGCGCGGGCTTCCTGCGCATCCGCGGCGGCGACGACCCGCTCGACGTCTCCGGCGTCCACCCCGAGGCCTACCCGGTGGTGCACCGCATCCTGGGCGCGGCCAAGGTCGAGATCGGGTCGCTGATCGGCAACGCGCCGAAGCTGAAGTCGCTCAAGCCGCAGCAGTTCGTCGACGAGAAGTTCGGCCTGCCGACCGTCACCGACATCCTCACCGAGCTGGAGAAGCCCGGCCGCGACCCGCGCCCGGCCTTCCGCACGGCCACCTTCGCCGAGGGCGTGCACAAGATCTCCGACCTGCGCCCCGGGATGCTGCTGGAGGGCCAGGTCACGAACGTGGCCGCGTTCGGCGCCTTCGTCGACGTGGGCGTGCACCAGGACGGGCTCGTGCACGTGTCGGCGATGTCGAAGGACTACGTGTCCGACCCGAGCGACGTCGTGAAGACCGGCGACGTCGTGCGCGTCAAGGTCATGGAGGTCGACGAGGCCCGCAAGCGGATCTCGCTGACGCTGCGCCTGGACGACGAGGTCGGCGCCGACGGTGCGCCCAAGGGCCGCCGCGGTGGCGGGCGGCCCGAGGGTGCGGGCGGCGGCGGCCGGGGTGCCGGACGCGGCGACGCGCGCGGGGGCGACCGCGGCGGTGACCGCGGTGGATCCGGCGGCGGGCGCGACCAGCGCGGCGGCCGTGGCGGTGGCAGTGGCGGCGGCGGCGGTGGCGCCGGCAAGGGGGCCGGCGGCAAGGGCGGCGGCGGCAAGGGCGGCGCCCCGCGCGGCGGGTCGAGCAGCTCCGGCGGCTCGGGCGGCGGCGGGCTGGGCAACAGCGCGATGGCCGACGCCCTGCGCCGTGCCGGGCTGGCGAAGGACGAGTAGCAGGCGGCTCGCACACAGGCTCCGGGGCCCGCACACAGGGCCGGACCTGTGTGCGAGCCCCCGGAGGTGTGTGCGAGCCGGTGGGGGCTACCGCTGCAGCACCAGGTCGACCTCGGCGTGTCGGAAGGGGACCGGCACCCCGTGGCGGGCCCCCTCCGCCGGGTCGGTGACCTCGGCGAACTCGACCACCAGGCTCTCCTTCACGGCGAACACCGCGTCGGAGTCGAGGTAGGGCCCGCCGGCCACGAACACGTGCGTGGTCAGCGGGGCGCACCCCGGGGCCTCGACGAGGAAGTGGACGTGCGCCGGCCGGTACGGGTGCCGGGCGGTGGCCTGCAGCAGCCGCCCGACGGGGCCGTCGGTCGGGATCGGGTAGTGGCTCGGCACGACCGTGCGGAACGCGAACGCGCCGTCGTCGTCGGTCCGGAACAGCCCGCGCCCGTTGCCCGGCGGCTGGACGTCGGGCTGCTGCACGTCGTAGAAGCCCTCGGCGGTGCACTGCCAGACGTCGACGGTGGCCCCGGCCAGCGGGGTCCCTGCGGTGTCGCGGACCCGCCCGGTCACGACGCACGGGGGCCCGCCGCCCAGCAGGTCGAGGGAGTCCCCGAGCGCGCGCTCGGGTGAGGCCGTCATGTGGAACGGCCCGAGCACCGTGCTCTCCGTGCCCGCGTCGCTGCCGTTGAGCGTCTCGGTGAGCATCGAGACGCCCAGGACGTCGGAGAGCAGGATGAACTCCTGGCGGGTGTCGTCGCAGGTCTGCCCGACGGCGGTGAGGAACCCGATCGCGGCCTCCCACTCCGCCAGCGTCGGGCGGACCTCGTGGACGAGGTCGTGCAGGTGCGTCACGACGGCGGTGAGCACCTCCCGCAGGCGGGGGTCCGGGGTCGCGGCGAGGCTGTCGAGCACCTCGCCGGTCGTGTCGCCCATCAGAGCTTCAGCAGGAGCTCGGCGTTGCCGTGCGCGATCTTCGCCCGGTCGGACTCGCTGATCGGGGCGCGGGCCAGGAACTCCGTGGCCGTGGCCATGTCCTCGAACGGGTAGTCGGTGCCGAACAGGATGTGGTCGGCGCCGAGCGCGAGCAGCGCGCACAGCAGCGGCGGGGCGTCGCAGACCCCGCTGGTCGTGATGTAGAGGTTGTGCCGCAGGTACTCCGACGGCCTCTCGCGGGCGAGCTCGATGCCGCGGTGGTCGTGGAAGGCCCAGCGCGAGTCGAGCCGCCACAGCACGTAGGGCAGGCCCTCGCCCATGTGCCCGAGGAGCAGCTTGGCGTCGGGGAAGTCGTCGAACACGCCGCCGAACACCAGGCGCAGCACGTGCGACGCCGTGTCGGTGCCCCAGCTCCACATCGGGCCGACCAGCTCCGGGTGCCCCGTCAGCACGTGCGCGGAGTCGACGCCGTTGGCGGGGTGCAGGTACAGCGGCACGTCCAGACCCGCGGCGTACTCCCAGACCACGCGCATCGTGGGGTCGTCGAGGTAGCGGCCCTGGGTGTGGGCGTTCACCAGCGCGCCCCTGAGCCCGAGCTGGGTGACCGCGCGCTCGAGCTCCTTCGCCGCGGCCTGCGGGTCCTGCAGGGGCAGCGCGGCGAACCCGGAGAACCGCGTCGGGTTCTCGGCGATCGTGGCCGCGAGCAGGTCGTTGACGGCGGCGGCGCGCCCGACGGCCACCGACGGGTCCTGCTCGGCCTGGATGCCGGGGGAGTTGAGCGAGAGCACCTGCACGTCCAGGCCCGCGGCGTCCATCCCGGGCAGCCGCTCCGCCGTCAGGTCGAGCAGCCGGCGGGAGGCCTCGGCCCACACGTGCGGCTGCGCGATCGTCGCGGTGCCGGCGCCGTAGCCGGCCAGCTCCTCGGTCACGAAGTGCTCTTCCAGTCCGATCGTGCGCATCGCGTGCTCCTCGTCGAGTCGGTTCGTGGTTTCACCATCATGCATTGACTTCACGAATAAGGAAACCTACGGTTCGGCGGTGTCGGACGTCACGAGGGAGCTGGTCATGTCGCAGGACGAGTACGACGTCGCCGTCGTCGGCTACGGGCCGGTCGGGATGGCGACCGCCGCGCTGCTCGGCCGTGCCGGGCACTCGGTGGTGGTCGTGGAGCGCTACGGCGGTCTCTACAACCTGCCGCGGGCCGCGATCTTCGACGACGAGACGATGCGGACCTTCGCGCGGCTGGGGATCGCGGAGCGGCTGCTGCCGACGCTGCACGTGCAGCGGAACTACGAGTGGCGCAACGGCGCGGGCGAGCTGCTCATCGAGCACGACTTCGCCGCGACCGGCCGCTCCGGCTGGGCCGAGTGGTACATGATGTACCAGCCCGAGCTCGAGGAGTCCCTGGACGCGGTATGCCGCGCGTCGGGCGTCGAGGTCCGCCTCGGCAGCGCCGTCACCGCCGTCCACCAGGACGCGGACGGCGCCGTCCTCACCACCGCCGACGGCCGCTCCGTCACCGCCCGGTACGTCGTGGCCTGCGACGGGGGCAACTCCTTCGTGCGCCGCGCGCTGGACGTCGGGATGGACGACTACGGCTTCGCCGAGCCGTGGATGGTGTGCGACTTCCGGTTCACCCGGCCCGTCGACCTGCCGACCGCGCTGCAGCTCGGCGACCCGGCGCGCCCGACGTCGATCATCTCGCTGGGCCCGCGGCACCACCGCTTCAGCTTCATGCTCGACGACGAGGGCGACTTCGCCGTCGAGTCCGCGCCGGAGAAGGTGTGGGCCCGCGTCGCCGACCGGTTGACCCCCGACGACGCCGAGCTGATCCGGGTCGCGACCTACACGTTCCGCTCGCTCGTCGCGCACCGGTGGCGGGCGGGCCGCATCCTGCTCGCCGGGGACGCCGCGCACCAGATGCCGCCGTTCCTCGGGCAGGGGATGTGCTCGGGCGTCCGCGACGGGCAGAACCTGGCGTTCAAGCTCGACCTGGTGCTGCGCGGCGCCGTCGACGACGCGCTGCTCGACACCTACCAGCCCGAGCGCGAGCCGCACGTCCGGGCCGTCACCGAGAAGGGCATCGAGCTCGGCCGGATGCAGACGATCCGCGACCCCGGGCGCGCCGCCGAGCGCGACCGCGAGCTGCTCGCCAGGCGGGCCGCGCACCAGGCCCCGGAGAGCATCCGCTTCCCCGGACTGGGCGGCGGGATGCTCGCCGCGGGCGGGCCCGGCCGGGGAGCGCTGTCCGAGCAGGGCCGGGTGCTCGGCCCCGACGGCCGCACCGACCTGCTCGACCAGGTCGTCGGCGACGGGTTCCACCTCCTCGTCGCCGACGCCCACCTCGCCGCGCTCGACCTCCCCGCCCTGGCCGCGGCCGGGGTGCGGGTCGTCGGGTTCGGGGACCGGCCCGGGCAGCAGGAGGGCGCCACGGTCGTCGTCGACGTCGACGGCACCTACCGCCGCTGGTTCGACGGGCTGGGGGCGGCCGCGGTCGCCGTCCGTCCCGATCTCTACGTGTTCGGCGCCTCCGCCGACGCGGCACCGCTCGCCGCAGAGCTGCTCGCAGCGCTCGGCGCCCCCGTTCCCGCGCTCGCCGAGCGCTGAGACCCAGGAGACCTGATGTCAGAGACGACTCAGACGGCCACGAGCCGGGCCGGGGGCGTGTCCTCGCGGACGGTCCTCGCCGTGGCGGCGGGCTTCGCGGCGCTCGAGGGCTACGACCTCGCCTGCTACGGCGTGACGGTGCCCTCGCTGCTCGCCGACCCCGCGATGGGGGCGACGAAGGCGTCCGCGGGGACGGTCGGGTCGCTGGTGGCGATCGGCATGCTCGTCGGGGCGGCGCTGTCGGCGGCGCTGATCCGCCGGTTCGGCGCCCGGAAGCTGCTGTTCGGCGGCGCGACGCTGTTCTCCGTCGGGATGGGCGTCTGCACGGTCGCGCCGACGTTCGGCCTGTTCGGCGCGGCGCGGCTCGTCGTCGGCATCGGGCTGGGGATCGTGCTGCCCACCGTCACCGCCTACGTCGCCGACCTCTCGGCGCCGGAGCACCGCGCCCGCAACGTCGGGATCATGATGGCCGGCTACGCGACCGGCGCGCTGATGGCGCCCCTGCTCGGCGCGGCGCTGCTGTCCGGGTCGTCGTGGCGCTGGATCTACCTGATCGGCACCGTCCCGGCGCTGTTCCTCATCCCGCTCGCGGTCCGGCTGCTCCCGGAGAGCCCGGTGTCCCCGCCCGCCGCCGAGCCCGGCCGCGGCGACCTCGCGGGCCTGCGTCCGCTGTTCGCCCCGGGCCTGCGCGCGGTCACCCTCCTGTTCTGGGCCGTCTCGTTCTGCGGCCTGCTGCTGGTGTTCGGCATCAGCACCTGGCTGCCGACGATCATGCAGGCCGCCGGGTACTCGCTCGGGTCCTCGCTGCTGCAGACCGCGGCGATGTGGGTCGGCGCGGGCGTCGGGATGGTCGCGGGCGGCACCGTCGCCGACCGGGTCGGGATCAAGCCCGTCGTCGCCACCGCGTTCCTGGCCGGCTCGGTCAGCCTGCTGCTGATGAGCACGAACCCGGCGATCGGCCTCCTGTTCCTGCTGATGTTCGTCAGCGGGCTGGGCTTCATCGGGTCGCAGGTGCTCACCAACGCGTTCGTCGTGACCCGCTACCCCGCGGAGCTGCGGGGCCGCGGCATCGGCTGGGCGCTGTCGGTCGGGCGGCTCGGCGCGATCGCCGGACCGGTCCTCGGCGCGATGATCCTGTCGTCCGGGCTGGACGTGGAGTGGAACTTCTACCTCTTCGCGGTGCCCGGCGTCGTCGGTGCCGTGCTGGCGTCACTGGTGCCGGTGGTCCGGGCGCGGCGTACCGCGGAGCCGGGCTTCGTATAGTGCGCCTCGTGGCAGACGGTGAGGGCGCGACGGACGCCCGGCAGGGCATCCAGTCCGTCGAGCTCGCCATGACCGTGCTGCGGGCGCTGGAGGAGGGCCTCGGCCCGATGAGCCTCACCCAGCTCGCCGGGGCCAGCGGGATGAGCGCCAGCAAGGCGCACCGCTACCTGGTGAGCCTGGGCCGGGTCGGGCTCGTCGCGCAGTCGCGCAGCTCCGGGCTCTACGACATGGGCCCGGCGCTGCGCCGCCTCGGGATGGAGGCGCTGCGCCGCATGGACGAGGTCGGCCTGGCGTCGGAGTACCTGCCGGGGCTGCGCGACCGCACCGGGCACGCGGTCAACCTCGCCGTCTGGGGGGACCACGGGCCGGTGATCGTCCGCTGGGACTACGGCTCGTACGCCCTGCCGATCACCGTGCGGGTCGGGGCGACGCTGCCGCTGGCCGGGTCGTCGGTCGGCCGCGTGTACCTCGCGCACCTGCCCGAGACGCTGACCGGCCCGGTGCTGCGCGGGGAGCGCGAGGCCGGGGTGCCCAACACCGCGTCGGACGCCGAGATCGGCCGGATCACCGCGGCGGTGCTCCGCGACGGCGTCGCGCTCACCACGGGCGGGGTGATCCCCGGCGTCACCTCGGTGGCGGCGCCGGTCTTTGCCGCGGGGGAGTCGCTGCCGCTGGTGGTGGCGCTCGCGCTGCCCGCGCGGGTGGCCACGGACGAGGTGCTGGCCGCGGTCACCGCGGAGCTGGTCGAGACCACCGCGGCGATGTCGGCCGAGCTCGGCAGCTCCCGCCCGGTGGCGCGGCGCAGCGGCTGACTCAGCCCGCCAGCACCGCCACCGCCCGCTCCACGTCGTCCAGGCCGGGCAGGACGTGGTGGGCGCCCGCGGCGGTGAGCTCGTCGACCGTCGCCGGGCCCGTCGCCACCCCGACGGCGACGACGCCCGCCCCGAGCGCGGCGGCCACGTCGTGCACGGTGTCGCCGACGACGAGCACGTCGGCGTCGGCGAAGGGGCCGTAGGCGGCCTCCGCGCGCTCCCGGCTGCGGCGCACGAGCTCGGCGCGGACCGGGTGGTCGTCGCCGTAGCCGCCGACCGCCGTGTCGAGGTGCGGGTGCAGGCCGAACGCCGTCACCTTCGCGACGCCGACGGCGGCGATGTTGCCGGTGACCAGCGTCTGCACGACCCCGGGCCGCCCGGCCAGCGCGGCCAGCACCGCGGCGGCGCCGGGCAGCAGCGTGCCGTGGGCGGGGAGCCGGTCGGCGCGGGCGGCGAACTCGGTCGTGTAGCGGGCGAAGAACGGCTCCAGGTGCGGGCCGGCGTCGTCGATGCCGTGCTGGGCGAACAGCTCGGGGGTGATCGACAGGTCGGTCCGGCCCGCCGCCACGAGCGCCCCGCGCCACGGCACCCCGGTGACGGCGGTGAAGGCCGCGGCGAACGCGTCGACGCCGAGCCCGCCTGCGACGAGCAGCGTCCGGTCGACGTCCCACTGGATCAGCCTCATGGGCCGATCCTGCGCCATGCCTCCCGGCCCGGTCTCAGGCGGTCGGGTCCCGGGCGGTCGGGCCTCAGGCGGCCGACTCGTAGGCCGTGCCGAGCAGGCGGTCGGAGAGCCGGGCCAGCGCGGCGTCGTCGACGCCGTGCGCGGCGAGCCAGCCCGCGGCCCCGCCCTCGTGCCCCTCGACCTCGTCGAGCACGGACTCCAGAGCCGCGCGGTGCACGCCCATCAGCGCGCGGTTGCGCGGCTCGCGGATCCCGGCGGCGCGCAGCGTGGCCCACAGGCGGGGGAGGTTGGCCTCGGTGCGCAGGTAGTCGGCGACGACGTCCTCGCGGCGCACGCCGACCGCGCGCAGCAGCACCGCGACGACGACGCCGGTGCGGTCCTTGCCCGCGGTGCAGTGCACGAGGACGGGGCCGGGGGAGTCGGCGACGAGCGCGGCGATGTGCGCGATCGAGCCGGCCGCGTCGCGGGCCAGGAGCGCGTAGGCCTCGGCCAGGTCGTGGCCGGTGGGCTGCGCGGCGGCGAGCGCGGGCGCGAGGTCGGCGCCCATCGGCACGGAGTGCACGGTGGTGCCGGGCAGGTCGAGGTGGTGCGGGGCGGGGTGCTCGCCGGGCACGCGCAGGTCGATGACGTCGGCGGGCGGCCACACCGCCACCTCGGCCGCCGCGGCGGTGCCCGACAGCGGCAGCTCGCTGCGGTAGAGGACACCGCGGCGGACGATCCGTCCGTCGTCGGTGCGCAGTCCGCGGAGGTCCCGGAGGTTGGCGGGGGCGTGGTTCGTCACGCCGTCCAGGCTGCCGTCCGCAGGTGAACGGCGGGCGACGTCGTGACCGAGCGCCCGTGTGATCTCTGCGTCAGGTGCCCCGCCGTCGCGGTGAGCGGCGTCACCTGGGAGTATGTGAGGCCGATGGTGCGTTGAGACCATCAGAGACCGCAACGGCCAGGCAGAACTCGTGCAGAGGGCCCGCGGGCTCGCCCGCGGGTACGCCGACGTGTGCCCGCTGACTGCGACGGAAGATTCCACTTGTCTGAGCTCGACCTCGACCTGCCCACCTTCTCCGACCTGCCGCTGCGCGACGAGCTCCTCGCCGTCGTCGACGAGCTGGGCTACACCCACCCGAGCCCCATCCAGGCCGAGGCGATCACGCCCCTGGTCGAGGGCCGTGACCTGCTGGGCCAGGCGGCCACCGGCACCGGCAAGACGGCGGCCTTCGCGCTGCCGATGCTGGAGCGCATGGCCGACCAGCGCCCCTCCCGCGAGCGCGGCGCCGCCCCGTTCGGCCTGATCCTGGCCCCCACCCGCGAGCTCGCGCTGCAGGTGTCCGAGGCCGTCCAGCGCTACGGCGCCGGCCTGCACGCCCGCGTGCTCACCGTCTACGGCGGCGCGCCGGTCGGCCCGCAGCTCAAGGCGCTGCACCAGGGCGTCGACGTCGTCGTCGCCACCCCGGGCCGCGCCATCGACCTGATGAACCGCGGCGCGCTCAAGCTGCACGACCTCGAGGTCGTCGTCCTGGACGAGGCCGACGAGATGCTCGACATGGGCTTCGTCGAGGACATCGAGACGCTGCTCGACGCCACCCCGGACACCCGGCAGGCGGTGCTGTTCAGCGCCACCATGCCGCGGCGCATCGAGACGCTGGCGCAGAAGTACCTGCGCGAGCCGGTCACGGTGCGGATCCGCCGCGAGGAGGTCGCGGAGGGCGAGGCCCCCAAGGTCCGCCAGACCGCCTACCTCGTGCCCCGCACCCACACCACCGCCGCGCTGGGTCGCGTCCTGGAGGCCGAGCGCCCCACGGCCGCGATCGTCTTCTGCCGCACCCGGCTCGACGTCGACGCGGTCACCGAGACGCTCACCGGCCGCGGCCTGCGCGCCGAGGCGCTGCACGGCGGCATGGACCAGGAGCACCGCACCCGCGTGGTCGAGCGGCTGCGCAGCGGGCGCACCGAGCTGCTCGTCGCCACCGACGTCGCGGCCCGCGGCCTCGACATCGACCTGCTCACCCACGTCGTCAACCACGACGTGCCGCAGAGCTCCGAGGCCTACGTGCACCGCATCGGGCGCGTCGGGCGGGCCGGGCGCGAGGGCGTCGCGATCACGCTGGCGCCGCCGTCGAAGGTCTACGCGCTGCGCAACGTGGAGCGGCTCACCGGCCAGCCCATCGAGATGGCCGCCGTCCCCACCGCGGCCGATCTGCGCGCCGCCCGCCTCGAGCGCACCCGTGAGGCGCTGCGCGAGGCGCTGGCCGAGATGTCGGCCGACGACGACGGCGTGGCCGCCATGGTCGCCGGGCTGGCCGAGGAGTTCGACGCCGCCGACGTCGCGACCGCCGCGATCCGGCTGATGGCCGCCGCCGCGGGCACGCCCGACGACGGCGAGGACATCCCGGTGGTCAGCGCTCCGCGCTCCGGCTCGCGCGACGCGCGGGGTCCGCGCGACGCCCGCGACTCCCGGGGCCGCGGCGGCGCCGCGGGCACCCGGGCGCCGAAGGCCGGCACCACCCGGCTGTTCGTCAACGCCGGCCGCGCGAGCGGCGTGCGCCCGCAGGACATCGTGGGCGCGCTGGCCAACGAGTCGAACCTGACGGGCCGCGACATCGGCGCCATCCAGATCCACGAGCGGCACGCGCTCGTCGAGATCCCGGAGCACGCCGCCGACGACGTGCTGCGCAGCCTGCGCGGCACGACGACGCTCAAGGGCCGCCGCGCCAACGTGCGCCGCGACCGCGGCTTCGCCTCCGCCGGCAGCAGGGACTAGTCCACTAGGCCGAACGGCCCAACGCCGTCCTGCTAGCGTTCCTTCCATGCGCTGGCGGACGGGGGTGGCCGTTCTGGCCGCGCTCCTGGCCGGGTCCACGGGGGCCGGGTGCTCGGCCACCGTGCCCGGCACCGGCTCGCCCGCCCGCGACGCCGCGCTGGCCGCCCTGCCCTTCGACGACGGCGAGCGCGTCCTCGCCGGGCAGCTGGCGGTGCTGCGGTCGTGGGACGTCTGCGCGATGCACGACGTCGCCGCGGCCGAGCGCGCCTCCGGGGCCGTCGCGTTCGCGCTGCGCCCGGTCCGCGGCTACGACGGCTGCGAGGTCGCGCTGGAGTCCGCCGCCGACGGCGCGCTGTCCTACGTGACGATCGAGGTCGCGGAACTCGTGCGGGGCCCGGGCGCCCCCCGCGAGATCGGCGGCCGCTCCTTCCCGCCCGTCGCGCCGGCCGAGGAGGCGCACGGGCGTCCCGAGTGCGGGTACGCCCGCGAGGTCGCGCTGGGCTGGGGCGTCGTCGTGCGCGGCGAGGCGGCCGACGACCCGGCGGCGTCCTGCGCGCTCGCCGCTCGGTACCTCGCCGACGTCCTACCGCGCATCGACGCCCCGCCGCGCCGCGCCGCCGCGGGCACCGACCCGGCGTTCGCGGTGGGGGAGCAGGACCCGTGCGCGGCGCTCGCCGCGATCGTCACGGCGCCCGCCGACGTCACCGTCACCGGGCCGCGGACCTGCTCGGCCCCCGGGCTCGCGGTGGCGCTCGGGCTGGGCCAGGTCGAGGTCGACGTCGAGGGCGTCGCGGGGATGCTGCCCGACGGCCGGGTCGAGGTCGTCGACGACGCCCCGGACGGCTGCACGGTGACCCGCCAGGTCAGCGACACGACGCTGCTGGTCCCGTCGCTGCCCTACCTGTTCCGCGAGACCCTCGCCGTGACCGCGCCCGGCTGCGACGCCGCGCGCACCGGCGTCGACCGCGCGGCCGCCGCGCTGCCGGGCCCGCTCCCCGCCGCCCCGGACGCGCTCGCCCTGGGCTCGCTGGAGGACCTGCCCACCGCCGACGACGTCGGCGCGCCGTTCGACCCCTGCACGACGATCGGCTGGTCGGCGTTCCCGGCCGAGGTGCGCCCGCCCGGCGTCGACCCGCACCCGTTCCCCTCGCCGGTCGAGGCCGACACGCTCTACCGCGTGGGCTGCGACTACGCCTCCGACGCGCTGGTGTCGGTCGTGAGCTGGGGCCCGGCGGCGGGCGCCTACAGCGTCGACCCCGCCGCACGCCCCGGCGTCGCCACCCGCTTCGGCGACCGGCCGGGCCTGGAGCACCGCGCCGCGGCGGCGCCCGGGCAGGCGGCGCTGTGCCTGTCGACGATGCAGCTGGGCAACGGGCTCGCCGGCGTCGTCACCCTCGCCCGCGAGACGCAGGCCGACCTCTGCGCGGTCAACCGAGCGGTGCTGGAGGCGCTGGCACCGCGCGTGCCCTGACGACCGGAGGACACCGAGCCTGCGGTTGTCCCCGTCGCGCCCCCGGGGTAGGCAGTGGCGCATGGCCGATGACGTCCCGGAGTCCCCGCTCGTCGAGGCGGCGGTGCGGCGCGCCATGTGGCGCCTGCTGCCGTTCCTCGGGCTCTGCTACCTGCTCAACTACGTCGACCGCGTGAACGTCGGCTTCGCGGCGCTGCGGATGAACCCCGACCTCGGACTGTCCGCCGCCGCCTACGGGCTGGGGGCGGGGCTGTTCTTCGTCGGCTACTTCTTCTTCGAGGTGCCGAGCAACGTGGTCCTGCACCGGGTCGGCGCCCGGTTGTGGATCGCGCGGATCATGCTGACCTGGGGGATCGTCGCGTCGGCCACGGCGTTCGTGACGAACGAGCTCGGCTTCTACGCCGTGCGGTTCCTGCTCGGCGTGGCCGAGGCCGGGTTCTTCCCCGGGATCATCCTGTACCTGACGTACTGGTTCCCGCGGGCGCGGCGGGCGCGGGTGGTGGCGCTGTTCTTCCTGGCGGTGCCGCTGTCGACGGTGCTGGGCGCGCCGCTGTCGACCTGGCTCATCGAGAACGGCGACGGCGTGCTCGGCTTCGCCCAGGGCTGGCGGTTCATGTTCTTCGCCGAGGGCGTGCCGGCCGTCCTCGTCGGGCTGCTGGTGCTCGTGCTCCTGCCCGACCGCCCCACCACGGCCCGCTGGCTCGAGCCCGACGCGGCCCGGGCGCTGGAGGCGCGGATCGCCGACGAGGACGCCGCGCAGGTGCCCGAGACCACCGGGATGCGCGACGCGCTGCGCGACGGGCGGGTCGTCGCGCTGTCGGTCGTCTACTTCGGGGTGGTGTTCGGGCTCTACGTGCTGGCGTTCTTCCTGCCGCAGGTGGTGTCGGACCTGCAGGAGCAGTTCGGCGTCGAGTTCTCGCTCGTGCAGATCGGGCTGATCACCGCGGTGCCCTACGCGGTCGCGTCGGTCGTGATGGTGCTCAACGCCCGGCACTCCGACGCCACCCGCGAGCGGACCCTGCACGTCGCGGTGCCGGCGCTGGTCGGGGCGGCGGGCGTCGCCGTCGCCCTGTTCCTCGACTCGCCCTACCTGGTGATCGCCGCGATGTGCGTGTGCGCGTCCGGCGTCTTCGCCGCGATCCCGGTGATCTGGCAGATCCCGCCCACGTTCCTCACCGGCGTCGGCGCGGCCGCGGGGATCGCGCTGATCAACTCCTTCGGCAACCTCTCCGGGTTCGTCGGCCCGTACCTGACCGGGTGGCTGCAGGGCGTCACCGGCGACTTCCGCGTCGGCATGTTCGTCGTCGCCGGGTTCATGGTGCTGGCCGCCGTGGTCGTCCTGGTCGTGGGACGACGGGTGGGCACCCGCGATGATGGAGCCCCCACCACGGCAGGAGCCCGCCCATGACGGACATCAAGCCCCGCTCCCGCGAGGTCACCGACGGCCTGGAGCGCACCGCCGCGCGCGGCATGCTGCGCGCCGTCGGGATGCGCGACGAGGACTTCGGCAAGCCCCAGATCGGCATCGCGTCGAGCTGGAACGAGATCACCCCGTGCAACCTGTCGCTGCAGCGCCTGGGCCTCGCGGCCAAGGAGGGCGTGCACCGGGCGGGCGGGTTCCCGATGGAGTTCGGCACGATCTCGGTGTCGGACGGCATCTCGATGGGGCACGTCGGGATGCACTGGTCGCTGGTCAGCCGCGAGGTGATCGCCGACTCCGTCGAGACCGTCGTGCAGGCCGAGCGCCTCGACGGCACCGTGCTCCTCGCGGGCTGCGACAAGAGCCTGCCCGGGATGCTGATGGCCGCGGCGCGCCTGGACCTCGCCGCGGTCTTCCTCTACGCCGGGTCGATCATGCCCGGGTACGTGGGGGAGCGGGAGGTGACGATCGCCGACGCGTTCGAGGCCGTCGGGGCGTGCCAGCGGGGCCTGATCACCCGCGAGGAGGTCGACGCGATCGAGCGCGCGATCTGCCCCGGCGAGGGCGCCTGCGGCGGCATGTACACGGCCAACACGATGGCGAGCGCCGCCGAGGCGCTCGGGATGGCGCTGCCCGGCTCGGCCAGCCCGCCCGCGGTCGACCGCCGCCGCGACGGCATCGCCCGCGCGTCCGGCGAGGCCGTCATCGGGATGATCGAGAAGGGCATCACGGCCCGGCAGATCCTCACGCGCGAGGCGTTCGAGAACGCGATCGCGGTCGTCATGGCGTTCGGCGGGTCCACCAACGCGGTGCTGCACCTGCTCGCCATCGCGTGGGAGGCGGGCGTGCCGCTGGAGCTCGCCGACTTCACCCGCGTCGGCGACCGCGTGCCGCACCTGGCCGACGTCAAGCCGTTCGGGGCGCACGTGATGTCCACCGTCGACCGCGTGGGCGGCGTGCCCGTCGTCATGAAGGCGCTGCTCGACGCCGGGCTGCTGCACGGCGACGTGCTCACCTGCACCGGCTCCACCGTCGCCGAGAACCTCGCCGCGATCGACCCGCCGGACCTCGACGGCGAGATCCTGCGCGCCCTGTCGAACCCGATCCACCCCACCGGCGGCATCACGATCCTGCACGGCTCGCTGGCGCCCGAGGGGGCCGTCGTCAAGAGCGCCGGGTTCGACTCCTCGCGCTTCGAGGGCACCGCCCGCGTCTTCGACGGCGAGCAGGGCGCGATGGACGCCGTGCCGGACCTGCAGCCCGGCGACGTCGTCGTCATCCGGTACGAGGGGCCGCGCGGCGGGCCGGGGATGCGGGAGATGCTGGCCGTCACCGGGGCGATCAAGGGCGCCGGGCTGGGCAAGGACGTCCTGCTGCTCACCGACGGCCGCTTCTCCGGGGCGACCACCGGCCTGTGCGTGGGGCACGTGGCGCCCGAGGCCGTCGACGGCGGGCCGATCGCGTTCGTGCGTGACGGCGACCGGATCGTGCTGGACATGGCGTCGCGGACGCTGGAGCTGGTCGTCGACGAGGCGGAGCTCGCGCGCCGGCGGGAGGCGTGGTCGCCGCCCGCCCCCACCCCGGAGCTGCGGCGCGGGGTGCTGGGGAAGTACTCGAAGCTCGTGGGGTCGGCGGCGCAGGGGGCGGTCTGCGGGTAGTCGGCGCGCGCCGACTACGCGGCCAGGTGGGCGAGGGCCGTGCGGCGGGGTCTCTGCGCGGGGTCGATCCAGCGGGGTGGGACGAACTCGGGTAGCCCGTCGCGGGTCCTCACCTGCCAGTCGGTGTGGTGGATCTGGCGGTGGTGGGCCTTGCAGAGCATCACCAGGTTGTTCAGGGCGGTGGGTCCGCCGTGTTCCCAGTGGTGGATGTGGTGGACCTCGGACCAGGAGGGTGGTCGGTCGCAGCCGGGGTGGGCGCAGCCGCGGTCTCGGGCGGTGACGGCGCACCGGAGGCGCAGTTCGTTGACCGGGGCCGGGGTGTGGTCGTCGGGTTCGGCGCCGCCCTGGTCCAGCAACGCGACCAGCGCGGTACCGAGGGTCTGGAGCTCGGTGGGGGTGAGGCGGGTGGCGTCGGCGGCGAGCTGGGCCTCCACCGAGGCCCACTGCTCGGGGGTCAGGCGGGACGCGGCGTCGGTCGCGAGGACGCGTCCGATGACCTCGACGTGGCGCAGCGCGATGTCGCCGTCGGCGAACGCAGCGGCGGTGGCAGGCAGCCGGGCGGGGAGCGGCGTCCCGTCGAGCGTGGTGCGGGCGTGTACGTCACCGGCGACGGCCGTGCGGCGCCGGGCGTCGAGGTGATCGACGGACAGCAGATCGGCCAGTGCCCGCGCGGTGGACCGGTAGCCGCGCGTCAGGAAGGCGCCCTGGTCGTCGGGAGTGGCGATGGCGGCGGTGGAGAGGGCCTCGACCCGCCGGGCGAGGTTCTCGCACAGCGTGAGCATGACAGCAGCTCGGTCTCGGAGGCGGTGGTGAGCTCGTCCGACGCGGCAGCGAGGTGCTGCTGCGCGCAGGCCCGGAGGCAGGCCGACCACGACGGCAACCGACCCGGTAACCGTTCGTCTGCCCCACGGGACCACCGCTGAGCGACGATCGCACCCGGACGGGACCGGAACCGACCGCACGCCGAGGCCCACGATCACGAACCACGCGAACCCTGCCTAGGCTGGCCGACATGAAGGAAGACCGTGGGGCCCGGGAGATCGCGAAGGCCGCCGAGGCGATCGGCGACCTGCTCTACCGCGCGGTGGAGGCCACGCTGGAGGAGCCCTCGCCCGACCCCGGCCGCCAGGCCACGGCGCAGTTCGTCGAGCTGGACGCCCGCGCGGTGCCCGACGGCGACGGCGGCCCGGCGCAGCTGATGGCCACGCTGACGCTCGTGCGGCTGCTCAGCCTGGTCCGCGAGGCCGTGGCCGACCGCCCGGACCGCGTCGAGGAGGCCCTCGGGTGGATCACCGAGCGGATGGGCAAGCGGTACTCGGCGCGGGCGCGGTACGTCACCGGGGTGCTGGAGAGCGAGGCGGACACGGCCGACGTGCCCGCGAAGCGCCAGGTGCTGATGTCGGAGTTCCTGCCGTCGCTGGTGTGGCTGCTGACGGGCGCGGTGGCCGTGTTCGGTGACGGCGACCTCGACTGGCTGCGCGGCCTCGAGGCCGGCACCCCGACGACGGCCAGCTTCCTCACCGGGAGCTGACCGCCGCCGGTCGCTCAGGCGACGCGGTGCAGCGGGGTGATGACGAGGTCGCCGTCGAGCAGCTCGGGGATCTTCGGCAGCGCGGCCTGCAGGTGCGGGGTGCCGAGGTGGGCGTCGAGCGCGGCCTGGTTGGTCCAGTGCTCGACGAAGATGAACACCGCCGGGTCCTGCGCGCCCCGGTGCAGCGCGTAGGTGACGTTGTCGGCCTCGGCGCGCGTGGGCGCGATGAGGGCCTCGAGCACGTCCTGCAGCTCCTGCTCCTTGCCGGGCTTCGCGCGCATGGTGGCGACGACGGTGAGCAGGTCGCGGTTCTCGTCGGTGGGCAGGGTCACGGGCGCTCCTCGGGGTGGTTCGGCGGTGAACGGAGATCACCGTAGACCGCGAACCGGTAACGTCCGCCCGGCGAAGGTGTGTGCGGGGCCACACGGGAACGAGGAGCAGTCGATGGTGAGCGAGACCGGGTTCGACAGCCACGGCACGCGGTGCTCCGCGTGGTACCTGGAGGCCGGCACCGACGCGCTCACCGGTCCCCGCGGCCGCCCGTGCGTGGTGATGGGGCACGGGTTCGGGGCCACGAAGGACGCGGGGCTGCTGCCGTTCGCGGAGCGGTTCGCCGCGGCCGGCGCCGCCGTGCTCGTGTTCGACTACCGCGGCTACGGCACCTCCGAGGGCAGCCCGCGCCAGAACGTCTTCCACGTCGCGCACCGGCAGGACTACCACGCCGCGCTGGCCCACGCCCGCGGCCTGCCCGGCGTTGACCCCGACCGGATCGTGCTCTGGGGCAGCTCCTACTCCGGCGGGCACGTCGTGCCGGTGGCGGCGCGCGACGGGCAGGTCGCCGCCGTGATCTCCCAGGGCGCGGCCATGGACGGGCTCGCGGCGCTGCTGGAGATCGGCCGCTACGCCGGGATCGGGCAGCTGCTGCGGCTCACCGGGCACGGCCTGCGCGACCTCGTCGGCTCCGCGCTGGGCCGCGGCCCGCACCTCATCCCGGTCGTGGGCCCGCCCGGCTCGCTCGCGGCGATCACGGCCGAGGGCGCGGAGGACGGCTACCGCTCGATCATGGGCCCGACGTTCCGCAACGAGATGCTGGCCCGCGGAGCCCTGTTCATCCCGCTCAACCGGCCCGTCACCGCGGCCGCGAAGCTGCGGGCGCCGATCTTCCTGGTGGTGGCGGCCGACGACAACATCGCCCCGCCCGCCGCCGTCCGCGCGGTGGCCGCGAAGGCCGGCGCCGGTTCGGAGATCCTCGAGCTGCCGTCCGGTCACTTCGACATCTACTCCGGCGAGATGTTCGAGCGGTCCGCCTCGGCGCAGGTGGCGTTCCTGCAGCGGGTGCTGCGCGTGGAAGCGCCTGCGGTCTGACGGAGCTCCTCGACAGCGCTGACTCGCCTCGATCACCCGGTTCTGCGACCGGCTGCGGGCCTCGACGGGTCGGGCGGACCTGGCCGACGTGACGCGCGAGAACCTCGAGGGCTGGGTGTTCGACGACGCCGACCGGTGGGAGGCCTCGACCACGAACACGAAGATCGCCGGTGTGCGCAGCGTCGGCCGGTGGCTGGTCGAGGAGGAGTACCTGACCAGCGACCCGGCGTCGACCTGCCGCCGGAGGTGCTCGGTGACCACCAGCTCAAGGCGATCCTCGCGTGGTGCGTGGGCCGGTCGTTCCTCGAACGGCGTGACCACGCGCTGGTCCGGGTGCTGCTGGACACCGATGTGCGGGTGTCGGAGCTGTGCCAACTGACGGTCAGCGGCACGGACCTGGACGCCGAGGTGACCACGGTGCTGGGGGAGGGCAGCCGGCCGTTGGCGTTGTCCGGTCGAGACAAGCGGCCCGACCAGTTCTATCCGAACAGACCATCGGTGGGACAAGTGACGGACGGCACAGTGAGGCCAGCGACGCCGCTACCCGGGGCCCGCTCGGAGCAGCCCGGGCGAGTCATCCGGAGCAGGTTCAAGGAGGAACGCATGGCCGAGGTCCTGGCCGAGGGCTACAACGTCTTCGACACCGCCAAGTCACCCAGCGGGACGATCAAGTACCTGGAGAAGCCTGCGGACGTGATCGGTCTGATCAAGTCGGGCAAGCTCAAGGATCACATCCTGCTGGTCCGCGGGGGTACGACCACCTTCCTCGCGCCGGCCCTGAGCATGGGCGCCATCGGCGTGATCACCATGTCGGGTTCGCCCGAGTCGCACCTCGGGATCCTCACGCGGGAGTTCCAGACCCCCTGTGTGATGACCGCCTCCCTCACCACCAGCGAGTCCCGCTACGTCGTCGGCGAGACCGGCGACGAGCACTTCGTGGAGATCGCGAAGGCCCTCGACGGCCGCAAGGTCCGGCTCGAGTGCACCGACCACGAGGTCGGCCGCGTCGTGGCCGACGACTGAGCGCCCGCACCCCGACACGGACAGGAGTACACAGTGACCACGACTGAGGGCAAGCGCGCCACCTACAAGAAGCGGTACGAGCCCGGTGACGACGGCCTGCGTTTCCAGGACCTGACCTACACCGGCAACTTCGTCGGCATGGAGCCCGTCGTCGACGGGATCAAGGGCGACCGGATGATGAAGGAGCGCGCGAAGAGCGGTGTGCTGGAGAGGGTGTCGAAGGAGGACGTCCTCCGTGACGAGTTCACCATCCCCGAGCTCAACGACCTCAACAACTACCTCGCCTGGAACATCTGGGACGTGCTCGTCATGCGCGCCACCGAGGGCGTCAGCGGTATGATCCCGCGCCAGGAGTACGAGATCCTGGCCTTCATGCACGAGTTCTACCGGTGGCCGGAGATCCTGCGCATGACCACCAAGGAGGTGGGTGCGCAGGGGATCATGGACATCGGCGCCAGTGCGCGCCGCGAGATCGGCACCAAGGTCAACGCGGTGCACGACTGGTGCATCGGCGCCGTCGGGTTCGGCATGGGGCGCTGTGGCCTGCTGGCGCTGGAGGTCATCGGCCCGGACGACTACATCGGCGAGAGCAACGAGATCCTCAAGTTCATGCAGCGCGTCCTGTGGGGCAAGCGGCAGGACGGCTTCATCCTCAACTCCCAGGACAACTACCGCTGCCAGATCCACGAGCCGGACTTCCTCTCGCAGATCACCTCGCAGATCGAGCCGATCGAGAACGGCAGCCCCAAGCACAGCGCGTTCACCCAGTTCAACGCGGCTGCGGAGCTGTTGTCGTTCCTCGACCACTACGACTGCCGGCTGGGCCTGGGCGACACCGGTCCGTACGAGCTGCCGGACGGGCAGCTGCTGATCCTGCGCGACCTGTTCGTCAACGAGGAGGCGTTCCACTGGAGCGACGTCTGCGACGACGAGGGTCTCCCGCACTGCTACACGCTCGCGCTGACCATCGACCCGGAGAAGATGTCGCTGGCCGAGATCCGGGTCAACGACATCTCCACCACGTTCACCCGGCCGAAGAACTACATCGAGGCCATCACGGGCGGTGCGGTGTTCGCCCGGGAGAAGTGGGACACCCCGATGGGCGAGGTGTACCCGATCAAGATCGACGATCTGGCCGACCACCTCGGCCGCGTCCAGAGCGCCACGCTGAAGCTCTACAGCAAGACCGCCCGGATGAACCGGCGCGACCTGATCTGGAACGGCCAGTACGTCTACTACGTGGACATGATCCTTCCGCACCTGCGGCTGGCCGGGACCTACGAGAAGGCGTGCCAGGACTACGACCTCTGGGAGATCGACCAGCGCGTCGCGAACTACTACTACGACATCACCAAGCGCGGCTTCGCCCAGGCGACGGTGCCCAGCAAGATCTTCTCGGGCGCGGGCTACCTGCCCTTCTCCGAGGACGCCGACCGCCGCAACTCGAAGGGTCGCTGGCTCTAGGGCGGCTCGTCCCCTGTCGTCCCACCGGGCGGCGCGCCGTGCGCGCGCCGCCCGGTGTCCGTTGCACGGGAAGGAACCTCTATGACCGCCCCGGTCCTGGACAAGACCGACTACGACGTGCTGAACGTCGTCGCACTCAAGAAGATGGTCGCCGCCGACGTGATCGCCGGCGACACCGGGATGGCCGCGTCCGACGTGGGATCGGCCTTGGAGCGGCTCGCCGGGCAGGGACTGGTCGTGGACGCGGCGGGTGCCGTGTTCCCGGCCGACGAGGCCGAGCCCGCACTGGTCGCGGCCGCGGCGCACCACTACGCGGCGATGCGCGAGGACCCGGACCTCGTGCCGCTGGTCGATCGGTTCGAGACTGTGAACGCCCAGTTCCTGACCACGATGTCGTCCTGGCAGCAGATCGAGGTGGGCGGCCGGAAGGTCACCAACGACCACTCCGACGCCGAGTACGACGACAAGGTCATCGCGCGGCTGGACAAGCTCGTCCAGCGTCTCGGCCCGCTCCTCGACGCGCTGGCTCGGCGCGACCCGCGCTTCGACGCCTACCCGCGTCGCTTCTCCGTCGCGATGGAGGGCATCGACGCCGGGCGCCACGAGCTGGTCTCCTCGCCCACACTCGACTCGGTGCACAACGTCTGGTTCGAGTTCCACGAGGACCTGCTGCGCACCCTGGGCCGGGAACGCGTCGAATGACCTTCACGCTCACGTTCACCGACGCCGATCCCGCCGACGTCGACCGGCTCGGCGGCAAGGGGGCCGGTCTGGCCCGCATGACGCAGGACGGGCTGCGCGTGCCGCCCGGGTACATCGTCTCCACCGACGCCTGCCGCCACTACCTCGCCGCGGGCGCGATGCCGGACGGGCTGGTCGACGAGGTGTTCGACCGGCTCGCGGCCCTGGAGACGGCGTCGGGCAAGACGTTCGGGACGGGTCCGCTGCCGCTGCTGCTGTCCGTGCGCTCCGGGGCGCCGATCTCGATGCCCGGGATGATGGACACCGTCCTCAACCTCGGGCTCGGCCGCGAGGCCGCGATCGCGATGGCGACGGCTACCCACGACGTCCGGTTCACCGCCGATCTCGTGGCCCGCTTCCACGCCATGTACGCCGAGACGGTGCTGGGTGCTCTCGACCCGGGCGACGGCATCGCCGACCTCGTCGCCGCCGTCTCTGCGGACGACGACCCGGGCGCGGTCCACGACCGCGTGTGGGCGGCGTGCGAGAAGGCACTGGACGACGACTGCGGCGAGAGCGTGCCGGACGACCCGCGCGCCCAGCTCGTCGGCGCGGTGGAGGCCGTCTTCCGCTCCTGGAACACCCGCCGGGCCCGGACCTACCGTGACCACCACAAGATCCCGCACGACCTCGGCACCGCCGTCGTGGTGCAGGCGATGGTGTTCGGCAACCTGTCCTCCGACTCCGGCTCGGGCGTGGTCTTCACACGCAACCCGGTCACCGGCGAGCCGGGGCTGTTCGGCGAGTACCTCGCGCACAGCCAGGGTGAGGACGTGGTGGCCGGCACCCGCACCCCCGACCCGGTCGCCACCGCGCTCGCCCCGGAGGTGCTCGACGAGCTGCGGACGACCTGCGCCGAGCTGGAGCGGCGCCAGGGCGACGTGCTCGACATCGAGTTCACCGTCGAACGCTCCACGCTGTGGCTGCTGCAGGTGCGCAGCGCCAAGCGCACCCCGGAGGCGGCGGTGCGGATCGCCTCGGACCTCCTCACCGAGGGTGCCCTGACGCCGGGTGCCGCGCTGCGGGCGGTCTCCTCCGAGCAGGTCCGCCAGGTGCAGCGGCCCGGTTTCGCCGACGGGGACGTCGAGGCGGCCCGGGAGGACGGGCGGCTCCTGACCACGGGCATCGGGGCCTGCCCCGGCCAGGTCAGCGGCGAGCTCGTCCTGGATCCCGACCGGGCGAAGGAGGCGGCCGACGCCGGCACCGCGGTGATCCTCGCCCGGGCCGTCACCAGCCCGGCCGACCTGCACGGCATGATCGCGGCGCAGGGCATCGTCACGGCCACCGGTGGCTCCACCAGCCACGCCGCCGTCGTCGCCCGCGCCCTGGGCACGGCCTGCGTCGTCGGTGCGTCGGCGATGACGGTCGACCCGGAGGCCCGCGTCCTCGCGGTGGACGGGCGGAGCATCGCCGAGGGCGAGCCCGTCTCCCTCGACGGCGCCACCGGCGAACTGTTCACCGGGTCCTTCGCCACGTCGACCCCGGCGTCGGCGACCGGGTCGATGTCGGCGTTGCTCGCGGTCGCTGCCGATGCCGCCCGCTGCGAGGTGCTCTGCCGGGTGACGCTGCCCGGCGATGTGGCCGGCGCGCGCGAGGCGGGAGCACACGGCCTGGTCACGGCCGTCGACGACGTGCTGGCGGCCACCGGTCACCTGGACGGTCTCGTGGAGGGGCTGCTCGGCCACGGTGCCGGCCGGGACGGCTTCGGCGCGATCGCGGCACTGGTGGAGGCCGAGTTCACCCCGCTGCTGGCGGCCGCGGGCGACGTGGAGGTCGGCGTCCGCGCGATCGACCTGGTCGCCGACGAGGCCCGCGAGCTGCTCCAGCAGACGGCCGTCACGACGCGGCACCCGGAGCTGTCGGTACCGCTGGGCCGCCCGGAGCTGGTCCGGGCGCAACTGGAAGGCCTGGGGCGTGCGGTGCTGGCGTCCGGATCGCGCGCCCGCGTCCACCTCGCGGTACGGCACATCAGCGACCCGATGGAGGCCCGCGCGCTCACGGCGCTGGCGGAGGAGACCGGGCCGGATGTCACCGTCGGCACCTACCTGACCAGCCCGAGGGCCGCCTACGGAGCGGTGGACATCGCGGCGGCCAGCGCGGTCGTCTGGCTCGAGGTGCGCACCTTGCAGGCGGCGATGTTCGGGATCCCCGCCCGCCAGCTGCTCACCGCGGAGCCGTTGGACGGGTACCTGCGGCGCGGGCTGCTGAGCTGCGATCCGCGGACCACGCTCGATCCCTCGGTGCAGGTTCTGCTCACGGAGGTCGCGAGGGCGACCGACGACTCCGGTCGACGGATCGGGATGCGGCTGTCCGGCGAGGTGTCCGACACGGTCGCGGCCCAGCTGTACGCCTCGGGCTTCCGTCGCTTCGCCGTCGACGCCGCGCAGACCCGCCCGCTCGTGCTCGCCCTCGGCAAGGCCGCGCTCGCCGGGTGACCCGTCAGGGGACCGGCTCCAGCAGCCCGTCGGTGAGCTCGGCGAGCACCGCGGCGGGGATCCCGCGGGCGGCGGCCCAGCCCGCGGCCCCGCCCCAGTCCCGGTCGAGCACGTCGAGGAAGCCGCGGATGGTCCCCTCGTGCGTCTGGTAGAGCTCGGGCGCCACCGCCGCCATGTGGTCGCGGTAGAACGGCCAGCCGCGGAACCGTTCGACCATGCGCGGCATGTTGTGGGCGCTCGCCAGGTAGTCGTCGACGATGTCGGACTCGTCGACACCGACGAGGCTCAGCGTCAGTGCCGTCACCAGCCCGGTGCGGTCCTTGCCTGCGGCGCAGTGCAGGACGGTCGGGCGGCCCGCGGTCGCCGCGAGGACCCGTACCACCGTCGGCAGCACCGGACCGGGTGAGTTCAGGGTCGAGCGGTAGAAGTGCAGGGTCTGCTCGGCCGGGGGCACGTCGGTCACCGGCGCCGTGGGCAGCGGCGCGTTGAGGTAGCAGATCCCCGCGGCGGCCATCGGTCCGCGCCCCTGCGTCACCGTCTCGGCGCCGAGCCGCAGGTCCACCAGCAGCTCGACGCCGAGCCGGTCGACCAGCCGCGTGACGTCGTCGTCGGTGAGTGCCTGGAGGGTGTCGCTGCGGAACAGGACGCCGTCGCGCACGCGGCGCAGCGGACCCGCCCGCAGCCCGCCGAGGTCGCGGAAGTTGAACGCCCCGGCCAGCGGCGAGACGTGCCGACCGCCGGGGTCAGCCATCGGCGCACACGGCCCGCACGGCGGCGAGCAGCTCGGCCGGCACGCATTGCAGTAAGGCCACCTTGCTGCCGTCTGGTTGCGGCAAGGTGGCCTTACTGCAATCCGGGGCGGGGGCGGTGGGCAGCGCGGCGAGCACGTGCGACCTCGCCGCGGTGCGGCGCCGTCGGCGGGCCGCAGCGGCCTCCCGGACCGGGTCGTCCTGCCCGTCGGTGCCTGAGCATCCGCACCCGCAGTCCTTCTCCACGGGGCGGGCCGGCACGGCACACGCCCCGCCCGGCGGCTCCACCGCCGCGTCGCCCAGCAGGTAGGCGGTGATCTCCTGCGGCCACAGCGCCACGAACTCCGCCCCGGCGTCGAGGAGCTCGTCGACCGAGTGCATCCCCCACGCCACGCCGACGACGCGGATGCCGGTCTCCCGGGCGTCGCGCACGTCGCCCGCCGTGTCGGTGACCAGCACCGTGCCGGCCGGGTCGGGCGCCGGGTGCTGCCCGGCCTCGTCGTAGTCGGCGGCGCAGCGCCGGCCGAACCCGCTGCCGGAGTCGGCGAGGAACGCGCGGATCGCGGCCCGCTTGTCCGGGGCCACGTCGCCGCCGAACACATGGGCGAAGCAGAAGGCCAGGTCGCCTGCGACGAGCACGCGGCGCAGCACCTGCATCGCGTTGGACGACATGACCGCGAGCGTGCAGTCCCCGGCGAGCCTCCTGACCACGTCGCTCATCCCGGGGATCATCGCCGGCGTGTAGTCGGTGCGCAGCAGGGCGAGGAACGCCGCCTTCACCTCGTCGGCGTGCGCCTCGTCGCGGCACAGCGTACGGATCGAGGCGAACACGTTGTTGCGGAACAGGTCGAAGTAGCGCTCCGGGCTGTCGACGCCGAGCGAGAACCGGTCGTTGATCCGGGAGAACACCTCCCATGACGCGACGCGCGTCTGCACCAGCGTGCCGTCGAGGTCGAAGACGACGGCCCGCACCGGCGGCGCGGGGGACGGAAGGGACGACGAAGGAGGCCCGGTGTGGGTAGGCCCGGCCATGTCAGGCCCGGTTGTAGACGGCGCCGAGCTCGCCGAGGCCGATGAAGTCCATGCACTCCCCGTACCCGGTGCGGCCGTTCAGCGTCCAGCGGTGCAGCACGTTGTGCCCGACGGTGCCCGGCCACGCCTGCCACGGGAACGTCGTGAGCCCGGTACCTTCCAGCTCCCACGTGCGGTCGGCCGAGTCGGTGACCGACAGCTGCACCGCCTCGCCGTAGAACCCCGTCCTCCACGACGTGCCGCTTCCGGCCTTGAGGCCGTGGACCTTGCCGCCCTCCAGCACGTAGCCGTGGGTCATCGTCAGCGGGGAGGGCGCATCGGGACCGGCGTCGGTGGAGAAGTCGGAGATCACGTGGATCGCGAGGTCGCGGTCGAAGTGGGCGTGCATCCACGACAGGCGCGATGCCTGCCGCTCGGCGCGCACGCCCCAGCTGTGGTCCATCGTGGACACGCAGTCGATCGGGAACGTCTCGCCGCGCAGCGACAGATCGCCCTCGAAGTGCCCGGTCTGGTCGAAGTGGCCGGCGTAGGCGTGGCCCCAGGTCTTGGCCATGTCCTTGCCGGCGGCCATCGGGTCCTGGGCCGGGTCGTTGATGTCGTAGGCCTCCATCAGCGCCGTGTACCGGAAGCGCAGGTCGAGCCCGGCGGCGGCGTCGGTGTAGGAGACGTCCCACACCGCGTTCGGCTCGGAGCACACGACCTTGAGACCGTTGGCCAGCTCGTAGTCCAGCAGGTTCGACGGCTGGGGTACGACGAGGTGCTCCCACGCGTCCCAGTAGTCCGCGGCCCACGGCATCGTCACGCGTCTGCGGTTCACCGACACCGTCGAGCCGACGACACCGAGCGGCTCGCGGAACAGGCCGTAGACCCCGATGTTGATCGGCGCCTCGGTGTCCTGAGCGGCGTAGAGGCCGAAGTAGTTGGTCTCCGCCCACAGCGGGTCGTCGCTGGTCGGCGGGTGGAACTGAGCGTCCTCGGGACGGATCACCGGTGCACCTCCTGTGTCCTGCGTCACCGCTCACCCTGCCTGCGGCGAGGAGGTCCGGCCAGAGCGTCCGGGGACAACGACGCCGCCGGACGTTGTCCCCTCCGGATAGCGCCTGGCCCGGAGGAGTCGACCTACTGTCGCCTTCCATCGAGTGGCACGGCTCACAGCCGGCCCGGGACCGGCCGTGGAGGTGACGACGTGCTGCTCGCCAAGGTGCTGGGGCAGGTGGTCGCGACGGTCAAGGAGCCGGGCCTGGAGCGGTTCACCCTGCTCCTGCTGCAGGACGCCACCGGCGCCGATCCCGAGCGGTCCACCGGCGCGGCCTACGTGGCCGTCGACCTGGTGGGGGCCGGTGTCGGCGAGATCGTCCTGGTGGCGGCCGGCGGGGCCGCGCGGATCGCCGCGGGGGCCGACGCCCCCACCGACCGGGCGGTCGTCGCGATCGCCGACACGGTCGTCCGCAACGGCACCGTCACCTACAGCAAGTTCTGAGACGCGCCTTGAAACACCTACTGGAGGACCCATGGCAACCCCCTCGACCGGCGCAGCCGGCACGCCGACCGGGCCGCGCGGTGCGCTGGGCCTGATCGAGACGAAGGGCCTGGTCGGGGCGATCGAGGCCGCCGACGCGATGGTGAAGGCCGCCAACGTGCAGATCGTCGGGCACCGCGAGATCGGCGGCGGCCTGGTGACGATCATGGTGCGTGGTGACGTCGGCGCGGTGAAGGCCGCCACCGACGCCGGTGCCGTCGCCGCGGGCAAGGCGGGCGAGGTCGTCTCGGTCCACGTCATCCCGCGCCCGCACGACGAGACCGAGGGCATTCTCGCGATCCTCACCCGCCCGAAGGGCTGATCCCCGGTGACGGCTGCATGGGACGCCGACCTGGCGGGCCTCGCGGACGTCCGGAGCAAGGCCCGGGCGGCGCGGGAGGCCTTCGACCGGCTCGCCGGCTGCGACCAGGAGACCCTCGACCGCTTCGTACGGGCCATGGCCCTCGCCGGCACGAAGGGCGCCGAGGAGCTGGCCAGGCTCGCCGTGGACGAGACAGGCTACGGCGTCTACGAGCACAAGATCCACAAGAACCGCTACAACACCGGTTTCGTCGCCCGCTGGATGCTGGAACGCCGGGCGGTGGGCGTGCTGTGGGTCGACGAGGACGCCCGCGTCACCGCCGTCGGCAGCCCGATGGGCGTCATCGCGGGGATCATCCCGGTGACCAACCCGACGTCGACGGCGCTGTTCAAGTGCCTGGCGGCGGTGAAGTCGGGCAACGCGATCGTGCTCGCCCCGCATCCCCGAGCCGCCCGGTGCACGCTGCGGGCCGCCGAGATCATGGCCGAGGCGGCAGTGGGCGCCGGTGCCCCGGAGGGGCTGATCTCCTGCCTGGAGTCGCCGACGCTGTCCTCGACCCAGGAGTTGATGCGCCGCGAGGAGATCGCGCTCGTGCTCGCCACCGGTGGGCCGGGGATGGTCCGCGCCGCGTACTCCAGCGGGAAGCCGACCATAGCCGTCGGGGCGGGGAACGTGCCCGCCTATGTCGGGGCGTCGGTCGCCGACCCGGCCGAGGCCGCCGAGATGATCATCACGTCGAAGTCGTTCGACAACGGCACGGCGTGCGTCGCCGAGCAGTCGGTGGTCGTCGTGGAGGCCGTGGCCGACGCCTTCCTCGCCGCGTTCGAGCAGCGGGGTGCCCACTGGATGAACGAGGCCCAGCAGGCCGCGCTCGTCCGCACGCTGTTCGACGAGCGGGGGGCCCTGCGCCCGGCCGCGGTCGGGCAGAGCGCGGTGGGACTGGCGGAGCTGTCCGGGTTCGCCGTGCCCACCCGCACGCGCGTGCTGGCCGCGAGGCTCGACCGGGTCGGGCTCGACACGCCGCTCTCCCGCGAGATCCTCGGTCCCGTGCTGTCGGTGTACCGGGAGCCGGACGCCGCGGCCGGCTGGGCGCGCTGCCGCGAGGTGCTCGCGCTCGACGGCGAGGGCCACACGTGCGCGGTGCACGCTGCCGACCCCGAGGAGATCGCCCCGTTCGGCACGCTCCCGGCCGGCCGGATCGTGATCAACACCCCGGCGCTGTTCGGCGGCATGGGCTACTCCTGTGAGGTCGACCCGTCCTTCCAGCTCGGCACCGGCACGTGGAGCGGCTCGATCTGCTCGGACAACGTCACCCCGCTGCACCTGATCAACATCAAGCGGATCGCGCACGAGGTGCGGCCGTGGCGGACCGTGTACGACCCGGTGGAACTGTGATCGTGACCACCGACCCACGCGCGCTGCTGGACGCCGCCGCGGCCTGCGCCGGCACCGTCCCGGAGACCGTGACCGGGCCGCTGCGGGTGGGCGTCGACCTCGGCACGGCCACCTGCGTGCTGGTGGTGCTCGACGCCTCGGGCGCCCCGGTGTGGGTCGACGCCCACCCGTCGGGCGCGCTGCGCGACGGGGTGGTGGTCGACTTCGCTGCCGCGGTGGCCGCCGTGCGGCACCTGCGGACGCGGGCCGAGGAGGCGCTCGGCGCACCGCTGACGGCCACCGCCACGGCCTACCCTCCGTGCATCCCGGTCCGCGACGCTCGGGCGTGCACCTACGTCTGCGAGACGGCCGGGTTCGCCGACGTCGTCCTGGTCGACGAGGTCACCGCCGCGCAGCGCACGCTCGACGTCCGGGACGGGGTGGTGGTCGACGTCGGGGGCGGCTCGACAGGCGTCGGTGTCTTCCGGGACGGCGTGCTCGAGGCCCTCGACGACCGGGCCGGCGGCGGGCACCACCTCGACCTGGTGCTGGCCGGCGCGCTGCGGATCCCGGTGGAGCAGGCCGAGGCGCGCAAGCGCGAGGATCCGGCCGGGGCCTTCCCGATCCTCGTGCCCGGCCTGCAGAGGATCGCCGAGTCGGTCCGTTCCATGACCCGCGGCGTGGAGCACCTTCCCGTGCACCTCGCCGGGGGTGCCCTGATGATCCCCGGCGCGGACTCCGTGCTGGCCGAATGGCTGGAGCGCCCCGTCGTGACCTACCCGCACGCCCTGTTGATCACGCCGCTCGGGATCGCGAGGTCGGCGCCGTGACTCCCACCTTGCGCACCTACGCGTTCGTGGACCGGATGCAGCCGCAGTGCGCGGCGCACATCGCGGCCACCAGCCCCGGTGACGTCCCGCTGGCCGGGATGGCGGAGCTCTACATCGAGATGGCGCCGGGCAACGAGGTGTTCCGGGCCGCCGACATCGCGCTCAAGGCCTCCGGCGTCCGCCCGGCCCTGCAGATCATCGAGCGCGAGTTCGGGCTGCTGGAGATCCACTCCGAGCAGCAGGCGGAGGTGCTGGCCTCCGGGCAGGCGGTGCTCGACGAGCTCGGCCTGACCGAGGCGGACCGCATCCGGCCGACGATCGCGTCGACCCAGTTCATCACCAACGTGCACCCCTACCAGGCGCAGCTGCTCAACAAGTGGCGCAAGGGCTCGATGATGATGCCCGGGCAGAGCCTGCTGGTCATGGAGGTGGCCCCGGCGGCATACATCGCCGTCGCGGCCAACGAGGCCGAGAAGGCCGCCGACATCACCGTGATCGAGCTGCGGGCGGTCGGCCGGTTCGGGCGCATGTTCCTGTCCGGCAGCGAGAGCGACGTGGTGACGGCCCGGGACGCGGCGGTGGCCGCGCTGGAGGGGATGCACGGGCGGGAGGACGGGCGATGAGCTCCCGCGTGGTCGGGGCCGACGACGTCGACGCGGCGGCGCAGGCCGGGATCCTGGCCGTCGGCCCGCGCGACGTGGTCACCCCGCTGGCGCGCGAACGGGCCAGGGAGCGGGGCGTCGAGATCGTCGTCGCCACGCCGGGCACGACGGCCGCGGTCACCGGGGACCGCCGTACCGGGTCCGGGACCTCGTCGGTGCCGCCGCCGCGACCGGCACCCGCCGCCCCGCGCCCCTCGCCGGCAGGTGCCCGCCCGCCGACCGTCACCGGTCGCAGCTCGACCGCCCCCCGCCCGGTCCGGCCGCCGTCGGGCGCGCTGTTCCGGCGGGGCGCCCCGCTGCCGTCCGCCGTCCGTCCCGGCGCGGTCCGGCGGGTGATCGTGGTCGGGGCGGGGAACGTCGGCACGGTCACCGCGATGCGCCTCGCCGACGCCGACGTGTTCGGCGAGATCGTCCTGGTCGACGTCGACGAGGGCCGGGCCCGCGGGGTGGCGCTCGACCTCGCGCACTCCGCGGCTCTCGGTGGGTTCGCCACGCGGGTCCGGGGGTGCGGGACGGTCGAGGAGGCGGGAGCCGCCGACTACGTCGTGATCACCGCGGGACGGGCCCGGCAGCCCGGGATGAGCCGCGCCGACCTGGTCGGCTCGAACGCCGCGATCGTCGGCGACGTGGCCGCGCGAGCCGCGCGGACCTCCCCGGACGCGGTGCTCGTCGTCGTCACCAACCCCCTCGACGAGATGACCCAGCACGCCTGGCAGGCGTCGGGGTTGCCCGCCGAGCGGGTCGTCGGGATGGCCGGGGTGCTCGACACCGCGCGCTTCCGGGCGCTGGTGGCACCGGCGGCAGGGGATCGCCCCGACCGGGTGCGCGCGCTCGCGCTGGGTGGCCACGGCGAGGAGATGGTCATCCCGCTCTCGCAGGCAACGGTCGGTGGCCGCCCGCTCGCCGAGGTGGCCGACGGGGTCGACGCGGCCGTCGACCGGGCCCGAGGATCCGGCGCCGAGGTGGTCGGCCTGCTGCGCAACGGCAGCGCGTTCCTGGCGCCCGGCACGGCGGCCGCGTCGATGGTGCTCGCGATGGTCCGCGACACCGGCGAGGTGCTGCCCGCCGCGGTGCTGGCCGACGGCACCTACGGCATCCGCGACGTCTACGTCGGGCTGCCCGTCCGGCTGGGCCGGGGTGGGGTGCGGGAGATCGTCGAGGTCGACCTCGCGCCCGACGAGCTCACCGCGCTGCGCGCGGCCGCCGACCGGATCCGCGAGCGCGTGGGAGCGCTGACACGGTGAGAGCCGTCGTGTACACGGGGGAGGGGCGGGTCGAGGTGGACACCGTGCCCGACCCGGGTGTCGAGGAGCCCACCGACGTCGTCGTGCGGGTGCGCCGTGCGGCCGTGTGCGGCACCGACCTGCACGTCGTCGCCCATCCGACCGGGCTGCCCGAGGGCTTCGTCCTCGGCCACGAGTTCGTGGGCGAGGTGGTGGACCTGGGCGCCGGCGTGCACGGTCATCGCCGCGGTGGCCTCGTGGTCGGAGCGGACTTCACGTCGTGCGGCCGGTGCTGGTGGTGCCGCCGCGGCGATCACTGGGAGTGCGCCGAGCGACAGTTCTTCGGCACCGGCTCGGCGTTCGGCCCCGCGTTGCCGGGTGCGCAGGCCGAACTGGTCCGCGTACCTCACGCCGACACGGTCCTGCAGGCGGTCCCCGACGGCGTGGACGTCGACGCCGCGGTGTTCCTGGGCGACACGCTCGCCACCGGGTACGCGGCGGTGCAGCGGGCGGCGATCCGGCCCGGCGACACCGTCGCCGTCATCGGCGGAGGACCGGTCGGGCAGCTCACCAGCCTCGCCGCGCAGGCCTGCGGGGCCGGGATCGTCGTGCTCGTGGAGCCCGTCGACGCCCGTCGCGAGCTCGCGGCCGCCCAGGGCGCCGTGGTGGCCACCCCCGACGACGCCCGCGCGCTCGTCGACCGGCTCACCGACCGCCGCGGTGCCGACGCCGTGATCGACGCGATCGGCGGGCCCCGCGGCCTGCAGACCGGGTTCGCACTCGTGCGCCGCCGCGGCACCGTCGTCTCCGTCGGCGTGCACACCGACCCGGGCTGGGAACTGCCGGTGGCGCGCGCCTTCGCCGACGAGCTGACCCTGACCTTCGCCATCGGCGACCTCGCCCGCGACGCCGGCCCGCTGCTGGCGCTGGTGCGCTCCGGCGCGGTCGACCCGACGGTCGTGGCGTCGGAGACCGTGCCGCTCGACGCCGTTCCGGAGGCATATGCACGCATGGCCGGGCGCCGTACGCTCAAAACGCTGATCGCGATCCAGTGAGGGATGGACGGGCCGACGCAGGAGGCCCGGGGTGGGTAGGGACGAGCACAGGCGGAGGACGGGCGATGACGCCAGCCGAACGCGAGAGCTACGCGGCGCTGCGCCTCGTCGACGACCCCGCCGCGGAGCTGGAGCGTCTGCTGGAGCGGGTGCCGCCCGATGCCGCGGCCGCGCAGGCCGAGCTCACGGAGCTGGCCGGTCGGCTCGTCGGTGCGGAGGTCATCGCACGTCCGATCGGCGACGAGCTGGAACTGCAGTGGGATCCGTCCCGGGCGGTGCCCGCAGGCGTTTGCTCCCTGCTGCGTCGCGCCGCCGCATGGCTCACCCTCGCCACCGCCCGCGACACGGCGCGGCACGGCGCCGTCGCCGAGGCCGCGGAGACGGCGGTCGTGCGCGACATCGTCGAGCGGCTGCTGACGGTGCACGACCTCGACCAGGTGCTGCTGTCCATCGCCGACCGCACGTCCCAGCTGCTCGACGCCGACATCTGCGGAGTGTTCCTGCGCGAGGGCGACGAGGTGCGCATGCGCTCCTGCGTCGGCCACCGCGTGATCGACACCTCCCGGCTGCGGATGCAGCGCGGCCAGGGCGTGGCCGGGCTGGTGTTCCTCACCGGGGAGCCGGCGAAGGTCGACAACTACCTGGATGACCACACCATCAGCCAGGACTTCGTGTTCCTCGCGGTGGCGGAGGAGACCCAGTCCGCACTGGCCGTGCCGCTGCGGCTGCACGGCGAGCTGGTCGGGGTGCTCGAGGTGTGGCGCCGCCGCCCGTCGCTGTTCACCGAGCGCGACGTCCGCCGGATGGTGACCTTCGCCGACGTCGCGTCCGTCGCGATCGACAACGCCCGGCTGCACGACGAGCAGGCCGCGGCCGTCCGGGAGATGGAGCAGGTGGGCGAGGAGCTGCGCCGCCAGGTGGCGGTGCTGGACCGCTCGTCCCGCCTCCAGCAGACGCTGCTCTTGACGGTGCGCGACGGCGGTGGCCTGCCGGCGATCGCGCGGACCGTGGGCGGGGAGCTGCACTGCCAGGTCGGGATCTACGACACCCAGGGCGTCCTCGTCGCCTCGCACGGGGGCCGCAGCCTCACCGTCGAGCTGCCCGGCACCGTGCCGTCGGGCACCCGAGCCGGGCGCACCACCATCGCCGGGCGGGCGGTGTGGACCCAGCCGGTGCACGCCGACGGCGACCGGATCGGCTGGGTGCTGCTGCGCCCGGACGGCGACTCCACGGAGATGATGGACGCCGTCGCCGGCCAGGTGGCCATGGCCTGCTCGCTGGCCCTGCTGCGGCAGCGCGCGGCGAGCCGGGCCCGGTCCGAGGCACTGGAGCAGGTGCTGTGGGACCTGCTGCAGGGGCCGGTCGAGCACCGCATCGCCGCGCGCACCCGGGCGCAGCACCTCAACGTCCCGCTCGGCGGGGCGCTACGCGTCCTCTACGGACGGCTGGAGAACGTCGAGGAGCTCGCCGCGGAGCACGGCTGGGACACCTCGCAGACCGACCGCGTCCGGCGGGACGCGGTGCGCGCGGTCCGCTCCGCCGACGAGGGGCAGGCGCTGTCGCTGGCCAGCCTGCGCGGCGACTTCGTGGTCGTCGTCGTGTCCGATCTCGACCGGACGGGTGTGAAGGACCTGGTGGCGCGGATGAGCGCCGTCGTCCGGGACGGCAGTGGCGGGCTCCGCCTGACGTGGGGGATCAGCCGGCCGCACGAGGACGTCGTGGAGCTGCCGAGCGCGCTGAACGAGGCGCGCACGGCCCTGTCGGCCGCACACCGCCTCGGCGGGGAGAACGTGTTCCTCTACGAGGAGCTGGGCATCGTGCGCCTGCTGCTCGGCTCCGGCGACGACCCGGACCTGCAGACCTTCATCGAGGAGGCCACCGGGCCGCTGCTCGCCTACGACCGCGACAACGACGGGTCGCTGATCCGCACGCTGCGCGCCTTCTTCGACGCCGACTGCTCCCAGCGGGTGGCCGCCGAGCGGCTGTTCGTCCACCACAAGACGCTGCGCTACCGGCTGGAGCAGATCAAGCAGCTGACCGGGCTCGACCTCAGCCGGCACGAGGACCGGATGCGCGCCGACTTCGCGCTGCGGCTGCTGCAGGTGAGCGGTGTTAACGAGCCGGACGCCGACGGCGACGCCGCCGACCTGCTGGGGCGGTCGGTCAGGTCGGTGTGATGGCGGCGCCGATCACCGTCTCGGTCTCTCCGTGCGGCCGGGGGATGACCCGGGCGACGTAGAGGTCCCCGACCGCGGCCGCGGCGGCCGAGCCGGCGTCGACGGCGGCCTGCACGGCACCGACGTCGCCCCGCACCAGTATCGAGACCTGCCCGTTGCGCAGCGTGCGATAGCCCTCGACCACGACGTTCGCGGACTTCACCATCGCGTCAGCCGCTTCCAGCGCCCCGACGAGCCCCTTGGTCTCGACCATGCCGAGTGCTCCGCTCGAAACCGCCATCACGTCTCCTCGGTGGGCAGGTGATACCCGACCAACGCTAGGCCCGGAACGGGCCAGGACGGTTATCCCGTTCGGACAACGAGTGGTCGCGTGGCTTGTCCTTCCAGAGAATGGATCCTGATCCGCCATAGCGACGGACCACCATGGACGCAGCGTCCGAGATCTCCGCAGTTCCGCCGAGCGTCCAGGTGGTGTTCACGGCATCGCCTGGATCCTGCACGCCTTCGCCACCCACCCCGACGAGTGACCTGCACGTTCACCCCCGCCCGCGATGGCTTCCGCCTGCTCACTGGCCGTCCCGGTGCTCGTGGTCCCCACGTCGTCGGGCTCGAGCTGTTGCCGCGATGGTGGCGAAAGTGACCACCAGGCCGCCACTGCCGGCCGTGATGAAGGTGGTGCGCGGGTCGGTGAGCTCCAGTAGCAGTGCGCCGAGGAGGTAGGACCCCGCCGCGGCCACGCCGATGCCGCCGTAGAGGTTGCCGAACACGCGGCCGAGCATGTCCGGGGCGACCTGGCGTTGCAGGAAGGTGTTCACGCCGACGTCGATCGCGCTGAGTCCGATCCCCCGCAGGAGTTGCAGAGCGAACGCCGCCGCGACTGCCGAGGCGAGTCCGGTGAGCAGGTTCCCGAGGCTGCTCACCGCGAAGCCGGCGATGAGCAGGACGACCGGAGAAGAAGGCACTGATCGGCGGGTGAGCAGCGCGTAGCCGACGAGCAGGCCGATACCGACCGCGCCGTAGAGCACCGCCACCGCGGACCCGTCGCCCTGCAGGGTGTCGCGGGCCAGGAAGACCAGCGCGACGTCGTCGACACCGTTGAACGCCACGACTGCGGTGAACCCCAGGACGACGGCCCGGACCAGCGGCGCGGTTGCGACGTAGCGCAGCCCGGCGCGGGCATCGGCGAGCACCGTCGTTCGCGCACCGTTGCGGGTGATCGGAGGCAGCCCGGGGAGGAGGACCAGCAGCCCGGCGGAGATCAGGAACGTCGCGACGTCGACCAGCAGCACACCGCGGACACCGATCAGCGGCAGCAGGACGGCAGCGGCCAGCGGTCCGACTGCTTCCACACCGTTGGACCCGAAGCCCAGGGTGGAGTTGGCCGCTTCCAGCTGTCGGTCCGGGACCAGTGCCGGCACGGCCGACCTCGACGCGGGCTGGAAGATCTGCGCGGCCACCGCCCGTGACGCCACCAGAGCCAGCAGCAGGGGTAGCGGCGGCAGGGTCAGCAGGATGAGCAGCACCGTGACGGCCTGGGCGAGCTCGCACGCGATCATGACCCGACGCAGGTCGAACCGGTCGCTGATCACTCCGGTGAGCGGAGCCAGCAGGGCCGGGGCGAAGTCACCGACCAGCAGTAGCGCGGCAACGGCGAAGGCCTGCCCGGTGTCCTCGGCGAGGTGGAGCAGCAAGGCGACCAGACTCAGCGAGTCGCCGAACACCGACACCGCCCGCGAGGTCCACAACCGGCGGAATCCGATGTTCGAACGCAGGACAGTGGAGCGTGGGCCGCTTCCCCCCGAGCCGCAGTCGGATGACGGGTCCACCCGCGCACCCCCCGCCAGACTCCGGCGCCGCCGTTGCTGCGAAGGATGGCATCGCGCGTCCCTACGTACAGCGCTCCTGGATCGCCATCACCCGGCCCGGAGCCCTGGACCGACCAACCGTTCAGCGGCGCGGGGCTGCACCTCGCCCCAGTTGCTGCGCAGCACGTACCGGCGGGCGCCGATCAGCGCGTGGGCGTGAGCGAGGGCGGCGTCGTTGACCGTGTACTTCGCCATGCGTCCATGGTGGCGGCCGACGCAAGGCGAGGGCCGGACCGCCGGAGGTCTGCGGTCGAGGGTGGCCTGCTCGAGGGTGCTCGGCCTGGCGATGGTGCCACGCGGAACCTGCGACGGCGGCGGGGTGGAGCGGGGCGACCGCGTCTCGGTCGCCAGAACGCGCTCCGGGGCTGCGGCACCACCGCAGCAACCCCTCGAACACCCGAGATCGCTCGTCACATCGGCACCCGGCGCGACGTCCGGTGGACGCTGCCGACCCGGCAGGCGCGCGTCAGACTGGTGGGATGCGAGAGGAGTACTACCACGACCCGGATGCGCCGACGTCGAACTCGTTGGCGCCCAGCGCGTTCGCGGTCGTGCGCGACGACGCCGGCCGGGTCCTGCTGGTGCGCCGGGCCGACAACGGGCACTGGGAGCTGCCGGGTGGGCGGGTCGACCTCGGCGAGTCCGCGCCGACGGCCGCGGAGCGGGAGGTGGCCGAGGAGAGCGGGGTGACGGTGAAGGTGACCGGTGAGGCGGCCTGGGTGCCCGTCGACCGGCTCGACGCGCTGGTGATGCACCCGACGATGCGCCGACGCGTCATCGACGCCCTCGGCGAGCCGAATGTGCCCCATGTGCGGTAAGAGTGTGGCCGGTCGGCGCCTGCCGGTGCCGGTGGCCGCATCCAGCGATGGCCTGTTCGAACCGGTTGGGAGACCCCGTGGTGGTACGTGAGAACTTCCGGGAGTACCTGGAGCAGCTGCTGCGCGAGGGCTACAGCGTGCGCCACGACGAGCACCTCTCGGACCCTGACCTGATCGACCCCGGTGGGGATCCCGTCGAGACCTGGCGTGAGGACTACCCCTACGACGAGCGGCTCGACCGCGACGTCTACGAGGAGCAGAAGTACCAGCTGCAGATCGAGCTGCTGAAGTTCCAGTACTGGGCGCAGGACACCGGCACCAAGCACGTGGTCCTGTTCGAGGGGCGCGACGCGGCCGGCAAGGGCGGGACGATCAAGCGGTTCATGGAGCACCTCAACCCGCGCGCGGCCCGGGTGGTGGCGTTGAACAAGCCGTCCGAGACCGAGCGCGGCCAGTGGTACTTCCACCGCTACATCGCCCAGCTCCCGACCGCGGGGGAGATCGTGCTGTTCGACCGGTCCTGGTACAACCGCGCCGGGGTCGAGCGGGTCATGGGGTTCTGCAGCGACGACGAGTACCGGGTGTTCCTGCGCCAGGCGCCGCTGTTCGAGGAGATGCTGATCGAGAGCGGGTTCTCCCTGACCAAGCTGTGGTTCTCGGTCACGCAGTCCGAGCAGCGGACCCGGTTCGCCATCCGGCAGATCGACCCGGTGCGGCGGTGGAAGCTCTCACCGATGGACATCGAGTCGCTGGACCGCTGGGACGACTACACCACGGCGAAGGAGGCGATGATCGAGCGCACCGACACCGACCACGCCCCGTGGACCTCGATCAAGAGCAATGACAAGAAGCGCGGCCGGATCAACGCGATGCGGTTCTTCCTGAACCAGTTCGACTACGAGGGCAAGGACCCCGCGGTCGTCGGGCCTCCGGACCCCCTGGTCGTGCAGCGCGGCCGGGACTCCATCCAGGACTAGAGCAGACGGTGACCGCCGGTCGGAGCTCAGCCCTTCGGTACGACGGGGTGCGGAACGGCGCATCCCTCTCCGGCCCGCGGTCCGGCCCGACGGCACCGCCCGTGCGGGTCAGTACGTCCGCCGGAGCCGCATGTCGAGGGGACGACCGTCGGGATCGAGCAGGGACCGGTAGACCGGGGCGGTGAACCAGCGGTGGTGGGCCGGCAGCCCGGCATCGGCCCCGACCGAGTGGCTCCGCAGCCGCCCGGCCGGTCTCGGTCCGCGGCAGCCGCCGGCGTGCCAGAGGTCGACCTCGGCGGCGCTCCTCCGGACGGCGTCGGCGGCCCGCGCCGCGTCGAGCAGTGCGTCGTCCTCGTCGACGCCGAGGTGTTCGCGCAGGAGGGTGAGGCGCAGTCCGCGGGCGAACCGGCGGGCCCCGTCGCCGAGCCCGCCCGGGTCGGTGGGCGCGCGGTCGTCGCGTTCGGCGTCCACGACGGCGGCCGTCAGCTCGGAGTCGTGCGTCCAGGACCGGGTGTTGAAGTTGTCGCTGCCGACCGCCGCCCAGACGTCGTCGACGACGCACAGCTTCGAGTGGACGTAGACGGGACGGCCCTCGACGTTCTCGACGTCGAGCACCTGGACCCGGTCCCCGCCGGCCTCCCGCACCATCGCCAGTGCCTCGGCGTGTCCCAGCAGCGCGGCGTCGGTGTAGAACGGGTTCTCGTTGTCCGGCCGCCGCGGCACCACGGCGATGAGGTGCAGTCGCGACGAGCGCTGGAGGGCGGCGGCGAAGATGCGCGCGACGTCGAACGACCACAGGTACTGGTCCTCGACGTAGATCAGTCGCTCGGCCCGGCCGAGCGCTTTCGTGTACGCCAGGGCGATGCTGCGCTCACCCCGGGGGGCGTACGGGTAGCGGGGGCGGCGGCGGGGGTAGGTCCTGAGGAGCTGGACCGCGCAGGTCCCGTCCGGCGGTGGGGCAGGTGCGGCCGGCGCGAGCGGCGAGGCGGTGCGGTCGGTGCGGTGGAACCAGTCGGGCACGACCTGCCACGGTAGCCGCGACAGTGCGGCCGGGTTCGTCCACCGCTCGCGGAAGGTCTCCTCCGCCTCGCCCACCACCGGCCCGTGCAGCATCAGCTGCACGTCGTGGTAGGCGGGATTGGGGCCGTAGACGGGGTCGGCGCCGACGCTCTGCCGGTCGCCGCGGTGGTCGGCGTCGTCACGGCTGCCGTGGTCGAGGTCGATGCCCCCGATGTAGGCGACGTCGTCGCCCCGGCGGCCGCGGTAGCGGACGACGACCATCTTCTGGTGGTGGCAGCCGAACGCGAGCACCCGCTGGTCCAGCAGCACCTCGCCGCCCGCAGCGCCCACCGCACGGGCGAGCACGCGGTTCGCGCCGAGGTGCAGTCCCACCAGGCCGCTGTGGGCGTGCCACAGGAGCCCGCGCACCGCCGCGCCCCGGCGCGCCGCGGCGGAGAGCGCCTCGCCGACGGTCGGTCCACCGTCGTCCAGGAGCTGGTCGGCGTCCGCTCGCCACCCCACGAACTGGACCGAGTCACCGCCGCCCGCCACGGCGAGCGACCTGGCCAGGGCGGCGTAGTAGGACCGCCCGTGCACGAGCGCGCGGACGGAGTTCCCCTCGGTCCACGGCTGCAGGCGGGTGGCGGAGTTGCGGCGCTCCGGACCGGAGAGGAACCAGTCGCCCACCGAACCCCGCCGGGGCTGCCCGATCCCGAGAGCCGCTCGCGCCAGCGGCAGGAGCTCCTCCCCGTTCGGCGCGCCGACGACGGGCACCTCGGCAGCTGCCGCAGCCCGGAGGAGCCGCCTCGTGGCCGGGTGGTCGTCGTCGAACACCCGGCGCAGCGCGATGAGCGCGACGCGGTCCGGGCGGCGCTGCGCGAAGCCGGCGAACACCTGCGGACCGGTGCCCCCGTCATCGCCGAGGAGCACCCACCGCACCCCCGGCATCCGATCGGCGATGCTCTCGACGGCCCGGAGCTTGCGCGCCGCCCTCCCGGCCGGTCCCAGCGCCGGACCGCGTCCGGTGGTGAGCACGGTGCCCGACGGATAGCCGTCGCGGCGGAGCAGATCGGTGATCGGCCGGGCCAGCAGGGCGGGGAAACCGGTCACGTAGTGCACCGGCGCCTCACCGAGGTCGACCGAGAGCGCGCGCACGACGCGGGGCATGGCCAGCATCGACCGACGATCCCGGGGGCTGCTCGTGCCGAGGGCGCGCAGTCGCCCCACCAGGCGGCGCAGGGATCCCCACCGGAGCACGCCGTCGACGTCGAAGACCACCGCGCGAGCACCGTCGTCCACGGGCTCGGGCTCCACGGAGGAGGAGGGTGACGACGACCGGGCGTCCTCCGGTGGTGCGAGCCGCGGCTGTTCCATCGTCCACCTCTGGTCCGGTCCGGTCCCGTGCGGTCGTCCCGAGCATGCAGGGCGGCCGGTCGTGCGCCCTCGTCCGTCGTGGGTGAGGACGCCGCACGCACCGCGTCCTGCAGGGAGCACTCCGCCCCGGTGATCAGGCCTTCCCGGGCGCGGTACCCCGCTGGGAGGGTCGTCCGGTGCCGGCCACGGGGACGAGGCGGCGGGGCCGGGTCGGTCCCCCCTCGGAGCGACCCGACCTCGACGCGCCCCCGTGGCCGGTACCCCGGACCGCCGCCGGCGCGGGCGGCAGGACCGCCCAGACGACCTTGCCCCCGTCGGCCGGGCTGACTCCCCACTCCCGGCTCAGAGCGGCCACCAGGGACAGTCCGCGCCACTCGCCACGAGGAGCCGTGGCCGGGTGGCCGGACGTCGTCCAGTTCCGGCGGTAGTCCCGTACGGCGATCTCCAGCCTGGATCCGGCGAGCTGGACGGCCACCCGGCAGCCGGTACGAGCGTGTGTCACGGCGTTCGTCACCAGCTCGTTGACCACCATGACGGCGTCGTCGTGGAGCTGCGCCGCCGACGGGTGGTCGTGGGCGGGGTCCCAGTCGTCGCACGCCGACCCGACGAAGAGGCGGGCCCGGTGGGCGGACGACGGTGCCTCCGGGAGGTCGAGCCGGCGGGCGACGAACGGCGGGCGCACGTCCAGGAGCCGTCGCGCCGTGGCCTCGTCCGGAGCGAGCGGGACGGCGGACGGCACCCGCGCCGCCCACAACGCAGCGGCCAGCGTCCGGTCGGCGCCGAAGAGGGCGAGCCGCGCCCACGGCCAGCCGCCCGCTGCCAGGAGTGCGGACGGGAGCACCTGAGCGGCGGCGGAGGACGCCAGCCGCAGCCCGGACACGTCCACCAGCACCCGGTCCGCACCGACCAGTGCCGTGAACACGGCGGCGCACGCCGAACCGCCCGAGCGCCGTGACAGCTCGCCCGTCAGACCGAGCACGCAGCTCCCGGCATCCCGGTGCAGGAGCTCGACCGCCAGACCCCCTGCTCGTTCCGTGCGCATCTCTGGGCCTCCGGTCCTCGCGCTCGTGCCGAGACTGACCGGGAGCGGACGCCCACGCCTCACCCGCTCGGGGCGACTGCGCGGCTCGGCCGGCGGAGCGGCCGTGGGCGGCACACCGAGCGGCCGACGGGGTGGCGCTGCGGGGTCGTGACGAGCCGAGCGCGGCACGCTCGCGGAGCACGCTGCTCGATCGCGTCCGTGCGCATCATGCGTCGCGGGTGACGACGCGCGCAGTCCCGTCGACGAGGGTGGCCCCGCAGCCGAGGGCCGCGCCGGCCACCGGACACCCACCGGAGGCGGCCGCGTCCGGCGCCGCCTCACGGCGCCGAGCAGGGAGGAACGCCTGACATGCGTGAGCCGCAGCCCGTGCGCCTGACCCCCGCCGAGCGGCGCGCTCTCCGGCTGATCGCCGACTCGCTCTCCGAGGAGGACCCGGTGCTGTCCCGGTTGCTCGGGGCATCGACCGAGCGCGAGAGACCGCGACGGTGGTGGGCGATCATCGTCTGCAGCTACACGTGCGTCGCACTGGTCGTGTTCACCATCGGGACGGTCGGCGGTGACACGGCGGTCCGTGGCTGGGGCACGCTGATGCTGCTGATGATCCCGTTCGTCGCCGCCGCGGCCGCGGAGATCTCGGACCCACCCGGCTGACCCGCCGCGGTCCGGGGAGCGCCGGAGCGGTCACGCGATGTCCCGGTCGTACGCCGTCAACGCCCGGGCGGCCGCGACGTCGAGCGCGATGATCACCACCGCGTAGACCGGGTGGAGGGGGAGGAGCGCGAAGTTGAGGATCGTGCTGAGCACCACGAGCACGGTCGCGGCCGTCGTGCCCCACGCCCGCTCCGTCAGGACGGCGACGCCCGCCCCGGCCGTCGCGATCCCCACGAGGATCAGCGCCCACCCCCACGAGGCGGGATCGGTCGAGCCGAAGTACGCGGGCAGGGCCGTGGGGTCGGCGCCCCGGGCCACCACGGCCGCGCCGGCGAGGACCTGCCACAGACCGAGGACCAGCAGGGCCGCAACGGCGAACAGGGAGAACCCGTTCACCCACGGGCGCTCGTGCATCCTGCGGCCCGCTCCGTGCGGGGACGGGTTCACGGTGCTCATCTGCTGCTCCGATCGAGAGGGTCCGCGGAGCAGTGCCGCGGTCGTGCAGTGTCGCGGCCGCCGGGCCGGCCTGCCTCGCCCTGTCGGGGTGGTACCCGGCGAGCGGCCCGGAGGCCCTGGGTGCAGGCGCGCGCCGGCCCGTGACGGGCTGCGCGGCCCGTTCACCTGGAAGAGGTGGCCCGCCGCCACCGCGCGCACGTGATGCTCGTCGTTCCCGAGGACGTCAGCAGGAGTGCGGATGACGACGGTGCGCAGCAGTCGGACGCCGGGGCGCAGGCGGCGGGTACTGGCGTCGGTGTGCCGGTCGGCTCTGACGACCGTGCTCCTGCTGGTCGTCTACTACCGGGCGCCGCTGGACCGGCCCGCGGACGTCCGCGTGGCGCTCTGGCTCGCCGTCGGGATCGCCGGCCTGAGCGTGGCGGTGGCCTGGCAGGCGCGGGCGATCGCCGCGTCGGACATGCCCCGGCTGCAGGCCGTCGAGACGGCTGCGGTGGGGCTGCCGGCCCTGCTCCTGCTCTACGCGTCGGCGTACGCGGTCCTCTCGCACGGCGAGCCCACGAGCTTCACCGAGGTGCTCGACCGCACGGACGCCCTCTACTACACGATGACGGTCTTCGCGACGGTGGGCTTCGGGGACATCGCACCCACCGCGCAGACCACGCGGATCGTCACCATGACGCAGATGGTCGTGGGGCTCCTCGCCGTCGGCCTCGCCGCGAAGCTGCTGCTCGGCGCGGTCGAGGAGGCCGTCCGCCGCAACGCGGCGCGCGCCGACCGGCTGACCGCCCAGGACGAGCAGCGGCCGGACTAGCGCTGCGCCGGGCGGGGGCGCCTGCCCCCGGCGTGAGCCGTCGCGAGGACCCGCGGCTCCGGTCGGGGCTCGGCCGGGGAGCCCCGCCGCAGCTTCCGGGCGATCGAGCGGCCGTACGGGGTGAGGCGCCAGACCGCCACGTGCCCGACGAGCGGCCAGTCCTCGCCACCGCCGACCGCCAGCCCCGCCTGCTCCAGAGCGCCGCACATCGCCCGCGTGTGCGCAGGCGACACGATCCCGTTGTTGGCCAGTGCATCGAGCAGCGCAGCCCTCCACGCGCTGCTCAGGACCATGCGGCTCACAGCACTGCGCGGCGGTAGGTGGAGAGGGCCCAGATGATGGCCACGTCGAGCGCGATGATCAGCAGCGACCAGAAGGGGTAGCTCGGCAGGAGCACGAAGTTCGCGATCAGGCTGAGGCACGCGAGGACGATCCCGAGCACGCGCGCCCACGGCTGCCCCTTGAGCACCGCGAACCCCGCGACGACGACCAGGATCCCCAGCAGCAGCTGCATCCACCCCCACGCGGACAGGTCGACCACGTAGACGTATCCCGGCATCCTGACGTACACCTCGTCGTTCATCACGGCGGCGATCCCCGCCAGGGCGTGCCACACGCCGCCGATCCCCATCAGCAGCGCCGCAGACGTCGTCAGTCCGGCGGCCCACGGCGACTCCCGCTGCTCGGGGGCCGACCACGCCGGGTTTCCAGTACTCATCACGCAACTCCTCCACCACGGGACCGGACGAGGACCGATGGTGGAGCCGGTCGCGGCGCCGGGCCTCGCCCCCGACGGGTGAACCCCCGGTCGCCGCGGCACCTCCGCCCGGCCCGGTCCGGCCGGCGCCGGCGATCATCCGCACCGGGTGAGGGGAGACGCGCCGGTGGCGGTCAGACTCGCCGCGTCCGGCGGAGCGCCGACGAGCGCGCCGCTCCGGACGAGGTCGAGTCCGCCGTCATCAGCTCTGGGCGGACGAGTGCACCGCTGCCGTGGGTGCCGGAGCTGCAGTCGTCGAGAGGACGGTGGATCGACATGACCGGGACAGGAGCGCCGAGCGTTCCCGAGGGGGCGACGGGCAGTCGGGCGCTCGGCCTGCTCCTCGCGATGGCGATGTTCGTGCTGGTCGTGGACACCTCGCTCATGAACGTGTCCATCTCGGCGGTGGTGCAGGACCTCGGCACGACCGTGAGCGGCGTCCAGTCGGCGATCGCGCTCGAGGCGCTGGTCTCCGCCGCCTTCATCCTCATCGGGGGCAAGGTCGGCGACCTGGTGGGGCGCAAGCGGGCGTACGTGCTGGGGCTGGTGGGCTACGCCGTGGGCGCGACGGCGATGGCGTTCGCCCAGACCCTGACCGCGGTCGTGATCTTCTGGGCCGTCGTCGGCGGCCTGGGCGCGTCGCTCCTGCTGCCCGCGATGCAGTCACTCATCCACGGCAACTTCGAGGGGGCGGCCCGCAAGAAGGTGTACGCCCTGGTCGGGGCTGCGGCGGCGATCGCCGCCGCCGTGGGTCCCCTGCTCGGGGGCTTCATCACGACGTACCTGTCCTGGCGGGTCGGGTTCGTGTTCGAGGGCGTCGTCATCGCCGTCGTGCTGACGGGCATCAGGCTCGTCCACGACGTGCCCTACACCGGTGCCCGGCAGATCGACCTCGTGGGTGCGGCGCTGTCCGTCCTGGGCATGGGGGGCGTCGTGCTGAGCATCCTGGTCTGGCAGGAGGGAGGTGGCGCGGTCGGCCTCATCATGCTGATCGGTGTCGCGGGCCTGGTCGGCCTGGTGCTCTGGCTGCGGCGGCAGGCGGACCGGGGCAGGACGACCCTCCTCGACCCGGCGCTGTTCGTGTCGAGGCACTTCAGGATCGGCGTGTCCCAGCAGCTGTTCCAGCAGATCGCCCTCGGCGGCACGATGATCGTCCTGCCGATCTACCTGCAGATGGTCCTCGAGTACGACGCGATGGAGGCCGGTCTGGCCCTGTCGCCGCTCTCGCTGACCATGTTCGGCGTCGCGGTGCTGGCGGGCAGGAGTGCGGGGAAGCGGCGCCCGAGCAGGATCGTGCAGCTCGGGTTCGCGCTCTTCGCGGTCGGGGTCGTCGCCCTCATCGTGATCGTCCCTCAGTCGGGCTCGGGCTGGAGCCTGTCCCTGCCGCTGGTGGTCGCGGGATCGGGACTGGGGCTGCTGGTGTCCCAGCTGAACAACTACACGCTGTCGCCGATCGCGGACGAACGCGTGAGCGAGGCCGCCGGCGTCAACTCGGCGGCGGGCTCCTTCGGGCTCTCGTTCGGCCTGGCGTTCTCCGGGGCCATCATGCTGGCGACGCTCGCTGCGACCTTCACGGCGGAGGCGGAGTCGAGCACGGTGCTCCCGCCCGACGATCAGCAGCGCGTGGCGCAGGTGCTGGCCGAGGACGCCGAGCTGATGAGCAACACCAAGCTCAGCGGACTGCTGGCGGAGCAACCCGAGGAGATCCGTCAGGAGATCCTCCGCATCAACACCGAGACCAGGCCGTTCGCGCTCCAGGTGTCGCTGGCCGTGCCGCTCCTCGCGGGGCTCGTCGGTCTGGTCAACTCCTTCCGGATGACCCGCCTTCCGGACCCCCGGCCCGCCGGACCGGACGGCCCCGTCGCAGGATGAGACGAGAGGAGGGGGGCGCGACATCGCGCCCCCCTCCTCTCGTCTCACCGGCCCGGCGTCACACCCGCTCGGATTCCTCCTCCTCGAAGGCCTCCCGGAGCTTCGCCTCCTGATCGGCCGACAGGTTCGTCGAGATCAGCTCGGGGTCCGAGTCGCGGAAGCTCTCGATCACCCGGTCGGTCACCGTGTCGGACGTCATCACGAACAGGGCCGACGTACCCGGTGTGACCTTCTCGCGGACGCTCCGGATGAAGCCGTCGTCGATGCCCACGTCGGCCATCGCGCCGGTCAGGGCCCCCATCGCCGCGCCGACCGCCATGCCGAGGAACGGCACGAAGAAGATCAGCCCGAACAGCATCCCCCAGAAGGCGCCGCCCAGTGCGCCGGCGCCCGTCAGGTTGCGGAGCTGCTCGGTCTTGGGCTTCTTGCGGTCGGCGGGCCACGTCAGGACGGCCGCATCGACGATCCGGACCAGTTCCTCCTTCTGCAGGCCCTGCAGCGTCGTGAGAGCGTTGCCCGCTCCTTCCGCCGTGTCGAACTTCCACACCGTCAACGTCGCCATGTGCCTTGCCTTCCCTCGGAGCGATGGTCCCGACGACTGTGGTTCCGCGTCGTCCGGGCGGCATCACCCGGCCCGGGTGAGCGGTCGGCACCACGCCCTCCGCGGGCGCGGGTCAGGTCCGGTCGCGGTGCAGCGCGCGCATCCCCAGCACGCCGGCCACAGCCCCTGCGCCGAGCAGCCCGGCCGTCGTGCGGCCGTCGGGCCCCGACCGCACCACGACCTCCGACCTGATGACGGCCGGTGCCGGCACGGGGACGACGGGTTCCTGCTCCTCCTGCCGACCGGTGGCCGCCCACGCGGTGACGAACAGCACCCAGCGGGACGCGAAGAAGATGAAGATGAGCAGGCCGAGCGTCGACCCGAACACCGCGCCGCTGGGCGACCCCGTCACGAGGCCGAGGTAGACCGTCATGACCTGCTTGAGGACCTCGAAGCCGACGGCGCCGAGCAGCGCGGCCCGCACGGCCCCCCGGAGCGCGACGTGTCGCCGGGGCAGCCGGGTGATCACCCAGAGGAACACCAGGAAGTCGGTCGCGAGCGCGAGCAGCACCCCGAGCACCCGCGGCAGGACCATGCCCCATCCGCCGACGCCGAGGAACGCGAGAGCGTCGGACGCGAGGCCGGTGACGACGAAGGTGACGAGCAGAGCGGCGCCGAGCCCGAGCAGGGCCGCCAGGTCGACGAGGAGCCGTCGGGGCAGCGCCGGTGGATCCGGCGGTTGTGCCCACTGCTCCGACAGCGCGTCCCGCAGGTTCGACGTCCATCCGATGCCGGAGTACAGCGCCGCCAGGAGACCGACCCCCGCCACGACGTTCCGCTGCGCGACCGCCTGGTCGATGATCTCGTTGATCGGTCCGGCGAGCCCGGGTGGTGCGGCCGAGGTGATGGCCCTCCGCACCTCCCCGAGCAGCGCGGGATCGAGGTGCAGCACGTAACCGGCGATCGCGACGCCGATCATCAGGAGCGGGACGAGCGACAGCACGCTGAAGAACGTGACCGCGGCGGCGTAGTGGTCGCCGTGGTGCTGCGTGTACCGGACGCCCGCCCGCAGCAGGTGGTCCAGTGACCGGTAGCGCGTCCGGAGCCGCTGCACCACGGTGGTGTCGCCATCCGGTCGCCCGCCGGGCCTGCCGTTCGTCGTGGCCGTCACGCGACACCCCTCCTCGTGGCCGCCGCCCGGCGGCTCGGCGACGTCCCCGTGTCAGGCGGGGCGCTTCGCGTCGGCACCGAACAGGCCGACGCCGTACAGGCGCTCGAGTCGCCGCACCGTGTACGGGTGCGTCATCGGCAGCTGCGCGAGACCGACCCAGAAGCCGTGGAGCCGCCGTCCCTGCTCGACGAGCTCGTCCAGGTGCACGTCGTTCTCCGTGTACCGGCCGGAGGCGAGCAGCACCAGCCCCGTCGCCCCGCCGGGCGACAGGTACGCCCCGTGCCGGTCGCAGGAGTACTCGCGCAGTCGGGACAGGGCCGGCCCGAGCAGCGGGATCCGCTCGGAGTAGGCGACGGCGATCTGGTACCAGAGCGCGACGTGGTGCAGGCGGACGTGGCCCATCTCGTGCCCGAGGATGAACCGCAGCCCGTCGCGGTTGTCGTTCCAGAGGTTGGCGAACAGCTCGTTGGACAGCACCACGTAGTCGTGGCCCGTCGCCTGCGCGGCGAAGGCGTTCAGCGCGCCGTTGCCGTTCATCAGGAAGATGTCCGGTCGGCGCTTCAGCCCGAGCGCGGCCGCGAAGCCCTCGGCGGTCTCGTAGAGGTCGGGGAACTGGCTCGGGGACAGTGCCACGGCGTTCCCCCGCACGGAAGCGCGCTGCGTCTCCCGCACCACGACGAGGACCGGGACCAGCAGCAGCAGCCCGATCAGGGCGCTGCGGACGGCGAGCGCCCACCCGGACTCCCTGAGCGACTCGGGGAGGAACGGCAGGAAGATGGCGGCCTGCAGGATCGCGACGACGATGACCACGTTCAGGACGACCATGAAGAGGAAGAACGGGACCTCGGCGGGGTGCCGCAGACGGCCGGGCGGGGGAGCGGCTGCCGCGACCCGTGCCTGCGGCGGCTCCGTCGCAGCGTCGCGCCGGGACCGTGCCGGCACCTCCAGGGTGCCCTCCGGGCGGCCGTTCGGGTGGCCCAGGTCCTCCCGGCCGACCGGCTGGTCATGCGTGCTCGACATCGTCTGCTCCGTTCCCTGCGTGTCCCGGGGCCCCTGTCCGGCGACCCGCCGGCGGACGTCCGCCGCGTCCCGGGCCGAGGGGACGGTGCGACCCGGGCCACCGCACCACCGCGGAGGAGCCGGAGCCTCACCCGGTCGGGGTGAGCCGCCCCGGTGCGGCGTCGCGGCCGACGTCACCGGCCCCGGGCGAGATCGACAGCACCGGTCAGGAGCAGGTAGGCCCCCAGCGTGCCGCAGAAGGCCACGACGAGACCCCTCCGGTGACGCATCGACCACGAGGTGGCGCGCGCCAGGGAGTCCCTGGTCGCGGTGAGGCGGTAGGTCGACAGGACCAGTGCCACGAGGGGCACGCCGAGGCGGAACGCGTTGTAGATCGACAGCTGCACCACGTCGGACACCGTGCCGGGCGCGTAGCCGGCGATCGCGTTGAGCGCGGCGAGGTAGACCACGCCCGGCAGGTGCAGGAACACGCCGAGGGTCGCGGCGCCGGAGGGCGACAGGCGGTCCAGTCGTCGCTGCAGCCACCGCGGACTCCCGGCGGGCCCGGGGTCGTGACTCGGCACGTACCCGATCCGGTCGGCTCCGGCGCAGCCGAGCAGGAGGAGACCGAGGACGACGTCGACGACCGGCCGGGCGGTCGCCGCCCGCGCCGGACCGACGTGCTGGACGATGAGGAGGACCAGGGCGCCGACGGCGAGACTGAAGGCGAGACCGGAGAGCACGTACGCCGTCAGCAGGCGCCGCGGCCGCCCGGTCGACAGGATCGCGACGACCACGGCCGCGCTCGTCGGGCGGACCACCGCCGTCAGCGCCAGCAGGACGACCTCGATGCTCACGACGCGAGCCCGCCCCCCTCCGGCCCGCCGCGGCGCCGGGGCGGCACAGCGCCACCCTCCCTGCGCTGCGACATCGGCGCTGCCCCTCACCGGGGCACCGGTTGAGCGTCCGACGTACCGGGTCGCCGGGCACCACCCGCCGGGGATGACGGGGCCGCACTGGTCGGCCGTGCTCGTTTCACCCGCCGGGGATGAGGGGCCCCGCGGGACGGGACGCCACGATCGCCGGGAGTCGGACGAGCGCAGCCAGGAGGCCCCTGATGGTCGTTCCCCAGCCGGTGCCGGTCCAGGCCGGCGCCGCGAGCCCCGGCGACGACACGGCCGGTGCGGTCTCCGGCGGATCCTCCGGCAGGTACCCGCGCGCCTCGAGCATCCTCCTGGGCCTGGCTGCCGCGGTCGTGATCGCGGTCGGCATGAGCGTCCTGCGCGGCATCCTGGCCCCGACACTGCTCACCCTCGTCCTCACGATCTGCGCGGCGCCCGTCCGCGTCCGGTTGCGGGCGCGGGGCGTCCCCAGGGGGATCGCCACGACCGCGGTCGCTCTCGTCGTGTTCGCGGTGCTGGCGGCGTTCGTCTACGCGCTGATGATCGCGCTGATCGAGTTCATCGCGATGCTGCCGACCTACTCCGAGCAGTTCGCCCGGATCGGTTCGCTCGTCGCCCGCTGGCTGGAGGGTCTCGGTATCGGTCAGGAGCAGATCCAGGCGGCCGTGGCCGGAGCGGATCCGCGCAACGTCGTCGGCACGGTGGCCGGTGCGCTGGGCGGGGTCCTGGACCTCACCGGGGCGCTGGTGATCGTCCTCACGATGATGATCCTGATGGCGTCGGACTCGTCGTACACGCGCGTGATCTTCGGTCAGCTCGCGGCGGTCGACCCGGACCTGGTCGGGGCCATGGAGACGTACACGTCGAACGTGCGGCGCTACATGGTGGTGACCACGGCGCTCGGCATCGTGCAGGGCACGCTCAACACCATCGCCCTGGCCGTCCTGGGCGTCCCGGCGGCGCTGCTGTGGGGTCTGCTCGCCTTCCTCTGCAGCTACATCCCCAACGTCGGCTACTTCGTCGCGCTCGTCCCGCCCCTGCTCTTCGGGTTCCTCGTCGGTGGCTGGCCGACGGCGATCGCGGTGCTGGTCGTCTACGCCGTGATCAACGGGTTGGTGCAGTCGATCATCCAGCCGCGCGTCGTGGGGCAGGCCGTCTCGCTGAGCCAGACGCTGACCCTGTTCTCGGTGCTGTTCTGGGCCGTCGTCATCGGGCCGATCGGCGCCATCCTGGCGGTACCGCTGACCCTGCTGGTCAAGGCCGTCCTCGTGGACGGCGACCCCCGGGCCCGGCGGTGGCGGCCGCTCCTCGGACCGACGGCCGAGACCCGTGCACTCCTGCGGGCCGAGATCGCGCAGGAGCGGGCGGACCGGGCCGCGCGGTCCGCGACGGTCGGCCCGCACGCCGCGGAGGAGGGGGGCTCGGGCCGATGGGGCAGCGCAACCGGGCACGAGCGCCTGTGAGGACCCGTCGCCGCCGCCCGCCCGTGGGGCCGGAGTGCGGACGACGTGCCGGGACCGGGGAGCGGGGAGGAGCGTCGTGAGCGCCGGCTGCGGGGACGGGACGGGGCCGGCCGGCACCGGGGCGGGCGGTGGCGCCGCGGACCTCGTCGACGTCGTGCTCGGTGTCGGGGCGGTCGTGTGGCGGGTCGGTCGACGGGCGTCCGAGCCGGTTCGCCGGGCGGGGGAGGGGCTGCTCGCCCGTGTGGTCGCCGGTGCGACCGGTGCGGAGCTGCTCGAGCGGGGCCGGAGGACCCGCGCCGAGCTGGAGCAGGTCGGGGCGGCGCTCGTGCAGCGCGTCGCGGTGGGGGTGGTGGAGCTCGTGCTCGACGGGCTCGACCTGACGGAGCTGGTCCTCCGGCGCGTCGACCTCGACGCCATCGTGCGCCGCGTCGACCTCGACGCGGTGGCCGCGAGCATCGACCTCGACCGCCTCGTCGGCACGGTGGACCTGGACGCCGTGGTGAAGCGGGTGGACGTGGACGCCGTGGTGCGGCGGGTGGACGTGGACGCGGTGGTGCGCCGCGCCGACCTCGACGCGGCGGCGGCGAGCATCGACCTGGACCGCCTGGTGGCTGCGGTCGACCTCGACGCCGCGGTCCAGCGGGTCGACCTGGTCGGCATCGCCCGGTACGTCATCGCCGCCATCGACCTCCCTGAGATCGTGCGCGACTCGACGGGAGCGCTGTCCACCGATGCCGTGCGGGCGATCCGGACGGGCGCGAGGGGCGCCGACGAGGTGGCTGCGAGCGTCGTCGACCGCCTGCTGCGCCGCCGCCGGAACGACCCGGTCGTGCCGTGAGTGCGGCGGCACCGCCCGACGGGAGCGCGGCGGGTGCGGTGACCCGGCTGCTGGCCGCGGTGCTCGACCTGCTGGCCGTCCTGCTGCTGCTGACCGCCGCCTTCCTCGGCGTCGCCGCCGCGGGGTTCCTGGTGGCGCCGCTGTCGTTCCGCTGGCCCACCCCGCCTCCGGAGCTGTCGATCCTGCTCGGGGCGCTGCTCGCCGTCGGGTACCTCACGGTCGGATGGGCGACGACGGGGCGGACCGGTGGGGCGGCCGTGCTCGGTCTGCGCGTGCTGTCGTCCTCGCGCGGACAGCTGGGCTGGGGGCGCGCGCTCGTGCGCGCGGTGCTGTGCGTGGTCTTCCCGCTGGGGCTCCTGTGGTCCGCGGTCAGCCGGGAACGCCGGTCGCTCCAGGACGCGGTGGTCCGCTCGGCGGTCGTCTACGACTGGCACGGTGCGCGCACCGGGACGACCGGTCTCACCAGGAGCAGGTGAGGCCGGCGCCCACGGGCGGCGGGAGCGGTCTCGACACTGCGCGGCGCGGACGGCGGACCTGTGCGGGGCGGGGCCGGGTACCTGGACCTCGCGCCGTTCATCCAGGCGTCCATCCGACCATCGCGCTCGCTCCGGCCGACCAGCTGGTGCGCGCCCGGTTCGCCGACGACGCGCTCGACCCGGTCGCGACGGTGCTGCCGCACGTCACGCTCACCCGACCCGGGCGATGCCCGACGGCACGCACGGGCGCACTGTGGTCGTCGAGGTCCGGGGCTCCGGACTCGGGCGCTGACCCGGGATGAGGCGGAATGGTGACCATGCGGTACGAGTTCCGGGTGGACGGCCGCCTGACGGACGAGGCGCGTGCGGCGTTCGTCGACATGCGTGTCACCGAGGCTCCGCCGCAGACCGTCCTCGACGGCGAGGTGCTGGACGAGTCGCACCTCCACGGCATCATCGCGCAGTTCCGGGCGCTGGGCATCACCGTGGTGTCCGTGCTCCCGGTCCCCTGAGCCAGGCGTCGACGTCCTGGCGCGGCCGGCGCCGCGGGCCGGTGGCTTGTTGCCCGGCCCGCGGCGCGCCGGCCGCGCACGGCGCACCCGGGAGGAGGCGGCGGCCCACGCTGCGCGACCCACCGGGGACCGCCCGGTCGGGGCGGGAGCGGTCACGCCTGCGACGGCGCACGCGCGTCGGCGGCGGGCGGGAGGTCCGTGACCACCCGCCCACCGCATCCGACCGCCGGGCTGCTGCTTGCCCGACCCGGTCAGGTCCCGGCAGGGACCGCCTGCTGCTCGTGCCTGCTGGCCCGCGCCGGTGCGGGGCCCGCTCCCAGCGCCTTGGCCTTGGCCTGTGCGAACTCCTCCGTCGTGAGGGTGCCGCGGTCGCGGAGGTCGGCGAGCTTCCCGATCTCCTCGGCCGTGCTCGGCGCAGGGGTCCGTGCCGTCTCCCGGACGTAGTGGTCGAACGCCTCACGCTGCTGGCTCTCCCGGGCCGCCGCCCGCTCGTTCATCGAGCGTCCGCGGACGATGAGGTAGACGAGCGCGCCGAGCCACGGGATGAGGAGGAGGAACAGGGTCCATCCCGCCTTCGCCCACCCCGACATGCGGTGGTCCCGCATGATGTCGCCGAAGATCGAGATGAGCAGGCCGATCCACGCGAACAGCAGCATGAACCAGAACATCGTCAGAACCAGGTCCCAGAACGACATGCGAACTACTCCTTCATCGAGCCGTCGCACCGCAAGGGCCGCGAGGCTGCCGCTGATGGGTCACACGCTGGTACGTCGGCACGCGACCGGCATCACCCGCGGAGGGCGAGCCGCTCGTCCGGCGCGCCGTCCGCGCGGCCGGCACGGGGCCGCGTACCCGGGTCCGGGCGATGTCGGGTCCACTGTTCACCCCGCTCGGAGGATGCCGTCGACCGGTCGGGTCACGACCATCGCGCCATGACCGACACACAGGCGACGACGGTGGGGCCCGGGACCGCGGTGGGCGCTGGGCCGGTGCGCCGGGTCTACATCCACGACGTCGCGGCTCCGAAGGCGACCGCGGTCGTGCCGTCGGTCTTCGTCGCGGCCCGGGACGACCGGGGGCGGCTGCTCCTGGTGCGCCGGGCCGACAGCGGTGCGTGGGAGCTGCCGGGCGGCCGCGTCGACGTCGGCGAGAGCATGCGGGAGGCGGGGGTCCGCGAGACCGTGGAGGAGTCCGGGGTGCTCGTCCGCATCACCGGCGTGGCCGGACTGTTCACCGACCCGGGGCACGTCGTGGTGGACCCGTCCGGGACCGAGGTGCGCCAGCAGTTCGTCGTGTGCCTGCGAGCCCGGGCGGTGCGCGGCGTCCCCGTCCCCGATCTGGTCGAGACGATCGAGGCGGCCTGGTTCGACCCCGCGGTGGTCGGGACCCTCCGGACCGAACCCGGGGCAGGTCTGTGGATCCCGTGGGTCCTGTCCGGTGGACGCGATACCCATCTCGACTGAACGAGTCCGTTGTGCCGTGCCGAGCGCGAGGAGTCCGACGATGACCGATGTCCAGAGCAGGCCGGCGCGCACAGCCGAGTCGCCTCCGCCCCAGACCCGCGAGCAGCGCTCCGCGCGGGGGAGGGCGGCACGCCGCGTGGTACCTCGTTCCGCTCATGCGGAGTGCGTGCGCATGCCCGGCCGGCCCACCGCGCTGAGCCTGCTGCAGAGGCAGGAAGCCGCACGCGTCCCCGAGCTGCTGGCGATCCGCTACGGCCGCATGGCCGTCTCGCCGTTCACCTACTTCCGCGGCGCCGCGCTGCCGATGGCGGCCGACCTCGCGGACACGCCGAGCACCGGCCTGGTGGTCCAGGCGTGCGGTGACGCCCACGTGGCGAACTTCGGCCTGTTCGCGTCCCCGGAGCGGCGTCTGGTCTTCGACATCAACGACTTCGACGAGACCCAGCCCGGTCCCTGGGAGTGGGACGTCAAGCGGCTGGCGGCGAGTCTGGAGATCGCCGGACGCGACAACGGCTACCCCGCTGCCGAGCGCCAGGACATCGTCGTGTCCGCGGTGGCGTCCTACCGCCGCGCCGTCCGCGAGTTCGCCGACCGACCCGCCCTGCAGGTGTGGTACGCCGTCGCCGAGGCGGAGGCGCTGCAGACGCGACTCGCGTCGCAGCTCGGGGGTCACCGCCGCAAGGCGCTCGCCCGCACCATCTCCAAGGCCTACACCAAGGACAACCTCGGAGCGCTCGACCGGTTCGCCGCCGTGCACGACGGCAGCCCGCGGATCGCGGCCGAGCCGCCGTTGGTCGTGCCCCTGCGCGACCTGGTCGGGGAGGACACCGACCTCGAGCAGGGGTTGATCGAGGTCCTGGAGTCCTACCGGACGAGCCTGCCGCCGGAGCGGCGGGCGCTGCTCGACCAGTACCGGCTCGTGGACGTCGCCCGCAAGGTCGTGGGCGTGGGCAGTGTGGGAACCCGCTCGTACATGCTGCTGCTGCTCGGGGACGGTCCGCGCGACCCGCTCTTCCTCCAGGCCAAGGAGGCGGGGCCGTCTGTGCTCGAGGAGTTCGTGGGGCCGGGTCGCCACGAGAACTCCGGCGAGAGGGTCGTCGTCGGTCAGCGGTTGATGCAGGCGGCGAGCGACATCTTCCTCGGCTGGGTGCGGGTGCAGGGCTTCGACGGCCGGACGCGCGACTTCTACCTGCGCCAGCTTCGCGACTGGAAGGGGTCCGCCGACCTCGGCACGATGGTGCCCGACGGTATGCGGATGTACGGCGAGCTGTGCGGCTGGACGCTGGCCAGGGCGCACTCCCGCTCCGGCGACCGCATCGCGATCGCGGCGTACCTCGGCTCCGGCCCGGCGTTCGACCACGCCGTCGGGAAGTTCGCCCGGGCGTACGCCGACCAGAACGAGGACGATCATCTCGACCTGCTCGCCGCCGTCGCGGACGGTCGGGTCACGGCGGAGTCGGGTCTCTAGCGATGGGCGGGTCAGGGCTCCGGCGTCGGGAGGAGGCGGAGACGATGAGCACGACGTGGTACGAGCTCCGGGTCAACGGCACCCTGTCCGATCGCGGACGGGGCGCCTTCCACGACCTCGGCGTCGTGACGGTCCCACCGCAGACCATCGTCTTCGGGCAGATCGACGAGATGGCCGATCTGCCCGAGCTGCTGGCGCTGTGCAGCGCGATGGGGCTGGAGATCGTGTCCCTGCGCCGGCTGCCCGAGGGAGGCCGCCGGCTGCCCGAGGGAGGGGGGACGTAGGGACGCGTCCGGCAGCCGGGTCAGCCGGCCGGACGCCGGACCGGGTCGGTCAGCGCAGGATCGTCGGTGAGCGCAGGATCGTCGGTCGGCGCAGGATCACGGCGACCGGCCCGCTGCCGGGGAGCAGGGGAGTCGGGGCCCCGGTCGGAGGACGACGCCGCGACGACCACGACGGCCCCCTGGACCACGAGGAACACCCCGAGGATCCAGGCGAGGGCCACGGCGGTCGCGCCGGGCGAGGACAGCACGACGACGCCCCCGACCACCCCGACCACTCCGCTGACGACCGTGAGGATGCGCCCGGAACCGCCGTGGCCCGTGACGGCCCGGAGGAGGTCGGCCAGGCCGTGGCACAGCCAGAACGCCCCGAGCAGGAGGGTGAGCACGACGATCGTCCTGTCGGGTGCGCGCAGGCAGACCAGCCCGACGACGAACGCGAGGAAGCCGACGAGCACGCCGAGGACGGTGGCGCCGACGCCGCTCGACGTGGTGAGGGAACCGACGATCCGCATGACCCCGAGGACGAGCAGCTGCACCCCGAGGACGATGGCGAGGACCTCCACGGTGATGCCCGGCCACACGAGCGCCGCCAGACCCGCCGCGATGCTCAGGGCGCCGTAGGCGATCCACCACCAGCGGGACCCACCGAGGTCGGTGACCACGTCCCCGACGTCGCGCTGCACCTCGTCGTGCTGCACCTCGTGGCGCTGCATCCCGTTCTCCGACATCGCATCCTCCGAGCGGTTCGGCCCGAGCGCTCCGGCGCAGGGCCCCCGTCATCCTCATGAGGTGCGGCGGCCTCGGGTTCACCCGGGACGGATGAACGGGACCGGGACCACTCCGGTGCGCCGCGAGCGCCGGTGCCTGCAGCTGCGGTCGGTGGGGCGGCGCGTCAGTGCAGGGCGAGCTTCAACGCGATGACCACACCGCCGAAGCCGGCGCTCAGCGCCGCCCAGCCCAGCGCTGCCGCACGGTCGGTGCCGGCCCGGCGGGCCGCGACGTACCCCAGCGTTCCGAGCTCCAGCGTGGCCACCCCCAGCGCGGTGAGCACACCCGTCCGCAGGTCCCGGGTGGCGGCGACGACCACGACCAGCACCACGAGCGGGGTGTAGGCCGCCTCCACCATCGGCCAGCCGTGCCGCAGCACGACCAGCGCCGCCCGCACGCGTCCCCCGCCTCGGGGCTCCTGCACCGCGGCAGCCAGCAGGCGCGCGTACCGCTCGGCGGCCCAGTACACGACGATCGTCACCAGCACGGTCGTCACCACCTGGCCCAGCGAGCCGTGCAGGCTGGCCGCGCCCATGGCCGCGGCGCCGACCACCGTCCCGTGGATCGCGTGCGCCAGCTCCCGGTCGTCGGCCCACCCCCGGCGTCGCCAGCGCAGCAGCGCGGTGGCGCGACGACCCCGGGGCGGGCGCGCGGCAGGTGCCCCCGGGCCGGTGGCGTCCTGTCGGCCGCTCACCGCCCCTGGGCCCCGCCCGCTCGGTTCCGGTACCACCTGACGCACGGTCCGCGGTGCGCCCCGCGTTGCAACCACCTGTTCGGGGTGAGGCCCGCCGATCCCGGGTCGGCCACGGTCGGCGCGACGACCACATCCGGGAGGGGCAGGCATGAGCGAGGCCGCCATCGCCGAGCACGGGATCATCGGGGACCTGCAGACGGCCGCGCTGGTCAGCACGGACGGCTCGATCGACTGGTTCTGCTGTCCGCGGTTCGACTCGCCGAGCGTGTTCGGCGCGCTGCTCGACGACGCCCGTGGGGGGCACTTCCGGGTGCGACCGGACGGCGGCGCGTGGTCGGCCGAGCAGATGTACCACCCGGACTCGGCCGTGCTGGTGACCCGGTTCTCCACGCCCGACGGCGTGGGGGAGGTGGTCGACTTCATGCCCGTGCTCGACGGGTCGGCGTCCGCGCGGCACCGGATCGTGCGGATGCTGCGCTGCGTGCGCGGCCGCACGACCTTCGTCGTGGACGTGGCACCGCGCTTCGACTACGGGCGCAGCGAGCACCGGACCGAGCTGACGGAGCACGGCGCGGTGTTCCGCACCGACCCCCTGACCCTGACCCTGCACATCGTGCGCGAGCCCGGCGACCGCCCGCTCGCGACGGTCGCGGTCGAGGAGGGCGACCTGAGCGCCCGGATCTCGCTGGAGGCGGGTGACCTGCGCGGTCTCGTGCTGGAGTCCGCGAGTGACGGGCCCCCACGGGAGGTCCCGCTGTCGGAGATCCGCGCCCTGTTCGACGACACGGTGGGCTTCTGGCAGCGCTGGCTGGGCCGCTCGACCTACACGGGCCGCTGGCGCGAGATCGTCCACCGGTCGGCCATGACGCTCAAGCTGATGACCTACGCCCCCAGCGGCGGGCTCGTGGCCGCACCGACGGCGAGCCTGCCCGAGCAGATCGGCGGCGAGCGCAACTGGGACTACCGGTACACCTGGGTGCGCGACGCCTCGTTCTCCGTGGGCACGCTGCTGGCGCTCGGCTTCGTCGACGAGGCGGCCCGCTTCGGCAGCTGGCTGGGCGACCGGATCCGTGAGCAGGTCGGCGGTGCCGGGGGTCCGCTCAACATCATGTACCGGGTGGACGGGTCCTCCGACCTCGAGGAGGAGGTGGTGGAGCACTGGTCGGGCCACCGCGGCTCCCGGCCCGTGCACGTCGGCAACGGGGCAGCGGACCAGCTGCAGCTCGACATCTACGGCGAGGCCCTCGACAGCATCCACGCCGCGGACCGCGCCGGACTCGTCCTCCCGCACCGCGGGTGGATGGCGGTGCGCCGCGTGCTCGACTGGGTGGCCGAGAACTGGGACCAGCCCGAGGAGGGCATCTGGGAGACCCGCGGCGGTCGCCACTCGTTCACCTACGGACGGCTGATGTGCTGGGTGGCGCTCGACCGCGGGATCCGGCTGGCCGCCGCCCACGGCCGGCCCGCACCCCTCGAGCGGTGGACGGCCGAGCGCGACCGGATCTACGAGCAGGTGATGGACCAGGGGTTCGACGCCGAGCGCGGAGCGTTCGTGCAGCACTACGGGTCCCGGGTGCTCGACGCCGCGCTCCTGCGCATGCCGCGGGTCGGGTTCGTGTCGCCGACCGACCCGATGTGGCTCTCCACCCTGGACGCGATGGACGCGGAGCTGGTCACCGACAGCCTGGTGTACCGGTACGACCCGGCGGCGTCCCCGGACGGCCTGCGCGGCGACGAGGGCACGTTCTCGCTGTGCAGCTTCGCCCGGGTCGACGCGCTGGCGCGGGCGGGGCGGCTGGACGCGGCGCGGATGGCCTTCGAGAAGATGCTCACCTACGCCAACCACCTCGGCCTCTACTCGGAGGAGATCGCGCCGACCGGCGAGCAGATCGGGAACTTCCCCCAGGCGTTCACCCATCTGGCGCTCATCGACGCAGCGGTCACCCTCGACGCGATGCTCGACGGCGCCCGGCCGCCGTGGTCCTGACCGTTCTCGTCGTCCCGGTCCTGGTGATGCTGTTCCTGCTCGCGATGGAGCGCCTGGAGAGTGCGCTGGGTCTGTGCGCCGGCGCGACCTTCGTCACCGACGGCGTCCCCGATGGCGTCCCCGACGGCGTCCCCGACCGCGTCACCGACCACAGCGCCGGCGCCGGACCCGCCGGAGCTGGTAGGCCGAGACCCCGGCGAGCCCGGAGCCGGTGAAGAACAGCGCGAGCGAGGCGGTGAGCAGCCCGGCGATGCCGATCAGCACACCGAGGGCGGTGAGGAGCCCGAGGACGACCTTGACGGCGATCGCGCGGGCGCGGTGGAGCGCGGCCGCGAGGGTGTCGGTGCGGCGCCCGAACCGGCGGACGAAGTCCGGGTCCTCGTCGCGCATCTGCTGCTCGATCGCCTGCAGCCGGCGCTCTTCCTCGTGGCTCAACATCGCACCCCTCCCGCCCACGGGTTCCGGGCCCGCGCAGCCCCAGCCAAGCCGCGGTCGTGGTGCCGGTCACCACCCGAACAGGACGACATCGGTCAGTCGCCCGCTCCCGCCGCGGCCGGGCGCCAACCCGCTCCGGTCAGCTCCCGGTACGCGGTCACCGCAGCGTCGACGGTGGGGTAGAAGTGCGAGGGATCGATGGTGCCGAGCAGCTCGTAGCGGTCGATCTTCTCCCGGACGGGGTCCTTCATCTCGGCGAAGACCAGGTGCACCTCCCGCTCGTTGAGCCAGACGTCGAGGTCGTGGAGCATGTCGGCCGCCGTGGTGTCGACGTCGGTGATCGGCTCGGCGGCCACCACCACCCAGCGCAGCCCGGGGTCTCCTGCGGCCAGCGCCTGCACCCGCTCGCGGAAGGTGCGGGTGTTGGCGAAGAAGAGCGGGGCGTCGAACCGGACGATCACGCACCCGGGCAGCCGCTCGGCGTGCGGGTAGCTGTGCACGTCGTGGAAGCCGGGCAGGTCCGGCACCCGGCCGAGCACGGTCTGGTAGGGCCACCAGGCGCGCCGGAAGACGTTGCCGATGGACAGCGCCACGGCCAGGGCTATGCCGGGCAGCACGCCGAGCGCGACCACGCCCAGGAACGCCGCGATCGACAGGGTGAACTCGGTGCGCCGCTGCCGGTGCAGCCGCACGGTCCCCCGCCAGTCGGCGAGGCTCAGTGACGCGGCGATCACGACCGCGGCCAGCGTCGGCTGCGGGAGGTCCCGCAGCAGGCCCGGGGCGAAGAGCAGGATCAGCGTGATCGCCACGGCGCCGACGATCCCCGTGAGCTGGCTCTTGGCCCCGGCCTGCTCGGCCACCGCGGTGCGCGAGCTGCTGGTGCTCACCGGGAAGCCGCCGAACAGCCCGGCAGCGAGGTTCGACGCGCCGATCGCGGTCATCTCCCGGCCGCCCTGCACGGTGCGCCCGGCGCGGGCCGCGAACGCCGAGGCCGTGGAGATCGTGTCGGCCACCGACACCACCGCGATCCCCAGCGCCCCGGCCAGCAGCAGCGTGAGGTCGGACAGGGTGACGTCCGGGATCGTCAGCGGGGGGAAACCCGCCGGCAGGATGCCGACGACGTCGACGCCGCGCTCGTCGAGACCGAGGACCGCCGTGGCGGTGATCGAGAGGACGACCACCACGAGGATCGCCGGCACCTTCGGCAGCAGCCGCTGCAGCGCCAGGATCGCGGCCAGTCCGGCGGCGCCGACAACCAGCGCCGCGGGGACGGTCTCGCCGCGCGCGATGCCGGCCACCAGTCCGGTGACCTCACCGAGGAAGCCCGACGCGTCGACCGAGAACCCGAACAGCTTGGGCAGCTGGCTGACGAAGATGGTGAGCGCGAGCCCGTTGAGGTAGCCGATCATCGTGGGCCGGGAGATCAGGTCGGCCACGAAGCCGAGCCCACCGACGCCGGCCAGGACGCTGATGGTGCCCGTCAGCAGCGCGAGTGCCGAGGCGAGCGCGACCGCGCGTGCCGGGTCGCCGTTCGCGCCGGCCAGCGGGAGGATCGTCGCCGCGATCATCGGACCGAGCGAGGAGTCGGGTCCGAGCACCAGGATGCGGGACGGCCCGAACACCGCGTAGCCGAGCAGGCACAGGATCGACGTGTACAGCCCGGTGATCGCAGGCAGGCCGGCCAGCTCGGCGTACGCCATGCCCTGCGGCACGAGCAGCGCGGTCAGGACCAGCCCGGCGACCAGGTCCTTGGGCAGCCAGCGCACCTGGTAGTCCGCCAGCCCGGCCAGCCCCGGGGCGACGGCGGCCAGCCGCTTCGGTGCCCGCCGGGTCGAGGCGGTCCTCGGCGTGCTCACGGGGCGGCCGCGGTCGCGCGCTCGTCACTCATGCGTGTTCTCCCCGCCGACGCTCCGCTCCTGGCACGGCGGCGAGAGTGTCGGCGCACCGCCGGCGTCGCATCGCCCAGCAGGGATGAGCGGAGTCGCGGAGGTGGAGCACGTCCGACCGACGACGGGACCCGACCCGGGGAGGTTCACCCCGTGCGGGTGGGCGCACGCCGCACCCGGCCGGTGACCCTGGCGGCCCGCGTGCCGACCCACCCGCAGAGGAGACCGGAAGACGATGGCGTTCGCAGTGGACGACGGGCCCCTGGTGCTCGAGCTGGTCTGGGTGGCGCTGATCCTCGTCGTGGTGGGGGTCTGGTGCTGGTTGGTCGTCCTGGTCCTCGGCGACGTGATCCGCCGGGACAGCCCCGGCGCGGCGAAGGCGAGCTGGACGGTGTTCCTGGTCTTCTTCCCCTACGTCGGGCTGCTCAGCTACCTGGCGACGCAGGGCAGCGGGATGGTCGAGCGGCGGCGCGCGCGGGAGGCCGCCCGCCCGGGACCGGCGGACCAGATCGCGGCGGCGAAGCGCCTGCTCGACAGCGGCGCCATCACCGCGCCGGAGTACGAGGTGCTCAAGCGTGACGTCCTCTGCGCGGAGCACCACAAGAGGCGGCCCGCACAGCGACCGGACCACCGGACGTGAGTGCGCGGGGCCCCGTGGTGTCACCCCCTGCGGGTGACGCGGAGCCGGGCGATCCGCGCCAGGTTCACCCCGTGACGACATCAGGAACGGCAGCCCCCGGTCCGGCCGCGGCCGACGGGCGGTCCCCCCTGGGCAGGATCGGCATACCGCGCGGCCTCGTCGTCCTGCTCGGTGTCGCCGCCGCCGTCGTGGCCGCGGCCGGGATCCGCTCGCTCGCCTGGTTCATCGGGCCGGTGTTCCTCGCCATGGTGATCGTCATCGCCCTGGCCCCGGTGCTCGGCAAGCTGCGTGACCACGGCTGGCCCGCGTGGGCCGCGACCGCGGCGCTGGCGGTGGCGGTCTACGCCGTGGTCCTGGCGATGGCCCTGTGCGTGGTCGTCTCCGCCGCCCGCCTGGCCTCGGCGCTGCCCGAGTACGCGGTCGCCGGTCGCGAGTCGGTCGGATCGGCGACCTCGCTGCTCGAGAGGTTCGGGGTCGAACCCGCCGAGCTGCGACGGGTGGTCGAATCGCTGGACCTGGGCAAGGTCACGCAGGCGGCGGTCGCCGTGCTGAGCGGTATCGCCGGACTGGCCAGCAACCTGATCTTCCTGCTGACGCTGCTGCTCTTCCTCAGCGTCGAGACCGGGTCCACGCGCGACCGGATCGCGATCGTCGCCGCCGACCGGCCCTCGGTGGCCGGGGCGCTCGTCGGCTTCGCCCGCAACACCCGCCAGTACCTGGTGGTCTCCACGGTCTTCGGGCTCATCGTCGGAGTACTGGACACCATCGCGCTGCTGTTCATGGGCGTGCCGCTCGCGGTCACCTGGGGAGTGCTGGCGTTCGTCACGAACTACATCCCCAACATCGGGTTCCTCATCGGCGTCGTGCCGCCGGCGCTGCTCGCCCTGCTCGTGCACGGACCGGACCGGATGCTGCTCGTCATCCTCGTCTACTGCGTCCTCAACTTCGTGGTGCAATCGCTGATCCAGCCCCGGTTCGTCGGGGACGCCGTCGGGCTGTCCATGACGGTCACCTTCCTGTCCCTCGTGTTCTGGGCGTGGTTGCTCGGACCGCTGGGGGCGGTGCTGGCGATCCCGCTGACCCTGTTGGCCAAGTCCCTGCTGGTCGACATCGACCCGCGGGCCCGCTGGGCGCACGCCTTCCTGTGCGAGTCGCCGCCGGCGCACGACGCCGCCGAGCCGGCGCCGGACGCCGTGGCCGGGCTCGGCGCCGCCCGCGACGGGTCGACGCCGCCGCACCGCCCCTGGCACCGACGGCACCGGCAGGGTGACGAGGCGGTGCCGTCGTGACCCACAGGGTCTGAGAGCAGCCACCGTTCGCGGGGAGGAGCGAGGATGATCGACGACACGGACGACCTGAGCGTCCGGCGGGCGGCCCACCGGCTGCCGGCCCACCGGCTGCCGGCCGCGCAGCGGTTCGGCGAGCCGGACCGGTACCACCCTCGCGGCGCACGGGTCACCGCGGCATCGACGGCGCGGCTGTCCGCCCGGTGGGCCGACGACTTCGCCGGCATGCTCCGGGTCGAGATCCGTGCCGCCGAGCAGCACGGGGTGATCAGCGTCGGAGAGGGCGAGCAGCTGCTGGCGCGGTTGGTCGTCATCCTCGACCAGGCAGTGGCCCCCTCGTGCGCGCCGTGATCCGGCCGTTGCGGGCCCCGTTCCCGCAGTGCGTGCCCGGGACGGTTCGGGCCTCTCACGGACCGATCAGCGTCCGGACGGCCCTAGGCGGTCCCCGCGGTCGGTGCGAGCCTGGAGAGCAGGACCGAGCGGAACGGGAGGTGGCGATGCGTGACGTCGCGCGGTCCACGCTGACCCCGCCCGCGCTGCCACGCGACCTGGTGACCCGCCCGTCGTTGCGGGCCGTCCTCGACTCCGCAGCCACCAGTGCACTCACGCTGGTCACCGCCCCGGCGGGCTACGGCAAGTCCCTGCTCCTCGCGGACTGGATCGTCCGGGACCCGGGCGTGCCGGCGGCGTGGGTGTCGTTGGACGAGGAGCACGACGACCCGTCCCGGCTGTGGACCGCGGTGCTGGCGGCCCTGTGCGCGTGCGCGGCGGTGCCGCCGTCGAGCAGGCTGAGGCGGCTCGTCGCCTCCCGGACCACCGTGGAGATGGACTTCCTCGACGACCTCCTGCTCGGCCTCGCCGCGCTGCCGCAGCCACTGCGCCTGGTACTCGACGACGCCCACCACCTGCACAGCGCGCCCGTGGTGGACCACCTGCGCATGGTCGTGCGGGCCCGCCTCCCGCAGGTGCAGCTGGTCCTGGCCGGTCGGCTGGACCCCCCGTTCCCGCTGGCCCGGCTACGCCTGGAGGACGAGCTCGTCGAACTGCGGGCGGAGCACCTCCGCTTCTCCGCGGCCGAATCGGCGGACCTGCTGCGCCGCAGCGGCCTGCGCCTCACACCGGAGCAGTGCGGGCTGTTGCACGAGCGCACCGGCGGGTGGGTCGCCGGGGTGCGGCTCGCAGCCCGCTCGCTGAGCGAGCACCCCGATCCCGATGCGTTCCTGGCGGCCTTCTCGGGTGACGAGAGGGCCGTGGCGGACTACCTGATGGGGGAGGTGCTGGCCGGGATCACGGAGGAGCACCGGGACGTGCTGCGTCGCACGAGCATCGTCGACCCGATCCCCGCCGCCCTCGCCGTGGAGCTGTGCGGCCGCGACGACGCCGCCGTCCTGCTGCACGATCTGGAACACGACCTCGGCCTGGTCACCCGCACCGGGCCGGAGGGGGCCGACTACCACGTCCAGGAGCTCCTCCGCACCCACTTCGTCGCCGACCTGCGCCGCCGCGGCGACGACGCGACCGCGGCGCTGCACCGGAAGGCCGCGCTCTGGTGGGATCGTCGGGGGCACCCCGCGGAGGCGGTCCGGCACGCCGGTGCCACCGGGGACGCGGGGCTGCTCGCGGAGATGCTGGGGCAGCGCGGGGCCGAACTGGTCGCCGCCGGTGAGCACGGCGTGCTGCGCGCCGTGCTGGACACCGCCGGGCACGAGCCGGCTGTCGAGGTGTGGCGCTGCGTCCTCGCCGCCCAGGTCGACCTCGAGAAGGGCGACACCCCGGCGGTCGCGGAGCACCTGCGGCACGCGCGGCTGTCGGGTCGACCCGCGACGGGGACCGATCTCGCCGCGCTGCTGACCGCGATCGAGCGGTTGGCCGGGCTCGACGCGTCCGTCCCGCCCGTCGAGCCCGTGCCCGAGAACCCCTCGCTCGCCGCGCTGGCCCGTGCCGGCCGCGGCTCGGCCGGGATCGCGACGGGGGCGTTCGCCTCCGCCCGCGCCGACCTCACCGCGTCCCTCGCGAGCGCCCGCCGGCTCGAGCTGCCGCTGCTCGAGGCCCAGTGCCTGTACGCCCTCGCGGTCGGCGCGTGGACCGAGGGCGACCTGGTCGAGGCGGCGGCCGTCGCGACGGCCGCCTGCGAGGAGGTGTCCGACCGGGGATGGCAGTCGACCGGTCTGGCGGCGTCCGCCCGGGCCGTCGCCGCGCTGGTCGCCGTGGAGCAGGGCCGGCCGGACGCCGCCCTGGCCTGGGCGGACCTCGGGCTGCGGAACGTCTCGGCCAGGGTCCACCCGGCGGTCCGCTTCGCCCTGCGGGTGGCCCGGGGTGCCGCCCTCCACGACACCGGTGAGAAGTCGTCCGGCCTGCTGGAACTGCAGCAGGCCCGGGCCGCGGTGAGCGGAACGGACCTCCCGCCCGTCGTCGCGGCCGCTGCAGCGGTCCTCGAACAGCGCATCGCGCTGCGGCTGGGCCACACGCGGGCTGCGGCCGCGGCCGTCCTGCCCCTGGCCGGGGTGGCGGAGGCGCGCTGGGAGAACCGGCTGATGCGGTCCTGGGCGGAGGTGGCCGCGGGATCGTTCCGTGCGGCACGGGCGACCGTCGCACCGGTGCTGGATCCGCGCGCACGTCCGCTCCGCCCGACGACCGTGGTCGAGGCCTGGCTGGTGACGGCGAAGGCCGCGATCGAGGACGGCGATCGCCCCGCCGCCCGGGAGGCGTTGCGGTCCGCCCTGGACCGGGCCCGGCCACTGGACGCGGTCCGGCCCTTCGTCCTCGCCTCCGCCCCTGTGGGAGCCCTGCTGGTCGACGAGCTCGTGGGCGGAGGTCAACGGGCCCGGTTCGCGGCGCACGCACTGGCCGGGGCGAGACGCTCGACCCGCCCGCCCGGCCTGGCGCTGACCGCGCGGGAGCACGACGTCCTGCTCAGGCTGCCCTCGTTGCTCAACCTGGACGAGATCGCCGACGAGCTCTCGGTCTCGGTCAACACGGTCAAGAGCCACGTGCGGTCGATCTACGACAAGCTGGGGGCGGCGACCCGGCGCGGGGCAGTGCTGACCGCACACGAGTTGGGCCTGTTGCGGTGAGAGCGCCCACCTGTCACCGGCAGTGCCCGGCCGACCCCCTGCCTGGCGAGTGCGCGCACCTCGCCGTCGCCGGTGGGCCCGGGGGCCGTGCGATCGGTCCCACGTCCGGACCGGAGAGGGCTGAGCAGATGATCCACCCGGCCAGGACCCCGCACCACCCGGTCGCGGAGACCGGTGGGCGGAGTCCAGTGCCGGGCGATCGCGTGCACCGGCACAGCGTCCGGTCCGCGGAGGAGCCGGGGTGAGGCCGGGTCGGCAGCCGAGCACGGTCCGAGCAGCCGTGCCCCGTCCTCCACTGGGGATCGAACGCAGGACGGGCTCGCCGACGGTCCCGCGTCCTCGGCTCTACGCGCACCTCGCCGCCGACCGGTCGGTGCCGGTGACCGTCGTGGCCGCCGCAGCCGGGTGGGGCAAGACCGTGCTCGCCGCGTCGTGGGCCGGAGCCGGAGCTGGCGGCAGACCCGTCGCCTGGGCGGGGCTCTCCCCGCCCGACGACGACGTCGTACCGTTCTGGTCCCGGCTGGCCGAGGCGCTGCGCACGGTCGTCGGACGCGCCGCGGCCGAGGCGCTGCACCCGCTCACGCAGGGCTCGTCGGCCGGCCCGGACCCGGCCGCTGCGTTCCTGGCAGCGAGCCTGCTGGTCGAGCAGCCGGTCGTCCTGGTGCTCGACGACCTCCAGCGCATCACCTCCGCCGCGGTGCACGAGGGGCTGGTCCGGCTCGTCGTGCGGGCGCCGCCGATGCTGTCGCTCCTGGTGCTGACCCGCCGCGACCCACCGTGGCCGCTGACGCGGTTGAAGATCGCCGGCGCGGTCCGGCAGGTGCCCGCCGCAGAACTCGCGTTCAGCACCGACGAGGCCGTCGACCTCTTCGCCCGGCTCGGCCTGGCGGTCGACCGGACCCGGGTGGATCGGCTCGTCGAGCGGACCGACGGCTGGCCCGCCGCGCTGCGGCTGGCGGCGCTGCACCTGACCGGGAGCGCCGACGACGGCACGGTGCTCGACACCTTCTCGGGCGATCACCACGCCGTGGCCGGCTACCTGATCGACGAGGTGCTGGCCCAGCAGCCCGCGGAGCTGGTGCGGCATCTCGAGCGGATCAGCGTGGCGGACCGGGTCTGCGCCGACCTGGCCGCCGCCCTGACCGGCGTCGCCGACGGCGAGCAGCTGCTCGCGGAACTGTCGGCCGAGCACCTGGTCGTGCCGACGGCGGACCTGCCCGGACGCTGGTACCGCATGCACCGGCTGCTCGGCGACGTCGTGCGCTCCCGGCCGGCGGCCGAGAAGGGGCGCCGCGACCGGCACCGCCGGGCGGCGGAGTGGTTCCGCCGCGCCGACCTGCCCCTGGAGACGATCCGCTCGGCGACCGCGGGGCGGCTCTGGTCCCTGGCCGCGGTCGTGGTCGGCCGGCACGCGCTCGGCCGCGTCCTGCGCGGACAGGCCGCTGAGCTGGAGGCAGTGCTCGCCACCCTCCCGCGCCCGGTGCTGGTCACCCACGTCGAGCTGGCCCTGGGTCTCGCCGCCGCGCGGATCGTGCAGGGTGACCGCAACGACGTGGCCGGCCTGCTGAGCGCGGCCCGGGCCGGGACCGAGATGCTCTCCGACGTCCGGGCGGCCCGTGCCGGGGTGCTCATCGGCCTGGTCGAGGGCGGGTTCGCCCGGCTCCGCGGCCGGTGGGACCTCGTGGGCGAGGTGTACCGCGCCCTACCGCGTGACCCGGTGCAGCTCGCCCGATCGGAACTGGACGACACGGAGCTCGTGCCGATCGTCGTCGACAGCGCTCTGGGTCTGGCCGCACTCCTCGACGACGACCTCGACACGGCGGTGCACCGCTTCCGGGCGGCGCTCGCCGTCGAGTCACCGGCGCCGACGCTGCCGCACATCGAAGCGGCGTCCTACCTCGCCCTGTCGCTGTGCGAGCGCGGTGACCTGGACGCGGCGCAGACCCGTGCCCGCCGGGCCCTCGCCCGGGCGTCGGCCTCGGGGCTCGAGGCCCCGGCACAGGTCGTCGCCGCCCATCTGACGATGGCCCGGGTCGCCCTCGACCGGGCCGACGTCGGCGAGGCCGACGACTGGCTCACCCGCGCGGTGCGAGCCGAGGCGGGCAGCGGTGAACCGCACGTCGTGGTCCTCACCGCTCTCGTCCGGGCTGCGCGCCACGGGGCGGCGGGAGACCACGAGCGGGCCCTGTCCGTCCTGCGCGGCGCGGCTGCGGCGATCGACGTGCCGGATCTGCCGTCGCCGCTGCGCCGACGTCTTCGCACGGCCGAGGCCGTCGTGCTCGCCCGCCTCGGAGACCGGGCGGCCGCTCGCGCCGTGGCCGAGGACGACCCGGAGGAGACGCCGCTGGCCTCCGCCCGCCTGCTGCTGGTCCTGGGCGACGTCCCGGCCGCTGTCGCGGCGCGGCGCGGTGCACGGCCCTCGGCCCATCCCCGGGCCCGCATCGTCACCGGCGTCCTCGACGCCGCCCTCGCCCTCGCGCACCACGACGAGGAACTGGCACTGGAGCGGATCGAGCAGGTGCTGACCCGGGCAGCCACGTTCGCCCTGCGCGGACCGCTCCTCGAGGAGGCGGCCGTCCTGCGCCCGCTGCTCGAGCTGCGGCTCGAACGGGGTTCGGCCGTGCCCGCCTTCCTGGTCGACCTCCTGCGGCGGATGGACAGCGTTCCCGGCCGCGGCGACCGGCGCACCGGCCGGACCGGCCGGACCGACAACCTGACCGACCGCGAACGCACGGTCCTGCGGTACCTGGCCAGCACGATGACCAACGCCGAGATCGCTGCGGAGCTCCGCCTCTCGGTCAACACGATCAAGACGCACGAGCGGGCGCTCTACCGCAAGCTCGGGGCGACCAACCGGCGGGGAGCGGTGGCCCGGGGACGGGTGCTCGGATTCCTCTGAGGGGACGCTCACCCCCTGAGGATGGTGTCGTCTCACCCTCCGCGGACCACGATGGCGGTCAGGAGGGCGAAACCGCCATGCGCATTCCGATGAGCAAGATCACGATGCCCGAGCTGCCACCTGGTCTCGCGTCCCGCGGCCACCTGCTCGATCTGCTGGACAGCGCGGAGCCGGGGCAGCTGGTCTCGGTCGTCGCACCGGCCGGGTACGGCAAGACCGTGCTCGTGGCCGAATGGTCGAGCCGGCCCGGCGGTCTGCCCGTCGCGTGGGTGGCGGTGGACGCGGCGGACGACGCAGCGCGGTTCCGCGCGACCCTGTTGGCCTCGCTCGCCGCCGTCCCCGGGTTGGCGCCCGGGATCGCGCGGGTCGGCGCCCGCGGGTCGGACGCGGACTTCGTCGACGACCTGGGGGCGGTGCTCGACGCTGCGTCGCCGGTGCGGTTGGTCCTCGACGACGTCCACGACCTGGCGGAACCCGCACTGCGGGACCTCGCCCGCCTCGTCCGCCGTCGACCGGCAGGCTTGCAGCTGGTGCTGGTCAGCCGGCGGGACGCGCTGCTGCCGCTGCCCCGACTGCGCCTCGAGGGCCAGCTGCGGGAGCTGCGGGCCGACGCGCTGCGGTTCGACCTGGCCGAGACCGAGGCCCTGCTGCGCGCGTGCGAGGTGGTGGCGAGTGCGGAGGAGGTGGCGGTCCTGCACGAGCGCACCGACGGCTGGGTGGCCGGACTGCGGTTCGCCGTGCTGGCGCTGCGGTCCACCGACGATCCCGGCGGCTTCATCGCGCACTTCTCGGGGAGCGACCGCTCGATCGCCGACTACCTCACCGACGAGGTGATGGCCGGTCTGCCCGCACCGACCAGGAGGCAGCTGGGGATGGGCGCGGTGTGCGGACGCCTGCAGGTCGGGCTGGCCGAGGCGCTGTTCGGTCGCCCCGACGCCCGACGCGTACTGGACGACATGGTGCGCGGCACCGGGCTGGTGTACCGCACCGATCTCGAGAGCTACCACATCCATCCGCTGTTCCGCGCCTACCTCGAGGCCGACCTGGAGGGCCACCACCCCGCTCGGCACCACTCGTCGCACACCATCGCGGCACGGTGGTGGCTCGCCGCCGACGACCCGGTGCACGCGCTCCGGCACGCGGAGCGCGCCGGCGATCCGGCGCTGCTGGCGGAGGCCCTCCGGGACAGCGGTGTCCGGCTCGTCGCGGCCGGTCGGCAGGACCCGGTGCGGCGGGCGCTCGTCTCGGCCGGGAGTGCGGCGGTGGCCGCCGACGCGCGGATGGCGCTGCTCTCGGCGCTGGTCCTCCACCTGCGCGGAGCGGAGGTCGATGCCGTCGCGGCCCTGGAGCAGGCACGGCGGGTGCGCCCGGCGGATCCCGGACCGGAGCTGGGCGCCCTCGATGCTGCGGTGGGGCTCCTCGTGGACGGTCGGCCGACCCTGCAGGAGGTCCCGCCCGGCCCGGTGCCGCCGGAGCTGGAGGTGCTGGGGGTGCTGGGTCGGGCGGAGGCCCGCGCTGCGGACGAGGAGGACCAGGACGAGCTGCGGGCGTCCCTCGCCGGTGCGGCCGCGTGCGCCCACGCCCACGACCTCGCCTGCCTCGAGGTGCGTGCGCTCTCCCGGCTCGCGCTGCTCGAGGCGGCGTACGGCGATCATCGTGCGATGGCGGCCGCCGCCACGTCCGCGGTCCGGACGTCCGCCGCTGTCGGCTACCCCTCCGCCGAGTGGGCCGCGGAGGCCACAGCGGTGCTGGCCTACCGCGACCTGCTCGCCGGGGAACCGGTGGCGGCCCGGTCCCGGGCCGACGACGTGCTGGCGGTCGGGCAGCCGTTGCCCGAGGTGGCGGACCTCATCCTGCGCGTGGTGCGCCGCGCGGCGGACGCCGACCTGGGGGAGTCCGGGCCGGAGCCGCTCGTGCCGGTCGACTTCTCGGGAGTCGTCGCGCCCGCGCCCCTGCTGGCCGCGCTCGCCTCGCTGGAGCACTTCGCCGTCCTCGCCCAGGGTGGCGACGCGGTGGCCTCCGACACCGCCGTCCGGCTCGAGCGCAGGATCGGCAAGGTCGGCGAGATCCTGGTGATGGACGCCCGGGCCCATGTGCTCGCCGGCCGGTTCGAGGCCGCCATCGCCGCACTCGAGCCGCTGAAGTCGGGTTCGGTGCCGGCGCTGGCCGCGCAGACCGAGGTCGAGGCGCACGTGCTCCTGGCCGGTGCCGCGCTGCACACCGGCGACCCGCTCGGGGGACGGTCCGAACTCGCGGCCGCGCTGCAGCTGGGTGCGGACCTGGACGTCGTGCGGCCCTTCGCCGCGATGTCCGGCCCGCCCGCAGACCTGCTGCGGTCGGTGGCGCCGCCCGCGGTGGGCACGGGGTACCTGCGCCGGATCGCCGTGGCCCGGTCGACGGCGGGCAGGCGCGGGTCGACGTGCCTGAGCGATCGCGAGCACGACGTGCTGGCGCTGCTCCCGTCCCTGCTGAGCGCCACGGAGATCGCCGACGAGCTCACGGTGTCGGTGAACACCGTCAAGAGCCACATCCGCTCCATCTACAGCAAGCTCGGCGTCTCCAGCCGGCGCGAGGCGGTGGACGGCGCGATCCAGCGGCGGCTGCTGGGCTGAGCCGTGCGCCCACCCGGCGGGGCTACGTCACCGGGCCTGCGTCGGCACCGGAACCGCGTCGCGCCACTACCGCCTGCCGAGCTTCTTCCGCAGCTTCGCCCTGGTGGCCGGGTCCTCGGCCTTGCTCCGCGCCTTCTTCCGCAGCTTGCGTCCCTTCGGCGAGTCCGCGAACTTCGCCAGCTTCTTGCCGAGCTTGCCCATCTCGTCTCCTCCGTCGATCACGGATCGGTCGGCCTTCCGGCCGTGGTGGTGGGTGGTGCGGACGTGGTGGTGGGTGCGGACGGGTGGGGAACCCGACCCGCGGCTATGGCCGCCAGCGCCCGCAGGCTGTCCATCACGCGGTCCGGCTGCAGGGTCGACGGCGACGCGCCCGGATGGCGGGGGGAGATGCGCACGCGCAACGTGCGCGGCCGGATCCGGAAGCGGACCGGGGGCACCAGCACGACCGCCTCGCCGTCGATCCCCAGGGGGACGGGCCGTGCCGAGCCGACCTCGAACTCGGAGGTCGACCACTGCTGCAGGACCGCCCGGCCGCGGCGCCCCGCACCCCTGTCGCCCCGGGCCGGCACGACGGCGACCCCGAGCCGGCCGGCGTCGATCCGCGGGCGGGTCCCGGAGCCGAGGGCGTGCCCCAACCGGTAGGGGTTGTTGGACACCAGGATGGTCGCCGCCGACGCGTGGAGGCTCCCGTCGGGGGCCACCCAGTTCAGGTCGAGCGCGTCACCCGACGGCCCCAGCACCGCCGGCACCGTGTCGAGCAGCGTGCGGATCTTGGCGTCGCGGTAGTCCGCGCTCTGCACGGCCTCGGCGTACAGGCCCATCGAGACGTTGTTGACGAAGACCCTCCCGTTGACCTCACCCAGGTCGACGACGTGCTCACCGCCGTCGACGAAGGCGTCGAGAGCCCCGACGACGTCGTCGCGGTCCACGCCGAGGTCCAGCGCGAAGTGGTTGCGGGTACCGGCCGGGATGCAGGCGTAGGGCAGCCCGTGCTCGGCGGCCGCGGTCGCCACCACGGCCTGCGTGCCGTCGCCGCCGGCTGCTGCCAGGCCGTCGGCCCCCTCGGCGACGGCCTGCCGGACGAGCTGGTCGAGGTCGTCGCCCCGTCGCAGCTGCACGCTCCGGATCCCGCGCTCCGCCGCTCGTTCGACGAGCCCGACCGCGGCCGCCTTCCCGCCGCCGGACCACGGGTTGACGAACAGCACCGGGTTCCGGGGCGGCTCGGCCGGGGGCAGCGTGACGTGCACCCGGAACGCGACCCGTGCGGCCGCGTGCCAGATCGCCACGCCGACCACGAGCCCGGCCAGGTAGAGCCACCAGCCGTCGCGGAGGAGCAGGCCGGCTGCGCCGGCCAGCGCGAGTACCGCGAGCACCGCGCCGACGATGCGGGCGACGCCTGTGCGGACCACGGCGAACCAGGCCGCGGCCACCGCGACCACCACGCAGGCCAGCACCCCGAGCCCGCTCGGGAAGCGGATGACGGCGACGGTCGCGCCGACCCCGAGGGTCAGCGCCGCGGCGATCAGCGCGACGGCCGCCGCTGCCTGCTGGCCGCGGCTCACCGTCCACTGCGCGGGACCGCTCATGAGTCCTCCCACCACCGTCGGGGCCCGCCTGCTGTGCGGGCCGGGAGCAGGGTCGCCGGAGAGGAGGGGGCGCGTCTCATCCAGGAGGGGTGACCGGGGGCGTCGGTGCGTCCTACGCCCCGCGTCCGCCGATCGCCGCACACCGTCCGCCCGGGGCGGTGCGCGCTGCGTCGGTCACGCCGGCGGCCGACCCGGTCGTCGGCCTGCTGCGTGACCGCGGGCGGTTTCGCCCTGGGCGGATGACGCCGCGCCGGTGCGCCCGTCCGACTCTCGCCGAGCCGGCGGAGCGCGCTGTGGCGCACGGCGCCGGCGGTGCCGGCCCGGACGCAGGCGGGGACAGCCGTAGGAGGCGTGCTCATGGACGTGGCACTGGTCGTCGGACTGGTCGTGGTGACGGCGTTGATCTTCGACTTCACGAACGGCTTCCACGACACGGCGAACGCGATGGCCACCTCCATCGCCACCGGCGCACTGCGGCCGAAGGTCGCCGTCACGATCGCCGGGCTGCTGAACCTGGCCGGGGCCTTCCTGTCCGTCCAGGTCGCGATGACGATCGCCGGCGGGCTGGTGGACGAGGCGCGGATCACCCCGGCGGTCGTGTTCGCCGCACTGGTGGGAGCCATCCTGTGGAACATGCTGACCTGGCTGCTCGGGCTGCCGTCGAGCTCGTCGCACGCCCTGTTCGGCGGCCTCATCGGGGCCACGCTCGTGGTGGGCGGCGCCGGTGCGGTGAACGTCGGGGGACTGCTGGGCAAGGTCGTGGTCCCGGCGATCGTCTCGCCGCTGCTGGCCGGTCTCATCGCACTCGTCGCGACCGGGATCGTCTACCTGCTCACCGCCAGGGCGGATCCCGGGACCGCGGACCGGGGTTTCCGGGCCGGGCAGGTCCTCTCGGCGTCGATGGTGGCCCTGGCCCACGGCGCGAACGACGCGCAGAAGACGATGGGGGTGATCACGCTGACGCTGGTCACGGCGGGTCTGCTCCGACCGGGCTCGACCCCGCCGTTGTGGGTGGTGCTCAGCGCCGCGCTGGCGATCGCGCTGGGCACCTACATGGGTGGATGGCGGATCATCCGGACCCTGGGGAAGCGGGTCGGCGACATCCGGTCCGCCCAGGGCTTCACCGCGGAGACGACCAGCGCCGCGATCATCCTCACCTCGACCCACCTGGGCATCCCCCTGTCCACCACGCAGGTGTGCACCGGTTCGATCTTCGGTGCGGCGGCCGGGCGACGGCTGGCGTCGGTGCACTGGAGCCTGGCCCGCCGGCTGGTGCTGGCCTGGGTCGTGACCCTGCCCGCCGCGGCGGCGGTGGGCGCCACGGCGTCCTGGGTGGCGGCGCACGGCCCCGGCGGGGTGGCCGTCGTCGCGGCCACGGGACTGGCGCTGGGCGGCGGCATCTACGCGGCGTCCCGGCGCAGCCCGGTGACCGCGGACAACGTCACCGACATGCCCGCCTCGCCGCCCGCCTCGCTCGCGGCCTGACCGGAAGGGGACCACGGTGCACTGGGTGACCCTGATCGTCGTCGCCGCGGTGTCCGCCGCCACCACGGTGGTCGTCGTGGTGCTGGTCGGCTGCGCGGTCGTCGGCCTGTCGGCCGGCACCCGGGCGGACGCCACGGCGGCGGGCCGGGCCGGGGGCGTCGTCGTCGCGTCGGGCTGTCTGCTCGCCGCACTGCTGATCGTGCTCTACGGGCTGTTCGTCATCGCGGCCTGACCGCGGGCGGCGCCGGCACGGCACCGGCACCGCTCGCGCTCCTCGGCGCAGACCGTGCTTTCACACGTTCCGGGGGAGGCGCCGTCGGCACGTCGCCGCGACCGTTCACGTGCCCGCCGTCCCCCACTGCCGAGGAGTCAGACATGTCCACCGAGGTACCTGCCGGCTCGACAGCCGATGCCACCTCGCCCCCCCGCCGAACGGCGCGACAGGGGAGCGGTGGGACCACCTTCGCCGGGACGATGCTGCTGGTGATCGGCAGCTACCAGGCGCTGATCGGCATCCCCGCCCTGCTCAACGACACGATCTACGTCACCGACGCCGGCCACCTCTACGCCTTCGACCTGACCGCCTGGGGCTGGGTCCACCTGCTGCTCGGCGCCGTCGTCGCCCTCGTCGGGCTGGCGATCATGCGGGGCGCGGCGTGGGCCCGGTGGGCCGGGATCGCCGTCGTCGTGCTCAGCCTGTCCGTGAACTTCCTGTTCCTGCCCTACTACCCGCTGTGGTCGGTGGTCACGATCGCTCTCGACCTCGCCGTCCTCGCGGCGCTGGTCATGGACCGGTCGGACGGCCACTGAGGCGTTCTCGCACCGCACACGCCGACCGGGCACCCCACCGGAGCAGCCGGTGGGGTGCCCGGTCGGCTGCGGCGACCGTGCACCCGGGCGTCGGTCAGACGTCGGCGTTCGTCCCTACCGTCTGCAGCGCGGCGACGGCGAGCCCGAAGGCCTCCAGGATGTTCTGGGAGGCGTTGAGGACCCGAGGCGCACCGACGATCGGAGCGACCGCCACCAGCACGTCCTGGACCTGTTCGATGGTCAGCCCCGCCTCGGCGGCCGGTCCGATGTGCATGACGTACGACGTGGCGGAGGCGTCGACCGCCGCGAGTGCGGCGATGCGCACCATGAGCAGGGTCACCGCGTCGAGCTCGGTGCGCTGCAGGGCCGCGGCGTTGATGTCGACCAGGGTGTCGAGAACGGGTGCTTCTCCGAGAGCCATGTGTCTTCCTTCCGGGTCTGGCCGCGGCACTCCGGTGTGCCGCGGGTCGTGGACGGACTTCGGTACCGTCCACAGCCTCTGGCTCCCGGCCCTGCGGCGGCTCACCCGCTCGTGGTGAATCGGCTCGAGCACCTCCGCGATCGTGCCGACGCGACCATCGCGCAGCGCGGTCGGGACTCGATCGAGGACCGACGACGTCCTACCCACCACGGGGGTCGGGGGTTCAGGCCGCGCTGCCACACCTGCGCCGGCGCGGCGGTCGCGTCGTGTGCGTGGGTTCGGTCTCCAGCGGTTCGGTCGGGCCGAGGAGATCGCCTCGGTCGCGGCATTCCTGGCCTCCCCGGGTGCCGACTGCATCACCGGGTCGGTCGTGGACGCGAACGGCGGCAGCTTCACCGGCTGACCGCAGCGCTCCTACGCTGTGACCGTGCACCTCCCGTCCGACGGTGCGGCACCGCCGTCCGCACCGGCCGACCTCGACGAGGCCGCGTCGTCGTTCGCCCTGGTCCGGCCGCGCCTGTTCGGGATCGCCTACCGGATGCTGGGCGCGGTGGCCGACGCCGAGGACGTCGTGCAGGACGTGTGGGTCAAGTGGCAGGTCCACGACCGGGACGCGGTCCGCGACGAGACCGCCTTCCTGGTGACGATGGCGACCCGGCTCGCCATCAACGCCACGCAGACGGCGCGGGTCCGGCGGGAGACCTACGTGGGTCCGTGGCTCCCGGAGCCGGTCGACACGAGCGCCGATCCGGCGCTCGGCGCGGAGCGGGGGGAGGCCCTCGACCTCGCGGTGCTCCTGCTCCTGGAGAAGCTCACGCCCACCGAGCGGGCGGCGTTCGTGCTGCGCGAGGCCTTCGACTACCCCTACGAGCGGATCGCGGAGGTGCTGCGGACGCAGGTCGCGAACGCGCGGAAGCTGGTCAGCCGGGCCCGCAGGAGCATCCGCGTCGAGAAGGAGGCGTCCGTCGACGCCGCGGCGCACCGCCGGCTGCTCTCGGCGTTCCTGGTCGCCGCCCGCGCGGGCGACCTCGACGACCTCGAGTCCCTGCTGGCCGCGGACGTCGTCAGCCACACCGACGGCGGGGGAGCGGTGCGCAACGCCGCCCGCGTCGTGGTGACCGGACGGGAGCGGGTGGCGCGGGTCGTAGCGACCTTCGCCTCGCGGTTCTGGGAGGGGGCCGAGGTGCGCTGGGTCGAGGCCAACGGCTCGCCGTCGGTGCTCGTGTCCCGGGACGGGGAGCCGGTCGCGCTGCTGGCCGTGACCGGCACGACCGACGGGTTGGACCGGCTGATGTGGGTGATGAACCCGGAGAAGCTGGAGCGGATCGCGCGGGCCGCGTAGGCGCCCTGTCACAGATCGCCGGGCTGTCCTGTCCTGCCTGTGGACGTCCGAACACGGACGCCCACTCACAGGAAGCAGGGCGGGTCATGGAGTTCGCAGTCATCGGTGGAACCGGGCTCATCGGGTCGCAGGTCGTGCGGGACCTGAACGCGGCAGGCCACGACGCGGTACCGCACGCGCTGTCGACCGGGGTCGACGTCATCACCGGGGAGGGCCTCGACGCCGCGCTGGCGGGCGCCGAGGTCGTCGTCAACCTGACCAACTCCCCGACGTTCGACGAGGCGTCGCCGGAGTTCTTCCGGACCTCGATGGACAACCTCGTGGCGGGGGCGGTGCGGGCCGACGCCGGGCACGTCGTCGTCCTGTCCATCGTCGGCGTGGACCGGGTGCCGGAGCTCGACTACTACCGGGCCAAGACCCTGCAGGAGGACGTCCTGAAGGCCGGTCCGGTGCCCTACTCGATCGTGCGGGCGACGCAGTTCATGGAGTTCATCGACGCGGTGCTGTCCTGGACCGCCGACGGGGACACGGTCCGCCTGCCGCGGACCCTGCTGCAGCCGTTGGCGGCGGCGGAGGTCGCCGCGACGGTCGCGGAGGTCGCCGCCGGCGCGCCGCTGAACGGGACGCTCGACCTCGCGGGCCCCGAGGTCTACCCGCTCGACGAGCTCGGCCGGATCACGCTCGCTGCAAGGGGCGACACGCGGTCGGTGACCGTGGACGGGTCCGCCGGCCTGTTCGCGGTGGTCCGCCCCGACGTGCTGGTCGCCGGCGAGGGTGCCCGCATCGCCTCCACCCGGTACACCGACTGGCTCAGGTAGGGACCGGCCGCCCGTCGGTCATGCGGGCGCGCTGCGACCCGCCAGCACCCCCGCGAGCGACCCGGTCGCCCTCTCGACGACGGCGGGCGGGAGCCCGCGCCGGGTGCGCAGGGACATCGGCACCGGCTCGACGGCCGGCAGGTCGTCGCGCCGCTCCAGGCCCTCGGGGACGCGGCCCATCGTGGCGAGCAGGGCGACGCCCAGCCCGGCGCGGGCGGCGGCGAGCACGCCGGCGAGGTAGGCGGCCTCGCAGGCCACGACGACCGCCTGCTCCTCGCGGGCCAGGGTCTCCAGCGCCCGCTCGCGCAGCGCGCAGGGGTCGTCGAGCGCCACGAGGGGGAGCGGCTCGCCGGGGGGCCGCACCCACCCCGGGGCGGCGAACCAGTGCAGCTCCAGCACGCCCGCGTCGTGCGACCGCTCGTCCCGGGCGCGGCCCAGCAGCAGGGCGAGGTCGAGCTCCCCGCGGTCGAGGGCCTCCCGCAGCCGCGCACCCCGGTCGAGGCGGAAGCGCACCCGTCCGGTGCCGAGCGCGGCGGGTGTGAGCTCCGGCAGCAGGCGGTCGGCGGCGTGCTCGGTGGACCCGACGACCAGCTCGTCGGGCCGGTCGGTCGTCAGGGCCTGCAGCGCCTCGTCGTGCACGGCGAGCAGCCGGCGGGCGTGGGCCAGCAGGGCGTCGCCCGCGGGGGTCGTGCGCGAGGTCCGGCCGACGCGCTCCATGAGGGGCTGCCCGCACACGCCCTCCAGCCGGCGGACGTGGGCGCTGACGGTGGGCTGGCTCACGTGCAGGGCCGCGGCGGCGCGGTGGAAGCCGCCGCAGTCGGCCACCGCCACGAAGCTGCGCAGCGCCACGACGTCGAGGACCCGGTTCACGCACCCATTCGAGCACGACCGATCAGGAATCCCTCTCGGATGTGATCGGGTCTCGTGCTTGGACGCGGCGCCCGCCCGCGTGCCACGATCACGGGCATGTCGGCCTCACCCGCGTCTCCGCTGCTCACGCAGCGCCGCGCCGTGGACCTCGGCCGCACCTGCTCCGCGACGTGTCGTCGCGCGACCGCCTGACGCCCTCCGCGCCCAGGCCCTCCCGCTCGTCCCCCTCCGCTCGTCCCTCCGCGTCCGCGCGCGCCGCCGCGCCCGGACGCGTCCTGAGCGCGTCCCAGAGAGGCCCACCCATGCCCCGGCAGTTGAAGCTCGGCGCCGTCCTGTTCGGCGTCGGCGGCCCCGGCGACCACGACACGTGGCGCCACCCCGAGGTCCCCCTCGACGCCAGCACCGACATCCGCTGGTACGTCGAGCGCGCGCGGCAGGCCGAGGCCGCGCTGTTCGACCTGGTGTTCATCGTCGACAGCCAGTTCATCACCCCGGACTCCCCGCCCCACTACCTCAACCGGCTGGAGCCGCTGACGCTGCTGTCGGCGGTGGCCGTGCAGACCGAGCGGATCGGGCTGGTCGGCACCCTGACCACCTCGTACAACTCGCCGTTCAACCTCGCCCGCCGCCTCGGGTCCCTCGACCTCATCAGCGGCGGGCGGGCCGGGTGGAACGTCGTCGCGACCGGCGACGGCGGCACGGCGGCGAACTACAGCCGCGACGAGCACTACGACTACGCCGCCCGCTACGGCCGCGCGCTGGAGTCGGTGCGGGTGTGCCAGGGGCTGTGGGACTCCTACGAGGACGACGCGTTCGCCGTCGACAAGGCGGCCGAGGAGTTCGTCGACCCCTCCCGCCTGCACCGCCTCGACCACAGCGGCGAGCACTTCTCCTCGGTGCGCGGGCCGCTCAACATCTCGCGCTCCCCGCAGGGCCGGCCGGTGATCTTCCAGGCCGGCGACTCGGAGGAGGGCCGCGACCTGGGCGCGGAGATCGGCGAGGGCATCTTCACCCACGCCCCGACGCTGGAGGCCGGCGTCGCGTTCGCCCGGGACATCCGGGCCCGCGCGCAGGCGAAGGGCCGCGACCCCCGGCACGTCGTCGTCATGCCCGGCATCACGCCGGTCGTCGCCGACACCGACGAGGAGGCGCTCGCGATCGAGGAGGCCCGCCGGCGCGACCGGTTCGAGCGCGACTTCCCCAAGACCCTCGCCCAGTTCGGCAGGCCGTTCGGCTGGCACGACTTCAGCGGGTACGACCTCGACGCCCCGTTCCCGGAGCTGGGCGACCTCGGGTCGACCAGCTTCCGCACGCAGGCCGAGCGGATCAAGGCCGTGGCCCGCGACGAGGGCCTCACGCTGCGCGAGACGGTGCTGCGGTTCACCGCGTCCACGCCCGCGCCGTTCGTCGGGTCCGCGCGGACCGTCGCCGACCGGATCCAGGAGTGGTTCGAGGCCGGCGCGCTCGACGGGCTGAACGTGCACGTCACCGTGCCCAGCGAGTTCGCCCGCTTCACCGACGGGGTCCTGCCGCTGCTGCGGGCCCGCGGCGTCGTCCGCGACGCCTACGACAGCACGACCCTGCGCGGGCACCTCGGCCTGCCCGTCCCCGAGAACGTCCACACCGCCGCCCGCGCGACCGCGCGTCCGCTGGTCCCCACCCCGTGAACAGGAGCACCACCGCCATGGGCGCCACCCCGTCCCGGCTCGCCCGCCTCGCCGCACTCGCGGTCGCCGCCGTCCTGCTGCTCGCCGGGTGCGGCGGCGCGAGCGCGGCCGGCGCCCGCGACACCACCCTGAGGTGGGGCTTCGCGCTGCCCACCTCGTGGGACCCGGTCACGTCCTCGACCGGCAACGACATCAACACCCTCGCGCTGGTCTACGCCTCGCTCACCCAGCTCGACGAGCAGGGGAACGCCGGGCCGGGACTGGCCGAGTCGTGGAGCTACAACGGCGACGGCACCGCGGTCACGTTCACGCTCCGGCCCGGGCTGACCTTCTCCGACGGCACGCCGCTCGACGCGGACGCCGTGCGGCAGAGCCTGCTGCGCGGCACGACGCAGCAGGACTCGCTGCTCAAGGACCAGCTGAGGACGATCGCCGACATCACCGTCGACGACGAGCGGACCGTCACGCTGCTCCTCGCCGCGCCCGACTACCAGGTGCCGAACCTGCTCGCCGGCAAGACGGGGGCGATCGTCAGCCCCGCGGCGTTCACGGCCGACGCGGCGGCGCTGCCGACGGCACCGGTCGGGGCCGGCCCGTTCACGATGGAGAGCTTCGTCCCGGAGTCCCGCGCCGTGCTCGTCCGCAACCCCGGCTACTGGAACGCCGACGAGATCCTGGTCGAGCGGCTCGAGCTCACCGCGGGCACCGACCCCTCGTCGGTCGTCGCGGCCGTGCAGACCGGCGCGCTGGACGTCGCCACGATCACCGGAAACCAGGTCGCGCAGGCGCAGGCCGCGGGGCTGGAGGTCGAGGTGATCGACTCGTTCGGCGTGAGCCAGGTCGACGTGCACAGCGGGCTGGAGCCGCTCACCGACCGGCGCGTCGTCGACGCCCTGAAGTTCGCCGTCGACCGCCAGGCGATCATCGACGTGACCCAGGGCGGCATCGGGGACGTCGCCTACCAGCCCTTCCCGGCGGGCTACGTCGCCCACGACCCGGGCCTGGACGGCGTGTTCGCCTACGACCCCGACCGGGCCCGGGCGCTGCTCGCCGAGGCGGGCTACGCGCCGGGGCAGCTGGCGCTCACCGTCACCGCGCCCGCCGCGACGCAGGACCGCGCCGAGCTCGTGCAGCAGCAGCTGCAGGCCGTCGGGGTGACCGCGACGATCAACGTGGTCCCGCCCGGCTCGTCGACGTGGCAGCAGGAGGTGTACCTCGGGCGGCGCGCGCAGTTCGCGCTCGACGGCACGGTCGGCCGGGAGTCCCCGGTGCAGAACCTCACGGTCGTCTACGGCGCCGAGGGCCTGATGAACACCAGCAAGGTCGCCACGCCGGAGTTCCTCGCCGCGCTCGACACCGTCCGCCGCACGCCGCTCGACGCCCCGGAGTACCCGGCCGTGCTGCAGGAGGCCGTGCGGCTGGGCGTGCTGATGTCGCCGAGCTTCTCCCTCGCCACGACGCCGCGGATCGCCGTGCGCAGCCCGCGCGTCTCGCCGCTGCCCCACTTCCTGTCCCAGTACCGCTGGGAGGGCGTCACGGTGGGGGAGCGGACGTGACGTCGGTCCTCGTCGCGGCGCCGGCGCCGGCCGTCCCTCGGGCGGCCGCGCCCGCCCCGCCCCGCCGCCGCACCGCGCTGCGCTGGTGGGGGCGCACCCTCGCCGCGACCGTGCCGGTGTTCCTGCTGGCCACGGGGGCCACGTTCGCGCTCGGCGCCGTGAGCGGGCTGAGCCCGGCCGGGCTCAAGCTCGGCGACGCGGCCACCCCGGCGGACGTGGCGCGCGTCGACGCCGAGTTCGGGCTCGACCGGCCCGTTGCGGTGCAGTACGCCGACTGGCTCGTCGGCGTGCTGCACGGCGACCTGGGCGTCTCGTGGTCCAACGGGGTCGGGGTGGCCGAGCAGATCGGCCAGCGGCTGGAGGTGTCGCTGTCGGTGGCCGGCCTGGCCCTGCTCATCGGCGTGCTCGGCGGCGTCGCGCTCGGTGTCCTCGCCGCGGTGCTGCGCGGCACCTGGGTGGACCGGACGATCACCGCGTTCTGCTCGGTGATCGCCACGCTGCCGCCGTTCGTCGTCGCGATCGGGCTGATCGTGGTGTTCGCGGTGCTGGTGCCGCTCGTGCCGTCGGCCGGGTACGTCTCGCCGTCCGTCGACGTGGGCGCCTGGTTCTCGCTGATCGTCCTGCCCGCGACGGCGCTGAGCCTGGACACCGTCGCCGACGTGGCCCGCCAGCTGCGCACCGGGCTGGTCGCGGCCTACCGCGAGAACTTCGTGCTCGGCGCGGTGGTCCGCGGCCTGCCGCCGCGGCGGATCCTCGGCGTGCACGTGCTGCGCAACGGCGCCGGCCCGGCGGTGGCAGTGCTCGGCCTGCGGGTGCCGGTGCTGATCGGCGGCGCTGTCGTCACCGAGAGCGTGTTCGGGATGGCGGGCTTCGGGAGGTTCGCCGCCGAGGGCGCGCTGCGCGGGGACGTGCCGGTGGTGCAGGGCGCGCTCGTCGTCGCGATCGTGGTGGTGCTGGCGTTCAGCCTGCTGGTCAACGCCCTGCTGGTGCGCCTGCGCCCGGCCGCGGCGGGACGGGGGACGTGATGCTGCGCTCCGTCGTCCGTCAGCGGGCCGGGGCGGTGTCGCTCGCGGTGCTGGCCGCGGTCGCGCTGCTCGCCGTCCTCGGGCCTGCGCTGGCGCCGCTCGACCCGCTCGCGCAGGACGCCCGTGCGGTCCTGCAGGGGCCGTCGCCCGCGCACTGGCTCGGGACCGACAACCTCGGCCGCGACGTGGCCTCCCGGCTGCTCGCGGGCTCGACGCTGTCGCTGGTGGCCGCGCTGGAGGCCGTCGCGGCCGGGCTGGTGCTCGGCGTCGTTCCGGGCCTGCTGTCGGTGCTGCTCGGGCGGACCTTCGAGTGGGTCACGCTGCGCGTGGTGGACGCGCTGGTCACGCTGCCGTTCCTGGTGTTCGCCGTGGCGATGACCGCGCTGCTCGGCAACGGGCTGCACCAGGCGATGCTCGCCGTCGGGATCCTCATCGCGCCGGCCTTCTACCGGGTCACCCGCGCCGCGGCGTTCCCGCTCGTCGGCGCCCCCTTCGTGGAGGCCGCGCAGCTCGCCGGCGCCACGCCCTGGTTCGTGCTGCGCCGCCACGTCTGGCCCACCGTGCTGCCGGCCGTCGCGGTGAGCACCGCGGGGCTGCTCGGCAGCAGCCTCGTCATCGTCTCCTCGCTGACGTTCCTCGGCATCGGCGTGCAGCCGCCCGCCCCGACCTGGGGCGGGATGCTCGCCACCGACCTGCTGTTCCTGTTCCAGCGCCCGTGGGGCCCGCTCGCCCCGGCGCTGCTCATCGTGCTGGCCGTCGGGGCGTGCCACGGCCTCGCCGACGCCCTGCGCGACGCGACCGCACCCCGGGAGGCCGTCCGTGCCTGAGTCCCTGCTGGAGGTGCGCGACCTCTCGGTCGTCGCCGGCGGCACCACCGTCGTCGAGGGGGTGGCGTTCGCCGTCGCCCGCGGCGGCAGCCTCGGCATCGTCGGCGAGTCGGGCAGCGGCAAGTCGCTGACCTGCCGCTCCGTGCTCGGCATCCTGCCGCCCGGCTGCACGAACGGGCCGGGCACGTCGATCCGCTTCGACGGCGCCGAGCTCACCGGCCTCGACGAGCCCGCCTGGCGGCCCTACCGCGGCGCGCGGATCGGCGCCGTCTTCCAGGACCCCGCCTCCTACCTCAACCCCTCGATCCCGGTCGGGCGCCAGCTCGCGGAGGTGCTGCGCGTGCGCGGCGGGCTCGGCAGGCGGGCCGCCCGCGAGCGGGCCGTCACGCTGCTCGCCCGCACCGGCCTGCGGGAACCGGCCCGGGTCGCCGGGCAGTACCCGCACGAGCTCTCGGGCGGGATGGCGCAGCGGGCGCTCATCGCGATCGCCCTCGCGCTCGACCCCGAGCTGCTCGTCGCCGACGAGGCCACCACGGCGCTCGACGTCACCGTGCAGGCCGAGGTGCTCGACCTGCTCGCCGACCTGCGCGAACGGCTCGGGCTCGCCCTCGTGCTGGTCTCGCACGACCTGGCCGTGGTCGCGCAGGTGTGCGAGGAGGTGCTCGTGCTCCGGGACGGCGCGGTCGTCGAGCGGGGCCGGGCGGCCGACGTGCTGCGCTCCCCGTCCCACCCCTACACCCGGTCGCTGGTGGAGAGCCACGAGCGGTTCGGGATCGAGCGGTTCCGGGAGGCGGTCCGATGACCCTGCTGGAGATCCGCGACCTGGCGGTGTCGCTCGGGCGCGGCCGGGGCCGTCGCGAGGTGCTGCACGGTGTCAACCTGGACGTGGCCGACGGCGAGGTCGTCGGGCTGATCGGGGAGACCGGGTCGGGCAAGACGACGATCGCGCGCACCGTCCTGGGCCTGCACCGCCCGGACCGGGGGACGGTCACCGTCGACGGGGTCGACGTGCCCGCGCTGCGCGGGCGGAGGCTGCGCGCGTTCCGGCACGCCGGCGCAGTGCAGTACGTGTTCCAGGACCCGCTGCGCAGCCTCGACCCCGACCTGCCGCTCGGGCGCTCGGTCGGGGAGGGGCTGGAGATCCGCGGCACGCCGGCCGCCGAGACCGCGGAGCGCGTCGCCGCCGCGCTGGAGCGGGTCGGGCTCGACCCCGCGCTGGCCGCGCGCCGGCCCGGCGAGGTCTCCGGGGGGCAGCGCCAGCGGGCCGCCATCGCCCGCGCGATGGTGCTCGCGCCGCGGCTGCTGCTCGCCGACGAGCCGGTGAGCGCGCTCGACGCGGCCGGGCGCGTGCAGGTGCTGGAGCTGCTGCTGCGCCTGCGGGAGGACGGCGGCCCCGGGATGCTGTTCGTCTCCCACGACCTGGGGTCGGTCGCCGGCACCACCGACCGGGTCGCGGTGCTGCACCGCGGCCGGATCGTCGAGTCCGGGCCGACGCGGCGCGTCGTCACCGCTCCGGAGCACCCCTACACCCGGCTGCTGGTCGGCTCCGCGCCGACGGTCGACGGGCACTCGCTGAGCCGTACCGAGCGCGCGGAGCTGCGCGCGGAACTGGAGGAGATCGCATGACCGTGGCCGCAGCGGACACGCTCACCTGGACCGGTCCGCCGGAGGTCGCCCCGCGGGGCACGCTGGTCGTCCTGCCCGGGCGGGGCGAGCACCCCGGGATCTACGAGCGGTTCGGACGGCGGATCGCCGTCGACGGGTACCGGGTGACCGCCGTCGCCGACCCGGTCGCCGACGCCGGGAGAGCGGCGTCGCTGGTGGCGGCCGCGCTCGACGGGGCCCCGGGCCCGCACGTGCTCGTCGGCTCGGACACCGGCGCGCTGCTCGCCGCCGCGCTCGTGGCGGACGGCCGGGTCCCGGCCGACGCGCTGGTGCTGGCCGGGCTCCCCGCCGGACCCCCCGGCGCGCCGGAGCCGGACGGCGAGGTCGCCGCACGCACGGCCTGCCCGACGCACGCGGCCCGGATCGCCGCACCCGACGGCGTGCGCGCCGGCGCGCTGGCCGAGCCGGTGCCCGACGGCTGGCTCGAGCGCGCCGACCCCGCCCGGATCGGCGTCCCCGTGCTGGGACTGCACGGCGCCGCCGACGCCGTCGCCCCGCTCGACGCCGCCCGGGCCTGGTACGCCCGGGTGCCGCTGGCCGAGCTGGTCGCGGTCACCGGGGGACGGCACGACGCCCTCAACGACGCCACGCACCGCACCGCCGCCGCGTCGGTGGTGCTGTTCCTGGAGCGGCTGCGGCTCGGCGCGGACCTCCCGCTCATCGCACGGGTGACCCGGTGACCGCGCAGGGCTTCCACCCCGACCTGGGCACGGCCCCCGCGCCGCCCGCGCGCATCCACCACGTCCGCGCCGGCGAGCTGACCGCGGACACCGCGCAGACCCCCGGGATGCGGCGCTACGAGGCGATCAGCGGCCGGACCGTCGGGTCGGCCGTGCTCTGGACGGGCGAGACGCACGTCGCCCCGGCCACGAGCTCGGGCGACCACCACCACGGCGAGGCCGAGACGTCGATCTACGTCGTCTCCGGGCGTCCCGAGTTCGTCTTCCACGACGGCACGGACGAGGTCGTGGTCCGCACCGGTCCCGGCGACCACGTGTTCGTCCCGCCCTGGCTGCCGCACCGCGAGGTCAACCCCGACCCCGACGACCCCGCGGTCGTGGTGATCTCCCGCTCGACGCAGGAGGGGATCGTCGTCGCCGTGCCCTCGCTGCGCCCGGCGGACGGAGCGGCGCCGGGCTGAGGTGCCCCGGTAGCGCGATGGCGGGCAGAGGTTCATCCGGAGGCCACCGCTCGTTCGTCGTCGGGGTATGGGGTCGGGGGGTCACCACCACCCGGAAGAGGGACACGATGAGCTCGTTGCACGACGTTCCGCACCCGCACGACGACGACACCGCACCGCGACCGGCGGGGGTGAACCGCCGCGCGCTGCTGCGCGCCGCGACCGCAGGCGGCCTGGGGATCGCCTTCGCCGGCAGCATCGACGCCGTCGCCGGCACCGCGGCCCACGGCGCTCCCACCCGTGTCGCGGCCGGGTACGGCCCGCTGGTCGCCGACCCGGCGGCGACGCTGGCCCTGCCCGAGGGCTTCTCCTACCGCATCGTCGCCCAGGCCGGTGTGACCACGCTGTCCGACGGCGGCGAGCCCACGCCCAGCGACATGGACGGCACGGCCTGCTTCGCGACCGGTGGGGGCTTCACCCTGGTCAACAACCACGAGATCGGCGGCAACGAGCCGTTCCGGGTGCCGGCGCGCGACGGGCTCACCTACGACCCCGGCGCCGGCGGCGGCACCACGAACATCGAGGTCGACGCGGACGGGGAGCGCGTGGGCGAGTACGTCAGCGTCGCCGGCACGCACAACAACTGCGCCGGCGGCGTGACGCCCTGGGGCACCTGGCTCACCTGCGAGGAGACCGAGGCCCGGGCCGGGGGCGCGCTCACCAAGGACCACGGCTTCGTGTTCGAGGTCAGCCCGGTCGCGGAGGAGAACCCCGGCAACAGCCCGGTCCCGCTGACGTTCCTGGGCCGCTTCGCCCACGAGGCCGTCGCGGTCGACCCCGACTCGTCGGTCGTCTACCTCACCGAGGACGCGTCCGGGCCCAACGGGCTGCTCTACCGCTGGGTCCCGCCGGCGGGGTTCTCCGGCGAGAAGTGGGAGCTCAAGGCGCTCGCGGAGGCCACCGGCGGGAGCACGGCCGGCGCGCTGCAGGCCATGCGCTGCCTGCGCGGCAGCCAGCACGTCCGCGACCTGTCCGAAGCCACCCGCCCGGGCACCCGGTACCAGGTGGAGTGGTACGACGTCCCCGACCGGCTCGCCGGCACGGTCCCCACGCGGGTCCAGCTCCCCGAGGACCGGGTGACCCGCAGCCGCAAGTTCGAGGGCGCGTGGTGGGGCGACGGCGGCGCCTACATCGTGGCGAGCTACGCCCGGACCGAGGACGGCAGCGTCAACCCGCACGACGGCCAGGTCTGGTTCTACGAGCCGCGGACCGAGAGCATCACGCTGCAGACGATCTTCGGGGTCAACCCGGCCCCCGAGCAGGACGGGACGAACTTCGACGGCCCCGACAACATCACCGTGTCCCCCTACGGCGGGGTCATCCTCGCCGAGGACGGCGAAGGGGTGCAGCACCTCGTCGGGGTCACCGACCAGGGGCAGTCCTACGCCCTGGCCCGCAACGACCTCAACGACAACGAGTTCGCGGGCCCGACCTTCAGCGAGGACGGCGCGATCCTGTTCGCCGCGATCCAGTCACCCGGCCACGTCTTCGCCATCACCGGGCCGTGGCGCCGCCCGTCGAACGGCTCCTGACCGGTCACACCAGGGTGAGGAAGGTCGTCGCCATGGCCGCTCCCATGACGAGGTGGGCGGCGGGCTCGGAACGGGAGCGGGAGCTCGTGAGGGAGTGCCACCAGGTGCCGGTCCGGACCGCGAAGTAGCCGGTCAGGGCCAGGCAGAGCACGCCGACGGCGAGCCCGCCGTGCTCGCGCGGGAGCAGCGGCATGAGCACCATCGCCGCGCCGGCCGCGCAGCTGTGCAGGGTCTCGGCGGCGCTGCTCTCGCCCCGGCCGCGACCGGCCAGGGCGAACAGGCAGGAGACGGCGGCGAGCACGGCGGAGATCCCGTGCCCGCCCGCCGCCATGGCGCCCATGGCGACCGCCATGACGCCGTGCCCCAGCGCGGTGGAGCGGTGCGCCGGGGCCCGGCGGGCGCGGGCCAGGAAGACCACGGCGGCGGCGAGGCACGCCGCGCCGAGGACGGCCTCCCAGAGGCCCGCGCCCGCGTGGTGCACGGCTCAGCCGTCCTCGGGCCGGCGGTCCTTGCCGGGACCGTGGACGTCGCCCTCGGTGTGGCAGTGCCCGCCGGAGGACGCCGGGACGTTCAGCGCCGGGTTGCGGTCGAAGAACCCCGAGGGCTTGAGCACGAAGCCGGTGTAGTCGACGGGCATGATCGGCCAGTCCTCCGGGCGCGGGAAGTGCGTGAGCCCGAAGGTGTGCCAGACGACGATGTCCTCGCCGTCGACGGGCCGGTCGGCCTGCACCCACGCCGGGAGGCCGGCGCCGCCCGGGTTCTGGTTCACGAAGTCCCCGGCCGGGTAGCGCTCGTCCTTGTCGTACCCGGTGACCCACAGCGCCTTCGTGGCGAACGTGGCGCGCGAGTGGATGCTCGACGCCTCGTCGGCGAGCAGGGTCGGCTGACCCAGCGGGTGCAGGGCGTAGCCGACGGGCTGGCCCAGCGCGTTGGTCTTCTCGGTGTTGACGATGTGCCAGACGCGGCCGGTGGAGGCGTTGGCGTCGCGCTGGGCATCGGACTCACGGCTCAGGCGCGTGACCTTGCGGCGGAACGCGTTGCCGTAGGGGTTGCCCTCGCCCATCGGGACGCGGGCGGCCTCGACCTCCTCCACCGCGTTCGCCGTGCCGTCGACGGTCATGTCGAGGCGGGCGGAGAACAGGTGCTGGTGGAACGGGGCGCCCAGGCCCGGGGCGATCTCGGTCGCGTACTCGCCGGGGGTTCCGGAGGTGAACACGATGCCGGTGGCCTTGCACTCGAGCTCGATGGTGCCGTCGAGGTAGAGGTACCAGTAGAAGCCGTAGTCGTAGTTGCCGATCGGGGTGAAGAAGCTGATCACCAGGCGGCGCTGGCGGCGGGTCTCACGGGCGCCGGTGAACATGTCGGAGTGCTTCCAGAGGACGCCGTAGTCCTCCTCGTGCATGCAGATCGCGTTCTCGATGGTGCGGGGGTTGCCGAGGTCGTCGGCGATGACGGCGTCGGTGTAGAGGATGTCGCCCAGGCAGTCGCAGCCCAGCTGCAGGGAGTCGGCGTAGCGGGCGAACATGTACTCGCCGCAGTCGAAGTAGTTCTGCCAGAACCGGACCGGCGACGGGTCGGCGTAGGGGACGACCATCTCGGCGACCGAGGCGCGGTAGCAGATCGGGCGGCCGTCGAAGCTGATCTGGTGCAGGGTCAGGCCCTCGCGCTCGTTGAAGCCGATGCGCAGGTCCCAGTTGCCCCAGCGCACGCGGCCGTCCTCGACGGTGAAGCTGCGGCCCTCGGGCTGGGTGATCTCGATGGGCTTGAGGTCCAGCGGCGCGCCCTGGACCTGCGGGTCGTCGAAGTTGCCGCTGGTGGCGGGCACCTCGTGGACGGCCTCGTCGACGACGCGGTCGACCCGGCGGCCGGTGAGGTCGACGTAGGCGACCATCCCGTCGATCGGGTGCGCCCACGGGTGGTCCTTCTCGTGGTCCTGGCGGAACCCGAACGCGCGCACGACCCGGCGGCCGGGGGTCTCGGGGTAGTCGGTGAACGCGCCGGCGGACAGCGGGACCGCGCGCACGGTGGTGGGGTCGATGCCGCGGCGCTCGAGGGCCGCGAGCCACTCGGGCGAACTGTTGAGGACGTCCTCGATGAACTCGAACTCGGTGTCGATGATGGGCGGCTGGCCCTCGGTGACCGGGTCGATCCGGCGCTGGGTGACCACGGAGCGGGAGTCGGTGGAGACCACGACGTCCCAGGAGGTGCCGGTGGCGATGTCGAGCAGGACGACGCGGAAGCGGCGGTCGGCGCCGCCGCCGGCGAGCACCTCGTCCTTGGCGGGCTCCTCGGGCGCGAAGAAGGTGTAGCGGACGTTCTCGCCGAGCAGCCCGGAGTCGAGCAGGACCTCGCGGACGGTGGTGACCTCGGCCTCGCTCGTCATCGCGAGCGCGTGGGTGCGGTTCTCGAGTGTGGTCATGGGTGGTTCTCCTTTCAGGCCGCGTCGGCGGCGAGGGAGGGGATGGACGGATCGGAGGCCGGGCGCACGCGGGACCAGACGACGCCGAAGACGACGGACAGCACCAGGACCGCGAAGATCACGGAGGCCAGCAGCCCGGAGCCGCCGATCAGGGTGGGGAAGTTCGAGACGGTGAGGACCAGGCAGGCCAGCAGGCCGACCAGGCCGAGGGCGGGGGCGGCCACGGTGTGCCACACGCGGGAGTCGACGCGGGTGCGGCGGAAGAAGACGATGACCGCGGCGCAGGTCAGCGTCATCAGGGCGAGCACGCCGACGGTCGAGGTGCCGGCCATCCAGGCGAAGACCTGCGCGACCGGGTCGAGCCCGGCGATCGCGAAGACGACGAGGAAGGCCGCGGCGACGGTGCTCTGGGTCAGCGACGCGACGTGCGGGGACCGGTGCCGGGGGTGGCTGCGGCCCACGGCGGAGTGCAGCGCCCCGGAGTTGCCGAGGGCGAAGTAGTAGCGGGCCAGCACGTTGTGGAAGGCCAGCGCCGCGGCGAACAGGCTGGTCATGAGCAGGACCTGGGCGACGTCGCCGCCGACCGGCCCGAGGACGTTCGTGATCGTCGTGACGATCATGCCGCCCGGGTCGGCCGCGGCGGCCTCGACGGCGGCGGCGTCGCCCCACGCGGACACGACGGCCCAGCTGGACAGCGTGTAGAACACGCCGATCAGCAGCAGCGCGGTGTAGGTCGCGCGCGGGATGGTCCGCTCCGGGTCGACGGCCTCGTCGCGGAACACCGCGGTCGCCTCGAACCCGATGAACGAGGCGATCGCGAACATGATGGCGATCCCGAGCGAGCCCGAGACGACCTGCGGGGGCGAGACGAACGCGGTCGAGAACTGCTCGCCCCGGCCGACCACGACCGCGTCGAACACCAGCACGATCGCCACCTCGGCGATCAGCAGGGCGCCGAGCACCTTGCCGGACAGCTCGATGTTGCGGAACCCGAGGAGGCCGACGACGGCGACCACGAGGAGCGACCAGATCCACCACGGCACGACCGGTCCGCCCCAGTTCTGGACCAGGGCGTCGATCACCGCGCCGATGTAGCCGTACACCGCGAGCTGCACGGCCGCGTAGGTGACCAGCGCGAGGAACGCCGAGCCGAGCCCGAGCGGGTGCCCGAGCCCGCGCTGCACGTAGGCGTAGAACGCGCCCGCGTCCGGCACGTGCCGGCTCATCGCGCAGAACCCGACCGCGAACAGCAGCAGGATCCCGCAGCAGAGGGCGAAGGTGGTGGGGAAGGCGGCGCCGTTGCCGGCGGCCAGCCCCAGCGGGACCGTGCCCGCGATGACGGTCAGCGGCGCCGCGGCGGCGACCACCATGAACACGATCGACCCCACCCCGAGCCTGCCGGTGAGGGTGCGTGGTGGTTCCGGATCCGTGACGCTCATACGCGCTCCAGTGATGTCCGTGGGTGACTGCGGACACCGTGGCGGCCTCGCGCCGGCCCGGCAACGGCCGTTCTCATTCGGGCGCCACCTGGCGAGGGGGATTCTCGTTCGGTGCGTTCCCGCTGATCACGGATGTGGGAGGGCCGCGCGAGGCCCTCACCACTGGTACGGCAGGAACTTCCCGTCGAACGTGACGACCACCCTGTCGCCGTCGGGGTCGGGCCGGCGGGCGACCGTCAGGTGGAAGTTGATGGCGCTCATGATCCCGTCGCCGAACTCCTCGTGGATCAGCGCCTTGATTGCGGCGCCGTAGACGTCGAGCGCCTCGTGGAACCGGTAGACGGTGGGGTCCGACGCCGTCTCGGGGTCGGGGGTGCGGGTGGGCTGGAGCTGCAGGGCCTCGACGACCTCGTCGTCGAGCCCGAGGAGCGCGCCGACGGCCTGCGCCTCCTCGGCCGGGACCGGGTGCTTCCCGAGCAGCGCGGCCACGGTCCACACCGGGGCGCGTCCGACGGCCTGCGCGACCTCGGCCCACGTCAGGCCGCGCCGGATGCGAAGCCGGTCGACGATCCGACCGGCCCCGGCCTTGTCCAGGAACCTCACGGGCTCAGGCGGAGTAGTAGTCATTGCCCCTCGAGAACTCGAGGAAGCGGCAGTCCTGCTCGCCGACGGCCCAGGCGTCGTGCCCGGGCGGCAGGAGCATGACGTCGCCGGCGGAGAACTCCTCGGTCGCGCCGTCGGCCATCCGCACGCCCAGGGTCCCGGCGCCGACGTAGGCGACGTGGGGCAGCTCGCACAGCTCGGTGCCGGCGTGGTCCTTGAGGTCGCTGGACCAGCGCGCCCCGACGGCGAACGTCACCTCGGTGACGCTGACGCCGTCGAGCTCGGCGGTCCTCTTCGAGATCAGGCCGTGCGCGTCGCTCTCGACCGCGGCGAGGGTCGCCTTCTGCATCACGGGGTTGTACGTGCCCATGGTGGCTCCAGGGTGGTGGGAGGATCCGGTCCGGCCATCCCATCCCACGGCGCCGGGCGGGGCCAGGGCGATCCGCGCGGCGGGTGCGGCGTTCCGCGCAGGCGGGGGCGGCGGTAACACGCGCACAACCTCGCCGACACGTGCGTGGACGACGCTGCACGCACCGGGCCCCCGCCATCGAGCCCCCCGTCGAGCCGGAGAACCGTGATGCCGCCGCCCGCCGACCTCGCCGTGCAGATCCTCGCCCGGGTGCCGCTGCCCGTCTGGGTCCTCGACGTCGACGGTGTGGTGGCGTTCGCGAACGACGCCGCGGCCGCGGCGCTGGGCTACCGGGACCCCGGTGTCCTGCGCGGCCTGCAGGGCCACGAGACCGTGCACCACCACCGTCCCGACGGCTCGGAGTACCCCGTGGCGCAGTGCCCGCTGCTGCGGCCGGCGTCGACGGGGGAGGCGGCCGCGGCCGACGACGAGTGGTTCATCCGCCGGGACGGCACCCTGCTGCCGATCGCCTGGTCGGCCGCGCCGATCGAGCTGTCGAACGGCCGCGGCACCGTCCTGTGTCCTTCCGGGACCGGACCCCCCGGCTCCCGCGGCCCGTCGACGGCGCCGGGCACGACGGCCCCGGGCACGACGGCCTCGTCGAGACGGTCGTCGACCACGTCGTGCGGCACGCCGCCGATCCCGCGCTCACCCCCCAGCGGCTCGCCCGCGAGCACCACGTCTCGCTGCGCCTGCTGCAGTCGCTCTTCGCCGCCGAGGGCACCTCGCCGGCGCGCTGCATCCGGGAGCAGCGCCTCCTGCTCGCGCGCGGGCTGCTGCTGGAGGGGACACCGGTGGCCGTCGCGGCGACGCGGAGCGGGTTCAGCGAGGTCGGCACGTTCACCCGCGCGTTCCGGCGCTGGGCGGGCACGACACCGTCGGCGTTCGCGAGCCGCGCTCAGGCGCCGCCGACGCGGCGGATCCCCACCGGCGAGGTGCCGTCGAGCGCGGCGACGAGGTCCTCGCGCGCGCGGGCGACGCGGGAGCGGATCGTGCCGACCGGGCAGCCGCAGACCTCCGCCGCCTCGGCGTAGCTCAGGTCCAGCAGCTGGGTGAGCACGAACGCCTCGCGGCGGTCGGCGTCGAGGGCGTCGACGAGACCGCGGAGCAGCACGGCCTCGTCCACCGCCGAGCGCACCAGGCCCGGGCGGGGCGCGACGGCGGCGGCGAGGGCGTCCCAGTCCTCGACGCCGCTGGTGCGGGGTCTGCGCACCGCGGTGCGGACCGCGTCGGCGCAGACGTGGCGCGCCACCGAGAGCAGCCAGGTGCGCGCGCTCGAGCGGCCGCCGAAGCCCGGCAGCGAGCGACTGACCGGTCCTCAGGCCGCCCCCGTGAGCCGGGCGTAGACGACGATGTTGTCCTCGTAGTCCCCGGTGCCGCCGTCGAACTCCCCGCCGCAGGTGATCAGGCGCAGCTCCGCCCGGTCGACGTCGCCGTAGACGGCGTCGCTGGGGAAGCTGTCCTTCGCGTACTGCTCGACCCGGTCGACGGTGAACACGGCGGTGGAGCCGTCCGCGCGCCGCACCCGCACCTCGTCGCCGGGCTCGGTGTCGCGGAGGCGGTGGAAGACGCCCGGCTCGCCCTTCCAGTCGACGTGCGCGGCGAGCACCGCGGGCCCGATCTCGCCCGGGGTGGGCGACAGGGCGTACCAGCCGGCGGTGGTGCCGTCCGGCGGGACCTCCATCGTGCCGTCGTCCTGCAGGCCGAGGTCCATCATCGCGCTGTCGACGCCGAGCGCCGGGATCACCACCCGCTCCGGCCGCGACTCCGCGAGCACCGTCGGCCGGTCCGCCGCCGGCGCGGTGGTGGTCGGGGTGGGGGCGACCGGAGCGGCCGGGGCCACCGGCTGCTCCGCGCCGCAGCCGGAGAGCAGCAGCGCGAGGGCCGCCCCCGCCAGGACGCGGCGGGGACGGCCGGGACGGCTGCGCACGGTCAGCGGGCGGTGTGCGCGCGCCGGCGCACGGCGGCCGCGGTGACGCCGAGGGCCAGCACCCCGCCGACGAGGAGCGGGGCGGGCGCCGAGCCCGACGAGCCGTCACCGGTGTCGACGCCGCCGCGCGGCACGACGGAGACCTGGGCGTCGTCGTCGTCCGCCGGCGCGGGCGCGGTGGTCTCGGCCGGCTGCTCGTCGACGGGGTCGGTCTCGGCGGGCGTGGCCGCGGCGTAGTCGTAGTTCTCGCAGGCCTGGCCGTTGCCGTTGGCGTCGAGGCGCTCGGGGTCGCCGGGGAGCAGGGCGGCCTGGGCCTCCTCCTGCGAGGAGAAGTCCTTGCAGTCGCGGTCGGCGGTCTGAGCGGACGCGATGCCGGCGAGCGGGAGCGTCGCGGCGGCGGCCACGAGGCAGGACACGGTGAAGGTGCGGAGTCGCATGGTTCCTCTACGTCGTCGTCGGTGTCGGGTGTCTTGTCGGGGAACGACGCACTCCACGCGCACGGGGATGACGGCAGGGAGCCGTCGGACGCGGGGAGCGCGTACGACGGGCCTTCGTCGATGCAGCGGAGAGTGTTACACCCGTCACCGACCGGAGCCGGTCGGCCGGTGCGCGGTCAGTCGTCGAGCACGAGGGCCAGGACCGCGATGTCGTCGTGGGCGTGGTCGCGTCCGACGAGCTCGGACATGACCGCCGCCGTCACCTTCTCCGCGGCGTCGGCCCGCACGGCGCGGCGGAGCAGTTCGAGGCCGGTGTCGATGTCGGCGTCGCGGCGTTCGACGAGGCCGTCGGTGTAGAAGCAGACGGCCGCGCCGGCGTCGAGGTCGAGCTCGACGACGTGCCGGGGGAGCGTCGCGTCGACGCCCAGCGGCAGGTCGGGTCGCAGGTCGAGGACCTCGGACTCCCGGCCGGGGCGCGCGACGACCGGCGGCGGATGGCCCGCGGTGGAGACCCGGAGCCGCCGGAGGTGGGGCTCCAGCACCGCGCACAGCGCCGTCGCCAGCGTCGACGGCTCGAAGAACCGCACGTGCTCGTTGACCCGGGCCAGCAGCTTCGCCGGGTCCTCGACGTCGAGCGCGTGCGCGCGGAACACCGTGCGCAACCGGCCCATCGTGACCGCCGCGGGCAGGCCGCGGCCCGCGACGTCGCCCATGACGATGCACACCCGCCCCGAGGGCAGCTCGAACACGTCGTACCAGTCACCGCCGACCTGGCCCTCGCCCGGCACGTAGCGCGCGTCGAAGCCCAGGCCCGGGACGGGTGGGAGCGCGGCCGGCAGGAGGCTGCGCTGCAGCGCGGCCGCGGCCGTCCGCTCGGCCTGCGAGCTCCGGGCCCGGGTCGCCAGCGCCACGCGGTCGGCGACGAGCTGGAGCAGGCCCGCGTCCTCGTCGGTGAAGCGCCGCGGCGTCAGCGTCCCGACGTGCAGCACGCCCAGGACGTCGCCCTCGACGAGCAGCGGCACCCCCAGCAGGGACCGGATGCCGCGCCGGACCAGCAGCGGGTTGCGCACGGTCGCCGGGCTGACCTCCTCGAGGATGACGGGACGCTTCTCGGCGGCGATGCGGCCGGCGAACCCCGCACCGAGCGGGATGCGCACCCCCTGCTGGACCTCCTCGTCGATGCCGTGGGCCGCGGTCGCGATGAGGTGGCCGCCGGAGGGGTCGAGCAGCAGCACCGCGACCGTGTCGACGTCGAGGACCGCGCCGAGGCGCGTGACCAGCGCCCGCAGCAGGTCCTCGACGCTGAGGTGGCCGAGGTCGCCGTCGAGCAGCGCTTCGATCCGGCGCATCCGCTCGAGGTCCTCGCTGGGCGCGGACGACACGCCGGAGAGCCTAGCCAGGGTCGGGCCGATCGGCCGGGTGTCCGGCGACCGGGGGCGCGACTATCGTGCTCTGGTCGAGTGAACGCCGAGCTCGAGGAGCAAGCACCGTGCCGCCGATGAAGGATGTCGACGGGGACGTCGACACGCTGTCGACCTCACGCAGCGCCCGCTTCCAGTCCCGCTACCTGCGCGAGCGCGCGCGGGACGCGGTGGCGCGGGCCGAGGCGCTGCGGTCGGAGAGCAGACGACTGTTCGCGCGTTCCTGGTTCGGGTCCCGCCCGGCCGGACGGGCCTGACCGGCCGGCCCCGGGCCGGGACTCAGACGGCGCAGGTGCCGTCGGTGCAGACCCCGGCGTCGGCCGACCCGGCCGGCGTGAGCACCTGCAGCGGGTGCGACTCGGCCCAGGCCGTCTCCAGAACGTGCAGGAGCTGGTCGGCCGGCTGCGCGCCGGAGACGCCGTAGGTCGCGTCGACGACGAAGAACGGCACGCCGCTGATGCCGTAGGCGCGGGCCTGCTGCTCGTCGGCGCGCACGGCGTCGAGGTAGCGGTCCGACGCGAGCACCTCGCGGGCCTCGGTCTCGTCCAGCCCCGCCTCGGCGGCGAGCCGGGCCAGGGTCTCGTGGTCGCCGACGTCCTCGCGCTCGCTCACGTACGCGCTCACCAGCCGCTCCTTGACCGCGTCCTGGATCCCGCGGTCGTGGGCGAGGTGGATCAGGCGGTGGGCGTCGACGGTGTTGCCGCCCCGGGCGTCCTCCAGGTGGAACTCCCAGCCCTCCTCCGCCGCGGTCGCGGTGATGCCGCCGACCATCTCCCGGGCCTTGTCGACCGAGGTCCCGTACTTCCCGGCGAGGTGCTCCACCAGCGTGCCGTCGCGCTGCTGCGGGGCCGTGGGGTCGAGCTCGAAGCTGCGCCAGCGCACGGTGACCTCGTCACGGTGCGGGAAGCGGGCGAGGGCGCTCTCGAACCGGCGCTTGCCGATCGCGCACCAGGGACAGACGACGTCGGACCAGATCTCCACCTGCATGTCGCGATCAACCACGTCGTTGCCTGGGGTGTTCCTGCGTCGTCGGGGGTGTTGTGTCACGGTCGTTGTGGGGGCGGTGGTTCCGTCGATCATGTCGGCCCCGGCCTGCGCGACGCCGCTCCGACGGGTCGGTTCTGGTGATCATCGAGAGGGTGACGTGGCGGTCGTGGGCAGGGCTGTGGTGGTGCGGTTCCGACGATCAAGGTGGGTCCGGACGGACTAGCCGGCCGGCAGTGCGGGGTCCGGGCGCGTGATCGTCGGGAGTGTGACGTGAGGGTCGTCGGCAGGGCCGTGGTGCTGCGGTTTCGGTGATCACCAGTCCAAGATCTTCGGGAGTGTGACGTGGGGGTCGTCGGCGAGACCGTGGTGGTGCTGTCTCGGCGATCATGGCCCGGCCCCACCCGGCGCCCGCCCGGCTCCGGCCGCCCCCCGCCCGCCCGCCCGGCCCGACGCAGCCCGCCCGCCCGCCCGGCCCGACGCAGCCCGCCCGCCCGCCCGGCCCGACGCAGCCCGCCCGCCCGCCCGGCCCGACGCAGCCCGCCCGCCCGCCCGGCCGCCGCGGCCCGGCCGCCCCGGCCCGGCCCGACGCGCCGCCACCGCCGGACTCGGGCCACCCGTGATCGTCGAAAGTGTGACGAGCGGGTCGTCGGCGAGACCGTGGTGGTGCGGATCCGGTGATCACCGGTCGGAGATCGTCGGGAGTGTGACGTGCCGGTCGTCAGGGAGACCGTGTTGGTGCGGTCTCGGCGATCATGGCTCGCGAGCGCCGAACCCGCCCGACCCGGCCCGGCCCGGCCCCCCGACGCACCGCCGGAGCCGGACCCAATCGCCCGTGATCGTCGAGAGTGTGACCAGACGGCCGTCAGCACGACCGTGGCGGTGCGGTCTCAGCGATCACCCACCGGTGATCGCCAGGAGTGTGACGTCAGGGCCGTCGCCGCGACCCTGGCGGCGCAGTCCCGACGATCATGAGGGCCCCGGGCTCGACCCGCCGCCGGCGCCGCAGATCATCGTCCGGAGCGCCACACAGCACCCGTCGGCAGCACCGCCGACTACCGGCCCCCAACCGCCGGCAATCCGACACCAGGGCCCCGGCCCCACCGCCCCGACGATCACCCGAAGTGGACACGACCGTTCGGCGCGGCCTCACAGGCCCGTAACACTGCGGACGCCAGGCGGGCCCTACCGTGTGCCCATGCACGAGGACCTGGGTGCGGGTGTGCTCCCTCCGCCCGACCCCGCAGGCGGTATCGGCGTCATCGTCCCGTTCGACTTCGCCCTGGACCGGGAGCTCTGGCGGTGGGTGCCGGAGCCCGTCGAGCTGCACCTCACGCGCACCCCGTTCGTGCCGTCCCCGGTCACCGCGGAGATGGCGCGGGCGATCAGCGACCCCGAGCCCGTCCGGTGCGCCACGCGCGACCTCCTCGAGCCCGGCCCCGGCATCGTCGCCTACGCCTGCACGTCGGGCAGCTTCGTCGACGGCATCGCGGGGGAGCGGGCGCTGCTCGACGTCATGCACGCCGCCGGCGCCCCGCACGCGCTGACGACGGCGGGCGCGCTGGTGTCGGCGCTCGGGGCCGTCGGGGCGACGCGGGTCGCGATCGTCACGCCCTACGTCGACACCCTGACCGAGCTCCTCGGTGCGTTCCTCGCCGCCCACGGCATCACGTCGACGTCCGCGGTCGGGCTCGGCCTGCTCGGTCAGATCTGGCGCGTGTCCTACGAGGAGGTCGTGCGGGCCGTCCGCGCCGCCGACCGCCCCGACGCCGAGGCCGTCTTCATCTCCTGCACCAACCTCGCCACCTACGACGTCATCGCCCCGCTCGAGCGCGAGCTCGGCAAGCCGGTGCTCACCGCCAACCAGGTGACGATGTGGGCCGCGCTGCAGGCGATGGGCGTCGCCGCGAGCGGGCCGGGGCAGCGCCTCATCTCCCGCGACGCGTCCCGCGTGCCGCACCTGCGCGCCGTGCCCGACCCCTCGCCGCTGCTGCGCCGCTCCGGCGGGTCGGCCGCGCTGCACCGCGTCCGCGTCCGGCTGCCCGACGAGTCGGGCGCGCTGGCCCGCCTCGCCGACGCCGTCGCCTCGGCCGGGGGCAACATCCTCGGGCTGTCGGTGCACGGGCAGGACTCGACGTCGGTCGTCGACGAGCTGATCGTCGGCGGCGCGTCCGACCCGGAGCTGCTGGCGGGCTCGGTGCGGTCGGCGGTCGGCCGGGCGGCGGGCGCGGTGCTCGTCACCGAGGCCGACCCGCACGACCTCGTCGACGGCCAGACCCGCGCGCTCGACCTCGCCGCGCAGGCCGTGCAGAACGGTGACCCCGCGGCGGCGCTGGCGGCGTTGCTGCACGCCGACTCCGTCGAGACCGTCGACGAGGAGCCGGCCACCGAGCCGCACGTGCTCACCGTCCCGGCCCCGGCGGCGGAGGGCTGGCTGGTGGCGCGGCGGTCCTGGGCGCCGTTCACCGTCACCGAGACCGCGCGCGCGGAGGCGTTCGTCCGGGCCCTGCTCGCGCTGACGTCGGTGCCGCCGGCGCTCGACGCGCCATGAGCCTGCCTCCCGACTGGTCGCAGTGGCGCGACCAGGTCGACCTCGACGGCTACGACGAGCGCTGGGCCCGCATCGAGGCCGAGGGCGGCAACCCGCACGGCGAGGCCGACTTCGTGCGCTCCCACAACCCGCGCTCGGTCCTCGACGGCGGCTGCGGCACCGGGCGCGTCGGCATCGAGCTCGCGCGCCACGGGATCGCGGTGCTCGGCGTCGACCCCGACGCGGACATGATCGCGGCCGCCCGCGCCAAGGCGCCCGAGCTGGAGTGGCTGCGCCTCGACCTCGCCGACCTCGACCGCCCCGAGCGCTTCGACCTCGCCGTCCTCGCCGGCAACGTCATCCCCTACGCGGAGCGCCGCGCCGAGGTCGTGGCCGCGTGCGCGCGGCACCTGGTCCCCGGCGGGCGGCTCGTCGCGGGCTTCCAGCTGCAGGCGGGCTGGCCCACCCTGGCCGAGTACGACGCCTGGTGCGTCGCGGCCGGCCTCACCCGCGAGGGGCGCTACGCGTCCTGGGACCGCCTGCCCTACGCCGGCGGCGACTACGTCGTGACCGTCGACGTCCTCAGGGCCGGCGGATCCGGATCGGGCCCTTCGCGGCCGACGGGTCCACCACCCGGCCACCCTGGGTGATCACGACCTCGCCCGCGTCGACGAGCCGGCGCGCGGCGCGACGGGCCGGCTCCATCAGCTCGCGCCACCCGTCGGCGTCGACGCGCCGGGCCGCCTCGGACGGGCAGATCGTGCCCGACCGCGACGCCAGCAGGTCGGTGATCGCCGCCTCCAGGCGCCGGTCGACGTCGGTCACGCCGCGGCGCCGGCACGCGGCCGAGCAGTAGCGCACGGACTCCCAGTCGCGCTCCCACTTCTTCCGCCACTCGATCCGCCGCCCGCACGCGGCGCACACCTTGTCCTCGGGGGTGTCAGGCACGGGCGGTCACCGCGGCGTCGAGGGCGGCGCGCATGGCGTCGACCGGCCCGGGACGCCCCGTCATCAGCGCGACCTGCGCGACCGCCTGGTGCAGCAGCATCTCCAGCCCGCTGACGACGCGCGCCCCCGCGGCCGCGGCCGTCGCGGCGAAGGCGGTGGGCCACGGGGCGTAGACGACGTCGAGCACGGTGCCCGCCGCTCCGGTCACCGCGTCGGCCGCGCCCTTCGGGAGCGTGCTGACGACGACGTCGGGCGCGTCGAGGTCGAACCCCTCGCGGATCCGCGGGGCGACGCCGAGCCGGTCGGCGGCGGCGCGCAGGTCGGCGCTGCGGGCGGCGTCGCGCACGCGCACCTCGACGTCGTCGACGCCCAGCTCGCGCAGCGCCGCCAGCGCCGCCTGCGCGGTGCCGCCCGCACCCAGCACGACGGCCCGCCCGCGCACCGACCCGAGCGCGGCGACGATCCCGGCGACGTCGGTGTTGTCGGCGAACCAGCCGCCGTCGCGGCGCACGAGCGTGTTGGCCGCGCCGGTCGACGCGGCGAGCTCCGACACCGTCGTGGCGACGTCGAGCGCGACCCGCTTGAGCGGCATCGTCAGCGACAGCCCCGCCCACTCCGGCCCGAGCCCGGCGACGAAGCCGGCCAGCTCCGGCTCGGTGCACTCGTGCCGGTCGTAGTGCCAGCCGTCGAGACCGAGCGCCGCGTAGGCCGCGGTGTGCAGGACGGGCGAGAGCGAGTGGGCGACCGGGGAGCCGAGGACGGCAGCGCGCATCACCCCAGGCTAGTGCCGTCCTACGTCCGGAACCGCTCGACGTGCACGGTGCCACCGTCGAACCCGCCGGCGGCGGCCTCGATCTGCGCCACCGCGACCGGTGCCATGGAGCAGCCCATCCCGTACTTCGCGCGCACGCGGGCGTCGGCGATGCCCATCGCCTCACGGACGCGGTCGACGAAGTCGGCGACCGGGTAGTCGTGTCCCGCCTCCAGGTACTCCCGCACGATCAGCGACGGGGAGTAGTAGGTCTGGTGCGACCCGTCGGGCCACCGCACCTCGAACAGCATCTCCGGCACGCCCGCCACGCTAGATCGGCGACGTTTCCGGCGTGTGTCAGGCTCGCCGTCATGGGGACGGTGCTGGTGCTGGGCGGACGCAGCGAGATCGGGGTCGAGGTGGCGCGGCGGCTCGCCCCGGGCGCGACGGTGGTGCTCGCCGCCCGCCGGGCCGACGACCTGGACGACGAGGAGAAGCTGCTCCGCGAGGCGGGTGCGGCGGCCGTCGACCGGGTGGAGTTCGACGCCGACGACCTCGCCGCCCAGCGCCCCGTCCTCGACGCCGTCCTCGCGCGGCACGGCCGGCTCGACACCGTCGTCGTCGCGTTCGGGGTGCTGGGGGAGCAGGCGCGGGCCGAGCGGGACGTCGGGCACGCGCTGGCCGTCGTGCACACCGACTACGTCGCGCACGTCGCCGTCCTCACCCACCTCGCGTCGCTGCTGCGGGAGCAGGGGTCGGGCGACCTCGTCGTGTTCTCCTCGGTCGCGGGCGCGCGGGTGCGCCGCGCCAACTACGTCTACGGCTCGGCGAAGGCGGGGCTCGACGGCTTCGCCTCCGGCCTGGCCGACGCCCTGCACGGCTCCGGCGTGCGGCTGCTGCTCGTGCGCCCGGGCTTCGTGATCGGGCGGATGACCGAGGGCATGGCGCCGGCCCCGTTCTCCTCGACGCCCGCGCAGGTCGCCGACGCCACCGTCCGCGCCCTGGCCTCCGGGCGCGGCGAGGTGTGGGTGCCGGCGGTGCTGCGACCCGTGTTCGCCGTGCTCCGCCACGCCCCGCGCGCGGTGTGGCGGCGCCTGCCCCGCTAGAGGGCCGCCGCCCAGACCGCGTACAGCGGGTCGCCCGGCGTGCCCGGCGGCGTCCGCAGCGCGCCCGTGACCTGCCCGAACCCCTCCGACAGCGCGAAGAACGCGTTGACGATCTGCAGGTGCGTCTCGTCGTCGGACGCCAGCCAGCCGCGGATCGCCTTCGTCGGGAAGCAGCGGTTCGAGAACGTCACGACGAACCGCCCGCCCGGCCGCAGCACCCGCGCGACCTCGCGGAGCACCGCGACCGGCTCCACGAGGTAGTCGACGGAGACGCAGCACGTGGCGTCGTCGAAGGAGCCGTCGTCGAAGGGGAGGGAGGGGTCGGTGTTGAGGTCGTGGACGACGTGCGCGGCCAGCAGCGGGTTCGCGGCCAGCTCGGCCTCGTTCATGCCGAGCCCGACGAGACGGCGCGGTGGGGTGGTGAAGTGCGAGATCCAGGACGAGCAGAGGTCGAGCACCTCGCCGTCGAGCCCGAGCTCCGCGTAGAGCGCCCCGACCGCCGCGATGGCCCGGTCGTCGATGTGGGTGACGAGGCGCGGCGGACCGTAGAAGTCGGTGTCGGGGGAGGGGTCGGCGCGGTCGAAGAAGCCCGGCGGGAACACGGCGTCGGTCACGCCTCGACGGTAGGCGGGGGGCGGGTGGGGCGCGCGGGGAGCGTGGGTGGGGGCGGTGCGAACTGCGCACTCGTCTACGTCTTGCACATGTCCGGACGTGTGTGGTGCGCCAGCAGGTGCGCGGGACGGTGGGCGACGGGCGCATCCGCGTGCTGGCGGCGCGGTTGGGCGGCGCGGTTGGGCGGCGCGGTTGGGCGGCGCGGTTGGGCGGCGCGGTTGGGCGACGCGGTTGGGCGACGCGGTTGGGCGACGTGGTTGGGCGGCGCGGGTGGGCGGCGCGGGTGGGCGGCGCGGGTGGGCGGCGCGGGTGGGCGGCGCGGGTGGGCGGCGCGGGTGGGCGACGTGGTTGGGGGCGCGAACCATCGGCGTGGTTCAGCGGTGCGGCGGATCGGCGGGGTCGGCGCGCGGGTCACGCGCGCGTCAACCGGGGGCTCAGGTCGTCGGAGGTCGGGGCCGCGCCGCCCTCGATCCGCCGGGCGAGGGCGTCGGCGTGGGCGGTGAGGCCGGGCAGGTCGAGGCCGGCGGGGGCGTCGCCGACCCAGCGGCGGACGTGGTCGGCGCCGCGGTCGAGCAGGGCGACGGCACCCCGGGCGTTGCCGCGCTGGGCGTGCGTCAGGCCGACGGCGAGCTGGGCGAGCCCGCGCCACAGCTCCCGTTCCGCCTCGGGCGCGGCCTTCCACGCCCCCTCCAGCACCTCGTGCGCGCCGAACGGCAGGCCGGCGTCGAGCAGGCGCTGCGCCTCGGCGACGGCCTCGTCGGCGGTGAGCACCAGGTCCTCGGGCACCCGCTCGACGCCGTCCGCCCCGTGCGGCAGCGGCCGCCCGGCGGCGTCCCGGGGGCGGGCGTTGCGCGCCCTCCCCGCCTCGTCCCGGTCGCGTGCGGTCATCGGACCAGGGTGTCAGCAACCCGGGCGGGGCACCGGACGAGCGGTCCGCCCGCCAGGTCCCACCCGCACGGCAGCCGCAGCGGACCGGCCACTCCGCGCGGCGGGCGCGGGTCGTCGGGGGTGGCGGCGGGCCGAGGTGCACGGTGTCGGCGGAGCGAGGGAGACCGGACGGCCGTCTGACGCACGCGTTCCCGTCTGCCGCGCGCGTTTCCAGCTCCCGCGCGCCGCCGGGGGCGCGCGGGAACGTGTTCAGTGCGCGGGAGCCTGCTCGGCGCGCGGGAAGGGCGAGGCGCCCGCCGTGATCGCGTCGCCCACGGAGATCAGCGTCGATCAAGGTGAGATGGTCGTCGCCGGTGATCCACGGGCGACCATCCGCCCTTGATCGGCGAGAACGGGCCGCTGCGCCCCGCCGCCCCGCTCCCGCGCCGCCCGCGCGCCGCCCTCGCCCGCTGCCGCCCCCCGCCGCCCCCCCCGCCGCCCGCCGCCGCCCGCCGCCCGCCCCCCGCCCGCCGCCCGCCGCCGCGCGCCGACCACCCGCTGCCGCCCCCGCCGCGCGCCTGCCACCCGCTGCCGCGCCCCGCTGACCTGCCGCTCCACGCGCCCACCGCAGCCGGCCCGCGCGCCGATCAAGGGGAAATGGTCGTGATTGGTGATCCACGAGCGACCATCCACCCTTGATCACCCTGCTCGGCCGGCCGGGGGCCGGGCGGGAGGCCCCGTTGCCGCGTCCCGCTCCACGCGCCCACCGCAGCCGGCCCGCGCGCCGATCAAGGGGAGATGGTCGCGGCTGGTGACCCACGAGCGACCATCCGCCCTTGATCACCACGCTCGGGGGGCCGGGTCGCGGGCGGGCGGGCGGGCGCGGGGCGGCCGGGGCCCGGTCGGGAGGCCGCGCTCGAGGGGCTCGGGCTGCAGCGGCGGCAGGCCCGCCGGCCGCGGCCGCCGCGGGGAGGGAGGGAGGCCGCACACAGCCCACCACCGCAGTGCCCCCGGTGCGATTCGAACGCACACTGGGTGGGTTTTGAATCCACTGTCTCTGCCGGTTGGACTACGGGGGCGGCGAAGGTCACGATAGCGGGTGCCCCCACCGCACCGGATCACAGCAGCCGCCCCCCGGCGGGCCGATACCCTGGACGCTTCCGGTTCGACCCCCGTCCGGTGTGAGGAGATGCCCGGTGACCCAGTCGGTTTCCGAGGAGAGCAGCCCCGTGGAGGCCACCGCACCGGTGGTCGGTCTGCGCGTGCTGGTGGTCGAGGACGAGGCGCTGATCCGCCTCGACCTGACCGAGATGCTGCGCGAGGAGGGCTACGTCGTCGCCGGCGAGGCCGGTGACGGCGAGCAGGCCGTGAAGCTCGCGCGCGAGCTCGCGCCCGACGTCGTGATCATGGACGTCAAGATGCCGAAGGTCGACGGCATCGCCGCGGCCGGGGAGATCGTGGGGGAGCGCATCGCGCCCGTCGTCATGCTCACGGCGTTCAGCCAGCGCGACCTCATCGAGCAGGCGCGCGACGCCGGCGCGATGGCGTACCTGGTCAAGCCGTTCGCCCGGCACGAGCTCGTGCCGGCGATCGAGCTGGCCGTGTCGCGGTTCGCCGAGAAGAAGGCCCTGGAGGACGAGGTCGCCACGCTGACCGACCGCCTCGAGACCCGCAAGCTCGTCGACCGGGCCAAGGGCCTGCTGATGAGCCGCCAGTCGATGTCGGAGCCCGACGCGTTCCGCTGGATCCAGCGCACCGCGATGGACCGCCGGACGACCATGAAGGCCGTGGCGGAGGCCGTCGTCGAAGGGCTGAACCCTCCGCGCGCCTGATCTTCCCTCACGCACGGCTACGCGCCCGATCACGGTGCGCGATGTCCGAGTTGCGGTCCGGTAAAGGACGGCGGGGGGGTGGTGACGCGCCGTCCGCCGTCCGTCTAACGTCCCCGTCGCTTCCCACAAGGCGGGAGCGGCGTGGCGGTCGGGCGCCGCGAGATCGAAGTCGTGCAGTACGGAAGGACAACACCATGAGTCGGAGGCGCGCAGTCGTCACCGCCGCGATCCTCGCCGGGGGCCTCGTGCTCTCGGCCTGCGGTACGAACCGGGAAGAGGGTGGCGGCGCCGCCGGAGGTGCCTGCGACACGAGCAAGGGCACGCTGGTGGTCGGCATGGTCGCTCCGCTGTCCGGGCCCCTGTCGGCCCTGGGCCTCGGGATGCAGAACTCGGCCGACCTCGCGGTCGACCAGGCCAACCAGAACTGCACCGTGCCGGGCTACGCCCTGCGCCTGCAGGCCGAGGACGACCAGTCCCAGCCCGCCATCGCGGCGAACGCGGCCACGCGGCTCGCGTCGGACCCCAACGTCGTCGGCGTCGTCGGCACGCTGAACTCCTCGACCGCGCAGACCGTGCAGCCGATCCTGCTCGAGCGCGGGATCGTCCAGATCTCCCCGGCGAACACCAACCCCACCCTGACCCAGGGCGAGAACTACGCGACCGCTCCGCAGCGCGCGTTCTCGAACTACTTCCGCGTCGCCACCACCGACGCGGTGCAGGGCCCCTTCGGCGCCCAGTACCTGGTCAACACCGCCGGCAAGAAGAGCATCGCGGTGATCGACGACGGCAAGACCTACGGTGCCGGCCTCGCGGCCGCGTTCGCCGCCGAGGCGGAGCGCCTGGGCGCCACCATCGTCTTCACCGGCAAGGTCGGCGAGAACGACACCGACTTCTCCGGCATCGTCACGCAGGTCCGCGCCGCCAACCCGGACGCGGTCTACTACGGCGGCGAGTACCCCGCCGCGGGTCCGCTGTCGGCGCAGATCGCCCAGGGCGGCCTGAACATCCCGGTCATGGGTGGCGACGCCCTGATCAACGCCGAGTACGTCCCGCTGGGCGGGCGTCCCGGTGACCTGGGCACCAGCGTCGGCGCTCCGGCGGAGACCCTGGACAGCGCGAAGCAGTTCATCGCCGACTACGAGGCGGCGAACTACGTCGAGGGCTACGAGACCTACGGCGCGCTGACCTACGACTCCACGAACATCATCATCAACTCGCTGGTCACGGCGCTGGGCGGCGGCGACTGGTCCGAGGACACCCGCGGCGCGGTCGTCGAGGCCGTGCAGGCCACCGACTACCAGGGCGCGGCGGGTCCGGTCACCTTCGACGAGTTCGGTGACACGACCAACAAGCTGCTGACGGTCTACACGGTCGAGGGCGACGCTTTCGTGCCGCTCGAGACGGGCACCTACGAGGGCTGACCTCTGGTCAGTCGATGAGCGACCCCGACCAGGGGCCGCACTGTTCGAGCCGAGCGGTGGGGGTGGGCCACGAGCCCGCCCCCACCGCGGCGTAGGAGGGACCCCTCTTGCTGTCCACGTTCCTGTCCCAGGTCGTCAACGGCCTGATCCTGGGGTCGTTGATCGGGCTCATCGCCCTGGGCTACACGATGGTCTACGGGATCATCCAGCTGATCAACTTCGCCCACGGCGAGATCTTCATGGTCGGTGCCTACGGGGGCCTGGCCATGTTCACCTACCTGCTCCCCACCGCGATCCAGAACCAGTGGTGGTACGCGCTGCCGCTGCTGCTCATCGCGGGCGCCGGCATCGCCGTGATCGTCGCGGTGCTCATGGAGCGCTTCGCCTACCGGCCACTGCGCAACGCCCCCCGGCTCGCCCCGCTGATCACCGCGCTCGGGGTCTCCGTCGCCCTGCAGGAGGCGGTCCGGGTCTTCTACCCGAACGCCACCGCGGCCGTCCCGTTCCCGAAGGTGTTCGTCGAGGGCACGCTCGCGATCCCGGTCGGTGACGGCATCGTCCCCATCCGCTACACCGGCGTGCTGATCATCGTCGTGTCGCTGGTGCTGGCGTTCGCGCTCAACGCGTTCGTCAACGGCTCCCGGATGGGCCGCGCGATGCGCGCCACCTCCCAGGACCGCGACGTCGCGCGGCTCATGGGCATCGACCCCGACCGCGTGATCGTGCTGACCTTCGTCCTCGGTGCGGCCCTGGCCGGCGTCGCGGGCATCCTGTACGGCGCGGACCTCGGCCTGATCAACATCAACATCGGCCTGCAGAACGGCCTGTTCGCGTTCACCGCGGCCGTGCTGGGCGGCATCGGCAACATCAAGGGCGCCGTCGCGGGCGGCCTGGTGATCGGCCTGGTGAAGACCCTCGGCGGGCAGTACCTGCCCGGCGGCAGTCCCTACGACTACGTCTGGATCTTCGTGGTGCTGATCGCGGTGCTGGTCTTCCGTCCGCAGGGCTTCTTCGGCGAGACCGAGCGGGTGCGCGCATGAGCAGCACCCTGGAGGAGCAGCGGGCGGCCCCGACCCCCGCACCGTCCGGACGCCTGGCCGGGCTCGCCGCCTACGCCACGCCGCTGCGCGTGGCCGGTGCGCTGCTGACGATCGTCGGCGCCTACCTGCCCTGGGCCACCTTCGTGCTCAACGAGGGTCCCTACCCCGAGCAGTCGACGCTCGAGTTCTTCACGGTGCCCTTCGGGGTCACCGGCTTCCGGCTGCACCTGGTGCTGTTCGGGATCGCCGCGCTAGTCGTGGCGCTCGTGGCCGTCCCCGCGAAGGGCCGCATCCTGCGGGCCGTCGGGATCGGCGTCATCGCGATCAGCGTCGTCAACGGCGTGTTCATCGTGGCCGAGGGCGGCGGGTTCGGGGCGATCACCGTGGCGGACGGCATCGCGTTCGGCGCGATCGTCGCGCTGGTCGGCGGCGTGCTGCTCGTCGTCGGTGCGGTGGCCGGGGGCGTCGAGCCGCAGCCGGTCTGGGACCGGCGGCTCAACACCTGGGTCGAGCGGGCCCTGCTGGTCGTGGTCTTCCTGCTCCTGCTGCTGCTCGTCGCCGCGGTGCTCACCAGCGGTGGTCAGGGCGGCGGCGCGATCTACGCCGGCCCGATCTTCCTGTCCGTCCTGGGCGCGGTCGGCGGCCTGATGGCCGCCCTCTCGGCGTCGGGCGTGCTGGGCTGGATCACGGCGATGACGGAGCGGCACCGCCTCTACAGCGTGCTGCTGCTGCTGGTCATGGCGCTGCTGCTGCCGCTGACGTCGGCGGGCACCGAGTACTGGATGACGGTCGCGGCCACCATCGGCGTCTACGCCGCCACCGCGATCGGGCTGAACATCGTCGTCGGCCTCGCCGGCCTGCTCGACCTCGGCTACGTCGCGTTCCTGGGCATCGGCGCGTTCGTCGCGGCGAACCTGTCCGGCGCGGCGGCGTCGACGATCGGGATCGCGCTCCCGTTCCCGCTGGTCATGATCATCTCGGCGATCGTCGCGGGCGTCTTCGGCGCCATCGTCGGCTCGCCGACGCTGCGCGTGCGCGGTGACTACCTGGCCATCGTGACGCTGGCGTTCGGCGAGATCTTCGTCCGCAGCGCGCAGAACAACATCGGCGGGCTCACGGGCGGGTCGAACGCGATCCCGAACATCCCGCCGGTGTCGCTGTTCGGCACCGACTTCAACGACAGCGTGCAGATCGGCGGACTCGAACTGCCGCCGGGCTTCCTCTACTACGTGCTGATCGTGCTGATCATCTCCGTGGTCATGGTGATCTTCGCGAACCTCAAGTTCTCCCGGCTCGGCCGGGCGTGGATCGCGATCCGCGAGGACGAGGACGCCGCCCGGGCCATGGGCATCCGCACCGGCCCGATCAAGATCCTCGCCTTCCTCATCGGGGCCATGCTGGCCGGGCTGGCCGGGGCGTTCTACGCCCACAAGCTCGGCACGGTCTCCTACGAGAGCTTCCGGTTCCTGGAGTCGGTCACGCTGCTCGCGGCCGTCATCCTCGGCGGCATGGGCACCATCCCGGGCGCCGTGCTCGGGGCGTCGGTGCTGTTCGTCCTGCCCGAGAAGCTGCGCGAGTTCTCCGAGTACCGGCTGCTGCTGTTCGGCATCGCGCTCGTGCTCATCATGCGGTTCCGACCGCAGGGCATCCTGCCCGACGCGCACCGCCGCGCCGAGCTGGCGCCGGAGACGGACCCGTCGATCGTGGCGGCCGAACACAAGGCCGCGGAGCACGAGGCCGCGCCTGCGGCCCGGACCACCGACGGGAAGGGGGCGTCGTCGTGACCGACTCGATCCTGGCGGCCACCGGCGTCACCATGAAGTTCGGCGGGCTGACCGCGCTCAACGACGTGTCCTTCGGGCTGTCGGAGGGCGAGGTCATCGGGCTGATCGGGCCGAACGGCGCCGGCAAGACGACGCTGTTCAACTGCCTGACCGGCCTGTACTCGCCCACGGCGGGGCAGGTCGCGCTGCGCGGCAAGCAGCTGCCCGAGGACCCGGCGAAGGTCACCGAGCTCGGCGTGGCCCGCACGTTCCAGAACATCCGCCTGTTCCCGTCGATGACGGCCACGGAGAACGTCCTGGTCGGGCGGCACTCGCGGATGAAGCAGAGCCCGTTCTCGTCCCTGCTGCACGGGCCGGGCTTCCGGCGCAGCGAGGCCGAGGCGGCCGCGCGCTCCGCGGAGCTGCTGGAGTTCGTCAACCTCACCCGGTTCTCCGACGAGCTCGCCCGCAACCTGCCCTACGGCGACCAGCGGCGGCTCGAGATCGCCCGCGCGCTGGCCACCGACCCGTCCGTCCTCCTGCTCGACGAGCCCACCGCAGGCATGAACGCGCAGGAGACGGAGGTGACCCGGCAGCTCATCTTCGCGATCCGCGACCTGGGCGTCTCGGTCGTCGTCATCGAGCACGACACCAAGTTCATCTTCACGCTGTGCGACCGGGTGCTGGTGCTGGTGCAGGGCGAGCTGCTCGTCGAGGGCACGCCGGACGAGGTGCGGGGCGACCCGCGCGTGGTCGAGGCCTACCTCGGGGCGCCGCCGGAGGAGATCGAAGCGCAGCTACACGCGGGGGAGCAGCCGTGAGCTTTCTGGAGGTCAACGACCTGACGGTCGCCTACGGCGCGATCCAGGCCGTCCGCGGGGTCTCGTTCACCGTGGAGAAGGGGCAGATCGTCAGCCTGATCGGCAGCAACGGCGCGGGCAAGACCACGACGCTCCGGACGATCTCCGGGCTGCTGCGCCCGGTGACGGGGTCGGTGGTGCTCGACGGGAAGCCGATCCACGCCCTGCCCGCGCACGAGATCCTCGGGCTCGGGGTGGCCCACAGCCCCGAGGGCAGGCGGCTGTTCGCGCGGATGACGGTGGAGGAGAACCTCCGCCTCGGCGCCTACACCCGCTCCGACGAGCCGGGCATCCTGTCCGACCTCGACCGCGTCTACGACCTGTTCCCGGTGCTCGGCGAGCGCCGCCGGAACAAGGCAGGCCTGTTCTCGGGCGGCGAGCAGCAGATGCTCGCCATCGGGCGGGCGCTGATGTCGCGGCCGAAGCTGCTGATGCTCGACGAGCCGTCGATGGGTCTCTCGCCGATCATGACGCAGAAGATCTTCTCGACGGTCCGCGAGCTGCGCGACGAGGGCACCACGGTGCTCCTGGTCGAGCAGAACGCACTGGCGGCGCTGGCGCTGTCGGACCGCGCGTACGTCATCGACCTGGGGCGGACCACGCTCTCGGGCACCGGGCCGGAGCTGCTCGCCGACCCGCGCGTCCAGGAGGCCTACCTGGGCGAGGGCGTCGCGAACTGAGGGCCCTCACGGGAGGCCGCGCAGGTTGACCTGGTCGTGCCGCGCCGCCAGCTCGTCGATCTCCTCGGCGGTGGGCGGCACGTCCCGGGTCGCCAGCGCGGCCATCTCGGCGAAGTACTGCTCCCGCGGCTGCCCGGCCGGGGTGAACAGGATGAGGAAGCGCGCCTCGTCGTCGCCCTCGGGGTGGAAGGCGTGGACGCCGCGTCGCGGCACCCGGACCAGGTCCCCGGGTGCCGCCGACGTCCACCGGTCCCCGGTGCGGACGGCGAGCCGGCCCGACAGCACGTAGAAGGACTCGCTGAAGCCCTCGTGGTAGTGCGGCACCGGGCCGGGCGAGCCGGCCGGGAGGCGGGCCTCGAACAGGCCGTACTCCTCGTCGGTCACCGACCCGGGGGCCAGCAGCACGGTGGTCATCGCCGGGCTCACGATCCGCGGGCTCTCCGCGGCGAGCCGGACGACGCCGTCGGGGTGGTCGGACAGGTAGGTCATGCGGACCGGGGCTTCGTGTCGCGGTGCAGGCAGGTCAGCTTCGCCGTGCAGACGCGACGGCCGTCCTCGTCGGTGACGACGATCTCGCTGGTGGAGGTCGAGCGGCCGACGTGCAGCGGGCGGGCCACCCCGGTGACGAACCCGGCGGTCGCGGACCGGTGGTGGGTGCAGGCGAGCTCCAGGCCGACGGGGAAGCGCTCGGGCAGTGCGTGCAGCGCCGACAGCGTCGAGCCCAGCGTCTCGGCGAGCACCGCGCTCGCGCCGCCGTGCAGCAGCCCGAACGGCTGCTTGTTGCCCGCCACCGGCATCCGGCCGACGACCTCCTCGAGCGTGAGGCTCACGAGCTCGATGCCCATGCGCTCGGCGAGCTGCTCGGTCGTCTGCATGGGCGGGAGGTTCTCGGGATCGATCGGCACGCCCCGGACCCTAGGTCAGCCGCCGACCGCGACCCGCACCACGCCCACCCCGAGCAGCGGCCCGTAGAGCGCCGCCGCGGCGGTGAGGGCGTCGGGGTCGGGCGCCGCGGCGAAGGGCCGCACGGTCAGCGTCGCCGTCCCCCCGGCGACGGCGTGCTCCCACACCCCGGCCACCACCCCGTCGACGACGAGCACGGGCGAGATCCAGCCCGCCGTGCGCGAGACCTCGGCGGTGCGGTCGGCGGGGACGGCGCGGACGCGGTGGCTCAGCGGGGCGAGCACCCACGGGTCGAAGCCGGGCAGCAGCAGCGGGGCGTCGGCGGGGTCGGTGCCGCCGTCGGGGACGGCCGCCAGCTCGTCGACGTCCCCCGCGCGCACGAGGAACCCGGGCTCCCCGTCGACGGCGACCTCGGCGAGCGCGTCGGCGTTCGCGCGGACCGTGCGCCTCGCGGGCGCGGGCTGCTCGCCCCACCAGCGCGCGACGTCGGCCGCGGTGGCCGGGCCGTTCGCGGCCAGGAAGCGCAGCAGCACCTCCCGCTCGGCCTCGGCGGCCGGGGGAGGGGCGAGCGGGCGGCCCAGCCAGGCGGCGGGGGAGACGAACGTGACGGCGCCGTCGGCGGCGGGGCCCGAGCACAGCAGCCCGCGCGCCGCGGCCGGCTTGAGCAGCGCGCCCCAGCCCGTCGACAGCGGGCCGGCGACCCCCGGGTCGCCCAGGTGCGCGACGACGGCGTCGACGAGCTCCGCCCGGGTCAGCGGCACGTCCCCGAGCACCTCGCCGATCGCGTCGGTGACCGCGTGCAGCTGCGCGGCGGTGACGCCGTGCTCGCGCTCCCACGAGGGCGGGAACCGGCGCCGGGCGTCGCGGGCGGTCAGGGCGCCGACCCAGAGGTCGATCTCGTCGGCCGGGAGCAGGTGCAGCGTGCCGCGGGCGGCCCAGGTGCGGACGAGCCGGCGCGCCGCCAGGTCGGCGTCGGGCGCCGAACCGCACCGGACGCCGCTGATCAGGGCGGCGCACGACGCCACCTGGGCGTGGACGCCGCCGAGCGCCCGGGCCACCTCGACCGGCGACGGGCCGGGGGAGAGCAGGAGCTGGCGCCGGACCCGCCACCGCCGCACCTGTCGCCAGGTGAGCTTCACGGCCGCTCGCACACGAAGACCGCGGTGCCGGGGAACAGCGCGCCGCGCAGCGGGCTCCACTGCCCCCACACGCGGTCGCGGCCCTCGGGCCACTCGGGCTCCACGACGTCGCGCAGCACCAGCCCGGCGGCGACGACGTCGCGCACGCGGTCGCCGATCGTGCGGTGGTGCTCGACGTAGGTGGCCGCGCCGGTGTCGTCGACCTCCACGTAGGGGGTGCGGTCGAAGTACGACTGGACGACGGTGAGGCCGTCAGGGCCGGGGTCGTCGGAGAACATCCAGCGCATCGGGTGGTTGACCGCGAACACCCACCGCCCGCCGGGGCGCAGCACGCGCGCGACCTCGCGCATGACGCGCTCCGGCTCGGCGACGAAGGGGACGCCCCCGAACGCCGAGCACGCGACGTCGAAGGAGGCGTCGGCGAACGGCAGCCGCTCCGCGCCCGCCTGCACGAGCGGGACCGCCACGCCGGTGGACGCGCCGAGGGCCGCGGCGTGGCGCAGCATCGCGGCGGACAGGTCCAGTGCGACGGCCCGCGCCCCCTGCGCGGCCAGCCAGCGCGCGCACGGCGCCGACCCGCAACCGATCTCCAGCACGTCCTTCCCGGCGACGTCGCCGAGCAGCCCGGCGTCGGCCTCGCGCAGGCCCTCGGGGCACCAGACGAAGTCGACGTCGCCGATGTCGGAGGCGTGCTCGGCCAGGTAGTCGTCGGCGTCGGCGTCCCACCACGCGCGGCTCGCGCGCTGCGACTCCGCCCCGTCGACGGCCCGCCGCGCGACCCCCGTGGTCCCCAAGAGCTCCTCGGCACTCACCGGCCCATCGTCGCAGCTCGCGACGGCCCACCCGCGTTGTGCCGTGGTTCACCTCCCGCGTAGCATGGTGGGAGCACTGTGGTCAACGCCGCGGCGTCCGCGCCGGTGGTCCTCCACGGGCTCCTCGTACCACCAGATCAAGGGTGACAGCACCACGTCACGAGCCGTACACCACCAGCCCAGCACCACGCCGACATCCATCACCGGAGCACCCCACTACATGTCCACCGACACCACCGCCGCGCCGACCTCCACGACCCCCCAGGTCGCCATCAACGACATCGGGTCGGAGGAGGACTTCCTCGCCGCCATCGACAAGACGATCAAGTACTTCAACGATGGCGACATCGTCGAGGGCACGATCGTCAAGGTCGATCGTGACGAGGTCCTGCTCGACATCGGCTACAAGACCGAAGGGGTCATCCCTTCCCGCGAACTGTCCATCAAGCACGATGTGGACCCCGCCGAGGTCGTGTCTGTCGGTGAGTTCGTCGAGGCCCTGGTCCTCCAGAAGGAGGACAAGGAAGGCCGCCTGATCCTGTCCAAGAAGCGCGCGCAGTACGAGCGCGCCTGGGGCACGATCGAGGCCCTCAAGGAGGCCGACGAGCCGGTCGAGGGCACCGTCATCGAGGTCGTCAAGGGTGGTCTCATCCTGGACATCGGCCTCCGCGGCTTCCTCCCGGCCTCGCTGGTCGAGATGCGCCGCGTGCGCGACCTGCAGCCCTACGTCGGCCGCAAGATCGAGGCCAAGATCATCGAGCTGGACAAGAACCGCAACAATGTGGTCCTGTCCCGCCGCGCGTGGCTCGAGCAGACCCAGTCCGAGGTCCGCAGCGAGTTCCTCAACCAGCTGGCCCGCGGCCAGGTGCGCAAGGGCGTCGTGTCCTCGGTGGTCAACTTCGGTGCGTTCGTCGACCTCGGTGGTGTCGACGGTCTGGTGCACGTGTCCGAGCTGTCCTGGAAGCACATCGACCACCCCTCCGAGGTGGTGGAGGTCGGCCAGGAGGTCACCGTCGAGGTCCTCGACGTCGACCTCGACCGCGAGCGCGTCTCGCTGTCGCTCAAGGCCACGCAGGAAGACCCGTGGCGCCTGTACGCCCGCACCCACGCGATCGGCCAGATCGTCCCGGGCAAGGTCACCAAGCTCGTCCCGTTCGGCGCGTTCGTGCGCGTCGAGGAGGGCATCGAGGGCCTGGTGCACATCTCCGAGCTGGCCGAGCGCCACGTGGAGATCCCGGAGCAGGTCGTCCAGGTCGGCGACGACGCCATGGTCAAGGTCATCGACATCGACCTCGACCGGCGCCGCATCTCGCTCTCGCTCAAGCAGGCCAACGAGGGCATGACGGTCGACACGGAGTTCGACCCCACGCGCTACGGCATGGCGGCGGAGTACGACGACCAGGGGAACTACATCTACCCCGAGGGCTTCGACGTCGAGTCCGGCGACTGGCAGGAGGGCTTCGAGGCCCAGCGCGAGGCGTGGGAGAAGGAGTACGCGGAGGCCCACGTCCGCTACGAGCAGCACATCACGCAGATCAAGAAGTCGGCCGAGGCCGAGGCCGAGGCGGCTGCCGACGGCGGGGGCACCAGCTACTCGTCCGACACCGCCGACGCCGAGGCGGGCACGGGCGGCGGCGCGCCGGCCCAGTCCGGCGGCTCGCTGGCCAGCGACGAGCAGCTCGCGGCCCTGCGCGAGAAGCTGTCGGGCGGCGCCTGATCAGCAGGTAGCACACCGGGACGGCCCCGGCGACCACACGGTCGCCGGGGCCGTCCCCGTTCGTCGCCCTGCGTCGGTCACGGTTGCGCTGCGTTCCCCGAACGCGCCGCTCCGGAGGCCACCGGATCGCCCGGACCGCACTACCCTTGGACCCGTGGGTGGGGGAACACGGGCGGGTGCGGTACGGCTCCTGGTGGTGCTGCTGGGGCTGGTGGTGGTGGCGGGGTGCGCCTCGACCGATGTCGAGACCACGGCGGTGCCCACGTTCGCCGTGTCCACCGGCACCGCTTCGGGCGAACCGGGGGAGCCCGACCGCAACGGCGCCCTGCCCACCGAGTGCGGTGAGCTGCTGTCCGCCGCCGACCTCGGGGCCCTGCTGGGCCTGCCGCTCGACAGCGTCACGGTCCGCACCACGATCGGCATCGCCGAGCCGTCGGTGGGGCGCACCGAGCGCGTCGCGTGCCGCTACTCCGGCACCGGGACGGTCCGCGGGACCCTGCTCGACATCAACGCGGCCCGCTACACCGACGCCGCCGCCGCGGCGGCCCAGTGGGGCAAGAACACCGGTGTGGAGGACGGCACCCGCCGCGACCTCTCCATCGGAGCCGCACCGGCCGCGCTGTTCGACCGCGCGCGCGAGTCGGTCCTCATGGTCACCTTCGACGACGACACGCTGACCTTCGTCCTGCCGGAGGGGCCGCGTCCGGGCGGCCGGGCCCGCGGCGACGTCCTCGTCGACCTCGCGCTGCGCGTGCTGCCGGTCGTCGGCCCGCCGCGGACCGCCGAGCCGGTGGTCCCGTCGCCGGCCGCGAGCGAGGGCCCCGCGGTCGCCGCCGGATAGGGCCATCCCCTAGCGTGCGGCGCATGCTGCGCGTGGGGCTGACCGGGGGTATCGGATCGGGCAAGTCGACGGTCGCGCGGCGGCTCGTCGCCCGCGGGGCCGTCCTCGTCGACTCCGACGTGCTGGCCCGCGAGGTCGTCGCCGCCGGCACCGACGGCCTGGCCGAGATCGTCGCGGCCTTCGGCGAGGAGGTCCTCGGCCCGGACGGGGGGCTCGACCGGCCGGCGCTGGCGTCCGTCGTCTTCGGCGACGCCGACGCCCGCGCCCGGCTCAACGCGATCGTGCACCCGCGGGTGCGGGCCGCGTCCGACGCGCTGATCGCCGCCGCTCCGGCCGACGCCGTGGTCGTGCAGGACGTGCCGCTGCTCGTCGAGGGCGGGATGGCGCCGTTCTTCCCGCTGGTCGTCGTCGTGCACACCGAGGCGGAGGAGCGCGTGCGGCGGCTGGTGGAGCAGCGGGGGATGCCCGAGGCGGACGCGCGCTCGCGGATCGCCGCCCAGGTCGACGACGACGCGCGCCGCGCCGCCGCCGACGTGTGGCTCGACAACTCCGGCGCCCCCGACGCGCTCGAGGCCGTGGTCGACGCGCTGTGGGACGAGCGGCTGGTGCCGTTCGAGGCGAACCTGCGCCGCGGGGAGGCCGTCCGCACGACGGAGGCCGTGCTCGTCGACCCCGACCCGGACTGGCCGGCGCACGCCGCGCGGCTCGCGGCGCGGGTCTCCGCGGCCGCGGGCGGGCGTGAGGTCGCGCACACCGGTTCGACCGCCGTGCCCGGCCTGCCCGCGAAGGACGTGATCGACCTGCAGCTCGCCGTCGGGTCGCTCGACGAGGTGGCCGGGTTCCGCGGGGCGCTCGAGGCCGTCGGCTTCCCGTGGCGGCCCGAGGTCGATCACGACAACCCCAAGTCGCCGGGCGCCGCCTGGCCCAAGCTGTACCACGGCACCGCCGACCCCGGTCGTCGCACGCACCTGCACATCCGCGAGATCGGCTCACCCGGTTGGCGGTACGCGCTGCTGTTCCGTGACTGGCTCCGCGCCGACCGGGAGGCCCGGGAGGAGTACCTCGCGGTGAAGCGGAGGGCCGCCTCGGAGTCGGGGGGCGACGGGCCGCGCTACGCCGACCTCAAGGAACCCTGGTTCGACGGGGCCGCCGACCGCGCGGAGGCCTGGGCCGTATCGTCGGGGTGGGTTCCCTCGTTGGCCTGAGTGGAGATGACCCGCCGGTAACGGAGCGCGACCGCTCCACGATGGAGTGACAGAGGGCCGGACAGGACGAACGGGACGGGGAGTCGATGTGAGCGCGCAGGTCGAGCACCGCGCGGACGGGACCGACGGCGAGCAGGGGCTCCAGGAGCAGCCGCACGCCGAGGACCCGCGCGTGGACGAGCCCTCCGCCGACGCCCCCGGTGCTTCCGGCAGCGGCCCGGAGGCCGGCGACGAGCCCGCTCCCGCCGAGGCGCCCACCACCGTCGCCGAGGCCCCGACCAGCGCGGCCGACGTCCCCGACGGCTCCGGCGAGCCCCCCACCGCCTACGCCCCGACGGCGTACGCCGCCCCCGCCTCCGGCGGGTCGCCGGTCGCCGACCCGTACGCGCCCACGGCGTACGCGCCGGTCCCGCACACCTCCGGCCCGCACACGCCCGGCCCGCACACCCCTGCGCCGTACCAGCCCTACGCCCCGGCGTCCGGCGGCTCGGCGCCGGTCGTCGTGCAGGACGCCCCGGCCCCGTCCCCGGCCTCGCTGCGCATCGACTTCGGTGCGCACCTGGAGGCCAACTACCAGCGCCTGGTCGCCCAGCTCTACGCGATCACGCTCGACGCGGGCGAGGCGCACGACGTCGTCCAGGACGCGTACTCGCGGGCCTGGCGCAAGTGGTCGGAGATCCGCGTCGGCCCCGACCCCACCGGCTGGATCCGCCGCGTCGCCGTCCGCTCCACGCAGCGGGGCTGGCGCCGGGTCCTGGAGCGCGTCGGGCTCGCCCGCACGCGGCCCGTCGGCGACGGCGACGCCCGCACCGCGGCCCTCCTCGGCGCCCTCGGGCGCCTGACCATCGCCGAGCGCCGCGCGGTCGTGCTGTTCCACATGGTCGGCATGTCCCGGCGCGATATCGCGTCCCTCGAGCAGGTCCCCGCGGAGACCGTCCGCGACCGCCTCCGGCGCGCCCACCAGGTGGTGTCCGAAGGCATGGCCGACGAGCTGCCGAGCGTGCTCGGCGTCGCCCCGGCCTACGACGACCCCTACACGCCCCACGCGGGTGCGGAGAGGCAGTACTGATGGACGCCCTGACCCGGGTCACCGACGAGTTCCGCCGGCTCGACGACGAGTTGGCGGCGGCCGTCACGCTGCCGCAGGTCGACGACGTCATCCGGCACGCCGGTTCGACCAACCGGGCCAGCACCGCCGCCGCTGTCGCCGTCATCGCGGTGGGCGCGCTGGGCGGCGTCACCGCCGTCACGCAGATCGGGAGCGCACCGGCCACCGCGCAGGTCGCCCCGGCCGCGTCCGCCATCGGGGAGGCCGTCCCGGTGCTGCCGGAGTCGACCACCGCCACCACCACGGTCGTCCCGCCGCCGACCACGGAGGAGGCCGCGCCCGCGGAGGAGACGGAGCGGTCGTCGGCCACCACCCGCCGGCAGACGCGCGAGCGCAACCCCGTGGCCCCGCCCACGACGGCGGCCCCGCCGCCGGTGGTGGTGGCGCCGCCGCCCCCCGTCGTGACCACCACGCGGCCGCCGGCCACTACGACGCAGCCGAACAACGAGGGGACGCCGGACCCGACGACGCCGCCCGTCACGACGACGAATCCGCCGGACGAGACCACCACCACCTCGATGCCGCCGTCGAGCGAGACGGAGACCAGCGAGCCCACCGAGTCCGGCACCATCTCGCCCGGAAGCCAGGCCGGCTCCCGCGCCGGGATCAGCTGACGCCGCGCCACCCCGGGCCCGGCCGCTCCCGCCAGGTCAGGACGACGCCCAGGCTCCCGAGCCAGGCGTCGAGGTCGTGCCCGTGCGCGGCCAGGCCGTCGACCGCGCGGTGGGTGCGGTGCATCGCCGTCTCCGCCGCGCCCGGGTCGAGCACCCCGCAGGCCACCGCGCCGACGAACTCGTCGACGTCGATCACGGTCGAGTCGAGCCCCGTGCGGACCACGATGTCGAGGTAGTGGTCGGTGAGCAGCCACCGGTGGCCGTCGCGCACGACGTCGCACACGTCGAGGTAGAAGTCCTGGTCGCGCTCGTGGCCGGGGTTCCACCACCAGTCGGTCACGGCGAGCCCGAGGTCGGGCAGCAGCCACGTCTGCATCCAGTGCGCCGTGGGGCGGGCCACCATCGCGCGGCTCATGTACAGCCCGAACGGCGTCTCGCGGTACTCGTCCACCTCGCGCACGTGGCCCTTGGTGTCGACGTTGAGCCGGGCGGGGACGTCGAAGGTCGCGGTCTTCGGCGGGTGCACGGGCCCGATGCTGTCAGAACCGGGCCGCCGTCGGCGGAAACTGTCGGTGGGGGCTCGTACCCTGGGGGACGTGGCATTCGCAACCGAGGTTCCCGGCAGCGCACGTGATCACGGGCAGCACGAGGGTGACCTGCCGCTCGCGCACTCCGAGCACCGCCCGGTGGGCGACATCCCGCGCACGGGCGGGAAGTTCGAGGTGGTCAGCCCGTACGACCCGGCGGGCGACCAGCCCGCGGCCATCGAGGAGCTGGAGAAGCGCATCCGCGGCGGCGAGCAGGACGTCGTGCTGCTGGGCGCCACCGGCACGGGCAAGTCGGCCACCACGGCCTGGCTGATCGAGCGGCTGCAGCGGCCGACGCTGGTGATGGCGCCGAACAAGACGCTCGCCGCCCAGCTGGCCAACGAGCTGCGCGACATGCTGCCGAACAACGCGGTCGAGTACTTCGTCTCGTACTACGACTACTACCAGCCCGAGGCCTACATCGCGCAGACCGACACCTACATCGAGAAGGACTCCTCGATCAACGAGGACGTCGAGCGCCTGCGCCACTCGGCCACGCACAACCTGCTGTCCCGGCGCGACGTCGTCGTGGTCGCGTCCGTGTCCTGCATCTACGGCCTCGGCACTCCCCAGTCCTACCTCGACCGGTCGGTGCAGATCGCGGTCGGCGACACGATCGACCGCGACACGCTGCTCCGCGCCCTGGTCGACGTCCAGTACACGCGCAACGACCTCGCGTTCAACCGCGGCACGTTCCGGGTGCGCGGCGACACCGTCGAGATCATCCCGGCGTACGAGGAGCTGGCGCTGCGGATCGAGTTCTTCGGCGACGAGGTGGAGTCGCTGTACTACCTGCACCCGCTCACCGGTGACGTCGTCCGCCAGGTCGACGAGCTGCGCATCTTCCCGGCCACCCACTACGTCGCGGGGCCGGAGCGGATGGAGCAGGCCGTCCGGGGCATCGAGAAGGAGCTCGAGGAGCGGCTCGCGCAGCTGGAGGGCCAGGGCAAGCTGCTGGAGGCGCAGCGGCTGCGCATGCGCACCCAGTACGACCTGGAGATGATCCGCCAGGTCGGGTTCTGCTCGGGCATCGAGAACTACTCGCGCCACATCGACGGCCGCGGCCCCGGCACGGCGCCCGCCACGCTGATCGACTACTTCCCCGACGACTTCCTGCTGGTCATCGACGAGTCGCACGTCACGGTGCCTCAGATCGGCGGCATGTACGAGGGCGACATGTCCCGCAAGCGCAACCTCGTCGAGTTCGGGTTCCGGCTGCCCTCGGCGGTCGACAACCGGCCGCTCACGTGGGAGGAGTTCGCCGACCGCATCGGGCAGACGGTGTACCTCTCGGCCACCCCGGGCAACTACGAGCTCTCCCGCACCGGCGGCGAGTTCGTGGAGCAGGTCATCCGGCCCACCGGCCTGGTCGACCCCCAGGTCGTGGTCAAGCCGACCAAGGGCCAGATCGACGACCTGGTGCACGAGATCCGCGAGCGCTCCGAGCGCGACGAGCGGGTCCTGGTCACCACGCTGACGAAGAAGATGGCCGAGGACCTCACCGACTACCTGCTCGAGCTGGGCATCCGGGTGCGCTACCTGCACTCGGAGGTCGACACGCTGCGCCGCGTCGAGCTCCTGCGCCAGCTCCGCCTCGGCGAGTACGACGTGCTGGTCGGCATCAACCTGCTCCGGGAGGGCCTCGACCTGCCCGAGGTGTCGCTGGTGGCGATCCTCGACGCCGACAAGGAGGGCTTCCTCCGGTCGGGCACCTCGCTGATCCAGACGATCGGCCGCGCGGCGCGCAACGTGTCCGGCGAGGTGCACATGTACGCCGACAAGATCACCGACTCGATGCGGCACGCGATCGAGGAGACCGACCGCCGCCGCGCGAAGCAGATCGCCTACAACACCGAGAAGGGCGTCGACCCCCAGCCGCTGCGCAAGAAGATCGCCGACATCCTCGACCAGGTCTACAAGGAGGCCGAGGACACCGAGGTGGTGCCGATCGGCGGGTCGGGCCGCAACCAGTCGCGCGGCAAGCGCGCGGCGGGGGAGGCGGGCCGGGCGAGCAGCGGGGTCGTGTCGGGGCGCGACACGAAGTCGATGCCGCGGGCGGAGCTGGCCGACCTCGTGCAGTCGCTCACCGACCAGATGCTCGCCGCGGCCCGCGACCTGCAGTTCGAGCTGGCCGGGCGGCTGCGCGACGAGATCGCCGACCTGAAGAAGGAGCTGCGCGGGATGGACGCCGCCGGGATCCGGTGACCGCGGGCCGGATACCGTGGTCGGCGTGACGGTCACCGAGGAGGCGGGCGCGCGGGCGCCGGTCCTCCTGCGCGACCCGCGCCGGATCCTGCCGTTCACGGTTCCGCTGCTGGCGCTCGTGCTGACCGGGCTGGTCGTGCACACCGGCGGGCGGCACATCGACCTCGAGGTCTACCGCTTCGGCGTGCAGGCCTGGCTGTCGGGCGGCGACATGTACGGCCCGCTGCCCGAGACCTCCGGGCACATCGCGCTCCCGTTCATCTACCCGCCGTTCGCGGCGCTGCTGATGACGCCGCTCGCGGTGGTGCCGTGGGTCGTCGCGTGGCCGGCGCTGCTCGCGCTGTCGGTGCTCGCGCTGGGCGGCACGCTCTACGCCTTCGCCCGGCGGCTGTGGCCCTCGGGCGGGCGCGGCGGGGCGCTGTCCACCGCCTCGATCGCGCTGCCGCTCGCGCTGGCGGTCACGCCCGGCTACGCGATCGACTTCGACACCCCGGTCGAGGGCTACCCCTACGCGCTCGACCCGGTGCTGCAGACGATCGAGTTCGGGCAGGTCAACCTGCTGCTCATGGCGCTGGTCGCGCTCGACTGCCTGGTCGACCACCCGCGCTGGCCGCGCGGGATGCTCATCGGCATCGCCGCCGCCGTCAAGCTGACGCCGGCGGCGTTCGTGCTGTTCTTCCTGCTGCGCCGCGACTACCGGGCCGCGGCCGTCGCCGCGCTGTCCGGACTCGTCGCCACCGCCGCCGGGTTCGCCGTGGCGCCCCGCGAGTCGCTCGCGTTCTGGCTCGGCAACCCCACCGGCGGCGTCAGCGGCTCGCCGTTCTTCACCAACCAGACCGTGCAGGCCGTGCTGGTGCGGGCCGGCGTCGACGGCACCGCGCGCACGGTCGCCTGGCTGGCCCTCTCGGCCGCGCTGCTCGCCCTCGTGGTGCCGGTGGTCCGCCGCGCGCCCGCGCCGCTCGCGCTCGTCGCCGTCGCCGGGGTGGCGCTGCTCGCGTCGCCGACGTCGTGGTCGCACCACTGGGTGTGGGTCGCGCCCGCGCTGCTGGTCGCGGCCGCCTCGGCCTGGCGGGCCCGGTCGGCCGGGTGGGGGCTGGTCACGGTGCTGGCCGCCACGGTGTTCGTCGTCGCCCCGCACCGGCTCGGGCTGCCGCGCGCCGGGGAGGCCGAGCTCGGCTGGACGGTGTGGCAGCAGGTCGTCGGCAGCACCTACGTGTGGTTCACGGCGCTGCTGCTGGTGGTGCTGTTCCTGCGGTGGCGGCGGGCGTGACCCACGAGGAGCTCGTGGCGCACTGCCTGGCGAAGCCGTGCGCCGTCCCGGACAGCCCGTGGGAGAACGACCTGGTCGCCAAGGTGGGCGGCAAGATCTTCGCGTTCCTGGGTGACGGGGCGGGCGGGGGCACCCTGGGCGTCAAGTGCGGCCGCGACGCCGACGAGGCCGCCGAGCTGCGCCTGCGCTTCCCCGACGCCGTCACGGTCTCGGCCTACATCGGGCGCCACGGCTGGAACACCGTCCGGCTCGGCGTCACGCCCGGCCCCGACGACGACGAGCTGCGCGAGCTCGTCGACGCCTCCTACGACGCGGTCGTGGCGAAGCTCCCGAAGCGCCTGCGGCCCTGACGGGCGTGCTCCTGGGACCGCTGCTCCGGGCGCTCGCCGTGCACACCCTGGCCACGGCCGCCGCCGGCGTGCTGCTGCGCCTGCTCCGGCCGCCCCTGCGCGCACGGTGGTTCCGCGTGGGCGCCGCCGAGCGGCGCTGGCACCGCCGCGCCGGGGTGGCGGGCTACCGCCGGGCGCTGCGCGCGCTCGGGTGGGAGCGCGTGATCGCCCGGGTGCGCGGCTTCGACGGCACCCGCGCCGGGCTGCCCGGGCTCGACCGGCACACCCGCCTCTCGGAGGCCTCGCACCTGCTGGGCGGAGCGGCGGCGCTGCTGCTGCTCGGCACCGATGCGCGGAGCGCGGCCCTGGCCGTGGCGGTCCACGCGCACCCGGTGCTGCTGCAGCGGGCGCTGCGGGCGCGGATCGCCGCGGTGACGGTGACGGTGACGGTGACGGTGACGGTGACGGGAACAGGGACGGGGGACCGTCAGCCGGCCCGCGAGGTGATCGCGGCCGCCTCCGCCACGAGCGCGTCGAGCACCGTCCGCACGGCCGGGCGGGCGGCCGCGCTGGGCCGCAGCACCGCCTCCACCAGCCGGGCGGCCCGCACCCCGGCCAGCGGGCGGCGGACCAGCCGCCGCCCGCCGCGGTCGTCGGTGGAGTAGCGGGGCAGCAGCGCGATCCCGCGCCCGGCCGCGACGAGCTCCTCGGTGACCGAGAAGTCGTTGATCCGTTGCACGACCCGCGGCGCGGTGCCGGTGCGCACCGCGAGCGAGCGCAGCACGTCGTCGACGGGCCAGCCCACCTCCACGCTGATCCACGACTCGCCGGCCAGCTCGTCGAGGCGCAGCCGGCGCCGGCGCGCGAGCCGGTGCCCGGGCGGGAGCACGACGTCGAGCGGCTCGCGCAGCAGCGGCACGACGTGCCGGCCGGGCGCGGTGCCGGGCCCGTGCTCGTCGCGGTGGGTCACGACGACGTCGAAGTCGGCGGTGAGGGCGACGACGGCGGCCGGGCTCATGTCGACGTCGCGGCACGCCACCTCGACGCCCGGCGCGGCGTCGAGCCGGGCCAGCACCCCGGCCAGCATCATCCGCGCGGCCGACGGGAACAGCGCCACGCGCACCAGCCCGCGCGGCGTCGTCCGCAGCCCCTCGACGGCCGCCTCGGCGCGGGCGAGCGCGGCGAGCACCTCCTCGGCCTCGGCGGCGAGCACCCGCCCGGCGTCGGTGAGACGCAGGCCGCGCCCGGCGGGCTCGGTCAGCGCCGTGCCGACCTCCTCGGCCAGCGCCCTGAGCTGCTGCGAGATCGCCGAGGGCGTGAACGACAGGGCGGCGGCGACGGCGGTGACCGACCCGCGGTCGGCGAGCTCGCGCAGCACCCGCAGCCGCTGGACGTCCATGAAGCCAGGCTAAAGCATCCCTGCAGAACGATTCGCTGGTCTGGAGGGACGGCGGCCCGCAGGGTGGAGGCGTGCCCCTCCGCGACCGCCTGCTCGCCGTCCTCGTCGCCGCCCTGTGGGGCGGCAACTTCCTCGCGATCCACGTCGGGCTCGAGCACTTCCCCCCGCTGTTCCTGGCCGCGCTGCGGTTCGCGCTGATCGCGGTGCCGACGGTGCTGCTCGTGCCGCGCCCGCAGGTGCCGCTGCGCTGGCTGCTCGGCTACGGGCTGGGGTTCGGGACCGTGCAGTTCATCGGCCTGTTCGTCGCGATGGACATCGGGATGCCGCCCGGCCTCGCGTCGCTGGTGCTGCAGGCGTCGGCGCCGTTCACGGTGCTGCTGGGGGCGCTGCTGCTGCGCGAGCGGCTCGCCGTGCGCCAGGGCGTCGGGATCGGGCTGGCCGTGCTCGGGCTCGCCGCGATCGTGGTGGCGCGGGCGCAGACCGCGGCGGTCCTGCCGGTGCTGCTCACCCTGCTCGGGGCGCTGGGCTGGGCGTTCGGCAACCTCGCCAACCGGCTCGCGCACGCGCCGAACCCGCTGCACCTGACGCTGTGGATGTCGGTGGTGCCGCCGGTGCCGCTGCTCGCGATGTCGTGGCTGACGGAGGGCCCGCAGGCGGGGCTCGACGCGCTGGTGGCCGCGGCCGGCCCGTCCGGGGTGCCCGGGCTGCTCGCGCTGGCCTACCTCGTCGTGCCCGCGACCGTCCTCGGCTCCGGGATCTGGACGTGGCTCATGGGGCGGCACCCGGCCGGCGTCGTCGCGCCGTACTCGTTGCTGGTGCCGGTCGTCGGGATGGGGCTGGCCGCCGTGGTGCTGGGGGAGCGGCCCTCGCTGGTCGAACTGGTGGCCGGCACCGTGATCGTCGGGGGTGTCCTGCTGGGCACACCCGGGGTCACGGCGCCGGCCACCTCACCGGCCCCGCCTCAGGGCGTTGCGGTCGGGACCGGTGGCACGGCGCGGTCGACGCGGCGGTGGAACCGCATCCCCGCGAGGCCCCCGAGGACGGCGCCGACCAGGCCGACCACGAGGGCGGCGGCCAGCGCGCCGATGGCGGCCGGGGTGAACGCGGACGGGTCGACGACGCCGCCGACGAGCGCGGCGACCGGGGTGAGGTCGACGGGCGTGCCGGACACGGCGATGAGCACCGTCACCGCGACGGCGACGAGCACGGCCCAGATCCACACCGCGACGCCCTGGCGGGCCCCGTCGAAGCGGGCCATGCGGCCGGCGACGTACCCGCCGCAGAAGTAGGCGAGGAACAGCACGACCGCCACGACGATCGCGGCGACGATCCCCTCCGGCGGGCCGCCGGGGGCGGTCGTCAGGCCGTAGCCCTCGGTGACGCCCGCCACGATGCCGCTGAGCAGCACCGCGGTGCCCAGCGCGGTGAGCCAGCCGAAGAACGCCGACCCCCACTTGATGCCGCCGAACTGGCGGCGCTGCTCGGTGCGCGCGGCGCGGCGCTGCTGGCGGGGGGTGAGGGCGGTGCCGCCGGCGGTCCCGGTCGCGACCGTCGGGGCGTCGGCGTGGCCGCCGCCGGCGGCGTAGGTGCCCGGGGGGCGCTGGTCGACCCCGCGCTGGTCCACACCGCGGGGGTCGTTGTCGCGGGGATCGGTGCCGCGGGGGTCGACGCCGCGGGGGTCGGTGCCCCGCGGGTCGGGGTCCCGGTGGTCGGGGGCGCGGTGGTCGCCGACCCGGTCGTGGGGTGCGGGGCCGTGATCGGGGGTCCGGCCGTAGTCGGCCGCTCCCGGTCCGCGGTCGGTGCTGGACGTCATCTGGGGCTCCCTCGTCACGCCCGTCGATGACGGGCCGTGCGGGGGTGTACCCACAACCGGTGACCGACCACACACCGGGCGGGACACCGACGTCAGCTCGTGACGTCCTTGCGTCCGAACCGGTACACGGCGGCCGCTCCGAGCACGAGTGCCCAGGTCAGCGAGGAGAACACGCCGCGGGTCATGGCGTCCCAGTCGACGTCGGTGGCGAGCAGGTCCGACCACGCCGTCGAGAAGCGGGTGGGCAGGAAGTCGCGCAGGTCCTCCAGCGCGGTGATCTGGTTGAGGATCTGGCTGACGATCGACGCCATCACCGCCCCGCCGACGGCACCGAGCGGGGCGTCGGTGGACACCGACAGCAGCAGCGCCAGCGCCGCCACCCAGCTCAGCTGCACGGCCACGTACAGCGCGCCGAGCAGGACCCGACCGGCGCCCGCCGCGAACGTCAGGGACTCGCCGGTGGGGCTGACCAGGTTGCCGGCGCCGTAGGCCAGGCCGCCCACGAGCAGCGCCACCAGCGGCAGGGTGAGGATCGCGGCGAGCGAGAGCCCGGCCGCGACGACCGCCTTCTGCCGCAGCAGCCGCGTCCGCGGGATCGGCGCGGCGAGCAGGTAGCGCAGGCTCGACCAGGACGCCTCCGCGGCCACCGTGTCGCCGAAGAACAGCGCGACCACGACGACGAGCAGGAACCCGGCCGAGGCGAACAGCGCGAACACGGCGAAGTTCGTGCCGCTGCCCTGGGCGAGGTCGACGAGGTTGAGCGAGCCGGTGGGCGGGCCGTCGGGCGCCAGCGAGAACGCGATCCACAGGATCACCGGCAGTGCCGCGACCAGCCCGAACGTCACCTGCGTGCGGCGCCGCCGGAGCTGGCGCACCAGCTCGACGCGCAGCGGGAGGGTCGAGCCGGGCCGGTAGGCCGCGGGCGGCGGCCCGGCGGCGAGGGCGCCGACGGTGCCCTTGCGGGTGCTGGGTCCGGGCGTGCTCGGTCCGGGCGTGGTCACGACGGGCCGTCCTCTCCGACGAGCTGCAGGAACGCGTCCTCGAGGCGGCGCCGCGGCCCGGCCGACGCGACGTCGACCCCGGCCGTGACGAGCGCCCGCACCGCCGACGCGCGCGGGGTGCCGTTGAGCTCGGCGTGCACCTGCTCCCCGTCGACCTCCACCGCGTGGACGCCGGCGAGCGCGCCGAGGACGTCGGCCGCCCGGGACGGCGCGTCGACGGCGAACGTCGCGGCCCCGCCCCCGGCGATGACGTCCTCGACCGAGCCGTCGGCGACGACCTGGCCGTGGTGCATGACGACCACGTGGTCGCACGTCTGCTCGACCTCGGCCAGCAGGTGGCTCGACACCAGCACGGTGCGCCCGCCCGCGGCGTAGCGGCGCAGGACCTCGCGCATGGCGTGGATCTGGGGCGGGTCGAGCCCGTTGGTCGGCTCGTCGAGCACGAGCAGCTCGGGCAGGCCGAGCATGGCCTGGGCGATGGCCAGGCGCTGGCGCATGCCCTGGCTGTAGGCGCCGACGCGGCGCTGCACGCTGGCGCCGAGCCCGGCGATCTCCAGCGCCTCGTCGAGGTGGGCCTCCGCGGTGGGGCGGCCGGTGGCGGCCCAGTACAGGCGCAGGTTGTCGGCGCCGGACAGGTGCGGCAGGAAGCCCGGCCCCTCGACGAAGGCCCCGATCCGGGCGAGCACGGGGGCGCCGGGCCCGACGGGCTCGCCGAACGCGGTCATCGTGCCCGCGGTCGGGCGGATGAGGCCCATCAGCATGCGCAGGACGGTGGTCTTGCCGGCGCCGTTGGGTCCGAGCAGGCCCAGCACCTGCCCGCGCTCGACACGGAAGGACACGCCCCGCACGGCGCTGAACCCGCCGCGGTAGGTCTTGGCGAGGTCGCGGATCTCCAGCGGCGGGGCGTCCGGGGCGGGGTCGACGGCGGCCGCGCCGCGCCGGCGCAGCAGCGCGGCCGCGCCCCAGGCCAGCAGCGCGACGCCCAGCACGACGCCGATCCCGACGGCCGGGCCGAGCGGCACGGTGTTCGCCGTGACGGCCTCGCCGGGCACGACGGGGACGGTCAGCACGGTGCCGGCGTCCACGGACCAGGCCGCCGGGTCGGTGCCGCCCGCGTAGGCCTGGTCGGTGGTGCCGACCGTGACGACGACGCGGTTGCCCGCCTCCACCGGCGCGACGACGCCGGGCAGCGTCACCGGGACGGTGACCGGGGAGCCGTCGGCGGGGACCGCGACCCGCACCGGCGCGACGGCCCCGCCGAGCAGGGTGCGCGTGCCGTCCGGGGTGACCTCGGAGGCCGAGACGAACAGGATCGCCTCGTCGGGGCCGGGCTGGCCGGGGACGCGGGAGACGGTGAGGTCGATCCGGGGCGCGCCGGTGAGCAGCAGCGGGTCGGCCAGCGCGGCCGAGGCGTACTGCGCCGACTGGCCGGGCAACGCCGCGGTGAGCGCGGAGATCCGGCCGCCGAGGCTGCCCAGCGCCCCGCCGAGCCCGGGCAGCGCGGTGATCGCGGCGGGGCTGCCGCCCGCCGGGGTGGCGACGACGCGCGCGCCGCCGGTCAGCGCGAGGTCCTGCGTCGGCACCGCGCCGGCCCCGGCCAGGCCGGGGTAGCCGGCCGCGACGACCGTGCGGCCGGTCGCGGTGCTGCTGCCGGCGCGCAGGCCGCTCTCGACGCCGTAGGAGAACGTCGTGCCCGGGTCGTCGCCGGTGCCGAGCAGGTGGTGGTCGAACCAGTCGCCGACCGCGGTGCGCACGTCGTCGGCCGGGGCGGCGCCGTCGTGCCCGCCCGCGTACCAGCGCACCTGCACCGGGGTGCCGTTCGCGGCGATCTCGCGGGCGTTGGCGTCGGCCTGGTCGAGGCCGAACAGCGTGTCCTGCTCGCCCTGCACCAGCAGCGTCGGGGCGGTGATCCGGCCGGTCACGGTGCGGGGGGAGGAGCGCTCGAGCAGGGCCGCCGTGGCCGGGGACAGGCGCCCGGTCGTCGCGGCGTCGGTGTAGGCGGCGCAGACCTCGGGGGTGAACCTGCCGCAGGTGGGGGAGGCGCCGGGTGCGGGGGCGGCGGGGACGGCGGGCCTCGTGGCGTCGTCGGTGCCCGGCTCGCCCGGCGCGCCCGTGCCCAGGCCCGCAGAGAAGAAGACCCCGGCCCAGCCGCGCTTGAACACCCCGTCGGCGGCGAAGGCGCCGCGCGCCGGGGTGTCCGCGGGCAGCGCACCGGCCGCGGCGGCGTTGGGGAACAGCGCCTGGCCCAGGTCGTTCCAGGTGATCACCGGGGCGATCGCGTCGACGCGGGGGTCGTAGCCGGCGAGCAGCAGCGCGAGCGCCCCGCCGTACGACGCCCCGGTGACGCCCGCGCGCGGGTCGCCCGGCCCGTCCTGCACGACCTCGGGCATCGCGGCGAGCCGGTCGAGCAGCGCGCTCGCGTCGGCGACCTCGGCGTCCGGGGCGTTGAGCGCGATCTGCCCGGTGCTCGCGCCGAACCCGCGGGCCGACCAGGCGAGCACGACGAAGCCGCGGTCGGCGAGCGCGCGGGCGTCGTCGTCGACCGAGGCCTTGCTCCCGCCGAAGCCGTGGGCGACCAGCACCGCCGGGGCCGGCGTCGTCGCGGGGAGGTAGAGCGTGGTGTCCAGCGTGGCCCCGGGGACGTCGACGCGCGCCTCGGTGACGCTCCCCGGGCCCGAGCTCGGAGCGGGGGAGGCGAGGGCCGTGGCGGGGACGAGCACGAGGAGCGCGAGCGCGAGCAGCAGCACGCGCGGGAGGCGGGGCACTCCTGCGACGCTAGGCGACCGGCCGTGACCCGCCCTCAGCCGCCTCTCAGTCCCCGGGATGCGCGACGAGCTCCTCGACGTGCTCGACCGTCGGCGGGCCGTCGAAGAAGGGGCCGACGATCGCGCGCCACTGCGGGAACAGCTCGGACTCGCGGAAGCCGACGGTGTGCGCCTCGACGCTGTCCCACTCGATGAACAGCACGAACCGGGTGGGCGTCTCGATGCTGCGGGTGAGGCGGGCGCCGCGGAACCCGGGGCTCTGCGCGGCGAGCGCGAGGCCCTCGCGCACGGCGTCGGCGAACTGCTCCTGCTTGTCGGGGAGGACGGCGAAGTCGGCGATCTCGGTGATCATGGCCTCATCCTCGCATCACTGCCGGCGCGCCCGCGCCCGCCGCTTGCCCTCGTGCATGGCGGCCACGCGGGCGACCGGGATGGTGTGGCCCTGCTCGACGAGGTCGGCGGGCAGCGCCTGCGGCGCGGGCAGCGCGGCGGCCCACGGGTCGGCGTCGCCGAGCAGCCCGGGGGCGGTGCGGATCGTGAAGTCGGTGGGGTGGACGCCCGCGAGGTCGTCCCAGGCCACCGGGAACGACACGGGCGCCCCGGGCCGCACGCGCGGGCTGTAGGCCGCGACGATCGTGGCGCCCCCGGCCCGGGTGGAGTCGACGAAGACCTTCCCCTCCCGGTCCTCCTTGATGTACGCGGTGGTCGCGACGGCGGGGTCGAGGGCCGCGGCCCGGGCGGCCAGCGCGCGGGTGGCCGCGGCGGCGTCGTCGACGGCGGACGGCTCCAGCGGCACGACGACGTGCACGCCCTTCGCACCGCTCGTCTTCAGCGCGCCCGCGAGCCCGGAGTCGGCCAGCGCCCGCCGCACGAGCGCGGCGGCGGCCACGACGTGCGCGAAGTCGTCGTCGACCGGGGGGTCGAGGTCGATCACGAGCTGCGTCGCGACGGTGTCCCCGGCCCGCATGAGCGTCGGGTGGTACTCGACCGCGCGCTGGTTGGCGAACCACAGCAGGGTGCGGCGGTCGTCGCACAGGGCGTAGTGGACCTCGCGCTGCGAGGCGTGCGCCCACGCCGCCGTGGTGGCGATCCAGTCGGGCGCGTACTTCGGGACGTTCTTCTGCATGAACGGCTCCTGCCCCGGCCGCACGCGCACCACCGACAGCGCGCGCCCGGCGAGCCCGGGCAGGATCCGGGCGGAGACGGCGTCGAGGTAGTCGACGAGGTCGCGCTTGGTGGCGCCGGAGCCGTCGAACAGAGGGCCGTCGAGGCTGCTAAGCTCGACGCCCTCGCGGGTCTCCTTCGGCGCCTTCTCCTTCGCCACCGTCAGCGCTCCACGCGGTGCGGGGTCTCCAGGTGGTGCAGGGTCACCGCGCCGAGGATGCCACCGTCGACCTCGGCCGTCATCCAGGTGTGCGTCGGCTGCCGGCGCCGGTCGGTGGGGGAGCCGGGGTTGAGCAGCCGCAGCCCGGACGCCGTCGTGGAGTCCCAGGGGATGTGGCTGTGCCCGAACACGAGCACGTCGGCGTCGGGGTAGGCGGTGGAGCAGCGCTTCTCCCGGCCCTTCGACGAGCCGGTCTCGTGCACGACGGCGAACCGGACCCCGCCGAGCTCGGCGCGGGCCACCTCGGGGAGCCGGGCGCGGAGGGCGTCGCCGTCGTTGTTGCCGTGGACGCCGACGAGCCGCCGCGCGCGGGCCTCCAGCGCGTCGAGGGCGGCCACGGAGATCCAGTCGCCGGCGTGGATCACCACGTCCGCGGCGTCGACGGCGTCCCACACCGGCGCGGGCAGGTCGCGCGCCCGCGCCGGGAGGTGGGTGTCGCTGAGGATCAGGAGGTGCAGGGCCCCGGTCCGATCAGGAGACGCCGAGCAGGTCGACCACGAAGATCAGCGTCTCGCCGCTCTTGATCGCGCCGCCGGCGCCGCGGTCGCCGTAGCCCATGTGCGGCGGGATGACGAGCCGGCGGCGTCCGCCGACCTTCATGCCGACGACGCCCTGGTCCCAGCCCGCGATGACGCGGCCGGCGCCGAGGGGGAAGCGGAACGCGGAGCCGCGGTTCCAGGAGGCGTCGAACTCCTCGCCGCTGCTGTGCGCGACGCCGACGTAGTGCACCTCGACGTTCTGGCCCGCGCGGGCCTCGGCGCCGTCGCCGACGACGAGGTCGGTGACGAGCAGGTCGGCGGGCGCCGGGCCGTCGTGCGGGTCGACCTCGGGCTTCTGCTGGGCCACGGTGGTCCTCTCGTTGGTGGGGTGCGCGGACGACAGCCTGCCAGACCGGCTGACGGGGTGCCGGGAGCGATCCCGGGAACGCGCGGTGCTTCGGCACTAGCGGGCGACGACGCCGGTTTGCGACCATCGGGGCGCGGTTGCGGGGAACCGCACGATGTCGGCAGTGCGGCCGGTGCGAGGGGGAAGTCGCATGACCTCCGTGTTCGTGTTCATCTCCGGCGCGACGCTGCTGGTGTTCAGCGCCGAGAAGCTGATCGGCTACCTCGTGGGGGCCGCGAGCGGCCTGCGGGTCTCGCTGTTCCTGCTCGCGATCGTCTTCACGGGCATCGAGTTCGACGACATCTTCCTCGGGGTCGCGCTGAACCTCGAGGACCTCAGCGGCGTCGCGCTGGGCACGGTCTTCGGCACGGCGATCTCGCTGACCGGGGTCGTGCTCGCGATCGCCGCGATCCTCACCCCGGTGCGGCTGCAGATCCCGCGCGACTACGTGGCGCTGCTGGCCGGAGCACCGCTGGTGATGATCGTGTTCACGCTGACGGCGCCGCTGACCCTCGTCGACGGCGTCGTGCTCGTCGCCCTGTTCGTGCTGTTCATCACCTACGTCGCGGTCCGGGAGTCCCAGCGGGCGATCCCGGTCTTCCGCAACGCCGAGATCTACGCGGGGATGGTGGAGACCGGCGGCGGGCGGGAGGACCGGGCGGAGGGGGACCCGGCGGAGGGGGAGCAGGCGCCGGGGACGTCGTTCGCCGACGAGATGCCCTTCGCCGAGGCGCGCAGGCTCCCCGGCTGGGCCGGGCTGGCGCTGGCGCTGCTCGCGCTCACCGGTCTCGTCGTCGGCGCGGCGACCACGGGCATCGGCGTCGAGGGGATCCTGGAGGCCTACGGGATCGAGGGCACGCTCTTCGGCGCCACGATCGTCACCGCCGTCCTGACCCTGGAGGACGTCTTCCTGACGGTGGAGCCCATCCGGAGGGGCGCGCCGGAGGTCGGGATCGGCAACGTCATCGGGAGCGTCGTCTTCTCGGTGACCGGGAAGCTCGGCGTCATCATCCTCGCGGGCGGCGCGATCGTCGTCGGTCCGGACGTGCTCACCTGGCACCTGACCGCGCTCATCGCGGTGACCGGTCTCGCGGCGTACTTCCTGTGGACCGGGCGGTTGCAGCGGTGGCACGGCTTCGTCCTGCTCGCGCTGTACGTCGCCTACTGGGTCCTGAGCTTCGTCGTGCTCGGGGGACCCCCGATCGAGGTCGACTAGCCCCACCCACCGTCCCCCGCACTCAGGCGCGGTGCGGACGCGGGACGAGCACCTCCTCGTGCCGTCGGCCTCCCGCGTTGGCCGCCTCGACGGCGTCGGCCACGAGGGCGTGGTCGGGCGAGAGGTGGCACACCGGATCGGTGCGGGCGGCGTCGCCGGTGAGCTGGAACGCCTGGCAGCGGCACCCGCCGAAGTCGATCTCGCGGCGGTCGCAGGTCCGGCAGGGGTCGCTCATCCAGCCGGTGCCGCGGAACGCGGTGAACACCGGGGCGTCGTCCCAGATCCGCTGCAGGGACTCCTCCCGCACGCTGGCCCGCGGCAGCGGCAGGGTCTGCGCCGCCGGGCAGGGCAGCGCGTCGCCGTTGGGGGCCACGGTCAGCTGGCGCGCGGCCCACCCGCCCATGCAGGGCTTGGGGTACGCGCTGTAGTAGTCGGCCAGCACGTGCAGGACCTCCATCCGGCCCGCCAGGCGCTCGCGCGCGGCGCGGACGACGTCCTCGGCGGCGGCGAGCTGGGCGCGGCTGGGCAGCAGCGCCGCCCGGTTGCGCCACGCCCAGCCGTAGTACTGGGTGTTGGCCAGCTCGACGCGGTCGGCGTCGAGCTCCTCGACCAGCGCGATGATCTCGGCGAGGCGGTCGATGTTCTGCCGGTGCACCACCACGTTGACCGTCAGCGGCCAGCCGAGCTCCTTCACCACGGCGGCCGCCCGGAGCTTGCGCTCGAACGACGGGATGCCGGCGATGCGGTCGGAGGTGGCGGGCTCGTCGGCCTGCACGCTGACCTGCACGTGGTCGAGCCCGGCCTCCTTCAGCTCCTCCGCGCGGCCGCGCGAGAGCCCGATCGCACTGGTCACCAGGTTCGTGTACATGCCGAGGTCCGCGGCCGTGCGCACCAGCTCGACGAGGTCGCGGCGCAGCAGCGGCTCGCCGCCGGAGAGGTGGCACTGCAGCACCCCCATCGCGGCGGCCTCGGTGAACACGCGCTGCCACTCGGCGGTGCCCAGCTCGTCGTCGTAGGCGGCGAGCTCGAGCGGGTTCGAGCAGTAGGCGCAGGCCAGCGGGCAGCGGTAGGTGAGCTCGGCCAGCAGTCCGAAGGGCCTATCCATCACTGATCTCCACACATCGCTTCGTGACGAGCCGGGCGAGGAACGCCGTCACCTCGTCGTCCACCACCCGCTCGTAGCGGACCCGCAGCGCCGCGGCGACGTCGGACACGGTCCGCCGCCCGTCGCACAGGCCGAGGATGTCGGCGCCGGTCGGGTTGAGCACGATCACCGACTCCGGGCCCAGCAGCACGTGCCGCTCGCGGGTCGGGTCGAACCGCATCCGGACGTGGCGCGCCAGCGCCGGGCGGCCCGACGGCGGGACGTCACCCGGCACGGGACCGGTCCCCGTACGCCTGGTCGATCGCGTCCATCATCGACCACAGGACGTCGCACTTGAACGACAGCGCGGCCACCGCCGCGTCCTGGTCCTGCAGGGTCCGGCAGTACCGCAGCACCACCTCCAGGGCGTGCTCGGAGTCGCGGGGCGCCTGCTCCAGGCGGTTGCGGAAGTAGGCCAGGCCCTCCGGTGCGATCCAGGTGTAGCGCTGCTCGAACGCCCGGAGGCGCTCGGCCATCAGGTCCGGCGCGAACAGCTCGGTCAGCGACGACGCGACCGCCTCCACCCAGGGCCGCGTCCGGGCGAACGTGACGTAGGCGTCCACCGCGAACCGCACGCCCGGCACGAGGTGGCGGTGGTCGGCGATCTCCTCGCGCCGCAGCCCGCAGGCCTCGCCGAGGCGCAGCCACGCCTCGATGCCGCCCTCGCCGTCCGCGGTGCCGTCGTGGTCGGTGATGCGGCGGATCCAGCGCCGGCGCACCGCCGGGTCCGGGCAGTTGGCGAGGATCGCGGCGTCCTTGCGCGGGATCATCTCCTGGTAGTAGTAGCGGTTGGCCACCCACCCGCGGATCTGGGCGGGAGCGAGCAGGCCCTCGTTCATCCGCAGGTGGAACGGGTGCGCGCTGTGGTAGCTCTGCGAGTGCGCGCGCAGCCGCTCGACGAGGGCGTCGACCTCGGGGGGCGCTCCCGTCGTCATCGCGTCCGTGTCCGTCATCGTGTCCGTCATCGTGCGGGGACCTCCACCTCGAGACCGTCGTGGGCCACTTCCATCCCGCACCGCTCGACGTGGCGCCGTTCCGGCGAGTCCTCGAGCAGCATCGGGTTGGTGTTGTTGATGTGGACGTAGATCCGGCGGGCGATCGGCAGCCCGGCCAGCTGCTCGAGGCTGCCCCCGGGGCCGCCGACGGCGAGGTGCCCCATGCCGTGGGCCGTCTTCGCGGCCAGGCCGAGGCGGATCATCTCGTCGTCGTGCCAGCAGGTGCCGTCGACGAGCAGGCAGTCGACGCCCTCGAGCTCGGCGAGCACGGCCGGCGTGAGCTCCTGCACGCCCGGCAGGTAGACCGCCGCGGCCCCGGTGGCCTCGTCGGTGAACCGGTAGCCCACGACCCGCCCCTCGCCGGTGCCCCCGCCGAAGCGGTCGTGCTTGCCGGTGGGGGCGTCGAACGCCTGGTAGGAGATGCCGCCCAGCGACACCTCCTTCCCCGGGACGACGGGGGTCCACCCGACGGGGCAGTAGCGCTCCAGGGTGGTCAGCACGCCGGTGCCCGCGGTCAGCGTCGCGTGCGTCGCCGCGGTGGCGTGCAGCTCGATCCCACGTCCCTCCCGCAGCAGGAGCAGCCCCAGGGTGTGGTCGAGCTCGGCGTCGGTGAGCAGCACCGCCTCCAGCGGCGTGGCCCGGCCGGCGCCGGGGTGCAGGCGCGGGAACGCCTCGACCTGCGCCCGGACGTCGGGGGAGGCGTTGACCAGGAACCACCGCTCGCCGTCCGGGCTCACGGCGATCGAGGACTGCGTGCGCGCCCGGGCCGGCCGGGTGCCCTCGCGGACCGCCCGGCACGTCGGGCAGCTGCAGTTCCACTGCGGGTAGCCCCCTCCCGCCGCCGATCCCAGCACCCGCACCCGCATTCGCGCCCCCGTCCTCGACGCCGGGGAGGGGCGCCGGAACCCGTGTCCCGGCGCCCCTCCCCGTCCGTCGTCCGCCGTCGTCGTCCTCAGGCCGTCGGCCTCAGTCCTCCGAGCGAGCGATGTACATCGTCACCTCGGGCGCACACCCGACTTCGTCGAAGTCGGGCGCCTCCCACTCGGCGAGACGCTCCATGTGCCGTCACCTCCCTCCTGCGTGTCGTGCGGGGTGCGGACCTAGTCCTCGGGCAGCGCGAAGACGAACAGCGAGTCGCCCGACGCGGCGCCGAGCAGCCCGGGCGTGAAGCCCTCGACCCACCCGCCGAACCCGGTCGGCACCGCGACGTACTGCCGGCCGTCGATGCTGTACGTGCTGGGGCTGCTGTGGTGGCCGCTGCCGCACTGGAACTGCCACAGCTTCTCCCCGGTCGCCGCGTCGAGGGCGATGAACTCACCCGTCGCAAGGCCCACGAAGACCAGCCCGCCCGCCGTGACCAGCGTCGAGGCCGTCATCGGGTACTCGTAGCGCCAGCGCCACTTCTCCTCGCCGGTCAGCGGGTCGACGGCGCTCACGAAGCCGTAGAAGTCCTCGAGGTCCACGGCGACGCCCGCGCCCCAGTACGGGATGCTCTCCTTGAACTCGCGGCGCCGCCGGGTCGCGGTGGCCCCGACCTCCTGCACCGGGATGTACACCAGCCCCGTCTGGGGGCTGTAGGACATGTGCGTCCACTCCTTGCCGCCGGCCGGCCCCGGCCAGAAGTGCACCGGGACGCCCTCCTCGTCCGGGTACAGCTTGGGCGTGACCTTGCCGTCGGGGCTGATCTCGCCCCAGGTGATCCGGTCGACGAAGGGGAAGACCCGCACCAGCTCGCCGTTGGTGCGGTCCAGGACGAAGAAGTACCCGTTCTTGTCCGCGTGCGCCATCAGCTTGCGGCCGTCGGGCGCGTCGAACAGCAGGTTCTCCATCGTGGAGTCGTAGTCCCACAGGTCGTGCGGGGTGAACTGGTAGTGCCACCGGATCTCGCCGGTGTTCACGTCCACCGCGACGACGCTGTCGGTGTAGAGGTTGTCGCCCGGGCGGACCCCGCCGTCGAAGTCGGGCGCCGGGTTGCCGGTGCCCGGGAACAGCAGCTCCAGCTCCGGGTCGTAGGTCGGGGTGACCCAGCAGTTCGCCCCGCCGCGCTGCCACGCCTCGCCGTCGTCGGGCCAGGTCTCGGAACCGGGCTCACCCGGCTTCGGGATCATGTAGCGCCGCCAGCGGCGCTCCCCGGTGTCGGCGTCGAAGGCGTCGAGGCACCCGCGGGTGCCGAACTCGCCGCCCGAGCTGCCGACGATGACCATGTCCTTCACGAGCAGCGGCGCCACGGTGCGGCTCTCCCCGGCCCGCACGTCACCGGCGGTGGTGTCCCAGACCTTCTCGCCGGTGGTGGCGTCGAGGGCGATCACGTGGGCGTTGAGGGTGGCCATGTAGACCTTCCCGTGCCCGACGGCCACCCCGCGGTTGACGTTGCCGCAGCACAGCGAGACGTCGTAGGGCGAGGCGTGCTTGTACCGCCAGAGCTCCGCACCGGTCTTCGCGTCCAGCGCCCAGCACCGGCCGTCGGGGCCGGAGACGTACATGACCCCTTCGACGACGATCGGGCAGGCCTCGAACGAGTAGGTCGAGGCGCCGGCCTGCATGCCCGTCGAACCGGCCTGGAACACCCACGCGGGGGACAGGCGCCGGACGTTGTCCTTGCTGATCTGGTCGAGCTCGCTGTAGCGCTGACCGTCGAAGGTGCCGTAGTAGGTGAGCCAGTTCTCCGGCTCCGTGCGGGCGCGCAGGATGCGGTCGTGGTCCACGTTGCCCGTGGCGGGCGCACTGCCCTTGATGGCGCTGAGCTGCATCTGCGGGATCGCGGCGCCCGCGTCGACGTAGTCGGTCATGGTCTGCTCCTCATCTCACGGGCGCGGCTGCGGCGGGCGGTCGAGCTTGGCGTGGTCCGGTACTTCCCCGCCGATGACGATGGCGCCGGTCAGGCCGCGGCCCTCGTCGTTCCCGGTCGTGGACCCGTAGTAGTAGGTGCCCGGGCCGTCCAGGTTGAGCGAGGCCGTGCCCTTCGAGTGGTTCACCAACCAGATGATCTTGGGGTCCCCGTTGTGCGGCAGCACCGCGCAGTGGGTGTTCTTGTCGTCGTTGATGAGCGTGAGCTCGAGGTTCCCGCCGTGGGGCAGGATGAGGGTCCCGGGCTCGAAGCAGAGCTCGTCCTCGGGGATCCGGACGGTGGCGGTCATGGTGCCGTCGGGCCCCTCCTCGGCGTGCCCGACGCCGCCGGAGCCGAGCAACCGGCCCAGGCCGGTCGCGTTCTGCCGGTGCAGGCCGTCGGCCAGCTTGCCCGAGGGATCGTCTGTCGTCGTCATCTGCCGTACCTCCTCGTCACGAACGTCCGTCCTGCCCACGGCAGCGTCGCCACCACCTGGGTCCTCCCCTCCTCGTCGGTCGTCCACGGCCGGAGGGCCGTGGCGGGTCGGGGATCGTCGGCGGAGGAGGCTCGTCGGACGGGGAACCGGGTGCTCCCGGCGATCCCGGACCCGCTCACGGGCACTCCCACGTGCGCCTCCATGCGTGCGCAGCCGAGCACCGCGCAGCCGGGCACAGGGGTGCCGCCACGGGGTCACTCGGCCGTCTGCCGATGATGTCGACCACTGGGGCGGCAGGACACGGGTCCGCGGCGCTGTCGAGAACGGCCATCGGAAGTGTGTGCTGAGCCACATTCGACCCTACGGAGCGGGTCCGAGATCGGCAAGGGGGGAGCGGCGGTCGATGTGGATCGCCGTCCCGGCGGCCCCGGGACGGCGTGGATCCGGCCCGCCGAGGCGGTGTCCGGGAGCCGGTCGCGGTCCTATAGTGCGACGGGGCCGACGTCGACGCGGACGCCGGCCGGACCGTCCACGCAGGGGGGCTCGTGCGGAGGTTCGGATCACCCGAGGCGCTGGCGCGGCTCAGCGCCCGGTGCGCGCACGCCGACAGCGTCGAGCTGAAGGCACTGCTCGTGCCCCCGGCCGGACCGGCCGCCGAGGCGCTGACCGGGCGGTGCGCGCCGACGTGGAGCGTGCGCCAGACGTACCTGCTCGACACCCCGGCCCTGGACCTGCTGGAGGCCGGGGTGGAGGTCCGCCTGCGGCGCCGGGCCCGCGGCCGCTTCGACCTGTCGGTGTCCACCTGCCGCAGCGGCGACGCCCGCCGGCGGGCGTTCCCGCGCGGGGTGCGCGTGGAGGTCGACGTCGTGCCGGGGGCGCTGTGGCAGGACGTCGAGGTCCGGCGGGAGGTCGACGCGGCGGCGGCGGCCGACGTGATCGCCGGCGCGGCCCGGTCCCGGGAGCTGCTCACCGCGGACCAGTCCGCGTGGGCGCGCCGCGCCGCGCACGGGTGCGTGGACGAGGGGCACCTGCGCCGGCTGGGGGTGCACGGGCCCCTGGTGGTCCGCCGGGTCAAGGTCGGGGCCGACCGGCTGGGCCTGCACCGGGCCGACCTGGAGCACTTCCGGTACCCGAGCGGCCGGGAGCTGCTCGAGCTCTCCACCCGCTGCTGGCCCCGGGAGGTGCTGGCCACCGCCACGGCGTTCGAGCAGCTGCTCGACGAGCGGGACGTCGTCGTGGCGGCGGGGCACCGCACCAAGGCCTCGATGTGGCGCGACGAGATCGGTCAGCGGGCCGCGGTCACCAGAACTTGATGCCGGCGGCCTTGAGCCGGCGCCGGTGCTGGCGCACTGCGGTCTCGATGGCCTCGGTGGTGATGAGGTCCCCCCAGACCTTGGCGGCCGTCTCGCCCTGCTCGAGCAGCGCGTCGGCCTCCTCCCGGCCGATCGCCGCGCTCTGCACGACGCGCGACCCGAACCCGATGTGCCAGCGCTCGTCGCGCAGCACCAGCTCCATCCCCTTGCGCACCCCCGGCAGCCCGACCGACAGGCCCTCGAGCGCGTCGAGCATCGCGTGCTGCCCCGCCAGCAGGACCACGCCCTCGATCACCATGTGGTAGAGGCCGACCGCGGCCGTCAGGCCCGCGTGGTCCTCGGCGAGCCGCCGTGCGGTGGCCGGCAGGCGGTGCTCGAACAGGTCGACCAGCTCGTCGCCGACGTGGGCGCGCAGCGCGTCCCGCCGCTGCGCGGGCAGCTCGCCGGGGACGCAGGCGACCTCGGCGGAGACGCGGTCGAAGAAGCGGGCGTGGCGCGCCTCGTCCCGGGCCTGGGCCTGGAAGACCGCCGCCATCGACTCGTCGGGCGCCGCCGCCTCGTAGGCGCCGAGCTGCCCGGACACCGAGGTCTCGGCGATGACGAACCCGGCGACCAGCCCGAGCACCCGCGCGTTCTCCGCCCCGGTCAGCCGCGGCCAGGCCTCGCGGTCCGCCGAGAAGTCGATGGCCTTCTCGTCCCACTGCAGCGACTCGGCCAGCTGTGCGAAGTGGGCGTATCCGGTGATCATGACCGTGGTCCTCAGTCCTCCGGGAACTCTCCCGGCTCCAGCTCGCGGAAGTCCGCCTTGGTGGCACCGCAGATGGGGCACATCCAGTCGTCGGGGATGTCCTCGAAGGGCGTGCCCGGTTCGATGCCGCTGTCCGGGTCGCCCTCGGCGGGGTCGTAGACGAACCCGCAGGGCTCGCAGATCCACCGCGTGGGCGAGGCCTGCAGCGTGCCCTGGTCCACCCCCACCACCTCCCGACGTCACCTGCGTCACCCCCGAGGGAACCAGGTCGGGCCGCGACCCGCTACCGGGGCTCCGGGTCGCGGTCGGGTCGGCGGCGGCCGTCCAGCAGCCTTTCGAGCAGGCGGAGCTCGGCGGGCCAGGCCGCGACGAGCTGGTCGCGCGGGATCGAGCGCGCGGCGTAGCGCAGCAGGAGCACCACGGCGACGACGTCGTCGAGCGGCCCGATCACCGGCAGGAACTCCGGCAGCAGGTCGATCGGCGACACCACCCAGATGATCGCCACCAGCAGGGCCACCTTCGCGCGCCGCGGGACCGCGGGGGAGCGGCGCAGCCGCCGGGCGGTCGTGACGCAGGCGGGCAGGAACTCCGCGATGTCGCGGAGCAGACCCGGCGGCAGCCTGCTGGCCAGCAGCACCATGACGACGCACAGCACGCCCCAGACCGCGGCGGCGATCCCCAGCCCGGTCAGCCACGCGGCCCAGTCGACGTCCACGGGCGACATGGTGCGCCCGACCCGGGCGCCGGGACAAACGGGGTGGCGTCCCGGTGCCGCGGGTGCGGACCGCTAGGCGGGGTTGCCGAAGAGCGTGCGGCCCCAGTGGTCGCCCGTGCCCACACCCGGCGGGCAGGCGAACAGCGCCGAGCTCGTGTGCACCAGGTACTCCATCATGATGTCCTTCGTCGACAGCGCCTGCTGCATCGGCACGAACTGCGCGCCGGGGTCGCGGACGAAGGCGATGAAGAACAGGCCGGCGTCGAGGTGGCCCTCGGCGTCGGTGCCGTCGATGAAGTTGTAGCCGCGGCGCAGGATCCGCACCCCGCCCAGGGTGGAGGAGTGGGCGAGGCGCACGTGCGAGTCCATGCCGACCAGCGGGCCGGAGCCGTCGGGTCGGGTGGCGGAGAAGTCGACCTCGGCGAACTCGTCGGTGGCACCCAGGGCGGCACCGCTGCCCTTGTGCCGCCCGACGATCTCCTCCTGCTCGAGCAGCGAGGTGCGGTCCCACGGCTCGATCGCCATCCGGATGCGGCGGGCGACGAGGTAGCTGCCGCCCGTCATCCAGTCGGCGCCGTCCTCCGCGGCCGCCCAGACGTGGCGGGCGAGGCCGGCGGTGTCCTCGGCGGTGATGTTGGAGGTGCCGTCCTTGAAGCCGAACATGTTGCGCGGCGTCGCCTGCCCGACCACCGTCGACGACGTGCGCCCGTAGCCCATCTGCGCCCACCGGACGGCCGTGGTGCCGAAGCCCATCCGGATCAGGTTGCGGACGGCGTGCACCGCGACCTGCGGGTCGTCGGCGCAGGCCTGGATGCACAGGTCGCCGTTGCTGCGGCCGGGCTCGATGGCGTCGCCGGCGAACAGGGGCAGGTCGATCAGCTTCGGCGGGCGGCGGTCGGCGATGCCGAAGCGGTCGACGCCGTCGCGCGTGAACAGGCTCGGGCCGACGCCGAACGTGAGCGTGAGCCGGGCCGGCGGCAGGCCGAGCGCCTCGCCGGTGTCCTGCGGCGGCGCCTCGGGGTGCCCGCCGATGGCCCCGTCGACGGCGACCTCCGCGCCCGTGGTGAGCCGCTCGGCCGCGAGCGTCCAGCGCTGCAGCAGGTCGACGAGCTCGGCGCGGTCGGTGGTGGTGACGTCGAGGGCGACGAAGTACAGGTGGTCCTGCGCGGCGGTGGTGATCCCGGCCTGGCGCGCCCCGCGGAACGGGACGACGTCGTCGGGCCCGCCCCCGACGGAGGCGGGCAGGACGTGCTCGGCGGCGAGCACGGCCCCGGCGCCCGCGGCGGCGGCGGCCCCGGCGCCGGCGATGCCGAACAGGGTGCGGCGGTTCATGCGCGGCATCAGACGAGCACCGCCCCGCCGACGTGGCTGACCGGTTCGCCCAGCGCGTCGAGGACGTCGGCGACGGCCTTGAGGTCGGCCGCGGTCATGTCGGTGTAGGGCCGGAACCCGCCGCCGGTGCGGTAGCGGTCCAGGACGGCGTAGGTCTCGGCGAACCGGCGGTCCAGCTCCGTGAGCAGCGCGGGGTCGACGTCGGTGAGCAGCGGCCGCAGCGCCTCGACCGCGGCCTCCGAGCCCTCGACGCGCGCCGCGAGGTCGGACATGTCGGTGCCGGCGAAGCGGTTCTCGCGCCCGGAGAGCGTGGTGACGACGGCGAAGTCGACGAGCTCCTTGGCGCTGCCGCACAGGTCCGGCCCGCCCAGCTCGAGCGCGACCGCGCCCTGGGCCAGTGCGGTGACGTCGGCGAGCAGGTCGTCGGCCACCTGCCGGGTGTCGGGCTGCAGGCCGTCGACCCACAGGTCGCGCTCGAGGCGGTGGAACCCGGTGAACGTCTCGCCCGGGTCCATGCCGACCCCCTGCCCGTCGATCGCGGGTCCGAGCTCCTCGCCGTCGGGGCCGGTGACGGCCTCGGTGGCGACCTGGATGCGCTCCCAGTGCGTCCGCGCGGCCGGGTAGCGGTCCTGCGCGACGGCGACGCGCCCGGCCCGCACGGCGGCGACGAGGTCGGCCGTGCTCTCGCGCAGCGCGTCGGCCTCGGCGACGACGAAGTCGCGGTAGCGCGCTCCCGCCTCGTCGAGCGCGGTGGCGTGCTGGAACACCACCGGCACCCCGAAGACCGGCGCGGGCTCCCGATCGGGCGCGCCGACCGAGAGCACCCCCCACGTGACCCCGCCGGCCGCCGCGACGGCGGCGGCCGCGAGCACGACCGGCTGCAGCCGCCGCCGGCGGCGGCGCGGCGCGGGCGCCGGCGGCCGGGTGCGCTGCGACGGGATCTCCGGCGCCGGACGCCGGACGGGCGGCTCGGGCAGGGAGGCGGCCCGGACCGGCTCGGGCCGCAGGGGCTCGGGGCGCACGGGCTCGGGGCGCAGTCCCTCGGGCCGCAGGGGTTCGGGCCGCAGGGGCCGTCCCACCGGACCGGTGCCGGTGCGCGGGGCGGGCGGACGACCGCCGGGACCGCCGGGACGGGCCAGGGGCACCGGCGACACCGGCGCCGGAGCGGCGACGACCTGCGGCACCGCGGCCGTGAGCGCGGCGGCGGCGGTGACGACCGGGACGACGGGCACCGACGGCGCTCCGGGCACCAGCGGGCCGGCCACCGTCGCGTCGACCGGAGCGGCCGGGGGTGGCACGACCGGGCGCCCCGCGCGGGGGGCCCGGCGGGCCGGCGGGACCGGTGGCACCGGGCCCTCGCGCCGCGCCGGCATCTTGTCGGTGGCCGTGTCGATCTTCGGCCGGCCGGCGACGAAGCTCGTCGTCGACTCGGGGTCGTCTCGCCGCTGGTCCCGCACGCCCGGATCCTCCCGCACTGCCTACGCTGTGTAGCACTCGGGGACTCATCGGAGGGGCGGTATCGCCCGTTACGGTCAGTCGGCTGGACCACTCGGTCCTGACGACGCTGCGCCCTGCGGCGGCAGTCCGAGAGCCGTTCGGAGGAACTGCACCTGCAGGAGCAGGAGGTTCTCCGCGACGACCTCCTGGGGCGTCATGTGAGTGACCCCGGACAGCGGCAGGACGCTGTGCGGGCGCCCCGCCGCGAGCAGCGCCGACGAGAGCCGCAGCGTGTGCGCGGCCACCACGTTGTCGTCGGCGAGGCCGTGCACGAGCAGCAGCGGCCGCGCCAGCGAGGGGGCGTCGGCGATCAGCGAGGAGTGCGCGTAGGCGTCCGGGTGCTGCGCCGGGTGCCCGAGGTAGCGCTCGGTGTAGTGGGTGTCGTAGAGGCCCCAGTCGGTGACGGGGGCGCCGGCGACCGCGGCGTGGAAGACGTCGGGGCGGCGCAGCACGGCCAGCGCGGCGAGGTAGCCGCCGAAGGACCAGCCGCGGATGCCGACGCGGGTGAGGTCGAGGTCGGGCAGCGAGGCCGCGACGGCGTGCAGGGCGTCGACCTGGTCCTCCAGCACGGGCGACGCGAGGTCGCCGTGCACGGCCTTCTCGAACTCCGGCCCGCGCCCCGGCGTGCCCCGCCCGTCGACGACGACGACGGCGAACCCCTGGTCGGCGAACCACTGGCTGGTGAGGTGGGCCGCGCGCAGCGCCGTGACGCGCTGGGCGTGCGGGCCGCCGTAGGGGTCCATGAGGACCGGCAGCTTCGTGCCGGGCGTGTGCCAGGAGGGGAGCAGCACCGCGGTGCGCAGCCCGCGCTCGCCCACCTCGAACAGCGCGACGGCGGACTCCAGGCCCGGGGCCTCGGCGAGCGAGGTGACCGTCCGCTCGACCTCGCCGCGGCGCACGACGGTGCGGGCGCCGTCGGACCGCAGGTCACCGCTCGTGACGACGGTCGTGCCGCCCGCGCGCCGCCCCGCGTGCACGCCCGGGGTGGTCGCGACCTCCACGAGGCCGTCGCGGTCCCACGTCCACAGCCCCACCGACACCGGGTCGGTGCTCGCGCGGAACAGCACGACGTCCTCGTCGACGTCGACGACCTCGCGCACCTGCACCGCGGGCGGCGTCACCGCCTGCCCGTCGACGACGAGCCGGTGCGCGCCGTCGCGGGCCTCCACGGTGACGAGCGCGCCGGACGCCGTGTGCGCGGGCACGCCGGGGACGACGTCGACCCAGGCCGGGTCGGTCTGCTCGTGCACGGTGGTGGCCGCACCCGTGCGGGGGTCGACGCGCAGCGTGCGCAGGGCGGTCTGGTCGCGCGGCGCGGTGGTGACGAGCAGCCCGTGCACGCCCCACGTGACGCGGACGAGGTACTCGTCGTCGCCGTGCGAGACCGGGACGCGGGTGCCGTCGAGCGCGACCACGTCCAGCCCGACCAGCGCGTTCGGGGTGCCCGCCGCGGGGTAGGCGACGACGGCCGGGGTGCGCCCGGGGTTCTCCGGGTCGGCGATGTGCCAGCGCTGCACCGGGGAGGTGTCGACGCGCGCGACGGCGAGCCTGTCGCCGTCGGGGGCCCACCAGAACCCGCGCATCCGGCCCATCTCCTCGGCCGCGACGAAGTCGGCGAGGCCGTGGGTGACGTCGGGGCCGTCGGGCTGGGCGACGGTCGTCGTCGCCCCGGAGGCGAGGTCGTGGACGTGCAGCGCGCCCGCGCTGACGTAGGCGACGCGGCGCCCGAGCGGATCCGGGTGCGGGTCGATGACGCCGCCGGGGGAGGGCAGGTGCCGCGGCGGGGCGCCCCCGGCCAGGTCGGCGACGTGCAGCTGCCCCGCGAGGCTGAACGCGGCCGTCGTGACCGCGCGGTCGGTGGCGTACCCGACGATGCCGCCGGCCTGCTCGCGGCTGCGCTCGCGCCGCGCCCGCTCCTCGGGCGGCAGGTCGCCGTCCTCGCCGAGCAGCCGGGCGTCGGCGACGAGGTGCTCGCGCCCGCTCGCGACGTCGAGGACCCACAGGCAGGTGACCGGGTCGGTGCCGCCGCGGCTGCGCAGGAACACCACGCGCGAGCCGTCGGGGGAGACGGTCAGGCTGCGCGGCGCACCGAGGGTGAAGCGGCGGGTGCGGGCCTGGCGGCGCGGGAAGGAGTCGACCACGGCGACAGTCTGCCGGGCGTCCGCGATCAGTCGACGCAGGGCACCGTGGCCGCGGTGATCGGGCGTTCGGTGGTGGTGGCCGCGACGACCGGGTCCGGAGCCGGGGCCGGGCCGGGCGACGGGCTCGGTGACGGGCTCGGCGACGGTGACGGGGTCGTCGTCGGGGGCCACAGCGGCACCGCCGTGCCGCGGACGGTGGTGGGCGCGGCGCCGGCGTCGTCGGTCAGCGGTGCGGCCAGCCGCTCGCGCACGGAGTCGAGCTCGAACACCCCGGTCGTGAACGCGCGGACCGCCTCGGGGTCGACCTCCACCGCCACCCCGTCGACGGGGGTGCGCAGGTCGGGGCGCCCGGTCGGGATGGTGCGGAACTCGATGTCGCCGCCCGAGGCGCGGCGCAGCTGGGCGACGAGCCGGTCGAGGTCCCAGCCGCGGTCGAGCACCACGTAGCGGGTGACGGCGCCGACGAGCCGCTCGACGCGCACCGGGTCGGCGAGCGCCCCGGACCCGAGCGCGGTGCGCGCGAGCCCGGCCAGGAAGGCCTGCTGGCGCGTGACGCGGTCGAGGTCGCCGTCGGGCAGGTCACGGCGCTGGCGGACGAACGCGAGCGCGTCGCCGCCGCTGACGACCTGCGGCCCCGCCGGCAGGTCGACGCCCGAGCGCTCCTCGCGGACGGGGTTGTTCAGGCAGACCGGGACGCCGCCGATCGCCTCGGTGATCTCGACGAACCCGGCGAGGTTGACCTCGGCGAAGTGGTCGACCGTGGCGCCGGTGAGCTCCTCGACGGTCTCGACGAGCGTGCGCCGCCCGGCCTCCCGCGTGCCGCGCTCCAGCGCGGCGCCGCTCAGCCCGCGGGCCGTCAGCTCGTCCTCGGCGGCCGACATCCCGCGCCGGTACGCCGCGTTGATCTTGTGCTCGCCCAGGTCGCCCGCGATCTCGACGAACGAGTCGCGCGGTATGGACACCGCCGACGCGCGCGCGTCCGGGCCGGCCGGGACGTGCAGCAGGATGATCGTGTCGGTGTTGAACTGGCCCTCGTCGACGCCGGCGCGGAGCTCGGCGAGGACCTCGGGCGGCAGGGGGTTGCCCGCGGCGTCGGTGCGGGAGTCGATCCCGACGAGCAGCGCCGTGAACTCCGCGTCCAGCCCGGCGGGCTCGCGCTCGCCGAGCGCCTCGCTCGTGACGAGGGTGTCCGTGACCTCCCGCAGGACCGACCAGCCGTAGCCGGTGGTGGCGAGCACCGCGGCGGAGAGCAGGACCACGCCCGTCCGCAGCACGTATCCGAGGTGGCGCCGGCTCATGCCTTCCCTGTACCCCGCCCCACACCCGGCCCCACACCCGGGCGGACAGCCGGGAGCCACGACCGGCCCCACCGGCGTTCACCCACTGTAGCGATCAGTGGGTGAACGCCGCGCGTTCGAGTGTGACGATCTTGCGACGGCGCCCGGCTCAGCTACCGCCCGGGTTCAGCGTGACCTCCATCGGCGCGTACGAGGTGCCCTCGACGTCGACGCCCTCGGCCCGCAGCAGCTCCAGCGCCTGCTCGACGTAGGTGTTGGTGTAGGCGTCGGCGTCCGGGTCGGCGGTGATGACCGTCTGCCCGTCGGCGTTGACCGCGGTGCGCGCGACGCCGACGGTGCGCGCCCAGGCGGCCTCGTCGATGGTGCCGGCGCCGGCGGGGGCCGGCCAGATCAGCTTGTTGACCTCGTTGATCTGCCACAGCTGGTGGCTCGCGCCGAGCGTCGACCCGGCGGCCACGACGATGTCGCGGCACGACTCGACGTTGTCGCGGCAGTACGCCCAGCCCTGCAGCGACGCGGCGATGAACTTCGTCGTCGTGTCCTGGTAGGTGGGGTCGGCCAGGCGCTCGGTGTTGGCCCAGATCGCGTCCTGCAGCATCGCGGTGCCCTGGTCCTCCCAGTTGATCACCGAGAAGTCCGACGGCTGGTAGAGCGCACCGGTGGCGGGGTTCGTCGCCTCCAGCACCTGCGCGTACTCGTTATAGGACATGGCCTGCGCGGCGTCGATCTCCCGGGAGAGCAGGGCCTCCATGTCGAACTGCTGCTGCACCAGCGTCACGTCGGCGGCGGGGGCGATGCCGGCCGCCGTCATGCCCGCGAACAGCTCGAACTCGTTGCCGAAGCCCCAGTTGCCGACGCGCTTGCCCCGCAGGTCGGCGGGAGCGGCGATGCCGGCGTCCGCGAACGACACCTGGTAGGTGCCCGAGCGCTGGAACACCTGGGCGACGTCGGTGATGCCGGCGCCCTGCTCCCGCGACGCGAGCGCCTTGGGCACCCACGCGATGGCGTAGTCGGCCTGGCCCTGCGCCAGCACCGTCTGCGGGACGATGTCGACCCCGCCCTCCAGGATCTCCACGTCGAGGCCCTGGGCCTCGTAGAAGCCCTGGTCGACGGCGGCGAGGTAGCCCGCGAACTGGCCCTGCGTGAACCACTGCAGCTGCAGCTTCACCGGGGTGAGCCCGCCCTCGGCCGGGGCCGCGGGCTCGGCCACCGTGGAGCAGGCCGTGAGGGCGAGTGCGGCGGCGGCCGCCGCCAGGAACCTTCGAGCGGACACGAGCGTCTCCTTGCTAACGGGGGCTTCGGGTGGCCAGGCGCTCGAGGAGCACCCCGGCGAGGTGGAACAGCAGGCCCAGCACGATCGAGGCGACGACGAACGCCCACGCCCGCGCGTACGCGGTGTTGGCCGCGGCCGAGGAGATGCGGCTGCCGAGACCGTTCTGCGGGCCGCCGAAGTACTCGGCGACGATCGAGGCGATCACCGCGGCCGGCGCGGCCAGGCGCAGGCCGGTGACGATGTAGGGCACCGCACCGGGCAGCCGCACGAACCGCGACGCCTGCCAGGGCGTGGCGGCCAGCGCCGTCATCAGGTCGGCGTGGACCGGCTGCACCTGGCGCAGCCCGCGCGCGGTCGACACGAACACCGGCACCACGACGACGACGGTCACGACGAGCCGGCGCGGCACCTCCGTCGTCGAGCCGAACATCGTCGTGAACACCGGGGCGAGCGCGACGATCGGCACCGCGCTCGCGGCCAGGACCACGGGCGTCGCGAGCTCCTGCACCAGCCGCGACCGCGCCGCCAGCAGTGCCAGCGCCACCCCGAGGACGAACCCGGCGACGAGCCCGGCGAGCGCGTTGCCGCCCGTCACCGACGCCGTGGGGAGGATGACGCCGACCTGCGCGGCGAGCTGGGCCGCGATGGCGGTGGGCGCGGGCAGCAGGAACGACGGCACGGCCAGCGCGACGACCAGCACCTGCCACGCGACGAGCACGCCGGCCCCGAACAGCAGGGGCGGCGCGTACCCCCTCACTCGTGCCCCTTGCGCAGGGCCTCGCGGACGTCGGTGATCGCGGTGAAGAACGCGGCCGACTCGCGGACGTCCTCGACGTCGTCGGGGTCGAGCTCGCCGCTCGCGCCGGGGCGCCGCCCCGCGACCACCGCCGTGATCCGCCCGGGCCGCGGCGACATGACGACGACCCGGTCCGACAGCACCACGGCCTCGGGGATCGAGTGGGTCACGAACAGCACGGCGGCGCCGGTCTCGCCCGCGATCCGCAGCAGCTCGGCCTGCATCCGCTCCCGCGTCATCTCGTCGAGGGCGCCGAACGGCTCGTCCATGAGCAGCAGCGAGGGCCGCGGCGCGAGCGCGCGGGCGATCGCCACGCGCTGCTGCATCCCGCCCGACAGCTCGCCGGGCCGCGACCGCGCGAACTCGGCCAGGCCCACCATGTCCAGCAGCTCCGCCGCCCGCGCCCGGCGCTCCGCCTTGGCGACGCCGTGCACCTGCAGCGGCAGCTCGACGTTCTCCGCGACCGTGCGCCACTCCAGCAGCCCGGCCTGCTGGAACGCGATGCCGTAGTCCTGGTCGAGGCGGGCCTGCGCGGCCGGCTTGCCGCCGACCCGCACGGTGCCCGCCGTCGGCTGCTCCAGGTCGGCGACGACCCGCAGCAGCGTCGACTTCCCGCACCCCGACGGCCCGATCAGCGACACGAACTCGCCCGCGCCGATCGTCAGGTCGACGCCCTCCAGCGCCTGCACCGGCCCGAACACCTTGTCGACGCCCACGAGGTCGACGGCGGGCAGGTCGGTGTCGGGCCGCGCGTCCGGGGCGCTCACGCGACGTTCCCGCGGTAGCGGCGCAGCGCGAGGTCGAGCAGGCCGACGGCGCCCGCCGCGACCAGCCCGAGCACGGCGGCGCCCAGGATCGCGGTGTACATCCGCGACGGGTCGCCGGTGGCCGACTGCGCGTACTCGATGATCAGCCGCCCGACGCCGCCGCGGGTGCCGGTGGAGATCTCGGCGACGATCGCGCCGACCACGGCCGCGGCCGCGGCGAGGCGCACCGCGGGCACGAGGTGCGGCACGGCGGCGGGGAGCCGCAGCCGCAGCAGCGTCGTCCACCAGCCGCAGGCCAGCGCGCGGAACAGCTCGAGGTCGGCGCGCCGGGGCGAGGTCAGCCCCCGCAGCGCGCCCACGGCGATCGGGAAGAAGGCCAGGTACGAGGAGATCACCATGACCGACGCCCAGGGCTGCCAGGGCTGTCCGAACACCGCGATCTTCCCGCCCCAGCCGGCCACGAGGGGGGCGATCGCGATGAGCGGCACGGTCTGCGACAGCACGACCCAGGGCAGCAGCGCCCGCTCCAGCAGCCCCGACCGGGCCATCCCCAGCGCCAGCAGGGCGCCCAGCACCCCGCCGATGAGCAGCCCGCCCAGCGCCAGCCCGAGCGTGAACAGCGCCCCGGAGGCGACGGCCTCGCCGACCGTCCGCTGCGCCGCGGCGCCCGCGACCTCCGGCTCGCCCAGGCGCGCCAGCACCGTCCACACGTGCGGCATCGCCGCGTCGTCGGTGCGGGGCAGCACGCGCGTGCCCCCGATGCTCACGCCCGCGTCGGGCAGCACCGCCTTGGCCAGCTCCCACAGCCCGACGAGCAGGGCGAACGCGACGACCGCGCTCACCGCCGTCCGCACCCGTCCCGCACTCACAGTGGCCACAACCGCACAGGGTCCTTCCCGATCACGTGAAAGGGAAGACTGCGCAGCGCGGATGACGACGGTGTTGCCGAGCTGTTGCCGTTCGCGGCTCCGAGGGGGCGGTCACACTGGTGCCGTGGACCGCGACCCCCGCGAGCTCGACGGCGCCTGGACGCGCCACCAGCGCCACGCGTTCGCGGTGCCCGCGCCCGACCTGGCGCCGTTCGTCGCCGCGTACTGGGCGGTCGAGTGGGACTACGCCACGCCGTACCGGCAGAAGATCGTCCCGTACCCGCAGGTGCAGGTCACGGTGCGGCCCGGGCGGGCCCCGGAGGTGCACGGGGTGTCGAGCAGGCACGTCGTCCGGGTGCTGGAGGGGCGCGACCGGGTCGTCGGCGCGGCGTTCCGCCCGGGGGTGTTCCGGGCCGTGCTGGGCGGGCCGGTCTCCGCGGTCACCGACCGGGTGCTGCCCGCGTCCGCCGTCGCCGCGCTCGCCGGCGGGCCCGACGAGCCGGTGGACGCCGCGTCGGTGGAGCGGTGGCTGCGCGGCGCGCTGCCCGCGTCCGGTCCGGGGCCGGCCGCGGCGGAGGCGGAGGCCGCCGTGGCGCTGGTCGCGGCCGACCGGGACCTCACCCGCGTCGACCGGCTCGCCGCCGCCACCGGGGTCGGTGTGCGGACGCTGCAGCGGCTGTTCGCCGAGCACGTCGGCGTCGGGCCGAAGTGGGTGATCCGCCGCTACCGGCTGCACGAGGTGACCGAGCGGCTCGCGGCCGGCGACGCCGTCGACTGGGCCGGGCTGGCCGCCGACCTGGGGTTCGCCGACCAGGCCCACCTCTCGCGCGACTTCGCCGCCCTGTTCGGGGAGCCGCCGACGACCTGGGCCCGGCGCTACCCGGGCCGGTGACGGGTCAGCTCCCGTCGACCCGGCTCAGCTCTCGTCGACCCAGCCCCGGGCCTTCCAGTCCGGGATCGACGGGCGCTCCTTGCCCAGCGTCGTGTCGTCGCCGTGGCCGGGGTAGACCCAGGTGTCGTCGGGCAGCACGTCGAAGACGCGGGCCTCCAGGTCGGCCACGAGCGACCAGAAGTCGGGCTCGGACCAGGTGCGCCCGGGGCCGCCGGGGAACAGCGAGTCGGCGCTGAACAGGTGCGGGTGGTCGCTGCCGCGGTAGAGCAGCGCGATCGAGCCCTGCGTGTGGCCGCGGAGGTGGATGACCTCCAGCTCGATCTGCCCGAACCGGATGACGTCGCCGTGCTCGACGAGCTCGTCCATCGGGATCGGCAGCTCGGGGGCGTCGATCGGGTGGGCGATCAGGTGCGGCTGGAACATGCCCGCGACCGCCCCGAGCGCCTGCCAGTGGTCGGCGTGGCGGTGCGAGGTGACCAGCGTGCGCAGCTCGGGCCGCGTGGCGCCGGAGCCGATCAGATCGGCGAGCCGTTCGGCGTCGTTGGCCGCGTCGAGCAGCAGCGCCTCGCCGGTGGCCCGGCACACCAGCAGGAAGGCGTTGTTGTCCATCGGGCCCACGGACAGCTTCGTGATCGTCAGCGCGTCGAGCTCGCGCCGCGCCGCGGGGCCGCCGGGATCGGTGTGACCGGAGTAGTTGTCGAGGACGTCCACGTGCGACAGCCTAGAGCGTCACGATCGGGTTGCGGCCTGCTCCGGTCGTCACGGGGCGCGTTGACAACCCCGGTTCAGCACTACACCATCCGTCCGGTTCGCTCCCCATCTGTAGAACGTCCCACCACCGGTCACTCACCGAGGAGTCCCGACATGGAGCACCCCGCCCTCTCCCGCCGCCGCCTCCTGGGTCTGTTCGGTGCCGCCGCGACCCTGCCGGTGCTCTCCGCCTGCGGCAGCAGCGTCGGCGGCGGCGGTTCCGCGCCCGCCGCGGGCGGGGGAGGGGGCACGATCAAGGTCGGCCTCGTCGTGCCGCAGTCCGGGGTCTACGCCGCGCTCGGCGAGGACATGACGCGCGGCTGGAACCTCTGGCTCGACGCCAACGGCTCCAAGTTCGGCGACTACACCGTCGAGACGATCGCCGTCGACGAGGGCGAGACGCCGCAGACCGGTGTCCCCGCGGTGCAGCGGGTGATCCAGCAGGACAACGTCGACGTCGTGGTCGGCCTCGTCAACTCGGCCACCGCGCTGGGCGTCAAGGACCTGCTGACGGAGTCCAAGAAGCTGCTGATCGTCACGAACGCGGGTGCGGGCGCCCTCACCGGCCCCGACCGCACCCCCTACATCTGGCGCACCTCGTTCACCAACGCCCAGATCGCGGCCGCGATGGGCACGCACCTCGCCGAGACCGGCTTCGCCGAGGGCGTCTTCCTCATCGCGCCCGACTACGCGGCGGGCACCGAGGTCATCGAGGGCTTCAAGGCCGCCTACACCGCGGGCGGCGGCACGATCGCCGGCGAGGCCAAGCCGCCGTTCGGCTCGACGTCGGACTACCAGCCGTTCCTCTCCACGATCCAGGGCTCCGGCGCGCGCGCGACGTTCTGCTTCTTCTCCGGCGCCGAGGCCATCACGTTCGTGCAGCAGTACGCCCAGTTCGGGCTCGCCGGGTCGATCCCGCTCTACGGCTCGGGCTTCCTCACCGAGGGCAACGTGCTGGCGCAGCAGGGGCAGGCCGCGCTCGGGGTCCAGACGACGCTGCACTACACCGACCAGCTCGACAACCCGGCCAACACCGCGTTCGTCGAGGCCTACACGGCGGCCAACGGCGAGGCGCCCAGCACGTTCTCCGTGCAGACCTGGGACGCGGCCAACGTGCTCGACCGCGCGCTCGCCACGGCCACCGCGCTCGACGGCGACTCGCTGGCCACCGCGCTCGGCGGCATCGGCGTCATCGACGACAGCCCGCGCGGCACCTGGGAGTTCGACGGCCAGACCCCGCGCCAGAACATCTACCTGCGCAGCGTCCAGGACGCGGGCGGCACGCTGGTCAACGCGGTCGTCGAGGACCTCGGCCCGCAGAGCCAGCCGGGCTGACGGCGTGCTCGTCAGCATCCTCAACGGGTTCGCCATCGGCTTCCTGCTGTTCATCCTCGCGGTCGGGCTCTCGCTCGTCTTCGGGATGATGGACGTCCTCAACCTGGCCCACGGCGCGCTGTTCCTGGGCGGCGCCTACGTCGGGGCCACGCTCGCGGGCAGCTGGGGCGGGTTCCTCGGCGCGCTGGCGATCGCCGCGGTCGGCGGGCTGGTCGGCGGGGTGCTGCTGTCGCTGATGACCGAGCCGCTGCGCAAGCGCAGCCACCTCGACCAGGCGCTGCTCACGCTCGGCGTCGCCCTGATCGCGGCCGAGCTGCTGATCATCGCGTTCGGTGACGACCCGCTGTCGGCCGCGGCCCCGCCCGGGCTCGACGGCTCGGTGTCGGTGCTCGGCGCGGTCTACCCGACCTACCGGCTGCTGATCATCGTCATCGGGGCGGTGCTCGCGCTGGCCGTCTACCTCGTCGTCGACCGGACGCGGGTGGGCGCGCTCGTGCGCGCCACGGTCGCCGACCGCGAGATGGTGGCGACGCTCGGGATCGACAACCGGCTCGTCAAGGGGGCGGTGTTCGCGGTCGGCTCCGTGCTGGCCACGGTCGCGGGCGTGCTCGGCGGCCCGATCTACGGCGCCCGGCCCGGCCTCGACGCGACGGTGCTGATCCTGGCGCTCGTCGTCGTCGTCATCGGGGGGCTGGGGTCGGTGCGCGGCGCGCTGGTGGGGGCGCTGGTGATCGGGCAGATCGACACCGTCGGCCGGGTGCTGCTGCCCGACTTCGCGTCGTTCGTGCTGTTCGGGGCCCTGGCGCTGGTGCTCGTGCTACGGCCGCAGGGCCTGTTCGGGACGCGGGCGGTGGCGCGGTGACCGCCGTCGAGTCGTCCGTCGCGCCCGTCGAGACGGTCCGTCGGCGCGGGTACGGCCGCTGGATCTCGGTCGCGGTGCTCGTCGTGCTCGCCGCCGCGCCGCTGTTCCTGGCCCCGTTCGCCACCACGACGCTGAGCCGCGTGCTGGTGTTCGCGCTGTTCGCCGTGAGCCTCGACCTGCTCGTCGGCGTCACCGGGCTGCCCTCGCTGGGGCACGCCGCCTACTTCGGCTCGGGCGCGTACGCCGCGGGCTGGGTGTCGATCAACGTCACGGCGGAGGCGCCGGTGCCGCTGCTCGCCGGGCTCGGCGTCGGCGCGCTCGCGGCCGCGCTCACCGGCTGGATCACCGCGCGGTCGGCCGGGGTGTTCTTCCTGATGCTCACGCTCGCGATCGGCGAGATCGTCGGGCAGGTCGCCAACACCTGGGAGTCGGTGACGGGCGGGGCCAACGGCCTCACCGGCGTGCCCGCGGTGCGGATCGCCGGGACGCCGCTGGCCAACGCCGGCTACGCCCACTGGTACGTGCTGGCGGTGTTCGCGATCGGGTTCGCGCTGGTCTGGGTCGTGGCGCGCTCGCCGTTCGGTGACGCGCTGCGCGGCATCCGCGACAACGAGCCCCGGATGCGGGCGCTGGGCTACTCGACCTCGTACTACAAGTACGCGGTGTTCGTGCTGGCGGGCGGCGTCGCGGGGATGGCGGGGTCGCTGCTCGCCGCGCAGCAGCGGCTGGTGTCCACCGCCGACGCCGGGTTCCTCATCTCCTCGCTGATGCTGCTCGCCGTCGTCATCGGCGGGGCGGGGTCGCTGTGGGGGGCGGTGCTCGGGGCGGCGCTGGTCGTGATCGTCCGCGACGCGCTGGGCCCGACGTTCGACGGCCACGGCCCGCTCGTGCTGGGGATCGTGTTCGTCGCCGTCGTCTACCTGCTGCCGCGGGGCGCGGCAGGGCTGCTGCGCAGGAGGTCGGGATGAGCGCGCTGACGTGCACCGGGGTCGGCCGGGCGTTCGGCGCGCTCAAGGCCGTCGACGACGTCGACCTCGTCGTCGAGCCGGGCGCCCGGCACGCCCTGATCGGCCCCAACGGCGCCGGGAAGTCGACGTTCTTCAAGCTGGTCACCGGGACGATCCGGGCCGACGCCGGGCGGATCGAGCTGGCCGGCCGCGACGTCACCCGGCTCTCGGAGGTCCGGCGCAGCCGGCTCGGGATGAGCCAGACGCTGCAGCACTCCAGCCTGTTCTCCTCGATGACGGCGGTGGAGACGCTGACGCTGGCCATCCGGCGGCACGCCCCGGGCGGCTCGATCCCGCCCTGGCCGCGCCGCGAGCCGGGACTGCGCGACCGCGCCGAGGAGCTGCTCGCCGACGTCGGCCTGGCCGGGCGCGGCGACACCGGCGTCCCGTCGCTGTCGCACGGCGAGCGCAAGCAGCTGGAGGTGGCGCTGGCGCTGGCCTGCCGCCCGTCCCTGTTCCTGCTCGACGAGCCCGCCGCCGGGATGTCGCCCGCCGAGCGCTCGCGGCTGGTCGAGCTGCTGTCCGGGCTGCCGCCGGAGATCACGGTGCTGTTCGTCGAGCACGACCTGGACCTGGTGTTCGCCCTGGCCGACGCCGTCACCGTGCTGCACCTCGGGCGGGTGCTGCTCTCCGGCACGCCCGCCGACGTGCGGGCGAGCGACGCCGTCCGCGAGGCCTACCTCGGCGCCGGGCGCCGCGAGGAGCTGTTCCTCCGATGACTCTCCTGGTGGTGCGCGACCTCGTCTCGGGCTACGACCGGAGCACCGTGCTGAGCGGGGTCGACCTCGACCTCTCCGCCGGCTCGACCCTCGCGCTGCTGGGGCGCAACGGCGCGGGCAAGTCGACGCTGGTGATGACACTCGCCGGCCTGGTGCCGGTGACGTCCGGCTCGGTCGTGCTCGACGGCGTCGAGCTCGCCGGGCGGCGCGCCGACGTCATCGCGAAGACCGGGGTGGCGCTGGTGCCGCAGGGCCGCCGCGTGTGGTCGACGCTGACGGTGGCGGAGCACCTGTCGCTGGCCTCGCGCTCCCGTCGCGGGCACCGGCACAGCGCGACCTGGACCGTCGACGGCATCCTCGACCTGCTGCCCCGCCTGCGGGAACGGCGCAAGCAGCTCGCCGGCCAGCTCTCCGGCGGGGAGCAGCAGATGCTCGCCGTCGCGCGCGCCCTGCTCACCAACCCCCGGCTCGTGCTGCTCGACGAGCCCTCCGACGGCCTCGCCCCCGCCATCGTCGAGCAGATCGGCGGGGTGATCACGACGATGCGGGCCGAGGGCGTCGCGGTCCTGCTGGTGGAGCAGGACCTGCACCTGGCCTTCGGCGTGGCGGACGAGGTGGCGGTGATGGCGCGGGGGGAGATCGTGCACCGGGTGCCGACGGGGGAGTTCCGGCGGGACCCCGACACGGCCCAGCGGCTGCTCGGGGTGGCCTGACTCCCGCCCCCGCCCCGCCCCGCCCCGCCCCGCCCCGCCCCGCCCCGCCCCGCCCCGCCCCGCCCCGCCCCGCCCCGCCCCCGCCCCGCCCCGCCCCGCCCCGCCCCGCCCCCGCCCCGCCCCGCCCCTGCCCCGCCCCGCCCCGCCCCGCCCCGCCCCGCCCCGCCGCGCCCCGCCGCGCCCCGCCCGGCCGCGCCCCCGCCGCGCCCCCGCCGGGTCCGCCCGGCCCCCGCCCGGGGCCGGCGCTCCCGCGCGCGTTCCCGGTTGCCGCGCGCGTTTCGGGGTCCCGCGCGGCCCCGGGGGCGCGCGGGAACCTGTTCGGCGCGCGGGAAGCGCCGGCCGGGTGGGTCCGCGGTGAGCGGGGCGGTGATCGCCGGGAGTGTGACGCGGTGGTCGCGCGGAGGGCGCCTGCGGTGCGGTCCCGGCGATCAAGGGCAAAGGGTGTGGGGCGGCGGGTGTGGTGATCGCCACCGGCCGCACGCCAGGGTCGTCGCGGGAGCCGTGTGGTGCGACGGGCGGCGATCAAGGGCAGATGGTGGCGCGACGGGTGCGCGCACCTGTCGGTCCCGCGCGCGTTCCCGGTTGCCGCGCGCGTTCCCCGCTCCTGCGAGCCCCCGGCGGCGCGCGGGACCCTGTTCGGCGCGCGGGGCCCTGTTCGGCGCGCGGGGCCCTGTTCGGCGCGCGGGGCCCGGCTCGGCGCGCGGGGCCCGGCTCGGCGCGCGGGAGCTCGTTCGGCGCGCGGGACCCGGTTCGGCGCGCGGGTCCCGGTTCGGCGCGCGGGACCCGGTTCGGCGCGCGGGAGCGGCCGACGCCGCGCGAATGCCGCGACCCGTCACGTGCGGCCCGTCACGAGCGGTCCGTGATCGCCGGGAGTGTGACGCGGCGGCCGCGCGGAGGGCGCTGACGGTGCGGTCCCGCCGATCACGGGCGGCGGGCGCGGGTGATCGCCACCGGCCGCACACCACGGTCGCCGCGGGAGCCGTCAGGTGCGGCGGGCGGCGATCGAGGGAGGGACGAGCCTCAGCCCGTCACCAGCACCGTCCGGATCGGCACGGCGTCCCGCAGCAGACGGGTGACCGGGGTGTTGTCGACCTCCACGGCCAGCTGCTCGCGCAGGTCCGCCTCCACCGCCCCGTCGACGGTCACCCGGCGCTCGAGCATGGGCGTGGGCCCGGGCAGGACCGACACCCGCACGGTGACCTCGCCCGGCTCCACGCGCCAGCGGTGCAGGAACGTCCGCACCGACATCACCGTGCACGAGGACAGCGAGGCGGCCAGCAGGCCGAAGGGGGTGGCGCCGGTCGGCTCGGCGTCGTCGTGGGGGACGGCGCAGCTCAGCACGTACCCGTTGACCTCGACGTCGGCGTCGCGGCCCGTGCCGTCGGCGAGGCGGGCGGTGGACCACACGTTCGGTTCTCCCACCGCTCGACCCTAGCCCCTCGCCCCCGGGCCACCGCCCCGTCGTCGGGCCTCCGTCACGGTGCCGCAACGATCGGCGTCCCGGAACCCGCCAGCCGGTACGTTCCCGGCGTTCGCAAGATCACGGGGAGAACGAGGATGACGCTGCACCGGCTGCGGGTGCTGCCGCGCGACGTCGCCGCCGACGCGCTCGGCCTGCTGCTCGACGGCCCCGTGCCCCCGGTCCTCGCCGAGCTGGCCCTGGACCACGGCGGGCAGCGGCTCGTGCTGGGCGTCCTCGGCGCCTCGCACGCCGTCACGGCCACCGCGGGCGCCGACCGCCTCACCGAGCAGGTGTCCTGCGACGCCGTGGCCGCGGGCGGGCGGCCGCTGCCGCGCAGCGCCCGGGCGGGGGCGTACCGCATGACCTCGCAGAGCACGACCGTCCCCGCGGCCGACCTGGCCGCCACCGCGGCCGACCTGCGCGCCCGCGCGGCCGACGACGGGTCGTGGATCTGCGGCGCGTTCCCCGGCGACGGGGCCGCGCTCACCGCGCTGACCGGCTCACCGGTCCCCACCGGCGGCTGGACCTGGCGCACCTGGCACCTCTACCCCGGACCCGAGGAGGGCGTGATCGTGACGACGCGGAGCAGGTGGACGCCGTGAGGCGGGGCGCGAGGCGGTGGGCCGCCGGGGCGCTGCTGCTCGCCCTGCTGACCGGCTGCGGCGCGGGCTCGGACGTCCGCAGCTTCCTCGACGACACGTTCGACGAGCAGAGCGAGTCCGGCGACACCAGCACCTACCTGGCCGCCGCGCCCGTCGCGGCGGCGGCGTCGCAGATCACCGGGGCCGTGCCGCCGGCGGCCCGGGCGACCGACGCGGGCACCGAGTACCTGCGCTACGACGACGACATCGTCGTCGTCAGCCCGGCGAGCGGCGGCAGCACCGTCCGGGTCGAGGACCTCGACGGCCCCTACCGCGACGGCACCTACGCCTACCTCGGCCAGGGCTTCACCCCCGGTTCCCCGGCCGCCACCGACGATGACGACGACGACGTGAAGTGAGGATGATCTTCGCCATGGAGTTCGGATCCGTGGACGCCACCCTGCTCGGTCAGGGCGTGCTCGCCACCCTGCTGTACTTCGTCGTCGGGTTCGCCGTGCTGGCGCTGGGCTTCGTCGCGCTCGACGTGCTGACGCCAGGCAACCTGCGGCACCAGGTCTACACCGACCGCAACCCCAACGCCGCGATCCTGCTGGCCGCCAACCACCTGGCCCTGGCGCTGATCGTGGTCACCGCGATCCTGACCAGCGACGACGCGCTCGGCCAGGGCCTGGTCGACTCGCTGGTCTACGGCCTGCTCGGCGTGGTCCTGCAGGGCGTGGCCCTGCGGCTGCTCGACGCCTTCGTGCCGGGGCACCTGCGCGCGCTGGTCACCGAGACCCGGATGAGCGGCGCCGCCTGGGCCGTCGGGTCGAGCCTGCTCGCGATCGGGGCGGTGAACGCGGCGGCCCTCTCGTGACGGGAGGATCGGGGCCGTGACCGCCCCGCCCGTGCTCGACGTCCCCGCCGACGCCCCGCCGCTCGGGACGCGCCGGGCGCGCCCGCTCCTGCTCGCCGCGGTCGCGGTGTGCGCGGCGTGCGGGCTGGTCTACGAGCTGGTGCTGCTCACCCTGGCCGTGACGCTCGCCGGGGGCGGCATCGCCGTCACCTCGCTCATCGTGGCCGGGTTCGTCGCCGCGCTGGGTGTCGGGGCGCTGGCAGCCAAGCCGCTGCTGCCGCACGCGGCGCCGGCGTTCGTCGCGATCGAGATCGTGCTCGGGGTGGTCGGCGGGCTCTCGGCCACCGCGCTCTACGTCGCCTTCTCCTTCCACGGCACGAGCAGCGCCGTGCTCGTGCTGGCCACGGCCGTGATCGGGGTGCTGGTCGGCGCCGAGGTGCCGCTGCTGATGACGCTGCTCGCGGGCGACGGGCGCTCCGCCGGACGGCTCGTCGCCGACCTCAACGCCGCCGACTACGCCGGTGCGCTGGTCGGCGGGCTGGCCTGGCCGTTCGTGCTGCTGCCGCTGGTCGGGCAGATCCGCGGCTCGGCCGTGACGGGCATGGTCAACCTCGTGGCCGCCGCGGTCGTCGCGGCGTTCGTCCTGCGCGGGCGGCTCGGCGTGCGGGCGCGGGCCGTCGCCACGGCGGCGCTGCTCGTGGCGGCCACCGGGCTCGCCGTGCTGCTGGTCGAGGCCCAGGACATCGTCGAGACCTCGCGCCAGCGGCTCTACGCCGACCCGGTCGTCGTCGACGAGACGTCGGCCTACCAGCAGATCGTGGTCACCGAGCGGGGCGACGACGTGCGCCTCTACCTCGACGGCGACCTGCAGTTCTCCAGCGTCGACGAGCACCGCTACACCGAGGCCCTCGTGCACCCCGTGCTCGCGCGCGATCCGGCGCGGGTGCTCGTGCTCGGCGGCGGCGACGGCCTCGCGGCCCGGGAGCTGCTGCGCCACCCGTCGGTCACCGAGGTGGTGCAGGTCGAGCTGGACCCCGCCGTGCTCGACCTGGGCCGCACCCGCCTGGCCGAGCTCAACGACCACTCCCTCGACGACCCGCGCGTGCGCCTCGTCGTCGACGACGGGTTCCGCTGGCTGCGCGAGGCGCCGCCCGGCACCTTCGACGCCGTGGTCGTCGACCTGCCCGACCCCGACACCCCCGTGCTCGGGCGGCTGTACTCCACGGAGTTCTACGGCCTCGTCGCCCGCGCGCTGACCCCGGGCGGGCAGCTCGTCGTGCAGTCGGGCAGCCCCTACTCGACGCCGCAGGCCTACTGGCGCACGGTGTCGACCGTCGCGGCGGCCGGGCTCGGCGTCACGCCGTACCACGTGCACGTGCCCAGCTTCGGCGACTGGGGCTTCACGCTCGCCGCGCCCGGCGCGGCGCCGCCGCTCGTGCTGTCCCCGCGGGCGCCGGAGCTGCGGTTCCTCGACGAGGCCGGGCTCGCCGCCGCCGCGGTGTTCCCGCGCGACCGCCCGCCCCTGGACCTGGAGCCGTCCACGCTGGACCGGCCGCTGATCGTCGACGACACCCGGGCCGGCTACGTGCGCTGACCTCCCGGGCGGGCTTCCGGCGGGGTGCGCCAGGGTGGGTGAGTGGACGACCTCACCGCCGCCTGGACCGCCTGGACCATGGCGCTCGCCGCCGCCGGGTTCGACGTCGGCCCGCACCTGAACGCACCGGCCGACGCCGGGGCGGTGGCCGCCGCGCAGGAGTCGTCCGGCGTCCGGTTCCCCGCGGAGCTGGTGGCGCTCTACGCGCTCGCCGACGGGCAGGGGCCGTCGCCCGAGGCGCCGCAGGCCTTCCCGCACCACCGCTTCCTGCCCGTCGCGCAGGCCCGCACCGCGTGGGGCGGGTGGGACGACCTGCTGCGGCACGAGGGCCCGTCCGGGACGGCCGCCCACGCCGAGTACGTGACGGTCCGCCCCGGCGACCCGGTCCGGCGCGCCTACTGGCTCGCGGGGTGGTGGCCGCTGGCCGAGGACGGCGGCGGGAACGTGCTGGTCGTCGACACCGACCCGGCGCCCGGCGGGACGGTCGGGCAGGTCGTCGTGGCCGGGCCCGACGAGGACGAGCGCCGCGTCCTCGCCCCTGGTGTGGCGGCGTACCTGCGCGCGCTCGCGGCCGCCGACCTGGAGACCGAGGAGGTCGACGAGGGCGTCGTGTGGTGGGACGCCCGCGGCCTGCGGTGACGGGGCCGTCCGGCGCAGCGGGAGGACCGGTCGCCGTCGCGGACGGCCGTGTGCTCAGGGCCGGGACGGCCGGGCCCTCGGCGTGCGAACGGGACGCGCACCCCGGCTGAGCTGCCGCGATGATGGACGGCGCCGAGCGGACGAGGGCGCGCCGAGCGTGATCGAACGTCTGTGCGATCCTCGTGGCCGGCGCGTGGTTGTCGGTGCCCCTGCTTAGCATGGAGGAACCGGCGCGAGCACCGCCGTCCCGTCCCCTTCCGGACACAGGAGGCCATTCCGTGGCGGATCGTCTGATCGTGCGCGGCGCCCGCGAGCACAACCTGCGCGGCGTCGACCTCGACCTGCCGCGCGACAGCATGGTCGTGTTCACCGGGCTGTCCGGCTCGGGCAAGTCGAGCCTCGCGTTCGACACGATCTTCGCCGAGGGGCAGCGCCGGTACGTCGAGTCGCTCTCGGCCTACGCGCGGCAGTTCCTCGGGCAGATGGACAAGCCGGACGTCGACTTCATCGAGGGGCTCTCGCCCGCGGTGTCGATCGACCAGAAGTCCACCAACCGCAACCCGCGCTCCACCGTCGGCACGATCACCGAGGTCTACGACTACCTGCGCCTGCTCTACGCGCGCGCCGGCGTCCCGCACTGCCCGGTCTGCGGGCACGTGATCGAGAAGCAGACGCCGCAGCAGATCGTCGACCAGGTGCTGGCGATGGAGGAGGGCGCGCGGTTCCAGGTGCTCGCGCCCGTCGTGCGCACCCGCAAGGGCGAGTTCGTCGACCTGTTCGACCAGCTGCAGACGCAGGGCTACTCGCGCGTGCTGGTCGACGGCACGGTGCACCAGCTCACGAACCCGCCGAAGCTGAAGAAGCAGGAGAAGCACGACATCTCCGTCGTGGTCGACCGGCTCTCGGTCAAGGGGTCGGCGAAGCAGCGGCTCACCGACTCGGTGGAGACGGCGCTGCGGCTGGCCGACGGGCTGATCGTGCTGGAGTTCGTCGACCTCCCCGAGGACGACCTGCACCGCGAGGTCCGGTTCTCCGAGCGCATGGCCTGCCCCAACGGGCACACGCTCGCGCTCGACGAGCTGGAGCCGCGCACGTTCTCCTTCAACTCGCCCTACGGCGCGTGCCCGGAGTGCAGCGGCATCGGCATCAAGAAGGAGGTCGACCCGGAGCTCGTCGTGCCCGACCCGGACGCCTCCCTGGCCGCCGGGGCGATCGCGCCGTGGTCCACCGGGCAGTCCGCCGAGTACTTCGGGCGGCTGCTGGAGGGGCTGGCGAGCGCGATCGGGTTCCGGATGGACACGCCGTGGCGCAAGCTGTCGGCCGCCGAGCAGAAGGCCGTGCTGCACGGCAGCGACGACCAGGTGCACGTCCGCTACCGCAACCGCTACGGCCGCGAGCGCTCGTACTACGCCAGCTACGAGGGCGTCATCCCGTTCCTGGAGCGCCGGCTCGACCAGACGGAGTCCGACTCGCAGCGCGAGCGCTACGAGGGCTACATGCGCGACGTGCCGTGCCCGGTCTGCAAGGGCGCGCGGCTGCGACCCGAGGTCCTCGCCGTCACGCTCACCCACCGCGACCAGGGCGAGCGGTCGATCGCCGAGATCTCGGCGATGTCGGTGGCCGAGTGCTCGGAGTTCCTCGACGGGATGGTGCTCGACCGCAGGCAGACGGTCATCGCAGGCTCCATCCTCAAGGAGGTGCAGGCGCGCCTGGGCTTCCTGCTCGACGTCGGCCTGCACTACCTCTCGCTCTCGCGCGCGGCCGGCTCGCTGTCCGGCGGCGAGGCGCAGCGCATCCGGCTGGCCACGCAGATCGGCTCGGGCCTGGTCGGCGTGCTCTACGTCCTCGACGAGCCGTCGATCGGGCTGCACCAGCGCGACAACCGCCGGCTCATCCAGACGCTGGTCCGGCTGCGCGACCTGGGCAACACGCTGATCGTCGTCGAGCACGACGAGGACACCATCCGGGCGTCCGACTGGGCCGTCGACATCGGCCCGGGCGCGGGCGAGCACGGCGGGCACATCGTCTACAGCGGCCCCGTCGACGGGCTGGAGTCCCACGACACCTCGCTCACCGGCGCCTACCTGTCCGGGCGGCGGTCCATCCCGGTGCCGGCGGAGCGGCGCACGCCCGACCCGGAGCGCAAGCTCACGATCGTCGGCGCGCGTGAGCACAACCTGCGCGGCATCGACGTCGACATCCCGCTCGGCTGCCTCGTCTCGATCACCGGGGTGTCCGGCTCGGGCAAGTCGACGCTGATCAACGACATCCTCGCCACGGTGCTGGCCAACAAGCTCAACGGCGCCCGCCAGGTGCCGGGCCGGCACACCCGCATCACCGGGCTCGACGAGCTCGACAAGCTGGTGCGCGTCGACCAGAGCCCGATCGGCCGCACCCCGCGCTCCAACCCGGCCACCTACACCGGCGTGTGGGACCAGGTGCGCAAGCTTTTCGCCTCCACCACCGAGGCCAAGGTGCGCGGCTACCAGCCCGGGCGGTTCTCGTTCAACGTCAAGGGCGGGCGCTGCGAGGCGTGCTCCGGCGACGGCACGATCAAGATCGAGATGAACTTCCTGCCCGACGTCTACGTGCCGTGCGAGGTCTGCAAGGGCGCGCGCTACAACCGCGAGACGCTCGAGGTGCACTACAAAGGCAAGACCGTCGCCGACGTGCTCGACATGCCGATCGAGGAGGGCGCCGAGTTCTTCGCGCCGATCAACTCGATCAGCCGGTACCTGCGCACGCTCGTCGACGTCGGGCTGGGCTACGTCCGGCTCGGCCAGCCCGCGCCCACGCTGTCGGGCGGCGAGGCCCAGCGCGTGAAGCTGGCGTCGGAGCTGCAGAAGCGGTCCAACGGGCGCACCGTCTACATCCTCGACGAGCCCACCACCGGCCTGCACTTCGAGGACATCCGCAAGCTGCTGCTCGTCATCAACGGGCTGGTCGAGAAGGGCAACTCGGTGCTGGTCATCGAGCACAACCTCGACGTCATCAAGACCAGCGACTGGATCATCGACATGGGCCCGGAGGGCGGCTCGGGCGGCGGCACCGTCGTCGCGGAGGGCACGCCGGAGCAGATCGCCGCGCACCCCACGAGCTACACCGGGCAGTTCCTCCAGGGCCTCGTCACGCCGCAGGAGGTGCGCCCGGCCCCGGCCCGGCGCCGCAAGGCCGGGTCGACGGCGGTGCGCGCGGCAGGGTGAGCCCGGCCGGCGCTGCTGAGGTCCGCGCCGGGTCGAGGCCCGCGCCGCGTCGAGGTGGGCGTCGGGCTGAGGCCCGCGCCGGGTTGAGGTGCGCGCCGGGTTGAGGTGCGCGCCGGTTGAGGTCCGGCCCGGCGGGTAGCCGTCCGGCACCCCGGCGGGGACGTCCGCCGGGCGAGCCGACGCGACGAGGTCGGCCGCGGCGGCCGTTCCCGGCCGCCCGGCCCGACCGGGGAGGACCACGATGACCCAGGACGCAGGCAGCCAGGACACGGGCGGCCGGGAGTCGGGCGGCGGCACCGTCCCGCCCGGCACGAACACCGAGCAGGTGGCGCCCAACCCGGCGGGCATCCCGCAGCCCGATCCGCCCGAGGGCGGCGCCGCGGCCGACCCGGACAGCCCCGACCCGGCCGACCTGGCACCCGGCTTCGGCGGCGACTCCGAGAGTCGTCCCGAGGGCACCGTGGAGGGCGATCTGGGAGACGCTTCGTAGTCGTACCCCTACTGGCGGTCACCCGTACCGCCGACTGCCTCCGTTGGGCACGGCCCGTTGGACCAACGGGTGCGGCAGAAGTCTGACGTCGCGCCCGCCTGTGGAACCGCCATCCGAAACGCTGTTACGACTGGAAGGGCGGCGGGCAGCGGCCCGTCGCCCGGACGGTCGGCAGGGGTCGGGATGACGGTGGAAGCGAGCTCGTGCGTGGCGTTCCCGGCGACGGAGCCGCCGTTCCCGGACGCGCTCGCCGTCGCCGAGCGGATCGAGGCGGGGGTGTTCCGGGCGACCTACGGCGAGTCGGCCGAGGACCTCGGCTCGTACTACGCCGAGCACCTCCCGCAGACGCAGATCGTGCTCGTCCACGACGGGGGATGGGCCGGGATGATGCGTCTCGGCCTGCCCGGGCCGCGCACGTCGCTGAGCCTGGAGGACGCGGTCGCGCCCCCGTTCGAGGCCGACGTCGAGGCCGACCTCGCGGGCGGGGAGCCGGTGGTGCTGCTCGACGTGCTCACCGCCGCCGTCCGCTCGCGCTTCCGCAACCGCCGCATCTTCGAGCGCATGCTCGACGCCGCCGCCCGGGTGGCGGCGGAGCACGGCTGCACCCACCTCGTCGCGATGGCCGACCGGCGCGTGCTGGTCTACCTGCGCCGGCGCCGCCTGCGCTACACGCTGCACACCGGCCTGCACGACTACTACGGCTCCCCGGCCACCGGCTTCGTGTCCGTCGAGACCGGGGAGCTGCACCGCTGGCTCGGGCAGGCGGCCTGACCCCCGGCCCCACCGGCTCGGCCCACGGGCCCGGCCTACCGTGCCCGACCTATGTGCGGGGCCTGGCCGAGCCCACCACCAGCGGGTGCACGAGCACCGGCATGCCGCGCCAGGTCTCCACGTCGACCCGGTCGACGTCGAGCGCGCCGCGGATCGCGGTGAGCAGGTCCCGGTCGCAGCGGCAGCCGGACGCGAAGCCGGCCCAGGCGTCGGCGAACCGGTGCTGGCGCCGCACCGTGCGCTCGTCGGCGGCCAGGACGTGCTCGCAGAACAGCAGCCGCCCGCCCGGAGCCAGCACCCGGGCGATCTCGCGCAGCGCGGCGAGCGGGTCGGGCACCGTGCACAGCACCATCGTGGACACGACGGTGTCGACCGACCCGTCGGCGGCGGGGAGCGCCTCCGCCCCCGCCTCGACCACCGCGGCGCGCCGCCCGGACCGGCCCACCGTGCGGCGCAGCCGTGCGGCCATCCCCGGGTCGGGCTCGGTGAGCACGAGGTCGTCGAGGTCGTCGGGGTAGTGGCGCAGGTTCAGGCCGGTGCCCGCGCCGATCTCCAGCACGCGGCCGCGGGCCTCGCCGAGGAGCGCCGCGCGGCGCCGGCGCATGCCGCGCAGCTCGCCGAGCAGCAGCACCGGCCCGTACAGGGCGGCGTCGACGCGCGAGCCGAGGCCCGGGCGGGTGGGGGGTGCGGGGACGGACACGGCGGGGACCTCCTGGGCGGTCATCGGGTGAGCAGGCGGTAGAAGCGGAAGAAGTCGTCCTCGATGTCGAGCACGTCGACACCGGCGAAACCGGCGGCCGACGCGTAGCGCCGCAGCGTGTCCGGGCGCATCACGGTGCCCGTCCCGGCGGAGGGCCGGTGCGCGAGGCCGTCGGGCAGGCAGCACATCAGGCTGTAGCCGTACATCAGGCGCTCGACGTCGTCGCCGGGCGCGGTGAAGACCTCGGCGACCCGCTCGTCCATGACCAGCACGGTCCCGTGGTCACCGGCGAGGGGCCCGCATCGCGGCCAGCACGCCGACCGGGTCGGGCAGGTCGTGCACGCACTCGAACGCCGCGACGAGGTCGAAGTGCTCCCCGGAACCGGCGACGGTCGCCGCGTCCGCCAGGTGGAACCGCACCCGGTCGCCGACCCCGGCCTCGGCCGCGTTGCGCCGGGCGCCCTCGATCGAGGGCTCGTCGAGGTCGTAGCCGTCGACGGTGGCGTCCGGGTAGGCCAGGGCGATCCCGATCGCCGACCAGCCCAGCCCGCAGCCGACGTCGGCGACCCGGCCACCGGCGCGCAGGGCCGCGTCGACGTCCGGGATCGACGGCAGGTGCTCGCGGCCCAGCGGCCCCAGGAACAGGGGGCGGTTCGCCGCGGCCTGCGCCTCGCGCGCGTCCGCGCCGTGCTGGGCCCACGAGACGCCACCGCCGGTGCGGTACGCCTCGACCAGCGCGTCCATCTGCTTGCCGACGCCGGCGAGGAACCGCGTCAGCGGCACGAGGTGGTTGGGGCTGAGCACGTCGGTCAGCGGCTCCGCGTGCGCCGCGGGGAGGGTGAACCGCCGCGCCGCGGCGTCGGCGGGGTCGTGGGCCGCGTCGGTCGCGACCAGCAGGCCGGTGACGGCCTGCTGCTCGAGCCACTCGCGGGTGTACCGCTCGGCCGTGGCGGTCCGGGCCGCGAGCTCGGCGGAGGTCAGCGGGCCGGCGTCGCGCAGGGCCCGGTAGTAGCCGAGCCGGTCGCCGAGGTGGATCGACTGGACGTCGAGCGCGGCGAGGACGGCGCCGAACAGGCGCTCGACCAGTGCGGTCGTGGCGGCGGTGTCGGCCGCGGTGTCTGCGGTCGTGGTCATGGGGTTGCTCCTTCTGTCAGCGGGACCGGTGCCACAGTGCGTGGCGCAGGAGGGGGACGAAGCCGAGCCGTTGGGCGCCGGGGCGGCTGTCGTCGGAGAAGACGCCGACGTGCCAGAGGTCGGGCCGCTCGTGCAGCCGGACCCGGGCGCCACCAGTGCCCGCGGCGCCGGGCGCCGGGCAGGGTGACCCCGAGGGCGAAGCTCGCGAGGCCGTGCGCCACGAACCGGGCCGACGCCGAGCACGCGCGGCCGTCCTCGGCGGTCGTCCAGAACCGGAACCGCTCGTCGTCGAGCAGCGCCGGCCCGGCCAGCGCTCCCGGCCGGAACGGCTGCAGAGCCGGTTCCGGGTAGCCGTCGACGACCACGCGCTCCCACTCGACGAGCGCCGCGGGCGTCGTGACCGGGTCGGGCTCCTCGGACGGGTGCAGGTCGGGCGCGGGCGCCGGCGGGCGCGCCATCAGCGGCGGGTGCCCGTCGAGCACCCAGCCGCGGCCGTGCAGGTCGGGGGTGGGCCAGAGGCTCCACAGGTACAGGTCGCCGGTGCCGCCCGCGGTGCGGGCCTCGACCTCGTCGAGGAGGTCGTCGAGCTCGCCGGGCCCGCGGGGCGGGGCGAGCAGCACGACGGAGTCGAGGAACGAGGCGGGGCGGCCGTGGTCGGCGAGGACCATGCGCTCGTCGCGGACGACGGTGCCCCCGGCCGCGTCGGCGAAGGCGGCGACCTGGTCGCTCCAGTGCCGCAGCCAGCGCAGGCACAGCGAGTCGGCGTCGGGGAGGTCCGGTTCCCAGCCGGTGGTCAGGGTGAGTGGTGCGGTCATGGCGGCGACGCTACGAACCCCCGCTGCCGGAGCGCTGTCGGTCCGCTGTCGGTTCCCCGTGCCGGGCGGCGGTGCCACGATGGCCCGGTGACAGCGGTCGGCGTCCTGGGCCCGGTGCTGCTGGCCGGGGCCGACGGCGAGGTGCGCCTCGGGTCCGCGCGCCAGCGCCGGCTGCTCGCCGCCCTCGTCGCGCACCTCGGGTCGCCCGCCGGTGCCGACGTCCTCGCCGACCTGGTGTTCGACGCCCCGCCCGTCGACCCGGCCGGCGCCCTGCAGACCCACGTGGCCCGGCTGCGCCGCCTGCTGCCGCCCGGCGTCCGGATCGTCACGACGCCCGAGGGCTACCGGCTCGACACCGACCGCTCCGCGGTGGACGTCCTCGCGTTCGCCGACCACGTCGCCGCCGGCACCGCCGCCGCCGATCCGGAGGTGCGCCGCGAGCGGCTGGCGAGGGCACTGCGGCTGTGGCGCGGCCGCCCGTTCGCCGAGCTCGACCACCCGTCGCTCGCCCCGGAGGTCGCCCGGCTCACCGAGCTGCGCGCCACGGCCGCCGAGCAGCACGGCGGGGCGCTGCTGGCGACGGGGCGCACCGGCGAGGCCGTCGCGGCGGCCGAGGCGCTCGCGGCGGCCGAGCCGCTCCGCGAGTCCGGGGTCGCCCTGCTGGTGCGGGCGCTCGCCGCGGCGGGCCGGCAGAGCGACGCCCTCGCCGCGATCGCCCGGCTCCGCGCCCGCCTCGCCGACGAGCTGGGGATCGACCCGGCCCCGGAGCTGCGCGCGCTCGAGCAGCAGGTGCTGCGCCAGGAGCTGCCGGCGTCGCCGGGCCCGCCGACGGCGCCGCGCCGGGCGGCGCGGGTGCCGGTCAGCTCCTTCGTGGGCCGCGAGACCGACCTCGCGCGGGCGGTGGACCTGGTCGGCCGGTGCCGGGTGGTCACGCTGTGCGGGCCCGGCGGGGTGGGCAAGACCCGGCTGGCCACGCACGTCGCCGCCGCGGTCGAGGACCGCTACGACGACGGCGCGCTGGTCGTCGGCTTCGCGGACGGCGGGCCCGGCGACGTCGTCCCGGTGCTGGCGGCGGCGCTGCGGCTCGCCGACGACGGCCGCGCGGGTGCCGGGCCGCTCGTCGACCGGATCGTCGACGTGCTCGCCGTCCGCAGGCAGCTGCTGGTGCTCGACAACTGCGAGCACGTCGCCGACGACGTGGCCGTGCTGGTGGAGGCCGTCGCGACCGGGACCGACGGCATCGACGTGCTGCTGACCAGCCGGGAGCCGCTGCGCGTCGACGGGGAGCACGTGCTGGCCGTCGACCCGCTGGACGACGGGGCGGCGCAGCGGCTGCTCGTCGACCGCATCCGCGCGGGCGACCCCGCGGCCGTGCCCGGCCCGGACCAGGCCGAGCTGGTCGCCGAGCTGTGCCGACGGCTCGACCGGCTGCCGCTGGCCCTGGAGCTGGCGGCCGCGCGGGCGCTGCCGCTCGGCCTGCGCGGGCTGCTGGCGGCCGTGGAACGCCCGCTGGAGGAGCTGCGCGACGGGCGCCGGACGGCGGCGGCGCGGCACCGCTCGCTGCGCGACGTGGTGGCGTGGTCGCACGGCCTGCTCGACCCGGCGCAGCGCACCCTGTTCGAGACCATGGCGGTGTTCGCCGGGCCGGTGGACCGGGCGGCGGTCGCGGCCGTCTGCGGCGACGCGGCGGCGCTGCCCGACCTCGTCGAGCGGTCGCTCGTCGTCCGCACGCCGGGTGACCCCGACCGCTTCGGCATGCTGGAGACCCTGCGCGCCTTCGGCCGCGCCCGCCTCACCGCCGACGCCGCGGGCCCGGCCCTGCGCGCGCGGCACGCGGCGTGGGCGGTGCGCCTGGCCGGGGAGCTCTCCGACGCCCGCCGCGGACCGGGCGAGGCCGCGGCGGTGCGCCGGTTCGACGACCACCTGCCCGACCTGCGGCGCGCGCACGCCTGGCTGTGCGAGAACGGCCCGGTGGAGGACCTGCTCCGGCTCGGCGTGCTGTTCGGCGAGCTCGGCTACCTGCGGGGCCGGATCGACCTCGTCCGGCTGGTGGAGGAGGCGCTGGACGCCGCGGACGGCTCGGGTCCCGGCGGTGCCTCGGGCGGCGGGCCGGCGCACCCGCTGGCCGCCCGGCTGCTCGGCCTGCTCGCGACCTCGCACTGGCAGCGCGGGAACCTCACGGCGGCCGAGGCCTGCGCCCGGCGCGCGCTCGCGACGGCCGGGGCGGCGGGGGAGCCCACAGCGGGCCGGGAGGCCGCCGAGGCGCTGTCCAACGTGGCGAGCTTCCGCGGCGACCTGCCGGGGGCGGCGCGGTGGGCGCGGCACGGCCTGGAGCTCGCCGAGCAGGCCGGGGACACCGAGCTCGCGTTCGTCTGCCACCTCGACCTCGTGCTCGACGCCACGTACTCCGGCGACGACGACGCGGCCGGCCGCCACGAGGACGCGATGGTCGCGCTGCTGCCGCGGCTGGGCTCCCCGACGGCCCGCGGCTTCCTCGCCTACGCCCGGGGCGAGCGGCGGGCCGAGCGCGGCACGCCGGACGCGGCCCGGTACCTGCGGGAGGCGATCCGCTGGGCGGAGGAGGCGGACTCGCGGTTCGTCGCCGGCATCGCGCGCCACACCCTGGTGACGTCCGCGGCCCGGGAGGGCGAACCGGCCGCCCTGCTGCCCGGGCTGCGGCCGCTCCTGGACCACTGGCACGGGTTCGGCGCATGGACGCACCTGTGGATCGCCGTCCGGGCGCTGATCGAGGTGCTGTCCCGGCTGGGTCGTCACGACGAGGCCGTGCTGCTGCTCGGCGCGCTGCGGGCGAGCCCCCGCGCCACGGCCGCGTTCGGCGCCGACGCGGCGCGCGAGCAGCAGGTCGAGGACGCCGCCCGGGCCGCGCTCGGGGCGGACGTCGACGCCCGGCTGGCGGAGGGGGCGGCGCTGGGCGACGCGGCCGCCGTCGCGCTGGCCCGCCGGTCGACGCTGCCCGGCCCGTCAGCGGAGCAGGTCGGCGAGGACGTCGTCCAGGGTGATCCCGGACCCGCCCCCGAGCACCCCGACGAGCTCGAGGACGTCGCCGTCGTACCGGGTGAGGCAGAGCGGCAGCACGGTGCGGAACAGCCCGAGCGCGGGAGCGTTGCCCGCGAGCACGCGCGCGTGCAGGCGGTCGAGGCCGGTGGTGCGGGCCCTGGCGACGGCCGCCTCGACCAGCAGCCGCCCGACCCCGCGGCCCTGCCAGGCGTCGACGACGGCGACGGCCACCTCGGCCTCGTCGCGGGCACGCGCGTCGCGGACGAGCTGGGTCATCCCGACCGGCCCGTCGTCGGTGTGGGCGACGAGCGCGATCCGGTCGCGCCCGTCCACGTCGAGCAGGCCGCGGCGCACCACCCCGGTCAGCCGCGGGGTGGGGGAGTGGAAGCGCAGGTACCGGCTCCGCGCGGAGAGCCCGGCGAACAGGGCGTCGAGCACGGCGTCGTCGTCGCGGCGGAGGTCGCGGAGCCGGACGTCGGTGGGAAGGAGGGCGGTGCGCACGGCGGGCTCCTGAGGGGTGGGTCGGGAGCACCCAGTGCAGCCGCCGACGCCGCCGCCCCGCGTCCCACGAAGGGGCCATCGACGGGCGGGCCGTCGATGGCCGGAAACGTCCAGCAGGTGCGGTTCACGCGGGTGGACGGCCACCCCGTCGCCTGGTCGGCGGTGGGGACGGGCCCGCCGCTGGTGATCGGCGGCTGGTGGTCGAGCCACCTCGAGCTGGACTGGCGCGACCCGGCGTTCCGGGCGCTCGTCGAGCTGCTGGCCCGGCACCGCACGGTCGTCCGCTACGACCGCCCCGGCACGGGGCTCTCCGGCCGCGACGCGCCCCCGCCCGCCGAGCTCGACGCCGAGGTCGCCGTGCTCGACGGGGTCCTCGACGCCGTGGCGGCCGCGCTCGGCCCGGGCCCGGTGGCGCTGTGGGGCGCCTCCTCGGGCGCCCCGGTAGCCGCGGCGCTCGCGGCCCGGCACCCGGCGCGGGTGGCGGCGCTCGTGCTCTACGGCAGCTACGCCGACGGCTCCCGGATCGCGCCGCCGCGGGCGCGGGCGGCCCTGGTCGAGCTGGTGGCCCACCACTGGGGCCTGGGCTCGCGCGCGCTGACCGACCTGTTCCTGCCCGGTGCCGCGCCGGCCGAGCGCGAGGCGTTCGCCCGCTTCCAGCGCGCGTCGGCCGCACCCGCGGACGCCGCGCGCTCGCTCGCCGCGGTGTACGCCTTCGACGTGCGCGACGCCCTGCCCCGCGTCACCGCGCCCACCCTGGTGCTGCACCGCGCCGACGACCGGGCCATCCCGGTGGCGCTGGGCCGCGAGGTGGCCGCGCTCGTGCCGGGCGCGGTGTTCACCGCGCTCGAGGGCACCGAGCACTTCCCGTGGCGGGGGGACGCGGGCGCCGTGGCCCGCGCGGTCCTGGGCTTCCTCGGGGTGGGCGCCACCGCGCCGGACGGCCCGCCGCCCGCCCTCGCGGCCGTCGGCGGTCTCTCCGGCCGGGAGCTGGAGGTCCTGCGGCTGGTCGCGCAGGGCCGGGCCGACCGCGAGATCGCGCGCCTGCTCGTGCTCAGCCCGCACACGGTGCACCGGCACGTGGCGAACGTCCGGGCCAAGCTGGACCTGCCCTCGCGCGCGGCGGCCGCGGCGTTCGCGGTGCGGGAGGGGCTGATCTGACGGGGTCGGCGCGGGGGCTGCTACCCTGCGGAATGCGACCACCCTGTCGCGCGTTCACATCTGCGTCAGGGCGATCAAGTGGAGCCCCGCTCCCACCCGCCCACCCCAGGGTGTTCGGGTCCGGTCGCCGGCCGACGTGCCGCCCAACGGCGGCACCAGTCTGCCGGTGATCGTCTGTCGGGTCTCCGCTCCGTCGCTCCCACGACGTCGATACGAGGAGACCCCATCAGCACAGAGACGCGCATCAACGACCGAATCCGCGTTCCCGAGGTCCGGTTGGTCGGGCCGAACGGGGAACAGGTCGGCATCGTGCGTATCGAGGACGCCCTGCGGCTGGCGCAGGAGGCCGAGCTCGACCTCGTCGAGGTCGCCGCCCAGGCCCGCCCGCCCGTCTGCAAGCTCATGGACTATGGCAAGTTCAAGTACGAGTCCGCGCAGAAGGCCCGGGAGTCCCGCCGCAACCAGCAGCTCACCACGATCAAGGAGCAGAAGCTCCGACCGAAGATCGACAAGCACGACTACGAGACGAAGCGCGGCCACGTCCGGCGCTTCCTCGAAGGCGGCAACAAGGTCAAGGTCACGATCATGTTCCGTGGGCGCGAGCAGTCCCGGCCCGAGCTCGGGTTCCGGCTGCTGCAGCGCCTCGCGGAGGACGTGGCTGATCTGGGTGTGGTCGAGGCGTCGCCCAAGCAGGACGGGCGCAACATGACGATGGTGATCGGTCCGACCAAGAAGCCGGCCCCGCGCGCCCGCCCGGCGTCCGCCGAGCAGGAGCAGGCAGCCGATCACGAGCAGGCGGTCGCGCAGGAGCAGGCACCTCAGCAGGTGTCCGCCGACCAGGCGCCCGCCGCCGACACGGACCAGGCCTGACGGCCTGTCCCGTCCCAGCACTGGAGTAGGAACTGCCATGCCCAAGAAGGCCCGGAACCACAGCAAGACCCCGAAGAACAAGCGCCACAGCGGCATCGCGAAGCGGGTCAAGGTGACCGGCGGCGGCAAGCTCATGCGGCAGCAGGCCGGCCTGCGCCACCGCCTCGAGGTCAAGTCGAGCAAGGAGACGCGCGACCTGTCCGGCACGGTCGAGGTCGCCAAGGCCGACACCAAGCGCGTCAACACCATGCTCGGCCGCTGACCTCCCCCTTCCACCCCCCACGTTAGGAACTCTCATGGCACGCGTGAAGCGCGCGGTGAACGCCCAGAAGAAGCGGCGCACCACCCTCGAGCTCGCGAGCGGCTACCGCGGGCAGCGCTCGCGGCTGTACCGCAAGGCGAAGGAGCAGATGCTCCACTCGCTGAACTACGCCTACCGCGACCGTCGCGCGAAGAAGGGCGAGTTCCGCAAGCTGTGGATCACCCGCATCAACGCCGCGGCCCGCGCCAACGGCATGACCTACAACCGCTTCATCCAGGGCCTGTCGGTCGCGGGTGTCGAGGTCGACCGCAAGATCCTCTCCGAGATCGCGATCAGCGACCCGGCCGCGTTCGCCGCGCTGGTCGAGGTCGCCCGGGCCAACGTCCCGGCGCAGGCCTCGCAGAAGGAGCCGGCGGCCTGACCAGGCCGCAGGGCGCACCGCCCGGCACCGAACGCTCCCCCCGCGTCGTCGCAGCGCGCAAGCTGCTGCGGCGCGCGGGGCGCGATCGGGCCGGGCGGTTCCTCGTGGAGGGGGCGCAGGCCGTCCGCGAGGCGCTCGACGCGGGCGCAGTGCACGAGCTGTTCGTCACCGACGCCGCGGCCGCCCGCCACCCCGAGCTGGCCGCGCGGGCCGCGCGCGTCACCGTCGTCGACGACCGCGCCGCCGACTCGCTCTCCGACACCGTCACCCCGCAGGGGCTCGTCGCCGTCTGCGACCTGCTCGACGTGCCCGTCGCCGAGGCGCTGCGCGGCACACCGCGGCTCGTCGCCGTGTGCGCCGGGATCGCCGACCCGGGCAACGCCGGCACCGTCATCCGCGTCGCCGACGCCGCCGGGGCCGACGCCGTGCTGCTCGCGGGCGACACCGTCGACCCGCACAACGGCAAGGCCGTGCGCGCGTCCACCGGCAGCGTCTTCCACCTGCCGCTGGCCCGCGACCGCGACGCCGCCGCCGTGCTGGACGCCTGCCGGGCGGCCGGGCTCGTGCTGCTCGTCGCCGACGGCCACGGGGAGCTGGACCTGCACGACCCCGCCGCCGACGCCGTGCTGGGCGGGCCGGTGGCCTGGGTCTTCGGGGGCGAGGCGCACGGCGTGCCCGCCGAGCTCGCCGCGAGGGCCGACCACCGCGTCCGCGTGCCGATCCACGGCCGCGCCGAGAGCCTCAACCTCGCCACGGCGGCCGCGATCTGCCTGTACGCGAGCGTGGCCGCGCGGACCCGCCGGGGTTGACCGCGCTGCTGCCGGGTAGCCGCCGGGCGGTGGGCCGATCGGCGGCCCGGCCGTGCGGACCCAGGAGGCAGCCCGATGCGACCCGAGCCCACCGTGGTGGGGATCAACCGCACCCAGGACGGCGCCGTGGCCGTGGCCCGCGGCGCGGCCACGCTCTACACCCTGCAGAAGGAGCGCCTGAGCCGGCGCAAGCACCACTGGGGACGCCTCGGTGACCTCCCGACGCTGTACCGCCCGGCGATGCCGGCGCTGCGCGAGCCCGTCGACCTCGTCGTGGAGTGCTTCTCCTCCGACGACGAGGTCAAGCACATCGAGGCCTACCACGACGAGGTCCGTGACACCCTCGCGTTCCGGGGCGAGCCGCGCATCGTCACGATCTCCCACCACCTCTCGCACCTCTACAGCGCGTTCCCGCCCTCCCCGTTCGACGCCGCCGCGGCCATGGTGATCGACGGGCAGGGCAGCCCGGTGCGCGACTTCACCGAGGCCTGCGGCTACGGCGAGGAGACGCCGCCGGACCTGCTCGAGGTGTCGTCGTTCTACCGCTGGGAGCGCGGCGGGCAGCCCGAGTGCCTGGCCAAGCAGCTGTGGGACGGCGACTGGGACCACCCGACGGGCCTGGGCTGCTTCTACTACCTGCTCACGCGCGTGATGTTCACCGGAGAGGGCAGCGAGGGCAAGGTCATGGGCCTGGCCCCGTTCGGCCGCGCCGACGCGTTCGACCTGCCCGAGCTCACCGTCGACGGGTACGAGGTGTCGATCCCGCGCGAGTGGCTCGACCTGTTCCGCCAGGAGGAGCGCTTCTCCCACTTCCTTGACGGCCCGGGCACCTTCCAGGACGCGGCCGACCTCGCCGCCGCCGGGCAGCGCGCCTTCGAGACCGCTCTGCTGCGGGTCACGGCCTGGCTGCGCGACCGCACCGGGACGGCCGACCTCGTGTTCGCCGGCGGCACCGCGCTGAACTGCTCGGCCAACGGGCGGATCCTGCGCGAGAGCGGCTTCCGCGACGTGTTCATCCCGCCCAGCGCCCACGACGGCGGCACCGCGGCGGGCTGCGCCCTGTACGGGCTCATCGAGTGCCTGGGGGAGACCGCGGACTTCCGGTGGTCCGACGACTTCCTGGGCCCCGATCCCGAGCAGGCGCAGCTCGACGAGGCCGTCCGCGCCGCGGAGTCCGACCCGGCCCTGCAGGTCGAGCACCCGGGCGACGACGCCGCGCTCGCGGGACGGGTGGCCGACCTGCTCGCCGCCGGGCACGTCGTCGCCGTGCACCAGGGGCGCAGCGAGTCCGGGCCCCGCGCGCTGGGCCACCGCAGCATCCTCGGCGACGCCCGCCACCCCGCGATGCGCGACTTCATCAACTTCCGGGTCAAGGGGCGCGAGTGGTTCCGCCCGCTGGCCCCGCTCGTGCTCGCCGAGCGCGCCGCGGAGGTGTTCGACGTCGACCGGCCCGTGCGGTTCATGCAGTTCGCGATCGACGTGCGCCCCGAGCAGCGGGCGGGCCTGCCCGCGATCACCCACGTCGACGGGACCGCGCGGATCCAGAGCGTCGAGCCCGAGCACACCCCGTTCCTGCACGCGCTGCTCCGCGCGTTCGACGCCCGCACGGGCTGCCCGGTGCTGCTCAACACCTCGCTCAACGGCAAGGGCGACCCCCTCACCGAGCACCCGGCCGACTCGCTGGCCGTGCTGACCGGGACGCAGATGCACGCGCTGGTGCTGGGCGGGCACCTGGTCGTCAAGCGCGACGCCGCTCCGGTGCCGGCGGACTGGGAGCCCTAGGTGTACTGATCGGACAGGTTGGTCAACCTGGTGATCGGTGGGTGTCCGCCGCAGGCGGTGTGGGGTCGGTGATGGTTGTACTCGTGAATCCAGCCGGGTAGGGCTTTGCGGCGGTGGGTTTCGCTGGCGTAGAGCCGGCGGAACGCCCACCCCTCGACCAGCGTCCGGTGAAACCGTTCGACCTTGCCGTTGGTCTGCGGGCGGTAGGGGCGGGTGCGGCGGTGGCGGATCTCGAGCTCGGCGCAGGCCTCGCGCCACAGGTGTGAGCGGTAGCAGGCTCCGTTGTCGGTCAGGACCGCTCGGACGGTGATGTGGCGGGCGGCGAACCAGGCCACTGCCCGGTGTAGCACCGCGACCGCGGTGGTGGCGGTTTCGTCGTCGCATATCTCGGTGTAGGCGACGCGGGAGTGGTCGTCGAGGACGGTGTGCAGGTAGCCGGTGCCCATCTTGGGCTGGTGGTGGCGGTTGCGCGGCTTGCCCGGGGTCGCGGCTCGATGACGCTTGCCTTGGGCTCGTCCGACGAAGCGCCATCCGCCGCCGTCGGGGATGTTGCCCAGCTTCTTCACATCCACGTGGGCCAGGTCGCCGGGGTGGGGGGGTGTTCGTAGCGGCGCACCGGTTCCCCGGTGGCCCGATCCAGGTGGGAGAGCCGGTTGATCCGGCATGAGGTCAGGATGCGGTGCACCGTGGAGGTCGACAGCCCGAGGATCGCGGCGATCCCGACCGGGCCCAGGCGTTGCTTCCAGCGCAGGTGCACGATTTTGCGCACCGCCGGGGCCGGGGTCGCCAGCGGCGAGTGGTGCGGGCGGGAGGACCGGTCCTGCATCCCGGCCTCGCCCTCGCAGGCGTAGCGGTCGGCCCAGCGTTTCGCCGTCGGCCAGGACACCTGGAACCGTTCCGCGGCCCGGGCGACGGGCCAGTCCTGCTCGACGACCAGCTTCCCCAGGCGTAGTCGTGCGGTCGGGGTCAGCGCAGCGTTAGCGTGCACGGTGAGGACCTCCTGGGGTCGTGGTGTGGGTGCCGTCAGACAGCTCCACACCACCCCAGGGGGTCCTCACCTATCAAGATCAGTCAGACCGTGTCGTCACACGACCTCGACCAACGTCTCCGATCAGTACACCTAGGACGCGCCTCCCGCGAGCCGGCTCACCACGTTGTGCGTCACCTGCTCCACCGCGGGGCAGGTGCCGCCGGCGAGCAGCCGCGGCCAGTCCGTCGTCGACGCGGTGAAGACGGTGCCGCCCCCGCCGTCGTGCAGGCCCATGGTGGCCGCGGCGTTGCCGTGGCCCCAGCCGCCGGGGGCGATGTCCCCGACGCCGAGGATGGTGAAGCCGCCCGGCGTCCCGTCGTCGCCGGTGGGGCGGGCCGGCAGCCCGCGCGCGGTGCGGGAGCGGTCGAAGTGCGCGCCGTCGGCCTCGTAGCCGATCAGGTACTCGTCCGGGCCGTCGCCGATCACGTCGCCGTCGGCCAGGCCCGTGCCCTCCCACACCCAGTGGTCGGCGTGCTGGACCCGGTACCCGACGGGGACGGGGTGGTCGTCGCGGTCGCGCTCGCCGCCGTTGCGGAAGCTCACCCCGGTGAGGTGGTTCTCCGGGCGGTCCGGTCCCGCCGGGTCCCACCAGTTCGCGACGCGGCGGAACGCGTGGTCGTCGTCGAACTCCACCCGCCACCAGCACGTGTTCCCGCCGAAGAAGGCGACGTTGCCGCCGTCGGCCACGAACTTCTCGGCCCCGTCACGCATGGCGTCGGTCCAGTACTCGTCGTGCCCGGCGGAGAGCAGGAGCGTGCAGCGGTCGAGCAGCGCCGGGTCGCGGTGCAGGTCGAGGTCGGTGCAGAGGTCGACGGCGACACCGTGCCGCTCCAGCCAGGCGAGGAACGGGGCGTCCCAGTGCCGGAAGGTCTGGCGCGGGCTGGGGTCGAACGGGTCGTGGTTGAACACGTCCCACGGCGTCCCACCGGTCCCGCCGCCGGGGCGGCGCACCGAGACCGTCGGCGGCACCTCGGCCGGGCGCGGCTCGGGCAGGCTGTAGAGGCTCCACGCCCGTCCGGGGTCGGGCACCCCGAGGTTGTAGGCGTGGTAGGTCAGCAGCGGCAGCTTGTAGAGGACCCGCGGCCGCCGGTCGGCGGGGGCGCGCACCACGAACAGGACGCGGGCGGTCCGCGCGTCGGGGTCGGGCGCGACCTCCGGGGTCGTCCACCGCCGTCCGTCGCCCTCCACCAGCACCGCGACGTGGACGCCCGCGGCCCGGTCGGCCGGCACGTCGAGGGCGTGGGCGGGCCAGTCCCAGTCCTCGAACGGCAGCAGGCGGGGCGCCGACCGGCCGGGCAGCCAGTCCGTGGCCTGCACGAGCTCGGTGCGGGCGCCGCAGCGGTAGACGAGGACCCGGAACGCGGGGGCGTCGGTCGACACGCGCAGGACGATCCGTCCCCCCGCGGTGACGGTCGGGTCGTCCGGGTATCCGAGGATCACGGCCGCCGGGTTCCCGGCCGGGGGCGGGGCAACCGCCCGCGCCGCCGGGGCGCGTCCGGGCGGCACCCGGACGTCCACCTAGAATCCCCTCGCCCTGCACCGCGGTCGAGAGGTTCCCTGGTTCCCATGTCCGATGCGCTCGATCCCGACGTCCTCGCCGCAGCCGTGCAGGCGGCCCGCGGGGCGTTCGACGGCGCCGCGGACCTGGCGGAGCTCGCCGCGGTCCGCCCCGCGCACCTCGGCGACCGCGCGCCGCTGCTGCTGGCCCGCCGCGAGCTGGGGTCGCTGCCCGGCCCCGACCGGGCCGACGCCGGCAAGCGCGTCAACGCCGCCCGCCAGGAGGTGCAGGAGGCGTTCGACGCCCGCCGCGCCGTGCTCTCCGCGGAGCGCGACGCGCGCGTGCTGGCCGAGGAGGCCGTCGACGTCACGCTGCCCTGGGACCGCACGCCCCGCGGCGCCCGCCACCCGCTCACGCAGATCTCCGAGCAGATCGCCGACGTGTTCGTCGCGATGGGCTGGGAGGTCGCCGAGGGGCCCGAGGTCGAGTCGTCCTGGCTCAACTTCGACGCGCTGAACTTCGGCAAGGACCACCCCGCGCGGACGATGCAGGACACGTTCTACCTCGCCGACGACGCGGGCGACGCCGGGGCGGTCCTGCGCACGCACACGTCACCGGTGCAGATCCGCTCGCTGCTCGACCGCGACCTGCCCGTCTACGTCGTCTGCCCCGGGCGCACGTTCCGCACCGACGCCCTCGACGCCACCCACACCCCGGTGTTCCACCAGGTCGAGGGCATCGCGATCGACAAGGGCCTCACGATGGCCCACCTCAAGGGCACGCTCGACGCGTTCGCGCGCGCGATGTTCGGCACGACGTCGAAGATCCGGCTGCGCCCGTCGTACTTCCCGTTCACCGAGCCCTCCGCCGAGCCCGACGTGTGGTTCCCGGAGAAGAAGGGCGGCGCGGGCTGGGTCGAGTGGGGCGGCTGCGGGATGGTGCACCCCAACGTCCTGCGGGCCTGCGGCGTCGACCCCGAGGTGTACTCGGGCTTCGCGTTCGGCATGGGCCTGGAGCGCACGCTCATGTTCCGCAACGGCATCCCCGACATGCGCGACATGGTCGAGGGCGACGTCCGCTTCTCCCGCGCCTTCGGAATCTAGGAGTACTGGTGCGAGTCCCGCAGTCCTGGCTGTCCGAGCTCGTCGGCGAGCTGCCGTCGGTCGACGAGACCGCCGAGGCGTTCGTGCGCGTCGGCTTCGAGGTGGAGGAGGTCCACCGCGCCCCGGAGCTGACCGGGCCGCTCGTCGTCGGCCGCGTCCTGGAGATCGAGGAGCTCACCGGCCTCAAGAAGCCGATCCGCTGGTGCCAGGTGCAGGTCGGCCCGGAGCAGACCAACGGCGTCATCTGCGGGGCGCGGAACTTCGCGGAGGGCGACCTCGTCGTCGTCGCGCTGCCCGGCGCGGTGCTGCCCGGCGGCTTCGCGATCTCCGCGCGCAAGACCTACGGCCACGTCTCCGACGGCATGATCGCCTCGGTCCGCGAGCTGGGGATCGGCGCCGACCACGCGGGCATCCTCGTGCTGCCGCCCGGCGCGGGGGAGCCCGGCGACGACGCCCGTGAGCTGCTGGGCATCGACGACCCGGTGATCGAGCTCGACGTCAACCCCGACAGCGGCTACTGCTTCTCCCTGCGCGGTCTGGGCCGCGAGATGGCGTGCGCGCTCGACGCCGACTTCTCCGACCCGGCCGCCCGGGTCACCGTGCCCGACGCCGAGGGTGCGGCCTGGCCGGTCGTCGTCGAGGAGCCGGAGCGCTGCCCGCGGTTCGTCGCGCGGCGCGTCGACGGCGTCGACCCGCGCCTGCCGGCGCCGTGGTGGATGCAGCGGCGGCTGCTCGCCGCCGGGATGCGGCCGATCTCGCTCGTCGTCGACGTCACCAACTACGTGATGCTGGAGCTGGGCCAGCCGCTGCACGCGTTCGACGCCGGGCGGCTGAGCGGCCCGATCGTCGTGCGCCGGGCGCGGGCCGGCGAGCGGCTGGTCACGCTCGACGAAGCCGCCCGCACCCTCGACGCCGACGACCTGCTGGTCACCGACGACTCCGGCCCGATCGCGCTGGCCGGGGTGATGGGCGGGGCGTCCACCGAGATCGCCGGGCCGGGCCCCGACGGCACCATCGACGTGCTGCTCGAGGGCGCGCACTGGGAGCCCACCGGCATCGCCCGCACCGCCCGCCGGCACAAGCTGCCCAGCGAGGCGTCCAAGCGCTTCGAGCGGGTCGTCGACCCGCAGCTCCCGCCCGCGGCCGTCGAGCGGGCGGCGCAGCTGCTCGTCGAGCACGGCGGCGGCACGATCGCCGACGGCCGCACCGACGTCGGGTCCGTGCCCGACCGCTCCGCCGTCACGATGCCGCTCGACCTGCCCGACCGCGTGGCCGGGCGCGCCTACCCCCGCGGGGCCACGGTCCGCCGGCTCGGCCAGGTCGGCTGCGCCGTCGAGCTCGTCACGGGCGACGACGGCCGCGCGCAGGTGCTCGCCACCCCGCCGTCGTGGCGTCCCGACCTCGTGCAGGCCGCCGACCTCGTCGAGGAGGTGCTGCGGCTGGAGGGGCTGGACACGATCCCGTCCGTGCTGCCCGCCGCCCCCGCCGGCCGCGGCCTCACTCCGGCGCAGGTCCGGCGCCGAGCGGTGTCGCGCGCGCTCGCCGAGGCCGGGTACGTCGAGGTGCTGCCGTTCCCGTTCGTCGGGCCCGCCGCGTGGGACGCGCTGGGCCTCGACGCCGACGACGTCCGCCGCCGGACCGTCCGCGTGCTCAACCCGCTCGACGCCGAGCGCGCCGAGCTCACGTCGACGCTGCTGCCCGGCCTGCTCGACATGCTGGTGCGCAACCGCTCCCGCGGTGCGGCCGACGTCGCGCTCTACCACGTCGGGCAGGTCGTGCTGCCGCACCACCAGCCCGTCGCGATGCCGGCCCCGCCCGTCGACCGCCGTCCGACCGACGCCGAGTACGCGCAGATCCGCGCCGCGCTGCCCGCGCAGCCGCTGCACGTGGCCGCCGTCCTGGCGGGCGACCGCGAGGCGCGCGGCTGGTGGGGCCCCGGCCGCGCGGCCGGGTGGGCAGACGCGATCGCCGCGGGCACGCTCGTCGGGCAGGCCGCGGGGGTCGAGCTGCGGGTCACCGCGGCCGCGCTGGCACCCTGGCACCCCGGGCGGTGCGCCGCGCTGCGCGTCGGCGACTGGATCGTCGGGCACGCGGGCGAGCTGCACCCGAAGGTCGTCGAGGCCCTCGGGCTGCCGCCGCGCACCTGCGCGATGGAGCTCGACCTCGACGCGCTGCCGCTGCGCGAGCTCCGCACGGCGCCGCGGGTGTCGCCGTACCCGCCGGTCGGGGTCGACGTGGCGCTGGTCGCCGACACGGCCGTCCCGGTCGCCGCGCTCACCGACGCGCTGGTCGACGGGGGCGGGGAGCTGCTGGAGACCGTCCGCCTGTTCGACGTCTACGCGGGCGAGCAGGTCGGCGAGGGCAAGCGGTCGCTGGCCTTCACGCTGCGCTTCCGCGCGCCCGACCGGACGCTCACGAGCGAGGAGGCCAACGCGGCCCGCGACGCCGCGGTGGCGGTGGCCACCGAGCGGCACGCGGCGGTGCTGCGGGCGTAGTGCGGCTCCGCCGCCCGTGAGTGGCGATCGTGGCCGGAGCCACGATCGCCACTCACGAGGTAGAAACGGGGCATGCACTCCGTCGTGAAGACCTCCTCCGGTGAGCTGCGCGGCCGCACGGCCGACGGCGTCACCGCGTTCCTCGGCGTCCCCTACGCGGCGGCGCCGTTCGGGCCGCGCCGGTTCCGCGAGCCGGCGCCCGTCACGCCGTGGGAGGGGGTCCGCGACGCGCTCGAGCACGGGCCGACCGCGCCCGCGCCCGGCTACCCGCTGCCCTTCTCCGCGCTGCTGCCCGTCGTGCGGGTGCCGGGGGAGGAGATCCTCAACGTCAACGTGTGGACGCCGGACCCGACGGCGTCCGGGCTGCCGGTCATGGTGTGGATCCACGGCGGCGCGTTCGTCAACGGCTCCAACTCGATCCCCTCCTACGACGGGTCGGCGTTCGCCCGCGACGGCGTCGTGCTCGTCTCGGTCAACTACCGCCTCGGCGCCGAGGGCTTCCTGCACCTGCCCGACGCCCCGCCCAACCGCGGCCTGCTCGACCAGGTTGCGGCGCTGCGCTGGGTCCGCGACAACATCGCCGCGTTCGGCGGCGACCCCGACGCCGTCACGGTGTTCGGGGAGTCCGCCGGCGGGATGAGCGTCGGGGCGCTGCTGGCCATGCCGTCGGCGGCCGGGCTGTTCCACCGCGCGATCCTGCAGAGCGGGGCCGGGCACCACGCGCTGAGCGCGGCGACGGCGGCGAAGGTGGCCGGGTACATGGCCGAGGAGGTGGGCGTCGCGCCCACCGTCGAGGGCTTCGCCGGGGTGGAGCCGGCGCGGCTGGTCGCGGCGCAGCAGGCGCTCAGCGCGCAGTCGGCCACCACGCCCGACCCCGCGCGCTGGCGCGAGATCACGCTCAACTCGATGGTCTTCGAGCCCGTCGTCGACGGCGAGGTGCTGCCGGTGCTGCCGATCGAGGCGGTCGCGGCGGGGGCGAGCGCCGACGTCGAGGTCCTCGTCGGCAGCAACCGTGACGAGCACCGCTTCTTCCTGGTGCCGACCGGCGCCGTCGACAGCGTCACCGACGCCGCGATCGCGGCGGTCGTGGGGGCGTACCGGCTGCCGGCCGGTGCCGTCGAGGCCTACCGGGCCGAGCGGCCCGACACCCCCGACGGGCTCGTCCTCGCCGACCTCATGAGCGACTGGTTCTTCCGCATCCCCGCCGTGCGGCTCGCCGAGGCGCACGGGCGCGCGCACGTCTACGAGTTCGACTGGACCACCCCCGTCCTCGACGGGCGGCTGGGCTCCTGCCACGCGCTGGAGATCGGGTTCGTGTTCGACACCCTCGCCGCGGGCTCCGACCTCTCGGGCGGCGCACCCCCGCAGGCGCTCGCCGACGCCATGCACGCGGCGTGGGTGGCCTTCGCCCGGACCGGCGACCCGGGCTGGCCGCGCTACGCGGAGGGTCGGGCGGTCCGGCGGTTCGGGGACGTGGTCGAGACGCTGACCGACCCGCGGGGCGACCTGCGGGAGCTGTGGGCGGGCGTCCGGTAGGTCGTTCGACCGGGGTCGCCCGCTCGTCCGCCTGCTCGTCTGCCCGGTCTGCTCGTCTGCCCGGTCTGCTGGTCTGCCCGGCCTGCTGGTCTGCCCGGCCTGCTCGCCCGGTCGGCCGGATCGCCCGGTCGGCCGGATCGCCCGGTCGGGCGGGGCGGGCGGTTGGGCGGGGCGGGCGGTCGGGCGGGGCGGCCGGTCGGGCGGGGCGCGGGGCGGTCAGGTGGGCGGGCCTGGATCACGTGGGCAGGGCCGCGAGCGCGGCGGCCGCGGCGACGCGCCACGCGTCGTCGCCCGGGGCGCCGTCGAGCACCGCGATCGTCACGACGTAGCGGGCGCCCGCGAGCTGGAGGTGACGCCCGGGGCGGTGTCGACGAGCGCGGCGGCCTCGCCGGCGCCGTCGAGGGTGCGGCGGCCCTGCGGCGGGGCGGAGCGCACGAAGTCGGCGGGGGTGCCGGTCCGGGGCTCGTAGACGTTGACCGACGCCAGCGGCTCCGGGGGTCGTGCCGTGGAGGTGGCCACGCAGCTCGTGGGGCGGGAGCCGTCGGATCGCGTCACCGGCATCTGCCGCGGCGGGAGGACCGGCTCGCCGAGGAGCGCGCTGAGCGCCAGGGCGTCGAGGAGGCACTCGTCGGCGAGGACGTCGGCGGCGAGTGCCGGGCGCGGAACTCCGGTCCCGTTCGCGGTCCCGGCGTCCGGTCCGGTCCCGGTGTCCGTCCCGCTGCCGGTGTCCGGTCCGGTCTCGGAGCCGGTCCCGTCCTCAGGCCCGGTCCCGCCTCCGGGCCCGGTCCCACCCCCGGGTCCGGTGTCGGAGCCGGTCCCACCCTCGGGCCCGGTTCCGGTTCCCGGCCCGGTGGGGTCGGCGGCGTCCGGCGCAGCCGTCACGACCACCGGCGCGGCCGCCCGCCCGGCCCCCGGGACGACGGTGGCGGAGCAGCCGGTGAGCGCGAGAGCGGCCGCCACGAGCACCGCCGCTGCCGCCGGCACCGCCACCGGCGCGCCGGTCCGCCGCCCCTCGTCCCCTCGGGCGCTCCCCACGGCGGGGACGCTAGCCGGGCACCCCTGCGCCCCGTGGCCGTTCCGCGGAACCCGTCAGGCCTGCAGGTGCCTGAGCGCCTCCTTCCGCGACAGCGGCGACAGGGCCGCGTGGGCGGCGACGAACGCGCGCACCCACTCCGGGTCGACCCGCCCGTGCTGGCGCAACGCCCAGCCGATGCCCTTGCGGAGGAAGAAGTCGGGGTTGTCGAGGGTGGCCTCGATCGTGTCGGTGAGCAGTGCGAGGTCGGTGTCCGGCCCGGATCCGACCCCCGTCGCCCCGTGGGCAGGAAGATCGTCGGGACCGCGCCGCCAGGGTCGCGGACCGGTCGCTGACGGTGCGGTTACGGTGATCACGCCACCGCGATCGTCGCCGTCCGCACACCACGGTCGTCCCTCCAGCCGTCAGGTGCGATCGGGGGCGATCACGCCGGGCGACCGCGCACCTCCTGGCTTCCAGCGCACCGCTGCACGTGCGCAGACAGCCACCGGCTGCCCGGTTCGAGCTGCCGTCGCGGCGTCCTGGGCACCGCCGGGCAGGCGCAGACGGCGCTGCGCCGGTCCGGCGACCAGCTCGGCGCTGTACGCACCCGGACGGCCAGAACGCGGCCGTCATCGAGGGCCCTTCCGCAGGCGGCGGGCGCGGTGACGCCAGGACCGTGACACCGCGGACGTCCCGACGACCCCGGTGTCACGCTCTCGACGATCACCCCGGCTCGAGCTGACGAAGATCCGCGAGACCGCACCATCACGGTCGCGGGAGGGGCACTGGTGGCACGATCTCGGCGATCACACCGCCGGTCACACCGACGATCGGACGGGCAGCAGCGGACGCGGCCACCCCACCGCCCGCGCCACCACGTCCGCGCTCAGCAACTCGTTTGCATCAGGTTGCACAACAGTGCATAGTCATGCACATGGTGCGGATCGCGGTGGCCGGGGCCAGCGGGTACGCCGGAGGAGAGGTCCTCCGGCTGCTGCTGGCCCATCCCGACGTCGAGATCGGGGCCCTCACGGCCGGGGGGAGCGCGGGGACGACGCTGGGCGAGCACCAGCCGCACCTGCTGCCGCTGGCCGACCGGGTGCTCCTCGACACGACGCCGGAGACCCTCGCGGGTCACGACGTCGTCTTCCTCGCGCTGCCCCACGGACACTCCGCGGCGCTGGCGGCCCGGCTCGGCGACGAGACCGTCGTCGTCGACTGCGGCGCCGACCACCGCCTCACCGACCCGGCCGCCTGGGAGCGTTGGTACGGCGGCGAGCACGCCGGGAGCTGGCCCTACGGCCTCCCCGAGCTGCCCGGCGCCCGCGACGCGCTGCGCGGCACCCGCCGCGTCGCCGTCCCCGGCTGCTACCCGACGGCGATCAGCCTCGCCCTGTTCCCGGCGCTGGCCGCGGGTCTGGCCGAGCCGTCGGTCGTCGTCACCGCCGTGACGGGCACGTCCGGCGCGGGCAAGTCGCTCAAGCCGCACCTGCTCGGCGCCGAGGTCATGGGCTCGCTCTCGGCCTACGGCGTCGGGGGCGGGCACCGGCACACGCCCGAGATCGTCCAGAACTTGTCGGGGGTCGCCGGTACGACTGTCGACGTGAGCTTCACGCCCGTCCTCGCCCCGCTGCCCCGCGGCATCCTCGCGTCCTGCTCGGCGCGCACGTCGGCGAGCGCCGAGGAGGTCCGTGAGGTCTACGCCAAGGCCTACGCCGACGAGCCGTTCGTGCACCTGCTGCCCGAGGGGGTCTGGCCCACCACGGCGGCCACGCTCGGCGCCAACACCGTGCACCTGCAGGTCACCGTCGACCCCGACGCCGGCCGGCTGATCGTCGTCGCCGCGATCGACAACCTCACGAAGGGCACCGCCGGCGCCGCCGTCCAGTGCATGAACCTGGCGCTGGGCCTGCCCGAGACCGCCGGCCTCCCGTTGACGGGGGTCGCGCCGTGAGCGTCACGTCGGCGCAGGGCTTCCGGGCCGCGGGCGTCGCCGCCGGCATCAAGTCCAGCGGCAACCCCGACCTCGCCCTCGTCGTCAACGACGGCCCCCGCACCGCCGCCGCGGGCGTCTTCACCCGCAACAAGGTCAAGGCCGCGCCCGTCCTGTGGTCGGAGCAGGTGCTCACGTCCGGCGCGCTGCGCGCGGTCGTCCTCAACTCCGGCGGCGCCAACGCCTGCACGGGACCCGAGGGCTTCCAGGTCGCGCACGCCACGGCGGAGCGGGCGGCCGAGCTGCTGGGCTGCGGTGCGGTCGAGGTGGCCATCTGCTCCACCGGGCTGATCGGTGCGCAGCTCCCGCGCGACACCGTCCTGGCCGGGGTCGAGAAGGCCCACGGCGCGCTCGCCGCGGGCGCCGACGCCGGCACGGCCGCCGCCGGCGCGATCATGACCACCGACACCGTCGCCAAGCAGGCCGACGCGGTGTCGGAGGCCGGCTGGCGCGTCGGCGGCATGACCAAGGGCGCCGGCATGATCGCCCCGTCGATGGCCACGATGCTCTCGGTCCTCACCACCGACGCCCTGCTCGACGCCCCGGAGCTCGACGCCGCCCTGCGCGCGGCCGTCCGCGTGAGCTTCGACCGGCTCGACGTCGACGGCTCGATGTCCACCAACGACACCGTGCTGCTGCTGGCCTCGGGCGCGTCCGGGGTGCGGCCGGACCCCGCGGAGTTCACCGCCGCGGTCACCGACGTGTGCCGCGACCTGGCCCGGCAGATGCAGGCCGACGCCGAGGGCGTCACCAAGCGGATCACGGTGCGGGTCACCGGCGCCGCCACCGAGGACGAGGCGGTCGTCGTCGCGCGGACGGTCGCGCGCGACAGCCTCGTCAAGACCGCGCTGTTCGGCTCCGACGCCAACTGGGGCCGGATCGCCGCCGCCGTCGGCTACTCCGACGCCGCCGTCGACCCCGACCGCCTCGACATCACCGTCAACGGGGTCCCGCTGTGCGTCGGCGGGGTCGCCGCGGGCGGGCGCACGTCGGTCGACCTGTCCGGCGCCGACATCCTCGTCGCCGTCGCGCTCGGCCTGGGCGAGGGGGAGGGCGAGATCCTCACGACCGACCTCTCGCACGCCTACGTGGAGGAGAACAGTGCGTACCCCTCTTGAGCAGCGGCTCGCCCGCGCGGGGGAGAAGGCCGGCATCCTCGCCGAGGCCCTGCCCTGGCTGCAGCGGTTCCACGGGCGCATCGTCGTCGTGAAGTACGGCGGCAACGCCATGATCGACGAGGAGCTCAAGCAGGCCTTCGCCCGCGACATGGTGTTCCTGCGCCTGGCCGGGATCCTGCCGGTGGTCGTGCACGGCGGCGGCCCGCAGATCAGCGCGATGCTCACGCGGCTGGGCCTGCCCGGCGAGTTCCGCGGCGGGCTGCGCGTCACCACCCCCGAGACGATCGACGTCGTGCGGATGGTGCTGGTCGGCCAGGTCGGGCGCGAGCTCGTCGGGCTGATCAACCAGCACGGGCCCTACGCCGTCGGGCTGTCCGGGGAGGACGCCGGCCTGTTCACCGCCGAGAAGCGGACGGCGCTGGTCGGTGGCGAGGCCGTCGACATCGGGCTGGTCGGCGACGTCGTCGAGGTCAGCCCGGACGCCGTGCTCGACATCGTGCGCGCCGGGCGGATCCCGGTCGTCGCGGGCATCGCGCCCGACGTCGACGGGCAGGTCTACAACATCAACGCCGACAGCGCGGCCGCCGCGCTCGCCTCGGCGCTGGGCGCGGCCAAGCTCGTCGTCCTCACCGACGTCGTCGGCCTCTACGCCGACTACCCCGACCCCGACTCGGTGATCAGCGAGCTCACCGCGGCCGAGCTGGAGCCGATGCTCCCGGGGCTGGAGGCGGGGATGGCGCCGAAGATGGAGGCCTGCCTGCGCGCGGTGCGGGGCGGCGTCCCCCAGGCCCACGTGATCGACGGCCGGGTGCCGCACTCGGTCCTGCTGGAAGTGTTCACCCACGAGGGAGTCGGAACGATGGTGATCCCGTGACCACCCACGCCGAGCGCTGGCAGCACGCGCTCATGGACAACTACGGCACGCCGCCGCTCACCCTGGTGCGCGGCTCCGGCGCCGAGGTGTGGGACGCCGACGGCCGCCGCTACCTCGATCTGCTCGGCGGCATCGCCGTCAACGCCCTCGGGCACGCGCACCCCGCCGTCGTCGAGGCCGTCACCACCCAGCTCTCGACGCTGGGGCACACCAGCAACCTCTACATCACCGAGCCCCCGCTGGCCCTGGCCGAGAAGCTGCTGGAGCTGCTCGACGCGCCGGACGCGCGGGTGCTGTTCTGCAACTCCGGCGCCGAGGCCAACGAGGCCGCCTTCAAGATCGCGCGGCGCACCGGTCGGTCCGGGGTCGTGGCCTGCGAGGGGGCGTTCCACGGGCGGACGATGGGCGCGCTCGCGCTCACCGGCCAGCCCCCGAAGCGCACGCCGTTCGAGCCGCTCGTGCCCGGCGTCACGCACATCCCGTTCGGCGACGTCGCCGCGCTCGACGCCGCCGTCACGTCCGACACGGCCGCGGTCTTCCTCGAGCCGATCATGGGCGAGGCCGGCGTCGTCGTGCCGCCCGAGGGCTACCTGGCCGCGGCCCGCGAGATCACCACCGCGCGCGGCGCCCTGCTCGTCCTCGACGAGGTGCAGACCGGCATCGGCCGCACCGGCGCGTGGTTCGCCCACCAGGCGTCGGGGATCGTGCCCGACGTGATCACCCTGGCCAAGGGCCTCGGCGGCGGCCTGCCGATCGGCGCCTGCATCGGCATCGGCGCGGCGGCCTCGCTGCTGGAGCCGGGCCAGCACGGCACCACCTTCGGCGGCAACCCCGTGTGCTGCGCCGCGGCCCTGGCCGTGCTCGCCACGATCGCGTCCGACGGCCTGCTCGAGCACGTCACCCTCGTCGGGAAGACCATCGCGGCGGGCGTCGAGGACCTGGCGCACCCGCTGGTGAACGGCGTCAGCGGGGCCGGCCTGCACATCGGGATCGGTCTCACGCAGCCCGTGTCGGCCGCCGTCGCCTCCGCCGCGCGCGACGCCGGGTTCCTCGTCAACAACGCCGTGCCCGACCGCGTCCGCCTCGCCCCGCCGCTGGTGCTCACCGAGGCCCAGGCGGGGGAGTTCCTCACCGCGCTGCCCGGGATCCTGGACCGGGCCGTCGAGGGCGGGACGACGTGATCCGCCACCTGCTGCGCGACGACGACCTCACCCCTGCCGAGCAGCGGGAGGTCCTCGACCTCGCCGACGTGATGAAGGCCGACCGCTACGGCCACCGGCCTCTGGAGGGCCCGCGCCCGGTCGCGGTGGTGTTCGACAAGTCCTCCACGCGCACGCGCATCTCGTTCGAGGTCGGCATCGCGCAGCTGGGCGGCACCGCGCTGATCGTCGACGCCAAGGCGAGCCAGCTCGGGCGCGGCGAGACCATCGCCGACACCGCGCGGGTGCTGTCGCGCTACGTCGACGCGATCGTCTGGCGCACCGGCGACCAGTCGCGCATCGAGGAGATGGCGTCGGCGGCCACCGTGCCGGTCGTCAACGCGCTCACCGACCAGTTCCACCCCTGCCAGGTCCTCGCCGACCTGCAGACGGTCCGCGAGCGCTTCGGCCGCCTCGCCGGGCTCACGATGACCTACCTGGGCGACGGCGCCAACAACATGGCGCACTCGCTGCTGCTGGGCGGGGCGACGGCGGGGATGACGGTGCGGGTCTGCGCGCCCGAGGGCTTCGCGCCCGACGCCGAGGTCCTGCGCGACGCCAAGCACCGCGCCGGCGACACCGGCGGCTCGGTGGAGCTCGTCGCCGACCCGGCGGCCGCCGCCGAGGGCGCGCAGGTGCTGGTCACCGACACGTGGGTCTCGATGGGCCAGGAGGACGACGGGCTCGACCGGATGGCGCCGTTCCGGCCGCTGCAGGTCAACGACGCGCTGCTGGCCCGGGCCGACGCGAGCGCGATCGTGCTGCACTGCCTGCCCGCCCACCGCGGCGACGAGATCACCGACGAGGTGATCGACGGGCCGCGCAGCGCGGTGTGGGACGAGGCCGAGAACCGGCTGCACGCGCAGAAGGCGCTGCTCACCTGGTTGCTGGACCGGCGATGACCGCGGTGCAGGGCGGCCGGTCGCGCGCCTCGCGGCAGGCCCGGATCGTGGAGCTGATCGCGCAGCGCCAGGTCCACAGCCAGAGCGACCTGCTCGCCATGCTGGAGGCCGACGGCATCGGCACCACGCAGGCCACGCTCTCGCGCGACCTCGACGAACTGGGCGCGGTCAAGCTCCGCGGCGCCGACGGCGGCACGCCCGTCTACGTCATCCCCGACGACGGCAGCCCGGTGCGCGGGATCGAGGGCGGCACCGCCCGCCTGGCGCGCTTGCTGGGGGACCTGCTCGTGTCCGCGGACGCGAGTGGGAACCTGGCCGTCCTGCGCACGCCGCCCGGCGGCGCGTCGTTCCTGGCCAGCGCGCTGGACCGCGCCGCACTGCATGACGTCGTCGGCACCATCGCCGGCGACGACACCCTGCTGGTGGTGGCCCGCGAGCCGCTCACCGGCGCCGAGCTCGTCGCGATCCTGCGCGCGCTCTGACCGAACCCGAACCCCGAACTCCGACCTAGGAGCTGTCACCCGTGAGCAAGGTCCTGACCTCCCTCCCGAAGGGCGAGCGCATCGGCATCGCCTTCTCCGGAGGGCTCGACACCTCCGTGGCGGTCGCCTGGATGCGCGAGAGCGGCGGGATCCCGTGCACCTACACCGCCGACCTCGGCCAGTACGACGAGCGCGACATGTCCGGCGTGCCCGGCCGCGCCAAGCAGTACGGCGCCGAGATCGCCCGGGTCGTCGACATCCGGCCGCAGCTCGTCGAGGAGGGCCTGGCCGCGCTCGCGTGCGGCGCCTTCCACATCCGCTCCGGGGGCCGCACCTACTTCAACACCACGCCGCTGGGCCGCGCCGTCACCGGCACCCTGCTGGTGCGCGCCATGCAGGCCGACGACGTGAACATCTGGGGCGACGGCTCCACGTTCAAGGGCAACGACATCGAGCGGTTCTACCGCTACGGCCTGCTCGCCAACCCCGAGCTGCGCATCTACAAGCCCTGGCTCGACGCCGACTTCGTCCAGGAGCTGGGCGGGCGCGACGAGATGAGCCGCTGGCTCACCGCGCACGGGCTGCCCTACCGCGACTCGGCCGAGAAGGCGTACTCCACCGACGCCAACATCTGGGGCGCCACGCACGAGGCCAAGACCCTCGAGCACCTCGACGTCTCGCTGGAGACCATCGAGCCGATCATGGGCGTGAAGTTCTGGGACGCGTCGGTGGGCATCGAGGCCGAGGACGTCGCGGTCACGTTCGAGGGCGGGAAGCCCGTCGCGATCAACGGCACGCGGTTCGCCGACCCCGTCGACCTCGTGCTGGCGGCCAACGCGATCGGCGGCCGCCACGGCCTCGGCATGTCCGACCAGATCGAGAACCGGATCATCGAGGCCAAGTCCCGCGGCATCTACGAGGCGCCCGGCATGGCGCTGCTGTTCGCCGCCTACGAGCGGCTGATCAACGCCATCCACAACGAGGACACGGTGGCGGCCTACCACTCCGAGGGGCGCAAGCTCGGCCGCCTGCTCTACGAGGGGCGCTGGCTCGACCCGCAGGCGCTGATGATCCGCGAATCGATCCAGCGCTGGATCGCCTCGCTCGTCACCGGCACGGTCACGCTGCGCCTGCGCCGCGGCGACGACTACACGGTCCTCGACACCCAGGGCAGCGGCTTCTCCTACCACCCCGACCGGCTGTCGATGGAGCGCGTCGAGAACGCCGCGTTCGGCCCGACCGACCGCATCGGCCAGCTGACGATGCGCAACCTCGACATCGCCGACTCCCGCGCCAAGCTCGAGGCCTACGCCGGCCAGCCGCACGACCAGGGCACGGTGCTCGTCGAGCACGGCACCCTGTTCGGCGAGCTGCCCTCGGGCGGCTTCGACCGGATCGCGGCGGCCACCGACGACGCCACGGGCGAGCTCGACGCCGGCAAGTCCCTCGACGAGGCGGCCCTGGAAGCGGGGACCGACTGATGGCGGGATCCGCGCTCTGGGGCGGGCGCTTCGCCTCGGGCCCGGCCGACGCGCTGGCGGCGCTGTCGAAGTCCACGCACTTCGACTGGCGCCTCGCCCCCTACGACGTCCGCGGGTCGATGGCGCACGCCCGGGTGCTGGCCTCGGCCGGGCTGCTCACCGACGCCGAGCTCACCGGCATGCTCGACGCGCTGGCCAAGCTGGGCGCCGACGTCGAGTCGGGCGCGTTCGGCCCGGCCCCCGACGACGAGGACGTGCACTCCGCCCTGGAGCGCGGGCTCATCGAGCGCGCGGGCCCGGAGCTGGGCGGCAAGCTGCGCGCCGGCCGCTCGCGCAACGACCAGGTGGCCACGCTGTTCCGGATGTGGCTGCGCGACGCGGCCGCCCGGATCGGCGCGGGTGTGCTCGACGTCGTCGACGCGCTGGTCGCGCAGGCGTCGGCGCACCCGGACGCGCCCATGCCCGGCCGCACGCACCTGCAGCACGCGCAGCCGGTGCTGCTGGGCCACCACCTGGCCGCGCACGCGCACGCTCTGCTGCGCGACGTCGACCGCCTGCGCGACTGGGACGCCCGTGCCGCCGTCTCGCCCTACGGGTCGGGCGCGCTGGCGGGCTCGTCGCTCGGGCTCGACCCGGAGGCGGTCGCCGCGGAGCTGGGCTTCGCCTCCTCCAGCGCCAACTCCATCGACGGCACCGCGTCGCGCGACTTCGCGGCCGAGGCGGCGTTCGTGCTCGCCATGGTCGCGGTCGACCTCTCCCGCCTCGCCGAGGAGGTCATCATCTGGGCCACGGCGGAGTTCTCCTACGTCACGCTCGACGACGCCTACTCCACCGGCAGCTCGATCATGCCGCAGAAGAAGAACCCCGACGTCGCGGAGCTGGCGCGCGGCAAGGCGGGCCGGCTGATCGGCAACCTCACCGGCCTGCTGGCCACGCTCAAGGGCATGCCGCTGGCCTACAACCGCGACCTGCAGGAGGACAAGGAGCCGCTGTTCGACTCCGTCGAGCAGCTGGAGCTGCTGCTGCCCGCCGTCGCCGGCATGGTCGCCACGCTCACGTTCCACACCGACCGGCTCGCCGAGCTGGCCCCGGCCGGGTTCACCCTCGCCACCGACGTCGCCGAGTGGCTGGTGCGCCAGGGCGTGCCGTTCCGCGTGGCGCACGAGGCGGCGGGCGGCTGCGTCCGGGCGGCGGAGAGCCGCTCGGTCGGCCTGGCCGACCTCACCGACGCCGAGCTCGCCGCCGTGCACCCCGCGCTCACCCCCGGGGTGCGCGAGGTGCTCACGGTGGCGGGCTCGATAGCCTCGCGCAACGCCCGCGGCGGGACCGCGGGGGGGCGCGTCGCCGAGCAGCTCGACGACCTGCGCACCGCCGCGGCCACCGCCCGCGGCACTGTCTCGCCCTGATCTCGGCAACGACCGGAGGACCCTCATGAGCACGGATCTGGCCCGCCCCGACCTGGCCGGCGCCCAGGCCGACTACGACGCCCTCGTCGCGCAGGGCATGAAGCTCGACCTCACGCGCGGCAAGCCCTCGGCCGCGCAGCTCGACCTGTCGTCCGCGATCCTGGGTCTGCCGGGGGAGCGGTACAAGGCCGACGACGGCACCGACACCCGCAACTACCAGGGCCTGCAGGGGCTCAAGGAGCTGCGCGAGATCTTCGCGCCGTCGCTGCAGGTGCCCGTCGACCAGCTGATCGCGTTCGGCAACTCCAGCCTCGAGCTCATGCACGACACGCTGGTGCACGCGCTGCTCTCGCCGCTGCCCGGCGCCGAGCGCCGCTGGGTCGACGAGGAGCGGGTCGTCTTCCTCGCGCCCACGCCCGGCTACGACCGGCACTTCGCCGTGTGCGACCGCCTCGGCATCGAGCTGCTCGCCGTCCCGATGACGCCCGACGGCCCGGACATGGACGTCGTCGAGCGGCTGGTCGCCGAGGACCCGTCGATCAAGGGCATCTGGTGCGTGCCGAAGTACGCCAACCCCGACGGCGTCGTGTACTCCGACGAGACGACCCGGCGCCTGGCCGCCATGCCCACGGCCGCCCCGGACTTCCGGATCATGTGGGACAACGCGTACGCGGTGCACCACCTCACCGAGGACGCGATCGAGGTCGCCGACGTGCTGGCCCTGGCCGACGCGGCCGGCAACGCCGACCGTCCCTTCGTCTTCGGCTCCACGTCGAAGATCACACTCGCGGGCGCGGGCGTCGCGTTCCTGGGGGCCTCGCCCGCCAACGTCAAGTGGTGGCTGGCGCTCACCGGCAAGCGCACCATCGGCCCGGACAAGGTCAACCACCTGCGCCACGCCCTGTTCTTCGGCGACGCCGCGGGTGTCGCCGCGCACATGGCGCGCCACCGGGAGCTGATCGCGCCGAAGTTCGCCGTGCTGGAGAAGATCCTCACCGAGAACTTCGCCGACACCCCCGGGGTGTCCTGGTCGTCGCCGAAGGGCGGCTACTTCGTCACGCTGACGGTGCCCGAGGGCACGGCCACCGAGATCGTGCGCCTGGCCCGCGAGGCCGGGATCGCGCTCACGCCGGCCGGGGCCACGCACCCCGGCGGCGAGGACCCGCAGGACGCCATCATCCGGCTCGCGCCGACGTTCCCGCCGCTCGAGGAGGTCGAGAAGGCGATGACCGGCGTCGCGGTGTGCGTCAAGCTGGCGCTGGCGCAGCAGGCGTGAGGACGCTCCTCGACCGCGAGGAGCTGAGCACCGACGTCCTCCCCGCGGCCGTGCGGCTGCTGGGGTGCACCGTGGAGGCGGACACCCCGGACGGCACGGTCGCGGTGCGGCTCGTCGAGGTCGAGGCGTACCGCGGGGCCGACGACCCGGCGTCGCACAGCTACCGGGGGCGGACGCCGCGCAACAGCGTGATGTTCGGCCCGGCCGGGCACCTGTACGTCTACTTCGTCTACGGCATGCACTTCTGCGCCAACGTCAGCTGCCTCGACGAGGGGGAGGCGGGCGCGGTGCTGATGCGCGCGGGGGAGGTGGTGTCCGACCTCACGGTCGCCCGGAGCCGCCGCCCCACCGCCCGCCGCGACACCGACCTGGCCCGCGGCCCGGCCCGGCTCGCGTCGCTGCTGGGCCTGGACCGCGGGCACAACGGGGTCGACGTGACGAGCGCGACGTCGCCGGTGCGCGTCCTGTCCGGGCCGCCGGTGCCGGCGTCGCGGATCCGCACCGGGCCGCGCGTCGGGGTGGCGGGGGCGCACGAGCTGCCGTGGCGGTTCTGGGTCGACGGCGCTCCCGAGGTCAGCGTGTACCGCCCGGGCCGGGTCCGGCCCCGGACCCGGTAGCCCGCTGCGGGAGGATGGGGCGGTGAGCACGGACATCTCCCGCAGCACCGGCATCCTGGACGACCTGGAGTGGCGCGGCCTCATCGCGCAGAGCACCGACCGGGAGGCGCTGCGGCGCGACCTGGTTGACGGCGTCCTGACGCTCTACGCGGGCTTCGACCCGACGGGCCCGAGCCTGCACGCCGGGCACCTGGTGCCGCTGCTCACACTGCGCCGGTTCCAGCAGGCCGGGGCGCGGCCGATCGTGCTCGCCGGAGGGGCCACCGGGATGATCGGCGACCCGCGCGACGTCGGTGAGCGGTCGCTCCACGACGTCGAGACGATCCGCGACTGGGGGTCGCGCATCCGCGGGCAGCTCGAGCGGTTCGTCGAGTTCGACGACACGCCGACCGGTGCGCTCGTCGTCAACAACCTGGACTGGACCGGCGGGCAGACCGCGCTGGAGTTCCTGCGCGACGTCGGCAAGCACTTCTCGGTCAACGTGATGCTCGGCCGGGAGACGGTGAAGCGCCGCCTCGCCGCCGACGGGCTCTCGTACACCGAGTTCAGCTACCTGCTGCTGCAGAGCCAGGACTACCTGCACCTGTACCGGCGCCACGGCTGCCGGCTGCAGATCGGCGGCTCCGACCAGTGGGGCAACATCGTCGGCGGGGTGGAGCTGATCCGGCGTGTGGAGTCCGCCGGGGTGCACGCGCTGACGACGCCGCTCGTCACCGACGCCGAGGGCCGGAAGTTCGGCAAGTCCACCGGCGGCGGCAACATCTGGCTCGATCCGGCGATGACCTCGCCGTACGCCTGGTACCAGTACTTCGTGAACGTCGGTGACGCCGACGTCGGCCGGTACCTGCGCCTGTTCACGTTCCTGCCCCGCGAGGAGATCGAAGCTCTCGAGGAGGACGTCGCCGAACGGCCCCACCTGCGCGCCGGACAGCGCGCGCTCGCCGCCGAGCTCACCACGTTGGTGCACGGCGCACGCCAGACGGAGCAGGTGGTGATGGCGAGCGGCGCGCTGTTCGGGCGCGGGGAGCTGCGCGACCTCGACACCGGCACGCTCGACGCCGCCCTGGCCGAGGTGCCGCACGCCGACGTGGTCGCGTCCGACCGGCCGACGATCGTCGACCTGCTCGTCGCCACCGGTCTGTCCGAGAGCCGGGGGGCCGCGCGGCGGGCCGTGGGGGAGGGCGGCGCGTACGTGAACAACGCGAAGGTCGCCGACGAGGCGTGGACGCCGGCCCCCGGTGACGCCCTCGCGGGGGGCTGGCTCGTCGTGCGCCGCGGGAAGCGCAATCTCGCCGGTGTGCGCGTCCTGGGCTCGTGACCTGCGGAAACGCCGAAACGACCCCCCCGATTTGACTCCCCGGAACCGGGGTGTGTAACTTTCTCCTCGTCGCCACGGCGGGCAGCACGACAGACCGGGACGAAATCTTCGGCCCAGAGTCAGCCCGCGGAACGGTGACCATCCGCAAGGCCCAGCACCGCGAGGTGTAGCCTTGCCAGCACGTCCCAAGTAGTTGGGCCTGGCGGGAGTTTGACACCGCGATCAGGACCATGTAGCTTGGAAAAGTTGCCCCGGCCCGGTCCGCGAGGATCGCGATGGTGTGCGGGTGTCTTTTGAGAACTCAACAGTGTGTCGAACAGTGCCGTCTCTGGACGGTACGGATGTGAAATTGGTTTTTGTGCCAGTTTGTTTTTCCTGCGACCCCGTCGCAGGTACTTTGGTTGGGTTTTCAACCTCTTTTTTTGTTGGAGAGTTTGATCCTGGCTCAGGACGAACGCTGGCGGCGTGCTTAACACATGCAAGTCGAGCGGTAAGGCCCTTTCGGGGGTACACGAGCGGCGAACGGGTGAGTAACACGTGGGTGACCTGCCCTCAGCTCTGGGATAAGCCTGGGAAACTGGGTCTAATACCGGATATGACCTCTCATCGCATGGTGGGTGGTGGAAAGTTTTTTCGGCTGGGGATGGGCCCGCGGCCTATCAGCTTGTTGGTGGGGTGATGGCCTACCAAGGCGACGACGGGTAGCCGGCCTGAGAGGGCGACCGGCCACACTGGGACTGAGACACGGCCCAGACTCCTACGGGAGGCAGCAGTGGGGAATATTGCGCAATGGGCGAAAGCCTGACGCAGCGACGCCGCGTGGGGGATGACGGCCTTCGGGTTGTAAACCTCTTTCGACCTTGACGAAGGCCTTCGGGTTGACGGTAGGGGTAGAAGAAGCACCGGCCAACTACGTGCCAGCAGCCGCGGTAATACGTAGGGTGCGAGCGTTGTCCGGAATTATTGGGCGTAAAGAGCTCGTAGGCGGTGTGTCACGTCGGTCGTGAAAACTTGGGGCTTAACCCTGAGCTTGCGGTCGATACGGGCATCACTTGAGTTCGGCAGGGGAGACTGGAATTCCTGGTGTAGCGGTGAAATGCGCAGATATCAGGAGGAACACCGGTGGCGAAGGCGGGTCTCTGGGCCGATACTGACGCTGAGGAGCGAAAGCGTGGGGAGCGAACAGGATTAGATACCCTGGTAGTCCACGCCGTAAACGGTGGGCGCTAGGTGTGGGGGCCATTCCACGGTCTCTGTGCCGCAGCTAACGCATTAAGCGCCCCGCCTGGGGAGTACGGCCGCAAGGCTAAAACTCAAAGGAATTGACGGGGGGCCCGCACAAGCGGCGGAGCATGTGGATTAATTCGATGCAACGCGAAGAACCTTACCTGGGTTTGACATGCACTAGACGCTGGTAGAGATATCAGTTCCCTTGTGGCTGGTGTGCAGGTGGTGCATGGCTGTCGTCAGCTCGTGTCGTGAGATGTTGGGTTAAGTCCCGCAACGAGCGCAACCCTCGTTCCATGTTGCCAGCGGGTTATGCCGGGGACTCATGGGAGACTGCCGGGGTCAACTCGGAGGAAGGTGGGGATGACGTCAAGTCATCATGCCCCTTATGTCCAGGGCTTCACACATGCTACAATGGCCAGTACAGAGGGCTGCGAGACCGTGAGGTGGAGCGAATCCCTTAAAGCTGGTCTCAGTTCGGATCGGGGTCTGCAACTCGACCCCCGTGAAGTTGGAGTCGCTAGTAATCGCAGATCAGCAACGCTGCGGTGAATACGTTCCCGGGCCTTGTACACACCGCCCGTCACGTCACGAAAGTTGGTAACACCCGAAGCCGACGGCCTAACCCGTAAGGGAGGGAGTTGTCGAAGGTGGGACTGGCGATTGGGACGAAGTCGTAACAAGGTAGCCGTACCGGAAGGTGCGGCTGGATCACCTCCTTTCTAAGGAGTTCTCACCGTGTGGTGAGGCTGACCGGCCACTCTGAAGGTGGTTGGTTCTCCTTTCACGATATCCATCGACTTGTCCGGCCGGCCCTTCGTGGGTTGGTGGTGGGGGTTGGTGGCTGGGTGGAACATAGAGACCAAGTAGACCTTTCACATCTTCCTGCTCCTGTCATGGGTGTGGGTGTTCGGCACGCTGTTGGGTCCTGAGGGGACACCTGCTTGCAGGGTTTTCTCTGGCTGCTCCTGGCCTGGACCGTCTAACGCTTCACTTCTGTTGCTGGCTTGGTTGTCGGTGGCGGGTGTTGGGGTGGTGGTGGTCGATTGAGGGTTGGGGTGTGGTTGTGTGTTGAGTGTTGCATAGTGGATGCGAGCATCTTGTTGTGAACAAGTGTTTAAGGGCACATGGTGGATGTCTAGGCATCAGGAGCCGATGAAGGACGTGGGAGGCCGCGATAGGCCTCGGGGAGCTGTCAACCGAGCTGTGATCCGAGGATGTCCGAATGGGGAAACCCAGCACCCGTCATGGGGTGTTACCAGCATCTGAATACATAGGGTGTTGGAGGGAACGTGGGGAAGTGAAACATCTCAGTACCCACAGGAAGAGAAAACAACCGTGATTCCGTGAGTAGTGGCGAGCGAAAGCGGAAGAGGCTAAACCTATGTCGTGTCAAGCCGGCAGGCGTTGCGATGTGGGTGTTGTGGGATGTCGTCGTAGGTGGACTGCCGTCTGCCTGACTGCGTGGTGTCGCGTTAGCGGAAGACTTCTGGAAAGGGTTGCCGTAGTGGGTGAGAGCCCCGTACGCGAAAACCCGACACGCGTGGTGGATGATGCTCCCGAGTAGCAGCGAGCTCGTGGAATTTGCTGTGAATCTGCCGGGACCACCCGGTAAGCCTAAATACTCCCTGATGACCGATAGCGGACTAGTACCGTGAGGGAAAGATGAAAAGTACCCCGGGAGGGGAGTGAAATAGTACCTGAAACCGTGTGCCTACAAGCCGTCAGAGCCTTTGGGTGATGGCGTGCCTTTTGAAGAATGAGCCTGCGAGTTATGCTTCGTGGCGAGGTTAACCCGTGTGGGGTAGCCGTAGCGAAAGCGAGTCTGAATAGGGCGTCTGAGTCGCGGGGTGTAGACCCGAAGCGGAGTGATCTACCCATGGCCAGGTTGAAGCGACGGTAAGACGTCGTGGAGGACCGAACCCACCAGGGTTGAAAACCTGGGGGGATGAGCTGTGGGTAGGGGGTGAAAGGCCAATCAAACTCCGTGATAGCTGGTTCTCCCCGAAATGCATTTAGGTGCAGCGTCGCGTGGTGGATGCCGGAGGTAGAGCACTGGATGGGCTAGGGGGACCAAAATCTTACTGAACTCAACCAAACTCCGAATGCCGGTATTTCTAGCGCGGCAGTGAGACTGTGGGGGATAAGCTTCATAGTCGAGAGGGAAACAGCCCAGATCACCGGCTAAGGCCCCTAAGCGTGCGCTAAGTGGGAAAGGATGTGGGATCGCCCAGACAACCAGGAGGTTGGCTTAGAAGCAGCCACCCTTTAAAGAGTGCGTAATAGCTCACTGGTCAAGTGGTCCTGCGCCGACAATGTAGCGGGGCTCAAGCGCACCGCCGAAGCCGTGGCAATACCACATGAGATCCGCTTCCTGGTCTTCGGGCCTGGTTGTGTAGTCGTGGTGTTGGGTAGGGGAGCGTCGTGCATCCAGTGAAGCGGCGGGGTGACCCAGTCGTGGAGGGTGTGCGAGTGAGAATGCAGGCATGAGTAGCGAATGCAGAGTGAGAACCTCTGCCGCCGAATGACCAAGGGTTCCTGGGCCAGGTTAATCCGCCCAGGGTGAGCCGGGACCTAAGGCGAGGCCGACAGGCGTAGTCGATGGACAACGGGTTGATATTCCCGTGCCCGTGATAGTGCGTCCGTGCTGAGGCCGGTGATGCTAACCATCCGAACCCGCTTACCGACCTTTGGGTTGGTTTGTTGGGGGAGCGTGGGACCCGATCCGGTAGTAGGCAAGCGATGGGGTGACGCAGGAGGGTAGCTCCGCCAGTGAATGGTAGTACTGGTGCAAGCCTGTAGCCCGACATCCAGGTAAATCCGGGTGTCATACAAGGGTGAGAGGTGACGCGTAGCCGATTGAGGCGAAGTAGAGTGATCCCATGCTGCCGAGAAAAGCCTCTAGCGAGTGCTGTTGCGGCCCGTACCCCAAACCGACACAGGTGGTCAGGTAGAGAATACTAAGGCGATCGAGTGAACTGTGGTTAAGGAACTCGGCAAAATACCTCCGTAACTTCGGGAGAAGGAGGACCGGCTGCTGTGAAGCTCCTTGCGGGCTAGCGGTGTCCGGTCGCAGAGACCAGGCCCAAGCGACTGTTTACTAAAAACACAGGTCCGTGCGAAGTCGCAAGACGATGTATACGGACTGACGCCTGCCCGGTGCTGGAACGTTAAGAGGACCTGTTAGTCCTTCGGGGCGAAGCGGAGAATTTAAGCGCCAGTAAACGGCGGTGGTAACTATAACCATCCTAAGGTAGCGAAATTCCTTGTCGGGTAAGTTCCGACCTGCACGAATGGCGTAACGACTTGGGCGCTGTCTCGACCACAGACTCGGCGAAATTGCACTACGAGTAAAGATGCTCGTTACGCGCGGCAGGACGGAAAGACCCCGGGACCTTTACTACAGCTTGGTATTGGTGCTCGGTTCGGCTTGTGTAGGATAGGTGGGAGACTGTGAAGCGGCCACGCCAGTGGTTGTGGAGTCATTGTTGAAATACCACTCTGGTCGAATTGGGTGTCTCAACCTCGGGCCATGATCTGGTTCAGGGACAGTGCCTGGTGGGTAGTTTAACTGGGGCGGTTGCCTCCCAAAATGTAACGGAGGCGCCCAAAGGTTCCCTCAGCCTGGTTGGCAATCAGGTGTTGAGTGTAAGTGCACAAGGGAGCTTGACTGTGAGACCGACAGGTCGAGCAGGGACGAAAGTCGGGACTAGTGATCCGGCACCACCTGGTGGAAGGGGTGTCGCTCAACGGATAAAAGGTACCCCGGGGATAACAGGCTGATCTTGCCCAAGAGTCCATATCGACGGCATGGTTTGGCACCTCGATGTCGGCTCGTCGCATCCTGGGGCTGGAGTAGGTCCCAAGGGTTGGGCTGTTCGCCCATTAAAGCGGTACGCGAGCTGGGTTTAGAACGTCGTGAGACAGTTCGGTCCCTATCCGCCGCGCGCGCAGGAGACTTGAGGAAGGCTGTCCCTAGTACGAGAGGACCGGGACGGACGGACCTCTGGTGTGCCAGTTGTCCCGCCAGGGGCACGGCTGGTTGGCTATGTTCGGAAGGGATAACCGCTGAAGGCATCTAAGCGGGAAGCCTGTTCCAAGATGAGGTCTCCCACCACCTTGCGTGGTTAAGGCCCCCAGCAGACCACTGGGTTGATAGGCCAGAGATGGAAGCCCGGCAACGGGTGGAGTTGACTGGTACTAATAGGCCGAGGGCTTGTTCATGACGAGTTGTTCGCATCCACTGTGCGACCCTGAACACACAAACACTGTGTGGTCGGGTTGCGAATCGGTTCGATGAGACTGCGTCTCGTGTTCGCATCCACTAATTGTATACGCTTTGATCGAGTACGACACTAGTTGGATAGTGTTGTCGGTGGTTATGGCGGAGGGGGAACGCCCGGTCCCATCCCGAACCCGGAAGCTAAGCCCTCCAGCGCCGATGGTACTGCACCTGTCAGGGTGTGGGAGAGTAGGTCGCCGCCGACATCAAACATGATTTGTGGGCCCCCGCCGTCAGGCGGGGGCCCACTTTTTTGTATCCTCTGTCGGTGAGTATCGCGGATGGTTCCGGCGATGACCGCCCGCGACGGGATGATCGCGGCGGCTCCCCGGCACGACAAGATCGATCAGGTGGAGAACGACGCGGAAACCCGTCGCGAGGTGGATCCGGTTCCGGCCGTGATTCCCGTGGCGATTCCCGTCGCAGTGGTGGGGCCGGCGGTTCCGGCGGCGTGGGGAGCGGCTGGTCCGACTCCCGCGCGCGTGGCTCGTCGGACCGGCGGCGTGACGACCGTCCCCAGGGGGGCGGGTACGCCGGCGGGCGGTCTGGCGGCGGCTACTCCCGGAAGGACGACGGCGGTTCGCGCGGCGACCGGCCCTCCTACGGCGGCGCCCGGCATGACGACGACCGCGGTGGACGCGGTGCACCGTCCCGGGACGACCGCGGATCGCGCGACGACCGCGGTGCGCGTGACGACCGCGGCTACCGCGGTGGCGGCGGTGGACGTCCCGACACCCGCGGTGGCTCCGGCTGGCGCTCCGACGGTCCCGCACGGTCCGACGACCGCCGCGGGGGCTCCGACGACCGCAGGGGCGGCTACGGCGGCAAGGAGCGCACCGGCGGCACGACGGGGGGCTCGGACCGTCCGGCTCGCAGCACGTGGAGCGACCGGTCCCGTCCGGACTCGCGTGGCGGTGACCGTCCGGGTGGCGACCGGCGCGACGGCGGCTCCGCACCCCGAGGCGATCGCTCCGACGACCGACGTCCGGCGCGCGACGACCGCCCGGCCGGCCGCAGCGGCGGCTACCAGGGTCGCGACGACCGGGGTCGGTCCGGCTCGTCCGACCGTCGTCCCGGCTCCGACCGTCCGTCGGGCGGCTCCGGTGGGTACCGGGGCTCGTCCGACCGCGAGGGGACCGGTGGCTACCAGGGATCGTCCGACCGGCCGCGCTCGTCCGGCTACCAGGGGTCCGGCGGCGGCCAGGGGTCTGCGGACCGGCGCGGCTCCGGCTACCAGGGATCCGGTTACCAGGGCTCGGGCGGCAAGGGAGCCGGCTACCAGGGCGCCGGCTACAAGGGATCACGGGACGACGCGGGATCGCAGACGGGCAACCGCGAGGAGCGTCGTGCCGGCTACCAGGGCAACCGGGACGACCGGCGCTCCGGGTACCAGGGTTCCCGTGACGACAGCCCTCGTGACGACAGGGGTTCGCGCGGCGACCGCGGTGGGTACCAGGGCTCGGGCCAGCGCTCCGGGGGCCACCAGGGCGGGCGCGACGACCGCGCTCCGCGTCGTGACGACGAGCGCGCCGGGTCCCGCCCGGTAGGGGACCGTCGGGACGACCGGCCGTCACGCACGACGTCCGACCGCCCGGCATCCAGCCGTCCCACGTCCGACCGCCCCGCCTCGGACCGGCCGTCGTACGACCGCTCGGCCTCGGATCGCGCGAGGTCCGACCGTCCCGTCTCCGACCGCCCCACCTCGGACCGTCCCGCATCGGACCGCCCGCGTGCGGACCGGGCCGGATCGGACCGTCCGGCGTCGGACCGCCCGTACCGCGAGCGCCGCGAGGACGGGCCCCGGCGCGACAGCGCGGACCGTCGGCCGGCGCGGTCGGGGGACCGGCCGGACCGCGGCTCGTCCGCGGGCCGCCCCTTCGCCGAGCGGACCGGACGCTCCGACCGCCCCTCGGGCGACCGCCGCACCGACCGCCGGTCCGACGACCGGCGCCCGGCCACGGGCGGTGCCCGTGAGCGGGCGGGGGTGCCGGAGTCGGCGCGGGCGTCGTTCGTCGCGGAGCCCGCGCTGAGCGACGAGTTCACCGTGGCGGCGCTCGACCCGGAGGTCCGCCGCGACCTGCGCGGGCTGCAGAAGGACACCGCCGACAGCGTCGCGCGGCACCTCGTGGCGGCGGGGACCCTCGTCGAGGAGGACCCCGAGCTCGCCCTGGAGCACGCGCGGTACGCGAGGCGGAGGGCGTCGCGGATCGCGGTGGTCCGCGAGGCCGCCGGGATCACGGCGTACCACGCGGGGGAGTGGGCCGAGGCGCTCGCGGAGCTCCGCGCGGCCCGGCGGATGGGCGGCGGGCCGGTGCACCTGCCCGTGATGGCCGACATCGAGCGCGCCCTCGGGCGCCCCGAGCGGGCGATCGACATCGCGCGCGGGCCGGAGGCGTCCGAGCTGGGCACGGCCGAGCGGATCGAGCTGGCCATCGTGGCGGCCGGTGCGCGGCGCGACCTCGGTGAGCTCGACGCCGCGGTCGTCGGCCTGCAGCTCCCGGAGCTCGAGCCCACGCGGCGCGAGCCCTGGAGCCCGCGGCTGTTCTACGCCTACGCCGACAACCTGCTGGCCGCCGGGCGCGAGTCCGACGCGCTGCAGTGGTTCGTGCACGCGGCCGACGCCGACGCCGAGGGCGAGACCGACGCCATGGGCCGCATCGCCGAGATCACCGGCGAGGACCCGGACGACGCCGACGACTTCGCCTTCGGGGTGGAGGACGGGGACGTCGTCGTGGAGGTCGAGCCCGCCGCCGAGGCCGAGGATCCGGTGGGCGACCCGGTGGCGGACGAGGCCGACCTCGACCAGGTCGAGGAGCTGGCCGACGGGGCTGGGGCTGGGACGGCCGCGGTGGAGGAGCCGGTCGAGGACCTGGCGGGCGAGGAGCCCGTGGTCGACGACGCGCTGGTCGAGGAGGCTGTCGACGAGGCTGTGGTCGACGGGGTCGCGGCCGATGGGCCGGATGACGAAGTCGAGGCTGACGAGGGCGTGGCCGCCGACGGCCCGGTCGACGAGGGCCCGATCGACGGACCGACCGACGGTGTCGAGAGCGAAGCGGCCGCGGTCGAGGTCCCCGTCGTCGACGTCCCCGTCACCGCTGCACCGGTCGACGAGGTCGTCGTCGAGGTGCCGGCCGACGTGGTCACCACCGAGCCGGTGGGGTCGGCGGCGGACGAGGTCGTGGTGGAGGCCGACGAGGCCGACGACGTCGCCGAGCCGGCGAGCCCGGCGCAGGAGCCGGACGAGGCGGACGGGACGGGGGGCACCTCCCGGTGACCACCCCGCTGGACCGGCACGACGTCCTGCTCGCCGACCTCGACGGCACCCTCTACCGCGGCGCGGTCGCGGTGCCGGGGGCGGTGGAGGCCGTGCTGGCGGCGCAGGAGCGGGGCCTAGCGACGATGTACGTCACCAACAACGCCTCCCGCCGGCCGGTCGACGTGGCCGCGCACCTGGTGGAGCTGGGGTTCCCCGCCACCGAGCGGGAGGTCGTCGCCAGCTCGCAGGCCGCCGCGACCATGCTCGCCGCGCAGCTCCCGCCGCGTGCGGCGGTGCTGGTCGTGGGCACCGAGGCGCTCGCCGAGGAGGTGACGCGGGTCGGGCTCACGGTCACCGCCGACGCCGCGGAGGCCGCCGCCGTCGTGCAGGGCCACAACCCGGAGACGGGCTGGCGGGTGCTGGCCGAGGCCACGGTCGCGCTGCGGGCGGGGGCGGTCTGGGTGGCGTGCAACGTCGACCCGACCCTGCCCACCGAGCGCGGGCCGCTGCCCGGCAACGGGTCGATGGTGGCCGCCCTGCGCATGGCGTCGGGGCGGGAGCCGCAGGTGGCGGGCAAGCCCGCGCCCGCGCTGCTGCACGAGGCCGCGAGCCGCTCGGGCGCGCGGAACCCGCTGATGATCGGTGACCGCCTGGACACCGACGTCGAGGGCGGCCGCGCCGCCGGGATGACCACGCTGCTGGTGCTCACCGGCGTCTCCGACGCCACCGAGCTGCTGGGCGCGCCGCCCGCGCTGCGCCCGGACCTGATCGGCGCCGACATGGCCGCGCTGGCGCTGCCCGCCGACGAGCTGGCCCCGGGGCCGCGCCCCGGGTGGGACGTGCGGGCGTCCGACGGGGGCCTGGAGCTCTCCGGCGACGGCCACGCGCTCGATGCGCTGCGCGCCCTGTGCGCGGCGCACTGGGCCGCGGGCGGCGGGCCGGCGCGCGTCTCACCGTCGGGTGAGGGGGCTATGCGGGTCCTCGGCGAGCTGGGGCTCGTCCCGGCTACCGTGGCGGGAGCCGACACCCCCGACCCGGCCGGAGCCCGACCATGACCGTCCCGATCCCGGGACCCCCCCGCCCGACCGACCCGCGCGGGCCCGACCCGCGCGCGGCCGTCGCCGCGGCGATGGCCGGCCTCGACGCCCTGGCCGAGCGCCCGCTCGCGGAGCACGTCGACGCCTACGAGCGGGTGCACACCGCGCTGGGCGACGCGCTGGCCGCGGGCTCGGCGTGACGCGGGTGGTCACCCGGGCCCGGCTGGACGCGGAGCTGGTGCGGCGGGGCCTGGCCCGGTCGCGGCAGCAGGCGGCCGAGCTGGTCGAGCAGGGGCTCGTCACCGTCCACGGCGTGGTGGCCGGCAAGCCCGCCACCGTCGTCGACCGCGACACCCCGGTCGTCGTCCGCGAGACCGGCGAGCGCGAGTGGGCCTCCCGCGGCGCGCACAAGCTGATCGGCGCCCTGGACGCCCTCGACGTCGACGTGTCCGGCGCCCGCTGCCTCGACGCCGGCGCCTCCACCGGCGGTTTCACCGACGTGCTGCTCGACCGGGGCGCGGCCGAGGTCGTGGCCGTCGACGTCGGCTACGGGCAGCTCGTGTGGCGGCTGCGCAGCGACGGGCGCGTGCGGGTGCACGACCGCACCAACGTCCGCGCGCTCACCCCCGACGACATCGGCGGGACGGTCGCGGTGACCGTCGCCGATCTGTCCTTCATCTCCCTGCGCACGGTCCTGCCCGCGCTCGCGGCCTGCACCGACGGCGTGCTGCTGCCGATGGTGAAGCCGCAGTTCGAGGTGGGGCGCGAGCGGCTGGGGTCCGGCGGGGTCGTGCGCGACCCGGCGCTGCGCCGCTCCGCGCTCGTCGACGTCGCGGCGGCCGCGCGGGCGCTCGGGCTGGTGCTGCGCGGGGCGCAGGCGAGCCCGCTGCCCGGCCCGTCGGGCAACGTCGAGTACTTCCTGCTGCTGGCCCGCACCGGCGAGGACGCCGGCGACGACGTGCTCGCCCGCGCGGTCGAGCAGGGGCCGGCGTGACGCCCCGGGAGGTCGTCCTCGTCCTGCACACCGGGCGGGAGACGAACCGGCGCACGGCCGCGGCGGTCGCGGCCCGGCTCGCCGCCGACGGCATCCGGCTCCGGGTGATCGGCGAGGAGTGGGCCGAGGTCGGCGACGGCGACCTGCCCGCGTCGCTCGCCCCCCGGATCGTCGACGGGCGCCCGGGGTGCGCGGAGGGCGCGGAGGTCGTGCTGGTCCTCGGCGGCGACGGCACGCTGCTGCGCGCCGCGGAGATGGCCCGCCCGGTGGGGGTGCCGCTGCTGGGCGTCAACCTCGGGCGGGTGGGGTTCCTGGCCGAGGCCGAGCAGGACTCGCTCGGCGAGGCCCTCGACCTCATCGTCGCCGGCGGCTACCGGGTCGAGGAGCGGATGACGCTCGACGCCGTCGCCCGTCGCAACGGCGACGTCCTGGCGCGCACCTGGGCGCTCAACGAGGCCGCCGTCGAGAAGAGCACGCGCGAGCGCATCCTCGAGGTGGTGCTGGAGGTCGACGGCCGGCCGGTGTCGGCGTTCGGCTGCGACGGCGTGCTCTGCGCGACGCCCACCGGCTCCACGGCGTACGCGTTCTCCGCGGGCGGGCCGCTGGTGTGGCCGCAGGTGGAGGCGCTGCTGCTGGTGCCGAGCAACGCGCACGCGCTGTTCGCCCGGCCGATGGTGATCTCCCCGGACTCGCAGGTGGCCGTGGAGATCGACGCGAACGGGCCGCCCGCGGTGCTCGACTGCGACGGCCGCCGCCTCGTCGAGCTGCCGCCCGGGGCGCGCGTGGAGCTCTCCCGCGGGGAGCAGGGGGTGCGGATGGTGCGCCTGGACGGGCAGCCCTTCGCCGACCGGCTCGTCCGCAAGTTCGACCTGCCGGTCCGCGGCTGGCGCGGGGCTCCGAAGCCGTAGCCGGCCCTCCTCGTCCGGAACTGTCGGGGGGCGCCCGTACCCTCCGACACATGCTGGCCGAGATGCGGATCCAGGGGCTCGGCGTGATCGACGACGCCACCCTCGAGCTCGATCCCGGGCTCACCGTGCTCACGGGGGAGACCGGCGCGGGCAAGACGATGGTGGTCACCGGGCTGTCGCTGCTCGGCGGCGGGCGCGCGGACGCGTCACGGGTCCAGGAGGGGGCCAAGCGGGCGGTGGTCGAGGGCCGGTTCGCCGCCGGGGAGGCAGCGCTGGCCGTCGCCGACGAGGTGGGGGCCGACGCCGACGAGGACGGCACGCTGATCGCGGTCCGCACGGTGGGGGCCGACGGGCGGTCGCGGGCGCACCTGGGCGGGCGGTCGGTGCCGGTCGGGGTGCTCTCGCGGCTGGCCGAGGCCACGCTGGCGGTGCACGGCCAGAACGACCAGCTGCGGCTGCTGCGCCCGGCCGAGCAGCGCGCCCTGCTCGACCGGTTCGCCGGCGACGCGGTCGCGGGCCCGCTCGCGCGCTACCGGTCGGTGCGGGCGGAGTGGCAGAAGGTGGCCGCCGAGCTGGTGGAGCGGCGCGACGGCGCCCGGCGGATGGCGCAGGAGGCCGACCTGCTGCGCCACGGGCTCACCGAGATCGGCGCCGTCGACCCGCAGCCGGGGGAGGACTCCGAGCTCCAGGCCCAGGCCCGCCGCCTCGCCGCGGCCGACGAGCTGCGCGAGGTGGCCGTCCTCGCGCAGGTCGCGCTCGTCGGGGCGGAGGAGGGCGACCCGGACGCGCCCGCGGCGCTCGCGCTGATCGGCGACGCGCGCCACCGCCTCGCCGGGTCGGGCGACGACGAGCTCGCCGCGCTCGACGCCCGGCTGGGGGAGGTGCTGGCCCTGCTCGCCGACGTGGGGGCCGAGCTCACCGACTACCTGGGCCGGCTCGACGCCGACCCCGAGCGGCTCGCGGCGGTGCTGTCGCGGCAGGCCGAGCTCAAGGCGCTCACGCGCAAGTACGCCGCCGACGTCGACGGCGTGCTCGCCTGGGCCGAGGAGGCCCGCGGGCGCCTCGACGGGCTCGACACCTCCGAGGAGACGCTCGGCCTGCTCGCCGAGCGCCGCGACGCGCTCGCCGAGGAGCTGGCCGGGCACGCCGAGGAGGTCACGGCCGCGCGGGTCGAGGCCGCGGAGCGCCTGGCCGCCGGCACCACCGCGGAGCTGGGCGGGCTCGCGATGGCCGACGCCCGGCTGCTGGTCGACGTGCGGCCGCGCCCGGCCGGGCCCGACGCCCCCGACGCGCTCACGGTCGGCGGGCTGCGGCTCACGGCCGGCACCACCGGCGTCGACGACGTGGAGCTGCGGCTGGTGGCGCACGGCGGGGCCACGCCGCAGCCGCTGCACAAGGGGGCGTCCGGCGGCGAGCTGTCGCGGGTGATGCTGGCGCTGGAGGTGGCGCTGGCCGGGGCCGACCCGGTGCCGACGATGGTGTTCGACGAGGTCGACGCCGGGGTCGGCGGGCGCGCCGCGGTGGAGATCGGGCGTCGCCTGGCCCGCCTCGCCGCGCGCCACCAGGTGATCGTGGTGACGCACCTGCCCCAGGTGGCGGCCTACGCCGACCGGCACCTCGTCGTCGACAAGTCGGTGCCCACGGGCGCGGGAACCGACCGCGCGCGCAGCCGGGTGCGCACGCTGGCCGAGGGCGACCGGATCGTCGAGCTGGCCCGGATGCTCGCCGGGCTCGACGACACCGACACCGGCCGCGCCCACGCCGAGGAGCTGCTCGGCGCGGCCCGCGCCCACCGCGAGGCCGACCGCGCCCCGGCGGCGAAGCGCGGTGCGGCGCGCAAGGGGGCCGCGAAACGGACACGGTGACGCTGGGGTGACGGTCCGGCGTGCCTTCCTGGCCCTCGGTCCACCCGGTGTCACAGTGCGTGCATGAAGTTGTCCGGCCTGCTGCACCGCACTCGCCCCGAGCTGCCCGGGATCTCCGGGATCGCCCGCGTCGACCGCCGCACCGACGCCCTCCTGCGCCGGGTGAAGGCGGGGGAGATCGCGGTGCTCGACCAGATCGACCTCGACCGCGCCACCGCCGACGCGCTGGTGGCCGCCGACGTCGCCGCCGTCGTCAACGCCTCGCCGTCGATCTCGGGGCGCTTCCCCAACCTCGGGCCCGAGGTGCTGGTGGCCGCCGGGATCCCGCTCGTCGACAACGTGGGCGACGGGGTGCTGCACGCCGTCCGCGACGGCAGCAAGCTGCGCCTGCTCGACGGCGTGCTGTACCTGGGCGAGATGCAGGTCGGCGAGGGTGTCGAGCAGGACGCCGACTCGGTGGCCGACGCGCTGGTCGAGGCCCGCTCCGGGCTGACCCACCAGCTCGAGGCGTTCGCCGCCAACACCATCGAGTTCATGCGCCGCGAGCGCGCGCTGCTGCTCGACGGTGCCGGGGTGCCCGACGTCGACGTGGACCTGGCCGGGCGTCAGGTGCTCGTCGTCGCCGCCGGGTACGACCACGTCGCCGACCTCGCCAAGCTGCGCAACTACATCCGCGAGTACCGGCCCGTGCTCGTCGGGGTCGGGGCGGGCGCCGACGCGCTGCTCGCCGCCGGGCACTCGCCCGCGCTCATCGTCGGCAACCCCGGCGAGGTGTCGAACGAGGCGCTGACCAGCGGCGCCGACGTCGTCGTCCCCGCCTTCGCCGACGGCCAGGCGCCGGGCCTGCACCGCGTGCAGGACCTCGGCACCGGCGCCGTCACGTTCCCCAGCTCGGGCAACCCGGAGGACCTCGCGCTGCTGCTGGCCGCGCACCACGGGGCGTCGATGGTGGTGACCGTCGGGCTGTCGGCGAGCATGGCGGAGTTCCTCGACCGCGGCCGCTCGGGCAGCAACGCCTCCACCTTCCTCACCCGCCTGCAGCTCGGCGGGATCCTGGTCGACGGGCGGGTGATCGCCGCGCTCTACCGCAGCCGGGTCTCGCTCGGCGCGATCGTGCTGATGATCGCCGCGGCGGTGGTGGCCGTCGTGGCCGCGCTGCTGGTCTCCGACGCGGGGGACGCGGTGCTCGACGCGATCGCCCAGGCCTGGAACGGCCTCGTCGGCACCGTGCGGGGCTGGTTCGGATGATCTCCCTGCGCTACCACGTCGTCTCGATCGCGGCGGTGTTCCTCGCGCTGGCCCTGGGCGTCGTCCTGGGGGCCAGCGGGGTGTCCGACCGCCTGCTGTCGGCCGTCTCCGCCCAGCGCGACGACCTCGGCAGCCAGGTGCAGACGCTCACCACCGAGCGCGACGACCTCGCCGCCGCCGCCCGTGCCTCCGACGAGTTCGCCCGCCGCGTCGGCCCCGCCGCCGTCCGCGGCCTGCTCGACGGGCGCGCCGTCACGCTCGTCACCGCCGGCGCCGACCCGGCCGCGCGCGACGGCCTCGTCGCCCTGCTCGGGCAGTCGGGCGCGACCGTGAGCGGGGAGGTCGCGCTCACCGACGCCGTCGGCGACCCGGGCCGCGCCGACCAGCTCCGCGAGCTGACCGCCGGCCTGCTCCCGACCGGGGCGCAGCTCCCCGCCGCGTCCGACACCGGCAGCCTGCTCGGCGGGCTGCTCGGCGGTGCGCTGCTCGAGGGCGGCGACCCGGCCGCGGTCCTCACCGGACTCACCACGGCGGGCTTCGTGGCCGCAGGCGACGTCCCGGAGCCCGCCTCGCTCGTCGTGGTGCTCACCGGCGGGGCCCTCACCGGACTCGACGCCGCCGACGCGGCCGCCGTCGTCGCCCGCCTGGCCGCCGAGCTCGACCGCCGCGGCGCGGGTGCCGTGCTGGCCGGCAGCACCGGCTCGGCCGAGGCCACCGGCGCCGTCGGGGTGGCCCGCGCGGACTCCACCGTGACCGCCGCGCTCTCGACCGTCGACGACGTGCAGTCGGGCACGGGGCAGGTGTCGACGGTGCTGGCCCTGCGCGAGCAGCTCGACGGCCGCGCCGGGCGCTACGGCTCGGCCGCGACGGCGGCCGACGGCGCCGCTCCGGTCGCCTGAGGACGGTCGCAGGGACGGCCCGGCGACGGCCCGGGGACGGCTCGGGGGACGGGGTCCGGCGCGATCGGGTGAGCCGGGCACCCCGCCGGCCGTCCGCGGGGGAACCGCTGTAACCTGAAAACCCGTGCAGACTCGTGCGACGCGTCATCTGTTCGTCACCGGCGGGGTCGCGTCCTCGCTGGGCAAGGGTCTGACGGCTTCGAGCCTCGGCCAGCTCCTCACCGCCCGCGGGTTGCGGGTGATCATGCAGAAGCTCGACCCGTACCTCAACGTGGACCCGGGCACGATGAACCCGTTCCAGCACGGCGAGGTGTTCGTCACCGAGGACGGGGCCGAGACCGACCTCGACGTCGGTCACTACGAGCGGTTCCTCGACCGCAACCTGCACGGGCGGGCCAACGTCACCACGGGCCAGGTCTACTCGACGGTGATCGCCAAGGAGCGCCGCGGCGAGTACCTCGGCGACACCGTGCAGGTCATCCCGCACATCACGAACGAGATCAAGGACCGCATCCTCGCGATGGCCGAGCCCGACGACGACGGGCTCGCGCCCGACGTCGTCATCACCGAGGTGGGCGGCACGGTCGGCGACATCGAGTCGCTGCCCTTCCTCGAGGCAGTGCGCCAGGTCCGCCACGAGGTCGGCCGCGACAACTGCTTCTTCCTGCACGTCTCGCTGGTGCCCTACCTCGCGCCGTCGGGCGAGCTGAAGACGAAGCCGACGCAGCACTCGGTGGCGTCGCTGCGCAACATCGGCATCCAGCCCGACGCGCTGGTGCTGCGCGCCGACCGCGAGATCCCCGAGGGCATGAAGCGCAAGATCTCGCTGATGTGCGACGTGGAGCTCGACGGCGTCGCGGCCTGCGCGGACGCCCCGTCGATCTACGACATCCCCAAGGTGCTGCACGGCGAGGGCCTCGACGCGTACGTCGTGCGGCGGCTGTCGCTGCCCTTCCGCGACGTCGACTGGACGGTCTGGGGCGACCTGCTCAACCGCGTCCACCACCCCGACGAGACCGCGCGGATCGCGCTCGTCGGCAAGTACGTCGACCTGCCCGACGCCTACCTGTCGGTCACCGAGGCGCTGCGCGCGGGCGGGTTCGCGCACAAGGCGCGCGTGGAGATCGTCTGGGTGCAGTCCGACGAGTGCCGCACTCCGGCCGGGGCCGCCGCCGCGCTCGACGGCATGGACGGCGTGCTGATCCCCGGCGGGTTCGGCGTGCGCGGCATCGAGGGCAAGCTCGGCGCGCTCACCCACGCCCGCACGCGCGGGATCCCGGCGCTGGGACTGTGCCTGGGCCTGCAGTGCATGGTGATCGAGGCCGCGCGCAGCCTCGCCGGGCTGGCCGACGCCAACTCCACCGAGTTCGACGAGCGCACCCCGCACCCGGTGATCTCCACGATGGCCGACCAGCGCGACGTCGTCGCCGGCGACCGCGACATGGGCGGCACCATGCGCCTGGGCTCCTACCCGGCGACGCTCGGCGCGGGCACCGTCGTGGCCGCGGCCTACGGCGACCGCGAGGTCACCGAGCGGCACCGGCACCGCTACGAGGTCAACAACACCTACCGGTCGCGGCTCGAGGAGGTCGGGCTCGTGTTCGGCGGCACCTCGCCCGACGGGAAGCTCGTGGAGTTCGTCGAGCTGCCGGCGTCGACGCACCCGTTCTACGTCGGCACGCAGGCCCACCCCGAGCTCAAGAGCCGCCCCACCCGGCCGCACCCGCTGTTCGCCGCGTTCGTCAAGGCCGCGCTGCGCTACCGCGGGGAGGGCCTGCTGCCCTTCGACGAGCCGGCGCGCGAGTCGGTCTCGGTGAACGGGGCCGGCGCGTGAGTCGTCACGACTTCCCGGTCGAGGCCACGGAGGACGTCTACGCAGGGCGCGTCATGGCGCTGCGCTCGGACCGCGTGGTCATGCCCGGCGGGAGGGTGGCCACCCGGGAGATCCTGGAGCACCCGGGCGCGGTGGCGGTCGCGGCGCTCGACGCCGACGACCGGCTGATGATGATCCACCAGTACCGGCACGCGGTCGGGCGGCGGCTGTGGGAGCTCCCGGCCGGCCTGCTCGACGTGCAGGGCGAGGACCCGCTGCTCACCGCGCAGCGCGAGCTGGCCGAGGAGTCCGGGCTCGCCGCGGCGGAGTGGTCGGTGCTGATCGACGTCGTGCCCTCGCCCGGCTTCTCCGACGAGTCGGTGCGCGTCTACCTGGCCCGGGACGTCTCCGAGATCGGCCGCCCGGACCTGGGCGACGACGAGGAGGCCGACCTCACCACGCGCTGGGTGTCGATGCCGGTGGCCGTGCGGATGGTGCTCGCGGGCACGATCGTCAACGCCGTCACGGTCGCGGCCGTCCTCGCGGCGCACGTGCTGGCCGGGGCGCCGACGGCCGCCCGGCCCGCGGACGCGCCGTGGACGGACCGGCCGACCCGGTTCGCCGCGCGGAAGGCCTGACGGGCGCGCGTCAGGTGCGCAGCGGCCGGCCGTACGGGTCGGTCGGGTTCCCGGCGAGCAGCACGATGCCGTCGACCCAGGCCCACAGGATCCCGATGCCGAACACCGACAGCAGCAGCTGGGCCACCCCGATGCCGTGGTGGCCGCTGTAGAAGCGGCCGACGCCGAACGGCAGCACCAGCTGCAGGACGCCGGCGACGACCTTGTTGCGGTCGGAGAACGGCAGGCCGGTGCGCAGGTCGACGCCGTAGGGGGCATCGGAGGCCGGCCGCGCCGGGTAGGGCGAGGGGTAGGACACCGGCACCACGGCGGCGGAGGGCCGGGGCAGGTCGGCGAACAGGGCGTCGAGCTCGTCGTCGGTGCGCGCGGAGTACGCCGCGGCGGCGCGCTCGGCGTACTCATCGGGGTCGAGCCGGCCCGCGGCGAGGTGCTCGCCCAGCTCGGTGACGGCCCACTCGCGCTCGGCGTGACCGACGCGGATGCGCCGCGGTTCGGGCGTGCTCACACCCGCGACGGTACCGGCCCCGACGCTCTAGGCTCGGGGACCGTGACCGGTATGCGATTCGGACTGTTCGTTCCCCAGGGCTGGCGACACGACCTCGTCGGCATCGACCCGAAGGACCAGTGGGCCACGATGAAGGGCCTCGCGCAGCACGCCGACGCGGGTCCGTGGGAGTCGATCTGGGTCTACGACCACTTCCACACCGTGCCCGCCCCCACCGACCAGGCCACGCACGAGGCGTGGTCGCTGATGTCGGCGTTCGGCGCCGTCACCGAGCGGGTGCGGCTGGGCCAGATGTGCACGAGCATGGGCTACCGCAACCCCGCCTACCTGGCCAAGGTCGCGGCCACCGCCGACATCATCTCCGGCGGCCGGATCGAGATGGGCATCGGCGCCGGCTGGTACGAGCACGAGTGGCGCGCCTACGGCTACGGCTTCCCGTCGGGCCCCGAGCGGCTGAAGATGCTCGACGAGGGCGTGCAGATCATGAAGCAGGCCTGGGAAACGGGGTCGGCCACGCTCGACGGCAAGCACTACCAGGTCGACGGCGCCATCGTGGAGCCCCGGCCGCTGCAGGAGGGCGGCATCCCGCTGTGGATCGCGGGCGGCGGCGAGAAGGTGACGCTCAAGATCGCCGCCAAGTACGCGCGCTACACGAACTTCGACGGCACGCTCGAGGGCTTCACCCGCAAGTCCGAGCTGCTCAAGGGCCACTGCGAGACCGTCGGCACCGACTTCGACGCCATCGTCCGCTCGGCCAACTACAACGTGGCGATCGGCAGCAACCAGGCCGAGGTCGAGCAGCGGATGCAGGACGCGAAGGCGCGGCTGCTCCCGCACGTCGGGGAGAAGAAGGCGGAGGGCTCGCTCGGCGCGGTGCGCGGCCTGCCCGCGTGCGGCACGCCCGACCAGATCATCGAGAACCTCACGAAGCTCAAGGAGGCCGGCATGACCTACGCGATCCTCAACTTCGCCGAGGCCGCCTACGACCGGTCGGGGATCGAGATGTTCGAGCGCGAGGTCATCCCGGCGCTGGCCTGACGTATCGCGGACCCGGCCACCGGCTCCTGTCGACATGCGCACCGTCATCGCCGGGGCCGGGCCCACCGGCCTGTTCGCCGCGATCGCACTGGCCCGCCGCGGTCACGCCGTCACCGTCGTGGACCGCGACCCCGGCCCGCGGCCCGACGGGACGTGGGAGCGGGCCGGGGTGATGCAGTTCCACCACCCGCACGGGTTCCGCAACCAGGTCGTCGACGCCCTCGCCGCGGAGATGCCCGAGGTCCTCGACGCCCTGGTCGCCGCGGGTGCCGAGCGCGTGACGCTGCCCGACCGGTCGATGGCCACCGGGCTGCGGTGCCGGCGGACGGTGTTCGAGCGCGTGCTGCGCGCCGCGGCCCGTGCGGAGCCCGGGGTCGCCCTGCAGCGCGGGCACGCCCAGGAGGTGCTGCGCCACCGCGGGCGCGCGGCCGGGCTGCGGGTGGACGGGCGCCGGGTCGAGGCCGACCTGGTGCTCGACGCGTCGGGCCGATCCGGGCGGCTGGGCCGCGGCCTGCGCGAGCGGCCGCAGGGCGGCGACTGCGGGGTGGCCTACGTGTCGCGCGAGTACCGGCTGCGGCCGGGTGTGGAGTTCGGGCCGATGGAGAACCCGAGCGCGGCCGGGGCGCTGTACCCCGGTTACGGCGCTCTGGCGTTCCCGCACGACAACGGGGTGTTCTCCGTGCTGGTGCTCCGGTCGGGCGACGACCGGGAGCTCGCCCTGCTGCGCGACCGCCGGGCCTTCGAGGCGGCTGCGGCCGCGATCCCGCTGCTCGCCGCGTGGACCGACCCCGGCCGGGCGGAGCCCGTCGGTCCGGTCCTGCCCGGCGGGCGGCTGCACAACACGTGGTCCGGCCAGCTCGACGCGGACGGGGAGGTCCCGCTGACCGGGCTCGTGTTCGTCGGCGACACCGTGTGCACCACGAACCCGGCCGCCGGCCGGGGCATCGCCCTCGCGCTGGTGCAGGCCCGTCGGCTGCTCGCGCTGTCCGGCGACCTCGCCGCCGACCCCGAGCCCGCCACCCGGGCGTTCGACGCGTGGTGCGTGGAGGCCGTCAAGCCGTGGTTCGACGACCACGTCGAGGTCGACGCCGCGCTCCGGGCGCGGTGGGCGGGGGCGGACGTCGACCTCGGCGCACGGTTGCCGTCGGACCTGGTCTGGGCGGCCGCGGAGGCCGACCCGTCGCTGATGCGGGTGATCGGCCCGTACGCGGTGATGCAGGCGCTGCCGTCGAGCCTGCACGAGGTGGAGCCGCGGGCGCGGGAGGTCTACGCGTCGGGCTGGCGGCCGCCGGTGCCCGCCGGGCCGACCCGCGACGAGCTCGCCGCGCTGGTGACACGCGCGGCCGAGCGGGCCGGGAACGGCGCCGGGTAGCGGCATGATGGCGCGGTGGGCGTGGCGGTCGGTGCGGCGGTGGAGGCGTTCCTGCACCACCTGACGGTGGAGCGGGGGAGTGCGGCCAACACCGTCGCGTCCTACACCGCCGACCTGCGGCGCTACACCGCGCACCTCGCCGGCCTGGGGATCGACGACCTCGCCGCCGTCCGGGAGGCCGATGTCGGCGCGTTCGTCGCGGCCTTGCGCAGCGGCCCGAGCCCGCTGGCCGCGTCGTCGGCGGGGCGGGCGCTGGCCGCGGTGCGGGGGCTGCACCGGTTCGCCGCGCGCGACGGACTGGTGCCCGACGACGTCGCCCGTGCCGTCACCCCGCCCGCGCTGCCCTCGACGCTGCCGCGGGCGCTGGGCGTCGACGAGGTCGACCAGCTGCTCGCGGGCTGCATCGGCGACGGGCCGGTCGCGCTGCGGGACCGCGCCCTGCTCGAGCTCCTGTACTCCACCGGCGCCCGGATCTCCGAGGCCGTCGGCATCGACCGCGACGACCTCGACGTCGACGGGCGCACCGTGCTGCTGCGCGGCAAGGGCGGCAAGCAGCGGATCGTGCCCGTCGGGCGGCCCGCACTGGCCGCCGTCGACGCCTACCGGGTGCGGGCCCGACCGGCCCTGGCCGCCAAGGGCCGCGGTACGCCGGCGCTACTGCTCAACGCCCGCGGCGCCCGGCTCTCGCGGCAGAGCGCCTGGCACGCGCTGCGCGGGGCCGCCGAGGTGGCGGGGCTGACGGCCGACGTCTCCCCGCACACCCTGCGGCACTGCTTCGCCACGCACCTGCTCGCCGGGGGCGCGGACGTCCGCACCGTGCAGGAGCTGCTGGGCCACGCGTCGGTGACGACGACGCAGATCTACACCCACGTCACCGTCGACGCCCTGCGCGAGGTCTACGCGACCAGCCACCCCCGCGCGCTGGCCTGAGCGCCCTGCCGAGCCGCCGCCCGGTTCTCGCGCGCGACGTGGGTTCCCGCGCGCCGAACCGGCTCCCGCGCGGCCCCGGGGGCGCGCGGGAGCGGGAAACGTGCGCGGCAGCCGGGAACGCGCGCGGGACACCACCGCGGCAGGCGTGGTCCCGTGGCTGTCGACCGGTGAGGGTCAGGCGGCGCCGGGCAGGCCCGCGGGCGGGGCCTCCTCGCCCGGGATCTCCGGCCAGCCGATGCTCGGGGCGTGGCCGCGGAAGTTCTTCAGCCACCAGCCCCAGTCCTCGGGCACGAGGTCGAAGGGCTCCTTGTGGCCGAGCTCGCGGGCGGCCCACACCGGCCAGTGCGCGTTGGCCAGGGCGGGGCGGCCCAGCAGCACGACGTCGACGGCGCCGTCGCGGACCGCGGCGTCGGCGTTCTGCGGGACGCCGAGGTTCCAGCTCGTCGCCATCGGGATGTCGACCTGCTCCTTGACCTGCCGGGCCCGGTCGACCCACGCGCTGACGTCGCCGAAGAACGGGTCGCGCATGTCGTCGGAGTTGCCGCCCATGCTGATGTCGGCGAGGTCGAGGCCGTGCTCCTTGAGCCAGCCGATCACGGTGATCGAGTCCTCGAACTGCACGCCGTCGGGGTGGAAGTCGTCGCTGCCCAGCCGCATCGTGAGCGGGAGGTGCTCGGGCCAGACCTCGCGGACGGCGTCGAGGGCCTCGATGAGGAACCGGGCGCGGTTCTCCAGGCTGCCGCCGTAGGCGTCGGTGCGCTTGTTGGCCATCGGCGAGTAGAAGCTCGCGGCGAGGTAGCCGTGCGCGAAGTGCATCTCCAGCCACTCGTAGCCCGCCTCGAGCGCGCGGACGGCCGCCTCGGCGTACTGCCGGTGGACGGCCTTGATCTCCTCGACGGTGAGCGGGTGGACCGGGTGGGGGCGCTTGCCGAACCCGTACGGCACGTCCGACGGGCCGACGACCTGCCAGCCCTCGGGGTGGTCGGGCGGGAGCTGGTGGCCGAGGTCGCCCGCCACCCACGGCTTGACCTCGCTGCCGTTGCGGCCGGTGTGCCCGAGCTGGATGCCCGCGACCGAGCCCATGTCCTTGATCATCGCGGTGACGCGGGCGTGTCCCTCGATCTGGTCGTCGTCGTAGATGCCCGCGCAGTGGACCGTCGTGCGCCCCTCGGGCGCGATGGCGACCTGCTCGGGGAACACCAGCCCGAACCCGCCGGCGGCGCGGGCGCCCAGGTACATGAGGTGGTAGTCGTCCATCCTCCCGTCGACCGACCGGTACATCGTCATCGGCGACATCGCGATGCGGTTGCGCAGCGTGACGTCCTTGAGGGTGAAGGGGCTGAACAGGTCCGGCATGGTGGCCTCCGGTCACGCGGTGGGGGACGGGGGAAGTAGACCGTCGCGGCGAGTCACCGCCGTGTCGTCGCGGTGACGTCCGGGACACCGCGGGCTCACCGGACCCGGCCGATCGCGGTGACCTGCACGACACCCGTGCGACCCCGGACCGCCACTGATCGGTAACGTGCCGTCCCCGTCGGCTCTGATCAGCCGAAAGACGGCGGCGGTACGGCGGGGCGCGTTGCCGGTCGTCGTCGGCGCCTCCTAGTCTGCGCGGAACGGCCCCCACGGGCCGCCCCGTCACAGAGCGGAGCCCGCATGGACACGCCGCGGCCCTTCGTCCCCCGCCCGGAGCCGCACTACGAGGACGAGCCGGATCCGCAGCCGGAGCCGCTCGACCCGGGGGAGGGACATCGCGTGAACGCACCCGAACCGGCCCCGCTGACCCAGCACGGACCGGCGCGGATCATCGCCGTGGCCAACCAGAAGGGCGGCGTCGGCAAGACGACGTCGACGATCAACCTGGGGGCCGCGCTCGCCGAGTACGGCCGGAAGGTGCTGCTGGTCGACTTCGACCCGCAGGGCGCGCTCTCGATCGGGCTCGGCGTGCAGGCCCACGAGCTCGACACGACCGTCTACAACCTGCTGATGGAGCGGGGCGTCGAGGTCGAGGACGTCATCAAGGAGACCGGCGTCGAGGGGCTGGACCTGCTGCCCAGCAACATCGACCTGTCGGCGGCCGAGGTGCAGCTCGTCACCGAGGTCGGGCGCGAGCAGGCGCTGGGCCGGGCCATCAAGCCGGTGCTCGACCGCTACGACGTCGTCCTCATCGACTGCCAGCCCTCGCTCGGCCTGCTCACGATCAACGCCCTGGCCTGCGCCGACGAGATCCTCATCCCGCTGGCCTGCGAGTTCTTCTCGCTGCGCGGTGTCGCGCTGCTGATGGACACCATCGAGAAGGTGCAGGACCGGCTCAACCCGGACCTGAAGATCCTCGGGATCCTGGCGACGATGTTCGACCCGCGCACGCTGCACACCCGCGAGGTGCGCCAGCGGGTGCAGGAGGCGTTCGGGAAGCTCGTGTTCGAGGCGGTGATCAACCGCACCGTCCGGTTCCCGGAGACCACGGTCGCCGGGGAGCCCATCACGACGTGGGCGCCGCACTCCAACGGCGCCGAGGCGTACCGGATGCTGGCGCGCGAGGTCCTCGCCCGGTGACCCTGCTGAGCGACGAGCCGGTCCCGTCCGGCCCGCAGCGGTTCACCGTCCGCCTGCACAACTTCGAGGGCCCGTTCGACCTGCTGCTGCAGCTGATCGGCAAGCACGAGCTCGACATCACCGAGATGGCGCTGCACCGCGTCACCGACGACTTCATCGCGCACCTGAAGTTCCTCGGCGACGACGCCGACCTCGACGAGACCACCGAGTTCCTGGTCATCGCGGCCACCCTGCTCGACCTCAAGGCGGCGCGGCTGCTGCCCGACGCCGAGGTGGAGGACGCCGAGGACCTGGCGCTGCTGGAGGCCCGCGACCTGCTGTTCGCGCGGCTGCTGCAGTACCGCGCCTACAAGGCGGTGGCGTCGCTGTTCGTGGAGCTGGAGGCGGGGGCGGCGCGGCGGTTCCCGCGGTCGGTGGCGCTGGAGGAGCGGTTCTCGGTGCTGCTGCCCGAGGTGCTGCTCGGCGTCGACGCGGCGACGTTCGCCGACCTGGCCGCCAGCGTGTTCCGCCCGAAGCCGCCGCCGGCCGGGCCGGGGCTGGGGCACCTGCACCAGCACGAGGTGTCGGTGGCCGAGCACGCGGAGCTGCTGCGCGCGCGGCTGGCCGAGCTGGGCGTGGCCACGTTCGCGGTGCTCACCGCCGACTGCGTGGCGCCGATCGAGGTCGTCGCCCGCTTCCTGGCCGTGCTCGACCTGTTCCGCGGGGCGTGCGTGGAGCTCGACCAGCCCGAGCCGTTCGGGGAGCTGACGGTGCGGTGGACGCCGTGACGGACCCGGAGGCCGTCGAGGAGTCCGGGGAGCTCGTCCTCGTCGACGACGACGAGCTCGCGTCGGCGCTGGAGGCGCTGCTGCTCGTCGTCGACGCCCCCACCGAGGCCGAGTCGCTGGCACTGGCGCTGGGGCTGCCGGTCGCGCGGGTCACCGAGGCGCTGGTGCGGCTGTCCCGCGGCTACGCCGACGCGCGGCGCGGCATCGACCTGCGCCACGTCGGCGGCGGCTGGCGCTTCTACACCCGCGACGCCTACGCCCCCTACGTCGAGCGGCTGCTGCTCGACGGGCAGCGCGCGAAGCTCACCCGCGCCGCGCTGGAGACCCTCGCGGTGATCGCCTACCGGCAGCCGGTGACCCGCGCGCGCGTCTCGGCGGTGCGCGGCGTGAACTGCGACGGGGTGCTGCGTACCCTGGTGAGTCGCGGGCTGGTGCAGGAGGCCGGCATCGACGGCGCGACGCAGGGCACCCTGTTCCGCACCACCGAGCTGTTCCTGGAGCGGCTGGGGCTGTCCTCGGTGGAGGACCTGCCCCCGCTCGCCCCGCTGCTGCCCGATGTGGACTCGATCGACGACATGTGAAGTAGGACCGTGAACCCCAGCGAAGACCGTGACGGCGTACGACTGCAGAAGGTGCTGGCCCAGGCCGGTGTGGCGTCGCGGCGCGCGTCGGAGGAGATGATCGCGCAGGGCCGCGTCAGCGTCGACGGCAAGACCGTCCGCGAGATGGGCAGGCGGATCGACCCCGCCACCGCCGTCGTGCACGTCGACGGCTCGCGGATCGTGCTCAACGAGGACATGGTCTACCTCGCGCTGAACAAGCCGCGCGGGCTGCTCTCGTCGATGTCGGACGACCTCGGCCGGCCCAGCGTCGGCGACCTGATCGTCGAGCGCGGCATCATGGCCGAGCACTTCACCGGCGAGCCGCGCAACCGCCTGTTCCACGTCGGCCGGCTCGACGCCGAGACCGAGGGCCTGCTGCTCCTCATGAACGACGGCGACCTCGGCCATCGCCTGATGCACCCCTCCTACGAGGTCGAGAAGACCTACGTCGCCGAGGTGATGGGGCAGGTCCCGCGCGACCTGGGCAAGCGGCTGCGCTCGGGCGTCGACCTGGAGGACGGGCCGGTCGTCGTCGACTCCTTCAAGCTCGTCGACTCCACGCCGGGCCGGTCCATGGTGGAGCTGAAGATCCACGAGGGGCGCAAGCACGTGGTGCGGCGCCTGCTCGAGGAGGTCGGGTTCCCGGTGCAGCGCCTGGTGCGCACCTCGGTCGGGCCGGTGCAGCTGGGCGACCAGCGGCCCGGGCGCTTCCGCGCGCTCACCCGCCGCGAGGTCGGCGACCTCTACAGCGAGGTCGGTCTGTAGCCCGCCCGGGGCCGCCGCGCGGCTCCGGGGCATGATGGACAGCTGGTCCGGCGATCACGGAGAACGGGGCCGTCAGCGAAGGGGGCCGCGGGGCCCGGGAGGTCGGGGAACGTGGTGGGCAGGCTGCACGGGGTCGTCGCGATGGACGGGCCCTCGGGCACCGGCAAGTCCACCGTCTCCCGCCGGCTGGCCCGCGAGTGCTCGGTGCCCTACCTCGACACCGGCGCCATGTACCGCGCCGCCACCCTCGCGGTGCTGCGGGCGGGGCTCGACGCCGACAGCCCCGCACCCGAGGTCGTCGCCGCCGCGGCGGCCGCGGAGATCGAGTCGGGCACCGACCCGTCGGCGCCGCGGATCCTGCTCTCCGGTGAGGACGTCGAGGCCGAGATCCGGGGTGCCGCGGTCACCGGGCTGGTCAGCGCCGTGTCGGCGCACCCGGAGGTCCGCGAGCTCGTCGTCGCGCGGCAGCGGGAGCTGATCGCCGACGCCGTCGAGGCCGAGGGCGGGATGGTGGTCGAGGGACGCGACATCGGCACCGTCGTGGCCCCGGAAGCGGCGCTCAAGGTCTACCTCACCGCGTCCGACGAGATCCGGGCCGCGCGCCGCGGTGCGCAGGACCGGAAGGCCGGGCGCGGGGCCGACGCGGCGACGGTGCTCGCCGCCGTGCGCCGTCGCGACCACCTCGACACCACCCGCACGGTCTCGCCCCTGACCGCCGCCGCCGACGCCGTCGTCCTGGACACCGACCACCTGAGCGTGGACGCCGTGCTCGACGAGCTGCGCAGGCTGGTGGGGGAGCGGGGCCTGGTGCGGTGACCGGCACCCAGGTCAGGGGCACGCAGCTCCCGCCGGGGTCGTGGCCGTGGCTGCACGACCTGGCCCGGTGGGTCGGCACCTGGCTGTTCACGCCCTTCTACCGCGTGTACGTGCAGCACGGTGAGCGGTTGCCGGCCACCGGCCCGGTGGTGCTCGTCGCCAACCACAGCGCGTTCGTCGACGGGCCGCTGCTGTTCGGACTGGTCGGGCGCCGCGCGGTGTTCCTGGTCAAGCAGGAGATGTTCGACGGCCCGCTGGGCCGGGCACTGCCGCGGATCGGGCAGGTGGGCGTGCGCCGCGGGGCGCCCGACCGCCGCCCGCTCACGGCCGCGCTGGCGGTGCTGCGCGAGGGCGGGCTGGTCGGGGTGTTCCCCGAGGGCACGCGCGGCGACGGCGACATGGCCGCCGCGCAGCACGGCGCGGCCTGGCTCGCACGGACCGCGGGCGCGGTGGTGGTCCCGGTCGTGTGCCGGGGCACCCGGCGCCGCCCGGGCGAGCGGCGGCGCCACCGCCCCCGGGTCGACGTGCTGTTCGGCCCACCGCTGGACCTCCCCGCAGGTGGTGGGCGAGCAGGACTCGCCGCCGCCACCGAGACCATCCGGGCCGAGCTGGCCGGGATGGTCCGAGAACTCGATGCCATACGGAGCAGGACATGAGCGATTACGACGAGGACACCCTCTCGGAGATGGGTCGGCTGGGCCTGGACCCGTCCGAGTTCACCGACGCCGATGGGGCCGAGAGCGCCGACGGCGGGTCGGAGGGGCTGGTCCCCGCACCGGTGCTCGCCGTCGTCGGGCGGCCCAACGTCGGCAAGTCGACGCTTGTCAACCGCCTGCTGGGCCGCCGCGAGGCCGTCGTGCAGGACATCCCGGGCGTCACGCGCGACCGGATCGCCTACGACGCGCTGTGGAACGGCCGGCGCTTCACCCTCGTCGACACCGGCGGCTGGGAGCCCGACGCCAAGGGGCTGCAGGCTTCGGTGGCCGCGCAGGCGGAGATGGCGATGCAGACGGCCGACGCCGTGCTGCTCGTCGTCGACGCCTCGGTGGGGGCGACCACCACGGACGAGGCCGTCGCGCGGGTGCTGCGCCGCGGCGACGTGCCGGTGATGCTGTGCGCCACCAAGGTCGACGACGACCGGCTCACCTCCGACATCGCGGCGCTGTGGCGTCTCGGGCTCGGCGAGCCGTATCCGGTGTCGGGCCTGCACGGGCGCGGCTCGGGCGACCTGCTCGACGCGATCCTGGAGATCCTCCCGGAGAGCCCGCGCGACCTCGGGCTGGGCACCGCGGGCGGGCCGCGCCGGGTGGCGCTGGTGGGCAAGCCGAACGTCGGCAAGTCGAGCCTGCTCAACCGCGTGTCGGGGGAGGTGCGCTCGGTCGTGCACGACGTCGCCGGCACCACCGTCGACCCCGTCGACTCGCTGGTGGAGCTCGACGGCGAGGTGTGGCGGTTCGTCGACACGGCGGGCCTGCGCAAGCGCGTCAACACCGCGAGCGGCATGGAGTACTACGCCAGCCTGCGCACCAAGGCCGCGATCGAGGCGGCCGAGGTGGCCGTCGTCCTGATCGACGCGGGCGAGCCCATCGCCGAGCAGGACCAGCGGGTCATCACGATGGTCGAGGAGGCCGGGCGCGCGCTGGTGCTCGTGTTCAACAAGTGGGACCTCGTCGACGAGGACCGCCGCCTCGCGATGAAGCGCGAGCTCGAGCGCGACCTCGTGCGCGTGCGCTGGGCCGAGCGCGTCAACATCTCGGCGCTGACGGGCCGGTCGGTCGCCAAGATCGCGCCCGCGCTGCGCACCGCGCTGGCGTCGTGGGACCGGCGGGTGCCGACCGGGAGGCTCAACGGCTGGCTCGCCGAGGTCGTCAACGCGACGCCGCCGCCGGTCCGCTCCGGCAAGCAGCCCAAGATCCTGTTCGCCACGCAGGCCGCCACCCGCCCCCCGACGTTCGTGCTGTTCACCAGCGGGTTCCTCGAGGCGGGCTACCGGCGGTTCCTGGAGCGGCGGCTGCGCGAGGAGTTCGGGTTCACCGGCTCCCCGATCCGGATGTCGATCCGGGTGCGCGAGAAGCGTCCTCGCAAGTAGGTGGCAGTAGGCTCCGTCGGGTGAACCGGGGGGAGCACGCGGTGGGGGCCGCCGTCGTACGGGTGGTGCTGGCCGACGACGAGCCGCTGATGCGGGCTGGCCTGCGCACGGTCCTCGAGGTCGGGGGCGCGGTGGACGTCGTCGGCGAGGCCGACGACGGCCCGGCGCTGCTGGCGCAGGTCGACCTGCACCGGCCCGACGTCGTGCTGGTGGACGTCCAGATGCCCGGCGGGGGCCTCGCCGCCCTGCGCACGCTGTGCGCGCGGCCGGACGCACCTCCCGCCGCGGTCCTCACCACGTTCGATCTCGATGAGTACGTGTCGGAGGCCCTGCGGATCGGGGTGCAGGGCTTCCTGCTCAAGGACGCCGAGCCCGACGCCCTGGTGCGCGCCGTGCTCGACCTCGCCGCGGGCGGGGCCGTCCTGGACCCCCGGATCACCGCGCGGCTGCTGCCCCGGCTGGCCGGCGGCACGGTCGCCCGGCCCCCGGTGGAGCTGACGCTGCGGGAGCGGCAGGTGCTGCGCGGGCTCGCGGCGGGGGAGTCGAACGCGGCCATCGGGACGGGGCTCGGGCTCGCGCCGGCCACGGTCAAGAAGTACGTCTCGGCGCTGCTGGTGAAGACCGGCGCGGAGAACCGCGTCCAGGCCGCGCTGCTGGCGCAGGGCTGGGACCTCTGAGGTGCGGCGGGCGGCGGTCGAGGCGTGCGTCGTGCTGGTCACGGCGCTGGCGACGGTGCTGGGGGAGCCCGCGTTCGCGTGGTCGCTCCCGGCGGCGCTGCTCGGCTGCCTGCTGCTGCCGCTGCGGCGGGTGTGGCCGCCGCTGGCCGTGCTCGGCGTGCTGCCGGGGCTCGCGGGCGGGCTCGGGTGGCCCGCCGCGACCGTCGCGCTGTACCGGTTGGGGCGCCACAGCCGCTCGGTGCCGCGCCTGCTGGCGTGGCTGGCGCTGCCCGTCGTCGCCGCGGTGGCGCCGGTGCTCGCCGCGCAGGACCTGCGCTGGAACCAGGGACTGCTCGCCGCCGGGTACGTCGTCGTCAACGCGGCGGCGGCGACCGTCGTCGGGATGCTGGTGGGGACGCGCGCCCGGCTGGTCGAGAGCATGGCCGAGCTCGACCACGTCCGGGAGGCGGCGCTGGCCGCCCGCGCCGACGCCGCCCGCGCCGAGGAGCGCGCCCGCATCGGCCGCGAGATCCACGACGCCGTCGGCCACCACATCACCCTGATCGCCGTCGGCGCCGCCGCGCTGGCCGCCTCGACGGAGGACGAGCGCACCCGCGCCGCCGCCGAGGACCTGCGGGTGCTCGCGAAGCGGTCACTGGGTGAGGTGCGCAGCGCCCTGGGCCTCGCCGGCGGGGCCGTGCCCCGGCCCCGCGGGCACGACGGGGTCGCCGCGCTGGTGGCGCAGTGGCGGGCCGCCGGGATGGCCGTCGACCTGGACGACGACGGCGGCGCGGCGGGCGTCGACGCCGCCGTCGGGCGGGCGGCGTACCGGGTGGTGCAGGAGTCGCTGACGAACGCGGCGCGCCACGCCCCCGGTGCGACGGTGCGCGTGCGGGTGGCGCGGGCCGACGGGGAGCTGACCGTGCGCGTCGAGAACACCGCCACGGTGGGGCCGCGCGACGTCGTCGGACGCGGCGGGGCCGGTCTGGTCGGGCTCGCCGAGCGCGTGGGCCGGGCCGGCGGGCGGCTCACCGCGGGCCCCCGCCCGGACGGCGGCTTCCGGGTCGCGGCCGCGTTCCCGCTCGGGGTGGCGGCGCCGGTCTGCCCGACGCCCGGCTAGACCCGGCTACCCGTCGGTACCCACCGAAGTCGCCCCCGCGGGGCGACCGAGGGCGGTGGTGCTCGCCCGCCCGGCCGCGCAGGATGGACGGGCCGCAGGCTCCGGGAGACCGGGGCCGGCGGCCGGCGGCCGGCAGGTGCGGCGACCAGGTGGTGGGGGGAGCCACGACCGGCCGGGCGAGGCGGGCGATCGGTCGTGGGGTAGGCTGATCGAGCCTCTTCGGGGGCGGCCGGGACGTGGCGCAGCTTGGTAGCGCACTTGACTGGGGGTCAAGGGGTCGCAGGTTCAAATCCTGTCGTCCCGACGGTCTGAACGGGCGGTTCCTCCTCACGGAGGAGCCGCCCGTTCTGCGCTGACCTGCGGAAACGTACGTCGAGGTCGGCAATGGGTTGGGACCAGTCTCCGCCCCCTTGATCATCGGGTGAGGCCCGATCCCCGGGGTGAGTGACTAACTGAGTGACTATCTCCGGCGGAGCCCCTCGCGCGCTCCGGGAAGATCCCGTCCATGGCCCGCGCGCCCTCGTCGAGCACGGCGTGCAGTTGGTGCCGGTAGACCTTCTCGGTGACGGCCGTGCCGCTGTGCCCGACCAGGCGGGAGATGTCCTCGATGCGCACGCCCGAGGCCGACAGCAGCGAGACGAAGCTGTGGCGCAGCTCCCGCGGCGTCCACTCGCGCGGTTCGAGTCCGGCGTCGGCGACGATGCGGCGGAACGACCGGCGCACGTTGTGGGCGTCGAGCTCGGTGCCGTTCGAGGTGGCGAAGACGAGCTCGTGCGGCGCGGGGAAGCGGCCGAGCAGCTCGAGGTGGTGGTGCAGTGCGTCGACGCAGCGCTGCGGCAGCGCCAGGCGGCGGCGGGAGGTGGTGGTCTTGGTGTCGCCGCCGGCGCGGACGGAGCGGTACACCGCGATGGACGGCGGGACGGGTGGCTTCGCGTCCGGCTGTCCGAGGAGGTCGACCTCGTGCCAGTGCATGGCGCGCAGTTCCTCGGTGCGGGCGCCGAGGAGCAGGGACAGGACGACGTAGGCGTGCAGGGCGTGGCCGCGGGCGGCGTCGAGCACGGCCTCGGCCTGGTCGAACGACAGCGACTTCGAGCGCCGTCCGGCCTGCCCGGTGGGGACGTCGCAGAGCAGGACGACGTTGCGCTTGACCTTGTCCCGGGCCATGGCGTGGCGGACGCTGCGGCTGAGCAGCGAGTGCATCAGGCGCAGCGTGCGCGTGCTGACGGTGCGGGCCTCGGCGCGGAGCCAGCGCTCGACGTCCTCGGCGGTGAGGTCGCGCAGGCGGTGGGCGCCGAGCGGGGCGATGACGTGGCCGTGGGCGATGGTGCGGTAGTTCGCGGCGGTGCTGGCCGCCCGTCCGGAGAGGCCGAACTCGAGCCAGTCGCGGACGGCGTCGCCGACGGTGTAGTGGTTCGCCGCGATCGTCAGGCCGTCCTCGTGGTCGCGCAGGATGGTTCGCAGCCGCGTCTTCGCCTCGGTCTTGGTCCGTCCGCTGGCCCTACGCGTGATCCGCTTGCCGCGCCCGTCGAAGCCGACCGTCGCGGTGGCGATCCACCGCTGGCGGCGCTCGTCCCAGTGCAGGCCGCCGTCGCCGCGGCTGCGGCGCGTGGTCACGAGGCGGTGCCGAGGGCGCGCGGAGCGCCGGTCGCCTCCTGCTCGAGCAGCGCGACGTAAGCGGTGATCGCCGACGCGGGCACGAGGCGGGTGCGTCCGACCCGCACCGAGCGCAGCCGTCCGGAGCGCAGCTGCTCGTACATCACGCTCCGCCTGAGCGAGAGGATCTCCATCGCCTCCGGGACGCGGTACAGCTCCTTCCCGGTCACGTCGACCGGACTCGCCAAGTGCACGGGTGCTGGTGTCGTCGATCCACGGTGGCCTCCCTGATCGTGACGCGGCCTCCTACTGGCCGCGCCGGCGAGCAGAGCGTCGTCGTCCTCGTGGACGGGTCCGTGGTCGCGCCGTCGGCGGGTGCGTGGTCGGGGAGGTGAGGTCGATCGAACGGCCCGCATCAGCACAGCCTGTTGCCGGACAGACCAGCTACCAAGGACGGATCCAGAACTGTGGACAACTCCGGACGCCGGTGGCGGTCGTGGAGTGGCTGGGCCGTGGTCGTTCCGTGGTCGCGCTCCTCCGTCCGCTCCAACGGGCGGTAACGAGCGGCGGGTTGCTGCCGAAACGGTGATCGAGACTCCCGATCCGGGTGCTGCGAGGTTCGACTGCGGGAGTGTGCGCGAGGTGGCCAAGGCCAAGCTTCTGTTCGGGGCGGTGGCGTTCGTCGTCGTGGTCGGGTCGTGCAACAACGCGATGCGCGACGACGGAGACGCCGGTACGCGGGCCGCATCGTCGAGCAGCGCCGCAGCGCAGGTCGCCGCTGCACCCGCGGTCGCTCCGGCCGTCGAGCGCGCAGTGGAGGCGGAGTGCGTTTCGAGGGACGTCGTCTACTACGGCGAAGACACGTGCCATCCCGGCGGCGAGCTCGTGCCGGTGGCGAGAGTCGTGGACGGCAACACCCTCGAGCTCGGCGACGGGCGGGTCGTCCGTCTGCTCGGGGTGCAGGTCCCCGACGGCGACGCCTGCGCCGGCCCGGGCGCGACGGAGTTCACCCGGGCCCTCGTCGAGGGCGAGCAGGTGAAGCTGCACGTGGAGCCCGGAGTGGAGACGGACGAGGACGGTCAGTTCCTGCGCTACGTCCAGTACGCCGAGTCGACCGACAGCGACGGCCTGCCGATGCACGCCCAGGACCTCGGCAACGAGATCGTGCTCAACGGCTGGGGCAAGCCCGTCGACGACCAGGCCAACGCCACCTACGACGAGAGCATCGCGCGGGCTTCCGGCATCGCGGAGTACCGGGCCGAGGGCATCTACGCCCCGCCGTGCGGGAGCCCGAAGGTCTACGGCGACGACGACGGCAACGGGGTGGCGGACTGGGACGAGCAGGTCTACGTCGACACCCCCGACGTGAACATGCCCGATGGTGCGTTGACCGGGGGCTTCTGCAGTCGCAAGTGGTGGTGCTGACCCTGCTGCGCACCTGCGGTGTACGACTCGGCAGAGCGAGGACCAGGCAGAGCAAGGGCAGAGCGAGATATGTCAGAAGGGATCCTTCTGACGAGGGCCGAACGTGGTCAGGGACGGAACGGGGGCGTTCCTCGTCGTGCCGAGCGACAGCCAGAGCCAAGTTGTGCGCACGGGAAGCGCGAACGCGCCGCGTCGTTCGAGGCAGCGGATCGCGGCAACTGAGTTCTTGCCGCAGCGGTGACCACGGTTCCGCAGCAGGCCCCGACCGCACCTCCTCACGCTGTCGCCGTCGTGGGCCGGGTCCGCGTCGGCGCGGGTCAGCGGTCGATGTAGCGCTGCATCGCCTCCGGGTGGCGGTGGCCCTCGACGGTGGTGCGGGCGGCCGCGTCGTCGATCTCGGTGAGGACGTCCGGGGTCAGCGCGATCTCGGCGGCGGCAAGGTTCTCCTCCAGCCGTTCGAGGCGGCGGGTCGCGGGGATCGGGACGATCCACGGTCGCTGGGCGAGCAGCGACGCGAGAGCGATCTGCTCGAGTGTGCTCGAGCACCCGCGGCGATCGCGAACGCCTGGTCGCATGCGCTCGGTACCGAGCTCAACGACCTGCCACTGACCCCGGAGTGGGTGTGGGCAGCGGCGGGCGACAGGGATCAAGCGGCATGACCACCGCGATGACGACCTGACGGCGCTTCGTCGAAGAGACTTCCTGGGCGAGGTGCGCGAGCTTGTGGATCAAGGCCCTTTGCCGGCAGTGGCGCACACCCCTCTTGACCCTTCCCCGGGGCGGTCACTACCGTGGTCCAGAATCGTTTCTATTCCCGTCGACTGGCCCAGACGTGCCGAACGGTCGTCTGAACGCCAGCGCGCTCTCCAGCTGAGTGCCGAGACCGCACCGACAAGATCGACCCGCAGCTCGTACGAACAAGGGGATGACAGTGAAAGATGCGAACGCTTTCTACATCGGGGGCGAGTGGGTTGCCCCGACGGGTGCTTCGACGATAGAGGTGCTCAACCCCTCGACAGAGGAGCCGGTCGCCACAGTGGCTCTGGGTACTGCTGAAGACGTCGACCGTGCGGTACGGGCAGCGCGAGCAGCCTTCGAGTCCTACTCGCAGACCTCTGTCTCCGAGCGCGTGCAGTTGCTGGAGCGGATCGTCGAGGTGTACCAATCACGGTCGCAGGACATCGCGACCACGCTGATGGCCGAGATGGGAGCGCCCGCTGGGCTCGCGAGCACGGCTCAGGTGGGCGCCGGGCTCGGTCAGTTCACCTTCGCGATCGACGCCCTGAAGAACTTCCAGTTCGAGGAGCAGCGGGGCAGCACCCAGGTCCGCTACGAATCGATCGGCGTCTGCGGCCTGATCACGCCCTGGAACTGGCCGCCCCTGCTGATCGCGGCGAAGGTGGCGCCTGCGCTGGCTGCGGGGTGCACGATGGTGCTGAAGCCCTCAGAGCTCGCTCCGCTCAACGCGGTGATCATCGCGGAGATCCTGCACGAGGCGGGCGTCCCGGCCGGTGTGTTCAACCTCGTCCACGGCGATGGTCCCACGGTCGGGAGTGCTCTCACCTCCCACCCGGACGTCGACATGGTCTCGTTCACCGGATCGACGCGCGCCGGTGTCGAGGTGGCCAGGAGCGCGGCCCCGACGGTCAAGCGGGTGGCCCAGGAACTGGGCGGCAAGTCGGCGAACATCATGCTCGACGACGCTGACTTCGCCTCCGTCATCCCGCGCGACATGGGCGACGTGTGCGCGAACTCCGGACAGTCGTGCAACGCGGGTGCCCGGTGGCTGGTCCCCGAGTCGAAGTTGGAGGAGGTGCTCGCCCACGCCCGGTCTGCGGCCGAAGCGATCGTCGTGGGACATCCCGAGCAGGAGGGCGTGCAGATAGGGCCGCTCGTGTCCCAGGCCGCGTACGACAAGGTGCAGCGTCTGATCCGAGCTGCCGTGGATGCCGGCGCCACGGTCGTGGCCGGGGGACCAGGCCGTCCCGCCGGATTGGATGTCGGCTATTTCGTGCGTCCGACCATCCTCGCGAACGTCACCAACGACATGGAGATCGCGCAGGAGGAGATCTTCGGACCGGTCATCACGGTGACCACCTACTCCGACGTGGACGACGCGATCCGTCTCGCCAACGACACCGTCTACGGTCTGGCGGGATTCGTCTCGTCCGCGGACCTCGAACGGGCCCGCGCCGTGGCGCGCCGCCTGCGGACGGGCATGGTCCACGTCAACGGGGCCGGGCTCGACTTCGCCGGTGCGTTCGGCGGCTACAAGCAGTCCGGCAACGGCCGGGAGTACTCCGACTTCGGCCTGCGCGAGTTCCTGGAGACGAAGTCCGTCTTCGGCTACGCGGGGAGCTGAGTGGCATGACCGGCGGTGGACGCGACGGCGCCCACCGCCGGCTTCCGGGTTCGGCTCGGGCTAGTGCTCAGGCAGCGGAGGCGGGGCCGTCCGGTAGCGCACCGGGGTCCTCGAGAGCGTGATCGGATTGCGGGTCAGGTCGATCGAGCTCCCGTCGGCGCGCGGTAGCCGCACCACGGGGTCGAGCCCGAGGGATTCGGCCAGCGCGAAGGCGCCGGCGACGTCGTTCACTACGCCGGCGGGGACCCCGACGCGGGTCAGTCGCTCCACCCACTCCGCAGCGGTCTGCCGGCGCAGTCGCGACCCCAGTACGGGCTGGAGGAGTTCGCGGTTGCCGACGCGATCGGAGTTGGTGGCGAAGCGGGCGTCGCCCGGGACATCGGGGAGGTCGAGCACGGTGCAGAGGGCGCGGAACTGGCGGTCGTTGCCGACGGCCAGTACGAGGTCACGATCCGAGCAGGGGAACAGCTCGTACGGGGCGATGCTCGGATGCCGGTTGCCGAGCCGACGGGGAACCACACCGCCCGCGGTGTAGGCGGAGCCCTGGTTCACCAGCGCCGCGAGGAGGCTGGAGAGCAGGTCGACCTCGATCCGCTGGCCGTGCCCGGTGGTCTCGCGGTGACGCAGGGCGGCGAGGATGCCGACCGAGGCGAACAGGCCGGCGAGGACGTCGACCAGCGCCACCCCGACCTTCTGGGGCTCGCCGTCCGGCTCGCCGGTGATGCTCATCAGACCACCGAGGGCCTGGACCAGGAGGTCGTACCCCGGCATCTCGGCGCCAGCGCCCGCACCGAAGCCGGTGATGGAGCAGTAGACGAGACGCGGGTTCGCGGCGCAGAGCTCGGTCGGACCGAGTCCCAGTCTGTCCATGACTCCGGGCCGGAAGTTCTCCACCAGCACATCCGCCTCCGCCGCGGCGGCGCGTGCGGCGGCCAGGCCGGCCGGCGAGGACAGGTCGAGCGCGCTGGTCGTCTTGTTGCGGTTGACCGCCTGGAAGTAGGTGGCCTGCCCTGCGTCGTCATAGGGAGGCCCCCATGCCCTCGTGTCGTCCCCGCCGGCGGGTCGCTCGACCTTCGCGACGGTGGCGCCGAGGTCGGCGAGCAGCATGGTCGCGAAAGGTCCCGCCAGGACCCGGGAGAAGTCGAGCACCTTCAGGCCTTCGAGTGCCGTCGGCTCGGATGACGCCACCAGACCTCCTGAATAGAAAGCTTTCTACCACCCTAGGCCGCGCTGTTAGAGCTCGTCAAATCCACGAAGACCAGGCGTGCGCTCTGGAATGTCGAGGTGCTCGCACAGCACGCACAGCCGGGCTCACCTGGTGATGACCGCTGGACAGCAGGAGTCCGGCCACGGGCCACGTGGAACCGGGAGGACGGGTTCCGGTAAATCGGCTGCGTGCGGGTCTTGACCTCGGGGCAGTGTGTACCGCTACGCTAGAAACGAATCAACCCTGCGGTCCGTTCGAGCACAAGCGGCGCGGTCAGGCCCGTGCGAAAGCTTTCTCGAAGCGTACCCGAGTCGGACAATCTGAGAGGAGGCCGTTGCCGTGACGGAGTACGACCCCGACGCTCGCAACGCGCGTCGTTACCCGCGGGTCATCGTGCCTGAGGAGATCGACAAGATGCCGGTGCTGACGTTCAACACCGGCATCGTGACCAACATCTTCCTGTCGCGGGAACGCGACGACGCCCGCTACTTCCGGCACGGCTACTGCTACGGCGAGCCCGACCACCTGCCCTACCACTGGGACCAGAAGGACTTCGACGAGACGCACTACGTCCTCGAGGGCAAGATCCATCTGGTCGTCGAGGACGCGGCCGGTCGCACGATCGTGCTCGAGGCCGGGGAGGGTGAGCACATCTACCTGCCTGCCGGTTACAAGTACACGCTCGAGAACACCGGGGTCACGTGGAAGTTCTTCTGGACCTCCGGCCCGTCCCCGAAGGTCGGCGTTGCCGATGCTGCCGACTACAGCCGTGAGCTGAAGGCGCTGCGCGCCGCGGAGGGGAACTGATCATGGCTGTTACCGCGAGCACCTGGCAGCCCCTGCGGGGCGACAAGCGCTGGGCGTACCTGTCCCGGGCGAAGACGATCCGCGTGGCGACGGCCAACGAGGACGGATCGATCTACCTCTCGCCGCTCTGGCTGGTCGTGCACGACAAGAAGATCTACATCCCCATCGACGCCGCGTCCCGGCACGGCGACAACTTCCGTGCGGGACGCGCGCTCTCCGCTCTGGTCGACCAGGGCGACGAGTACGCGACCGTGTCCGGGGTCCGGATCATCGGCAGCATGCGCGAGGTCGAGGACGCGGCGCTGGCCGCCGATCTGGCGCAGCTCGTGCTCGACAAGTACTTCCACGTCGGGCACCCGTTCGCCGAGCAGTACCTCGAGTTCGGCGACGTGGCCGGCCGCACCTACTACGAGCTGGTGCCCGACAAGATGATCGGGTGGGACATGCGCGAGCTCAGCGTGCTTCCCATGCCGGAGTCGCGCGTGCTCCCGGCCCACGTCGAGGACCGCATCCTGTGAGCGCCGGAGTCGGGGCGGGTCGCCCCCCGCGGGTGCTGTTCGCCGGTGAGTCGTGGATGAAGCACACCATCCACATGAAGGGGTTCGACCAGTTCCACACCACGGAGTACGAGGAGGGCGCGGGGGAGTTCCTGGCCGCCCTCGACCGGGAGGGGTTCCCGGTCACCTACATCCGCGGGCACGAGATCTCGTCGAGGTTCCCCAGGACCATGACCGAACTCGACGAGTTCGACGTCGTGGTGCTCTCCGACATCGGGTCCAACTCGTTCCTGCTGCCGGACGAGACGTTCCTGCGGTCGGAGCGCAGCACCAACCGGCTCGCCCTGCTGCGCGACTGGACGCGGGCGGGCGGGGGGCTGGTCATGATCGGTGGCTACATGTCCTTCACCGGCATCGACGGGAAGGCGCGGTTCGGCATGACGCCGCTGGCCGACGTGCTCCCGGTCGTGATGCTGGACCACGACGACCGGATCGAGGAGTCCGAGGGCGTCAAGGCAGACTTCGACCAGCCGGCGCACGAGGTGCTGGGTGGTACCCCTGCGGAGTGGCCGTTGCTGCTGGGGTACAACCGGGTCATCGCCAAGCCGGAGGCGACGACCGTCGCGCGGGCCGGCGACGACCCGCTGCTGGTCGTCGGACAGGCGGGTGAGGGCCGGTCCGTGGCCTTCACCTCCGACCTGGCGCCGCACTGGGCGCCACCTGAGTTCGTGGGGTGGCCGCACTACCAGCAGTTCTGGGCGTCCGTCCTGCGATGGGCGGCTCGCGCCAGCTCCTAGAGAGGTCCGACCGTGGTTGCACGTCGTCGTCCCACCATGAAGGACGTCGCAGAGCGCGCGAACGTCTCGGTCAGCACGGTCAGCTACGTGTTGAACGACAGCGGGCCCGTGGCGCAGGACAGGAGGAACCGCGTTCTCGACGCGATCCGACTCCTGGACTACTCCCCTAACGAGTCGGCGCGGAGCCTGAAGCGGCGCTCGGCCTCGACGATCGCCATGGTCGTCCCCGACCTGACCAACCAGTTCTTCGCGATGGTCACCGAGGGGGTGCAGCGGGCGGCGTCGGCGGTCAACGTGCTGGTCGTGCTCGTGGTGCCCGACGCGATCGAGCTGCCGGAGGAGAACTACGCGAAGCTGCTGCGCAGTCAGCGGGTCGACGGGGTGATCTACCTGTCGGGGACGGGTTCCATGCCCGAGTCCATCTACGACCTCGCGAAGTCCGGACCGGTGGTCCTCGTCGACGAGCAGATCCCGGGCCGGGACCTGCCCGCGATCGTGTGCGACTCCCGGCGCGGTGCGCGCGAGGTGGCGACGCACGTGCTGGACCAGGGGCACCGCCGCATCGCGGTGATCGGCGGGCCCCCGGCGCTGTGGACCGCGCAGCAGCGGCTCGCCGGGTACCGGGAGGCGATCGCCGGTGCCGGGATCGACCCCGATTCCGTTCCGGTCCACGCGGGGGACTACCGACAGGAGTCGGGCAGGGCTGCGGCCACGCAGATCCTGTCGGGTCCGGCGGGTGAGCGTCCCACCGCACTGCTGTGCGCCAACGACCTCATGGCCATCGGCGCCATCGACTGCCTCAGGAACAACGGGTTGAGGGTGCCTGAGGACATGAGTGTGGTGGGCTTCGACGACCTGCCCATCTCGGCACTGCTGACCCCACGGCTCACCAGTGTGCGTCAGCCGGCCCACGACATGGGCTTCCGCGCCGCGAACGTGCTGTTCAACCTGCTGGAGGGCAACGATGTCGACACCAGTGGCACGCTTCCCGCCATCGTCAAGATCCGTGAAAGCGTGGGTCCGCCGTGTCGCTGAGGACGCGCCGATGAAGGACATCGATGTCGTGGTCGTCGGTGCCGTCAACGTGGACATGGTGGTGAACGCCCCGCGCCTGCCCGCGCCGGGCGAGACCGTCGTCGGCCGGGGCGTCGAAAGGCACGGCGGAGGAAAGGGTGCGAACGCCGCGGTCGCAGCAGCCCGCGCGGGTGGTGCTGTCTGCTACGTCGGTGCTGTCGGTGACGATGACACCGGACGGCAAGCTCTTCGGGACCTGCAGGACGACGGTGTCGACACCAGCGGCGTCGAAGTCAGCGCGTCAGCGCCGACAGGGGTGGCGTTGATCGTGGTCGGTCCCGGCGGAGAGAACCAGATCGCCGTTGGCGCCGGTGCGAACGACGATGTGACCGCGGAGGCGGTCCTGGCCCAGCTCGGCCGCCTGCTTCCCCGTGCGGGCTGCCTCCTCGTCAGCACGGAGATCCCGGCCGCCGCGGTCGCAGCAGCCGTGCACGCTGCTCGGGCCGCCGGCGTGCCATGCATCCTCAACCCTGCGCCGGTCCTTCCCGTCGTCGTCGACCTGCTCGGGCTCGGCCCCCTCCTGACGCCCAACGCCGGCGAGTGCCTCGCACTCGCCGAGCAGGCCGGTGTCACCTCGCAGGAGGTCGCACCGGGAGATGCGCCGCCCGACGAGGTGCCATCGCTGTCATCGGTCGGCGAGGCCGCCCGGGCCCTGGCGGAGCTGACCGGCTCGGAACTGGTGGTCACTCTCGGGGCCGATGGGGTCCTCGTCGTCGACCCCGCAGGAACGGTCACCCACGTGCAGCCCCGACCGGCCACCGTTCGAGACACGACGGGAGCGGGGGACACCTTCAACGGTGTGCTCGCCCTCGCGCTGGCCCGGGGTGAACCCCTCGACGCCGCGGTCCGCCTGGCCAACGTCGCGGCGTCCCTCTCGGTGGGTGGAGACGGCGCCCGGGGCGGCATGCCCACCGCCGACGAGTTGACGACGGAGGCCGCCGTTCATGCCCGGTGAACTTCCTGATGTCCAAACTAGAATCGTTTCCGGCGCTCCGTTGGACAGGACCGACCGCTCGTGGGTCGGCGCTCCCGACGCGGCACCGCTCCAGTTCCGCGCCTGGGGCGCTGAACAGCGCTGAAGGTGGTGTTGTAGGCCACCTGGCATCAAGGTGCATCCCGCGGCGCGCGTCGTCCTGCCGCACGAACCGAATTCGGTCTCCAGATGAGTTGACGGTCACACTAGAAACGTTAATATGGTGTTGCCGATGAGGCCAACCCCTGGTGGTGGGTCAGTGCATACGCAAGGCTGCACGAAGGCGCAGAACCGCGGTTCCGCGCATCCCAAGTCTGTCGTGCCGTCCGACGTCGGCACGCAGGGCAGGTAGAAACGACTCTCGCGGAAGGTGGACGGGCCGATGGGCTACCTCGACAACCTGATCATCAACACCGACAACTACAAGCACTGCCACTACCCGCTGTACCCCCCGGGCACCGAGTACGTCTCGAGCTACATCGAGTCCCGAGGCGGCGACTGGCCGGTGACTCAGTTCGTCGGGTTGCAGGCGTACCTGCGCGAGTACCTGATGCGCCCGATCACGCTCGAGGACATCGACGAGGCCGAGTTCGTCACGCGCGAGCAAGGCATGCACTTCAACCGCGAGAACTGGCTCGGCATCCTCAACGATCACGGCGGCTACCTGCCCGTCGAGATCGAGGCCGTGCCGGAGGGCATCGTCCTACCGGCGCGCAACGTCCTCGTCCAGCTGATCAATACCGACCCGAAGTACTTCTGGGCGACCAGCTTCTTCGAGACCGCCCTGCTGCGTGCTGTCTGGTACCCGACGACGATCGGCACGGTGAGCTGGCTGTCGAAGATGGTGATCAAGGAGGCGCTGGCCCGCACCTCTGACAACCCCCACCTGATCCGCAACATCCTGCACGACTACGGGGCGCGCGGAGTGAGCTCCCAGCAGTCCGCCGCGCTCGGCGGCCTTGCGCACCTGGTCAACTTCGACCAGTCCGACACGGTGCCCGGCATCCTGGCCGCCAAGCACTTCTACAACGCGGGCAAGGTCTCCAACTCGGGCCCGAACTCCGAGCACGCCGGCTTCTGCGCCTGGGGACGCGAGAACGAGGCCGACGCGCTCCGGAACATGCTCGACATCTACGCCAAGGATGGTGTCGCACTCCTCCTCAGCGACACCTACGACCACGAGAACTGCGTCAAGAAGATCATCGGCGTCGAGCTCAAGGAGCAGATCCGGAACTTCCCGGGTCTGGTCGGGATCCGGCCGGACTCCGGCGACATCGTCGAGGTCACCGCGGACACCACCGAGTGGCTCATGGAGGCCTTCGGCTACGAGGTCAACTCGAAGGGCTTCAAGATCCTTCCGCCCTACATCCGGGTCGTGCAGGGCGACGGCGTGAACTTCTACAGTCTCCCGCAGGTCTACATGGAGCTCGAGCGCCGTGGTCTCGCCGCCGACAACGCGGTCTTCGGCATGGGCGGTGGCCTGCTGCAGCACTGGAACCGCGACACGATGAACTTCGGGCAGAAGGCGTCGGCGGTGTGCGTCAACGGCGAATGGCGCGACATCTCCAAGCAGCCGACCGGCGCCTCGTTCAAGACCTCGAAGGCGGGCCGACTCGCGCTCAAGTACGAGAACGGCACGTACGTCACCGTGCCGAAGGGGTCGATCCCGGAGTCGGAGAACGTGCTCAAGCCGGTGTTCCGCAACGGCAAGCTGCTCAAGAAATGGGACTTCACCGAGCTCATCGCCAACGGCGAGCGCGAGGTTCCGGAGTCCTACTACATCAACCACGTCGGACAGATGCGCACCGTGGTCAACGAGGCCGCCGTGATCGCTTCGGCCTGACGCACACCTGTCGTGCCGTCGCGGCCGGCCCCTTCCCCGGCCGCGACGGCACCGCACTCCAACCCCCCTGGAGCCCGCTCGATGACCCGGACGCACCTGCACGTCTTCGACATGGACGGCACCCTCCTGCGCGGAGCCGGCTCGGTCGAGCTCGCCCGGCACCTGGGGACCCATGAGCCGGCCGACCGGATCGAGCAGGCATGGCTCCGCGGCGAGATCACCGACGTGCAGTTCTGGGAGCAGATGCTGCCGCTCTGGGCCGACGTCAGCGAAGCCGAGATCGATGCGGCGTTCGCCGCGTCGGCCTGGATGGACGGCGTCCGCGAGGTCTTCGCCGACATCCGGTCGCGCGGCGAGCACATCGCCGTCATCTCGCAGTCGCCGCACTTCTTCGTCAGGAGGTTGGAGGCCTGGGGTGCCCATCGCACGTTCGGATCCGACGTGGTGCCGAACGTCCCGACCCGCAAGGAGCGGCTCCTCACGCTGCAGCACAAGGTCGACATCACCCTGGCGCTGCTCGACGAGCTCGAGATCACCGATCAGGAGTGCGTGGCATACGGCGACTCGACCTCGGACACCCTGCTCTTCGCACGTCTGCCCTACACCGTGGGGGTCAACTGCACCGCCCGGCTGCGGGAGAGTGCGACGGTGTGCTTCGAGGGCGACGACATCCGTGGCGCCTACGCGCTGGGCAGGGAACTGCTCGACGGCGCACGGACCGGCCGCGGGTGCCCGGCATGACGACCGACATCGCGTCCGTGCGGCCGGGGCCGACGAGCATGCGGTTCAGCTACGACAAGCGCCTCATGCTGTTCGCAGGCCGCGCCAACCCCGCTCTGGCCTCGGCGATCGCCGGACAGCTCGGCGTCGAGCTCGGCCCGGTGATCCTGAAGACCTTCTCCAACGACGAGATGTACTGCCGCTACACCGACTCCATCCGAGGCGCGGACGTGTTCATCGTCCAACCGATGTGCGGCAACCCCGCCACCGGCCTCAACGCCAACGACGCCCTGCTCGAACTGCTCGTCATGATCGACGCCGCGGTCGGAGCCAGCGCGCACCGCGTGATCGCGGTGACACCGTGGTACGGCTACTCCCGCCAGGACAAGAAGTCCGCACCGCGCGAACCCATCTCAGCCAGGCTCGTGGCCCGCATGCTCGAGTCCGCAGGCGTGGACCGAGTCCTGACCATGGATCTGCACGCCGGTCAGCTGCAGGGCTTCTTCTCCCGCCCGGTGGACCACATGACCGCGCTGATGATGCTCGCCGACCACTTCCGCGGGATCGAGGCGGATCCCGGGGAGCTCGTCGTCGTCGCACCGGATGCGGGCCGGGTCAAGCTCAACAAGCAGTTCGCCACCCGCATGGGCGCGGGGCTCGCGATCCTGGACAAGGAACGCCCCCGCCAGCAGGTCGCCGAGATCGGGCACGTGATCGGCGACGTGCGTGATCGCACCGCGATCATCGTCGACGACATCATCGACACCGCGGGAACTCTGAGGGCAGCAGGCGAAGCCGTCGTCAAGGCCGGTGCCCGACGCGTGTTCGCCGCCGCGACGCACCCGGTGCTCAGCGGCCGCGCGCACGAGAACCTTGCGGTCGCACCGTTCGAGCGCATCGTCGTCACCGACACGATCCCATTGCGCCCCGGTGTCCCCGACAACGTCGACGTCGTCTCCTGCGCGCCGCTACTGGCTGATTCCATCCGTCGCATCTTCACCGACGACTCCGTCAGCGAGGTCTTCGGCGGCAACAACCACTTGTTCTGACCACCCGAGCTGTTCCGACGAAGGGAACGTCCGTGTATCCAGCTCCCTCGATGATCGGACCGGGCCGGGGGAGGTCCGCATCGGCTACGGGGACGCTGCCACGGGGGACACGCTTGCAGCGCGCTCGCACGGCTCGGTGCTGCCGGCTCAGCGACGACGACCGTCCACCTCTGGCCGGCCACTCGTACAGACCCTCTGACACCACACCGGAGAACCCATGCCCGTGATGACGGACCCGCTGGACCTGCTGGACACCGCTTGCCTGCTCACCGAGGAGGAGCGGGACATCCAGCAGACCGTGCGCGCCTTCCTCGACGACCGGGCCCGGCCGCACATCGCGGAGTGGTACGACTCAGCGACCTTTCCCCGCGATCTGGTGCCCGAACTCGGCAAACTCGGACTGCTCGGCATGCACCTCGACGGCTACGGCTGCGCGGGCACGAACGCGGTGAGCTACGGCCTGGCCTGTCTGGAACTCGAGGGGGTCGACTCCGGCCTGCGCAGCTTCGTCTCCGTGCAGGGCTCGCTGTCGATGTTCTCGATCTGGCGGTGGGGCTCGGAGGAGCAGAAGTCCGAGTGGCTTCCGCGACTCGCCGCAGGCGAGGCCATCGGCTGTTTCGGGCTGACCGAGCCCGACTTCGGTTCCAACCCCGCAGGCATGCGCACCCGGGCGGTCCGCGACGGCGACGACTGGGTGATCAACGGCTCCAAGACGTGGATCACGAACGGTGGCCTGGCCGACATCGCGACGGTCTGGGCGCAGACCGACGACGGCATCCGCGGCTTCCTCGTCCCCCGCGGTACCCGCGGGTTCACGACGACCGACATCAAGCAGAAGCTGTCCCTGCGCGCGTCGGTGACCTCGTCGCTGCACCTGGAGGACGTCCGCCTCCCGGCGTCCGCACAACTGTCCGAGGCCCGTGGGCTGCGTGGGCCACTGGCGTGCTTGAACGAAGCACGGTTCGGGATCCTCTTCGGAGCGGTCGGGGCTGCTCGAGACAGTCTCCGCACAGCGCTGCGGTACGCGGACTCGCGCATCCAGTTCGACCGGCCGATCAGTGCCTTCCAGCTGACGCAGAAGAAGCTGGCCGACATGGCGGTCGCGCTCAACTCCGCCATGCTGCTGGCCCTGCACCTCGGTCGTCTGAAGGACCGGCACGAGCTCCGCGCCGAGCAGGTCAGCGTGGGCAAGCTGAACAACGTGCGCGAAGCGATCGCCATCGCACGGGAGTGCCGCACCGTCCTCGGCGGCAGCGGCATCTCCGGGGAGTACTCGCCGCTGCGCCACGCCAACAACCTCGAGTCGGTCCGCACCTACGAGGGCACCGATGAAGTGCACACACTGGTCATCGGCGAAGCGCTCACAGGCCAGGCGGCATACCGGTGACGACAGCCCGCGAGTGCGTCATCCGGCTCGTGGATGCGGCGCGATGCCTACGACCGTCATGGGGCCAGGTCGCATGGGCCGTCCAGCACTCGTCACGGACGTGGGTGGCAGGACCCGGAGCTCGACACTATCGAGCGCCGCATGGAGCGGGACAGAGGAGCTGATGACGATGATCACGAGCCTGTGCGTGTTCTGCGGCTCGAACACCGGCCGGGGACCGCGGTACGTCGACGGCGCCCGACGGCTCGGACGGCACCTCGCAGAGGAGGGCATCGCCGTCGTGTACGGCGGTGCGAGCGTCGGCACGATGGGAACACTCGCGGACGCCGCCCTCGAAGCCCGCGGGACGGTGATCGGTGTGATCCCCCGCGAACAGGCCGGCCAGGAGATCGCTCACCAGGGCCTGACGGAGCTGCACGTCGTGGAGTCGATGCACGAGCGCAAGGCGAAGATGGTCGAACTCGCAGGGGGTTTCATCGCGCTCCCCGGCGGCCTCGGAACACTGGAGGAGTTCGCCGAGGTCCTCACGTGGTCCCAGCTCGGCATCCACTCCCTACCCACCGGCCTGCTCGACACCGACGGGTACTACGGGCACTTCCTCGCCTTCCTCGACCACGCTGTGATCGAAGGGTTCCTCCGACAAGGCGACCGGGATCTTGTGCTCGCCGGACAGGATCCCGCGGAGCTCCTGGATGCGTTGCGAGCCTGGGCGCCTGCAGGGGATCAGCAGTGGCAGCCGGTCGAATGACCCTCGATGACCGGGGCTACCAGGCGGACGCTGCAGGTCGTGAAGGAGCGCCACCGCGTTCGGCACCGATCGGGTCGTTGCAGGACAGCCGCTTCGTGCTCGCCGAGCTCGCGACCGAGGTGGCGTAGCGCACCACGTCGACAATGGCGTCCGTCCTCAGCCTCGACGGATGGACGGCCATGGACGCACGAAGGCCAACTGGCGGTACGTCGAACTGCAGGGCCGCGCTGTCGACCGCTGCCTGCATTCGCCTGACAAGACCACAGAGATGCAGCACATCGCGGACCTGTGCGGGGACGATCGGGGCAACGGTGGGGTCGTCGTAGGCCTTGCACCACAGGACGGTCCGCGTGGTCGGAGTGTGGTTGTTCCGTGGTCACCAGACCGACGGGACGGAATGCCGACACCGCGCATCGTCGGCTGCGCAACTCCCACGCCGCCTGGGCGGTCGCCTCACCCGCCCGCCGCCGGACCGGAAGGATGTCGTCGTGTCAGGCGGCCTCGAGGACGGCTCGACCGGACGCCGTCAGACAGGCCGGCCCGATCGCCGTCGCGTCGATGAGGCCGGCCTCGGTCAGGCGGGCGCCGAGGAACTGGTCGGCGCAGCAGAGGCCGTCGACGAGCAGGGTGGGTCCGGCGAGTGCGCACCGGCCCGCGGCGACGGCCCGCAGGGCGGCGCGGTCCCGGTGGTTCAGCGTGCTCGGTGTCACCATGGCCGTGGCTCCTCTCGCGCTTTGCGTCCTCACGAGGAGGAGTGCGGGGAAGGGGCGGGAGTTACGCGTCGAGGGGTGTCGACTGAGTGACTAACTGAGTGACTAACTGAGTGATTACGGCCACGGCAGCGGGCGGACGCAGCCGGACGCACACGCACTGTGAGCTGCGGAAACAGTCGTTTCGGGCCGACGTCAGGAAGTCATCTGGTGTGCCTGGGGGTCAAGGGGTCGCAGGTTCAAATCCTGTCGTCCCGACGGTCGACACGGGCGGTTCCTCTTCACGGAGGAGCCGCCCGTTTCGTTGTTCTACCTGCTGATTCGTGCGATGGAGCCGGAGCACGTCCGGTGGCAGTCTCCACTCTGACGATCTGCCTCGCCTCAGGCTGGGGACCCCTCGGGGACCGCGGAGTGCGGAGGTAGGCAGTGAGTGCCTCTCCGGCGTCGGTGATGCTGCGGCGGTCGGGGTGCAGGTAGCGCTGCGTCGTCGTCAGCGATCCGTGGCCGGCGATGACGCGCAATACGTGCACGGGCACTCCGGCGTCCGCCATCCATGTGAGCCCGGTGTGGCGCAAGGCGTGGCGCCGGAGGTGCTCCAGGCCGAGCGAGCTCACGACCTCGTCCCAGTGGGTAGCGTCACGAAGGACGGCGGTGGTGATGCGCCCGCCACGGGGGCCGGTGAACAGTCGGGCGTTGGGCCTTCCGCCGGCGGCGGCGATGCGGTGCTGAACGAGCTCGCGGACGTCGGCGATCAGCGGCACGACCCGTGCCCGCTTGCCCTTGGTGCCCTTGTCGACGAGGCCGCCGGGTGAGGGTGTCGTCTGGCGACGGACGGTCCACATCCAGGTCCGGGTGTCGATGTCTCCGACGCGGCATCCGGACACCTCGCCGATACGCGCCGCCGTACAGGCGGCAAAGACCGTCACGTCGCCCCAACCGCGGTGCCGGTCGGCCGAACGCGCCACGAGCGCGTCCGCGAGCCTGACCAGCGTGGTCCAGTCGGGGAGCGCCAGCGAGCGGGGGTCGTCGAGCTCGTCCTCGGCCGCGCGGAACTGGTGCTGCCAACCGGTGATGCGGGCCGGGTTCCGGTCGAGGATGCCGTCCCGCACCGCCTGCTCCATCACGCGGACGAGGACGGCGAGGCTGTTCTTGATGGTGGAGCGGCTGCACTCATCGGCGATCCAGCTACCCGCGGCGCGGTCGACGGCTCCGTTGGTGATCATCCTGGGCGTGAGGTGCCCGAGCGACGGAACGACGCGTCGCCGCCAACCCGACAGGTACGGGTCGAGCGTCTTGGCCTCCAGACCGCGCAGCGCCAGCGGCATGACAGCCTCGCCGTACTCCGCGAGTGTCATGGTGGCTGTTTCCGGGTGGACGCCGCCCAGCGCGAGCCGCTGCATCTGGCCGATCCACGCGGTTGCCGGCTCCTCGGCAGCGAAGGCCTCGGACTTCGAACGTCGCCTGCCCGACGCAGGGTCGGTCCACCGGACACGGGCGCGGTACCGGAGCGGCCGATCGGGTCGCTCCTCGATCGCGCCGTGCAGCATGACGCCGAGCGGTATGCCGGGGGTGGTCACGCGGCGTTGCCCGGATCGGTGCGGTGCTGCTCCAGCCAGGCCTCGATATCGGTCCTCGCGTAAATGGTGTGCCGCGTCGAGACCCGGACGAACGGGGGCCCCTCCGGTGGGGTGGCAGTGCGCCAGCGGCGCACCGACGAGGGATCGACTCCGAGGAGATCGGCGAGCTCCTCGGTCGTGAACCACGTGTCGTGAATCTTCATGATCGACTCCAGCGGGTGGACGTGATCGCGCCCTGCGCGGCGTTCGAGCCCGATGGTCCGGATCCGGAGCGGCCTGCCCGTGGTCGTACGCGGTCGGACCGTGTCTGTCGCGTGGTCGAGCATGGGACAGCTGACGAGGGGCGTCCACCACGGATCGAGAGCTGTGGACAACTGGACCGTGTCCTGCTGGGGTCGGGCCGTGGTCGTTGTGTTGTCACGCGTGCTCGGTGGCCCGGTGTCCAGGTGAAGTCAAGGCGCGGGCGAGCCCGGCGAGGCCGTTGGCGCACAACCTCCTTCACGTCCGGCGGCGCCGGTAGAACGCGAAGTCGCTGTCACTGCGGACGGGCGAGCGCTCGCGTCCCACAGTGCCGGCCGCGCCCGGACAGTCGGCGCATCTGGGTGTGAACTGCGGGGACGGCGGCAGAGGGACAACGAGCTGCCCCCTATCACGGGAGGACGGCCCCTCGTGTCCGATGGGCCAGGCAAACCGCGAGCGGCGGCTGACGATCCGCAACCCACAGCGCGGTCGGTGCTGTCGGTCGAGGTCGTCGAAGCCGTGCCCGGTGTCCTCGTGCTCCAACCACGCGGGGACATCGACCTCTCGACCGCCTGGGTCCTCGACGACGCCCTGGACGCGGCACTCGCCTCGACCGCGCACGGTGTCATCCTGGATCGCGACGCCGTGGCGTTCCTGGCCGCGGCCGGCGTTCGGGCACTGGTCGACGCCCGGACGACCGCCTACAGACGGTCGATCGGTTTCAGGCTCGCGGGTGGCAGCTCGTTCGTGCTCCGCGTGCTGGGAGTCGTCCACCTGCGACGCCCGGTGGCCGCTCTACGAGTCCGTCGCTCATGCGCTCGTCGAGATCGAGTCGCCGGATCCGACGCTCTGAGCGAAGCGTGCGGGGCAGCGGGCGGTTTCGAACCGGCTGTCGGCGGGCATGCACCCGAAATGCGCAGGAGTTCTCTGTGTGGGCGGGGCGGAGCTGCTCCCTCGTCGTGGCGACGAGAGGGTGAGTCGCGTATGGGCGTCGATCGTGCTCACCCGGCCGTGACCGCCTCGTTCGACACGTCGCCCGGGGTCGCTCAGCAGGCGCGGATCACCGCTGCCCGCGCGGCGAGCGCGTGGGGTGTGGACGGCGACAGCGTGCGGGATCTGCTGATCGTGGTCACCGAACTGGTGTCCAACGCTGTGGAGCACGCTCGCACGCCGTCGACCCTGGCGCTGCACCTGCACGGGTCCGTGGTGCACGTCGCGGTGTCGGACGCCTCAACGGCGCTACCGGTGGTCCGTCCCTTCGACCCACGAGCCGCACGGGGCAGGGGAATGCAGATGGTCGAGGCGGTGAGTGCCCGCTGGGGTCATCGGACGACGACGCGGGGCAAGACCGTGTGGGCCGAGGTGCCTGTCGTACTCGTGTGATCCGCATGCGGAACGCGGCACAATTGCCATCGATGATGATCTGCGGCACCCGTTCCGGTGACGGGTTAGCTGGCCACGACGCATGAATGAAAGCTGGTTCACGCGTTCTGCGTATCAGCTGACACGTCGAAGGGCGCGTGGCGGCTCGCGTCCGAGAAGCGGTTGGCCCGGATCGTGCTCCGCGTCCCGAGACGTTCGCCGAACGGGTTCCCGGCCCGGCTGAAGTGGACTCCGTCCGCCCGCAGCGCTCGTAGCGCTCGGCGAACCGTGTTGCCGGAGACGCGGTAGTGCTGGGCGAGGGCTGCGGTGGTGGGCAGCTCCCCGCTCTCGAACACACCGCGTTCGAGTGCGATGCGCAGATCATTGGCGATCTGCCGAGCCAGGTGCCGGTTGACGTGTCGGTCGATGCAGCCGAGAGCCGATGTCTGGCCCGCCCGCACCTCGTCGGACCGCGTGGCCGCGCTCAGCGCCTGGGCAAGGGCGTCCACGTCCCAGTAGCGCCTTGTCGTAGGACCACGGCCGTGCGGTACGAGGCCGAGGAGTGCGATCCGGCGTCGCAGTGTCGAGGGGGCTATTCCGAGCGCGCGTGCCGCGACCGTCTCGGTGACGAGTTCCGGATGCATCCAGCTGCGGCAGGAAGGATCTTCGTCCATGCGGTCCCTTCCGCGTCGCAGTCTGAGTTGTGAACTACCCATCCTGCAGGGCTGACAACCGATGCAGAGCAGAGCGACCGCCCTGTGCCGCCTTTCCGTTGCTCCTTAGATCGGGCTAGGCGTCGTCGCCGGCTCGGGGTGGCAGGATCGACGGGTTCTCCACGCCGATCTGCAGGCGCAGTTCGCCGGCGTCGGCGAAGGTGAGCACCACCGGGTAGGTCATGCCGGCGCGCACGGGGGTGGTGAGGTCGAGCAGGGTGAGCTCCACCTCGCGGGCGCCTTCGGTGACGGTGGACGCCACCGGCTGGTCGTAGCCCGCGGTGAGCACGTTCCCGTCGGGGATGGTGGCGTCTCCGACGATGAGCCCGGATGAGGCGATCGGGCTGGACAGCGAGACCAGGGTGTCGGCGCCGCCCGGTCCGGCGTCGGTGGTGTTGACGATGGTGAGCTGCAGCGGTGCGTCCTCGCCCACCGCGTAGACCTCGTCGCCGGGCACTGCGCCGGACCAGGCGATCTGCGCGTCGCGAACCTGCAGCGACCCCACCGCTGCGACCGATCCCGGTGAGGACGTCAGTTGGTTCGCCGTGGCGGCCTGCTGGCCCGCGCCGCAGCCGGTGAGTGCGGCGGTGCAGCAGATCACCACCGCGACGGATGCGCGGTGACTCGGGGTGGTTCGAATACTCCGCATGGCCCGTGCGTACCCAGGCAGTGTCGCGCCGCATCGCCGCAGGGCGGGGAGCTCGGTGCTTCGTGTCCGGATCGTCACCTTCGCCCTATCGAGCGCTTCGCACGGGGTGCGATGTCCTTGTGTCCCCATTCCGCGGCTCGGTAGTGGCAGGCGATGATGGCCATGCGGTGCAGTCGGCGGAAGTCGCCGAGGACGAACGCGTAGCGGCGTTTCGTCTCCTCTGCCGCGCCGTCGGTGAGGCCGAGGTGCCAGGCGCCGTACTCCGCCCAGCTGTGGTTCCTGAGGTACCGGGTGCCGTCAGCGGCGCGGGGCTGCACCTCGCCCCAGTTGCTGCGCAGCACGTACCGGCGGGCGCCGATGAGCGCGTGGGCGTGAGCGAGGGCGGCGTCGTTGACCGTGTACTTCGCCATGCGTCCATGGTGGCGGCCGACGCAAGGCGAGGGGCCGGATCGTCACCCGGCGCGACGTCCGGTGGACGCTGCCGACCCGGCAGGCGCGCGTCAGACTGGTGGGATGCGAGAGGAGTACTACCACGACCCGGATGCGCCGACGTCGAACTCGTTGGCGCCCAGCGCGTTCGCGGTCGTGCGCGACGACGCCGGCCGGGTGCTGCTGGTGCGCCGGGCCGACAACGGGCACTGGGAGCTGCCGGGTGGGCGGGTCGACCTCGGCGAGTCCGCGCCGACGGCCGCGGAGCGGGAGGTGGCCGAGGAGAGCGGGGTGACGGTGAAGGTGACCCGGCTGGCCGGGCTGTACACCGATCCGGGGCACATCATCGTCTACCCGGAGTCAGGGGAGGCGCGCCAGCAGTTCGCGGTGTGCTTCCACGCCCTGCCCGTCGACGGCGAACTACATCCGGACGGTCACGAGACGTGCGAGGCGGCCTGGGTGCCCGTCGACCGGCTCGACGCGCTGGTGATGCACCCGACGATGCGCCGACGCGTCATCGACGCCCTCAACGAGCCGAACGTGCCGCATTTTCAGTAGCACGTCTCGGGCAGGCGCGGACGACGATCTGGTGATCAGACTGGAGACTCCGTGGTGGTACGTGAGAACTTCCGGGAGTACCTGGAGCAGCTGCTGCGCGAGGGCTACAGCGTGCGCCACGACGAGCACCTCGGACCCTGACCTGATCGACCCCAGTGGGGATCCCGTCGAGACCTGGCGTGAGGACTACCCCTACGACGAGCGGCTCGACCGCGACGTCTACGAGGAGCAGAAGTACCAGCTGCAGATCGAGCTGCTGAAGTTCCAGTACTGGGCGCAGGACACCGGCACCAGGCACGCGGTCCTGTTCGAGGGGCTACGGCAGATCGCGACACAGATTGACAGATCGAGGTGGGATACCCGGGATGGTGAAGCAGAGCTCGATCAGCTCCCACTGCGCGTCTCCAACCGACCGCTCCACACACACGATCGCTTCGCCGTCGACGACCATGATCAGCAACAGTCGTAGCTCCGGACAGGACCGACACGCCAGCTCCTGAGACAGCGTCTGAGGACCACTGCCCGGTCTGCACAGTCAACCGGAGTCGTCGCCGAGCCGAGGTCGGCCGAGGTTTCCCTCTACCTGGGAGATCCGGGCACTGCGGCGCTCAGGGCTGTCGGAGTTCGTGCTGTTCGTCGGCCACGATGTCGAGATCCGCAGGGCCATCTGCTCGACCTACGCGGTCGGGTCGATCAACGCCCGCTACCAAGGCGGTTCATCGATGACGGGCCGGGACCGGCCAGCCACGCATGGTGGCCTCACGACGCCGACCGTGCGGATGAACCCAGTCGACCGGGGTCGCTGTGGCCAGATCTGCGACTGCGACGCCTGCCGGGGTCTTCTTCGCCCGGTACATCGCTCGGTCAGCCGCACGCAGCAGCTCCGCCGTGGTTGTCGTGGAGGGGGTGCTCGTGCTGATGCCGATGCTGCCGTGAACCACGAGCCCCTCCGTGCGAGCATCTTCGACGGGTACGGACAGGGCCTCGTGGATGCGGTGGGCGATGCGGGTGCCCACCGAGGCGGGGGTGGCGGGAAGGAGCGCGACGAACTCGTCGCCGCCGAGGCGGGCGAGCAGGTCGTCGCGGCGCATGACTCCGGTCAGGCGGTCGGCGACCTCGACGAGGAGCCGGTCGCCCGCCTCGTGTCCGCGAGTGTCGTTGATGTCCTTGAACCCGTCCAGATCGAGCAGCAGCAGCGTGACCGGTGTCGCGTCGGGGTGGTCGAGGAGGCGGACGCATTCCTCGTGCAGGCCTCGGCGGTTCGCCAGCCCGGTCAGAGGGTCCGTGCGTGCTTCGCGGCGGGCCTGCGGAAGGGCGCGCAGCTCCTGGACCGTCACGACGGTGCGCGCGGTGGCGGTCAGGATGCAGGCGCCTGCAAGCACGCCTGCCAGGACGGGCAGGTCGTGGCCGAACCCGGCGAGCAGCACGCCGAGGGCGGCGAGGTTGGCGGTCATGGGCAGGGCCACCGCGTACCACCCCACCGGGTGGCGGGGACCGGCACCGAGCGGCGGGGTGTGTTCGACCGGCTTGTCCCGCATCCGCGCGGCCACAGCAGTGATGGTGACGGCGAGCAGCCAGACCAGGTCCAACGGCCCGCCCTCCCGATAGTCGCCGGTGATGTCGAGCAACAGGTAGGCGGTGTCAGCGCCGAGGTTGAGGGCGAGCCCGACGCCGAGCCAGCCCAACCGGGCGTCCATCCGCAGCCCGGTGATTCCCGCCGCGGTGAGCAGCACGATCAGCAGTGCCAGATCCGCGACGGGGTAGGCCAGCACGGTCACGACCTCGGCGCTGACCGCTCGACCGAGCTGCAGCAGCGGCGCGAGGAGGAACGCGCCGGCGACCGCGCCGGCGCCGAAGCCCACGACGAGGCCGTCGAGCCACACCGCGGCCACCGGGCGGACACGGGCTCGCAGCAGAAGTACCACCGCGACGTTGACCAGCGGATAGAAGGCGAGGTAGAGCGCGTCGCTCACGGACGGTACAGCTGTGAGCAGGCCGGAGGAGACGAAGAGCGAGAACCAGATGTTGCCCGCCGTGGACAGCACCAGCCCGAGAGCGATCAGCCGCCAGGCCCACCGCTCACCCGACGTCGCGGCGTGAGCCCACCAGCACAGGCCGGCAGCGCAGACGTACAGGACGTTGTAGAGGATCACATCCGGTACGAAGCGCGACGAAGCGCCAGGAGCAACCGGTAGATGGGCGGCGTACAACAGGAGCGATCCGATGAGCCCGACCCACAGTGTCCGCAGTCCGACGCGATGGGGAGTGGGCGTGGCGACATGGCGGATAGATGACAGGCGGCGGCGATGCTTCGAAGCCATCGCACCTCCCGATCCCCGACGCTGCAGTCCGCCTGACAGTCAAATTCAGCCACGACAACGGCCTCGGCCATCGCTCGGACATGATGAACCGCCGGGGCGCCGGCGCCGCTGCCGACACTCGGCTGCAGCGCGTCCGGAAGGGTCGTCAGCGTTGCTGCACGTACGACATACGCGGCCTCCCACTCCGGTCGGGTCGAGGGGCCGGTCCTGCGAGCGGAGTTGCGGCGGTGAACGATGGCGTCCGTGACGGGACGCTACGGCTCGGCGGCTGGGTGACGACGACTGGCGGTCCGCGCGCCACGACGGTGTCGCTCGTGGGCGGGGCGCGGTGGTTGACAGCAGCGACGGTCGGCGTCGGGCTGCTCAACTACCTGTACTCCCTCGGCCTGACCCGAGCCCTCGACGTCGAGGACTTCGCCGTCTTCGCCGCGGGACAGGCATTGCTGCTCACCGCGGGCTCGGTCGCCAACACCTCTGTGCCGTGGGTGCTCGCACAGGCGCTGGCCGGGGCGGAGACCCCGCTCGAGCGGCGGCGGGCGGTGACGTTCGCGCTGGCCATGAACACGACGCTGGCGGTCGGCGGCGGGGGTGTGCTGTTCGTCATCGCCTCGGCTTTCGCGCCGCCGGGGCCTGCGCTCGTCGTCGCCGCCGCGGGCGGGCTGGTGTTCCTGTCCTCCACCACGTCGGGCTTCTTGCAGGGCGGGCAGCGGTTCGCTCTGCTCGGCGTCGTTCGTACCGGCGATGCCGTGCTGAAGATCGTGGCCGGGCTGATCCTGGTCCTGGCGGGGCTCGGCGCGACCGGAGCGCTCGGTGGGTTCGCCATCGGGTCGCTGCTCGTCATCGTCACCGGTGCGTTCCTGATGGGGTCCGACCTGCGCCCGGCGGCGGGCGCTCTGCGACTCGGCCGCCTGTGGCGCTCCGCTGCAGGGGTCGCGGGAGTCCAGGTGCTGGTGTCGGCGCTGGCGACGGCCGACCTCGTGCTGGTCGCCGTGCTCGCCGACGACGCCGGTGCGGCGAGCTACCAGGCCGCGATGATCCTCTCGCGGGTCCCCCTGTTCCTCGCCGGCGCTGTGGCGGTCGCCGTGTTCCCGATGCTCGCGCGGGACGAGACGGGCGGCGCCGCGCTCGTACGCACGGCGCTGCGGCTCTACCTCGCGCTCGTTCTGCCGTACACGGTCGCGCTGCTCGCCATGCCCGGTGAGCTCGTCGGGCTGCTGTTCCCGCCGGAGTACCGCGCGCTGGCCGCCCTCCTGCCCGTCACGGCGGTCGGGGGACTGCTCATCGGTGCGGTCAACCTGACGACGACCGCGTTCCAGGCGCAGCGTCGCTTCGCCTCCGCGGTCCGCGCCCAGCTCGCCGGGCTGGCTGTCTACGTCGGCGCACTGCTGCTCGGCAACCTGTGGGGCGGTGTCCTCGGTCTCGCGGTCGGGGCGGCGGTCGGGGCCGCCGCGACTCTCGTGCTGCTCGTCGTGTCGGGGTCCGCGGTGTGGCCGCGCGCCTTCCGCCCGCCCGCGGCCGTCCTGCTCGGGTGCGCCCTCCTGCTCGTCGCCCTCCTCCTCCTGCGGGAGCACCTCCTGCTCTGGCTGGTCGTCGCCGGTACAGTCGGCGGACTGAACGCCCTTCGGGTGCTGGGGCGGATGCCCCGGGGTTCACAGGCCCTGGCCGATCGAGCGGCGGAAGGGAGTGCGCCCGTGGACGAGCGGCCGCGCCTGCGCATCCTGCACCTCGGGTTCGAGGACTGGCGGAAGCCCGGCAGCGGCGGCGGTGCGGTGCGCACCCGCGAGGTGAACGCGCGGCTGGCCCGCCGGCACGACGTCACGGTGCTGGTGAGCCGCTACCGGGGCGCGCGGGCACGGGTCGAGGACGGCGTCCGCTACGTACCGGTGGGACTGGCCCTGGGGTACTGGGGTGGCATCCTCAGCTACTTCGCCGCCCTCCCGTTCGCGGCCCGCCGCCGGGCCGCGGACGTCGTGGTCGAGGACTTCGCCGCCCCGATCGGCAGCGTGCTGCCCGCGATCTGGTGCCGTCGCCCGCTCGTCGCGGTCGTGCAGTGGCTGGACGCGGAGGGCAAGTCGCGGCAGTACCACCTGCCGTTCCACCGGGTCCAGGCCGCAGGGGTCCGGCGCCACGGCCGGTTCGTCGCGATGTCGGAGGACCTCGCCGAGCGCCTGCGCGAGGGCAACCCGTCGGCGCGCGTGGAGGTCATCCCCAACGGGGTGCCCGTCGAGGCGTTCTCGGTCGACGTGCCCCGCGGGGACGACGTCGTGTTCCTGGGTCGGCTGGAGATCGCGCAGAAGGGTCTCGACATGCTCGTCGAGGCCCTCGGACCCGTCGTCGACCGCCTTCCGGGGCGGATCGTGCTCGCCGGCGACGGGCCCGACCGTCGCGCCGTCGAACGACTCGTCGACCGCGCCGGTATCGGGCATCGGGTGGTCTTCGCGGGACGGGTCGACGGCGCCGACAAGCTGCGCCTGCTGGCCGGCGCGCGACTGGTCGTCATGCCGTCGCGGTACGAGACCTTCGGGATCGTGGCGGCGGAGGCGCTGGCTTGTGGAACGCCCGTCGTGGCGTTCGAGATCCCCTCGCTGCGCGAGGTGGTCGTCCCCGGCGCGGGCGTCCTCGTGGAGGCGTTCGACGTCACCGCGTTCGGCGAGGCCGTCGTCGGGCTGGCAGGCGACACCGGACGGATCGCCCGGGCCGGCGCGATCGGGCGCGAGCACGCCCGGCGGTACGACTGGGACGAGGTGGCCGAGCGCCAGGAGGCGGTCTACGTGGCAGCCGCCGGTCGGCCCGCCGTCGCTGCTCCGCCGGAGCGGCCGTGAGCGACCGCGGCTGGACCCGCCGGCAGGTGCTGGGGGCCGGGCTGGTCGGTGCGGGGGTGCTCGCGGTGGGCGGCGTCGGCCGCTCGCTCTACACGGGGCCGACCCGGCCGTGGGACCCGGCGGCGCTGCCCCGGCCGGTGTTCGGACTGCTGCAGGCCGACCCCGCCCGCTACGAGGAGCTGCGGGAGGCGGGGCTCGACGCCGTCACCCTCTCGCTGACCTGGAGCAGTGCCGAGCCGTCCGGCCCGGGCTTGGATGAGGTGTACCTGCGCGAGATCGAGGACCGGCACCGCCGCGCCCGCGACGCCGGCCTCCAGGTCGCGCTCGGCGCGGGGCTGCAGTACCCACCCGCATGGGTCGCCGACCTGCCCGGCTCGCGGTTCGTGGACCAGGACGGCCGCGAGTGGACCGGCGGGTCGGGCGACGACGTGGTGGACGCCGTCTTCAACCCCGAGGTCCGGGCGGCGCAGGAGGGTTACCTCCAGCGGCTCGGCGAGCGCCTCTCCGCACTCGAACCGGCCGGGATACGGGTGGGCGGGCTGACCCGCGGCGAGCTGCACTACCCGACGGGCGGCCGCGACGAGCCGCGCAACACCTTCTGGGCCTTCGGGCCGGCTGCGCTCACCGCCTCACCGCTCCCCGGCTACCGCCCCGGCTCGGGTGCGCCCGACGACGCTCGGGTGTTCCTCGACTGGTACCTCGACGCGCTCGCCGGCTACGGGCGCTGGCAGCTCGACGTCTACCGCCGGTACTTCGGCCCGGAGCCCCGGCTGATCGTGCTGCTCCCCTCCTGGGGCGTGCGTCCCGGTGAGGTCGACGCCGCGGTCGCGGGCGGGCTCACCGGCACGACCCCGGGCGAGCGGCGCGACTCCCTCACCCAGGGCGTCGACTGGGAGCGCCAGCTGCCCCTGCTGCGCGAGGTCGAGGGCGTAGCGGTGTGCAGCACCTGGTTGGACCCCCCGGACCAGGGCGCCGACGACGGCTTCACCAGTCCCGGCGTGTACCTGGCGGGGCTGGCGCGCCGCCACCGGCTGGGGGTGTGGGGGGAGAACACCGGCGGCAACGACGCCGCCGAGCTCCGCCGGTGCGGCGACCGCGTGCGGGACCTCGGCCTCGAGGGGATGTTCTGGATGGGCGGTGAGGACCTCGGCGAAGACGGGAACGCCACCCTCGAGGACTACGCGGCGCTCGTCGAGCGGGACGACTGGCGGCCTCCGCCGCCCTCCCCGTACTGACCACTCGATCCATCGACCAGCGAGGGAACCGCCGATGACCGCGGACCGCAGGCGTGTGCTGCTGTTCACCAGCCACCCGATCGACGCGCGCGACGGCGCCGACAAGGAGCTGTCCGTCGCGATCGCCTCCGGGCTGCCCGAGTTCCGGTTCACGTGGTTCGGGCGGGTGGGCGGCCGCGGCCGCGAGCCGCTCTCGGGCGGGCGGCGCATCCCGCTGCTGTCGCCGTCCGGGATGCCGGGACGGGCGGAACGGGCTCAGGCCGCGGCCTGGGCGCTGGCCCTGGAGCCGCGCAGCGACCTGCTGCACGCGGTGATGACGATCGGGCCCGCGTTCGGTGCGTTCACCCGGATTCGCGAGCGGGTGCTGGGCGGGCGGCGCCGGCCGGCGCTGCACACCGTCCCCGCTGTCGAGGATCCCGCCCGGCTCGCCGGGGTGACCCCGCTCGGCACGACCGTGGCGCTGTCCCGTTCGACCGAGCAGATGCTGTGCGACGCCGGCTTCCCCGACGTCCGACTGATCCCGCCGGGGATCGACCTCGACCGGTGGTCCGCCCGCCCGCGTCCGGCCGGACGGCTGCCCGTCGTGGCGTTCGCCGGGCACTACGACCCCGGCGGCGGTGTGGACGAGTCGGTGGCGGCGCTCGGCTCGGTCGCGAGCAGCGGACGACCGCTCTCCGCGCTGTTCCTCATGCGGCCCCGCCCGGGCCAGGACGAGGACCGGGAGGCCGAGCGGCTGCGCGAGCGGGCACGTGCGGCGGGGATCACCGACGTCGTCGTGCAGGGCCGCACCCCCGACATGCCGGCGGCGGTCGCCGGTGTCGACGTCCTGCTGCTGCCGGCCCGGCACTTGCACGGCAAGGCCGACGTCCCGCTGACGGTGCTGGAGGCGATGGCCACCGGGCGTCCGGTGGTGGTCAGCGACCTGCCGCAGATGGCCGCTCTCGGTTCCGCCGCGACCCGCGTGCCTGCCGGCGACGTCGCGGCGCTGGCCGGGGCCGTCCTCGATCTGCTCGATGGGCCCGGCCGGTGGGACGCGATGGCGCAGGCCGGCCTGGACCTGGTCCGCCGGGAGTTCTCCGCCGACGGCATGACCGCGCGCTACGCCGCGCTCTACGAGGAGCTGCTGGCTCCGCGAGCGGCGTCCGGGGCGACGGAGGCGCGGTGACGGCGAGGGGAGACGCACCGGCCGGGCCGGCCGTGGAACCGCGCGGCGCGCCCTCTCGGGGGCGGAGCTCTGCCGCGGTCGGCGCGGCCGTCGCCCTCGCGGTGGTGGTGCTCGCGGGCGCGCTGCGGCTGTGGCGGGTCAGGGAGTCCTACGAGCTGTTCATCGACGAGGTGACGTACGCCGAGATCTCCCGGACCGTCGCACTCGGGCAGGGCGTCCTGCTCTACGGCGAGCCCTTCTTCCTGCATCCGCCTGCGCTGTTCGGCACCCTCGCACTGGCGATGACCTGGATCGGGATCGACGCCGACATCGCCGCGCAGGTCGTCGCGCTGCGCCCGGTGCCCGCGGCGATCGGGGCGCTGACGCCCGGGCTGGTCGCGCTGCTCGTGCACCGCGTGACGCGCTCGACCGCCGCCGCGGCCGCGGTCGGGGTGCTGCTGGCGCTGGAGCCCTTCCTCATCCGCTTCGACAGTCGCGTGCTGCTCGAGGCGCAGGCGATGGCTGCGGCAGCGGCGGGCTTCCTCGTGCTGCACATCGTGGTCGAGCGGGAGCGACGTGGCCGCTCCGCAGTGGTGGCGGCCGTCGCCGCGGGGCTCCTGCTGCTGGTCTCGCTGCTGACGAAGGAGACCTACGCGTTCGTCGGCGTGCTCCCCGTCGCCGGGCTGCTCGTGGCGGGCACGCCGGTCCGCCGCGGCACCTCCGGCCTCGTCCTCGGCACCGCCCTCGCGGGCTACGCCGCGTACGTCCTCGCTCTGGTGTTCGCGGGGCAGGCCGGTGAGTGGTTCGCCCAGAAGACCCGCGGTGTGAGCCGCCTGCTCGGACTCACCCAGATCACGGGGTTCAACCAGGAGGGTGGGGTCGGGCTCGTCGAGCGGGTGCTGGCCAACCTGGCCTCTTTCGCGGTGACCTATGCGGTGATCGGGCTCGGGCTGCTCGCGCTGGCCTGGCTCGTCCTGCGCCTGCGCCGCGACGACGTACCCCACGACGTCCGGCCCGGCGTGGTCCTGCTGGTGGCGTGGTCGGCCGGGGCGACGGCGCACCTGGCGTACGCCGTGACGCTGGGGACGCTCGAGGAGCAGATGTTCTACCTGCTCGTGGTCACCGCCGTGCCGCTGGTCGCGACCGCGGGAGTGCTGCTGGTGCGGCCCGGCGAGCCGGCGGCCCGGCACCGCTCGGGGCGCCGGTCACCCGCGCTGGGGCGACGGCTCGGTGCGGCGCTCGTCGCTGCGCTGGTGATCGCGGTCGGCGTCGACGCGGTGGTCTGGTGGCGGGTGCACACCGTCCCGGACGACGCCTACGGGCGCTTCCTCGCCTGGGCCACGGTGGAGCTGCCGCAGGGCAGCACGCTGGCGGTGACCGACGAGACCACCCAGTTCGTGCTGCGGGAGGTCCGCGTCGGGCGCTGGGAGACCGGCGCTGAGCTGCGCGACAACGACGTCGAGTACGTGCTGCTCGTCTCTGAGCTCGTCCGCCAGGGCTACAGCGACGTCGACGAGGAGTTCCTGCGGATCGCGGAGCAGGGGCCGGTGGTGTTCCGGTCCGAGGGGCGCAGCCTCGGAGTGATCACAGTGCGCGACATCCGCGGGGCGACCGGCTGAGCCGGCACCCCACGGACGTCAGACGCCCGCCGCGTCGGTCACGGGGTCGATCAGGGGAGCCACCGGGACGCCCGCGGGACCGGCGAGGAGGTCGTAGCGGTCGGCCAGGCGGAGCTCGGCCGAGTCCACGCCCAGTCGCTGCAGCGTCCCGGCCGCGTCGACCTCGTCGCACCCGTGCAGGAGCAGGCTGACCACCTCGCCGTCGTCACGCGCCTCGTCGGTGACGCGGAGCCCCGCGCCAGTCCAGCCCGCCGGGCGGCGGAACCGGGCCACCGTCGTGATGTCGGACCGGGCGCTGCGGTCACCCGGAGCAGGTGTGCCGTCGGCGGCCTGGACCAGCACCGCGGCGAGCAGGCCGGCGCTGCGGTCCCACGTGAAGCAGCGCGCCCAGGTCTGGCACGCGTCGGTCACGCGCTCCGCGGCCGACTCGTCGGCGAGCAGCCGCAGCGCCCGGATCATCGCCTCGCCCAGCTCGCGTTCGTCGTCGACCAGCCAGCCCGTGCTCCCGTCGACGACCGAGTCCCGGATCCCCGGGACGCGGACGGCGACCGTCGGGACGCCGAGGCCGGCCGCCTCCACCACCGAGCACCCCCAACCCTCCGCGGCGGAGGTCACGGTCGTGAGCCAGGCCCGGCCCAGCACCTCGTCGCGCACGGCGTCGGGCTGGTACCCGTGGAAGGTGACCGTCCCGCCGAGCCCGAGCTCGTCGGCCATGGCGCGCAGGCGGGGCAGTTCGGGCCCGTCGCCGACGACGTCGACGCGCAGGCCCGGCACCGCGGCCGCCACGGCCACGAGCTGCTCGAGCAGGAGGTCGATCCGCTTGTGCGGGACGAGCCTGCTGACCACGGCGAGGGTGGGGTCGGGGTCGCGCGGGCCCCGCACGTCGGGCACGGGCGCGGTGCCGTTGGGCACGACGCTGATCGCGCTGCGGAACCGCAGGCGCCGACGCAGCTCCTGCCTCGTGGAGGGAGAGACGGCTGCGATCGGACGCAGCCCGTAGACGCGCCGGGCCGCGCGGCCCTCCAGGAACCGGCCGACCGCGGCGAGCACCGGCCCGAAGCGAGTGGCGAACTGGTCCTGGTGCACGTGGTGCACGAGCTGCACGATCGGCACGCCGGTGGCGACGAACAGCGGGGAGAAGAACGGGATCCCGTTCTGGCAGTCGACCACGTGGTCGACGTCGCGGAAGCGGCGGCCCAGCAGCCTCAGGGCGGTCCGGGGATACAGGGTGAGGGCGCCGCCGGCGCGGTGGACCTCCACGCCGTCGACGACCTCGCTGCACGACGCCCCCTCGGGCTGCGCAGCGAGCCAGGTGACCCGCGCACCCGCGGCGACCCAGCGCGTCGCGATGCGGTGCATGTAGAGCTCGGCGCCGCCGGCCTGCGGGTGGCGGACGTCGCGCCAGTTCAGCACCAGGATGTGCCGGCCATCCAGCGCGGCGACAGGGGAGCGGTGGGGGGCGGACATCAGAGCGAGCTCCTCAGGCTCAGGACGGCGCCGAAGCTCGGGATGCCGTCGCGGACGGGATGGAAGGTGGAGCCGGCGTGGTCGGTCCACGCCACGGGCAGCTCGACGATCGCGCCGCCGTCACGCTGGATCTGCGCGAGGAGCTCGACGTCGAAGGCGAAGCCGGTCGTACGGCAGCGAGCCACCGCACGCTGCACGGCGCGCCGCTCGAAGAACTTGAAGCCGCACTGGGTGTCGTGGACGCCGGGGACCAGGCTGCGGGTCAGCGCCCGGAAGGCCGAGCCGCCGAGGCGACGGCCGACCGGCTGGGGCTGCACGAACCGGGCGCCGGGCGCGTGCCGGGAGGCGATCACGGCGACGGCACCGTCCTGCAGCGCCCGCACCGTCGCCTCGAGGGTCTCGACCGGGGTGGCCATGTCGGCGTCGAAGAACCCGACGAACTGGGATCCGCTCGTCATCAGCCCGCGCTGCACGGCGCTGCCCTTGCCCGGCCGTGAGCAGCCGATGACCGTGAGGTCGACGCGCCCGCGGGGGCGGACGGCGGCGCGCGCGACCGCGGCGGTCTCGTCGACGCTGCCGTTGTCGACCACCACGATCCGCGAGGTCCACGGCCGGTCGGCGAGGAAGTCGACGGTGTCGCGCAGCGTCCTCGGGAGCCGCGCCGCCTCGTTGTAGGCCGGGATGACGATCTCGACGTCGACCCGGGCGCGGCGCGTGGAGGACCTCGGGACCACGGGACAGGTCGGCCGCGCGGGACGGGGACGCGGCGCCGGGGTCCGGGGAGCGGTCGTCGTGCTCACGGTCATGGCAGGTCTCCAGCAGGGGTGGGGGGCGCAGCGAGCCGGGGAGGGTGAAACGACTTCGGATGTTCACTCGAAAGAGTGTGTGAGTTGGCTGAGCCGTCCCTTTCGTCAAGCTGAGCGCTTACTGAGCGCTTCGAGGGGGAACGTCCGGCCTAGCCCGACTGGTCCGAAAGGAGCGGCGCGTGAAGCAGGACGTCACACCGAGGCTTTTGGTCGTCGAGGACGACTCGGCCGTCCGGGATGCCCTCACCGGAGCGCTCGTCGCCGAGGGCTACACCGTCCGGGCGTGCGCCGACGGCCTGTTCCCCGACTCCCTCGTCGCCGAGTTCGCGCCCGACCTCGCCGTCCTCGACGTCCGGCTCGGGCACGGCCCGAGCGGATTGGCCGTCGCCAGGCGCCTGCGTGCCGACCGCGACCTCCCGATCATCTTCCTGACCGCGGCCGACGCGGTTGAGGACCGGCTGGCCGGTTTCGACGCCGGCGCCGAGGACTACGTCACCAAGCCGTTCGCGATGGCCGAGCTGCTGGCCAGGGTCCGGGCGCTCCTGCGCCGTTCCGGACGCCTCGACAGCGGATCCTGGACGGTGGCCGACCTGACCGTGGACGAGGCCGCGCGTCGGGCCCACCGGGGCGACGCGGACCTGATCCTGACCAAGGTCGAGTTCGATCTGCTCAGCGCGCTCGGCCGCAGCGCCGGGCGCGTCCTGTCCAAGGGGCAGCTGCTCGCCGACGTGTGGGGCTTCGAGGACTACGACCCCAACGTCGTCGAGGTGGCGATGAGCGGGCTGCGGCGCAAGCTGGAGGCCAACGGTCCACGACTCGTCCACACCGTGCGCGGTGTGGGTTACGTGCTGAGGCCCTGATGCGCACACCGTCGCTCCGCAGGCGGGTGGCGCTCGCCAGCACCGCGGTCCTCGTGACCGTGCTCCTCGCCATCGACGCCTTCCTCTACGTGACCCTGGACGCCCACCTCGAGGTGGCTCTGGACGAGGTGCTCGACACCCGACTGGGGGTCGCGGAGCGGCTCGCCGCTCAGTTGCCGCCGCAGCAGCTCCCCGGGGCGCTGACCGAGCTCGGCATCCCGGCCTCGGTCCGGAGCCCGTCCGGGGAGCTGTACGAGGCGGCGCCCGTGACGCCCCGCGTCGGGCAGTACGTGCCCCCGACCGCGCTGACCCTGCCCCGAGTCGAGCGCAACGTCGTACTGCCGGACGGGGAGAGCCTGACCGTCTACGCCTCGCGGGCGGGCGTGGACGCGACGCTGCGGCAGCTGCTCCTCCTCGAGCTGTTGGGCACCCTCGCCGCGATCGTGGTCGCGTTCGTGCTGCTGCGCTGGGTCAGCAGGATGGCGCTCGCCCCGCTCGGGCTCGTGGTGGACACGGCCGAGCGCACCGCCACCGGGTCGTCCGGGCTGCGCCTGCGCCCGGACCGGCCGCACACGGAACTCGGCCGGGTCGCGGCGGCCTACGACCGGATGCTCGATTCGCTGGAGGCCGCCGTCCGGCGGGCCGAAGAGTCCGACGAGCGGTCGCGGCGGTTCCTCGCCGACGCCGCGCACCAGCTGCGCACCCCCGTGACCCGCATGCGCACGACCGTCGAGTCGATGTTCCGCGCCGACGACGCCGAGGACCGCGACCGGCTCCTCACCACGCTCGTGCGCGAGACCGGGCGCACCCGCAAGCTGCTCGCGGCGCTGCTGCGGGTCGCGCGGCTCGACCGCGGTGGTCCGCCGACCCGCACGCCCACCGACGTCGAGGCGATCTGCCGCAAAGAGGTGGAGCGCGCCGAACCGTTCGCCCCGCACCTGCGGTTCACGCTCCGGGGAGATGTCGACCTACCGCTCGTCGAGATCGACGAGGAGGGGGTGCGGGAGGCGCTGTCGAACCTGCTCGACAACGCGCGCCGGCACGCCAGGGAGGAGATCGTGGTGGAGGTGCGGGCCGAGGCGGGCGCGGTGCGGATCTCCGTCGGCGACGACGGACCCGGGGTGCCCCTGGCGGACCGGGACCGCATCTTCGAGCGGTTCGCGAGCCTCGACGACAAGGGCGGTTCGGGTCTCGGACTACCCATCGCACGCGGGGTCGCTCGCGCCCACGGCGGCGACCTCGTCCACACGGGCCGCGCCTTCGAGCTCGCGCTGCCGATCCCCGCCGCTGCCCGGTCGTGAGAACGGCCGCTCGAGCAGGCGGTGCAGTGCGGCGAGGTCGTCGGCCGGCACCACGTCCGTGGTTCTGGGGAACCCGGAGAGCTCGAGGCCGGAGGGGCACAGCACCACCAGGGCGGCCGACGTCGAAGCATGCAGCTCGGTGAGCAGGTCCACGCCGCGCGTCACGAGCAGCGCGGCGTCGATCACCACGACGTCCGGGTCGTACTCGCGCACCGCGGCGGCCAGGAGCGCGGCGCGGTCCAGCAAGGCCAGGATGCGGACGTCATGTGCGTTCAGCACTGCCCGCAGTGCCACAGCCAGGCCGGTGTCGTCCTCGCATACGACCGCCGACCGGGACACTCTCCCGAGCCCCACAATGGCACCTCCGGCGAAGAGTGTGGTGCTGCTGCCTGTGCCCCAGCTGTGCTGAACCTGAGCCGGAGCTGAGCGCCGCAACCACACCGCCACCCGTCGCTCCATCGGTGTGCCCGCAGTGGCGGGTAGCGCAGGTTGAGCGGGTGCTCAGCGCCAGATCGCCTCATTCGGCGTGGACGTCACGCAGCTGCGCGGCGACTCCACTGATGACACGGGCGAACGCGGCGGTGCCCGCGACGACGTGTGTCGGGGTGTCGAGGACGGCCAGGATCTGTGCTGGCAGGGTCGCCAGGCGCGGCGAGCGCGGTCGCATGACCGCGGCGATGCCATGGGCGCCGAGCTCGCGCAGCGCGGCCGGAGTCGGCGCGGCCGCGAGTAGGTCCTGGATCCCGCCGCGATCGAGGCGAGGCCCCGGCAGGCGCTCCAGGGCCGGGTGGACGTGCAGAAGCGCGTCGCGCGTCCGGTAGGCCAACATCGTGGATCGCCCGGCGAGGTCGTCGTCGGAGCCGGCCGGTACCGACAGCTCGGCGAGGGTCTCACGCTCACCGGCTCGACTGGCTGTTCCGCCAGACCAGTCCGCGCAGGCCGGAGGTCCGGCGGCTGCAGCAAGGCCCTCGACATCGACCCGCGGATCCTCGACCTCGACCTCGACGCCGATTGACTTTGCAACGCCGATGATCTGAACCACAGCCTCCGCGATCCCAAGGTGGGTCTAGTTTGCGCGCGTCGTGAGAACGGCGGCGCGAACGGCGCGGAGCCTCGCTCGGCGCGCAGCAGCATCTCGGCGACGATGAGGTTGGGTATCCAGCACAGGAAGGGCACGATCGTGTATGCGGCGAGGAAGTCGCCTCCCAATGCGGGCACCAGGACGGCCAGCCACAGGCGCAGCGTCACCGCCGCGTAGGTCAGGGCGAACGTCCGGACCATCCAGCGGCGGTGGACGGCGATGTCGCCGCGGCGGATCGCCCGCAACCCCAGTGCGGCGAAGCCGACCCACAGGATCGCGAGCGTGCCGAACCCGGCCGTGCCGACGGGGCCGGCCAGGCTCATGGGCGCTAGTACGAGTCCGCCGACGCCGCCGACGGCGATGCACACCAGCACGACCCGGCCGACCGTGCGGTGCAGCCGTGGGGCGCGGACCCGCACGCGCTCGGCGAGCTGCACCGTCGACAGCAGCAGCGCGAGGCCGCCGCCGACCACGTGTGCGTAGAACGTCAGCTGCGCCCACTCCGGTCGGTCCGCGTAGTTGGCCGCGAGCTGGTTGCCGCCCTCGGCAAGGCCGGGCAGGGAGTCGGTAGGTAGCGGAGCGGGGCGAACACCGCGATCGCCGCGGCGGTGAGCGCGAGCCACCAGAGTCCGCCCGTGCGGAGCCGGGTCGAGCGCGGAATCGTCGTCGTCATCATCTCGTCCTTCCGGGCGGCGCGGGGTGAGCGGACGGTCAGCCCGCGAGGAGGGTGGGTGCGACGTTGAGCAGGAACCCGAGCCCGTTGAGCCCGACGTGCACGGCGATGCCGATCCGGATGTCGCGGGTCCACCAGACGGCGTAGACCGTCGGCAGGAGCACGGTGGCGACGGTGACGACGTCCCAGGGCTTCCACAGGTGGTAGACCGCGAAGAGGCTCACGTTGAGCAGCGGGGCCCACCCGGCGAACCGGGCCAGGCGGGGAAGCAGGTAGCCGCGGAAGTAGAGCTCCTCGACCAGTGGTCCGAGCACGACCAGGATCAGTGCGTAGCCGACCGCCGTGAGTACCATGGCGGTCCCGGTCGCGGTGTCGGCGATGTCGGCCGGGAGGGGGTTGATCGCCCAGCCCGGCACCCGGGCGAACACCGTCTCGATGAGCAGTGGTTTCAGGTCGCCGACGAGCATCGGCGCGCCGAGCAGGCCCCACGCGAGCAGGCCGAGGACCAGGAGGGCCTTGCGCCAGGTGAAGGGGCCGGGCCGGTAGGGCAGCACCGAGGTGAGCGACCAGCGGCCGGTCCTGCGGTGGGCCTCGCGCAGCAGCCACCCCAGCTCGGCGGCGACGACCGCCACCGCCGCGGCCAGGACGCCCGCGGCGATCGCGGGGTAGCCCGCCCCTATGACGACGGGGGCGAGGGCGAAGAACAGCGTCGCCGTGGCGATCCCCGGCAGCAGGTGCAGTGCCAGCGATCGGGCGATCGTGTGCTGGTCGACGAGCGAACCGTCGACGATGCGTTCGCGGGTGGTCATGGTGCTGTCCTTCCTGCGGTGACGGTCCGGGGCTCAGGCGTCCCGGCGGATGAGGACGAGTGCGGCGGCGCCGAGACCGAGTGCGGCCCAGGCGGTGTAGACGGCGAGGCCGGTCCAGGGGCCCAGGCCGCCGTTGGCGGGGGTGATCTGCAGGACCGCGTTCCCGGCGTTGCCGGGCAGGTAGGGCAGGACCGCCGCGGCCACGGTCTCGGGGAGCAGCGTCCCGATGCTGGGGACGAGGTGGAGCAGCGCCACCAGCGCCGAGACCGCGCCCGCGGTGCTGCGCAGAAGCCAGCCGAAGGCGGTGGCCAGCACCGCGGTGACGCCGAGGGCGAGGGCTCCCCCGAGTACCGCTCGGGCCACGCCGGGCGAGGTGAGGGAGATCGTGAGACCGTCGGCGGCGACCACGGCGCGGGCCACGAAGAAGGTCGCCAGCAGTGTGGCGGCGCTCAGGGCGGTGGTGACCGCGCCGGCTACGGCCGCCTTGGCCCATACCAGCGGCAGCCGGGCGGGTACGGCGGTGACCGAGGGCAGGATCGTCCTCGTGCGGTACTCCCCGCTCACCACCAGCACACCGAGCGCGATCACCGCGAGCTGGGCGAGCGCGAACCCGCTCAGCGCGCCGCCGGTCGGGTCGGCGGCGATGGCCTCGCTGCCCGGGGGGCTGTGCTGCACGACGATGCCGATCGCGGTGAACGCGCCCATCCCGAGCAGGGACACCATGACGGCGAGCACCGCCCAGAAGGTGGACCGCAGGCTGCGAAGCTTGATCCACTCCGAGGAGACCACGCGGCGGCGGGTGACCCGCACCTCGGGTTCGGTCGTCGCCGCGGTGGTCGTGGCGGCGCTGGTGGTGCTCATGCGGCGGCCCTCCCGGGGCTGGTGGCGCGGTAGCGGACGTCGTGCTGGGTCATGGCGTGGTAGGCGTCCTCGAGTGAGGCGTGGACGGGGGTGAGTTCGGTGAGCAGGATCCGGAAGGAGAGCGCGACCCGCGCTATCTCCTCGGCGGTGCGGCCGGTGACCGACAGCCCGCCGGTCCCTGTGTCCGTGATCGTGACGCCGTCGGCGGACAGGAGCCGCGACAGCTCGTCGGCCTGCGGGCTGCGCACGAGCACCTGCCCCGATGCGGACGCGGTCAGCTCGGCCAGTGACATGTCGGCGAGCAGCCGCCCCTGGCCGAGGATGACCAGGTGGTCGGCGGTCAGGGCCATCTCGCTCATCAGGTGCGAGGAGACGAACACCGTGCGTCCCTCCGCCGCGAGCCCGCGCAGCAGGGCGCGGATCCAGCGGATGCCGTCGGGGTCCAGGCCGTTGACCGGCTCGTCGAGCAGGACGACCTGTGGGTCCCCGAGCAGCGCGGCGGCGATCCCCAGCCGCTGCCCCATGCCCAGGGAGAACCCGCCGGCCCGTTGCCCGGCCACGTCGGTGAGGCCGACCGTGTCGAGCACCTCGTCGACCCGGCGCGGCCCGATCCCGTGGGTCGCGGCCAGCGCTCGCAGGTGGGCGCGGGCGGACCGGCCGGGATGCACGGCGTGGGCGTCGAGCAGCGCGCCCACCTCGTGCAACGGTGCGGCGTGCCGGTCGTAGCGATGCCCGTTGACCACCACCTCCCCGCTGGTCGGGCGGGTCAGCCCCACGGTCACGCGCATCGTGGTGGATTTGCCGGCCCCGTTCGGGCCCAGGAATCCGGTGACGACACCGGGGCGGACGGTGACGCTCAGGTCGTCGACGGCAGTCGTCGGGCCGTAGGTCCTGGTCAGGTTCCGGATCTCGATCATGACTGCTCCGTGGTGCCGGTGCGCCGGCTGAACCCGTCGGTCCAGGTGGCTGCCGCGGCCTTCTCGGCCTCGCGCCCCCATGGGCGGGACTCCGGGTGCCAGACCCGCCGGCCGGCGGCGACGAGCACGGTCAACAGGACGGCGGCGGTGACGACCTGCCACTCGCCGTCGACGGCGTCGAGATTGCCGGCCGCGTTCCAGGCCGCGTGCTGGACGCCGATGGCGAGGATGCTGCCGCGGGTGTCGAGCAGGTGCATGCCGAGCAGGTAGCGGTAGATGGGGGCCGTCGCGAACAGGACCAGCAGCCCGACCCAGATCTGCGACCACGTCTTGTCGCTGCCGAACTGCATCGGCACGTGGATGGCGGCGAACGGCAGGGCGGTGAGCAGTGATCCCACAGCCAGGCCATGGCGGGCCATCAGCCGGGTCTGGGCGAATCCGCCCCAGGCGGTCTCCTCCCACAAGTTGGCCAGCAGCGCACCGATGACGAGCGTGTTGAGCAGGTACCAGCCCGCCTCGACCATCCAGCCGCCGTCGGGGCTGCCCAGCGTCCCGGACGCGACCGCGAGTGCCAGGGTGAGTGCCGGCATGCCGAGCAGGACGACGGCCCAGCGGCCGAGGCCGAAGCGCCAGACGAGCACGCGGGAGAGCAGCCGGCGGGCCGCCCCCGGACCGTCCGCCCAGCGGGTGACCAGAAGCGCCGGTCCCAGCAGTGCGACGAAGAGCAGGACGAGGAGGAACGGCACATCGGGCAGGCCCGTCACGACAGGGACGGTGAGGGCGGGCCATCCGATGGCAAGTGCGATCAGTACGAACGTTGCGACCGGCCGTCGCCGGGCGCGGGTGTCCCGGTGCTGTGGGTCGTGCGTGGCGTCCGGTCGGTTCATCTCGGTGCGGGGCATAGCTCCTCCTGGGACGTCGGTGGTGCGGTTCCTGAAGCAACCGGGGACGCGCTCCGACGCTAGGAATGCGCTGGTTGCCGCGGCATCCGGCGGGCACCACGAACGGCGGCGGGGTCTCGCACCCCGCAGTGCGGTCGGGCTCCCCGGGTGTTGGGTGCCAGCCGCCCGCGCGGATACGGTGTCCGTCATGGCGCTGCGGGTCGTGTTCGCCGACGACAACTTCCTGGTCCGCCAGGGCACCGCGGCGCTGCTCGCGGAGGTCGAGGGCGTTGAGGTCGTCGCCGTGGCGGACACTCCCGACGGCCTGCTCGCGGCCGTCGCCGAGCACACGCCCGACGCCGTGCTCACCGACATGCGGATGCCGCCGACGTTCACCACCGAGGGCCTCGACGCCGCCCGGCTGATCCGCGCCAGGCACCCGCACACCGGTGTCGTGGTGCTGTCGCAGTTCGTCGAACCCGAGGACGTGGTCGCGCTGCTCTCCGACGGGGTCGCCGGGCTCGGCTACCTGCTCAAGGAGCGGGTCGCGCGGGTGGAGGAGCTGGTCGGGGCGCTGCAGACGGTCAGTGACGGCGGCTCCGCGCTGGACTCGCAGGTCGTGGAGACCCTCGTCGCGCGGCGGACCGCCGAGATCGACTCGCCGCTGGCCGAGCTGACCGGACGCGAGCTCGCGGTGCTCGGCGAGATGGCCACCGGCAAGAACAACATCGCTATCGCCCGGACCCTGCACGTCAGCGAGCGGTCGGTGGAGAAACACACCAACGCGCTGTTCGGCAAGCTCGGCCTGTCCGAGGAGCGCGACGTCAACCGCCGGGTGCTGGCCGTGCTCGCGTTCCTCGACGCCCGACCGCCCCGCCGCTGACCGCGGGGGAGGCTGGCACCACCATCACGTGCGGTACTACCCCTGTGCACCCGAACCCGGCGCGGCGAGAATGGCGCCGTGGAACTGGGCGGTTCGCCGGGTCCCCGGTTGCTGGAGCTCGCCGGGACCGCGGTGTTCGTGGGTGCGGTCTACGTTCTCGTGGTGCTCGGGGGCGGCGCGCTGCTGCGCATCGAGCGGCCCGACACGTCGCTGGCCATCCTGGCCACCGCCATCGTGGCGGTCACCCTGGAACCGGTCCAGCGGTCACTGCGCCGTCGGCTGGAGACCTCGCCGTATGACCGGCTCGCGGCGTTCGGCGCCGAGATGGCCGGCGCGGTGGCCACCGAGCAGGTGGCCCCGCGGATGGCCCGCCTGCTGGCCGAGGCCACCGGCGCGCGGCGGGTGGAAGTCTGGCTCGTCGACGACGACGGAGAGGCACCGGCCGCCGCCTGGCCCGTCGACGCCGATCCCGTCGACCGGTCCGCGCCCGGGGTCCGGGTGCACGACGTCGTCGATGCGGGAGAGCTGCTCGGCCGGATCGTGCGGGACCAGGGTGCCGGTGGGGGTCTCAGCCCGGTCGAGCAGCGGCTCGTCACGGACCTGATCAGCGAGGCGGGCCTCGCGGTGCGGTCGGTCGGCCTCACCGCGCGGTTGCGCAGGCGGATCGAGGAGAGCAGGGAGCGGACCGAGCAGCTACGGGCGTCGCGGCAGCGGGTCGTCGCGGCGGCCGACATCGCCCGCACGCGCATCGAGCGCGACATCCACGACGGCGCCCAGCAGCACCTCGTCGCTCTCGCCGTGCGGCTGCGGCTCGCCCGCACCGTCGCCGGCCGGGACCCGCGCCGGGCCGCGGAGCTGATCGCCCAGACGCAGGACGCCGCGAGCGCAGCGCTCGTCACGCTCGGGGAACTGTCGCAGGGGATCCACCCGCGCGTGCTGGCGGAGTCGGGGGTGGCCGCCGCGGTACGCGCGGCGACCGCCACCAGCCCGACCCCGGTGCACGTCACCGACACCACCACCCGCCGCGCCCCTGCCGATGTCGAGGTCGCCGCCTACTTCAGCTGTCTGGAAGCCGTCCAGAACGCCGTGAAGCACGCCCACGCCACGACCGTCAGCGTGGCTCTCGCCGAGACCGCACACGAGCTGACCTTCTCCGTCGACGACGACGGGTGCGGGTTCGCGGTCACCCGGGCCGCGGCCGGGTCGGGTCTGGAGCACATGCGCGACCGCGTCGAGACAGCCGGCGGATCCCTGACCGTGACCGGTGTGCCCGGGGGCGGCACGCGGGTCACGGGCCGGCTCCCAGCGCCGTCGAGGGCACCGGGGTGACCGCGCGGCGCTGGGCCTGGGCGCTGGCCGCGGTCACCGCATCAGGGGTGGCCGCCCAGCTCGTGCTGCTGGTCCTCGCAGGCGTGCCGCTGCTCTCGGCCGAGGCGCTGAACCGGACCTTCCCGTTCGTGCCGGTGGCGGCACTGGTCGGCGCGGTGGTCGGCGCGCTGGTCGTCGGTCGGCATCCCCGGCACCGGATCGGCTGGCTGCTCTGCATCGGGCAGGCCGGGACCGCCGTCGGTCTGGCCGCCCAGGCGCTCGGTGCCGGCGTCCTGGCACACGGTCTCGACGCGCCCGCCGTCGTCGGTCACCTCGCCCTCTGGGCCGGCGCGCTGTTCGGCGCCTCGTACGCGCTGGCCCTGCTCGGCGGCCTGCTCCTGCTCGCGCCCGACGGGCGGCTGCCCTCCCGCCGCTGGCGGCCGGTCGTGTGGTTCCTCGCGGCGAGCTACGGGCTCACGGTGATCGCTGTGCTGCTGACCCCGCCGAGCCGGATCGAGCTCGACGGTCCCGGCGACCTCGGCCAGCTCGCCACCATTCTTGGTGTCACCGGAGATCTCGGGATCACCCTCGCGCTGCCCGCCGGGGCGGCCGCGCTGGCCGTGCGGCTGCGCCGCGCGCGGGACGCGGAGCGCCGCCAGCTGCGCTGGATCGCCGGGGCGGCGGTGTTCCTGGCCGTGGCCGTCGTCGTCACCGTCGGGGTGAACATCGCACGTGGGGGCGACACGGCCGAGCTCTGGTACGCCGAGATCCTGCTCTACCTCGGCTACCTCGCGGTGCCGGCGGCCACGGGCATCGCGGTCCTGCGCTACCGCCTCTACGACATCGACGTGATCATCGGCAGCGCGGTGCGGCTGGGGGTGATGGCAGCGTTCGTCACCGCGGGCTACGTCGCCGTGGTCGTCGTGATCGGCACGCTCCTCGGAGGGGCGGCGGTGGGTTCGTCCCTGCTCGCCTTCGTGCTGGTCGCGCTCGCGTTCCAGCCGCTGCGGCGCCGGGTGGACCAGCTCGCCGACCGGGTCGTGCACGGCACCCGCGCGGCCCCGTACGACAGCCTTGCCGAGTTCACCCGCAGGCTGGCCGGCGCCCCCTCCGACCCCCGGCTGCTGGGTCTGGTCGCGCAGGGATGCGCGCAGGTGGCCGGAGCGGCGCGCGTCGTGGTCACGGTGGCCGTGCCCGGCGCGGTCGACCTCACCGAGACCTGGCCGGACGGGCCCGGGGTGGCGCCGGGCATGTCGATACCGGTGCGCCACCAGGGCGAGGTGCTCGGTGAGATCGGGCTGGCCATGACGCCGGGGCGGCAGCTGACCAGCTCGCAGCGCCGCCTGCTGGAGGAGTTCGCCGGGCAGGCGGGTCTCGCATTCCGCAACATCGCGCTCACCGCGGCGCTGCAGGCCAAGGCGGCGGCCCTGCACCGGTACCGCGAGGAGCTGACTGCGTCCCGCAGACGGCTGGTCCACGCCGCGAACACCGAACGCGACCGGGTCGCTGCCGCGATCCGGCGCGAGGTCGTCGGCCATCTCGAACCGCTTCCGGCCCGGCTCGGCCGGCTCGCCTCGCGCGTGCTGGACGACCCGGTCGACGTCGCGCACCGCCTGCAGCAACAGGAGGAACTCACCACCCGCAGCATCGAGACGCTGCGCACGATCACCGGCGGCGTCCTCCCGCCCTTGCTCGCCCGCCGCGGGCTGGCCGCCGCGCTCGAGTCCTCGGTCGGGCAGTCGACGGCCGTGGTCGTCGGTGACGGGATCGGGGAGCGGCGGTTCAGCACCGGGGTGGAGATCGCGGCGTACTTCTGCTGCATCGAGGCCGTGCGCGGGATGGCGCCGGGCGCCGAGCTGACCCTGGACGCTGTCGACGACCGGCTGCACGTCGTCGTCCGCGGGCACCGCTCCGGCGAGGACGACTCCGAGTTGCGCCTCGTCGACCGTGTCGAGGCACTCGGCGGTCAGGTCGTCGTCAGCGGGGCACCGGGCGGGCCGTCCGAGGTGCGCGCGGCGATCCCCGTGGCGAGCGCCCACACCGCAGCGAGCCCCTCGGAGCCGAAGACCGACTTGCTGATGTAGGCGACCGCCCCGCAGCCGGCCAGCTGACCGCCGAACGTGTCCTCGTCGTAGCTCGACACCAGCACGACCGCCGGGGCATCCGCGGACGACGTCAGCTGCCGCGCCGCCTCGATGCCGTCGATGCCGGGCAGATTGACATCCATCAGCACGAGATCGGGACGCAGCACCGGCACCGCGGCCAGACAACCCTCACCGGTCGCCTCCATGCCGACCACAACGAACGATTCGGTCGCGCCCACCACCTCCGCCGCGGCCAGGCGGAACGGTTCCTGGTCGTCGACGATCAGTACCCGGACCGGCGCAGCCATGCCTCACCTCCTCCCGACTCATTCTGTGCCGTCGCGGGTGGGCCGGGTCATGAGTGCCAGCCGCATGATCGAGGGCGGTCAGCCTCCCCACGGTTCCCGGTGGATGTCGTGGGTCTGCGAGCCTCGCACCGTGGACTGAGCACAGCTTCTGATCACCTCCGGATCTCCCCTCCCGCCGCGCACCTGTTCTCGCTCGGTCGCGCGGGCGCACACGGAGCAGGCCCACGTACCAGTCAGCGATAGGCAGCGTTGCAGACGGACGACCACGGAGCGTGCGCCGCGAGGTCGCGCTCGACTAGCCTTTCCTGCGCTCGATCGCCGACCGCGGCGTGCGGGAGCCGATCACCGTCCGCCGCCGCGCCGACGGCGAGCTGGTCGTGCGCAAGGGCAAGCGCCGCACCCCGGGCGCCAGTTCGACCATCTACCCCGTCCCGAGCACGCCGACCACGGTCCGACCGCGCGGATCTGCGGCCGTAGGGGGTGGCTGCGGCGGGCCCGGGAGCGCCCACAGGGCCGGCGGTGACGGCTCACGACCACGTTCTGACCACGCACCGACCACGTCAACGGACTTCAACAGCATGGTGCGGCAGATCGCTGACACGTGCGGGGAGCACGGCTTGCCGGTCCTGACCGCCATCTATCGACAGGGTCGGTAGTGGGGTGTGGACCTGACGCGACTGGACACGAATCTGCTGGTGTCCCTGGACGCGCCCCCTGAAGGAGCGCAGCGTGACCAGGGCGACGGCGCGCATGGGGCTGAGCCTGCCGGCGGTGTCGCGCGCGCTGGCCAGGCTGCGGAGGTAGGTCGGGATGAGCTGCTCACGCGCGTGGGCAACCGTACGAGCTGACGCCTGTGGCACGGAATGCTGTTCCGCCGGCTTCGCCTCGACGTGCGGGCGGGCGACCTCGCCGCCGGGCAGCCTGTGTAGGCCCGTCAGGGCTCGTCGACGTCCTCGACCATGCTCAGGGTTTGACGTGCCTGCGGTGCCCGTTTCCATGGCGCAGTCCCTTCGAGCACCAGCGACAGGTTGTCTACCGCGACCCGCGCTGCGACCGTCGCGACCTGGTCCAGCAGGGAACGATGTAGCCCGGGCACGTCCCGATCCGGGGCCGCCTAGATCGTACTCGTCAACGTCTGCTGCTCCTGCATGACCGGAGGATGCCCGACCACAGCGCTCCTCGCTGGCAGTTCAAGGAACGTCCGTGATCGCTGCCGTCGTGGCACAACTTTGACTGGTCATGATCTAGCGGGATGTGTAACGAAGCTGCCTTCTCGACCGAGCGAGCTGTAGCTCCGCTGCCCACGATCGCCGTTCTGAGTGTGCCTGGCGATTGTCATTCGTCTCGTCAGGTTGACATTCTGCAGAGTAAGGTAGTCGGACAACAATCGAAGGGAGGTATCCATGGCGAAGCACCTGGTGGAAACTCTCGTTGATGACTTGGATGGCACTGAGGCAGACGAGACGGTGTCGTTCGGGATCGACGGCCGGCAGTTCGAGATCGATCTTAGCGCTGAGCACGCCTCTGAACTGCGAGATCTGTTCGCCCCCTTTGTCCGCGCGGCACGCCGTGCTGGTGGGAGGTCGGCTCAGAAGAGGTCCCATCGTGCGAACTCGAACGCTACAGGCAAGTCGAAGGAGAAGAACGCGATCATCAGGGCCTGGGCGATGCAGAACGGCTTCTCGGTGTGGGAGCGCGGACGGCTGCCCTCGGCCGTGTTGACAGCCTACGAGAACCGCGACAACGCGGCTGCTGATCAGCCCGAGTCGGCTTCGGCTGAGCTGCCCACCTTGATCACTGAGGAGAAGTCGAAGCGGCGGAATCGCAGTAGGGCGACCATCGACGCCTAGTGCACGAAGCGCCAGGCACTCGAGTGAGAGACGCTGGGTACGCAGCTTCTGCAGGCCTGGTTCGCCGAGCGAGTTCAGGTGCGACGCCGGGCCGGGGCGTACGCCGCTCGAGGTCGTCGCAAGCAGGCCATCCACAGTCACCGCGACCGCACCCGGCGATCCGCTCTCCAGGTGCCGCCGCATGCTGCACAGACGAGCGCCGTGCTGCTCGCTGACCGCAAGATCAGCACGCCGAACTCGGCGCTTGCTTTGGGATCGAGCATTCAGCCCGAGGACTGGCCCGCCGTGCGCGAGCGCGTCGACGAGCTGCTCGACATCGCCGAGACGAGCGCGCCGCCGCGGTCGGGGCGTGGTGGAGCTCGCACGGGTGGTGCTGGTCCTGGACCAACCCGGGCAGGCGACGCGGCTACCGGACTTTTCCCCTGTAACAAAGTGAGGTCGGAGGGGGTGGCCCTCGTGTGGACGAAGAACGCAAGGGGTAGAACCGGATCTGCCGATGTCGCCCCGCGATTACGGTTGTCGTATGAACAGATGTCAGCAGCGAGTTCTTCTCGCCTTCGGAATCTCCATGACCGTTCTTGTCGCCTCCGGAGCCGTAGGGGCGCTCATCCTGGCGCCGTCTGTGGTCGGCGTCGTGATCATCCTTCTCGCCTACGGCCTCGTCATAGGCATCGTGGCCGCCGCGTTCGCCGTGCAGTGGATCAATTGCAGTCGCCGCTAGCTGTACTGATCGGACAGGTTGGTCAACCTGGTGATCGGTGGGTGTCCGCCGCAGGCGGTGTGGGGTCGGTGATGGTTGTACTCGTGAATCCAGCCGGGTAGGGCTTTGCGGCGGTGGGTTTCGCTCGTGTAGAGCCGGCGGAACGCCCACCCCTCGACCAGGGTCCGGTGGAACCGTTCGACCTTGCCGTTGGTCTGCGGGCGGTAGGGGCGGGTGCGGCGGTGGCGGATCTCGAGCTCGGCGCAGGCCTCGCGCCACAGGTGTGAGCGGTGGCAGGCTCCGTTGTCGGTCAGGACCGCCCGGACGGTGACGTGGCGGGCGGGGCACTGCTCAACACCGCCCACGCGGCCTGACCCACCTACCGAACCACGGTCAACCGAAGTCTGGGCAGTCCCACCGCGGTGAAATCGAGGTTGGGTCCGCTTCCGACGGCCTGAGTGGGACGGCTACAGGCAGTCAGGGCAGAGCGAGATATGCCGGAAGCGATGCTTCCGGCCGGGTCAGGAGCGTGGTCAGGGCGGAACGGGGGCGTTCCTCGGGTTCGGTTCTGAGCTCGAGCGATGCCGTGACCTGCTGTTTCCAGGGCCGACTGTGCGGCGATGATGTGCAGGTACTGGTGACCACGGTGCAGTAGCGGCGCTCTGGTGCCGTATCGAGCGTGGAGCGAGCAGTTCGGCGTCGGGTGCGGTCGGGCGTGCCGCGTCTGAAGCAGGTGGTGGTCCGTTTCAGCGACGCCGAGCTCGCGGTGGTGCGGGAGCGGGCGGCGTCCGCGGGGCTCGCGGTGGGGGCATGGATCGGGCAGACGGTCCTCGACACCGCGGAGCAGGGAAGCGGCTCGGTGTGGGCGCTTCCGGATCTGCTGAGGCTGCACGCCGACGTGGTGGCGGTGCAGCGCGCCGGTGCCGTCGAGGACGGGCGGCTGGACGCGCTGCTGGTCCGGCTGGAGGCCGTGGTCGAGGTGGCGGCGGCGGAGTTCGAGGCGCGCCGGTGATCACGAAGGTCGTGCACGGGTGGCGGGTCGGTGGGCTCGTCTCGTACTTGATGGGGCCGGGTCGGGCGCAGGAACACGTGCGGCCGCGGGTGATCGCCAGTTGGGACGGGCGGGACGCAGCGTGGCAGCCGGCGCAGGCAGGTGTCGGTGAGTTCGATCTGGAGTTGGGCCCGATGATTCGGGCGCTGCGCGCCCCGGCGATCGCCGCCGGACTGGGCGAGTCCGACGACCAGGGCCGGCGCGGTTACGTGTGGCACTGCTCGGCGCGGGTTGCGGACGGGGACCGGGTGGTGTCCGACGCGGAGTGGGCGCAGGTCGCGCGGGAGCTGCTCGATGGGTCCGGGGTCGCGCCGCGGGGCGATGCGGGTGGTCCGCGGTGGCTGGCGATCCGCCACGCCGATGACCGTCCACATCGCGGTGGTGCTGGTGCGGCAGGACACGTGCCGGCGGTTCTGGCCCTCGCACGACTACCCGCGGTTGCGAACCACGGGCCAGCAGATCGAACGGCGCTTGGGGCTGGTGGTCACGGCGAGGGCGGACGGGACCGCGGCGCGGGCGCCGGGGCGGGGTGAGATCGAGAAGGCGCGCCGGCAGGGCCAGGAGCCGGCGAGCGTCGAGCTCGCCCGGGCAGTGCGGGCGGCGTCGGTGACGGCTGGTGGCCTTACCGGTTTCGTCGCCGCCCTGGGGGCCGGTGGGTATCGGGTGGAGGTGCGGCGCGCCCCGTCGGGGGATCCGCTGGGGTACAAGGTGGCCCGGCCCGGTGACCTGACGGTGGCGGGGGAGCCGGTGTTCTACAGCGGCAGCAAGCTCGCGCCCGACCTGTCCCTGCCGCGGCTGACGCAGGCGTGGGAGTCGGCGGCACGTGGGTCCGGCGCGTCGGTGTCGTCGAGCGGGGCGCGGCGGCGTGTGCAGGTGGCGCGGGCGGCGGTCGGATCAGCGCGTCGCGGCAGGGCGGGGGAGGACGCGGACGGGATCGTGCAGGCCACCGGGACGGTGGTGGCCGCACTTCGGGGGTGGTCGGGAGAGTTGGAATCCGCGGCCGACATGTTCGATCGTGCCGCGCGCGTTCCACGAGGAGTGCGCGTCCAGGAGGGGGACCTCGCGGCTGGGTTGCGTCGGGTCGCGCGGCACCTGCTACGTCAGCGGCGCGGGCAAGGTCCGGTCGACGAGCCGGGTGCGGCGTCGTTGGCGCTGGCCTTGGCGGTGTCGTCGCTGGTCCGGGAGATCGCGGCGTGGCACCAGGACCGCGGCCGGGCGCACCAGGCCGCCGCGGCCCGCGACAGCGCGTCCCTGATCGCGGGCTGGGTGGGAGAGCGGACCGTCGACGGTCTGCGTCCGCCCGCCGCTCTCAACCACACGGTGGCCACGCATGGACCACGACCCGACCACAACGTCCGGCGCGAGCCTGCTGCCGCTGGGGCTCGCGAGGCGGTTCGGACGCAGATCGCCGCGGTCGGCTCGGCGGCCAGGTCCAGCCGCAACGGGGCGGTAGATGTAGTGGGTCCGGGTCGTGGGCTCGGGCACGAGGTGGACTTCTCGCCCGCGACAGGGGCGACACGTCGGACGGGCCGCAGCGAAGTGCTGAACCTCCCCGCTCAGTCGCGTTCCGCCTCCGGAACTGGTTCACCACGATAGGCGACACGTCACGCGGCGAGTTCGCACAGCTCGATCTCGCGTAGTGCAGAATTGTCGTCGACGGCACGCATCTCGGGCACGGGTCGGGCGCGCTGTGGAATGGGGATCCCATGGCACGGCCGGTGATCGCGACCAAGCTGTTCGTCCCGACGTCGCGGCGCGGGCTGGTGACGCGCCCGAGGCTGAGTGAGCTCCTGCGTCGCGGAGCCGAGTCGCGGTTGACGCTGGTGTCCGCGCCGGCCGGGTTCGGTAAGACGACGCTGCTCGCGGCGTGGCTGGGGGACGGCGGGGACCGCTGCGTGGCGTGGGTCTCGCTCGATCCGGCGGACAGCGAGCCCGCGTCGTTCTGGACCTACGTCGTGACCGCGCTCCACGCGGCGGTGCCCGGCGTCGGCTCGGGTGCGCCGGCGCTCCTCGCATCCTCCCCGCTGCACACCGAGCTCGTGCTGACCATGGTGGTGAACGAACTCGCTGCGGTACCGGGCGAGGTGTGGCTGGTGCTCGACGACTACCACCTGGTCGACAACCGCGATGTTGATGGCGGGATGGCATTCCTGCTGGAGCACCTTCCGCGACACGTGCACGTGGTGATCAGTACCCGTGCGGATCCCGATCTGCCGCTAGCGCGGTGGCGGGGCTGCGGTGAGCTTGTCGAGATCCGTGCTGCGGACCTGCGATTCACCTCGGACGAGACCGCTGAGTACCTCAACGAAGCGGCGGGATTGGGGCTCGACGCGGTGGACGTCGGAGCATTGGGGGAGCGCACGGAGGGGTGGATCGCCGCACTGCAGCTCGCTGCGCTCTCGCTCCGGGGGCGCGTGGACGTCGGCGGCTTCGTCGCCCGGTTCGCAGGGAACGACCGGTACATCGTCGACTACCTGGCCGAGGAGGTGCTGTCGCAACAGTCCGACGCGGTTCGAGAATTCCTGCTGCACTCCGCGGTTCTCGACCGGATCACGGGCCCGCTCTGTGATGCAGTTACCGGCGGCGGCGACGGGAGCGACATGCTCGTTGCCCTGGAGCGCGCCAACCTGTTCCTCGTCCCCCTCGACGATCGGCGGCAGTGGTACCGCTACCACCACCTGTTCGCCGACGTGTTGCGGGCGCGCCTGCTCAGCGAGCAGCCCGAGCAGGTTCCGGTGCTCCACCAGCGCGCCAGCCGCTGGTACGAGCTCCACGACTTGGCCGAGGACGCGGTCCGACACGCATTGATCGCCCGCGACGTCGATCGTGCGGTGCACCTCATGGAGCTGGCCGTGCCGACGGTCCGACGCAACCGGCAGGACGGGCTGCTGATCGATTGGCTGAAGGCACTGCCCGACGACGCCGTCCGCCGCAGCCCGCTGCTCAGCGTCGTCGCCGGGTGGAGGCTCATGGTCTCCGGCGAGCTCGACGCCGCCGAGCCCTGGTTCGACGGGGCCGAACGTGCGGTGGCCGGCGTGTCGGATGGGCTTTCGGCCGAGAGCGAGGAGCTCCGCACGCTGCTGGCCACGATCGCGATCCACCGGGCCGGGCTCGCACAGGCCCGGGGGGATGTGCCGGGCACGACGCAACAAGCCCGGATCGCCCTCGACCTGGCTGGCCCGGACGACCATCTCGCGCGGGGCGGTGCGGCCGGGTTCCTCGGGCTGGCGGCGTGGGCGGCGGGAGACGTGTCGGGCGCCCTGCCGATGTTCACCCACGCCGTGGCGAGCCTGCACGCGGCCGGCAACCTGGTCGACGAGCTCAGCAGCACGGTCGTGCTCGCCGACATGTGGCTTGCAGCGGGTCGACCAAGCAAGGCGCGTCAGCTCTACCGACGTGGACTGGCCGCGGCGCAGGGTGATCCCGTGCCACAGGGCACCGCCGATCTCCATGTGGGGCTCAGCGAGCTCGACCGCGAGGCCGGAGACCTCCGGAGTGCGAAGGAACACCTGGAGACGGCCGCGGCGCTCGGCGAGCATGCGTCGACGCCCCACCTCCGCTACCGGTGGTTCGTGGCGATGGGTCGGGTCGCCGCCACCGAGGGCGACCTGGATCGGGGGTTCGACCTCCTGGACCGGGCGGAGCAGCTCTACCTACGAGGTGTCCTGCCGGAGGTGCGTCCGGTCGCGGCGATGAAGGCCCGGGTCCGGATCGCACAGGGAGAGCTGGCTGACGTCACCGGCTGGGCCCGTGACCGAGGCGTGTTCGCCACCGACGACGTCGCCCATCTCCGCGAGTTCGACCACCTCACGATGGTGCGTCTGCTCATCGCGCGACACCGGACGAACCAGGACACAGGCGCGATGGACGAGGCGGTCGGTCTGCTGGACCGGCTGCTCGACGCCGCCGGGACGTCCGGACGCGCCGGTAGCCGCGTCGAGATCCGCATGCTGCAGGCCCTCGCGCACGACGCGCAGGGACACCGGCCGCGGGCCCACGAAGCGCTCGACCGGGTGTTCTCCGAGGCTCCCGAACCGGAGGCCTACGCGCGGCTGTTCCTGGACGAGGGCGCCCCCATGACGGCGCTGCTGCGCGACGCCGAGCAGCACGACGTCGGAGGCGACCACGCACGTCGCCTGCTCAGCCTCGGTGCATCCTTCGATGCCGTGGCCCCCGCCGCCGGCCAGGCCGGCCCGCTGACCGAGCGCGAGATCCAGGTGCTCCGGCTGCTCGCCGGTGAGCTGAGCGGACCGCAGATCGCTCGCGACCTGTACGTCTCGCACAACACGCTACGCACCCACACCAAGCACATCTTCACCAAGCTCGAGGTCACCACCCGCCGAGCGGCGGTCCGCAGCGCCCGCGACCGCGGCCTGCTGTAGTCGGCGGGATCTCACCACCCGGATCTCATCCAGGCCGTCACATCGTCGTGTGACGCCGGGTCACCCCACCTGCTCCTAGCTTCGGATCGTCCCGCAGCGCCCGCCGCGGACACCTGGAACCGAGGAGCCCGACATGACCGTCACCACCACCACGCTCACCCGGGCGGCCGGCCTGGCCGCCGTCGCGGCGGGCCTGCTCTACGTCGGCGTCCAGATCAACCACCCCCACCTGGACGTCACCGTCGTCAACACCGCCGAGTACGCGGTCCGCCAGACCGCCAAGATCCTCTTCGCCGCCCTGTCGCTCGCCGGCATCACCGGCATGTACCTGCGGCAGGTGAAGCAGACCGGCGTGCTCGGCCTGCTCGGATACCTCCTGTTCAGCACCGGCCTCCTCGCCCTCCTGACCGTCCAGGTCATAGCGGTGTGCGTGCTGCCTGCCCTGGCGCTCGGCGAGCCCGGCTACGTCAACGACGTCCTCGCCGTGGCCACCGGCGGCACCGCGACCGGTGACATCGGCCTGTTCCAGACGCTGAGCGGTGTCGCCGGCGCCGGCTACATCGGCGGCGGCCTTCTCTTCGGCATCGCCCTGTTCCGCGCCGGCATCCTCGCCCGATGGGCAGCCGCGCTCCTCGCCGTCGCCGCCCTCGCCACTGCCACCATCCCCCTGCTTCCGATGATCAGCCAGCGGCTGTTCGCCATCCCCGTCGGCGTCGCTCTGATCGGCCTCGGATACTCGCTGTGGCGCGAGCAGCGCTCCGTCGCCACCCGGCCCGTGCCCAGCCCGGCCACCCCGCGGCTCAACCCGACCCCAGCGGCGTGACGATCCCGGTCCCGGCCCGCCCCACCCGGGCGGGCCGGTCGGCCGGGTGGGTGCCGGTCGCGCTGATCGCCCTCATCCTGATCCCCACGTTGGGCGCGGGGTCGGCCATCAACCTCGCGGTCGCCGAGTACCTCATCCGCCGTCGCAGCAGAACCACCAGGTCGTCGGCGGCGGTCGGATCATGACCCGGGCCCCCCGACCACGGGTGCCCGCCGGCTACCGGCTTCGGGTCGACGGGCACCTCGACGACCACTGGTCCGCCTGGTTCGACGGCCTCACCCTGGCCCACCACAGCGACGGCACCACGAGCCTCAGCGGCGCCGTCGCCGACCAGGCTGCGCTGCACGGGCTGCTCAGAGGAGTCCGAGACCTCGGCCTCACCCTGATCTCCGTGGAGATCATCGTCTCGACCGACAGGAGTCGGGATCGACGGCGGTGAGGGCGGTTCACCGGCTCGTCCTGCGGCTGCGGTTCGAGCATCCGGCCCGGCCGTCGCGCAGCACCATCCGCCCGGCCCATTCCCGACCGGAGGTCTGAGATGCTCATCATCCCTGGCGCCGCAAGCTGACGCCCGAGCCCGGCTCCGACTGCCTGGTCATGGCCAGCCGCCTGCCGTTGCTGTCAAATCGCGAAGGTCCCGTTGTTCATGGGCCTGACCGTGTCGGTGGTCCGCCAGCTGGAGCGCGCCGACGGGCTGGTCGGCTGGAGCCTGCGGGCCCAGCCCTTCGCCAAGACCTTCTGGGCCTTGTCAGCGTGGACCGATGAGCGCGTTCTGGCGAGTTCGTGAGACGGATGCCGCACAACGCCGTGATGGACAAGCTCCGCCCCCACATGGGTCCGACGCGGTTCACCACGTGGGAGGCCGACGGATCGACCCTGCCGGTCGCCTGGGACGACGCGCTCACCCGGCTGAGGGAGTCCTCGGCCGCTACCGGGAGCGAGGAGCCGTGACGCCCCGCCCCACGCCGCACTGCTGATCATCCCTACAGGACGTCTACGGCACGGTCGTCGCCGGCCGCGCACTGCCCGAAGACGCCCACATCGTCAGGCCGGCACGAACCGGCCCCGTCCAGAGGAACTCCATCATGGTTCTCCTCGCTGTCCTCGTCGCCGGCTTCCTCGTCGCAATGCTCGTCCCCACGCGTGACGGCCGTCGAGCGCCCCGCGCCGCCGCCCGGCTGGCCATGGCGCTGGCCATGGTGTTCGCCGGGGTGAGCCATTTCGCCGCGCCCGCGTCGTTCATCCCGCTGCTTCCGGAGTTCGTCCCCGCACCCGAGGCCGTGATCGCCGCCACCGGGGTGATCGAGGTACTGCTCGGCGCCGGGCTCGTGGTGCCCCGCGGGTGGCGGCGCCACGTCGCGCTGCTGCTGGTGGCCTACCTGGTCGCGGTCTTCCCCGCGAACGTCCACGCCGCCGTCGCAGGCGCCCAGATCGAGGGGCTGGGGGGCGGGAACAACTGGCTCCGCCTCCCGTTCCAGGCCGTCTACATCACCTGGGTGTTGTGGGCGGTGCCGGGCACATGCGAGCCGGCGCGGGCCGTCATCCGGCGCCTGCGCAATGAGCGGATCACGCACGGGGCGCCGCTCCGCCGCCGTCCGCCGCGGCCATGAGCTCGGCCTGCTGTACGGAGTCACATCGTTGGTCACCACATGTGGTGACGCCCGGTCACCACATCGCGCCCTACGTTCCGGACATCCCGCGGCACCCGCCACGGACCACCGGAGGAAGGCGCCGGACATGACCATCACGCCCACCACTCTCACCCGGGCCGCCGGCATCGCCGCGACCGTCGCCGGCCTGATCTTCATCGGCGTCCAGATCAACCATCCGCACCTGGACGCCGGCTCCATCACCACGACCGAACTGGCCGTGCGGAACTCCCTGAAGGTGCTGATGGCCGCGCTGGCGCTGGCCGGTATCACCGGCATGTACCTGAGCCAGGTCCGCCGCAACGGTCTCCTCGGACTTCTCGGCTACCTGGTGCTCGGCACCGGCTACCTGCTGATCATGGCCACCACGTTCGCCTTGGCGTACGTCCTGCCCACCATCGCCGGGACCGACCCCTCCTACGTCGACGACGTCATCGCCGTGGTCATCGGCGGCACCGCCACCGGTGACATCGGGGCGCTGCAGACCGCCCTCCAGGTCCAGAACATCACATTCCTGGCCGGCGGGCTCATCTTCGGCATCGCGCTCTACCGGGCGGGCGTTCTGGCCCGCTGGGCGGCCGCGCTCCTTGCGGTCGGTGGTGTCGTCACCGTCGTGCTCTCCGTGCTGCCGGACGGGTTCTACCGGCTGCTGGCCTTCCCGAACGGCATCGCCCTGATCGCCCTCGGCTACTCCTTGTGGGGCACCGCGCACGGAATCACGACCACGGAACCGGTCACGGTCGGCAGCAGGCGCGTCACCACGGCAGGTGCGGAATGATCCGGCCCACCGCCCCCGGCGCCCGGCCTGCGCCTCAGCGCCGGCCCGGCTCCCGGGACAGGTCGAGCTGGTGGGTTCCCGCCGCGCTGGTGGCGCTCGGCCTGGTCCCGGTCATCGCCGGCTCCCTTCGCCTCGTCGAACTGGCCGGCGGAACGGAGGCCATGCCATCCGACGCCCGGTACGCCGCGTCGCCACTTCCTGTCGTGATCCACATCGTGTGTGCCACCGTGTTCGCGGTACTGGGTGCCTTCCAGTTCTCGCCCCGCCTCCGTCGGCGGCGACCCGGCTGGCACCGCAGAGCCGGTCGGGTTCTGGTCGTCGCCGGGTTGGGTGTGGCGCTGACGGCGCTGTGGCTCAACCAGTTCTTCCCACGGGCAGACGCCGCGCGTGAGGTGCTGTACCCGCTCCGCACGGTGTTCGGGGTCGCGATGGTGGTCACCATCGTCCTCGGGTTCACTGCGGCCCGCCGTCGTGACTTCGCCCGTCATCGGGCGTGGATGATCCGCAGCTACGCGATCGGCCTCGTCGCCGGCACTCAGGTCTTCACCCTCGGCTTCGGCGGGGTGATCTTCGGCACCGGGGACCTGACGACCGCGCTGCTCCTGGGCGCCGCCTGGGCGATCAATCTCGCGGTCGCCGAGCGGCAGATCCGCAGACGACCCCGCCGTGGTTCCCCAGCGGCGCCGGTCGAGGTGCCGCTGCCATGACCGGCCGGATCACGTCGCGCGATGGGGTCAACGGCTACGAGCTCAGGCTGGAGGGTCACCTCGACGACCGCTGGTACGACTCCTTCGCCGGGCTGACCATGCACCACGAGACCGACGGCACCACCACGCTACGCAGCCCAGGACTCGACCAGGCGGCCCTCCACGGGCTCCTCGCCCGCGTGCGCGACCTCGGCGTCGCCCTCATTTCGGTCACGCCCCTCAAGGCCACTCCTCGGGGCTGACGCGACGAACGTGGTTCACCAGATGCTCAAGATCCCCGCCGTCTTCTGGTCGGTGCTGCCGAACCAGTGCGGTACCGCCGCCGGTGCCGCCATCGCCACACGCCCGACCTCGTCGACGACGACGTGATGCAAGCCCGTGCACGCCTTCATTGCGGCTACACCACCCACCTGATCACCCCGACAGATTTGATCCGCAAGCACCCGACCAAGGAGCCACCATGTCCACTACCCCCGACGTCAACGGCAACATCGGCACGCGCAGTGGCGTCCACTTCGGCGACGTCGCCGCAACGGGCGCGGCCGAGGCCACGATGCGCGCCCTCGTCCAGGACACGTATGGCTCCCCGGACGTCCTCAAGGTCGCAGCCGTTCCAACGCCCGACCCAGGCCCCGGGCAGGTACGAGTCCGGGTCGCGGCCGCCTCGGTCAACGCCCGCGACTGGCACATCATGCGGGGTGAACCCCGCCTCGCGCGTCTGCTGGACCGCACCGTGTTCGGGCGCACCGCCCCGCGGGTGGCCATCCGAGGAACCGACTTCGCCGGCACCGTGGACGCCGTGGGCGCCGGCGTGACCCGCTGGCAACCCGGTGCCCCGGTCTTCGGAGAAGCCGACGCCGCACTCGCGCAGTACGTCGTGGCTTCCCAGTACCTCGTGGCCCCGGTCCCGTCCGGCGCGAGCTTGCCACAGGCCGCGGCGCTACCCCTGGCCGCCAACACGGCGCTCATGTGCCTGCGCGCAGGCGACCCACCCCCCGGAGCATGTCTGCTGATCAACGGCGCGTCCGGTGGAGTCGGCACGTTCGCCATCCAGCTGGCCAAGACGATGGGACTGCACGTCACCGTCGTGTGCAGCACCCGCAACGCCGACCTGGCTCGATCCCTGGGCGCCGAGTCGGTCATCGACTACAACGTCGAGGACTTCTGCGCCGCACCGGACCGCTACGACATGGTCCTCGACCTCGTCGGGAACCGGTCGCTGCGTGACCTCCGCCGGCTCGTCCATCCCGCCGGCACCTTGGTGCTCTCCGGCGGCGGCGTCTCCGGTGAGGGCCGCTGGATCGGCCCGCTCGGACTGCTGGTCCGGGCCCAGCTCATGGCACGCCTGCCAGGCCCGCGGATCGTCATCCCGCAAGCACAGCCGACCACCGAGCGCCTGGAAGAGCTCGCGGCGCTCGTCGCCTCCGGATCGGTCACCCCGGTCATCGACCGGGTCTTCGATCTCGACCACAGCGCCGATGCCCTCCGGTACCTCGAGACCGAGCACGCCCGTGCGAAGGTCATCGTCACCATCCCCGGCGCCGACCAGCACAGCGCACCCGACAAGCAACAGCCAACCATGGAGGGGGGCTCGTCCTGAGCTCAAGAGCACCCGCCGACCTGGCCGCTGCTCCTGCCCCAGCCGAGCCAGGTGTCTCAACGGGCTGCTGTGGCTCGGATGGCTCGATGAGCACGACGTCGGCGCCGACCGGAACCGTGCACGCCGACTTCGATCTCGACGACCTCGGACGGCGAGAGGCCGATGAGCCGGTTGCGACCGAGGTCGACAACATGGCGCCGCGCCCGGCATCGGCCTCCGGACGGTGACGGTCCGGCGCTTCGGTGGACAGCTCGATCGTCCATCGGGCAAGGTCATCAGGCCGCAGTCCGTGGTGAAGGGCGTCAGGACTGGTCGGCGTCGTGCACGACCATCGCGACCTGCACGCGGTTGGCGACGTCGAGTTTGGTGAACAGGCGCGACACGTGCGCCTTGACCGTCGCCTCGCTCATGAACAGCGCGGCGGCCACCTCCGCGTTGGAGGCCCCGGACCCGACCGCGACCGCCACCTCACGCTCGCGATCGGTGAGCGTGGCCAGCCGCTGCGCGGCGGCGCGCCGGCGCTCGTTTGCCTGGGCATCGCCGAAATGTGAGAGCAGCGTGCGGGTGACCGACGGCGAGAGCATCGCCTCGCCCGCGGCGACCAGCCGCACGGCGTTCACGATCTCCGCGGGCGGGGTGTGCTTGAGCAAGAACCCGCTCGCACCGGCACGCAGCGCGCTCATCACCTGAGCGTCTGCTTGATACGTGGTCAGCACGATCACCTGCGGCGGTGCGTCGAGCCGCCGCAGCGCGGCGGTCGCGGCGATTCCGTCCATCTCGGGCATGCGGATGTCCATCAGCACGACGTCTGGCCGGTGCTCGCGCACCGCGGCGACTGCCCGGGCGCCGTCGTCCGCCTCGCCCACGAGCTCCAGGTCCGCGGCCGAGGACAGGATCATGCGCAGGCCGGCGCGCACCAGCGCGTCGTCGTCGACCAGCAGCACACGCACGTTCACCACCGCAGCTCGGCCTCCACCACGAAGTCGCCCAACCCGTCCGGGCCGTGCACGAGTGTGCCGCCGGCGAGGGTGACCCGTTCCTGCAGCCCGAGCAGGCCGGCACCTGAACCCGGCAGCGCCGGTCCGGCATGCGTGTCGATGGGCAGGCGGTTCCGCACGCTGACGTGCAAGCCGCGATCCGCCGCACCGGTGATCCGCACCCGTACCGCCGTATCGCGGGCGTGCTTGCGGATGTTGGTGAGCGCCTCCTGCACGATGCGGTAGGCGTCGCGGCCCAGCGCGCTGGGCGCGGCATCGGGGTGGTCCACGGACATCTCGAGGTCGATCTTCGCGCCGGCCCGTCGAGTCTCCTCGACCAGGCGAGGAATGTCCGACAGAGTCGGCTGCGGAGCTGCTGGCGCCGGCTCCTGCCCCGGCTCCTCGCGGAGCACCCCGATCACGGCACCCAACTCCTCGAGTGCCTGGCAGGCGGTCGAGCGCAGCAGCTCGGCGGTCTCCCGCACCTTCTCCGGTGGCAGGTCGGGCCGGACCTCGAGCGCGCCCGCGTGCAACGCCACCAGCGAGATCCGGTGGGCGAGCACGTCGTGCATCTCGCGTGCGATCCGGGTGCGTTCGGCCATCCGGATCCGGTTGGCGTGCAGGCGCTGATCGGCCTCGGCGCGCAGGGCACGCTCGCGCAGCGTGAGGAGCAGCTGGCGTCGGGCCCGGACGAACATTCCCCACGCGGTGGCCGCGAACGCGAGGGGGGCGACCACCAGGACCACCGAGAGCGCGTCGGTCGTCGGGCTGTAGACCGCGAAGACCAGGAGAGCGGGGATCCACAGCGCAGCGACGAGCAGCGCCGGCCGGGCGCTGCGGTGCACAGCGAGGGAGAACAGCGCGAGGAGCCCGGCGGGGGTCGCGGAGATCGAGAGCGCCCCCAGCACCGCACAGACCAGCGCAACGCCGAGTGGCCAGCGCCGCCGCGACCACAGTGCGAGGCAGGCCAGGGACCCGCAGGCGATGTCGACGACCAGTTGCTGGGTCGACAACAGGCCGGTTGCTGGGTCGACAACAGGCCGGCGCTGTCGCGCAGTGTCGGGATGATGAAGAGCGCCCCGAGTGCGGCGGCGAGGAGGCACCCGGCAGCGTCGAGGGCCATGTCGCGACCGGTCCGCGGACCGGTCGCGTGCGACCGGGCCGGATCGGCTGGTGCCAGCAGCGACGCCGGCACCAGCCGCTCGGCTGAGAACCTGCGTGGCCCGGACATGCCCCGAGCGTAGAGCCCGGCCCGCGGGCAGGACACCGACGACAGTCACATGCGACCCCGACGAAAGACGGTGCCGACCGGGGCGCAGAGCGTCTTTCCGATAAGCGGTTCTATTCCACCCGCCGATGTGCGGGACCGTTTCCGCAGCCATGCTTGGCCCGCGATCACAGCGACTCGCACGTAGTGCGACTGCACGACGCTGGTGACCACATCCGCACCCACAATGACTGAAGAAAGGAGCTGGTCATGAGCTCACGAGACAAGATCGTAACTGCCGTCCAGGGAGAACCCGACCGAGCGAGCGTCCAGCAAGCGGCTCAGCGGTCGTCCAGCGCGGCCCGGACCAGCGATACAACTGCTGTCGATAAGGAGCTGTCCACGCGCCGTCTGAACGTCATGCGTTTCGGCTACGCATTCATGGGAGTGGGGCTGGCGATTGTCAAGTGGCCGATCCTCATCCAGGACGCGCCATCTTTCCCGGCGCTGGAAGCGGCACTCATCTGCCTGCTGACGGGCATGTCGCTCCTGGCACTCCTCGGGCTGCGATACCCCGTCCGGATGCTGCCGATCCTCCTGCTCGACGTGGTCTTCAAAGCGATCTGGTTCGCTGCGGTCGCTCTCCCTCACCTGGTCGCCGACGATATGGACGCCGCAACCAGCGACCTCCTGTTCAGCTGTTCCTTTGTCGTCATCCTCCTCGTCGTCATCCCGTGGGGATACGTCTGGAGACGCTACGTCAGGGCGCCCGGGGACGCGTGGCGCTGACGAATGCGCCCCCGTTACCTGCGTCACGAAGTTCTCCGCTCGCCCATGACAATCAAATGAGGGGCACGAGATGACCGATCCCGAGCCGACCACGTCCCGGCCAGAATTCGAGCCATGATCACCGTCGAGTCGGTCACCAGGAATCACGGTGCCTTCACCGCGGTCGACGACGTCAGCTTCACCGCCTGCTGATCCGCGGCTCGGCCGGGGCGCTCGTGGCCTACTTCGTCTACTCATTCGTGCTGCCGACGCTGTTCATCATCCTCGCCGCTTCGCAGGACTGGTTCCGCGACCTGCAGCCCTGGGTCGACTTCGACTACGCGCAAAGCGCCCTGTTCGACGAAGTCCCGACCGCCCAGCAGTGGGCCCACCTTGGGGTCCCCGGGGTGATCTGGCTGGTCATCCCCTTGACCGTCGGGCCCGGGTTCGTGATGAGCGCCGAAGTTGAGTAGGCGACGTTCGGCCGTCCTCCCGACCCTTGCCGCCGCCATCGCGGTGCCGATCGTCATGTACGAGCTGATGCTCACACCTACCAAGAAGAAGGATGACCACTGTGCATATCGACGAATCCGCTCCGGTCACCGCGGCAGGAACGATTGCGATCGCGGCCGCCCCGGAACTCGTCTGGGACCTGCTGGCTGACATCACCCGATGGCCGGAGTGGTGCGCCGACATCGACTCGGCGTCGTTGCCGGGACCAGTGGCGCACGGGGAGGTCTTCCGAGGGAAGGCCGGGCGCCGTGGCGACTCGCCGATCCCGCTCGGCTGCTCGTCGAGCTCGGTCTGTTCGCCGCAGCAACCGCCGGGATCGCCGCTACCGCCGGGCCGGTGCTCGCGGCCGGCTTCGTGGTCGTCGTCGTGGTCAACGTCGCGTTGATGTTCGTCTGGGCGCAACGGCAGACCACTTGACGGGCCGGAGCGCACGACATCGAGAGCCATAGGAACGCTGTCGGGGGTCCTCATCGTCGGACGACCGGGTCGTGTACCGGCATCCGTCGCGGCCGGCGCCAGACGCGCCGTTCACCGGACACCCTTCACGGGCAGGATGGCGAGGGCCCCGATGGTGGCGCAGATCCCGGCGACCGCGTACAGCACGCCGTAGCTGCCGTTGCCGATCGCCAGGATGGCCGGGGCGATCGCCGGCGCGATGGAGAAGGGGAGGGCACCGGCGATGTTGAACACGCCGAGATCCTTGGCGACGTTGTCCTCGTCCGGCAGGACGTCGGCGACGAGCGCGATGTCGACGGCCATGTACATGCCGAAGCCGAGTCCGCTGATGGCCATGCCGACGAGGAAGCCGTTGAAGGTGCTGGCGACGGCGATGGCGAACATCGCGAGGCCGTACACGATCGACGCGGTGCACACGAAGACCTTCCGGCGACCCGTCAGGTCGGAGATCCTGCCACTGGTGAGGGAAGCAGTGACCAGGAAGGCGGCCTGGACGAGTGTTCCGAGGAATATCTGTTGCGGCACATCGCCGTCGGCGCTGCCGATGTGGTCCAGCAGGTAGTAGGCCTGGAACGTGGTCAGGAAAGCGTAGGCCAGGATGACCATGAAGCGGCTGGCGAACGCCCAGGAGAAGTCCGGGCTCTTCCGCGGATTGACGTAGAACGTGCCGAGGAGTTCCCGCAGCGACCAGGTCGGCACGTCCGCCCGCGCAAGACGGCGATCCTTCAGCGTGGCCGCGAACAGCAGGATGAAGAACCCGCCGATCGCGCACGGGGCCAGGAACATGACGAGTTCGTTGCCGGTGAACAGCTGGACCAGGAAGGTTCCGCTCACCGACGCGATGGGCAGGCAGACACCCAGGACACCCGAGACCTGGCCGCGTTGAGCGGGCGGGACCTGGTCGGGCAGCACCGCCACCATTGCGGCGAGCAGTGCGTTGAAGAACAGCTGGGCGACGCACCATCCGGCGAGGACGACCGGGATGTTCGGTGCCACCGCCACGGTGAGGATGCCGAGGGAACCGCCCACCAGCCCGATGACCATCCAGGGTCGCCGCCTGCCCAGACGGGACCAGGTGCGGTCGCTCATCCTGCCGAAGACCGTATTGGCGAACATGGCCACGAGGGAGCCGATCCCGGCGACGAGCGCCAAGCTGTTCGCCGCCTGGTCGGTCCCCACGAGAAGGTTGATCTTCAATGCCAGGGTGACCAGCAGGGGCGCGATGAACACCAGGCCGGTGCCCATGTAGGCCAGCGCGTACAGCGAGATGAAGCCCCATCCGACCCGGTGTACCGCCTGCGGCTCAGCCGCCACCGCGACCTCGGCCGCGGTTCGGTGCCTCGATCCGTCCAGGCCGGTAGCAGGCGGCAGGTTCGCGGCGGCGGCGGAGATGTTGTCCCCACGACGGGAGACGTGGGGCATGTGAGGTCACCTCCGGTCATCATTCGTCGGGTCGGCGTCGTGTCCGGACAGCTGGAGAGCCTGGCTACCAGGGGACTCGAAGTCGATTCAGAGCTCGTTACACCCGGCTTGGCCTGAGGATCACCACGTCAGTCACATCATGTGATGACGCCCCCTCATCACGCTCGGTCCTAGTTTCGGGGTCGTACCCAGCAGCAGCTGGGGCCGATCCAGGACAAGGAGCAGACCATGTCCACGCCCATCACCGCCGCCAGGCTCACACGGGCGGCTGGCATGTCCGCCGTCGCGGCAGGCCTGCTGTTCATCGTCGTTCACGTAGTCCAGCCCTACGAGGACGTCGCGACCGTCACCACGACCGCGTGGAGAGTCACCCACATCCTGGGCCTGGCGATGGCCGGTCTGGCCCTGGTCGGGATCTCCGGGATGTACCTCCGGCAGGTCACGCAGACCGGACGGCTGGGCCTGATCGGGTTCGTCCTGTTCGGGTCGTTCTTTCTGCTCATCACCGGCTCCCAGTTCGTCGAGGCCTTCGTCCTGCCGTCCCTGGCCGACCAGGCGCCGCAGTTCGTCAGCGACTTCCTCGCGATCCCGACCGGTGGCGTGATCGTCGGCGAGGTATGGGCCCTGGTGACTGTCAACCTGCTGACGGGCGCGACCTACGTGTTCGGCGGTCTGCTGTTCGGTGTCGCGCTCTTCCGGGCCGGCATCCTCGCCCGCTGGGCCGCCCTGCTGCTCGCCGCCGGGACGGCTCTCGCTCTCCTGCTGCCGCTGCTGCCGAACGTCCTTGATCGGCTGACGGGTGTCCCGGTCGGGGTCGCGCTGGCTGGACTCGGGTTCTCACTCTGGCGTGAGCAGCGCACCGCCGCCAATGACATGCACACTCCCTCCAGGTACGTGCAGCGGTCATGAGCGAGCCGTCCACGAAGGTCCACGAGCCCGCTCGCTACGAGCTGCGCATCAGTGCACACCTCGACGATCACTGGTCGGCCTGGTTCGGCGGCTGGACCCTCACCCGCGAGAGTGACGGCACGACCACGTTGCGGGGTCCCGTCGTCGACCAGGCCGCGCTGCACGGACTGCTCGGCCGGATCCGTGATCTGGGACTGACGTTGATCTCGGTGCAGGCCGCCGACGATCCGAGGTGCGACCAGTTCCAGGTCGCGCCGCGCAAAACGATGAGTGGCCGCGCCCGTGGTCGGGGACGACGACGGGTCGGGGTCAGCGGTTGCGGGTCCGCGACAACAGGTCGAGTTCCTCGGCCCGGTGGACCGCTGCCCGACGGTTGTTCACGCCGAGCTTGGCGTGGATGTTCCTGGTGTGGGTGCGCACGGTGTTCAGGGACACGATGAGCCGGCGGGCGATGTCCGGGCCGCCGAGGTCGGTGGCGAGCAGCCTCCTGAGCCGCATCGCGGGCGCCTGAGCACAGGTCACCCGTTGCCTACGGGTGGCTCCACGACGGGGCTCTCGGCGCGCAGCGTGGCCAGCAGGCGGGCGGCGAGTGCCGCCCCGTCGCCGCCCCCGGAGGCCGTGTACCAGCGGTCGGCGGCGAGCAGCAGGTCCTGTGCCGCGGCCCGGTCGCCGGTGAACAGGAGGACCTCGGCGGGGGAGACGCGGGTCTCGGCGAGCAGCCGCAGGTCGCCCTCCTGCTCGGCAGCGGTGAGCGCCCGCTGCAGTGTGCCCGCGGCGGCGGGGTCGCCGGCGTCGTGCTGGGACCGGCCGAGGTTGGCCAGGTGCAGCGCGGTCGCGCCGCCGAAGCCCAGGGCGGCGGCGGACTCGGCGGCGTGCGCGTGATGGCGTGCGGCGTCGGCGAAGCGGTGCTCGGCCCGGGCGATCCCACCGAGCAGGCCCTCGGCGTGCAGCAGCCCCCACGTGTCGTCCAGCGGCGCGATGAGGCGTATCGCGCCCTCGCAGGCGGTCCGGCCGGCGGTGGTGTCGCCGAGGGCGAGGTGGGCGAAGGCCGCGAGCAGCAGGCTCGCACCCTCGTGCCAGGTGCAGCCGCGGGAGGAGAAGGCGGTACGGGAGCACTCCAGGTCGGCGAGGGCGTCGGCGGGTCGGCCTTCCTGGAGCAGGACGAACGCCCCGTGCCAGCGGGTGAGGTCGGCGAGCAGGGTGTCGGGCCCGATGAGGGCGGTTGCGGCGTCGAGCGCAGCCCGGGCCTGTGCCAGGTCACCGGACATGGCCTCGAGCCAACTCTCCAGCAGCAGGGCGGACACGCGCAGATCCGGAGGTGCCTCCGGCGCGGCGGTGCGCGCGGCGCGCAACCTGGCGGCGGCGGCCGCGTCGTCGAGCAGCACCCACGCCCAGCCGAACCCGACGGCGATCCGCAGGCCGGTCGCGGGATCGTGCAAGCGGGAGCGGTCGAGCGCGGCGTCGATCGTCGCGCGTTCGGCGGCGGTGGCGGCCACACGCGCGGCCTGGCCCGGCCCCCGGACGTGCGCGTCGACGACGTCGGCGAGACCGGCCACCCAGCTCAGGAGGGCGTCCGCAGCGACATCGGCCGCTGCCGCCTCGGCCGCCCGGTCGACTGCGAAGGCCCGGACACTGTCGAGCAGCCGGTAGCGGATGGCCCCGGTCCGGTCCGGGTCGGCTGCGCCGACGAAGTCAACCGGGTCGATGGTCGCTAGAGACCAGTCGACCAGGCGCTCCACCACGTCGAGCGCCGACCCGACCGGCACGCCGAGCGCGGCCAGCACGTGCTCGACGCCCGCCATCGTCGCTCCGGCGGGGAACTGCGCGAGCGCCCAGAGGCCGCGCTGGTCGTCGGGGAAGAGCAGGTCGTAGCTCCACCTCAGCGCGGCGGCGAGCGTGCGCCGCCGATGGGGACCGCCGGATGTGGGGTCGGCGAGCAGGGTGAAGCGGTCGTCGAGTCGACGGGCGATGTCGGGGACCGTCAGGATCCGGGCGCGGGCGGCGGCCAGCTCGATCGCGATGGGCAGGCACTCGAGTGCACGGCACAGCTGCGCCACGTCCGGCTCGGTCTCGGCGGTGAGCGTGAACGACGGCCTGCGTTGGGTGGCGCGGTGTGCGAACAGGGCAACGGCGTCGGCCTCGGGCAGCGGGCCGATTACGTCGACGACCTCACCGTCGAGCCCGAGCGCCCGCTGGCTGGTCGCCAGCACACGAACAGCGGGCGCGGTGCCGAGCACGGTGGTGACGAGCTCGGCGACCGGCTCCACCAGGTGCTCACAGTTGTCGAGGACCACCAGGACTTCGGCGCCGCGCAGCCCGGCGATCCCGTCGGTCCCCGGCAGCGCGTCCACGAGCGCCGAGGGCAGCTCGGCTGCGTGACCCACCCCCTCCAGGCGCACCAGCCAGGCACCGTCCGGGGCGAGGCTGCGGCGAGCGACCTCGGTGGCGAGGCGTGTCTTGCCCACACCGGCCGGGCCGACCAGCGTGACGAGCCGGTGGGTGGCGAGGTTCGCCAGCAGCGCGGCGAGCTCGGTAGCGCGGCCGATGAGGGGTGAGGTCAGTGCCGGGAGGTTCCCGCGGCGTCCGGCGGCGATCTCCGGTGCGAGAGCCCGGTCGTGCGTCAGCACCTGCTGCTCCAACCCGCGGAGTCCGGGGCCGGGATCGACACCAAGCTGGTCAGCCAACAGCGCTGTCACCCGCCGGTATGCGGCGAGTGCATCAGCCTGCCGGCCCGCGCGGTAGAGCGCCGTGATCAGCAGCGACCACAGCCGCTCGCGCAGCGGACTCGCCGCGACGCACGACTCCAGTTCGCCGATGACCTCGCCGGCCGCGCCGAGCGCGAGCCGTGCCGCGAGCTCGTCCTCGACCAGGCCCGCGCGGGCCTCCTCCAGCCGCGCGCGGTGAGGGAGGACCCATGCGGCGGCGCCCGCGCCGGGCAGGACGTCGGGGCCGAAGAGCGCGAGACCCGTGCGGCAGGTGTGCAGAGCGCCTGCCGGGTCGCCCGCGTCGAGCTGCGTCGCGCCGGCCTCGGCGAGTCGCAACGCCTCCAGCGCGTCCACGTCACCGGGGGCGACGTCGAGTGTGTAGCCGACAGGTCCAGAGGTGAGCGAGGCCGGAGCGCCCAGGGCCCGGCGCAGCTGCGAGATCTTGGCCTGCAGGGTGTTGAGCCGGACACCGGTCGCGTCCGGCCACAGATCCTCGACCAGCCGTTCGGCGCGCACCGGGCGGCCCGCGTCGAGGGCGAGGCGCACCAGCAGTTCGGTGGTCAGCCCGCCCGGGATCGTCGCGGGGACACCATCGTGGTGGGCCTCGACGCGCCCGAGCACCGCGACAGTGAGCACGGGCGCGAGCATAGGCCCGTCAGCCCGTCGTCAGCGGATCGTCAGCGGTTGTCCCGATGCTCATCGGCGTGGACAGGACCTGCTCGGACCAGCTGATCCGGCGCTTCATCGGCGGAGACGCGGTAGCGACCGGGGTGCTCGCCGAGCGCTCCGGCACCAGCGACGACCCGGCCGTGCTCGTGGCCGCCGCGCTCGTCGTCCCGGCCTGGCCGCAGCTACTGGAACGAGCGGCCGCATGCGCCGTTCGCGGGCGTGACCGCCAGGTCGTCGCCGTGGCCGCCGCACACCTGCGCGGGGACGCCGACCGGGCCCTGCTGCTGGCTCGCGACCACCTCGCCGACCACCCCGACAGCCTGCTCGTCGCGCACATCGCCGCAGCTTGCACCGACTCCCGAGAGACGAGGAACCACCCATGGACACCCGACGCACCGCCGCGCTGATGGTCGCGGCCGCCGTGCTCGTCAACGTGGCCTTCACCGGCCTCGGCGCCGTGTTCGACTACCCCGACGTCCTCAAACAACCCGCCGACGACGTCCTCGCCGCCTTCCGCGCCGACCAGTTCGCCGTGACCGCCGGGTTCCTGGCGCTCGCCCTCGGAGCGGCGATGCTCGCCCCCGTCGCGGTCGGCGTCGGACGGCTCTCCGACTCCCGCGCGATGCGCTGGTCGGTCCCGGTGGGCATCGCCGCCGCGGTGGTGCAGGTCGTGGGCCTGCTGCGCTGGCCGCTGCTGGTGCCCGGCTGGGCGGCGACAGCGGCCGGTGCCGATCCCGCCGCCGCAGCGGCCGCCCGCCAGGCGTTCGGCACCGCCAACCGCGTCCTCGGCACCCTGATCGGCGAGACCGGCGGTTACGTGTTCACCGCCGTGTGGACGGGGCTCGTGCTCGCCGCGCTCGGTGCCGCGTTCGCAGGACGTCTGTTCGTCGTGCTCGGGGCCGTCTCGGCGGTCCTGATCCTGGCCGGCGTGCTCTCCCCCCTGGATCTCCCGCTCGTCGATACGGCCAACTTCGTCGCCTACATCCTGTGGAGCGGCTGGCTCGTCGTCTTCGCCGTCGTCCTGGTGGTGCGCCGCCGCCGGACAGACGGCCAGGTCGAGATCGGCAGCGTCGACGCCGGGAGCGCGGTCCGATGACCGCCGCGCGCACGACACGTCAGGATCTGCTGCGCTCGTGGGCGCTCTGGACCGCAGGCTTCCTCGCCTTCCCGATCGCCGGTCTCGCCGGCCGGGCGGTCTCCGGGCCGGTCGACGACCTCGTCGCGGCCGTGCTCGGGGGAGCGGTGACCGGACTCGTCCTCGGGGCCGGCCAGTACCTCGCCGGGCGCGGCGCGGTCCGCGCGACCACCTGGATCCCCGCGACGGCGCTCGGCATGGCGGTCGGTCTGGCGATCGGAGCCGGCGCGGTCGGCTACCGCACCTCGCTCGCCGACCTCGCACTCATGGGTGTGCTGACCGGGGTACCACTCGGCATCGGCCAGGCGCTCGCCCTCCCGTCGACCCTGCGGCGGCGCTGGCTGTGGGCCGTGACGACCCCCGTGCTGTGGGCCCTCGGTTGGACCGTCACGACGCTCGGTGGCATCACCGTCGACGAGCAGTTCACGATCTTCGGCGCCTACGGGGCCATCACCTTCTCCGCGCTCTCCGGGCTCGTGCTCCACGGACTGATCCACCGGGAGGAACCATGAACGTCGAACACGTCATCTTCGGAGCCGGGGCCATCGGGCTCGCCACCGCCGCTGCGCTGCACCACCGCGGCGAGTCGGTCCGAATGGTCAACCGGTCCGGCCACGCTGCCGCCCCGGACGGCGTCGAGGTGGTCGCCGGGAACGCCGCCAACCCGGCGTTCTCCTCGGCTGTCGCCGCCGGGGCGCGGGTGGTCTACCAGACACTCAACCCGCCCTACCACCGGTGGCCCGAGGAGTTCCCCGCCCTCCAGGCCGGAGTGCTGGCCGCGGCCCGTGCCACCGGCGCCCGCATGGTCAGCATGGACAACGTCTACAACTACGGACGCCCGAGCGGGCGGCCGCTGGGGGAGACCCTCCCGGACGGCGCCCACACGGTGAAGGGCCGGCTGCGGTCACGCATGGCTGCCGAGCTGCTCGCCGAGCACCGCGCCGGGCGGGTCGAAGTGGTGATCGCGAAGGCGTCGGACTACTTCGGGCCCGGGGCGGGTGGGCAGTCCAACCTCGGCGACCGGGTGTTCGGACCCGCCCGGCGTGGTCGACCGGCCACCGTTCTCGGCGACCCCGACCAGCCGCACACCTACACCTTCGTCCCCGACATCGGCCGCGCGCTCGCCGAGCTCGGCACCCGCGACGGCGTCACCGGCGAGGCGTGGCACGTGCCCAACGACCCCGATACGCGCACGACCCGCGAACTGGTGGCGATCGTGCACAGGCTCGCCGGACACCCCGGGGCCGGCCTGCGCCGCACACCCCCGGCACTGCTGCGACTGCTCGGCCTGTGGAACCCGACGGTCCGTTCGCTGTGGGAGATGCAGTACCAGTTCGAGGAGCCCTTCGTCGTCGACAGCACGAAGATCACCGACCGGCTCGGCCTGCGCGCCACCCCGCTCGACGCCGCTCTCGAGCAGACCCGGGTGATGGGCGACCTGACCCAGGGTCAGCCCGGGTGCCCGGCTGCCACACGGGCGCGGCCCGTCTCCCGACCCACCTGAGGAGCACGACGTGCAACACGCGAGCAGCAGCACGATGATCGGCCGGACCGTGGTGGTCACCGGGGCCACGAGTGGCATCGGCCGGGCGACCGCGACGGGCCTGGCCAGGATGGGCGCGCACGTCGCGATCACCGGCCGGGATCGTGGGCGCGTCGAGGACGCGGCCCGCGAGATCCGTGCGGTGGGCGGTGGGCAGGTGGACGTGTTCGTCGCGGACATGTCCTCCCAGGCACAGGTGCGGCGGCTGGCCGGCGAGGTGCTCGGGCGCCTGGGCCGGATCGACGTGCTGGTCAACAACGTGGGCGGGTTCTGGAACACCCGTCACGTCACGGCCGGCGGGCTGGAGCGGACCTTCGCCCTCAACCACCTCGCGCCGTTCCTTCTGACCTGCCTGCTCCTGGACCGGCTGACGCAGGGCGCACCGGCCCGGGTGGTCACGGTCGCCTCCGCCGCACAGGCCACGGGGCGCATCGACTTCGACGACCTGCAGGGCCGGCGGTCCTACTCCGGATCCCGGGCCTACGACCAGTCCAAGCTCGCGAACATCCTGTTCACCTACGAGCTGGCGCGCAGGCTGCGGGGCAGTGGCGTCACCGCCAACGCCCTGCATCCCGGCATGGTGAACACGTCGTTCGGGGCCGAAGACCCCGGACGCATCCAGCGAGTGCTGGTCCCGTTGCTGCGACCTCTCATGAAGTCCCCGGCCCAGGGCGCCGCCACGTCGATCCACCTGGCGTCCGCTCCCGCCGCCGAGCAGACGTCGGGACGCTACGTCGCCGGCGACCGGCTCAGGCGGTCGTCGGCGCGCAGCTATGACCAGGTCGTAGCGGCGCGGCTCTGGGCGGTGAGCGCGGATCTCGTCGGCCTGACCGCAGCGGCCCGTGGATGAGGTATCCGGCCCGCTGCGGTGCGACCCTTGGGAATAGCCGTTCGGGTGGTGTTACGGACGACCACCCCTCCTTCCGTTCAATGGCGAGTCACGTTCTGACGGCGGACGGGTTCCTCGTGGTAGGGGAGGCGTCCGATGGGGCGGAGGCGATCCGCTCGCGCGTGAGCTGCGTCCTGAGCTCGTGCTGCTCGAAGTGCAGCTCCCGGATCTCGACGGCTTCGCCGTGGCCGCGATCCTCGGCGCAGGTTCCGTCTGTCGTGCTCGTGGCGAGCCGGTCGCGCGCCGACCAAGGGTGCCGGATCCAGGACCGCGGCGCCCGCGGTTTCATCGCCAAGGCGGGCTGAACGAGCCCGCGGTGCGCGCGCTGCTGCTGAACCCGCAGCGATCCCCGTGGTCAGGCGCCGGTAAGGGTGATGGTCGCCGACGACGCGGTACTGTTCCGGAAGAGGCTTTCCCGGGTGCTCGCCGACGCCGAATATCAGGTGACCGCCAGGTCGGCGACGGGCAGGCGTTGCTGCAGCGCGTCCGCGAGGACCCGCCTGACGTGTGCGGTCGATATCCGGCCGCCCCGATCCGCGCCTCCGAAGGTCTCGATGGCCCGGGCGCTGCTGCAGAGCTGCCCTGAGGTCGGGGTGCTCGTCACTCTCGGTCCACATCGAACCGCACTTCGCCCTGGCTCTCGTCGAGAACGGGACCCGCGCCGCGGATTCGGGCGCCGGGTGCTGCTCATGCTCCGTCGTCGCTGATCACAGTCGGACCCTGGGAGAGCAAGGGACCAGCACACCGAGAACGGCCGCCGCGAGCGCGATCCATCCCACGATCCAGATGGCGAGATGTCGCTCGGGAGCGGCGATCAGACGCACGACGCGCGCGCTGCCCGAGCTGAGTGAGGCTGCGATCGGCCCCGCCGCTGTCGTCCCGGCACAGCCGATCATCGACTGGCTCGTCGGCGCAGCTGGCGTCCCCTTGCGCATGGGCTGCTGCCAGGCGCTCGACGCTGGACCGCACGTGGGTCGGCCGGCACCGCTGAACGGTGCCGGCCAGGGTGGGGGCCTCAGTCCCGACCCGGTGCCCACACCGCGATGACGATCTTGCCTTGAGGGTGGCCCTCGACCAGGTGGCGGACGGCCGTGGGGACCTCGCCGAGCGGATACGTCCTGTCGATCACGGGCGCGATTCGTCCCGACTCGATGAGTCCTCGGAGGACCGCCAGGTCGTCGGCGTTCTCCGACGTGACGAACGTGCCCAGCGTCTGGCTGACGAACGGGGACAGCAGGAGCGCCCGGAGCTGGCGTCCGGTGCCGCCCAGCCACCGGCCGTCGGTCTCGCCCCCGACGATCACGAGCCGTCCCGTGGGAGTGAGGGCGCGTCGGAGCCGGGACAGCCGCCGGTTGCCGGCGATGTCGAGGATCACGTCGTAGCGGTGCGAGCCGCCGGTGGGATCGGCGCGGGTGTGGTCGATGACGTGATCCGCCCCGGCGCCTCGCACCGACGTCGCCGCCGCGGTGCCGCACACGCCGGTGACCTCCGCCCCGTACGCCTTGGCGATCTGCACGGCGAAGCTGCCTACACCGCCCGAGGCGCCGATGATCAGTACCATCTCACCGGTCTGGACACGTCCGTGGTCGCGCACGGCCTGCAGTGCGGTGAGCGCGGAGACCGGGACGGCGGCCGCCTCCTCGAAGGACAGGTTCGAGGGTTCGGCTGCGAGCGTGTCGGTGCGGACGCCGACGTACTCGGCGAACGAGCCGGCGCCGATGCCGAACACCTCGTCGCCCGGCTCGAAGCCGCTCACGCCGGTGCCCACGGCGTCGATGGTCCCGGAGAGGCTCCGTCCCGGGTTGAGATGCTTCGGCCGGGGCAGTCCGAAGCCCGCGGCCCGGATGGGATAGGGCAGGCCGGCCATCACGTGCCACGTTCCCCGGTCGACGCTGGCCGCGTGCACCCGCACCCGGACCTCGTTGTCCCGGATCGACGGCCTGGCGACCGTCGCGAGGCGCAGGACGCCCTCGGGTTCGGTGCCGTACTCGTCCTGGACGATCGCGGTCATGCTGGCCGTCGCCGTCGCCGTCGCCGTCGCCTGGTCGGTCATGCCGGTCGTCTGCGTTGCGTCGCTCCTCCCGTTCATCGGGTTGCCGCGATCCCGCTCGCGGTGATGCGGCGGCCCCGGATCACCAGCCACAGCGCCAGGAGGAACTCACCGACGAACGTGAACATGGCGACCGGGGTCCACGTGCCTGCGGAGAGCACGACGCCGAAAGTGTCGATCAGGTACCCGAGACCGGCGACGGCGATCAGGACGCCCAGCCACCGCGGAACACCAGCCGATCGGTTCGCCAGGTAGCCCTCGAGGAGCAGGTGCAGGCCGAACAGGCCGAGCCCGAGCATCCAGAGATCGTTGAACGCCGTGACGCCCAGCAACGCCTGGGCGTGCCGCTGCTCTGCGTCGATCACCGAGAGGTAGCCGTCGTCGCCGAGCAGGCGCAGCACCCCGAGGAGTTCGCCGGCGGCCGCGAGGTAGACGCCTGCGTACACGAGCCGGAACGCCGCCGCGACCATCGAGATGCTCCTGCTCACCGGGCTGAACACCCGGTACAGGCCGCACGCCACGACGACGTCGAGCGCGATCACCACGAACAGGCTCGCGATACCGACCCGGAACAGGTCCGCGGACGCGCTGATGTCCGTTACCGTCTGCGCGGCATCGCCCGGGGTCACCAGTCCGTTGATCGCGATGAATGTGGCGGTTCCGCCCAGCACCGACATGACGAGAAGCCCGATTCCCGCGGTGATGGCGGCGTGGCGAAGCGATCGGTCCGCCGGCGTTACGCTCGGAGCGGGTGGCTGCGCGTCCCTCGGTGCGACCGGATTCTGGGTGGAGCTCGTCATCGGAGTTCCTTTCACGGGAGGTCGGGTCGTGTGGCCCTGGACCGGTGGACCCCGGCCGTGTGCAGACCGTGACTGGGCCGGGTCGGGATCCGGTGGAGTTCCGGTGCAGCCGCGGTTGCACCGGTCGGTCGCGGCTCAGCCGATCGATCTGTGGGACGCTCGGTCCCCGAGGGCGGGAGCAGCCCGGTGGTGCGGATCAGTCTTCTCGGCGGTGTCAGTGCCGCCACCGACGGCGGAGAACCGGTGGACGTCGGACCGGCGAAGTGCCGCACCGTGCTCGCCGCGCTCGCTCTGTCCGCAGGCTCGGCCGTCGCGGTGTCGCGGCTGGTGGAGCTGGTGTGGGGCGAGGATCCCCCTCGTACCGCCGAGAAGACCCTGCAGTCCTACGTCGTTCGGCTCCGCAAGGGCCTGGGTGCCGGCTCAATCGTGCGGACCGGTGCGGCCTACCGCCTGGCGGTGGCACCCGATGCGGTCGACGTGGCCCGGTTCCAGCGGCATCTCGACGCGGGCGACGTCGTGTCGGCGCTGGCGCAGTGGACGGGTAGTCCGCTGGCAGGTCTCGGTGAGCACGGTCTCGCCCCGGTGGTGGACGGGCTGGTGGAGCGGTGGCTGGGTGCGGTGGAGCTCGACCTCGCACGCCACGTCGAAGCCGACGCACCGGCGGCCGTCGGCCCGCTGACCGAGCTCACCGCGAACCATCCGTTCCGCGAAGGACTGTGGTGCCTGCTGATGACAGCCCTGTACCGGGCGGGACGGCAGGCCGATGCGCTCGCGGCGTTCCGGCGCGCGCGGCGGCACCTCGTCGAGCAGCTCGGGGTGGAACCCGGTCCCCGCCTGCGTGATCTGGAGTCCCTGATCCTGGGCCACGACGAGCAACTGGGCCACGACGGGCAGCTGGGCGGCGCCGCGCCGTGGGGCCGGCCCACGGGGACGGTGACGTTCGGCTTCTGCGAGATCCCGGACTCGTCGGGGCTGTGGGCGAGGCACCGTAAGAAGATGGCCGTGGCCATTGCCCGTCTCGACGAGCTCGTCCGGGCCGCGGTGGCCCGGCACCGCGGGCACCTGTTCGCCTCCGGCGGCGAGTCCTTCGAAGCGGCGTTCCACCGCGCCGACGACGCCGCGGCGTGGGCGGTCGAGCTGCAGCTGGCGGTGAGCGGCGAGCCATGGCCCGGCGGGGTCGAGGTGGCCCTGCGGATCGGGCTGCACACCGGTGAGACCGACGAGCGGGCGACGGGCTACTTCGGGCCGGCCGTCATCGCGGCGGCACGGATCGCCGGCGCCGGGCACGGCGGTCAGACCCTGGTGTCGGGCGTGACCTCGGCCCTGCTCGACCGGGACGACCTGCCCGAACTGGGTACCTACCGCCTCGGCGGCGACCGGGCCGGGCTCCGCCTGTTCCAGCTCGGCGACGGCGAGCATCCCCCACCTCGGATCGAGGGCGGCCTGCGCGGGAACCTCCCGTGGCGATCGGGCCGGCTCATCGGCCGTGACGACGACCTTGACGCCGTCGCCGACGCTCTCGCGCAGTCCCCGGTCGTGACGCTGGTGGGGCCGGGTGGCATCGGTAAGACCAGCCTCGCCGTGGCGGCCGCGCTCGGCGTCGATCCCCGCAGCGCCGTGTGGCTCGTCGAGCTGGCCCGGATCACGTCGTCGAGCGACGTATCCCGCGCGGTGGCCGACGCCCTGGAGATCACCGAGACCACCGGACACACCGTGTCCCGGTCGATCACCGCGGCACTGCGGGCGCGCCCGGCGCTGATCGTCCTGGACAACTGCGAACACGTCATCGACGGCGCGGCGGCGTTCGCGCAGGCCGTCGCCGCGACCTGCCCCGGGACGCGGATCCTGGCCACGTCCCGAGAAGCCCTCGGCGTCGCTGACGAGCGGCTCGTCGTCGTGGCCTCCCTGGACCCGGCCGGGCCCGGCGCCGAGCTGTTCGCCGAGCGGGCCCGGGCCGTGTCCGCGACGTTCGACCGTCACGCCTCCCGGGCCCACATCGAGGAGATCTGCCGCCGGGTCGACGGCATCCCGCTCGCCATCGAGCTGGCCGCCGCGCGCATTACCACCCTCACCCCGGCGGATCTCGTCGACCGGCTCGACCATCCGCTTCGGCTCCTGACCGGCGGCCGCCGGACCGGTGCGGAGCGGCACCGGACACTGCGGGCCACCATCAGGTGGTCCTACGACCTGCTCACCCATCGCCAGCAGGCGCTCCTCGCGCAGCTCTCGATCTTCACGGCTGCCTTCGACCTGGGGGCCGCCCGCACCGTCGCCACCGACGACGACGGGTCGGCCGGCCACGACATCGACGATCTGCTGGGCGACCTCGTCGAGCGGTCGATGCTGACCGTCGAGTCCGGTCCGTTCGGGAGGCGCTTCCGGCTCCTGGAGACCATGCGCGAGTACGCTGGCGAGCGCCTCGCGGAGGACGGCGAGGTCGAGACGATCGCCCGGCGCCACGCCACGTGGTGCCGGACCCAGGTCACCTGTATCCATCACTTGCTGGTCGGCCCGGCCGAGGTCGATGGGGTCGCCCGCCTCGCCGAGCTGTGGCCCAACCTCCGTGCCGGGTTCGACTGGGCCTGCGCCACCGGTGACCGCGAGCTGGCCGAAGCCCTCGTCCGCCCGATCGCGGGCGAGGTCAACCTGCGACGCCAGACCGAAGTCAGCGACTGGGCCGAGCGGATCCTCGGCCTCACACCCTCGGCCGACCAGCAGCAGATCGTCTTCTGGCTCGCTGTCGCCGCACGTCGGAACCTGCAGATCGGGGACCGATACGGGTTCGAGCGTCTCGTCCGCCGCCACGGGGAGCCCGACCACGCCCTGATCCGCTACCTGCGCGCTCAACTCGACGACGACGGGGAGGCGCTGACCGGGTGTTGCGCCGAGGCGGTGGCCTGGCTCCGCTGCAGCGGCGACGACTACACCGCGGCTCTCACGGAGCTCGGGGGAGCGTCCGGCCTGCTGAGCACCGGGCGGTTCGCCGAACACGACGCGGTCGTCTCCGAACTAGCAGACCGGTACCGCGTAGACGGCCCGCCGACCCTGCTCTACGTGGCGTTGACGCTGCTCGGCTACTCCGCCTTCTTCCAGGGCGAGCCGGAGCGGGCCCATCGGCTGTTCGACGAATCGGCCGACATCGACGTCCCCGACCGGACCATCTCGGTGAACGCGCCCATCGACGCCCGATCCGCCTTCCGGCGTGGGGACCGGCCACAAGCCTTCCGGATCCTCCGCTCCCACGTCGACGAGCTGCTCCGGACCGGCAACACCGACATCGCCGGAAACGCCGCGGTCGAGTTCATCACCATGATGGCCTCGCTCGACCGCCTCAACGACGCGGCGCGCGTACTCGAATACTTGCGGACGGCGGGGGACTTCGGCGCACTCGCGGCCAGAACACTCCTTGCCGAAGCAGCCGGCAAGATCGCTGTAGCCGACGATCCAGCCGCCGGCCCGGTGCCGCAACCCGGCAACCAGCTCGATGCTCGTCACACCCTCGAACACATGCGCGATGTCCTCGACAAGCTCAGCGCCGCTCCCTACGCGTGAGCGCCCTTCAGGTCCACGCCGAAGCAGCAGTCCGCGATCCCGGGTCACTGCGTCAGGGGCTTGGACATCCCCACCAGCTGTGTGCCGGTTCTGCTCAGGCAGGTTGCTGGGGACCGGCTGGGGACCGGCGGCCTTGCACCCCACGTCGGCACCTGCACGTTCGCGGCCGCTTGGAACGTGCGCGACGTGATTGACGTGGAGAAGACAACATCCCTCCGACCTGGGGGTCAAGGGGTCGCAGGTTCACATCCTGTCGTCCCGACGGTCGACACGGGCGGTTCCTCTTCACGGAGGAGCCGCCCGTTTCGCGTCTGACCTGCGGAAACGTCCGGCGGCATCAGCAGGGTGGTCGGACCAGCTCTCCGCCCGCTTGATCATCGGGTGAGGCCTGATCTCCGGGGTGAGTGACTCACTGGGTGACCAACTCCCGTGGAGCGCCCAGCGCGCTCCGGGAAGATCTCGTCCATCGAAGCCGAGGGCGGCAGTGGTCCGAGGATCACCACGTCAATCACAGCATGTGATGACGCCGGCTCATCACACTGCGTCCTAGTTTCCGGGTCGTCGCCGACACAAGCCGGCGTCGGTCCAGCACGAGGAGCGGATGATGTCCATGCCCGTCACCACCACCAGGCTCACCCGGGCGGCCGGCATGTCCGCCGTCGCGGCGGGCCTGCTGTTCATCGTCGTTGCGGTCGTCCACCCGCCCGACGACGTCGCATCCGTCACCACGACCGCCTGGACGGTCACCCATGTCCTGGGCATGGCGATGGCGGCCCTGGCCCTGGTCGGGATCTCCGGGATGTACCTCCGACAGGTCACCCGGACCGGACGGCTGGGCCTGGTCGGGTTCGTCCTGTTCGGGTCCTGCTTCCTGCTCATCACCGCCTCCCAGTTCGCTGAGGCCTTCGTCCTGCCGTACCTGGCCGACCAGGCGCCCGGGTTCGTCAGCGACTTCCTCGCGATCCCCACCGGTGGTGTGATCGTCGGCAGCGTGTGGGCCCTCGTGACGGTCAACCTGATGACGGGCGCTACCTACGTGCTCGGCGGACTGCTGTTCGGTGTCGCGCTCTTCCGGGCCGGCATCCTCGCGCGCTGGGCCGCCCTGCTGCTCGCCGCCGGGACGGCTCTGGCCCTCGTGCTGCCGCTGCTGCCGCCCGCCGTCGACCGGCTGACCGGTGTCCCGGTCGGGATCGCGCTGGCCGGACTCGGGTTCTCGCTCTGGCGTGAGCAGCGCGCGGCCGCCACCGACCCGACGACCGGCGCCGGCGCGTCCCGGCCCGAACCGGCACGAGCGCGGTGACCGTGGAACGCAGAGCACTCGTGGACCGACAGGGTCACCGACCTCCGGCGGATCCTGCCCGGGGTGTCGGCAACGCCCCACCCAGGAAGCGGAGGCCGACCTGGCTGGTCCCGGCCGGCCTGGTCCTGCTCGGCATCGTCCCGATCGTCTCCGGCTCCGCACGGATGGTGGAGCTGTGGGGCGGGCCGGCGGTTCTCCCGGTCAACCCCGGGTACGTCGCGTCTCCCGTGCCCGTCGCCGTGCACATCGTCAGTGCCAGCCTCTACGCCGTCCTCGGCGCGTTCCAGTTCTCCGCCGGCATCCGGCGGCGTCACCCTGGCTGGCACCGCGCCGCCGGACGGCTCCTGGTGCTGTCGGGCCTGGCCGTGGCCCTCTCGGCCCTGTGGCTCAACCAGTTCCACGCTCGGCCGGGGTCGGGTGAGCTCCTGTACCTGTTCCGGCTGGTCTTCGCCTCGGCGATGCTGGCGAGCATCGTCGTGGGGTTCACCGCGATCCGGCGGCGGGACGTGACGAGGCACCGGACCTGGATGATCCGCGCCTACGCGATCGCGCTCGCTGCCGGCACGCAGGCGTTCACGCTGGGGATCGGCGCGACCGTCTTCGGTACGGGGGAGCTCAGCACGGCCCTGCTCTCCGGAGCGGGCTGGGCGCTCAACCTCACCGTGGCGGAGTGGGCCATCCGGAAGAACAGGGCACCTCGCTCGCACACGCGCAGATATGCGCAGCACTCATGAGCGGGCCGTCCCCGGACGAGCGGGAGCCCGCCCGCTACGAGATGCGCGTGGGTGGACACCTCGACGATCACTGGTCCGCCTGGTTCGGCGGCTCGACCCTCACCCGCGAGAGTGACGGCACGACCACGATGCGGGGTCCCGTCGTCGACCAAGCCGCGCTCCACGGCCTGCTCGACCGGATCCGCGATCTGGGAGTCACGTTGATCTCGGTGCAGGCCGTCAGCGGACCACGGCACGGCCACTGCCCGGACACCGACATCGATGGAGGAAGATCATGAAGGCGATCACCCAGGTCGAGTTCGGTTCGGCAGACGTCCTGGAATTCAGCGACGTTCCCCGACCGGAGCCGGCACCCGGTGAGGTCCTCATCCGGGTCGCCGCGGCCTCCCCGAACCCGTGGGACTGGCACTTCATGCGAGGCCTGCCGTACATCTCCCGTCTGGCCGGGGCCGGGCTGCGGACGCCGAAGAACCTCGTTCTCGGTAGCGACGTCTCCGGCGAGGTTCAGGCCGTCGGCGCCGGCACGACCCGGTTCCGACCAGGGGACGAGGTCTGTGGGTTCGTCGGCGCGGGTGCGTTCGCCGAGTACGTGACCGCACCGGCGGGCTTCCTCGCTCTCAAACCCGCGAACGTGACCCACGAGCAGGCGGCCACCATCCCCTTGGCCGGCATGACGGCCCTCCAGGGCCTCCGCGATGTGGGCGAGGTCCGCGCCGGCCAGCGGGTCCTGATCATCGGGGCCTCGGGTGGTGTGGGGAGCTTCGCCGTCCAGATCGCCAAGTCGTTCGGCGCGGTCGTGACAGGAGTGTGCAGTACGAGGAACGTGGAACTCGTCCGGTCGATAGGGGCTGACCACGTCATCGACTACACCCGCGAGGACCTGACGACGCTGGATCAGGCCTACGACGTCGTCTTCCAGCTTGCCGGGACCACCTCACCCGGCGCGTTCCGGCGCATCCTCACCCCATCGGGCAGGCTCGTACTGAGCAGTGGCGACTCCACCGACCGGTTCCTCGGGCCGCTGAAGCGGATGGTCGGAGCCAGCGTGATGTCGGCGTTCATCGGCCAGACCCTGCGCCCGCTCACCACGAAGCGGAGTTCCGGGGATCTCGATCTCCTGCGAGAGCTCGTCGAGGGCGGGAGTCTCACACCGATCATCGAACGAACGTACGCGCTGAGCGCATCGGCGGAGGCGATCCGGTACCTCGAAACGGGACGCGTCCGGGGAAAGCTGGCCATCTCGGTGCGGCCGGATGAGGGAACCGCCACTGCTCGGTGAACGACGACGGGTCGGGGTCAGCGGTGGCGGGTTCGCACCAACAGTTCGAGTTCCTCGGCCCGGTGGACCGCTGCCCGACGGTTGTTCACGCCGAGTTTGGCGTAGATGTTCCTGGTGTGGGTCCGCACGGTGTTCAGGGACACGATGAGCCGGCGGGCGATGTCCGGGCCGCCGAGGTCGGTGGCGAGCAGTCGGAGCACGTCGAGTTCACGTTCGCTCAGTGGTTCGATCACGACCTGGCCCGGGGTCGTCCTGTCCTGCGTCGCTCCGGAGGCGGTCAGCAGGCGCCGGACGTGGTTGGGCGCGATGCGGCGTTTCGCGGCCGCTCTCAGCAGGACCGCCATGGGCGGGCCCTCGTCGACCAGGATCCGGACGTGGCCTTCCGGCTCGGCCAGCATGAGGGCGCGTTCCAGCGGCGCCAGCGCCGCAGGGACATCGCCCCGCATCCCGAGCGCGAGTGCCTGCAGCACAGTGATCTCGATGACGCTTCCCGTCCTGTCCCCGTCCTCCGCTGCGCGCAGGAGACGGCCCAGGAGCCGGACGGCCTCGTCGTGCGATCGCTCTGCGCCTTCACTCTCGTACCGGGCCAGAAGCGCCCTGGCCAGGGTGATGTGTTCGAACTCGCGCAGGTAGCTGAGGTCGTCCTCGACCGACAGACCCTGCGCACGCGCCCAGTCGAGGGCCTCACCCAGCCTCCCCTGCGCGATCCACAGCCGGGCCCGCAATGCCGGAACCGGTCGGACATCGGGATGGAAGTCGCTCACGTACAGGCGCTCTGCCTCGTCCAGCAGGTCGAGGGCGCTGCCGAGATCCCCTTCGGACTCGCGCACCCCGGCCATGGCGACCCGCCAGCGGTACCGGTTCCGCGGTAGACCGACGTGCTCGCCCAGGTCCCTGCTCGTCGACAGGTGCCGCATCGCGGATTCGAGATCATCGCGTTCGCGCAGCAGCGCGCTCATGCCCACGTGCATGTCCGCCACTCCGCGCAGCACGGGTCCGGCCTGTTCGGTGGAGACCTGCAGTCCCCGCTCGTAGGTGCTCATCGCCTCGCGGAGTCGGCCTTGCGCGATCCGGATGTCGGCCAGGACGACGGCGCAACCGATCACGTCGGACAGGTACCCGGCCTTCCCCAGACTCGCCATGGCATCGGTGTACCAACGGTGCGCCGCAACGAGGTCCCCGCTCGTCCAGCACGCGAGTCCCAGGAGGGCGTCTGCCGCTCCACGAGCGACGTGGTCGTCCTCATCGACCAGGTCGAGCGCCCGCCGGGCATGTGTCCTGGTGGCGGCCGGATCACCGACGAGGAGGGCCTGGCCGGCCCGGTGGACGGCGATCGCACCGGGAAGGCGACGAGCCGCCTGGTCGTCCACGACGACCATCCCTGCCGACGGGGCATCCGATCCCTGACCGGCTGTCGTCGTGTCCAGCCACCGCTCGGCGTCGAGCAGGTGAGCCTCGACGCCCTCGATCTCGCCGGTCGACATGAGCGATCCGGCGAAGCCGTTGCTGAGTACGGGCCTGTGCTGGACCAGGGCCTCGGGGAGCGCCTCGAGCCAGCGACGCAGGGTGGTCTCCCTTCGACCCTGGAGCGTTGCGGGGATCGCGAGCTCCACCAGGTCCGCGGCTCGCTCGAAGTCCTCGCCGGCCATCGCGTGGCGGATCGCCTCCGACCGTTCGCCGTTCTGCTCGTACCAGCTGCTCGCCCGCAGGTGCAGCTCATGAACGCTGTCGGGCTGCTCGCCCTGCAGGTGCGCCCGCAGGACGTCGGCGAACAGGTGGTGGTAGCGGTACCACCGGCGGCGGTGATCGAGCGGGACCAGGAACAGGTTCGCCCGCTCCAGCGCCGCCAGCACACCGTGGCCGCCGTCCTGGCCGGTGACCGCATCACACAGCGGGCCGCTCAGCCGCTCCAGCGCCGAGGTCTGCAGCAGGAAGCGGTGGAGGTGGTCGGGCTGGCGGGCCAGGACCTCCTCGGCCAGGTAGTCGACGATGTACCGGTCGTCCCCGGCGAACCCGGCGATGAAGCCGGCGACGTCGTCGCGGCCCTGCATCGACAGCGCCGCCAGCTGCAGCGCGGCGATCCATCCCTCGGTGCGTCCCTCGAGCGTCGAGACGTCGTGCGCCGTGAGGGCCAGTCCCATCACCCCGGTGAGGTAGGCCGCGGCCTCGTCGGGGGTGAACCGCAGGTCGACGGCGCGGACCTCGACCAACTCACCCCGGACCCGCATGCGTGCCAGCGGCAGGGCCGGGTCGGCGCGTCCGGCGATCACGATGTGCAACTGCGGGGGAAGGTGCTCCAGGAGGAACCCCATGCTCTCGTGCACCTCGTGCGCGTCGATGACGTGGTAGTCGTCGAGCACCAGCACCACGTCGTCCGGGACGGTGGACAGGTCGTTGAGCAGGGTGGCGAGGACGTCCTCGACCGGGGTGCGGGGTGACTCCAGCAGTGCCAGCGCAGCGGCACCGACCTGGGGCGCCACCATCCGCAGCGCGGTGATCACGTAGGTCCAGAACGTGGTCGGGTCGTTGTCGCGCCGGTCGAGCGACAGCCACCCCGCGGGGCGGCCGTCGGCCGCGATCCACTCCGTCAGCAGTGTCGTCTTGCCGAATCCGGCCGGAGCCGATACGAGCGTCAACACCGACCCGGAACCACGGGTCAGACGCTCGATCAGTCGCGGACGGGCGACCAGACCGTGTCGGCCGCGGGGGAGGTGCAGCTTGGTCTGCAGCAGCGGACCCGTCACGATCGGTCGCTCCCTGAACACCGCTCCCGTGCCGGCCTGTCGGGCTGCGAAGGTGGCGGCCGGAGGTCCATGCGTTCGCCGGGCCGTCCGAAGACGCTGAGGATCTCCGCGGGCCCGTCACCTGTGATGCCGAACCCGGGCCGGCGGGTCAGCGGGATCACCGTCCGGTCCTTGACGCGGCCGGGTCCGAGCCGGATGCGCGGGTCACCCATCTCTGGCGCCACGACGGGCTCGTCCCGCGGCACCCGGTAGGCCGGGACCCGACCTGGTCGAGGGCAGCGGCGATGGTCGCCGCCGCTGACATGTCGTCCACGAGGCCCATTGCACGCCCGATCGCCAGGAACAGCAACGTTGGTCGGCGTGCGTGCTGTGCGGCTCCAGGGTGACGGCGTGGTCGACGCCGGCACCCGCGCAACGCCCCGGCCGCCCACATGCACGGTCACCGTCACCGATCTCGGGCCGGACGGCCCACGGCCGCGCCCTCGACGCGCAGCGAGGCCAACAGGCGCTCAGCTCGTGCCGCCCCATCACCGCCCCCTGACGCGGTGTACCAGTGGTCGGTGGCGAGCAGCAGGTCCTGTGCCGCGGCCCGGTCGCCGGTGAACAGGAGGATCTCGGCGAGGGAGACGCGGATCTCGGCGAGCAGCCGCAGGTCGCCCTCCTGCTCGGCAGCGGTGAGCGCCCGCTGCAGTGTGCCCAGGGCGGTGGGGTCGCCGGCGTCGTGCTGGGCCCGGCCGAGGTTGGCCAGGTGCAGCGCGGTCGTGCCGCCGTCTCACCCGGGCGTGGCGACCCGTCCGATCCGGACCCCGCTGCTGTCGGTGACCTGTCCGTCTGGCGACACGGTGCCGATACGAACACCGCTGTGGTCCACCACAGCTCCATGCGGGTCGGCGGTACCGATGCAGACGCCGGAGTGGTCGTAGACGTTCATGTGCGCTCCTCTGGTGGCCGGGCTGATCCCGAACCCATCCTCGGCGTGTCTCCGCCGTCGCGGAACGAGCCCAAGGGCGGCGGTCCCAGGGCCGGACGGCACGGGCACGCACCGGACCTGGCCGTTCGTGCCCCTCCGACGGCCCGGCGGGCCCGGGGCTTTCGCCAGTGCCGCCGGGGCGTCGCGGCCTGGGCGGGTGCCGGGGTGTGCGCGCGCGTCGGCGGGGTCGTGACCCAGCCGGCGTGCTCCGCGACGTCGGCGACGCCACGGGACCGCGCCGGTCGGCCCGGACCTCCCCGGTCGGCTGGGCGCACGAGGCGCGACCGGTGGTCGGGCAGCGGTGGTGCGTGCTGGTGCTGTTCGCGGTGTCCGGGTCCGCGGCGGGCGGTGCCGGCTCAGTTCCCCGTCCCGCCTCAGCCGGTGGGAACCGGGGCCCGGCCGCCGATGCGGACCTCGGCCAGGCCGGGGGTCTGCTCGGGCCGGTGGGTGACGATCAGCGCCGTACGACCCGCGCTGACGGTGAGCAGTTCGGCGGCCAGGGCGTCCGCGGTGGCCGGGTCGAGGTGGGCGGTGGGCTCGTCGAGGACCAGGACGTTGCGCTCGGCGAGCAGCGCGCGGGCGACGCCGATGCGCTGGCGCTCTCCGCCGGACACCGTGCCCCCGTGCTCGCCGACCGCGGTGTCCAGGCCGTCGGGCAGGCCGGCCAGCCAGTCGCCGAGCCGTGCGCGTCCCAGGGCCGCGACCAGATGCTCGTCGGAGGCCCCGGGAGCGGCGAGGGCGAGGTTGGCGCGCAGCGTGCTGTCGAACAGGTGGGTGCGGGCGCCGCACCAGGCGATGCCGCTGCGGACCTCGGTCCCGGTCAGCTCGCGCACGTCGCGCCCGTCGGCGCGCAGTGCTCCGGCGCTCGGGTCGAGCGTGCGCAGGAGGGCGGCGACGACGGTGGACTTCCCGGAGCCGGAGGGCCCGGTCACGGCCAGTCGCGTTCCGGCGCGCAGGTCCAGGTCGACACCACGGACGGCGTCGGTGGTGGCGCCGGGCCAGCGCACGGCGAGCCCGTCGGCCGTGAACCCCGACGGCGACGGGACCGCTGCGCGGTGCCCACTGGTCGGGGCGGGCCGGGCGACCGTCGCCGGCTGCGCCTCGAGCTCGGCGAGCCGCCGGGCGGCGGGCAGCGCGGTGAGCAGCCGGACCGCAGCGTCGGGGAGCCCGGCCACGACGTCGGCCAGCGCGAGCGGGGTCAGTGCGAGGACCGCGAGCGCGGGGCCGGGCAGGGTCCCGGCCCGGACGGCGGCGATGCCGACCGCGGTGGCCGCGACCGAGGTGGCGCCCGTCGCAAGCACGGCGATCCCGGCGCCGACCCCGCGGGCGGTGGCCGCGCGGCGCAGCAGGGCCGCGAGGCGGGCGTCGGCGGCACCGAGCCGGTCGCGGAACCGGGCGGCCGCGCCGAACGCGACCAGGTCGGGGGCCGCCTCGACGAGCTCGACGGTCCGGGCGAGGACCTCGCCGCGGGCGGCGGCGGCCCGCCGCTCCGTGCGGTGCGCGGCCCGGGCGGCCACCGCGGGGGCGAGAACCCCGGCGACGAGCACCCCGGCCGCGACGACGAGCCCCGCGGCGGGGAGCAGCAGCCCGATCCCGACGGCGGCCCCCAGCCCCACCGCGGCGGCGGCCGCGGCCGGCACCAGCACCCGCACCAGCAGGTCCTGCTGGGCGTCGACGTCGGAGACCAGGCGGGACAGCAGCTCCCCGCGGCGCAGGCGCGCGGTGGCCGCCGGTCCGAGGCGCACCAGCGCCTCCCAGATCCGCACGCGCAGCGCACCGGCCGCACGCAGGGCGGCATCGTGGGACACCAGCCGCTCGGCGTAGCGGAGCACGCCCTTGGCGAGGCCGAAGGCGCGGACGGCGACGATCGCGACCATCAGCGCCAGCACCGGCGGGTGGAGTGCCGCGGAGGAGATGAGCCAGGCCGAGGTGGCCGTCAGCGCCACCCCGCTGCCGAGTGCGAGTGTCCCGAGCAGCGCGGCGAGCACCAGCCTGCGGCGCTGGCCCCGGGCCGCAGACAGCGACCAGCGCAGGGCACCGGCCGCCGAGGCGGGGACGGGGCCCGACCGCGGCGCCCCGGGGGCGGAGGGCGCAGCGGTCGGGGTCTGCGGGGGGAGCGGCGCGGGAGCAGAGCCGGCGCGGTCGACGTGTCCGGTGTGGCCGGCGCGGTCCGGGCCGTCGACCGTGACGACGCGGTCGCACGCGGCCAGCACCTCGGCGCGGTGGCTGACCAGCACGACGGTCCGCCCCGCCGCGATGCCCGGCAGCGCCCTGACGATCGCGGCCTCGGTGCCGGCGTCGACGCCCTCGGTGGGTTCGTCGAGCAGCAGGAGCGGACGGTCGGCGAGCACGGCGCGGGCGAGCGCGACGCGGCGCTGCTGCCCGGTGGACAGGCCCACGCCGTCCTCACCGACACTCCGGTCGAGCGGCACGTCGAGCGCGGCGGCGTCCGCGGCGGCCGCCACCCGCTCGTCGGAGGCGTCGGGAGCGGCGAGGCGGATGTTGTCGGTCACGGTGCCGCGCACGAGCACCGGCCGCTGGGGCACCCAGGCGACGCGGCGCGACCAGGCGTCGCGGTCGACGACGGCGAGGTCGACGCCACCGACGGTGACGCGGCCGTCGTCGGGACGGCGCAGCCCGAGCAGCAGGTCGACCAGGGTGGACTTGCCGGACCCGCTCGGACCCCGCACCCCGAGCACGGCGCCGGGCTCCACGACGAGGTCGAACCCGTCGAGGACGCGACCGCCCCGGCCGTCCACGGTGACCGCCTCCAGGTGCACGGGGAGCCGCGACGGGTCCGGAGCCGGGATCCGTCGGCCGGTCCCGGTGACGGGCACCTCCAGGACGGCGAACACCTCCGCGGCAGCGGCGAGACCCTCGGCGGAGTCGTGGAAGCGGGCGCCGACGGCGCGCAGCGGGAGGTAGACCTCCGGCACGAGGATCAGCACGACGAGCGCGGTGACGAGGTCGAGCCGGCCGTCGACGAGCCGCAGCCCGACCGACACCGCGACGAGCGCGACCGAGAGCGTAGCGAGCAGCTCGAGCACGAGGGCGGACAGGAACGCGACCCGCAGGGTGCGCATCGTGGCCTGCCGGTAGGAGTCGGCGAGCGCGTGCAGCCGCCCGGACTGGCGGCGGGCCCGACCGAAGGCCACGAGCACGTCCATCCCGGCGACGAGGTCGAGGAAGTGGTGGCCGAGCACGGCGAGGGTGCGCCACTGCCGGCGGGTGGAGCGCTCGGTGTGCAGCCCGACGAGGATCATGAAGATCGGGATGAGCGGGACCGTCAGCCCCACGATCAGCCCCGACAGCGGGTCGGCGAACAGGATGCGCCCGGCGACGGCGGCCGGCACGGTGGCTGCGACGAGCAGGGTCGGCAGGTAGCGGCTGAAGTAGCCCTCCATCCCGTCCAGCCCGCGGGCGGCCAGGGTGGCCAGCTCGCCGGTGGGCGGCAGGTCGCGGTGCCGCGGCCCGAGCGCCAGCACGTGCGCCACGAGCCGCGACCGCAGCTGCCGGACGACGTCGGTGGAGGCCCGGTGCGCGGCCACCTCGCCCGCCCAGGCGAGCACCGCACGGGCGGTGACGGTGACGAGCAGGCCCACCAGCAGCGGGACCAGCACGTCGAGGCCGGCGCCGCCGAGGAAGGCGGCGTCGACGGCGCGGGCGAGCAGTTCGGCCGCGACGAGCACCAGGCCCGCGGTCGCCACGGCGAGCGCGGCGGCCAGCACGACGTAGCGACGCGCGGCCGAGGCGTGCCGCAGCAGCCGCGGGTCCAGTGGCTTCATCGGACCGGCTCGTCCTTCCGGGTGCGGCGGACGGGCAGCCCGGCCGCGACCGGGATGTCGGCCGCGCCGATGCGGCGGCGGAACACCCAGAACGTCCAGGACTGGTAGGCCAGCACGACGGGGGTGACGACGACCGCCACCCAGGTCATGATCCGCAGGGTGTACGGCGTCGACGCGGCGTTCGTGGTGTTCAGGCTGAAGGCGGGGTCGGTGGTCGAGGGCAGCACGTCGGGGTGGAGCGAGCCGAACAGGGTCACCGTCACCGCGACGATCGCGGTCGCGGTGAGCAGGAAGGCCCAGCCCTCCCGCGCGCGCTGGTTGGCCACGACCGCCGCGATCAGGGCCGCCGCCGCGACCAGCACCGGCACGACCGTCCAGAACGGTCCGTGCGCGAGGAAGGTCCAGACCAGGAACGCACCGCCGAGGACGACCGCTGCCAGTCCGGCGCGGTGCGCCAGGCCGCGGGCCCGCGAGCGGACGTCGTCGTGGGTCTTGAGCGCGAGGAAGATCGCGCCGTGCAGCGCGAAGAGCGACAGCGTCGCGAGCCCGCCGAGCAGCGCGTAGGGGTTGAGCAGGGTCAGCAGCGACCCGGTGAACTCGTGGTCGGCGTCCAGGGGACGCCGGCCACGATGTTGGCGAACGCGACGCCCCACAGCAGGGCGGGCACGGTCGAACCGACGACGATCGCCCGGTCCCAGTTGCGGCGCCACCGGTCGCTGTCGACCTTGCCGCGGAACTCGAACGCCACCCCGCGCACGATGAGCGCGACGAGGACGAGCAGCAGGGCCGGGAAGAAGCCGGAGAACAGGCTCGCGTACCACTCCGGGAACGCGGCGAACGTCGCGCCGCCGGCGACGAGCAGCCAGACCTCGTTGCCGTCCCAGACCGGTCCGATCGTGTTGATCGCCACCCGGCGGTCGGTCTCGGTGCGCCCGACGAACGGCAGCAGCATCCCCACGCCGAAGTCGAAGCCCTCCAGGACGAAGTACCCCGTCCACAGCACGGCGATGAGCAGGAACCAGATGTCGGTGAGTTCCACGGCGGGTCCTTCAGTAGGCCACGGCCAGCGGCCGCGGCTCGTCGGTGTCGGCGGGGGACTCCGGGGCGACGGGCGGGGGCCCCGCCTCGGCGTAGCGGACCATCAGGTAGCCGTCGACGACCGCGAGCGCGCCGTAGAGCAGCGTGAGGACGATCAGGGAGGTGAGCGCCATCGGCGTGCCGACCGAGGGGGAGACGCCGTCGGCGGTGCGCAGCATCCCGTAGACCGCCCAGGGCTGCCGCCCCATCTCGGTGAAGATCCAACCGACGCTGTTGGCCGCGAACGGCAGCACCAGCCCGGCAACCCCGGCGACGTAGAACCAGCGCGGCACCGGACGGCGGGCGCGGCGCCGGGTCAGCCACAGCCCGACGACGGAGATCAGGCCTGCCAGCATCCCGAAACCGATCATGAGCCGGAAGGTCCAGTACGTCACGGGGATGTTCGGCGTGTAGTCGCCGGGACCGTAGGCCCGCTCGGCGGCCGCCTGGAGCTGGTTGATGCCCTCGACCTCGCCGTCGAAAGACCCGGTGGCCATGAACGACAGGATGCGCGGCACACGCACGCTGAACAGCTCCTGCGACCCGTCGAGCGAGCCGACGGTGACCAGCGAGAACGACGCGGGCGCCACGGTGTCGTAGAGCGCCTCGGCCGCGGCCATCTTCATCGGCTGCTGTTCGGTCATCAGGCGCGCCTGCAGGTCGCCGGTGACGACGACGCCCAGGCTCGCGATCAGCACGGTGACCAGTCCGAGGCGCATCGAGGGCCGGAAGACCTCGGGGTGCCGGCCGCGGCCGAGGTGCCAGGCGCTGATCGCGATCACGAACATCCCGCCGGTGACGAAGCACGCGGTGATCGTGTGCAGGAACGCTCCGACTGCCGTGGAGTTGGTGAGCACGGCACCGAAGTCGACCAGCTCGGCGCGTCCCCGCTCGTCGTTGACGACCGAGCCGACCGGGTGCTGCATCCACGAGTTCGCGGCGAGGATGAAGTAGGCCGACAGGACGGTGCCGATCGAGGCGAGCCAGATGCAGGCCAGGTGCAGCCGCTTCGGGAGGCGGTCCCAGCCGAAGATCCACAGTCCGAGGAACGTGGACTCCAGGAAGAACGCGAGCAGGCCCTCGATGGCCAGCGGGGCGCCGAAGACGTCGCCGACATAGCGGCTGTAGTCGCTCCAGCTCATGCCGAACTGGAACTCCTGGACGATGCCGGTCACGACGCCCATGGCGAAGTTGATCAGCAGCAGCTTGCCCCAGAACTTCGTCATGCGCAGGTAGCGCTCGTCGTCGGTGCGGTACCAGGCGGTCTGCATGCCGGCGACGAGCAGGGACAGCCCGATCGTCAACGGGACGAACAGGAAGTGGTACACGGTGGTGATCGCGAACTGCCACCGTGCGAGGTCGAGGGTCATCGCTCCTCCGAGCGTTCGGTGCCGGTGATCCGGCTCGAGATGACCTTCACCCGCACCGCCCACACGCCGGCAGGGCCGAACGGCCCGTCGGCTGCGGTCGCGGGTCCCGAGCCACGCCGGTGCGCAGCGCGTCAGCGCAGCAGGACCTCGTCGAGCGTCCGGCGCGGTGTCGGCTCGATCCGGCCCGGGTCCGGCCCCGGGTGCCCGACCCCGGTCCGGCGCTCCTCGACGTACCGGCCGAGCTCCGCGAGTCCCCTCTCGGGCGGCCCGTCGACGACCCGCACGGTCGCCAGGTGTCCGCGGTCCCTCGGTGTCGGCAGCCGGCGGACGTGCGCGGCGAGGTGCGCGGTGGCGAGGGCGACACGGAGGGGGCGAGGTCCGGGTCCTTGGTCCCGAGGACCGCGGTCCGCCGCCCCTGTGCCGTCCCGCTCGACGTGGTGACGCTGGTCGCACGCAGGACGACCGACGGAGGAGCATCGAGATGGACGCGAGCAGGGACGGGACGATCGTGGTCGGGGTGAACGCCTCGGACTCCGCCCGTGAGGCTGCCGAGTGGGCTGCCGACCTCGCCTCCGGGCAGGGCGAGCCGCTGCACCTGGTGCACGTGGTGCCGGGCTCCTACCAGGACGCGCCGATCGCTGTGCTGCCCGTGTGGCTGGCGGAGCTGCGCGCCACCGCACGGCGACTGGGCGTGCGCGACTGCGTCGCCGAGGTGCGACCCGGCGAGCCCGTCGGCGTCCTCACCGCTTGCGCCGACGGTGCCGCGATGCTCGTGCTCGGCAGCTACGGGGACGGCGCGTGGTCCGGCATGCTCGCGGGCTCGGTCGCGCTCGCGCTCCTGGAGCGCGTCCGGTGCCCGGTCGCGGTGGTGCGGGGCGCTTCGCCGCGCGTGCCGCCGCCCCGCGGCGGCCCCGTCGTGGTGGGCGTCGACGGATCCCCGGCCGGTCGTGCGGCCCTCGACGTCGCAGCCGGGCTGGCCGGGGCGATGGGTGCGCGCCTGATGGCCGTGCGGGTCTGGTCGGACGTCGTCGCCGCGAGCGACGGGGCGGCCCACCGCCGGACCGAGGACTGGCCCGTGCTGGAGGCCGAGGCCCGCGACCTGCTCGAGGCCGAGCTCGCCCGGGTCACCGCCACGCACCCGGGGATCGAGGTGCAGCGCGACGTCGACGAGGACTCGCCGCTGCGGGCGCTGCTCGACCGCGCGGGCACGGCCCGGATGATCGTCGTGGGGCACCGGCGGCTGCCCGCGTCCGCACCCGGCGCCGCCGGGATGCTGCTGGGGTCCACCAGCCGGGGCCTCGTCGAGTTCGCGGAGTGCCCGGTCGTCGTGGTCGGACCTGCGATGGCGGCCGCGCCGCCCGCCGACCTGCTGTCGGGGACCTGACCGCGCCGGGGACCTGAACGCTCCTCACCCCAGGTGCATCCGGTCGGGCCGCCCGATCGCGTCGCGCACCCGCCGCCGCACGGCGGGGTGCATCGGCAACCCGCCGACGTCGGCGACGTCCCACCATTGCGCCTCGCTCGTCTCGCACCCGTCGGGCCGGGGAGCGCCAGGCTGCGCGGTCGCGTGGAAGCAGACGGCGAACGGCTGCCGGACGACCCCGGCCTGCTCCACGACGTGACCGGGGTCGGAGTACAGGCCCGACACGCCCTGCACGTCGACCACCAGGCCGCTCTCCTCGGCCACCTCACGGACGAGCGCCGTCACGGCCGACTCCCCGGGATCGACGCGGCCACCGGGGAGCTCCCAGTCACCGGTGTCGACGCGGCGGACCAGGAGGAGCCGGGCGGCCGCGTCGCGGACCACCGCGTACACGAGCGGCACCACGACGGTGGCCGGTGGTGCGTCGGCATCCCGGTAGTGCTCGGTGCGGGTCGGTACCGTCACGGACACGCCGACTCCCGTCGGTAGGCCTCCACCGCGGTGGGGAGGGTGGGGAAGATCCGGTCCTCGCCGGTGCGCTCCCGCAGCCCGAGGCGCCCGAGGTCCTCGAGCAGCTCGTGCTCGGCGCGGGCCAGTGCGACGGGGACGCCCCGGCTCCGCAGCTCGTCGCACGACCAGGGCGACGCCGAGCGCGGGCAGCAGCAGGGCGGCGAGCTCCGCCGCGCCCACCGCCGGGAGGGCGAACGACGGGAGTCCCGGTGGCGCACCGCACCGACCACCGACACCCCGTGGCCCGGCAGGTCGAGCACGACGCTCGCCGCCGTGGCGAGCAGCACCGCGAGCAGGGGACCCGGCAGCCGCGGGAGGAACGCGCCGACGAGCACGAGGACGGTCAGCACCGCCACCGACAGGGCGAGCGTGGGGAGGTGGACCCGGATCCCGGAGCCGAGCAGAGGGTCGACGTGCACCGCGCCACCTCATCCCGGTTGCAGGAAACCCGTCCATGCGGATCATCGCCGGGACCGGCCACGGACGGCCACGGCCGAGCGGGGTGCGCCCGCAGGGTCGGAGGGCGGTGGCAGCAGGGCCGTTCGCCGCTGACGGCGGCGGCTCCCCGCCCGGACGTGCTCAGGCCAGGAGCACCGTGGGCAGCGGACGGCGTGGCGTGGAGGGGAGCGGGTCGGCGTGGGTGGCCGGCCAGCCGATGCGCAGGACGAGCTGGGGTTGCTCGGGCACCCGCAGCACGCTGCTCCCCAGGGCCTGCCGGACGGCGGGGACCTCCGTCGCCTGGCTGAGCGGTGTGGTCGCGAGGCCGGCGAGGGTCGCCGCCAGCAGCACGGCGCTCGTGGCCTCGCCGGCCCGGAGCCGGTCGAGGACGGTGTCGCCGGTCGTGGCCACGACGAGGTACTCCGCTCCGTCGTCGGGGCCGTCGTGCCCCTTCTGCTGGGCTCCCTGCCGCAGCTGCCCGTCCGGGAACGCGCGCAGCGGAGCCGCCGCTGCGGCGCGGGGCCCGGCCCGGGTGAGCGCGGCGGCGGGCACGCCGTCCCGGGCGCCGGGGAGGCGGTGGGTCCACAGCCGCAGCTCGGCCGGGTAGCCGGGGGCGCAGCGCTGCAGCTGACCCGCGCGCCGGAACGTCTCGACGAGCCGGGCGCGGGCCTCGGGCCCGGTGACCGGGAGCAGGACCGCCCCCGTCGCGGCGGCGCGTGCGGCGAGACCGGCCAGGAGCTCCTGGGGGATCGGGCGGTGGCTCATCCGCCTGCGCTCGGTGCGGCGCTGCGCGATCGCCGGGTACAGCTCGGCGCCGGTGGCCGGTCCCGGGCCCACGGACACGGTCGCGAGGTGCGTGGAGTCCTCGGGGTCGGGGAGGCGGTCGACGACGGCGGCGGCGCCGGCTGCGGCGAGGGCGACGGTCAGGTGGTGCAGGACCGCCCCGCAGCTCAGGAGCAGGTCGCGGCGGTCGGGGTCGGTCACCGGCAGGTGCCGGTCGGGGTCGGCGTGCAGCTCGACGGCGTCCGCCCCGATCCGCCACCGCCAGGGCTGGGTGTTGTGCACCGACGGGGCCCGCAGGGCCTGCTCGACGGCGGCCGTCAGGAACGGTGGCACGGCGACCTCCTCCTCGGTCCGGGTACCGCCCGGCGGCGGCGCCGACAGCGTGTGCCGCCGAACCGGCCGGCCGCCAGGTCCGTCCGGCCCTGGCTGCCAGGGCCTTCGGGGTGGCCCGGTCGTGCACGTCGAGATCGGCGGGGGATCACGGCGGTGCCGCCCGGGGTGACGCCCTGGGTGACCTTCTCCGTCGGTGTGGACGACGTCGAGGAGTCGCTCGTCCGGGCGGAGGAGCTGGGCGGCCGTGACCCCGGCCGAAGGGCCCGCCCGGGTCGGTCGCATCGCCTCTGCCGCGCCGACCGCTGCCGCCCGAGGATCGGAGCTGCGCACCGCCACCGTCCAGGGAGGTCCCGTGGCCATGAAGCGACCGCCCGCCCGGGCGTCCGCACTCCACCGGTCGGTCCGCCACCGGGTGGCGGCGCGGTCCCGGCCCGGCGTGGCCGGGGGGCGCTCCCCGCACCTCGACGTCCTGCGGACCATCCTCGTCGCCTGGGTGATCGGCGGGCACGCGCTGCTCGGCTACTCCGCGGTCGGCGGGTGGGCCTACGACGAGGTCAACGAGGTCACCTTCAACCCCGCCTCGGAGCTGGTGCTGGTGGCGCTGCTCGGCCCGTCGGGCCTGTTCGTGATCGGGGTGTTCTTCTTCGTCGCGGGCCTGGTCACCGAGCGGTCCCTGGCCCGCCGCGGCCCGCGCCGCTACCTGCGCGACCGGGTGCTGCGTCTGGGGCTGCCGTGGCTGGTGTCCGCGCTGCTGGTGTGGCCGGCGTCGGTGTGGCTGGCCCATGCCGCGGCCGGTCGCGACGTCACCTTCTGGGACGTGCTCCGCGGCCGTGACCCGCTGCTGGACTCCGGGTCGCTGTGGTTCGCGCTGGTCCTGCTCCTCTACTCGGTCGGGCTGGTGCTCTGGCGCCTCGTCGTCCGCCGTGCCCCGCACCCCCCGGTCCGACCGCTCGGGCTCGCGCACGTCGCCGTCGCCGCCGCAGCCGTCGCCGTGGCGTCCTTCGCGGTGCGGCTCGCCTTCCCCGCGCGGAGCGGCCAGGTCCTGGACCTGCACCTGTGGCAGTGGCCGCAGTGCCTCGGCATGTTCGCGCTCGGGGTGGTCGTGGCACGGCACGGCTGGGCCGAGCACGTACCGGACGGCGTGCGCCGTGCCTGCAGTGCCGCGACCGCCGTGACCCTGGTGCTGCTGCCCGTCCTGGCGCTGGCCGTCGGCGTGCGCGACCTCGCCCGCGATGTCACGCCCTTCCTCGGAGGGTGGAACGCCGAGGCGCTGGCGACCGCGACCGTCGAGGGGATCCTCGTCGTGGCCGGGTCGGTGTGGCTGGTCGGCGCGGCCGAGCACCGGTTCCCGGTCACCGGACGGCGGACGCGGCGGTGGGTCGCGGCCGCGTTCACGGCCTTCGTGGTGCAGGGGCCGGTGCTGATGGTGCTGGCCACCGCGGCCCGGCCGGTCCCGGCGCCCGCGGAGGTGAAGGGGCCACTGCTGGCGGCCGCCGCGATCGTCGCCTGCTTCTGGATCGGCGGGCACCTGCGGATCGCCCCGCGTCGGGCGCCCGCCGCGCGGGGCGGGACCCCGGCCGGGCGACCGGGTGCGCGATGACCGACGAGCTCCACCACGTCGACTTCGGCGGCGCCGCGGAGCTCGGCACCCTCGTCCTCGTGCACGGTCTGGGCGGCTCGCACCTCAACTGGGACCTCCTGGCGCCCGCCCTCGTCGCGCGCGCCCGCGTGCTGGCCGTCGACCTGCCGGGGTTCGGGCTCAGCGCCCCGTCGCGACGGCCCGCCACGGTCCGGCGCAACGTCGAGGCGCTCACCCGGTTCGTCCGGCGGGTGGCGGACCCGCCGCTGGTGCTCGTCGGCAACTCGATGGGCGGGCTGGTCGGCGCGCTCGTCACCGCCCGGTCACCGGAGCTCGTCCGGGCACTGGTCCTCGTCGCCCCGGCGCTGCCCGCACCCGCCCGGGTGCTGGGTTCGCCGCGGTCGGGCGCTGTGCTGGCGCTGCACGCGCTGCCGGGCGTCGGGGAACGGCTGCGGCGCCGGCGCCGCGAGCGGATCGGGGCGGCGGCCACCCTGCGGGAGACGCTGCTGCTCGGCGGTGTGGACCCGGACCGGCTTCCCGCCGACCTCGTCGAGCGTGCGGTCGGGCTGGTCGCGCGCCAGTCCGACGTCGCCGGGATGGACCGGGCGTTCCTGTCCGCCTCGCGGTCGCTGGCGTGGGCCCTGGTGCACGCGCGCCCCTACCGCGCCGCGCTGGCCGCGGTCCGGGTGCCGGTGCTGCTCGTGCACGGCGACCGCGACCGGCTCGTTCCCGTCGACGCGTCCCGCGGCCTCGCCCGCCGCCACCCGCACTGGTGCTACGTCGAGCTGGCAGGTGCCGGTCACCTGCCCCAGCTCTCGGTACCCGACGAGCTGGCCCGGCACCTGCTCGGATGGCTGGCCGCGCTGCCGTGACGAGCGTGCAGCCGCCCGTGGTGCTGCGGCGTGCCGCCGGTCCCGCGAGCCGGCGGCGTGCCGCTGTTCCCGACCCGGGCGAAGCCGCCGGGAGCGATGCCCGGTCCTCCGGCGAGGAGGACGCCCATCGACACCCCGAACCCCGCCACCGGTCACCACGCCTGCGGGCCGGACCTCGACCTCGCCCGAGCGGCCGTCACGGACGTGGCCGTCACTGTGCCGGCGGTCGGGGTCGGCTGCGCCGGGTGTCGACGACGGCGAGGTCGTGGCGGCCGTCGCCGGCGTCGGCTGCGGGGGAGGGCCGTCGGTCCCGTCCGCGGCACCGTCCGGCCCGTTCGCAAGGGGCCTCCCGGCCGCAGCGGTGCCGGGACGCAGCAGCGACGGTGGAGGCATGGAGAACGAGCACCATGACCGACCGGTGGTGGTCGGGGTCGACGCGTCGGCTCACGCGCTGCACGCCGTGCGGTGGGCCGGGGCAGAGGCCGCGCGCCGGCGGACGGGACTGAGGCTGGTCGCCGCGAGCGGTCTGGTGGGCGACCACCTGCCCGGGCGGGCCGGCCGCCGATGCGCCGTGGAGGAGGTGCTGCACGAGGCACGGGCGGCTGTGCCGGCGGGTGTGGACGCGGTGGAGGTGGTCGTGCCGGGGGAGCCCGGACCGGCGCTGGTCGCGCAGTCGCACCGTGCTGCGGTGGTCGTGATCGGCGACCGCGGAGCGGGACGGTTGGAGGCCGCGCTGGCCGGCTCGGTCGCCGCGCCGCTGGTCCGCGCGGCGACGTGCCCGGTGGTGATCGTGCGGGGATCGGTGACGGACGGGCTGCCGGTCGTCGTCGGGGTCGACGCCACGCCTGTCTCCGGCGTCGCCGCGGCGTTCGCACTGCGGGCCGCGGCCGCACGCGGGGTCCCCCTCGTCGCCGTGCACGCCGAGGCCGAGGGTTCGCCCGTCGGGGCGCGGCTGCAGGTCCTGGGCCGCAGTCACCCGCAGGTGCCCGTGCGGGTCGTCGTCACCGAGGGGGACCCCGGGGAGCGCCTGCTGGCCGAGTCCCGCGGGGCCCAGCTCGTCGTCGTGGGGTCGCGGGGGTTCGGTGAGCTCGGCGGGCTCGTCCACGGCTCGGTGAGTGCGGTGCTCGTGCACGGCGCGGCCTGCCCCGTCGCGGTCGTCGGACCGGGCGTGACGTCCGGCGGGTGGAGCGACGTCGCGGTCGCGGGGGACGGCACCCGAGCACCGGCCACTCCCGGGTCGCGGGCGGACGGCCCACCGCCCGGGTGAGCGGCGCGGCGCGTCGCGGCGGGGGGCTCCCGGTTCACCCGGGCGGGCCGTCGACCACCCGCCGGGCACCCCGACGGTGAGGCGGTGGACCTCACGGGTCAGCTCGGTGTTGCGGCGGATTTCCAGGGTCTCGGCGGCGTCGTCGTGGTCGGCCTCGGCCTGGGCGAACGCGGCCTGCCTGTTCTGCCCGATCATGACGAACGCCGAGAGGAAGATCGCCTCCAGTGAGACGACGACCGTCAGCGGGCGACGACGGGGTGCTCCGGTGGTTGCCCGCCGTGCGTCCACGGGACGCCCAGGTGGGTGTGGCTCATGCCCGTGCGGCGGCAGTGCGGCCGGCGCCGGCCCACGCGATCGCCGCCGACTCCTCGTCGAAGCGGAAGTGCCGCACCCGGGGGTGCAGCAGGGTGCCGGCGAGGGGCGGCGCGAGAGCGGGGAGCAGACCGTCGGCGACGACGGCGACGCGCTCGATGCGGCGGTGGTGGCGCAGGACGAACCCGGCGTGCCGGCGCAGCGCCTGCAGGCTGTCCCACCCGGGGAAGACCGGCGCGACGACCACCAGGCCCGTGAGGTCGGCGTGCGTGGTGAGCCAGCGGTCGATCTCGCGGCTGAGCACCTCCACGTCCCCGGCGCGCAGCGGCCGGTCGAGGTGCACGACGGCGACCCCGTCCTCGGGTCGCACCTCGACCGCGAACCCGCTGACAGGCAGCCCACCCAACCACGCCACCGCCTCGTCGCGCTCCGGGGCGGGGTAGGCGCGCAGGGGGTAGGGCAGCAGGGCGCCGGCGATGTGGCAGGCCGTCCGGAGGCGCTCGTCGTCGGTGACGACGGCGCACCCGGCCATCAGGCGGACCGCCCGCAGGCCGAGGCGCACGTCCTCGCCGATGGCGTCCGGCGCGACCCCGGCGAACCCCTCGTCCAGGACGCACAGGACGCGCAGCCGGTCCCGCGACCTCGCCGCGCCGTCGACGAGCGGCGCGACGACCGTCTCGTAGTCCTCCCGCGAGATCGTCCCGGTGGCGCGCAGCCCGACGATCCCGGCGGGCAGGTCTGGCACGTCCTCGATCATGTGGTCCTCCTGTCGGGCGATCGGGCTCGAGAGTGCGCGCGGCAGGGCGGGCCGGCCAGGTCCCAACGGCACCTCGGACCGGGACGGAGGGCCCTGCGTGGGTGGGCCGCCCGGCCCGTGGTTCCGCGGTGCGTGGGCGCCCGTACGGGCCTTCCGGACGAGTCGTCCGATCCGGCCTGCGGCCACGACCGGTTCGGACGGCAGGCGGGGTAGGAAGTCCCGCGGAACGGAGAGTTGTGGCCCTGGTGGCGGGCGCGACGGACGCTCACGCTCGGGGCGAGCCGTCGATGCCGCGTTCTGTCGGAGGAGGACACCATGACCGGACCCAGCCCGGATCGGAGGCGGGGGGCCGGCCACCGCCGTGGCGGCAGGGGTGCCACTCCCCGCGTGCACGGGGGGCGGTGGGGATGGTGATGCCCTGGATGGCCGGTGGGATGGTGTTCTGGTGGTTCGCGGCCGCGGTCGTCGTGGTGCTGCTGGTCGTGGGCGCGTCGGTCGCGGTCGCCGGTCGGGGGGACGACGAGGCCGGGTCGGCGCACGACGTGCTCGCCGAGCGGTTCGCGCGCGGGGAGATCGACGAGGAGGAGTACCGGCGCCGCACCGCCGTGCTGCGCGGCGATCCCGGATGACGCGAGGGCCGTGCAGGCGCGTGACGTCACGACGACGCCGGTGCTGTCGGCGCGGGCCCACTGGCGCCCGTGCGGTGGAGCTGGTGCTCAGGCGCGGCTTCACCGCGCTGCCGGTCGTGGACGAGCAGGATCGTCTCCTCGGTCTCGTGACGGAAGGGCGCGCCTGCGACCCGGCCCGCCCGCCGTGGTCACGAGTGTTCTCGCCGACGTCCGCGGCAGTGGCCGCGACCAGGTGCTGGGCCAGATCCGCCAACGCCCGGGCCGACCCACCGGTCGCCGTCACGCGTGCGCAGCCGGGCGGTGGCGCGGGTGTGCGCGTCGTGCTCGTCGATGCCGATGCCGATGACGATGCCGACGTTCCAGTGCTTGGCCTCGATCACGTCGTGATCCCCGTCCGGTCCGTCGTGGGTGTGGCCGCGGGTTGGGGGGTGTGCGGCGGCCGGCCCTCGAGGCCGCCGTCGTCGGTGAGGTAGGTGAGTGCGGAGACGACGTCGACGACGCCGTCGAGGCGGTGGACCAGGCGCTCGGCGATCTGGGCCGTGCTGCGCAGGTCCACGGTCCCGGCGAGCGTGACGATGCCGTCGGTCACCGTGACCTCGACCTGAGTGGCGTCGATCCAGAGCACGTGCAGGAGCACGTCGTCGATCACGTCCGCGCGGATCTCGTCGTCGCTGCGCACGAACCTCCGCACCAGGTCGCCCCGGCTGACCATCCCGACGAGCGCCCCGTGCTCGTCGACCACCGGCAGGTGCTTCACCTCGTGCTCGATCATCCGACCGGCCGCCTCGGCCAGCGTCGCCCGCGGGGAGACGGTGACCGGATCCTCGGTCATGACGTGACCGACGGTGCCCCCGGGGCTGCGGCGGATCTCCTGCCTGGTGCGGCGCCGCTGCCACCAGCGCGCACGCCGGGGGCTCGGCTCGGCCTGCTCGGACAGCAGGTCGCGCTCGGAGACGATGCCGACGACGCGGTCGTCGCGGTCGAGCACGGGCAGGGCGCTGATGCCGTGCTCGGTGAGGACCCTGGCGAGCTCCTTGAGCGGCATGGCGGGCCGGGCGGTCAGCGGGCGGCGCGTCATGACGTCCGCCACGGTCGAGTTCCTCATCGCTCCATCGTCGATCGGTGCAGCGGACCGGGACAGGGTCGTCGGTCCGGTCCCGACCGGGTCGGTGGTCCCGCGGGGGCCGAGGACGGGACCTCCGGCCCGGCTCGTCCGTCCGATGGCCCCTGACCACGGAGGTGTGCGTCGACGATGCTGGGAGCGGCCGGGAGGGAGCCGGCGCACGAGGGAGCGGATCCCCGCCGTGACGGACGGCGCAGGAGCCCCACCTCGTGGCGGGGGCCGCGAGCGTGCTGGGGAGCAGTGCTCGCGGCCCCTCCGTCGCCGGCGACCTCCGCCCACGGCTACTCACCCGCCTCCGGGCGCTCGGCCGTCGACCGCCCGCGACGGCCGGCTGCGGACACCTGGTTCGCCGGACCGTCTCCCGCAGCACCTGCACGACGAGCGTCGCCGCCACCACGACGGGAGGTGCGCGAGCTGCATCCCGGGGGACCGTCTGGTGTTCCTCGCCGCGAGCGGGGCCGGGCGAGCGGGACCGGGGACTTCCGGCCCGCGGCAGGGGGACCTGCGCCGCTGCCGCAGCGTCGTGCTGCCGGGGCAGCGTGGACCCCGGAGGTGACCTCATGACCACAGGGACGACATCGCGTGCACCGGCGGGGGACTGGCTGGTGGTGCCCGTTCCGGCGCTGGAGCGGGGCTGGCGCTGGGGGCGCATCGTCGAGCAGCTCGACGGGCCCGGACCGGCCCGGTTCCGGGTGCGCTGGGTGGGCAACGACCGTGACTCGGTGGTCGTCCCGCCGGCCGGGTACCGCATCGAGAGCGCGGGCCGGTGGCCGACGCCGCCGTCGAGCGCGATCGGTCTGTGGCCCCACCCCGAGGAGCACGGGAACGACCGTCCCGACGCACCGGAGCAGATGCCGTGAGGGGTCTGGTGGTGGTCGGGGTGGACGGCTCGCCCGGCGCCGTCGCGGCCCTGGACTTCGCCCTGGGGGACGCGGCCCGTCGCGGAGCGCGGCTGCGGGTCGTGACCGCGGTGGCGCCCCCGGAGGTCTGGCCCACGGTCTACGGGCCGATCCCGGTACCCGCCTCTCCCCGGCTGCTCGACGAGATCACGGCGGCCGCGCGGGCGTGGGTCGACGAGGCGGCGACGCGGCTGGGGCTCTCCGTCCCCGAGGACGTGGCCGTGGAGGTCGTCGCGGCGTCCGGCTCGCCCGTGCACCTCCTGCTCGACGCCGCCGACACGGCGGACCACCTGGTGGTGGGCCACCGCGGCCGGGGAGTCGTCGCGAGCGCGCTGCTCGGTTCGGTCGGGCTGGGGTGCGTGCTGCACGCGCACTGTCCGGTGACGGTGGTGCGCCCCGTCCCGGTGCCCGGACCGGAGCTCGACCCGGTCACCGCGATGGCGGTGCCGGCTACCGCTGGTGGAGGATGAGGAGGACCCGATGAGACGCAGCACCGTGGCCGACGTGATGACGACCGACGTCCGGTGGGTGCCCCCGGACGCCACGTTCGCCGAGGTGGCGGACGTGTTCGCCCGGGCGGCCGTCCGGGCGGTGCCCGTGCTGGACACCGACCGCAGCCTGCTGGGCGTGGTGTCCGAGGCCGACCTGCTCGTCACGCTGGAGCGAGCCGGGACCGAGGCACGCCGCCAGTGGTGGCGCCCCCGCCACGTGCACCGCGGCCCCTCCACCGTCAAGGCCGGGGCGGCGACCGCGGCGGCGCTGATGACTGCCCGGGTGAGGACGGCCGCACCTGGCGACTCCGTCGCCGCGGCCGCCCGCACGATGCGCGAGCACGGCGTGTCGTGGTTGCCCGTCGTGGAGGACGGACGGGTCGTGGGCGTCCTGGGCCGGTCCGACCTGCTCGCCGTGTTCCACCGGGACGACTCCGCGATCCGGGCGGAGGTGGTGGACGAGGTGCTCGGTCGCGCGCTGCTGGTGGAACCGGTGCGGATCACGGTGAGCGTCGCCGACGGGGTCGTGACGCTGACCGGGGAGCTGGACACCCGGGCCGAGACCGAGCTCGCGACGCGCCTCGTCGAGCGCGTCGAGGGAGTGGTGTCGGTCGTGGACCTGCTGCGCTACCGGGTGGACGAGCGGCTCGCCGACGCCACCGTGCTGCCGCGCTTCTGAGGGGCCGCTCCTGAGGTCCCGCGCGGCGGGGGACCGAAGGCCCCTCCGGTCGGGGCGTTCGCCGCTGACGTCGCCCACCGCGCGGAAGCAGGCTGCGGAGGAGGGCCGTCATCGAGATCGAGGAGAGGCCAGTCATGAGCACTCAGCAGGCCAGGACCGTGGTCGTGGGCATCGACGGGTCGGACAGCGCGCTGGAGACGGCGCGGTGGGCGGCGGACGAGGCGGCCCGGCGCCGCTCGCGGATCCGGCTGGTGCACGCGTTCGGCTGGACCACCGAGCTCCTCGTCGGCCATCCCGGCCTCGGTGAGCAGCGTCGCGACGTGCTGCTCGACCACGCCCGCCGCCACCTGGCCGCTGCCGCTGCGGCCGCCGCCGAACGCGCGCCGGAGGTCCTCGTCGAGCAGGAGCTCGTCGTCGGCCACCCGATCGCGGTCCTGGTGGCGGAGTCCCGCCGCGCGGAGCTGCTGGTCATCGGTGACCGAGGGCTCGGGCGGATCGGCGGACTGCTGCTGGGTTCGGTCGCGATCGCGCTGGCGTCGCACGGGGAGTGCCCGGTGGTGGTGGCCCGCGGCGCCGAGAAGGAGCTGCCCGCGTCGGCACCGGTGGTCGTCGGGATCGACGGGTCGCCGGTGAGCGAGCGGGCGCTGGCGTTCGCCTACGACGAGGCGGCGCTGCGCGGCGCCCCGCTGGTGGCGGTGCACACCTGGCTCGACCTGGTGGCCGACCCGGCGGTCGGGCTGCTGATGGACTGGGACGCCATCGAGGCCGAGGAGCAGGCCGTGCTGGGGGAGCGCCTCGCGGGCTGGGCCCGGAAGTACCCGGACGTCCCGGTCCGGCGGGTCGTCACGCGCGACGGGCCGACGCACGCGCTGCTGACCGAGGCGGCGGGGGCCCAGCTCGTGGTCGTGGGTTCGCGCGGTCGCGGTGGCTTCCGGGGGCTGCTGCTCGGATCGGTCGGCCACGCGGTCCTGCACCGCAGCCCCTGCCCGGTCGCCGTGGTCCGCCCCGAGGAGCCTGGAGCGCGAGGATGACCGGCGTGCTTCCCCGTCGTCCCGGGTGCCCGTCGTCCCGCGTCCCGCGATGACCCGGCGGCGGCAGTCCGCCGAGCCGCGGGACGACCGGGGCCGCCGGCGGTCCACGGACGTCGTCGAGGACGTCGCGGCGTGGGTGCTCACCTCGATGGGGCTGCTCGTGCTGCTGGCGGCGATCCTGGCGGGCTCCGCCGCCTTCGGGAGCACCGTCGAGCGGGGCCTGGTCGAGCGGGCCGCGCGCACGCCGGTCCGGGCGGTCCTCCTCGAGGACACGCCGGTGGTCAGCGGGGCCAGGGGGACCGCTCCGAGCCTCGTCCACGCCCGGGCGAGCTGGGCGGACCCCGACGGGACGCCGCGCAGCGGGCTGGTCGAGGCGGCGCCGGCCCTGCGGGCGGGCAGCACGGTGACCATCTGGCTCGACCACGACGGGCGTGCCGTCCCCCGGCCCGCGGGGGAGGCCGAGGCCGTGATCGCCGGCGGCATCGCGGCGACGGGCGTGGTGTTCCTCGGCGGCCTGGTGCTCGGAGGGTGCTGGGCCGGTGTGCGGATCGCGACCGGGCGGGTCGACGCGGCGCTGTGGGAGCAGGAGTGGGAGCAGGTCGAGCCGGGGTGGAGCGGGCGCGGGCGGTGAGCAGCCGTCCGCGTCCGCCAGGTGATCTCCAGGATGAATCGTGACCGCGCGTCTCGACGATGCCGGTCCCGCCCTCCTCCGGGCCGTCGGGCCAGACCTCTACCGGCGATCGGCGGGTGCCGAGCGCAGGCGCTCCCGGGCCAGCCGCTCCACCAGCTCGGGGAGCGCGCCCTCGGGCACGCCGGCGAGGTCGCGACGGGCGCGCTGCACGGTCCGGCGCAGGGTGCGGGGGTGTACCCGGCCGTCGAACTCGTCGGCCAGGCGCCGCACGGCACCGGTGACCGGGCCGGCGCTGTCGGGGAGCTGTGAGGTGTCGCGGTCCTGCATGCCCCCCCACCCTGCCCGCGCGCCGGGCGGGGCGGCAGGGCCGAAGGTCCCGCGGTGGCGCCTCGTGCGACGCGTGTCCGGGATGCGGCGGTCCGGGACCGTCGGACGTCGCAAGAGGGCTTCCGGCCCTGTTCCGTCCCGGCCCGTCGCGTCGAGGCTGGTGGCATGCGTCACGACATGCCTCAGGACGTGCCTCCCGAGGGTTCGGATGCCGCCGGGTACCGGACGCTCGACCGCCACTCCTGTCTGCGCCGGCTGCGCGGGGGCATCGTCGGCCGCGTCGTCTTCACCGACGGCGCGCTACCGGCGGCCCAGCCCGTGAACTACGTCCTCGACGGCGAGGAGGTGCTGTTCCGCACGGCCAGCGCAGGCAAGGTGGCCGCCGCGACACGGGGTGCCGTCGTCGCGTTCCAGGTCGACGACATCGACCCGGCGGCGCGTACCGGCTGGAGCGTCCTCGGTGTCGGCGAGGCCTACGAGGTGGTCGACCCGCAACGGCTCGCCCAGGTGTCCGGTCTGGGCCTGGACACCTGGGCGCCGCTGGCGTCCAACCACGTCGTGTGCGTCCCCCTCCAGGTCCTCACGGGACGCGAGCTGGTGCGCATCCCGGCGGTTCCGCTCCGTCGGCTGGCCGAGGCCGAGGGGTGACCGGGGTGCAGGGGCGCCCCGGTCCGCCCTACACCTCGTCGAACACCCGTCCCATGTCCTGCCAGACCGCCTGCCGGCTGCGGCGCGTCCAGACCGCGACGGCCGCGCCGACGGCGACGATGCCCAGGCACACCCACGGCACCATCGCGTACTGCACGGGGATCTCGGCGCCGGGCGCGGCGGGCACGAACGAGTAGTACAGGCCGCCGAACACGGCCAGCGCCCCGACCAGGGCGGCGAGCGCGCCCACCACCTGGAACGCCGGACGGCCCGTCCGCCTGCCCTGCATCACGCCGGCGACCCCGAGCAGCAGGTAGACGCCCATCACCAGCGGCGTGCCGATCCCGGCGAGGAAGGTGAACAGGAAGATCCCGCCGGTCTGGCCGTTGTCCACCCCGCCGGCGAGTGCGACCTGGCCCTCGCGGCTGGTCAGCAGCAGCGACAGCGCGGCCAGCACCACCCACACGGTGAGCACGAGGCCGATCGCCCGCCACGGGGTGCCCCAGCGGGGGTGCAGGGTGCCCAGGCGGGCGGGCAGCACCCGCTCGCGGCCCATCGCGAACAGCACCCGGGACACCGCGATGTGCACGCCCAGCGCGCAGAAGAGGCTGGCCAGGGCGGCGCTGGCGAGCACCACCGCGGCGAACGCCTCGTTCGGCGCGACGGCGGCCAGCCCGGCGACCGAGGCGGGCCAGTCCGTCGTCGCCTGCTGCACCCCGAAGCCGATGGCCGTCGCGTAGGTGATGACGAGGTAGAACAGGCCGGCCACGACGATCGAGCCGATGACGGCGCGCGGGACGGCGCGGCGCGGGTCGCGGGTCTCCTCCGACAGCACCGCGCTCGCCTCGGCGCCGGTGAACGACAGCATCGCGAAGGACAGGCCGAACAGCACGCCGGTCCAGCTCACCCCGGCCGCGCTCGGCCAGAACGCCGACAGGTCGAAGCTCCGCCCGGCCGACTCCACCGGCGTGGTCCCGTCGATGACGCTCGTCGCCGGCGACCCGATGCCGATCACGACCACGGCCGTCACGACCAGCGCCGCCATCGTCAGCGCGAGGATGACGAGCTGGGTGCGGGTGGAGGCCTGGATGTCGAACATGCTCATCAGCGCGATGACGACGAGCCCGACCAGCGAGAACCAGTACCAGTCCGGGTCCGCGCCGGTGAGCAGCTCGACGAAGCTCGCGGTGAAGAACCCGAAGCCGCACAGGACGGCGCCGCCGAGCACGAGGAACGCCGCCGCGTAGCACCAGCCGCCGAGGAAGCCGAGGCCGTGGTTGGCGCCGCGGGTGATGTAGGTGTACATCGACCCGGCCGAGGACAGCGAGCGCGCGAACATCGCCACGGTGCCGCCGACGGCGAGCATCGCGAGTGTGCCGAGCAGGTACGCCAGCGGCGTCGCGCCGCCCGCCTTCGTGGAGGCCAGGTAGGTGAGGAAGGCCCCCGACATCGCCGGGGCGATGACCGACAGGCCCTGGGCGATGACGTCGGGCAGGCCGAGCGTGCGGTGGAAGCCGCCCGAGCCGGGGGCTGAGCTGCCGCCGCTGCCGGTCGCGGCGGACGAGGCGTCAGTGGCCATCGGTGGTGCCCTCCTTGGCGGGACCGTGCACCTCGACGTGCGACGAGCAGTGCGCGCCGCCGGTCGCGGGCACGTCGAGCGCGGGGTTGCGGTCGAAGAAGCCGACCGGCTTGAGGGTGAACCCGGTGTAGTCGACCGGCATCACCGGGAAGTCCTCGGGCCGCGGGAAGTGCGTGGTCCCGAAGGTGTGCCAGACGACGACGTCCTCGCCGTCGACGGCGCGGTCGGCCTGCACCCAGGCCGGGAGTCCGGCGCCGCCCGCGTTCTGGTTGACGAAGTCGCCCGCCGGGTAGCGCTCGGCGGGGTCGTAGCGGGTCACCCAGAGGTGGTTCGTCGCGAACGTGGCGCGGGCGTGGATCGAGGACGCCTCGTCGGCGAACAGCGTCGCCTTCGACTCCGGGATCAGCGCGTAGCCGACGTTCTGGCCCATCGCGTTGGTCCGCTCCGGGTTCACGATGTGCCAGGTCCGCACGACCGACCCGTCCGCCTTGCGCTGCGCGGACGACTCGGTGGTGAGCCGGGTGGTGCGCTTGCGGAAGGCGTTGCCGTAGGGGTTGCCCTCGCCCATCGGCACCCGCTCGGCCTGGACCTCGTCCACGGCGTTGCGCACGCCGTCGACGGTCATGTCCAGCCGGGCGGAGAACAGGTGCTGGTGGAACGGGGCGCCGAGACCGGGCGCGACCTCCGTGGCGTACTCGTTGCCGCCCTCGGGGTAGGCGGCGGTGAACACCAGGCCGGTGGCCTTGACCTCGAGCTGGATGGTGCCGTCGAGGTAGAGGTACCAGTAGAAGCCGTAGTCGTAGTTGCCGATCGGGGTGAAGAACGAGATGACCAGGCGGCGCTGGCGGCGCACCTCGCGGCTGTTGGTGAACAGGTCGGAGTGCTTCCAGAGGACGCCGTAGTCCTCCTCGTGCATGCAGATGGCGTTGCGGATCGTCTTGGGGCGGCCGAGGTCGTCGGCGATGACGGCGTCGGTGTAGTGGATGTCGCCGAGGCAGTCGCAGCCCAGTTCCAGGGAGTCGGCGTAGCGGGCGAACATGTACTCGCCGCAGTCGAAGTAGTTCTGCCAGAAGCGGACCGGCGACGGGTCGGCGTAGGGCACGACCATCTCGGCGACCGAGGCGCGGTAGACGATCGGGCGGCCGTCGAAGGCGATCTGGTGCAGGGTCAGGCCCTCGCGCTCGTTGAACCCGTAGCGCAGGTCCCACTTGCCCCAGCGGACGCGGTTGCCCTCGACGGTGAAGCTGCGGCCCTCGGGCTGGGTGATCTCGATGGGCTTGAGGTCCATCGGAGGGCCCTGCACGGCGGGGTCGTCGAAGTCGCCCTGCGCCGCGGGGACGGGCATGTCCGCGACGTCGACCAGCCGCGTGACCTTCCGGTCGGTGAGGTCGATGTAGGCGACGATCCCGTCGATGGGGTGCGCCCACGGGTTCTGCTTCTCGTGGGCCTGGTGGAAGCCGAACGCGCGCACGATGCGGCGGCCGACCTCCTCGGGGTGGTCGTAGACGCCCGCCGAGAGCGGTACCGCCCGCACCTCCGCGGGCTCGATTCCGCGGCGGCGCAGCGCCTCGAGCCAGCGCTCGTCGGCGTTGAGGACGTCCTCGATCACCTCGAACTCGGCGTCGATGATCGGGGGCTGGCCGTCACGGGGCGGGTCGAGCTCGCGGGAGGAGTCGACCTCGCCGCGCGTCGCCGACACCACGGTGTCCCACGAGCGGCCGGTGGCCAGGTCGAGCAGGACGGCGCGGAACCGACGGTCGACCTCCTGGCCGTCGCGGTGGGCCAGCACGGCGTCCTTGGGCGGCTCCTCCGGCGCGAAGAACGCGAAGCGGACGGTCTCGCCCAGCAGGCCCGCCGCGGCCAGCGCCTCGCGGACGCGGTCGACCTCGGCGGTGGTGGTCATCTCCAGCGGGTGGGTGGTCCCCGGCCGGGCTTCCAACGTGGTCATGGCCTCTCCTCACGGGGTGAACGCACGGGGGCGGAGCAGCGCCGACCGTCCGCCGGTCGACCCGCAGGGTCAATCGGCTGTTCCGGTGCACGGGAACACCGGTGCGGCGTTTCTCATTCGACGGGAGCGTGCCGCCGCTCCGTTCTCGTTCGACCACCCGGCGGCGCATGCGCCCGCGCCAGCCCCGCGGGCGGACCGCCCGCAGCAGCGCCGCCTCGTCGATCCGCCGACCGGCAGGCGGTGGGACCAGGGCGGGACGACGAGCAGGTCGCCGTGGCGCCCCTCCCCCCGGTGTCGCCGGCGACCAGCCGCCCGTCCGTGCGCCGCTGCGCGAGCCATCACACCGTTCCCGTGCCGCTCGCGGCCCGGTCCCGCGGCGCCGTCGCCCGATCGGTCCCCGTCCGGTGGACGACCGTCACCGGGCAGTCGGCGTGCTGGAGGAGCGTGCGGCTCGTGGACCCGAGCACCGCGGCGGCCGCCGCGCCGCGGCCCCGGGTGCCCACCACCACCGTCCGCGCGCCGACGGAGAGGTGCAGCAGCTCCGCCGCGGCCCCGCCGTCGCCGGTGCGGACCTGCACCGGCACGTCCGGGTACCGCTGCCGCCAGGGGTCCAGAGCGCGGTCCAGGGCGGCCGGGGTGTCACCGCCACCGACGGGGCCGCGCGCGTGCAGCACGACCAGCGGGCACCCGTGGCGCCCTGCGTCGGCGAACGCCTCCTCCAGCACCGGGGCGTCCTCCTCGGCCTGCTGCACACCGGCCACCACGGGCCGGTCCACGGCGTGCACGGGGCCCGGCCCGGTGCGCACGACGGTGACCGGGCAGTGCGCCGCCACCGCGATGGCCGGGGCCAGCGACGGCACGACGGTGTCGCCGGTGTGCCCGGAGAGCCGACCCACGACCAGCAGGTCGGCACCTCGCGAGGCCTCGGCCAGTGCGGTCACGGCGTCCTGGTCGCTGCGTGCGGTGACGGTCCGCACGTGCGGCTCGTGCTGTCGGGCGACGGTGAACGCGCGGCCGAGGATCGCCGCGGCGCGCTGCTGCCCGGGCCGGGTCGAGGCGTAGGGGGCGGCGTGCACGATCCGCAGCCCCGCCCCGCGCACGCGCGCCTCCGCGGCCGCCCACCCCACCGCCTGCCGCGAGGGCGTCGACGTGCTCAAGCCGGTGGTCGGCGCAGATGCGGTCGCCCGCGGTCAGCAGCACGAGGTCGTTGCGGACCAGCTCGGCGGCCGCCACCTCGCAGCGCTCACCGTCGCGCAGCACCGTCACCCGCAGCGGCAGCAGCTCCCGCAGTCGCTGCCCGGCCCGGTCGGCCCCGGTACTCCTGCAGGAAGGCGAACGCCCCGTTCACGACGACGACCACGGCGATGGCGATGCCCAGCCGGGGCATCCCACCGAGCCCGGCCGGCCCGGCGCGGCGACCCACACCAGGAGCGCGAAGAACCGGTCCGTCTGCGGCGAGCCGAGCGCGCGCCTGTTCGGCGGTCAGCCCGTCGGCGGGCCGGGCGGTGGGGGAGGCATCATCGGGATCCGCGTCGGGGGGATGTCGTGTGCGCCCCCCACGGGGCCGCACGTTCACACCCGCAGGTCGGACCGGCCGAGCCGGCGCCGGGGCAGGAGCGTCCGTCCGGTCGGCCCCTCGGTGGTCGTCGCCCGCACGTGAGCACTACCGCCCGGGGTCGGCCCCGTCGTCGAGCAGCAGGTCCGCCACCGGGCGCCGTGGCGTGGCCACCACCGGCCATCCCCGGCCGACCCGCAGGACGGCTTGCGGTGGCACCTGCCCGCCGACGAGGCGGCGCAGCTCGTCGCGGGCCCGGTCCACCTCGATGAGCTGGGAGAGGAACGAGACGGCGAGGCCGTCGGCGGTCGCGGTGAGCAGCACGCGCTGCAGCGCCTCGCCCGCCCGGACGTCGGCGTGCGGCCCGGTCAGGTGTGAGGTGAGGACGGCGATCAGCGGGTCGTTCTCGAACTCCCTGCCGGGTGCCCGCTGCGGGGCGGCGCCGTCGGTGTAGTCGCGCAGCACCCAGCGGTCGTGCAGGACGGGCCGGGGCCCGCCGGCCGTGACCGGCACCCCGTCGGGCCGCCGGGGCGACGTGCCGGTCCACCGACGGAGCTCGGCCCGGAACGCGGGGTCGGCGTCCTGTTCCCGGTGCGCGCGGACGGCCAGGCGCTGCAGGGTGGCCAGCTCGTCGGTGGCGGTCACCAGGTGCAGCCAGGCGCCCTCGTCGGCGGCGGCGCGACGGAGCGCGTGCCGCTCGGGAGGGGTCACGGCGATGTCGGTGAACGGGCTGCGGTTGGTGTGCCGGCGGGGGACGGCCTCGAGCAGGCGGCGCTGCTCGGGGGTCGGGAGGATGCTTCCGCCGCGGCGGATCTCGGCGACGAGGGTGGGGTGGCGGCGGTCCGGGAGGACGGTGACCAGCGGGCGCACCCCGAGGTCGATGAGGGCGAGCCGGAGGGTGAACAGCGCGGCTCCGCAGGCCATGCGCAGCTCGCGGTCGGCCGGGTCGACGACCGGGAGGCGCCGCTGCGGGTCGGCGTGGAGCTCGAGGAGGTCCGGCCGGACCCGGAACGCCCAGGGCTGGGTGTTGTGCAGCGAGGGGGCCCGTCCCGCCGTGGCGAGGACCAGCTCCGTCTGCTCGGCGGTCAGGCCCAGTCCGGCCGTCGTCCGGGTCGTGTTCATCATGGTGTCCCTCCCTGGCGGTCATCGGTGTCGGTCGCGGTCCATCCTGTCTGCGCCGGGTGTGGTGCAGCAGGGTCGGAGGGCCCGCCCCGGGCGCCGTCCGGCCCGCCGTGGAACCCCGCGCCGGGGCACGGCAGGCGTAGGGTCCTGTGCGCCGTCCGGGTCGGGGAGCACGCGGGCGGGGGCCGTGTCGCGGAGGAGTGCTGCATGTCGGAGGACCGTCCGGAGCCGGCTGCGCCCCCGGTGCTCTCGGGGCTGCGGCTGGACGAGCTGCTGCGCGAGGTGCAGGACCGGCTGACCGAGGTGGTGAGCACGCGGGACCGGATGCGGGGTCTGCTGGGCGCGGTGCTGGACATCGCCGAGGGGCTGGAGCTCGACGCGACGCTGCGGCGCATCGTCCGCTCGGCCGCGGACCTCATCGGCGCCCGGTACGCCGCACTGGGCGTCCTCGACGACGAGGGCCGGATCGCGCGGTTCCTGCACGTCGGGCTGGACGAGGAGCTCGCGGCCCGGATGGGCCCGCTACCGACCGGTCACGGCCTGCTCGGGCAGCTGATCACCGATCCGCGCCCGCTGCGGCTGGCCGACCTGGGCGCCCACACCTCCTCGGTCGGGTTCCCGGAGCACCACCCCCCGATGCGGACGTTCCTGGGCGTGCCGGTGCGGGTGCGCGAGGCGGTGTTCGGCAACCTGTACCTCACCGAGAAGGTCGGGGGCGGGGAGTTCACCGCCGACGACGAGACGATCGTGCAGGCACTCGCCGCGGCCGCCGGCATCGCCGTGCAGAACGCCGACCTGTTCGAGCAGACCCAGCTGCGGCAGCGCTGGCTGGAGGCGTCGGCGGACATCCGCAGCGAGCTGCTGTCGGGGGCGTCGGAGGACGACGCGCTGGCGCTCATCGCGCAGCGGACCCTGGAGCTCACCGGGTCGTTCACCACCTACATCGCGCTGCGCGGCGGGGACGACTGCGACCTGGTCGTGCGCGGCCGCAGCGGCCGGGGGTCCGGCCCCGGGCTGGGCCGGGTGCTCCCGGCAGGGACGGGAACGCTGCGGGAGGTCATCGATGGGGGCGCACCGGTCCTGCTGCCCGGCCCCGACGGATTGGCGGACGAGCGGTCCAGCGAGGACCTCGGACCGGCCGTCGCGGTGCCGCTGCGCAGCGACGGCGTGGTGAACGGGGTCCTGGTCGCGTTCCGCGGGCGGGGGGATCCGGCGTTCCGTCCGGCGGAGGTGCCGCTGCTGTCCTCGTTCGCCGAGCAGACGACGCTCGCGCTCGAACTGGGCGAGCGCAACCGGGCCCGTCGCCAGCTCGACGTGTTCGCCGACCGGGACCGGATCGCCCGCGACCTGCACGACCACGTGATCCAGCGGCTGTTCGCCACGGGCATGCAGCTGCAGGGCACGCTGCGCCGGACCGTCGAGCCGGCGGTCCGGGAGCGGCTGGAGCAGGCCGTCGACGCCCTGGACACGACCGTGCGCGAGATCCGCACGTCGATCTTCGACCTGCACACCGCGGGGGAGACCGACGGCGGGCTGCGCCGGCGCCTGCTCGACACCGCCGCGGACGCCACCCGCGGGTCGGGCCTGACCCCGGCCGTGCGGATCGACGGGGCGGTCGACACGCTGGTCCCGCCGGCGGTCGCGGTGCACGCGGTGGCCGTGGTGCGCGAGGCGGTGAGCAACGCGGTGCGCCATGCGGCGGCGCAGTCGCTGGCCGTCGAGGTCCGCGCCGACGCGGGGGAGCTGGTGGTCGAGGTCCTCGACGACGGCGTCGGCCTCGGCTCGGGAGCGGCGCGCAGCGGGCTGGTCAACCTCGAGCAGCGGGCCCGCGAGTGCGGCGGCGCGTGCACCGTCGGTCCGGGCCCGGCCAGGGGCACGCGGCTGACGTGGACCGTGCCCCTGCCCTGATCCCGCGCCGCCGTGAACCCGGGGCCGCCCGCCACTACCGGCCGCGCTCCCGCCGGTGCTCCGCGGCGTACACCGCGGCCTCGGTGCGCCGGGCGAACCCGAGCTTGTGCAGCAGGGAGGAGACGTAGTTCTTGACCGTCTTCTCGGCGAGGAACAGCTCGGCGCCGATCTGGCGGTTGGTCATGCCGTCGGCGATGAGGGCGAGGATGCGCTGCTCCTGCGGGCTCAGCGAGGCGTAGCGCGGGTCCTCGGGCTCCTCGCCCTTGCGCAGCCGGTCGAGCACCACCGAGGTGGCGCGGGGGTCGAGCAGCGACCCGCCCGCGGCGACGGTGCGCACCGCCCCGACCAGGTCGATGCCGGCGACCTGCTTGAGCAGGTAGCCCGACGCCCCGGCCATGATCGCGCCGAAGAGCGCCTCGTCGTCGGAGTAGGAGGTGAGCATCAGGCACGCGGGCGGCGGGTCGACGGCGGCGCGGACGTCGCGGCAGACCGAGACGCCCTCCCCGTCGGGCAGGCGCACGTCGAGGATCGCGACGTCGGGCCGCAGCGCCGGGATCCGGGCCATGGCCTGCGCGGCCGTGCCGGCCTCGCCGACGACGACGATGTCGTCCTCGCCCTCCAGCAGCCCGGCGATGCCGCGACGGACGATCTCGTGGTCGTCGAGCAGGAACACGCTGATGGTCACGGCTCGACGGTAGCGTCGCAACCGCGGTCGGCGCAGCGCCGTGCGGCCCGTCCCGCCGGGACCTTCGGCCCGTCAGCGCTCCTGCCAGGCCGAACTCGCCCGGTCCAGCGCGGCGGCCGGCCCGGACGAGGTCGGCACCACCACCGCGTCGGGCCAGGGGTCGGCGACCGCGGCCATCGCGTCGGCGACCGCGGAGTGGCGTCGGACGGACCACCGGTCCGCTCGAGGATGCGCCGGCGGGCCAGCACCTGCTGCGCGCTGCACAGCAGGGCGATCAGCGGGGCGGCGGCGCGCCGGGCCACGGCGTCGGCCCGGTCGCGGTGGCGCGCCGCGGTCCACGAGGCGTCGAGCACCACCGACTCGCCGCGCGCGAGCAGGGCCTGCGCCCGGCGCAGCAGCTCGGCGTAGACCCGGTCCGTGTGCTCGGCGCGGTAGAGCCCGCCCCCGAACGCCGCCGCCGCCGGACTCTCCGGATCCAGGCCGGCGAGCTCCTTGCGGATGCGGTCGCTGGAGAGCACCACGGCGCCGAACCGGTCGGCGAGCCCGTGCGCCAGGGTGGTCTTCCCGGTGCCCGGCAGCCCGCCCACCAGCACGAGCCGCACCTCGCCCGTGCGGAGACGGTGGAGCGCCAGCGCGGCGTGCGCGACCGCGTCCGTCGCGGCGCCGGGGTCGCCCTGGTCGTGGCGCAGGCAGGCGACCTTGGCCCGCACGACGGCCCGGTAGGCCACGTAGTGGTGGCGCAGCGCAGTGGGCGCCGGGTCACCGGAGAACTCGGCGTAGTCGTCGAGGAAGACCGCGGCGAGGTCCGGGCGGCCGAGGTGCTCCAGGTCCATGGCGAGGAACGCGGCGTCGTCGAGCCCGTCGACGTGCCGCAGCCGGTCGTCGAACTCCAGGCAGTCCAGCACCCGCGGGCCGTCGTCGAGGCAGAACACGTCATCGGCGATGAGGTCGCCGTGCCCGTCGACGATGCGGTGCTGTGCGACCCGGTCGGCGAGCAGCGGCCCGCGGCCGGCGAGGAAGCGGTGCACCCGCTCCCCGATGCCGTCGACGACCTCCGGGGTGAGCACCCGGCCGCGGTAGGGGACCAGCTCGGCCAGGTTGGCCGTCCACCGGGTGGTGAGCGCCGCGGCACCGCCGTCGGCGTCGATGGCGGCGCTGCGCTCGGCGCGGGCGTGGAACGCGGCGAGCAGCCGGGCCACGGCCCGGAGGTCGCCTCCGACGTCGGCGCCGGAGCGCACCCGCTCGGCCAGCCGGCGTTCGTCGGGCATCCGGCGCATCACGAGCACGGGCTCGCCGCCGTCCGCAGTCCGCTCGGCGGGGCCCGGTCCGGTGAGCCGGGCGATGCCCAGGTACACGTCGGGGGCGACGCGCCGGTTGAGGTCGAGCTCGCGCTGCAGCGCGTCGAGCCGGCGGCGGGGGGTGCTGAAGTCGAGGAACGCCGTGCGCAGGGGCTTCTTCGCCTTGTACGCCCGGTCACCGACGAGCACGACGACCCCGACGTGCGTCTCGCGGTCCGCGGCCGGTGGGGTCACCGGGCGCCCGCGGGACCGGCCGCGTCGGCGAGGGAGACCACCAGGTCGGTCGCGGTGAGGATCCCGACCAGCCGCTCGTGCTCCATGACGAGCACGGCGTCGGTGCCCGCCGCCACCATCGTCCGCGCCGCGGTGGACCGGTGGGCGGTCGACGGCAGGGCCGGCACCGGGCGCGCGAGCGTGCCGACCAGTGGTGGTCCGCCCACGGCGACGGCGTGCACGAGGTCGGTCTCACCCACCATCCCGAGGCAGCACTCCCCGTCGACGACGGGAAGGTGGCGCAGCTGCTCGGCGGCCATGAGGCGCAGCGCCGTGTGCAGCGGCGCGTCGGGCGTGATCGCGACGACGCGGGCGGTCATCAGCGCCGCGATCCGCGGGTCGTCGTCGAGGGTCTCGGGCGGGGCGACGCGCCCGTCGTGCAGTCGGGTGGACATGGTGCGCCTCCGGTGTGCGGTGCGTGTGTCGGTGTCAGCGTGTCGCGCGGGCGACACGTGGGGCAGGGTCGGACGACCCTGCTGCTGCGGCCTCCCGGCCCCTCCCGCCCGGACCGTCGCGGGTCGACGCTCGGTGGCGGGAGGAGGCGTGATGGACGCGCAGGGCAGGGATCGGGCCGGGGCGGCGGCGGTGACCGGGCCGGTCGTGGTCGGGGTCGACGACGCACCGCACGCGCTGCGGGCGGTGCGCTGGGCGGCGGCCGAGGCGGCCCGCCTCGATGTGCCGCTGCGGCTGGTGGGGGCGACCGGGCCGCCCGGGGAGCACCTGCCGGGCCGGGCCGGGCGCCACCGGGCGCTGGAGGCGATGCTGGCGCGTGCCCGGGTGGCCGCGGAGGCCATGATGAACGACACGGGAGCGGGCGCCGTGCAGACGCAGGTGCGCCGCGGTGTCCCGTCGACGGTGTTGGTGGATGAGTCCCGTGCGGCGCGGCTGCTCGTGGTCGGCGACCGCGGTACGAGCCGGCTCGAGGGCGTGCTGGCGGGGTCGGTCGCGGTCGCGCTGCTGCGCCGCGCAGCGTGCCCCGTGGTCGTCGTGCGCGGTCCCGAGCGGGACCCGGCGCACGAGGCGGGGCGTCCGGTCGTCGTCGGGTTCGACGCGACGCCGGCCGCGGCGACCGCCCTCGACGTCGCGCTCGACGCCGCCGCGGCGCGCGGTGTCGAGCTGGTCGTCGTGCACACGACCCCGGAACCGGTCGGCGGGCCGGACGCGGACCTCCTCGTGGCGCCGGCCGTCGCGCGTGCCGTGCTCGACGAGGTCGAGCAGCGGGTGGCCACCGAGCAGGTGACGGCGAGGACTGCCGGACACGACGTTGCAGTCCGGATGGTCGCCGGCCGCGGTCGGGCGGCCGAGGTGCTGCTCGCCGAGGCCGCTCGCGCGCAGCTGGTGGTGGTCGGGTCGCGCGGGCGCGGCGAGCTCGCCGGACTGGTGCTCGGCTCGGTGAGCACGCTCCTCGTGCACCACGCCGGCTGCCCGGTGACGGTCGTCGGACCTCTCGCGGCCGCTCGTGCGGGCCGGCAGCCGGCCGCGAGGAGGGTGCAGGTGGCCGCCCCGGGGACGGGGACGTGACCGTGACTCAGGGGCCGGGACCTCGGGTCCGCGTGGCGGGAGCCGGAGGTCCCGCGGAGGAGGGAGCTCCGGCCGTGCCGCGCCGACGGCCCGGCGGCGCAGGATCGAGCGACGCACAGGTCAACTGCAGGAGGACGACATGAAGGCACTCGTGGTGGTCGAATCGGTGTTCGGCAACACCCGCAGGATCGCCGAGGCCGTGGCCGAGGGGCTGGCACCGCGTGCCGACGCCCGCGTCCTCGACGTCGTGGACGCGGCCCGCACGCCCGACCTGCTCGAGGGGGTCGACCTGCTCGTCGTCGCCGGGCCGACGCACGCCTTCGGCATGAGCCGTCCGGCCACCCGCGCCTCGGCGGCCGAGCAGGCCGGAGGGGGCGCCGTCGCCGCCGAGCTCGGCCTGCGGGAGTGGCTCGCCACGCTGACGCCGGCGGCGCCCGGCCTGCACGCCGCCGCGTTCGACACACGGGTCGGCCGGCCGAGGCTGCCGGGGTCGGCGGCGGCGGGCGCGGCCCGGCGGCTGCGGCGTCTCGGGTTCGACGTCGTCGCGCGGCCGGAGACGTTCTGGGTGAGCGGGACGCCGGGGCCGTTGCTGCCCGCCGAGGTGGAGCGGGCCCGGGTCTGGGGCCACAACCTGCTCCCACGGATCACCCTGCGGACGGCGGACCGGACCCGGTGACCCCTCTCGCGCCCGCCGGTCGCGGTCACCGGACCCGCAGCGGCACCTCCGATCGCGCGGAGTTCCGGCGGCGCTGGGTGGCCCGGGTGAGCGCGGGTGAGGTCCTCGGGTTCACCGCGCCCGCCGTCGTCGGGGCTGCGCTCGCGACGGCGCCGGCCGCTGTCGAGGTGCCCGCGCTCGTCGCCGCGGGGCTGGTCGAGGGTGCGGTGCTCGGCGCGGCGCAGGCGTCGGTACTGCACCGGTCGCTGCCTGTGCTGCGCACCGGGTGGTTCGTCGCGGCCACGGCGCTCGCGGCCGCCACGGCCTACGCCGTCGCGATGGTGCCCGTCGTGCTCGGTGGCGACGTGGCGTCGCTCCCGGTGCCGGTGCAGGTCGTCGGCGGCGCGGTGCTGGGCGCGGTGCTGCTCGCAGCCATCGGCACGGCGCAGTGGCTCGTCCTGCGGCGGGCCGTGCCGGGTTCGGTGTTCTGGATACCGGCCACCGCTGCGGCGTGGGCGGTCGGGCTCGGCGCGTTCCTCGCCGTCTCGACACCCCTGTGGCAGCCGGGACGGTCCTTCGCGCTCACCGTTGCGATCGGCGTGCTCGCGGCGCTGGTGATGGCGGTGACGGTCGCCCTCCTGACCCTGCCGGCGGCACTCCGGCTCACCGCGGGTGCGACGGAGGAGTACCGGTGACGGGACGTGGGACGGACTCCGAGCTCAACGCGCGCCGCGTCCCACCTCATGCGATCGGAGAGCTCCTGGTGCGCTCGATCCTGCGCAGGGCGGCCCGCGGGCCACGGTCGGGCGGGTGCCGTCGACAGGTCGCCCGGTGGCTGGGAGCAGGTCCTTCGGCCTCTGACGAGGTGCCGGTGCTGCTGCGAGGGTGTGCCGGTAACAGCCCTACGCACCGAGGTGGACCACCGATGACAACGTCACGCAGCAACACCGCCGTCGCGCACCGGACCGTGCTGGACCGGCTGGTGCAGTCCGGGATCGCCGAGGACCGCGCGGTCGAGCACATCCGGGGCGGCTGGGTCCTGGTCGACGGGAGGAAGGTCACGGACCCCGCCGTCCCGGCCGACGTGCCGGCGAAGGTCGAGCTCCGGGCGATCCCCCGTCGTCCCGACGACGGTGACCGCGCAGCATGACAGCACCGTCCACCTGAGGAAGTGCGGATCACCAGAAGCGGATGCGGCGCCCGGTATCGTCCGGTTCCATGATTCCTGCCGGTGATGAACGCACGCCCGACGGCGGCGGCTCGGCGTCCGTCCGGCCGGTGAGCGAGCAGTTGATGACCGTCGCTGTCCAGGACCACGACGCGACCACCGTGGTGACGGTCGTGGGCGCCGTCGATGCGCTGACCGCGCCGCGGCTGCGTGAGGCACTGCGCCACGCGTTCGACGAGCTGGCCGGTCGCGTGCTGGTCGTCGACCTCACCGAGGTGCGGTTCCTCGGCTCCCCGGGCCTGCGTGCTCTGGCCGACAGCGCCCGCGAGGCGGTCGACCACCACGGGCTGCGGCCCCTGCGGATCATCGTGGACCACAGCCGCCCGGTCATCCGGCCGATCGAGATCGTCGGCCTCGACGGGGTCCTGGACCTCTACCAGGACGTGGAAGCCGCTCTGCGCGACCATGGGTGACCGACCACGGGACCACGTGGGGGTCGGGCTCCGAGGATCGAGGTGATCAGGCTCCATGGTTCCGCCCTCTGACCGGGACGAACAGGCCGCCGGCCGCCGCAGTCCCGACGCCGACGGCTTCGCAGCGCACGGTCCCGCCGAGCTGGATCTGGAGCTGCGTGCGGACATGGTGTCGGCGTCGATCGCGCGGGACGAGCTGAGTGCCTGGCTCGACGCCCACGCCTGGCCGCCGGCGCACACCATCGAGCTGGTCCTGGTGATCAGCGAAGCCGTCTCCAACAGCATCGAGCACGGCTACGGCGTCGGTCCGGAGATCTACGACCATCCGGGCGTCGTGCGGGTCCGAGCGCGGATCGTGGCCGGTGGACCGGGCTTCCGCCACGTCGACCTCGTCGTCTCCGACGACGGCCGGTGGCGCGAACCCGCGGCAAGGATGCAACCCGGACACGGCCTGTACATCATCCGGTCCGTCGCGGCCGACCTGTCGATCGACGGCCGGCCGGCCGGTACCACCCTGAGCATCCGCAGCCAGCCCAGTCCGGTCCGCTGAGCCGACCCCCGCTCACCCGGATGCAGCCCCCGGTGAGTGGGTCGGGACGGGGCCGGCCACGGTGCGACCACACTGCACCACGGATCCGTCCCGCGTGTCGTGGCCGTGGTCGACGTCGCTCGGTCGGTGCAGGTGCGGGCAAGGGCGTGTCCAGGGAGGAGCCGCCCGCGTCGCGTCTGACCTGCGGAACATTCGGCGGCGTCGGGCTGTGCCGCAGCTCCCGCGGAGTCCACCCGCCCGGGTCGCATCGCGGACGTCGTCGTCGTCCGGCGGATGGTGGCACCGGTCGCTCCCCGTCTACCGTCCAGCGGACAGGAGCGGTCGGACGAACCGTGGAGGGTGCGATGACGCACGACGGCGACGGTGGCGACCTCGAGGGCCCCGGGCTGCCGCTGCTGGTCACCGCCGACCTCGACGAGGCCCACCAGTTCATCACCGACGTCTACATCCCCCACGATCTCGAGACGCGCGACGGCCGGGTGCTGGACTTCAAGCTGCGCTACCTCGCCTCGGAGCGGCTCACCGTCGGGCACCTGGTCTACGGGGCGGACGCCGAGCTCCTCGTCCCGCCGATGCTCGACTGCTACCACATGAACCTGACGTTGTCGGGCGAGACGATGGTCAGCCAGAAGGGCCGCAGGGCCGCCACCGACGGCGGCCGCAGCGGCGTGCTGTTCTCCCCGACCGACCCGTTCACCGTGCGGTGGAGCCCGGAGGCGGTGCAGTACGCGGTGAAGCTGCCCCGTCGCTCGATCGAGTCCCACCTCGGCAGGCTCCTCAACCGGCCGATCGAGCAGCCGATCCAGTTCGACCTGGGGTTCGACCTGGACCACCCCACGGGACAGGCCCTGCTGTCCGCGGTGACGTTCCTCCGGGCCGAGCTCAGCCGCCCCGGTGGGATCAGCACGCTGCCGATGGCGCGTGACCAGCTGGAATCGCTGGTCCTGACCCAGCTGCTGCTGACGATCCCGCACTCCTACACCGACCTGCTGCACACTCCGGACCGTCCGGCCCAGCGCACGACCGTGCGCCGCGTCATCGAGATGATCGAGGCGGATCCGAACTCCAGCCTGACCCTGAGCGATCTGGCCGCAGCGTCCGGCGTGACCGCCCGGGCCCTGCAGCGGGGGTTCAGGGAGGTCGTGGGGATGTCGCCGACCGCCTACGTCCGCGCCGTCCGGCTCGACCGGGTCCACGCCGACCTCGTCGCGGGTGCAGGAACCGTTCCGGTCACCGACGTCGCCATGCGGTGGGGCTTCTTCCACCTCGGCCGGTTCGCCCAGCAGTACCGCGACCGCTTCGGGGTCCTGCCGTCGGAGACCGTCCGCCGCGTCCTGCGGCACGGCGCCTGACCCCGCGACACGACGACGCCGGCTCCGCCCTCGTGGGCGGAGCCGGCGGTGTCGCACGGGTGGTGCGGTCAGTGGCGCAGACCGTGCTTGCGCATGAGCGGCATGACCTCGGCGCCGAACTCCTTGAGCTCCCTGGCGTAGTCGTGGAACCCGAAGACGGCGCCCGCCATGCCGGCGTCACTGAGCTCGGAGAACTGCTCGCACACCTGCTCGGGGGTGCCGACCAGGTTGGGGCCGCCCCATCCGGCGATGAACCGCTCCTGGAACTGCGTGATCTGGGTGCCGAAGGACTGGCTCTGGATGCCCAGGACGTCCATGATGATCTGCGCGCCCGGCCAGTCGCCCTTGCCGATGATGGCCTGCTGCGCGGCCCTGGCCTCCTTCTCGGTCTCCCGGCAGATCACCAGGCAGTAGGTCCACACGTCGATGTTGCGCTCGTACTCGTCGTTGGCGAGCTGCTTGATGCCCTTCACGTAGCCGGGCACCTCCTCGGTCGGCAGCGCGATGAGGTTGATGTCGACGTTGCGCGCGGAGAAGTCCTGGCCGGCCGGAGAAGCGCCGGCGTTGAGCAGCGCCGGGCGGTCGTCCTGCACGGGCTTCGGGTAGGCGTGCGCTCCCGTGGACTGGAAGTAGGGCCCGTCGTAGTCGAAGCCCTCCTCCTCGTTCCACAGCTTCATCGCGAACTCGAGCCAGTCCTGGCCGTAGGCGTAGCGCTCGTCGTGCTCGAGCTGCTTGCGGCCGAACATCTCCATCTCGGGGGTGAACCAGCCCATGACCAGGTTCATCCCGAACCGGCCGCCGGAGATGTGGTCGATGGTGGTGGCCATCTTGGCGGCGACGATGGGGTGCACCGTCGGCACGTGCGTCGTGGTGAAGATGCCGATGTTCTCGGTGGCCTGCGCGAGGCCGGCGGCCCAGGTGTAGGTCTCGAAGCAGACGCCGTTGAAGTTGGTCTCCCCGCCGAAGCCGGTCCAGCGCCCGACCGGGACCATCGCCTCCATGCCGAGCTCGTCGGCGGTCCGCGCGATCTCCAGCTGCTGGTCCCAGGTGACCCGGAAGTCGGTGGGCTCGTGGCTCATGATCACGCCGCCGCTGCAGTTGGACGAGAAGATGCCGAGCTTCAGCTTCTGGTCGTTGAAGACCGGGTTGGCCGTCAGCGGCTTGGTGTGGCCGAGCAGTCCGTCCTCGAGGTGCATCGGATAGGTCACGGGGGTCCTCCATCGTTGAGGGGATGCAGCGACAGGAGAGGCGCGGCCGTCGACGGTCCTGCGCGAACGCTGTGATCAGGACGATAGGAACGTCCCTGAGCAGGCACTATCCGCGCGGCGACGGTCGGTGTCCGCGGACGGACGCCTCAGGAGGGCGCGGCGCCGTCGCATCGCGGATAGCTGCCGGAACAGCCGTCGCCTAGCGTCGGACGCACTCGGACCGGTCTCGGGAGGAGCGGGCAGCGATGAGGGAACAGCCGTACGGCAGCACGGTCCTGCGGACCTCCGACGTCGCCGAGGCGGAGCACGTCGTCTCCGCGGTCTACGTCCCGCACCGGTTGCGCGCACGGCGTTCCCTCGACGTCCGCCTGGACCTCGTCGAGTCGGCGCGGCTGACGTTCGGGTACCTGACCTACGGGGGCGAGGCCGTCCTCGACGTGCCGCCCATGGGCAGCTGCTACCACGTGAACATCACCCTGGGCGGCTGCACCGAGGTCCGGCACGGCGGGACGTCCGTGACGACCGCGGCCGGGCGCAGCGGTGCGGTGCTCTCCCCGGGCCTCCCGAGCACCCTGTTCTGGTCCGGCGACGCCGCGCAGTTCGCCGTGAAGATCCCCGTGTCGGCGATGGTCGAGCAGACCTCGGCGCTCCTGCACGACGCCGTCGACGTCGCACCGGTCTTCGACCCGCACGTCGACCTCACCGGGGCCGGTGCCGGGATCCTGCCGGCCGCCCGCTTCCTCGCGCGGCAGCTCGGCGGGGGAGCACCTCTCGACGACCTCGTCCGTCGTGAGACCGAGTCGTACCTGCTCACGCAACTGCTCCTCGGTACCGGACACTCCTACAGCGGGCGCCTGGCGGACCACGTCGGTCCGGCCGGACGGCTCGCCTTCGAGGAGGCCGTCGACTACGTCGAGTCCTACCCCGAGCGGGTCCTCGGCACGGCCGAGCTCGCCGACGTGGTCGGTACCACCGCGACCGCTCTCGCGGCCGCCTTCGAGAACGAGCTCGGGCTCACGGTCGAGGAGTTCGTGCGGGGTGTGCGGCTCACCCGTGTCCACGCGGAGGTGCGGGGTGCACGGGATCGCGCCGTCGAGGTGGCGTCGTTGGCGGCTCGGTGGGGGTTCCGGGGTGCCGCGGACCTGCGGGCCGCCTACCGGGTGCAGTACGGTGCAGACCTCGACGGCGCGCCGGCGGTCAACCCAGGGTGAAGGGATCCCGGGTGTCGCCGCTCAGCTCCACCCAGACCGACTTGTCCTCGGTGTAGGCCCGCACGGCGTCGATCCCGTTCTCCCGTCCGAGACCCGAGGACTTGAACCCGCCGAACGGGACGCTGGGGGACACGACCCGGTAGGCGTTGATCCAGACCGTCCCCGCCCTGATCCTCGCGGCGACCCGGTGCGCGCGATGGACGTCCTTGGTCCACACCGCTCCGGCCAGCCCGAACGGGGTGTCGTTGGCCAGCGTGATCGCCTCGTCCTCGTCGGTGAAGGTGTAGGCCGCGAGGACCGGACCGAACACCTCCTCACGGACGATCGTGCTGTCCGCGGTCACCCCTGTCACCACCGTCGGCCGCACGAACAGGCCACCGCGCTCGGTGTCGGGTCCGCCGCCCGTCGCGAAGACGCCGCCCTCCGCCCGCGCCGACTCCAGGTAGCCCACGACCTTCTCGTACTGCTGCCGGTTCGCGACCGGTCCCATCTCCGTGTCCGGGTCGTTCGGGTCGCCGAGCCGGATCCGCGACGCGCGCTCGGCCACGAGCCGGACGAGCTCGTCGTGCACGTCGGCGTGCACGATCAACCGGGAACCCGCCATGCACGTCTGCCCCGTGGCCGCGAACACCCCGGCGATCACGCCGTTGGCCGCCGCCGCCAGGTCGGCGTCGGGGAACACCACCTGGGGGGACTTGCCGCCCAGCTCCAGCGTCGCCGGGTTCAGGTTCTCGGCCGCGGCGTGCGCGACGGCGCGGCCGGTCGCGGTCGAGCCGGTGAAGGCCACCTTGTCCACGCCGGGGTGCCCGGCCAGGTGCGCGCCGATCTCCCGGGACAGCCCGGTCACGACGTTCACCACCCCGGGCGGGAAACCCGCCCGACCCACCAGCTCGGCGAAGAACAGGGTGGAGGCCGACGAGTGCTCGGACGGCTTGATGACGACGGTGCAGCCGGCCGCGAGCGCCGGCGCGAGCTTCCACGACATCAGCAGCAGCGGCGAGTTCCACGGCGTGATCGCCGCAACCACCCCTACCGGTTCCTGGCGCGTGTAGACCAGGTAGTTCGGGTTCGGGGTGGGGATCTGCCGGCCCTCCAGCTTGTCGGCGAGGCCCGCGTAGTAGTGGTACCACCCGCCCAGACCTGTCGTCTGGCCGATCATCTCCCGGTAGAGCTTCCCCGAGTCGTTGACCTCCAGCGTGGCGAGGCGCTCGGCGTTCTCGCCGATCACATCGCCGAGCCTGCGCAGCAGGGCCGCCCGGGCGAATCCCGTCATCGCGCCCCACTCACCCTCGAGGGCGGCGCGCGCCGCTCCCACCGCCGCGTCGACGTCCTCCACCCCGCCGTCGGGGATCCGGGACCAGGTTTCACCCGTGAACGGGTTCGTCGACTCGAAGGACCGGCCCGACACCGCGTCGACCGGCTTCCCTGCGATGGTCATCCGGAACTGCTCGAGATCAGCCATACCGTCCTCTTCCACGTCAATTCCGGGGGGACCTCGACGGTAGGACCGCACTTCCCGGCCGACTATCCGCGCCGGACCGGTCGGCATCCGGCGTGCGAAGGGAGTCCACGAATGACTACCGGAGTGCCTACGGCCAGGAGGGCACTGTCCCCCTAAGTGCACTGGGTCACACCTGCGCCCGGCTCCTACCGTCCCACCTGCGCATCTGGGCGAGCGGACGGAGCTGTCATGAGTGATCAGAACGAGGTCGGCACCGGCACGAACCTGTTCACGGCGGGGGAGGTGCGCGGCACGGCGCGGTGGTTCAACGACACCTCCGACGTCCTGTCCATCGACGACGACGATCTCGAGGACACCATCGCGTTCGTCAGCAAGGGCGGCATGACGTTCCTGTCGCCGATCCTTCCCGACCTGCGCGGCATCGTCTGCACGGCCGGGAGCCGGGAGTCGCACCTCGCGATCCTGTCCCGCGAGTCGGACGTGCCGTGCGTGCTGGCCGCCGAGCTGACCGGCACTGTCACCGACGGCGACGCCGTCGTGCTCGACCTGTCCGACGCCGAGACGGCCCGGATCTCCGTCGCCGCCGGGGTGTCGGCATGAGCGACCTCAAGGCGCTGCACACCGACGCCTCCTACGAGCCCACGCTCGACGAGTGGAACCACCTCGTCCACGAGGGCGGCGCGGCCTACAAGTCGGAGCTGACGTCGCGGACGGTGTTCGAGTCCGAGCTGTTCGGCATGAACACCTACATCCTCATGTCGATGATGGAGGACTACCTCCGCGTCCCCGACCGGATCCGCACGATCCTGAGCCACGCGACGCCGGCCGAGCTGGTGCGCCGCGCGCTGCCGATCGGGAACAAGCGCAGCTTCATCAACCTCGCCGCGATGCCGCTGCACTACATGACCGGCCGCGAGCTCTACGTCGACCTGGGCGAGAACTCCCTGGCCGACGGGCTCGAGGACCAGCTGACGGTGCTCGAGTTCTGGCGCGAGGCGACGATCGCGATGCGCACCGACGGCGTGCTCTACAACATGGACGCCGACCCGCCCAACAGCTCGCACGTCGTGTCCGACGAGCTGCTGGTCGAGATCCGCGGCCACCTGCTGCCTGCCGACGACGAGCACAAGTCGGCCATCCGGAAGTTCGGCGCCCGGCTCACGGCGTACGCGTTCCTGGAGAACTGCGACGCCCGCACCGCGGTCTGCGACACCGGCCCCTACCAGCTCGAGGACGGCTCGTTCCTCGCGCTGCGCGAGACCTGCGCCGACGGCGACGGCGACTTCCCGTGGCTCGACGGGATCCGCGAGACACTGCCGTTCCACCACTTCGTCATCGCCCACCGCCTCCCGGCGTCGGTGAAGATGGACAACAACGTGTGGGGCACCGCCTGGTTCACGCCCAGCGACTACCAGGCCGACATCATCGAGACCCGCGTGTTCACCACCGACGGCGGCGTGCTGCGCCCGCTCGACCTCGCCGAGCTGGCCGAGGCCACGGCGGCGATCCGCAAGGCGCACCGCGCGCTCTACCAGCGCCTGGCCGAGACCGACCCGCAGGTGCGCAACCTCTACGCCACGTCGATGTACGCCTGGAAGCTCAAGGCGTGGGCGCGGCTGGCAGGGTGTTACGACGAGATCGACTGGACCGTGTCGGACTCCATCCAGCAGTCGTACGAGAAGTTCCAGGACCCGGACCTCGCGCTCTCGCTCATCGGCGGGATCTTCGTGCCACAGGACCGGGACAGCTGCTTCCGGCCGATCGGAGGATGACGTGGCCGTCATCGGCAAGGGCGTCCCCTCGTACACCTTCGGCCGGGTCACGGGTGCCGTCCGGCACTTCCGGTCGCCGCAGGACGTCATCGCGTCCATCGACTCCGACCTCGAGGCGACGATCGCCGTCGTCTCCTCCGGCGGCACGACGTTCCTGTCGCCGATCCTCGGGCGCCTGGGCGGCATCGTCGCCCGTGACGGCACGCTGCGCAGCCATCTCGCTATCGCCTCGCGCGAGTTCGAGGTGCCCTGTCTGGTCGGGGCCGACCTGACCGAGGAGCTTGCCGACGGCACCGAGGTCACCCTGGACATCGTCGACGGTGCCGGTGTCGTCCGCACCGGCGCCGACGCCCCCGCGGCCGCGACGCCCGACGAGGACGTCTCCGCGGCGTGGTGGGCCTACGTCCGCCGCGTCGGCGACGAGATCGCGGTGAAGCCGTTCGACGTCACCGTCGGGCCGGAGGCGCTCGACCGGCTCCTCGCCGAGGAGCTCACGGACGACCGCCTGGACGACCTCGTCCAGCACATGGGCCGCGCCTTCAAGCCGGAGATCACGCGGCGCTCGGGCTTCACCTCCGAGCTGTTCCCGATGCTGCCGTACATGACGCTGTCGGTGATCGACGACTTCCACACCTACGCCGAGCGCGTCGCCGTGATCGACGCGGCGATGCCCGCGCAGGAGATCGGGAAGCGGCTTCGCGGGCAGCCCGGGATGGTGAGCCCGCTGTGGATCTGGATGGTCGGCTACCACTACCTGACCGGGCGCGAGTGCCTCATCCAGATGGGGAAGCTGCGGCGCGACGAGCGGATCGAGGAGGTGCGCACGGTCGTCGACTTCTGGCGACGGCTCACCCTCGCCCACCGCGGCGACGGCACACTCGACTACAAGGACGCCGGGTTCACCAACCGCTACCTGCCCGCCGACGTCGTCGACGACCTGGTCGCGCAGGGGAGCACGGTGGACGCGGCGTCGTCCAAGGCGCTCAAGCGGCTCAACGCCACCGTGTCGGGCTACTCGTTCCTCTACTTCTGCGACTCCCGCGTCGGCATCTGCGACTCCGGGCCCTACCCCCGCCGGGACGGGCGGCACACGATCGTCCGTGACTACCTGTCCCTGGGCCCGAGCGCCTGGGCCTACCCGTGGGCCGAGGCGCTGACGCCGCCCTACGGCGGGCTGACGCTCGCGCTCACGTTCGACCCCGCCGCGTTCACCGAGTTCGAGATCAACGACTGGGGCACGACGTTCACCGAGCCCGACCAGCTGCTGTCGGCCGTCACCGAGGCCACCGTGGTCGGGCGGCGCGCCGACGGCTCGTCGGAGGTGCTCGGGCCGGAGCGCTGGGCCGAGGTGCTCGCCGACACCAGCCGCGCCCACATGGAGCTCTACCAGGGGTTCGCGGACATGGGGCGCGAAGAGCGGATCTTCGCGGCGACCAGGATGTACACCTCGGGGCTGCGCCCGTTCGCCGCGCTCGCCGGGGTGACCGACCAGATCGACTGGGCGTTCTCGCCCGACACGACGGCGCTCTACCCGGACCCGTTCGACGACGACACCGCGGCCGCGACCGTCTTCGGGACCGCCGTCGTGGCCAACGACCTGCCCGGGTCGTTCTCGCCGACCCGATAGGAGACGACTCGTGCGCCAAGCCCAGCAGATCCTCACCCACGCCGACGAGCTGCTCTGCCACCAGACGCCGCAGACCTTCGCCACGATCGGCCACGCCGACATCTCCTGGACCGAGAAGCTGTGGGGGTCGCTGTTCGCGCGCGACGGCTCGCTGCAGGTCGACGTCGGGTTCGGCAAGTACCACAACCGCAACGTCATGGACGGCTTCGGCGGCATCTCCCGCGGCACGGAGCAGCTGACGGTTCGCTCCACGCGCCGCCTCGACGCCGACCCGGAGCGCGTCGGCGTCGGGCCACTGGACTACGAGGTGATCGAGCCGCTGAAGTCGGTGCGGTTCACCCTGCGGGAGAACCATGTCCTGCCGATCCGCTTCGACCTCGTCGTGACCGGCGTCCTCCCGCCCTTCCTGGAGCGCAAGGACGAGCAGCGCGAGCCGCACGGCTTCCGGATCCAGTCCGACCTGCTGCGCTACCACCAGGCCTCGACCGTTCGCGGCACGATCCACATCGACGGGCAGCGGATCGACGTGCACGACGAGGAGTGGTTCGGGTTCCGCGACCACTCGTGGGGCGTGCGGATGGACGTGGGCGACCCCGCTCCGGACGTCTTCAAGCCACAGCGGCTCGACCAGGACTTCCTGCTCACCTGGAGCCCGATGTGGATGCGCCGCCCGGACGGCTCGTCCTACGAGATCCACCACTACCAGCAGCAGGTCGACCACGAGACCACGTACTTCTCCGGCTTCGTCAACGAGGCGGACGGTTCGCAGCGCGACCTGCACGCCGTGCGCGACGAGCTCAAGTTCGACCCCGTCAACCGGCGCCTGCTCGGCGGCAAGATGACCTTCGACGCCGGCTGGGGCGAGACCCGCACCGTCGAGATCGAGGCGGCGAGCGACACGGGCTTCCACCTGGGCACAGCCAAGTACTTCGGCTTCCGCGGCCAGCGCCACGGCCAGTGGCACGGGGAGAAGTTCGTCGACGGCGAGCGGTTCGCCGACGCCTCGTCCCCGGAGACGGTGCGGGAGATCCACCAGCTCCGCGACTGCGTCATCCGGGTGCGGGAGGGGGACGCGGTGGGGTACGGGATCTTCGAGTCGATGGTGATCGGCGAGCACCCGAGGTACGGACTGACGAGGGAGTCGTCGTTCCTGTAGACGCCGTCGTCTGCCCGGCTGCGGGCTGGTTCGGGCGATGGACGGGCAGCTCGAACAAGGAGATCAGGCCGCGCCGGATCGGCTCTTCTCACCGGTCGCAGGATTGCTCAACGGAAGCAGTTCGGAAACATACTCAGCGCCGGTGGGTGTCGTCGTCCTGACCGTTCCGGAGGTGACCTCGGCCCGCCACCCGACTGTTTCCCGGACGTGGTTGTGGAATGCGCACAATCCGCGGCCGTTGTCGAACTCGGTGCGGCCGAGTTCGGACCAGCGGCGGATGTGGTCGATGTGGCGGATCGGTGCGTCGCAGTAGGGCTCGCGGCAGCGGTGGCCGTCCCTCGCACGGATCAGTGCGGCAAGTCGGCCGGTGAAGAAGCGGCTGCGGGAGTCGCCGCCGATGACGGTGCCGTCTCGGGTGATCAACCGTCTCCACGTCTTCCGGCCGGCTCCGCAGGTGAGGAGTTCGACCGGGACGGGACCGTGACCGGGGATCTCCGCGGGCAGCGGGCTGTCGCGGTCGACGAGCGCCTCGACGGGAACCAGGATCTGGATCTCGACGGCGACGTCGCGGGCGGTGGCTTGTCCGGTGAGCCGTTCGACGAGGGTGTCGGCCATGATCTGCCCCCGGCCGCGCGTGACCGGTTCCGGTTGGACCGCGACCTCGTTGACCGCGGCGGCGAGGGCGGCGTAGCAGGCCACGGCCTCCTCGACCGGCAGGTGGGCGGTGAGATCGGCCATCCCGTCGGCCGAGGGACGGACCGACACCCGCCGGCCCGACCGGGCGGCGCGGCACCGGGCCGTGAACTTCTCCGGCGCCACCTGCGCAGCCAGCGTCCGGGCCAGGTCGTGGATCCGTCGGACGCCGAGGGTCTCCACCCGCTGCTCGGCCAGTTCCTGGTCGACCTGCGCCCGCTCGGCGGGGGAGAGGTGCGCGGTGGCGGCGATGACGGTCGCGGTCTTGTACTCGCTCAGCAGCCCGGCGGAGAACAGCTCACGGACCCGGGTGTGTCCGGCGTGCAGGTCCCGGGCGGTCCGAACGCGCCGCCGGCCCTCGGTGGGTGACACCCGGCACGCGAGCGCGACCTGAGCGGCGATGCTGCGTTCGAGCGCTTCCGGGTCGACGGGCCACCGGCCGTCTGCGATTCCGCGTCTGCCCGCGCGAACTCCAGGATCGCGTCCGACTGCTCGGCCGCGATCGCCGCTTTCCGTTCCTCGAGCCGTGCGATCCGTTCGACGAGCAACGCCTCGGAAGGCGTGCCGGAACGGGTCGCTGACATGGACCGACAATACCAGGAATTGTGGCTCGAGTCGAACATGTGTTCGACTTGATCTGGACGCCGTCGCGCACTTTTTCGTGCTCGCACACAGTTCCGGCCCTGTGTGCCGGCCCCGCAACCTGTGTGCGAACCCCGGACCTGTGCGCGAGCGCGAGCTGGCGTCCGAGCGCGGTTCGTCGAAGCCTTCGCACGCCATGGGGAGAGCCGCCGGTGCCGGAACAGCCGCGCCCCGGGTCGGCACAAGGCGACAACTCCCGCTCGCACACCTTCCGGGCTCGCGCACACGTCCCGTCCTGCGTGCGAGCCCGCAACCTGTGCGCGAGCCCGAAACCTGTGTGCGAGCGCGAGCCGGGGCCGGGGTGCCCACCACTCCGCTCGCACACACCTCCGACCGCCCGCACACAAGCCCGGCCCTGTGTGCCGGCCGCGCACCCTGTGTGCGAGCCCCAGGCCCAGCCACCCGGTGAGCCGGCCGAGCCGGTCAACCGGCCGAGCAGGCCAGCCGGTGAGCCGGCTGGCAGACGATGCGAGCTCAGCCCCGCGACCGCGCCAGCAGCGCCAGCTCCATCCGGCTCTGGCAGCCGGTGGCGCTCAGGATGCGGCTCACGTACTTCTTCACGCTGTCTTCCGCCAACGACAGGGTCTCGGCGATCTGGGCGTTCGACAGGCCGTCGGCCACGAGCTGCACCACCTGCCGCTGCCGCTCCGAGAGCCCGGCGAGGGCGGCCTTCGGGCGGGAGACGGGCAGGCCGCGGGCGATGGCGGAGAGCTGGCGCGACAGGGCGCGCAGCGTGGCCAGGTCCTGGGGGGAGAGGCGGTCGGGGGCGGTGTCGAACATGCCGACAAGCGCGGTGTGGCCGCCGGGCAGCTCGAGGCGCATCGCCGCCGCCGACTCCATCCCCCAGGTCGCCTGGAGGAAGTGGCGGACGTAAGCGTTGGCCGAGGCCGGCAGGGCGCCGAGCGCGCGCAACTCGGACAGGGAGGACACGCCGCTGGAGACGAGCTGGCGCATCGCGGCGGGCGTGCCGAACACGTCGTAGCGCGACCACCGCTCCTGGTACTCCGGCAGCATCTTCGCGGTGTTGCCCTCGGTGACGGGGGCGAGGTCGCCGAAGATGTTGTGGAACGTGGCGCCGACGAAGAACGACACGTGCTTGAGCCCGAAGCGGTGGTGCAGGGCCTCGACGAGCTGCTCCCGGAAATCGGGCAGCGAAGGGGACCCGTCGCAATCCTCCAGCACGTCGAAGGCGCGCTCGTAGTCGGCCCTGCGCAGGGCGGTGCGTGGTGAGGAACGAGCCCGGCGGGAGGGCGTGGCAGTCGTCGTCGACGCCGGACTGTCCACCAACGTGGACTGGGTCACATCTCTCAACGTACCTACCTTTCACCCTCGTGAACAGCCGCAGAACGAGGCCTACGGGCCTCCGGACGTGGCACTGGATCCGACGCCGGTGGCCGAACCGCCGACCCGATCACGGAGAGGTGACGATGTCCGATCCCGCCCCCGAGGCCGCCCTGACACCCCCGAAGTGGGGCACGAAGGAGATGCTGCCGCTGCCCGGCCGCTACAACTCCGCCGTCCGGGAACTGGCCGCGCAGCGCTTCGCCGCGACCGGTGTCGCCTGGAAGGACGTGGTGTTCGACCGGCAGTACGACCTGTTCTCCCTCGCCGACGCGCAGGCCGTCGAGCAGGAGGCGCTCGACTCCGGCTACCGCTTCGACTTCTCGGCGACGGTGTCGCTGGAGTCCGAGCCCGAGAAGTACAAGCGGCCCGAGAAGGTGGCCTCCGCGTTCGCCGACGGCGCCGTCACCGACGGCCGCCGGCAGGTCGGGGTGGGCGACAACGTCATCCGCAAGACCGCGTCGGTGACCGGCCCGGTCGCGCTGATCTCCAAGATCGAGCAGGTCATGGGGTTCCTCGCCGACGGCGTCCCGGACGGCACGATCGCCGTCATCGACGACTCCGGCGGCACGCTCACCGCCCCGATCATCGAGGGCTTCGCGGGCGTCATCTGCCTGGGCGGCTCCGTGCGCTCGCACCTCGGGATCCTCGCCCGCGAGTACGACGTGCCGACGCTCATGAACTGCACGATCGACACCCTCGTCGACGGCGACGTCGTCGAGATCGAGGTGACGGCGGCGCCGCCGGCGGCCGACGCGTACGAGACCGGGAACACCGGGCACGCCCGGATCTGGAAGATCGAGGGCTGAGTGATGGCGGACCTGAGCTACAAGAGCCTGCTGGAGACCAACAACTACCTCCGGCAGCTGAGCGACACGACCTACTGGCTGTGCATCACGCGCACGGTGCAGGAGTCGAAGTTGTTCCCGATGAACCCGTACATGCTGCTCAGTTACCTCAACACGTTCTACCGGCTGCCCACGCAGCTCCGGGAGATCGACGCCGCGACGCCGGCCGAGGAGCTCGGCGACCGGGCCCGCGAGGTGAGCCTCAAGGTCGACACCGTCAACGCCGCCTGGGGCATGCCGGCCTTCTACCTCATCGGCCGCGAGATGCTCATGAACTGGGGCCTGCTGGGCCCGGCCGACGCCGTCGAGGACGTCGTCGACGTGCTCGACTTCTCGCGCCGCTTCAACCTGGCCTACCACCGCAACGACGGCCACATGACGAACAAGGAGTTCGGCGACCGCAGCCAGTTCCTGCCCGAGCGCACGCTGCAGGTGTTCGAGTCCGACCTGCACGGCGTCGTCCCCGGCGACCGGCTGCACACCGCGGCCACCAAGCTCGTCGCGCAGCTGTCGCAGTACGCGTTCCTCGCGCACTGCGAGTGCCGGATCGGGCTGCACAACAGCGGTCCGTACAACTTCGGCGACAACCGCCAGCTCATCGTCCGCGACTTCTTCGAGCTCACCGAGGGCGACTATCCCTGGCTCGACGGCATCGCCACGCAGCTCCCGTTCGGCAACCTCACGATCCCGATCGTCTTCAAGGACACCAACTTCAACCTCATGGACGACTGGGCCTCGTTCGAGGCGGAGCCGTCCTACGACGCGTCCAACATCGCGGCCGTCGGCATGTACACCTCCGACGCCCTCACCGACGGCTACCAGCCCGTCGGGATGGAGAACGCGGAGAAGCTCGCGGAGACGATGGAGTCCTACCGCGAGATCCTCAACGCGGCCACGGCCGACCTGTGGAAGCGCATCGCGGGCTGGTCGCGCGAGCAGATGATCGACGCCGGCGCCCTGGTCTACTCGTCGGTGGCCAAGGACTTCGCGCACCTCGCCGGGACCTACCGCCAGGACGACTGGTTCCAGCTCGACGACCGCGTGCAGCGGTTCAAGCCGCTCATGAACGACGAGTACGGCCGCGACGACCTCGGCGAGATGGTCGGCCTGCTGGGCTTCCCGCACCAGAAGACCAGCGAGTACACGATGGCGCGCTACTCCGGCCTCAACCAGAACATGCTCACCGGCGTGCCGTACTCGGTGCTCACCGACGACGACTTCGCACCGACGGCCGGCTCCAGCCTGTCCGGCTCGTCGAGCCTCGACCCCAAGACCGGGCTGTGGACGACGAGCGCGGGGCGCCTGGAGCTCGACGAGTACAACCGCAGGGCCCGTGGCTTCACCCCGTCCGCGCAGGCGCCGGAGTTCCGCTACCTCGACGAGGAGTGGGTCAAGCGGCACTACACCTCCGACCGCGCGAACGCGCTCTACGAGCTGGCGCAGCGCGACAGCCGGACGCTGCAGGGCAAGGGGGCCGGGCTGCTCCGGGCCGACCTGCAGGGGAACGGCTGACCGTGCAGATCGGCGACCTGATCCGGCGCGCGGGGCGGCAGTTCGGTGCCGCCCCCGCGCTGGTCCACCCGGATGACGACGGCGGGGCCCGGACGGTGAGCTTCGCCGAGTTCGACGCACTCACCGACCGGCTCGGCCACGCCCTGCTGGCCCGGGGGCTGGAGCCGGGGGACCGGGTGGCGGTGCTGCTGCCCAACGGGATCGACGGCGTCGTCGTCTACTACGCGCTGGCCAAGGCGGGGCTCGTGCGCGTGCCGCTCAACACCCGCGAGACGCCCCACGAGCACGCGTTCAAGATCGAGGACTCGCAGGCCAGGGCGCTGGTGCACGCCGGCGACCCGCCCGCCGCCGTCGAGGTCATGATCATCTCCGACGAGCTGCCGGGCATGATCGCCGGCGCGCCCGACGGGCCGTGCGACGTGCGCCGCGACCTGGACGCCCCGCTGCGCCTGGCCTACACCGGCGGCACCACGGGCCGGCCGAAGGCGGTCGTGCTCACGACGCGCAGCGAACTGGCCGAGGTGGCGAACTTCCTCGTCGACCTGCTGCCCAACCTCACGCCGTCGTCGGTGATGCTGCACGCCGCCCCGATCACCCACGGCAGCGGCGCGTTCTTCCTGCCGCACCTGGTGAAGGGGGCGCCGAACGTCCTCGTCACGAAGTTCTCGCCCGCCGCGTTCCTCGAGGCGGCGCAGCGGCACCGCGCCACGTCGACGTTCATGGTGCCGACGATGATCGCGATGCTGCTGGAGGACCCGGCGACCGCGGCGCTCGCGTCGTCGGGCGGGCTCGCCCTGGAGCGCCTCTGCTACGGCGGCGCCCCCATCGCGACGACGGTGCTGCAGCGTGGGATCGACGTGCTCGGGCCGGTGTTCGCCCAGCTCTACGGGCAGGCGGAGGCGCCGCTGGCGATCACCTGCCTCCAGCCGTGGGAGCACACCCCCGAGCGCCTGACCTCGGCGGGCAAGCCGTACACGTTCGTCGAGGTCGACGTGCGCGACGCCGCCGGTCGGTCCCTGGGCCCCGACGAGGTGGGCGAGATCCTCACCCGCGGCCCGCACACCATGCACCACTACTGGCGGCGGCCCGAGGCGACGGCCGAGACCCTCGAGCCCGACGGCTGGCTGCACACCGGCGACATCGGCCGCTGGGACGGCGAGGGCTACCTGCACCTGCTCGACCGGCGCCACGACGTGATCATCAGCGGGGGCTTCAACGTGTACCCGCGCGAGGTCGAGGACGCGCTGCTCAGCCACCCGGCGGTGGCGCAGGCCGCCGTCGTCGGCCTCCCCGACGAGACGTGGGGCGAGCGGGTGGCCGCGGCCGTCGTCCTGCGGGCGGACGTGGAGCCCGCCGAGATCGTCGCCCACTGCGCGGAGCGCCTCGCCGGCTTCAAGCGCCCCCGGGCCGTCGAGATCTGGCCCGACCTGCCCACCAGCCCGGTCGGCAAGTCGCTGCGCCGCGAGGTGCGCGACCGCATGACCGCCGCCGCGACCACCCCCTGAGAGGACCTGCGATGCTCGACCCCCACCTGCTCACCCTGCACACCCTCACGATGAAGCAGCTCGCCACGGCCGAGGAGCTGGCCGGAGTCTCCGGGCAGCCCGCCACCGAGGTGGAGGCGGAGCTGGAGAAGGCGGTCGCGGACGGCGCGGTGATGGCGGCCCGCGGCAAGTTCATGATCACCCCGGCCGGGCGGGAGCAGCTCGACGCGGCCTACCCGGTGGTGTTCGGGGCGCTGCGGTCCGACCCGGCCGTCGCCGCGGCGATGGACGCGTTCGAGAGCGGCGTCAACAAGCAGGTCCTCAAGGTCACCACCGACTGGCAGACCGTCGAGGTCGGCGGGGAGCGCGTCACCAACGACCACTCCGACGCCGACCACGACGCGAAGGTCCTCGACCGCCTCGGACGGATCCTCGACAAGCTGCCCGCGGTCCTCGGGCCCGTCGAGGACCCGCTGGTCGGGCGGTTCGTCGAGCGCCTGGGCACCGCGCTCACCCGCGCCGAGGGCGGCGAGACCGACTACGTCAGCGGGGTGCGGGTCGACTCGTTCCACACCGTCTGGTTCCAGATGCACGAGCACCTGCTGCGGCTGACCGGGCGGGAGCGGGAGGAATGAGCACCACGACCGGGTTCCGGTGGATCGTCGTCCCCGACGACCCGGCGGTCGAGCCGAGCCGGGACCTGGTGGGCGGCAAGGCGTGGAGTCTGTGGCGGATGCGCTCGCTCGGGCTGCGGGTGCCACCGGCGTTCGTCGTCACGACCGAGGCGTGCGCCGCGCACCTGGCCTCGGGCGGGCTGCCCGACGGGCTCGCCGAGGAGCTGGAGGCGGGCATCCGGCTGCTGGAGCGGTCGCTGGGCCGCACCTTCGGCGGGACCGAGCGGCCGCTGCTGGTGTCGGTCCGGTCCGGGGCGGCGGTCAGCATGCCCGGGATGATGGACACGATCCTCGACCTGGGCTGCACCGACGCCGTCGAGACCGCGCTGGCCGCGGAGAGCGGCGACCCGGCGTTCGCGGCCGAGGTGCACCGCCGGTTCACCGGCTTCTACGGGCGGCTCGTGCTCGGCTGCCTCGAGGAGCTCGACGACCTGCCCGACACCGCGGCCGTGCGGGCGGCGATCGCCCAGGACGGCGCCGGTGAGGTGCCCGCCGACCCGCGGGAGCAGCTGCGCGCGGCCGTCGCGGCGGTGTTCGCGTCGAGCCGCTCGCGCCGCGCCGTCGCCTACCGGAACCACCACGGCATCCCCGATCTGGGCACCGCCGTCACCGTGCAGGCCATGGTGTTCGGCAACCTCGACGACGACTCCGGCACCGGCGTGCTGTTCACCCGCAGCCCCGTCGACGGCGCGCGCGAGCCCTACGGCGAGTACCTGCCCCGGGCGCAGGGCGAGGACGTGGTGTCGGGCCGGGTCACCCCGGAGCCGCTGGCGCACCTCGCCGCGTCGCACCCCGACGTGCACGCCGAGCTGCTCGCCGCCGCGGAGTGCCTCGACACCGAGGGCCGCGACGCCCAGGACATCGAGTTCACGGTGCAGGGCGGCGAGCTGTACCTGCTGCAGTCGCGCCCGGCCAAGCGCACCGCCCGTGCCGCCGTCCGGATCGCGGTGGCGCTGGTCGACGAGGGCGCGATCACGCCCGCCGAGGCCGTCGGGCGGGTCACCGCCGAGCAGGTCCGCACGCTGCTGCGGCCCTCGATCGACCCCGCGGCCGCAGACGTGGCCGAGCTGCTCGCCGCCGGCGCCGCGGCCAGCCCGGGCGTCGCCACGGGGCTCGCCGTCGCCACCCCCGAGGAGGCGCGGCCGGGCACCGTCCTCGTCCGGCGGGCGACCAGCCCCGACGACGTCCAGGGCATGATCGCCGCGGACGCCGTCGTCACCGAGCAGGGCGGGGCCACCTCGCACGCCGCTGTCGTCAGCCGGGCGCTCGACACCCCGTGCGTCGTCGGGTGCGGCGCGGGCACCGTCGACGCGCTCGTCGGGCGGACCGTCACCGTCGACGCCACCGCGGGCCGGGTCTACGCAGGCGAGGTGGCGACCACCGCCGTCGACGAGACCGGCGACGACGACCTGCGTCGCCTGTGCGACTGGGCCGAGGCCGCAGCCCCGGTCCGCGTTGTCGCGCCCGGCGCCGACGTTCCCGCGCCGGTGTTCGACGCCGACGCCGCAGCGCCCGAGGAGCTGGGGGAGCGGCTGCCCGATCTCCCTCCCGGCACCCGCACCGTCCGCGGGGCCCTGTTCACCACCGCCGACGGCGTGCGCCACGCCCTGGACGGCGGCGTCGAGGTGATCGTCGCGGCGCACCGGCTCCCGGTGCTGCTGGCGGCCGCCGCCCACGCCGCCGCGCAGTCCGGCGCCGACGAGAGGAGACCGGCATGAGCGGGCCCGACGTGCCCGACGTGCCCGACAGCGTCACCCACCGCGGGGTGCGGGAGGTGCTGCGGACCTTCGCGGCGTCCGACTGGACCGCCATGACCCTGGAGATCGGGGGCATGACGATCACGGTGGGGAAGAACGGGCCGCCCACGGCCGTCGCCGCTCCGGCGCCCGCCGCACCCGCCCCCGTCTTGCAGGAAAGCCACGTTCCTGCCACCGGAGTGCGGGAAAGTGGCTTTCCTGCAACTCCGGAGGGCCCCGCCGCAGCCCCCTCGCCCCCCGCCCCGGCCCCGCCGGGCCCACCCGTCGACACCACCGGCCTCGTCGAGGTCCGCTCGCCCGCCGTCGGGGCGTTCTGGGTCGCTCCGAGCCCGGGGGAGCCGCCGTTCGTCGAGGTCGGCAGCAACGTCGGCGAGAACGAGCAGCTCGCCATCGTCGAGGTCATGAAGCTGATGAACCCCGTGGTCACGCCGCGGGCCGGGGTGGTCGTGCAGGTACTCGCCGCGAACGCCGAGATGGTGGAGTACGACCAGGTGCTCTTCCTGATCCGGCCGAGCGATGCCTGACACCGACCTGCGCGAACGGCACCCTCGCCCAACAGGGTTGGGTGGAGGTGCCGCTCGCTCGACCCCGATCCGCAGGGTGTTCATCGCCAACCGCGGCGAGATCGCCGTGCGGGTGGTACGGGCGTGCCGGTCGCTGGGACTGGAGTCGGTCGTCGCCGTCTCCACCGCCGACCGCGGCTCGCTCGCCGCGCGCCTGGCCGACCGCGCCGTCTGCATCGGCCCCGCCCCCGCGGCGCAGAGCTACCTCGCGATCCCGTCGGTGCTCAGTGCTGCGCTCGGCTCGGGGTGCGACGCGCTCCACCCCGGCTACGGCTTCCTGTCGGAGAACCCGGACTTCGCGGCGGCCTGCGTCGCCGCGGGACTGGTGTTCGTCGGGCCCCGGCCCGACGCCGTCGCGGAGGCCGGGGACAAGGCGCGGGCCCGCGAGCTGGCCCGGGCCGCCGGGATCCCGGTGCTCGACGGCTCGCCGATCCTCGACTCCACCGACGCCGCGGTCGCGGCGGCACGCGAGCTGGGCTACCCGGTGCTGGTCAAGGCCGCGGCGGGCGGTGGCGGGCGCGGCATGTCGGTCGTCGAGGACGACGAGGGGATGCGCGCGCGGTTCCCCGCGGCGGCCGCGGAGGCGCAGTCGGCCTTCGGTGACGGGCGGCTCTACGTCGAGCACTTCGTACGCCGGGCGCGCCACATCGAGGTGCAGGTGCTCGGCGACCGCCACGGCCACGTCGTCCACCTCGGCGAGCGCGACTGCACGCTGCAGCGCCGCCACCAGAAGGTCGTCGAGGAGTCGCCCGCCCCGAACCTGCCCGAGCCCGTGCGCCAGGCGATCCGCGCGAGCGGCGTCGCGTTCGCGCGGGCGCTGGGGCTCGACAGCGCAGGCACGGTCGAGTTCATCCTCGACTCCGACACCGGGGAGTTCGCCTTCCTGGAGTTCAACGCGCGGATCCAGGTCGAGCACCCGGTGACCGAGATGGTCACCGGAGTCGACCTGGTGGCCGAGCAGCTGCGCGTCGCCGCGGGGGAGCCGCTGCGGATCACCCAGGACGACGTCGTGCTCACCGGCCACGCGATCGAGGCCCGGATCACCACCGAGGACCCGGCCCGGGGGTTCGTGCCCCGCCCCGGCACCGTCGGCGTGTGGGTTCCGCCCACCGGCGACGGCGTCCGCGTCGACACCCACTGCGAGCCCGGCCACGTCGTCAGCCCGTACTACGACTCGCTGCTCGCCAAGATCGTCGCCCACGGGCCGGACCGCGACACCGCCGCCGACCGCCTCGGCGCCGCACTGCGCAGCCTGCGCGTCGAGGGCGTGCCGACCACGGCCGCCTTCATCCGCGACGCGCTCGACCACCCCGACTTCCGCGCCGGCGACGTCACCACCGACTGGATCGCCGTCCGCGGCCTGCCCGACCACCTGGAGAAGCAGGGACTGACATGACCTACCTCGACCGCGCCCCCCGCAACGCCGACGGCAGCCGCCGGAAGGTCGGCGTCATCGACCAGACCCTGCGCGACGGCCCGCAGAGCTGGTGGGGCATGCGGCTGCGCAAGGACATGGGCCTGCCGATGGCCGCCGAGCTCGACCGCACCGGCTTCCACACGATCGACCTCGTCGGCAGCTCGATCTTCGAGGTGCTCGTGCGCCACTGCCGCGAGGACCCCTGGGACCAGCTGATCTCGCTGTCGTCGGCGATGCCGCGCACGACCGTCCGCGCCGGGGCCCGCAGCAACGGCATCGTGACCTTCGGGCTGACGGCCGACAGCGTCATGGACCTGTGGGTGCAGCGCCTGTGCGCGCACGGCATCGGCAGCTTCTGGATCTACGACGGGCTGTTCAACACCGACAAGATCGGCCGGCTCGTGAAGACCGCGCAGGCCGAGGGCGCGGCCGCGATCCCCTGCATCCTCTACGCCGACAGCCCGTTCCACACCGACGAGTACTACGCCGCCCGCACCCGCGAGCTGGTGGCGCTCGGCGCCGACGGCATCGAGCTCGAGGACGCCGCCGGCCTGCTGACGCCCGAGCGCACCCGCACGCTCGTGGCCGCGATCAAGGCCGCGGCGGGGGAGCTGCCCGTCGAGATCCACTTCCACTCCAACAACGCGCTGGCCCCGATCAACTACCTGGAGGGCCTGCTGGCGGGCGCCGACGTCGTGCACACCGCGAGCCGCCCGCTGGCCGCCGGGGTGTCGCTGCCGTCGACGGAGAACACGATCGCGAACCTGCGCTACGCCGGGTTCGACGTCGACCTGGACGAGTCCCGGCTGTCCCCGGTCGAGCAGCACCTGCTGCGCGTCGCGGAGTACGAGGCGCTGCCGGTCGGGCAGCCCGCCGAGTTCTCGCTGTACCAGTACCGCCACCAGCTGCCCGGCGGGATGGCGGGCACGTTCAAGGACCAGCTGCGCGCCCGGGGGATGGAGGAGCGGTTCGAGGAGGTCCTCGACGAGATGTCGCGCGTGCGCGAGGAGCTCGGCTACCCCGTCATGGCGACGCCGTTCTCGCAGCTCGTGGGCACGCAGGCGGTGCTCAACGTCGTCACCGGCAAGCGCTACTCCGTCGTGCCGGACGAGGTGCTGATCTACGCGCACGGCTTCTACGGTGACCCGGTCGCCCCGCTCGACCAGAACGTGCTCGACACGATCATGGCGACGCCCAAGGCCGCGTCCTACACCGACTGGCAGCCCCCGCAGCCGAGTCTCACGGAGCTGCGCGAGCGGTTCGGCGGCGGCATCTCCGACGACGAGCTGATCCTGCGGCTGCTGGTGCCCGAGAGCGAGATCGACACCATGCGCGCCACCCCGGCCCGCAGCCGCGACTTCGCGCCCACGACCAAGGAGATGCAGTTCGTCCGCGAGCTGGTCGAGACGAGCGTCGGGGCGTACCTGCACATCGAGTCGGCGGACTTCTCGCTGACGCTGGAGGGTGATCACTGATGACGTCCGAGCTCGGGGTGGGCCGCCCCACGAAGCGCCGCCCGGGCGCGGCGGTCGGCGGCCTGCCCGTCGCCGACTCCCGCCCGGTCCTCGACCGTTCCGACGACGGGGGCGACGCCGTGCTCGGCGTCCGCTGCACCGCCTGCCGCTACCCGGCCGCGCAGACCGGCATCCCGTGGTGCCCGGCCTGCTACGCGCCCGTCGCGCCGGAGCGGTTCGCGGTGACCGGCACCGCGTGGTCCTCGACGGTCGTCGCGATCCGGGTGGGGCAGCGGCGCCCGCCCTTCGGGCTCGCGTACCTCGACCTCGACGACGGCCCGCGGGTGCTCGTGCACCTCGCCGAGCCCGCGGTCGTGCCGATCGGGACGCGGCTGCGCATCACCGGCACGGACGACGGAGACCTGGTGGCTTCGGCATGAGCACAGCGATGGTGTGGGGCGTCGGCACGTCGGACTACGGGCTGTTCCCGGAGCGCCGGGTGGAGTCGCTGGCCTGGGAGGCCGTCGCCGAGGCCGTCCGCGACGCCGGGATCACCCCCGGAGAGATCGACGCGATCGTCGTCGGCTCGGTGTTCGGTCCGCCCGGCGTCGCGACGCGGGTGCAGCGCGGGCTGGGCATCCCCGGCGTGCCGGTGTGGACGGTGGAGAACGCCTGCGCGAGCAGCACGAGCGCTTTCCACGAGGCGGTGGAGGCGGTGCGGTTCGGACGGTTCGGGTGCGTGCTCGTGCTCGGCGTCGACCAGATGTCCACGCTGTTCTCCGGGGCCATCGTGCCGGAGGCCACCGATCCCGAGGGCGCGTCCTCGCTGCCGCTGCCGGGCCTCTACGCGCTCGCGGCGCAGCGCTACGTCGGCGAGTTCGGCGTGACGCCCGAGCAGCTCGCCGCCGTGGCCGTGAAGAACAAGCGCAACGGCCTCGACAACCCGCGCGCGCAGCTGCGGACCAGCGCGCCGACCACCGAGGAGGTGCTCGCCTCCCGCATGATCGCCGAGCCGCTCACGATGCTGCAGTGCTGCCCGACCAGCGACGGGGCGGGGGCCGCGATCGTCGGCGGTGACCGGGGGAACCGCGATGACCTACTGGTCGAGGCGTCGGCGATGGTGTCCGGGGCGCTGTGGGACCACCGCAGCGACGACGTCTGGGGCTACGCCAGCGTCGCCCGCGCGGCGGAGAAGGCGTTCGCGCAGGCCGGGCGCCCCCCGTCCGAGATCGACGTCATGGAGGTGCACGACGCCTTCACCATCGGCGAGATCCTCACGCTGGAGGCGCTCGGGATCGCCCCGCGCGGGAAGGGCGCCGAGCTCGCGCCGGCCGGGCACACCACCCGCGACGGCGCGCAGCCGGTGAACCCCAGCGGCGGGCTGCTCTCGCGCGGGCACCCGCTCGGAGCGACCGGCACCGCCCAGATCGCCGAGGTCGTCTGGCAGTTGCGGGGCCGCGCCGGCCCGCGGCAGGTCGCGCGGCACGGCGTCGGGCTCGTGGAGACGATGGGCGGCGGGGCGGCCGGCATGGACGGCAACGCCTGCGTCGTCACGATCCTGTCCACGCAGCCGTGACTGCTGCCTACGCGGGCCTGCTCGGCTTTCGGGAGGTCGGGGGGCTGCTCACAGCGTCGGGCGGGCGGGTGCGGCCGGGACTGCTCTACCGCAGCGGCACTCCCCAGTTCCTGACCCCGGCCGACGCGCGGGCGCTCGTGGCCGACACCGGCATCCGCACCACGGTCGACCTGCGCCTGCCCCACGAGGTGGAGCGGGAGGGCCGCGGCCCGCTCGCCGACCTCCCCGTCCGGCACGTGCCGCACCCGTTCACGATCCGGTCACTCGTCGCCGAGGGCTCGTCGGTGGCCCCGATGCCGGGCGACGACCCGCTGCTGGAGACCTACCTCGGCTACCTGCGCGACGACGCCGCCGCGGTCGTCGGCGTGATCGCCGAGCTGGCCCGTCCCGGCGCGCTGCCGGCGCTCGTGCACTGCACCGTCGGCAAGGACCGCACCGGCGTGGCCGTCGCGCTGCTGCTCGAGGCGGTCGGCGTGCTGCGCGAGGAGGTCGTCGCCGAGTACGCGGCGGGGGAGTCCGACGTCGCCCCGGCGATGGAGCGGCTGCGCTCGATGGCGACCTACGGCGACGCCGTGGACGTATACCCCCGCGCCGCGTGGTCCGCGCCGCCGGACGTGATGCGCGCCTTCCTGGCGGAGGTCGACGCGCGCCACGGCGGCGTCGCCGCGCTGCTCACCACCCACGGCGTCGCTCCCGACGCTGTGTCCCGGCTGTCCGCACTGCTCGTCGAACCCGCACGTCCCGTCGAAGAGGAGAACCCGTGAACGTCCGCGAGTCGATCGTCGTCCCCGCGAGTCCCGACGCCGTCTGGCGGGTCGGCGGCGACGTGGGCAACATCGCCGACTGGGTGCCGGCGATCGAGAAGTCGCACCTGGAGGGCGACGTCCGGCACGCCACGTTCGCGGGCGGGGGTGGCGACGCGCAGGAGCGGATCGTCGAGCGCGACGATGCGGCCCGCGCCTACGTCTACGAGTACCTCTCCGGCCCGCTGGCGCTCGCCCACTACCGCTCGCGCTTCGCGGTGCAGGAGCACGCCGACGGCTCCGAGGTGGTGTGGACGGCCGACTTCGCCGCCGAGTCGCCCGACGAGGAGCCCGGGCTCGCCGAGGCGATCTCGGGGATCTACGCGTCCGCGCTGACCGAGCTGAAGGCACGCCTGACGACATGACCTGTCTCCCCGGCGCAGCCCTAGCCCGCGGAGCGTCGACGCGGGCCGGCGAACCGGGATCGCCCGACGAGCACCGCGGCGAGACGGGAGGCTGTGCTCAGCCCGAGACCGCCTCGTGGAGCAGGAGGATCACCGGCGCCGACGGCGCGAGCAGTTCCAGGTGCCCGCCCGCCGCGTCGATCCTGTCCTGCAGGCGCAGGAGGACGTCGAGCCCGGGGGCCGTGACGGCGCTGACCCCGGAGAGGTCGACGGCGACGCGGTGTCGGGGGTCGTGGGGCTCCGACGGCAGAGCGCGGGCCAGGAGGTGTTCCGCCTGGGCCGCGGTCTGCTCGACCAGCTCGCCGCGCACCACCACGAGCAGGATGCCGGATCGGGGGTGGACGACCTCGACGACGAGCCCGTCGACACCGGACACCGCCGCGCCTGCGGGCGCCGGCGGCGGCCCACCGAGCCGTTCGTCCATGCGTCCTCCCCCGCGCTGACGTCCCGTCCAGTGTTCGGACGCGAGCGGCCCGGGGCCGCCGAAGGGGGTCGCGCGTCGGTCGGCGGCGGTCTGCGGACGCTCAGTGGCCGGTGGCCGCACGGGGGTGGCGCAGCATGACGTCCACCGCCTCGCGCAGCGCCGCCACCCGGCTCACCTCCGCGTCGACGCCGTGGAGGGCTTCCGGCTCACCGGTCGGTGCCCCGCCGATGGCGACGGCGACGTGCGGCGGGAGGGTGGCGAGCAACCCGGGGACGCCGCCGTCGACGAGCTCGCGAGCGGGGATCCGGACGTAGCCGAGCGCGTCACCGAGCTCGACGACCAGCTCCTCGACGTCGGCCGGACCCTGCGAACCGGGGGAGACGTCGAGCACGACGCCCCCGGTGGTGCCGTCGACGATCGCCAGGGCGCGGTCCAGGGTCGCGACGGGCGAACCGGGGACGACGGTCATGAGCGGGCGGAGGCGGTAGCGCGCCGCCAGCTCGGCGAGGACGGCGAACAGCTCGGCCGGGTCGTCGGCGGAGTCCTGCACGGCCCGGGCGGTGACGAACTGGGCCCCCAGCCGCACTCCCAGCTCCAGGACGCGCGTGTAGGCGTGGCTGCTGTCGAGGACGCGCAGCTCCGGTCCGAGGTGGACGCGGCCGACGTCGAGCACCGTCACCCGGGCCTCCAGCAGCGCCGGGACCAGTGCGTGCAGCATGGCGGACCCGATGCCCTTGGACCACCACTGCTCGACCTCGTCCACGGCGGCGATGCGCAGTCCGATCGACGGGATCCCTGCGCGGACGGCCAGGCCGACGAGGCCGACCGGGTCGAGCGGGTGCACGGTCGACTGGTGCAGCGCGATGCGGTTCACGGGACCTCACGCTAGTGGGGGTTCGCCGGTGGTGGGCCGACCGCGGCCGTCGATCCCGGCCTGCACGAGGGAGCGGAAGTGGCTGCGGGTGTGCTCGGGCAGCAGGGCCCAGGGCCGCGCCCCGTAGCGCCGGTAGAGCGCCTCGGCCTGGTCGTCGAGCGTGGCCCGGTCGGTCGTTCGAGATGCCTCGTGCACGTCCTGTCCAACCGGGCCGACCGGCCGGCCGTTCCGCCGCGCTCCCGCTGACCGGGAGGGATCGGCTCGGGCGACCGCGTCCCGGGCGCGCACGCGGGCACCGGGAAGACGGCGACGCCCCGCCGGTGCGGCCGGGCGGGGCGTCGGGGGTCGAGCTCGATCAGGCGGTGCGGGACGCGCCGTTGCGCGGGGCACGGGCCTTGGTGAGGGTCTCGGCCGCGGCGCCCGCGGTGGCGGCGACCTTCTCGGTGAGCGTGCTGGTGGCGGCGCCCGCCTGCTCGGAGAGCGTGGTCACGGCCTCGTGGCCGCGGGTGACCAGGGCGGTGGTGGCGGTGCGCTGGTCGGCGAGCAGCTGAGCGGCCATGTCGAACCACGAGTCGACGAGCGCGAGGGTGTGCTCCCGGGTCGGCACGGGGTGCTCGAGGGTGACGGAGCCGGCGGCGTTCTGCAGCGCCTCGCCCCAGTGGCGCGCGGCGGCCGTGAAGGTGCGCCGGCTCTCCCGGGCGATCCGGGTGAACTCGTCGGTCGGTGCGGTCATGGTGGTCCTCCTGGGGTGCCCTGTCGTCACGTGATTGAAATACTATGCACCCCCGATAACTATGTCAATCGCCTGAGGAGTCCCTCGAGCCGTCCCGTCGGCACCTGCTCCCGCCACTCGTCGGCGGCGAGGTGGAGCACGACCTCCTCGCCGTCGACCACCACCTCCCGCAGGCGCAGCCCGCGGGGGAGTGCCGGCAGGGCGATCCGTCGGCCGGGGCACCAGGACGGCAGGCGGACGCGCCGCGGTCCGACGACGAGCTCCCGGGGACGGACGAGGAGGGCGGTGCCGCTCACCTCGGCGGTGACGGTCACGTGGCCCCACGACGGACGGCGCGCCCACCGCAACCGGGCCAGCCCGGGTCCGGCGGGCTCCAGCAGCCAGTCGCGCCGGGCCGCAGTCAGCATCCCGGCGAGGACGGCGATGTCCACGGCCACCTCCAGCGTCACCGGGGCGGCCACGGCGACGGGTGCCGGGAACGGCCGGACGTGCACGTTGCGGCACACCAGGACCAGGCGGTGGCACCGCAGGTCGCGCCAGCGGACGTCGGAGGCGACCAGTCGCAGGTCGTCGAGCTGGCCCAGGGCCAGGCCCACGGGGTCGGGGCCGAGCGACAGGGAGTCGAACCGCAGGGAGAGCTCGCCTCCCGATCCCGGCACCGTCACGCGCGTGCCGACGAGCCGGCGCCCCGCCGCCCGCAGCAGGGCCTCGAGCGCGCCCACCGGCGTCAGGGCCGCCCCGGCCCGCAGGAGGGTGCTCGGATCGAGCCAGGCAGCCCACGGGTCTCCGTCCACCACCGCAGTATCGGCGCGCCGGTCGCACCTGTCGCCACATCGCTTCCGTCGTGCGGGAACTCCCGCGCGGACCGCGCGCCGCCGCACCGGGCGCACCATCCTGGCGGCGACGGGAGCGGAGGCCGGGGTGGACCAGTACGCAGCGTTCGCGGAGGTGGCGCTCGCGGGTGCGACCGACAACGTCGTCCCCGCACGCCTGCAGATGGGCGTGTCACTGGGCTGGCACATCATCTTCTCGTGCTTCGGCGTGGCGTTCCCGGCCATCGTCGTGTTCACCGAGTGGCGCGCCCACGTGCGGGGCAACGCCGACCTGCGCAACCTCGCCCGCACCTGGTCCAAGGCCATGGGCGTGCTGTTCGCGGCCGGGGCGGTGTCGGGCACCCTGCTGTCCTTCGAGATGGGCATCCTGTGGCCGGGCCTGATCGAGCGCTACGGCGAGGTCGTCGGCTTCCCCTTCGTGCTGGAGGGCTTCGCGTTCTTCATCGAGGCGATCTTCGTCGGCATCTATCTGTTCGGGTGGGACCGCATGTCGCCGCGCGCGCACATGCTCAGCGCGCTGCCGATGATCGTCTCCGGGGTGGCGGGAGCCTTCTTCGTCATCGCCGCGAACGGCTGGATGAACAACCCCACCGGCTTCTCCGTCGACGCCACGGGCCGGGTCGTCGACGCCGACCCGGTCGGCGCGATGTTCGGCCCGTCGACGTGGGCCCAGTTCACGCACATGCTCATCGCGGCGTACATGGTCACCGGCTTCACGGTCGCGTCGGTCTTCGCCGTGGCGATGCTGCGCGGGCGGCGCGACCGCTACCACCGCTCCGGGCTCCTGATCCCGTTGACGGCGGCCGCGATCGCCACTCCCTTCCAGTTCGGGGTGGGGGACTGGATCGCCAACGTCGTCGCGGAGAACCAGCCCGTGAAGCTGGCGGCGATGGAGGGCCACTTCGAGACGGGGACGGCGGTGCCGCTCTCGCTCGGCGGGCTCTACGTCGACGACGAGCTCCGGTGGGCCCTCGAGGTGCCGTGGGGGCTCTCGCTGCTCGTGACGCACGACCCGAACGGCGAGGTGGTGGGGCTGGACAGCGTGCCGGCGGAGCAGCGGCCGCCGGTCAACGCCGTGCACCTGGCGTACAACGCCATGGTCGGCATCGCGTCGGCGCTCGTGCTGGTCGCGCTGTGGCTCGGCTGGTCGTGGTGGCGACGCCGGCGGATACCGCGCTCGGACTGGTTCCTGCGGGCCGTCGCCGTCTCCGGGGTCGCGGCGGTCGTGGCGATGGAGGCGGGCTGGCTCACCACCGAGATCGGCCGCCAGCCCTACATCGTCTACGGGCTCCTGCGGACGGCCGACGCCGTCAGCCCCGCTCCGGGCCTGTTCCTCGGTTTCTACGCGGTCGTCGTGATCTACGTGCTGCTGACGGTGCTCACGGTCGTCGTGCTGCGCCGCCTGGCCGGTTCGCACGACACGCCCGCCCCGCAGGAGGGGTCCCCGGAGCGGCAGGAGGTGTTCCGGTGACGCTGCCCGAGGTCGTGCTCGGCGTGATGTTCGTCGGGCTGATCGCCTACGGCCTGTTCGGCGGGGCCGACTTCGGCGCGGGGGTCTGGGACCTGCTGGCCGGCGGCACCCGGCGCGGCAGGCGGCAGCGCGAGCTGATCGAGCACTCGATCGGGCCGGTCTGGGAGGCGAACCACGTCTGGCTGATCTTCGTGCTCGTCGTCCTGTGGACGGCGTTCTCCGGCGCGTTCGTCGCGATCACCACGACGCTCTACGTCCCGATGACGCTCGCCGCGTTCGGGATGATCGCCCGCGGTGCCGCGTTCGCGTTCCGCAAGAGCGTCACCACCCTCCCCCTGCGCCGCTTCCTCGGCGCGTCCTTCGCGCTGTCGTCCCTGGTCACCCCGTACTTCCTCGGCGCGACCGTGGGCGGGGTGGCGTCCGGGCGGGTGCCCCCGGGGATCGCCGCCGGCGACGTGGTCACCAGCTGGGTCAACCCGACCTCGACGCTGGGCGGGGTCCTCGCGGTGCTGGTGTGCAGCTACCTCGCCGCGGTGTTCCTCTGCGGCGACGCCCGCCGCGACGGCCACGACGACCTGGCGTCGCAGTTCCGCGCCCGTGCGCTGGTCACCGCCGCCGTGACGGGGCTCGTGGGACTCGCCGGGCTGTTCGTCCTGCGGGCCGACGCGCCCCTGCTGTTCGACGGTCTCGTCGGGCGCGCGCTGCCCGTCGTCGTCGTCTCGGTGCTCGCCGGCGGCGCGGCGATCGTGCTCCTGCTGCGGCGCAGCTACGTCCCGGCGCGGATCGCCTCCTCGGTGGCGGTCGCGACGATCCTCGTCGGGTGGGCCGTGGCGCAGTACCCGTACGTGCTGCCGCCCGCGCTCACGATCGGCGACGCGGCCCGCGGCGAGGCCACGTTGACGGCGATGCTCGTGTCGCTCGTCCTCGGGTCGCTGGTGCTGGTCCCGTCGCTGGTCTACCTCTACGTGCTGTTCCAGCGCCCCTCGTCCGTCGGGGACCCGGCCGGGCCCGGTCCGCTTCCGTCGAGCGGGAACGGCGGCCCGGTCGCGCGCAGCGGCCCGATGATGGGCTCGTGAGCGTGCAGAAGGCGGTCGACCTGATCGGTACGGGCGACACGATCCAGGACGCCGTGACCGAGGCGCTGGACCGCGCGCGCCTGTCCCTGGAGGGCATCACGTCGTTCGAGGTGCAGCGGGTCTCCGGCACCGTCGACGGCTCCGCGACGGCCTACCGCGTGGAGCTGCGGGTGTGGTTCACGCTGCTCGAGCGCATGCACGGATGATCAGCCGGATCGCGCTCCCCATCGGCGTCAACGCCGTGGAGAGCGTCAACTGCTACGTGCTCCCCGACGGCGACCGCGTGACGATCGTCGACTGCGGCGTCTGGCGCCCGGACCTCGCCGACGGCGGGCTCGGGGCGCTGGAGGCGGGCCTGGAGGGCGCCGGGTACGCGCTGCGTGACGTCTCCCGCATCGTCGTCACGCACGCCCACATCGACCACTACGGGCTGGCCGGGCGGCTGATGGAGGTCACCGGCGCCCAGCTGGTCATGCACACGATGACGGACCTGGACTGCGAGAAGTACCGGCACCCCGACACGGCACGGGCGCGGCGCCGCGACACCTACGCCGACCACGGCGTGTCGGAGACCGAGCGCACCGACCTCGCCGACCACCTCACCCGGTGGCTGCCCTACCTGCACTCGGTGGTGGAGGCGTCGCAGCGGCTGCGCGGCGGCGAGGAGCTGGTGATCGGCGGGGACCGCTGGGAGGTGATCCACACGCCGGGCCACTCGCTCGGGCACGTCTGCCTGTTCTCCGCCTCCACCCGCGTGCTGCTCTCCGGCGACCACCTGCTGCCCGGCATCACCCCGCCGGTGACGTTCGAGCGGGGCTTCGACGCCGACCCGCTGCGCAGCTACCTCGACTCGCTGCGCGCCGTCGCGGATCGGCGGCCCGACCTCGTGCAGCCCGGGCACGGGCGCCCGTTCGGCGACGCGGTGGACCGGATCGAGGCCATCGTGCGCAACAAGCTGCGGCGCCTGGAGAAGGTGCGCCGGGCCGTCGAGGAGCGGCCGAGCACGGTCACCGAGCTGGCCGACCTGCTCGTGGCCAAGGCGATCCTCGCCCACCAGCGCCAGCTCGCGATCTCCGAGACGCTGTCGCACATCGCCTACCTGCGCTGGTCGGGCGCGGTCGAGCGGCGCACCCGCGGGGACGGGGTGTACGAGTGGTACGCCACCGGTGCCCGCAGCGGGAGCCCGATGCGGTAGTCGCCGTCCTCGGTGCGCTCCACGAGGATCGGGGCCCGGAGCGGGCGCGGCCAGGACGAGCTCTCGCTCAGCGGGAGTGCCGGACGGCGAGCGGGCCGGCGAGGCGCTCCCGCTCCTGCAGGGACCGCGACGCCGCGATGGCGGCGGTGCGCACCGCCGGCCCGAGCCGTCGCAGGTCCCCGCGCCCGGACCGCAGGACGACGGCGAGCGCGGCGACGACCGTCCCGTCGGAGCCGGTGACGGGGGAGGCGACGGACTGGGACCCCAGGCTCATCTCCTCGCGGGCGTAGGCGATCCCGGTCCGCCGGGTCTCGGCGAGCGCGCGGCGCAGGTGTCCCGGTGCCACCACCGTGTGGGCCGTGTAGCGGCGCAGGCCGGCGTCGAGGATCTCGTGGAGCAGCGACTCGGGCGCGTGGGCGAGGAGCACCTTGCCCACCCCGGTGGCGTGCAGGGGCAACCGACCGCCGCGCCGGGAGCGGACGGGGACGGCGCCCCGCCCGGCGATCGTGTCCAGGTAGAGCGCCTCGCGGCCGTCGAGGACCGCCAGGTGCACGTTCTCCCTGGTGGCCTGGTAGAGGTCCTGCATGTGGGGCAGCGCGACCTCGCGCAGGGTCGCGCCGCGCGGCGCCAGGACGCCGAGCTCCCAGAGGCGCACGCCGATGCGGTAGCCGGTGCCGCTGCCGGCCCGCTCGAGCCCGCCCCACTCGACCAGCTCGGTGGCCAGCCGGTAGGTCGTCGACACGGGCAGCCCGGTGATGCGGGCGAGGTCCCCTAGGGACAGCTCCGGCGTCGACGGGCCGAACGCGTCGAGCAGTGCGACGGCCTTGCTGATCACCGACCGCCCCTGCCACCGGGTGCTTCCGCCCGCCATCCGCGTCCCTCTCCTCGACGCCCATAGTGCCCACGCCCGGCCCGGGTCCGGGGCCACTCCCACTGAGCAGGAAAGGGCCGCGAGCGCCGCTGCCGCGCCGCCGGGCGGTGTTTGACTCGCGGCGGGGAGAGCACCGGGCGGGACCCCGGCGCCGACACGAGGACGAGGCGGGACGATGGGCGGACCGATCACCCTGCAGGGCCTTCCCGGCCTGCAGGAGCAGGTGGACCAGGAGATCGGCGCCAGCAGCTGGCGGACCGTCGAGCAGGAGCACATCGACCTGTTCGCGAAGCTCACCGGCGACGAGCAGTGGATCCACACCGATCCCGAGCGGGCCCGCGGCGGCCCGTTCGGCGCCACCGTGCAGCACGGCTTCCTCACCCTCGGCCTGGCCACCGGCCTGCTGTGGGAGGTCTGCACCGTCGACGGCTTCGGCGTCGTCCTGAACTACGGGCTCAACAGGGTCCGGTTCCCCGCACCGCTCCGCGTCGGGAGCGCGATCCGGATGCACGTGCGGGTCGCGGACGTGAAGGAGCTCGCCGGCGACGGTGCCGAGGTCGTCTACCGCCTCACCTACGAGGTCCGGGGTGAGGCCAAGCCGTGCTGCGTGGCCGATCTGGTCTTCCGCTACTACGCCTGAGAGGGAGTCGCGAATGAGCACCACGGAGAACCCGGCCATCGGCGAGAGCGCCGCGGCCAACGGGATCCGCACCAACTACCTGGAGGGCGGCAAGGGCGACGAGCACGTCGTGCTCGTGCACGGCTCGGGGCCGGGGGTCACGTCCTACGCGAACTGGCGGCTGGTGATCCCCGCCCTGGCCGAGGACTTCCACTGCGTCGCCCCCGACATGGTCGGCTTCGGCTACTCCGACCGCCCCGAGGGCGTCAACTACAGCCTCGACACCTGGGCCGACCAGACCCTCGGGCTGATGGACACCCTGGGCCTCGACAAGGCGCACCTCATCGGCAACAGCTTCGGCGGCGGCATCGCGCTGCGGCTGGCGACCCGGCACCCCGACCGCGTCGGCAAGCTGGTGCTGATGGGCAGCATGGGCGTGCCGTTCCCGATCACCGAGGGCCTCGACCAGGTCTGGGGCTACGACGGGACGCTCGAGGGCATGCGCAGGGTCCTGGACTACTTCGCCTACTCCCGCGAGCTGGTGAACGAGGAGCTCGCGCAGGTGCGCTACGAGGGCGCCAACCAGCCCGGCTTCCAGGAGGCCTTCTCGTCGATGTTCCCCGCGCCGCGCCAGCGGTGGGTGGAGGCGATGACGGTGCCGGAGGAGCAGATCCGGTCGCTCCCGCACCGCACGCTGATCGTGCACGGGCGCGAGGACAACGTCATCCCGCTGCAGAACTCCTACCGGCTCCTGGAGCTGCTCGACAACGCCGACCTCGCCGTGTTCAGCCACTGCGGGCACTGGTCGATGATCGAGCGCACGGCCGACTTCAACCGCCTCGTCCGCGACTTCTTCCTGGGCGACTGATGGCCACCCGCACGAGCTCGCGCAACCGGCGGAAGGCGGCGCCCGCGGTGGGCGACCGCGACCCCGACCTGCTGCGCCGCATCCACCGCTTCATGGTCCTGACCCGCGCCGTCGAGGACCGGATGGTCGCGATGTACAAGGGCGGCGACCTGCTCGGCTCCCTCTACACCGGGCACTGGCACGAGGCGATCAGCGTGGGCGCGGCCTCGGCGCTGCGGCCCGACGACTACCTCGCACCCATCCACCGCGACCTCGGGGCGCACCTGTGGCGCGGGATGGAGCCCTGGCAGGTCATGGCCAGCTTCATGGGCAAGGCCACCTCGCCGACCGGTGGACGCGACGGCACCCTGCACTACGGCCGGCTCGACCTCAACATCTACAACCTGCCCAGCCACATCCCGGCCAACTTCCCGGTGGCCACCGGCATGGCCTTCGCCGCGAAGTACCGCGGGGAGGACCGCGTGTGCCTGGCGTTCTGCGGTGACGGGTCGACCTCGCGGGCCGACTTCCACGAGGCGCTCACGCTCGCCTCGGTGCAGAAGCTGCCCAACGTGTTCTTCGTCGAGAACAACCAGTACGCCTACTCGACGCCGCTGCGGCTGACGTCGGCGTCGGAGAGCTTCGCGGCCAAGGCGGCCGCGTACGGGATGCCCGGCGTCAAGGTGGACGGCACCGACGCGCTGGCCGTGCACGACGCCACCGCGGAGGCCGTCGCCCGGGCCAGGGCGGGGGAGGGCCCGTCGCTGATCGAGGGCGTGACGATGCGCATGCACGGTCACGCCGAGCACGACCCGGCGGACTACGTCCTCAAGGAGCTCTACGAGGAGTACGCGAAGAAGGACCCGGTCGAGCTGTTCGAGAACGTGCTCCTCGAGGCGGGCGTGCTCGACGACGCCGCGGCGAAGCAGGTCCGCGAGGACGCCCGCCAGTACGCCATCGCCGCGCGGCGCAAGGCGCTCGCCGACCCCATGCCCGACCCCGCCGACATCGAGGACGGCGTCTATGCCGACTGACACAGGGAACGCCACCTACCTCGACGCGGTGGGGCTGGCGCTCGACTCCGAGATGGACCGCGACCCGGACGTCTTCATCATCGGCGAGGACGTCGGCCAGTTCGGCGGCGCGTTCAAGGTGACGAAGGGCTTCCTCGACAAGTTCGGCCCGCGCCGCGTGGTGGACACCCCGATCGCGGAGACCGGGTTCACCGGCCTCGCCGCGGGCGCGGCGCTGGTGGGCCTGCGCCCGGTCGTGGAGTTCCAGTTCGCGGACTTCATCTCCTGCGCCTTCGACCCGATCGTCAACGTGCTCGCGCGCCACCACTGGCGCACCGGCGACCCGATGCCGGTGACGATGCGGGCGCCGTTCGGCGGGCGGCTGCGGGCCGGGCCCACGCACAGCCAGAGCGTGGAGAGCTACTTCGCGCACGTGCCCGGCCTGAAGATCGTCATGCCCGGTACGCCGCAGGACGCGGCCGGCCTGCTGATCAGCTCGATCCGCGACGACAACCCCACGCTGTACCTGGAGAACAAGTACCTCTACCGGCGCCTCAAGGCCGACGGCCCCATCTCGCTCGACCCGATCCCGCTCGGCGTGGCCAAGGTCGTCCGGCAGGGCCGCGACATCACGCTGGTGACGTACTCGGCCGGCGTGCACCAGGGGTTGGAGATCGCCGAGGAGCTGGACAAGGACGGCATCTCGGTCGAGGTCGTCGACGTGCGGACGCTCGTGCCGCTCGACGTCGAGACGATCGTCAAGTCGGTGCGCAAGACCTCGCGGGCGGTGGTCCTGCACGAAGCGGCGAAGCGCCTCGGCTACGGCGCGGAGATCGCCGCGACGATCCAGGAGGAGTGCTTCTGGCACCTCGACCAGCCGGTGGTGCGGATCGCGGCGAAGAACACCCCGACGCCGACCAGCCCGCCACTGGAGGACGCGGTCATCCCGCAGCCCGCGGAGATCGCCGAGACCCTGCGGAAGGTGGCCCGTGCCTGACTACGACCTCGTCGTCCTCGGCGGCGGCCCGGGCGGGTACGCCGCCGCGCTGTACGCCGCGTCGGCCGGGCTCACCGTCGCCCTGGTCGAGAAGGAGAAGGTCGGCGGGACGTGCCTGCACCGGGGCTGCATCCCGGCGAAGGCGCTGCTGCACGCGGCCGAGGTGTTCCGCACGGTGTCGCACGCGGCGGAGCACGGCGTGCGGGTGAGCGGCCCGCCCGAGCCCGACTGGCCCGCCGCGAACAAGCGCAAGGCCGGCATCGTCAACCAGCTCCACAAGGGACTGTCCGGCCTGCTCAAGCGCCGCAAGGTCACCGTGGTCGACGGGTTCGGACGCCTGACGGCCGACGGAGCGGTGTCGGTGGACGGCCAGGTGCTGCAGGGCCGGGCGGTGATCCTCTGCACCGGCTCGGTGCCGCGGTCCATCCCGGGCATGGAGGTGGACGGCTCGTCGATCGTCACGTCGGACCACTCCACGAACAGCTCCGACGACCGGCTGCCCGAGCGCGTCGCGGTGATCGGTGGCGGCGTGATCGGGGCGGAGTTCGCCTCGGTCTACACCGACCTCGGCGTGCGGACCACGCTCCTCGAGGCGCTGCCGCACGGCGTGCTGCCGATCGGGCCCGACCGCGACTGCGCCGACGTGCTCGCCCGCTCGCTGACCAAGCGCGGGACGTCGATCCACGCCGAGGCCCGCGTCGGCTCGCTGGAGCACACGTCGAACGGGATCGTGGTCCCCTACGAGACACCGCGGGGGTCCGACAAGCTCGAGGTGGACCAGGTGCTCGTGTCCATCGGTCGCCGTCCGGTGACCGAGGGGATCGGGGCGGAGGAGGCCGGGGTCCGCGTCGACGAGCGCGGGTTCGTCGAGGTCGACACGGCCACGATGCAGACCTCGCGCCCGGGCGTCTACGCGATCGGCGACTGCGTCGGCACCCCGGGCCTCGCCCACGTCGCCTACGCCGAGGCCGTCGTCGCGGTCGAGCACGTCCTCGGCGAGGACCCGCCGCCCGTCGACTACGCGAAGGTGCCGTGGGTGGTCTACACCCACCCCGAGGTGGCGTGGTCGGGCATGAGCGAGGCCGAGGCGCGCTCCGCGGGCTTCGAGGTCGAGGTGCACAAGCACGCGATGGCCGGCAACGGCCGGGCCATGATCCTGGGCGAGACCGACGGGCTGGTGAAGGTGGTCGCGCAGCGCGGCGGTCCGGTCCTCGGCTTCCACATGGTCGGTCCCTGGGCCAGCGAGCTGCTCCACGAGGGCTACCTGGCCGTCAACTGGGAGGCGCTGCCGGACGACGTCGGTCGCCTGGTCCACGCGCATCCGAGCCTCTCCGAGGCCATCGGCGAAACCATGATCACCTTCTCCGGCCGTTCCCTGCACGGCTGACCGGGAGCTGGGATGAGCGAGCTTGCGAGCGAGTCAACGACACAGCGCCTGCGCGCAGCGCCGAGCTCGCGCAGCGAGGGAGAGCGATGAGCGACGAGTGGGTCGTGGCCATGCCCAAGCTGGGCGAGACGGTCACCGAGGGCGAGATCACCAACTGGTTCAAGGCGGCCGGGGACGAGGTCGCGTTCGACGACCCGCTGTTCGAGGTGTCCACCGACAAGGTCGACTCCGAGATCCCCAGCCCCTACGACGGGGTGGTCGTCGAGATCCTCGTCGACTCCGGCGCGACCGTCCCGGTCGGCACCCCGCTGGTGCGGATCGGCCCGCCCGGCTCCACGCCGGCGCCGCAGGGACGGCACGCGGGCGTCGACGCGCCCGCGGCCGCCACGCCGGCGACCGCCGCGGCCGGTGGAGGATCGCTGAGCGACCCGGCCAACCCGCGGACGGGAGGCTCCGAGGCCATGCCCGCCCTGGAGGACCCGGCCGGTTCCGCGGCCGCCGGCGAGGTCCACGACATCACCATGCCCAAGCTGGGCGAGACCGTCACCGAGGGCACGATCGGCGGCTGGCTCAAGCAGGCGGGCGACACGGTCGCCTTCGACGACCCGCTGTTCGAGGTGTCCACCGACAAGGTCGACTCGGAGATCCCGAGCCCCTACGACGGCGTGCTGCTCGAGATCCTGGTGCCCGCGGGGGAGACCGTCCCCGTCGGCACGCCGCTCGCCCGCATCGGCGCGGCGGCCGCCGCGGGAGGCGGGTCGCCGTCCGGCGGCGACAGCGCCGTCAGCGGGTCGGGCCCGGCCGCGGTCGGGGCGCCCACCGAGCCGGGCGGGGCACCGAGCGGGGGGACCCCGGCGGCCGGCACCAACGGGTCGGGCCCGCCCGCGAGCGAGGGGCGCATGCTCTCGCCGCTGGTGCGGCGGCTGGTCGACGAGGCGGGGCTCGACGTCTCCACGATCACGGGCACCGGTGCGGGCGGCCGGATCCGGCGTGAGGACGTGGAGCGGGCGGTGGCGAGCGGCGGCGGTCGTGCGGCTCCTGCCCCGGCGGCTCCTGTCCCGACCGCTCCGGCCCCGGCGGCTCCTGCCCCGACCGCTCCTGCCCCGACCGCTCCGGCGGCGGCCCCGGCAGCCGTCGCCGCGCCCTCGGGTCCCGCGGACCCCCGCGACGAGGTCGTGCCGCTCTCGAAGATGCGGCTCGCCGTCGCGGCGGGGATGAAGGCGTCGCAGACGATCGCGGCCTCCGTCTGGACGTCGGTGGAGGTGGACTTCGAGAACGTCGAGCAGGTGCGGAGGACGCACAAGGACCGGTTCAAGAAGGAGACCGGGTCGTCGCTGTCGTACCTGCCGTTCATCTCCCGCGCCGTGGTCGACGCCCTGCGCGCGTACCCGACGGTCAACTCCTCGATCGACATCGAGGCGCGGACGATGACGCTGCACCCCTACGTCAACCTCGGCATCGCGGTCGACCTGGACCAGCAGGGCCTCGTCGTCCCCGTGCTGAAGGGAGCCGACGGGCTGAACATGCGCGGCATCGCCCAGGGCATCACGGCGATGGCGGCGGCGGCGCGGAACAAGAAGCTCGGCATGGCGGACATGCAGGGCTCGACGTTCACGATCACCAACCCCGGCCCGTTCGCGAGCTGGGTGTCGGCGCCGATCATCAACCAGCCCAACACCGGCATCCTGTGCACCGACGGGGTGAAGCGGCGGCCGGTGGCCGTCGGGGACATGATCGCGATCCACCCGACCGGGATCATCGGGCTGGTCTACGACCACCGCGCCTTCGACGGCTCCACGGCGTCGCTGTTCCTGATGCACATCCGCGACTCCCTCGAGCAGCGCGACTGGGCGGCGGAGGTCGGGTGAGGGTGGGTCCGGTGACATGGGCGACGCGGCCGAGCCGGTGACGGTGACGGTCGCCCGACGGGTCGCGCCGGGACGCGAGGCGGAGTTCGCGTCCTGGTGCGACGCGGTGACGGCCGCGGCGGCGACCTTCCCCGGCCACCTCGGGGCGGGCGTGCTGCGGCCGAGCCGGCTGGGGGACCCGTGGCACCTGGTGTTCCGCTTCGCCTCGGACCGGGACCTGCGCGCGTGGGACGAGTCGCCGCAGCGCGGTCGCCTCCTCGCCGCGGGCGAGCACCTCGTGGACTCCACGGACGTGCAGCGGATCACCGGGTTGGAGACCTGGTTCGCGCTGCCGGGGCGGACGTCACCGGCGCCGCCGAGGTGGAAGATGTTCGCCGTCTCGGTCTGCGGCATCTACCTGCTGCAGCTCCTGTTCCACGCCGCGATCGACCCGGCCGGGCTGCCGGTGGCGCTGCGGGTCCTGGTGGTCTCGGTGGCCGTGACGGCGCTGATGACCTGGCTCGTGATGCCCCGCGCCGCCCGGCTCCTGCAGGGCTGGCTCTACGCGCCACACCGATGAGAGGACGAGAGAATGCCGCACTTCCTGGTGTCCGGGATCGGCGAGCTGGCCGCCAAGGTCGCCGCCGAGCTCCGCGGCCACGGCCACACGGCGGTCGAGGTGGACGACATCGGCGACGTCCCCCGGGCGTGCGTCGAGGCCGGTGCCGCCGCCTTCGACGGCTACGTGCAGCTCCCGGCCACGTTCACCGTCAGCGGCTCGAACGCCGTGGACCGCGTCCACCACTTCTTCGCCGACGGCGTGCTCGCCCGGTTCCCCGCGATGACCGCGGCCCTGCCCGCGCTGCGCCCGGGCTCGCGGATCACGTTCGTGATGGGGGTGCTGCCGCCGGAGGTCTCGACCGACGACGACGTCGCGGCCCGGTCCGCGCTGGTGCGCGTGCTGGGGCACGCCGCCCGGGCCGACGGCCCGCCGGACCTGCGGGTGTCGGTGCTGGGCTCCGGGGCGTCGCCGCAGGAGATCGCCCTGACGGCACTGGGCCGCCAGCCGGAGTGGGAGGCGCTGACGGCCGGGTTCTCCGGCGGCTCCTACGCCGACTGGCGCGTGGAGCTGCTCGGCATGATGTCGGCGGAGATGTAGGGGTGGCGACGTGACCGGCGCGGGCGACCCCGCGGAGCTGGCCCGGCGGCTGCGGGAGGCCACGGAACGGGTGCTGTCCGGGTGGAGCGGGGTGCGCCCCGTCCCGCCCGCCACCCTCTCGGCCCGGCAGCTGCAGGCCGTGCTCGACGACCTCGCCGCCCGCCGCGCCCAGGTGCAGGCGCTGCAGGCGCAGCTCGGGGTGTTCGACGAGCAGCTCGCGACACTGGAGACGAGCCTGGGCCCGCTGATGGAGTGGACCCGCACCTGGGCGGGGGTGGAGGGGGCGATCACGGACATGTGGCGCCTGCCCGGCAGCCGCCGCTCCGAGGACTGACGGGTCCCGGCCCGCGCCGCTGTTCCCGGCCCGGTCGGGTGGGGAACGCGGTGCCGGTTCTGGGTTCCGCCGGGGGCGGTGGGGCTGTGGGGGGCGGGCGGTCGTGCGTTCCGCGGAACGCGATCCCGCGCGGTGGTCGCGCCCGATCCGCGCACGCTCTGGCTCTCCGCGCACCTCCTGGTCGTTCGCGCATGTCCTGGCGTGCGCGATCGGCCATCGGGTGCGCGGGGTCGGGTTGCGTCTGCGTTCCGCGGAACGCGGGCAGGCGCGCTGGTCGCGTCGGTGTCGGGCGTGCCGCGGGACGCGATTGCGCACCTCCTGGCTGTTCGCGCTTGTCCTGACCTGCGCGATCGGCCGCCAGGTGCATGGATCGGGTCGTTCTGCGTTCCGCGGAACGCTGGCAGGTGCGGTGACCACGCGTGCCGCGGGACGTCCCGCAGCAGGTCGCGCCGGTCCGCGCACTTCCTGGCTGATCGCGCATGTCCTGACCTGCGCGAGCCGCCTCCATGTGCGCAGATGGGGTTGCGTCTGCGTTCCGCGGAACGCAGGGAGGTGCGCGGATCGGGTCGGGTCTGCGTTCCGCGGAACGCAGGAAGGTGGGGGTGGTCGTCTCGGCGTCGCGCGCGCTGTGGGGCGTGATCCCGCAGCCGTCGCGCCGGTTCGCCCACCTCGTGGCTGCCCGCGCATGTCCTGACCTGAGGGATCGGGCGCCGGGTGCGCAGATGGTCGGCTCGGCGTCGCGCGTGCCGCGGGAAAGCGATCCCGCAGCCGGCCGCGCCGGTCTGCACCTACTGGTCGTTCGCGTATGACGTGCTCGATCGGCCACCGGGTGCGCGGGTCGGAATGCGTCTGCGTTCCGCGGAACGCGGGCAGGTGCGGTGGTCGCGTGCGCCGCGGAACGTGATCGCGCAGCTGGTCGCGCCGGCCCGCGCACCTTCTAGGCGTTCGCGTATGTCCTGGCGTGCGCGAACGCCACCGGGTGCGCGGGGTCGGACCGTATTGCGTTCCGCGGAACGCGGGAAGGCACAGCCGGTCGCGTCCGCGTCGCGCGTGCCGCGGAAAGCGCGCGCAGCTGGTCGCGCCGGTCGGCGCACCTCCTGGTCGTTCGCCTATGTCCTGGCGTGCGCGAATGGCCACCGGGTGCGCGGGTCGGGCCGGTTCTGCGTTCCGCGGAACGCGGGGGAGGTGCGGTCGTCTCGGCGTCGCGCGCGCCGCTGAACGCGATCCGGCAGCCGGCCGCGCCTCAGTGGGGCACCTGGAGACCCAGCAGGCCCGCGGCGTTGTCCCACAGGATCGCCCGCTCGGCGGACCGGTCGAGGCCGATCGCCCGGACGGTGTCCAGCGGGGTCCGGTCGCCGAGCTCGAAGGGGTGGTCGGTGCCGAGCAGGACGTGCTCGGCACCCACGTCCTCGACGAGCCGGCGCAGCAGCACGGGGGAGAACACCGCCGTGTCGTAGAGGAGCCGGTCGGTGAGCTCGCTCGGCTTCACCGCCGTCGTCCGGGCGACGTCCTTGCGCTCCCAGCCCATGTCGAGGCGCCCCCGCAGGGACGGGAGGCACCCACCGCCGTGGGCGAGGCAGAGGTTGAGCGGGAAGCGCTCCAGGACGCGGCCGAACACCATGCGGGCGACGGCGAGCGCGGTCTCCATCGGGTAGCCCACGAGCTGCGGGAGCCAGAAGTCGGCCTGCCGGTGCGGGTCGGGCACGCCGCTGGGGTGCAGGAACACGAACGTCCGCCGCTCGGACAGCAGCGCCCAGAGGTCGTCGTTCACCGGATCGTCGAGGTCGCGGCCGGCGCCGCGGCTGCCGATGGCGATGCCGGCGAGGCCGAGGTCGTCGAGCGCACGACGGGCCTCGTCCGCCGCCTCCGGCCAGCCCAGCGGTACGGAGCCGAGCCCGAGCAACCGGTCGGGGGCGTCGGCCACGAAGGTCGCGAGCTCGTCGTTGCCCGCCGCGACGATGCCGGTCGCGAGCTCCCGGTCCTCGGCGGTGGAGCAGAACAGGAACGGGGGCAGCGAGACCGCGTGCCGGTCCACGCCGACGGCGTCCATCTCGGACACGCGCACGTCGACGTCGTACTGGGAGCGCGCCAGCGGCAGGGGAGCCCGGGGTCCGACGCCGCTGACCCTCGGGTCGAGCCGGACCACCCCGTCGGCCACCCCGCCGAGGTCGGCGAGGTCGCGGTCGGACAGCGTCTGCAGCAGCGGGAGCGGCATCGCGTGGCTGTGCACGTCGACCGCCGCGCCGTGCGCGGCGACCGGCCCCACCCCGCCCGCGCCGGACGAACCGTTGTTCCCCATCCGCCCACTGTCACCGCCGGCGGCCCCCGACGGCAGCGGCTCTCACTGGTCGGAAGAGCGCTGTCCGGACGTGGGACGGGTGCCGGGCGCCGTGTCAATCTGCCTCGGGGAAGGGAGCCGCGATGAGCAACTACCAGCTCCACCGCCTGGTCTACGACTGGGTCCGGGCCGGTGAGGTGAACAGCGCCGCCGGCGGCGACGGCCGGCAGGGGTTCGACGCCTCGGGCTACGAGCTGACCGACGACGAACGCAAGGCCTTCGACACGAAGGACGTGGCCGCGCTCTACCAGCTCGGGCTGCACAGCGTGCTGCTCAACCGGTTCTGCCGGGCCGCGGGGTTCGCCCGCGACGACTACCGCAAGCTCCTCGAACCGTTCGGGGAGAAGGAGGAGAGGAGGGGCCGGTGGCAGAGATAGTCCTCGCCTACTGCGCCTCGCACGCCCCGATGATGTCCTCGGCGCGGATGGCCGCGCCCGAGGAGCAGCGCAACAACTTCTTCGGCGCGCTGGAGTACGTCAAGGCCGAGGCCGTCGCGCGCGACGTCCAGGCGTGCGTCGTGCTGTCCAACGAGCACTTCACGAACTTCTTCCTGGAGAACTTCCCGCAGATCTGCATCGGGGTGGGGGAGAAGAACTGGGGGCCGACCGAGGAGTGGCTGCCGATCGACAAGGTGTGGATCCCCGGCCACGAGGGCCTGGCGAACCACATCGCCGAGCAGACGCTGCGCTCGGGCTTCGACCCCGGCTTCTCGCACCTGCTCGAGCTCGACCACGGCATCATGACCGTCTACTACGAGCTCGACAACGACATGCGACTGCCGCTCGTGCCCATCGTGCAGAACTGCGCGGTGCCGCCGCTCGTGCCGGTGCGCCGGGCCTACGAGTTCGGCAAGGCCCTCGGTGACGCCATCCGCTCCTACACCGGGCTGGAGCGGGTGGCGGTCGTCGGAGCGGGAGGACTGTCGCACTGGATCGGCACCCCGCGGGTCGGGGACATCGAGGAGGACTTCGACCGCTGGTTCCTGGAGCGCCTCGAACGCGGGGAGCTGGAGCAGATCCTCGACATGCCCGACGAGGAGATCGAGCTGGCCGGCAACGGCAACCACGAGATGCGCAGCTGGCTGGCCGTCGCCGGCGCCGTGGCGCCGATCAGGGCGACCAAGCTCGCGTACGAGCCGGTGTACCCGTGGATCACCGGCATGGCCGTGGCGCACTGGGAGACCCGACAACAGGAGGAGACAGGCACATGAGCACACCACCGGACACCGGCGACCTCGAGGCCACCGCCGAACGCGTCAGGAAGCTCTCCGAGCAGGTCATGGCGAAGGCCAGGGAGAACGGCCTCGCCTGGCTCGAGGGCTACGAGCGCCTCCTCACCACCATGCTCGACTTCGAGGAGCAGGCGGCGAAGAACACGGGCGTCGACTGGGCCACGAAGCTCGCGACGACCCACGCCGACTTCGTGAGGCAGACCTCCGAGGTGGTCCTCGGGACGCTGCGCAACCAGCTCAAGTCCTGACCCCGCCGGGGACGCCTACCGCCCGCGGGCCAGGAAGAAGGCCACCATCGCGGCGGAGGCGTCGGGACCCTGCGGGTCGGTGTGGGTGCCGGCCGGATCACCGCCGGCCCACGCGTGGCCGCCGCCGTGCACCGTCCAGCTCTCGGCGATCACGCTGCCCGCGGGATCCCGGACGACCGTGAGCGTGGCCGGGCGGCGTCCCGGCTCCGCGACCCGTGTCGCGGTGGGCGTGCCCGCCCGGCGCGACGCGACCAGCCGCTGCGCGTTGACCGGGGCGACCAGCCGGTCGGCGTCCCCGTGCACGACGATCAGCGGGACGTCGGCACCCGGCCGCGAAGCGCCGCCGGTGCGCATCGCGCTGAACGCGGACATCGCGTCGTGGGCGCAGCCGAACGCGAGCCCGGAGTGCACGCCGACCGCCGCGTAGACGTGGGGATGGGTCGCCGCCATCACCTCGGCCATGGCCCCGCCCGCCGAGAGGCCCGCGACGTAGGTGCGAGCGGGGTCGCCGCCGTGCTCGGCGAGCACCCGGGCCGTGATGCCCGCGATGATCGACGGCTCGCCGGAGCCCGCGCGCTGGTCGGCGGGGGAGAACCAGTTCCAGTACCCGCCGGAGTTCGCGGAACGCGACTGCTCGGGATAGGCGACCAGGAACCCGTGCTCGTCGGCGAGCGCGTTCATGCCGGTTCCCGCCGCGAAGTCGGCGGCGTCCTGCGAGCCGCCGTGGAGCATCACCAGGAGCGGGCGCGGCCGTCCGGTGTGACCGGGCGGGACGTAGAGGTCGAACTGCCGCGTGCCGGCGGCCTCGGTGTGGTGGAGCCGCACGGTCTCGCCGGCTCCCGGGGATGCGGGTCGGCCCCTGCCGCCGCGGGCCCGGGGTGCACCGCTCCCCATGACGGCGCGCAGCCGGTCGGCCACGGCGGTGGGCAGAGCCGACGGCAGGCCGGCCGGGCCACCGGAGTTCTGCAGCACCGCCACCGCCTCGGCGAGCCGTCCGGAGCGGGTCAGCCGCAGTGCTTCGGGCATGGCGGTGCCGTAGTGGTGTCGCATGGGGTTCCTCTCGGAGAGGGTCAGGTGGTGCGGGTGGCCAGCGCGGCCTTGACGGCCCGCGGCGCGCGGAAGGCCCCGAGGACCTCCACCCGGACGATGGTCGCGAGCGCGAGCTCGGGATCGACGTCGTCGGCGATGGTGGCGAGCCCCAGCACCCGGAGCTCGATGGTGCGGCCGGTGTCCCGGAGCTCCTCCAGCTCGCGGCGCGTGACGTGCTGCGAGCCGAGCACGAGGGTCCGCCGCGCCACCGTGTCCGACACGGCGACCGCGGTCACCTCGAGCTGACGCCGGATCGCCGTGCGGATGAAGTCGGTGCGGTTGGTGTAGAAGCCCTCGTCGACCAGCAGGTCGATCTGGCCGAGGTCGACCGGACCGAGGTTGATGGTGATCTTCTCGGTCCTGTCCACCTCGGCCATGCCCCCGACGCTACACGCCATCCCGTGGGATGGCGAGTGGATGGTGGGCGACGCCGGCGTCTTCCCACTGGACAGGAAGGGCCCCGGCGCCACCGGCGCGGGGACCACGATGGGTCGACCGGAGCACAGGAGGATCGTCATGATCAGCGGGAAGACGACTCTGATCGCGCACATCGGCTACCCCACGTTCGCGTTCAAGGCGCCCCTGATCTACAACCCCTGGTTCGAGAAGAACGCCATCGACGCGGTGGTGGTGCCGATGGGTGTGAAGGCCGAGGAGTACCGCGAGCTGTTCCCGCTGCTCTTCCGCATGTCCAACATCCGCGGGGCGCTGGTGACGATGCCGCACAAGGTGGTGACGTGCGAGCTCGTCGACCAGCTCACGCCGATCGCCGCGGTGGCGGGCGCCACCAACGCGGTCCTGGTCCGCGACGACGGGTCGCTGGTGGGCGACCAGTTCGACGGGGCCGGCTTCGTCCGCGGGGTGCAGCGCAAGGGGTTCCCGCTCGACGGCGCGCGCGCGCTCGTCGTGGGCAACGGCGGGGTCGGGTCGCCGATCGCGGCGTCGCTGGCCGCCGCGGGCATCGGCTCCATCGGGCTGTTCGACCCGCACACCGCGGCGTCGGAGGCGCTCGCCGGCCGGCTCGCCGAGCACTTCCCGGACCTGGAGATCGGCATCGGGTCGAAGGACCCCGAGGGCTACGACCTCGTCGTCAACGCCACGCCCCTGGGCATGAACGACGGCGACCCGCTGCCGGTGGACGTCGACCGCATCGCACCGAGCACCTTCGTCGGCGAGGTCGTCATGAAGCAGGAGATCACGCCGTTCCTCGCCGCCGCGCGGGCCAAGGGGTGCCCGATCCAGGTGGGCAGCGACATGCTCTTCGAGATGATCCCGGCCTACCTGGAGTTCTTCGGCTTCGGCACGGCCACACCGGAGGAGCTCCGCGCCGTCTCGCAGATCCCGGGCTGATGCGTGCCGCGGCGCCCGAGGTGACCGAGGTGGCGCCGGGCGTGCACCGGCTGGCCCTGCCCCTGGGCATCCACGGCGTCCCCACCGTGAGCGCCTACCTCCTGCACGACGACGACGGCGACGTGCTCGTCGACTGCGGTGTCGCCGCCGGGGGCGCGGGGAGCGGGGTGGACGACCCGTGCGGCGCGCTCACGGTCGCGCTGCGGGCGGCGGGGAGCGCGCTCGACCGCGTCCGGCGCCTCGTCGTCACCCACGCCCACATCGACCACTTCGGCCTCGCGGGCGAGGTGGTGCGCCGCAGCGGCGGCGAGCTGTGGATGCACGAGGCGACCCAGCTCGACATCGAGAAGTACGGGGACCCGGCGGAGGCGGTGGACCGCCGCGAGCTGATGCTGGCCGACCACGGGCTCTTCGGCCCGGAGCTCACGGCGAGCTCCCGGGGCCTGCAGGACTGGATGCCGGTGATGCCGTCGGTCGGGTGGCCGGACCGGCTGCTCGTGGGCGGCGAGCGGTGCGTCGCGGGCGGACGGGAGTGGCAGGTGGTCCCGACCCCGGGGCACTCGCCGGGACACGTCTGCCTGTGGTCGCCGCAGGACCGCATCCTGTGCTCGGGCGACCACCTGCTCCAGGTCGTGTCGCCGCCCGTCACCTTCGAGCGCGGCTTCGAGCGCGATCCGATGGGGTCCTACCTGGAGTCGCTGGAGCGCGTCGCGGAGCTGGAGCCCGAGGTCGTGCTACCCGGGCACGGACCGCCGTTCCGCGACGGCGCACGGCGGGCGCGCAGGATCGCGAGCGGCAAGCGGCGACGGCTCGACCAGGTGCGGGAGCTGGTGGACTGCCGGGAGCGCACCGCCGTCGAGATCACCGCGGTGTTCTTCCGCGGCGAGCTCACCGGAGCGCAGCGGCACTTCGCCGTGGCCGAGGTCCTCGCCGACCTGGCCTGGTTCGAGGCGCGGGGGTCGATGACGAGGACGCGGCGCCCGGACGGGGTGTTCGTGTGGCGGACGGCCGACCAGGAGGTCGCACCATGAGCGAGGAGCAGCGGCACCGGGTCGTCGTCGTCGGCGGCGGCTTCGGTGGTCTCAACGTCACGAAGGCGCTCGCGCACGCGGACGTCGACGTGACGGTGGTGGACCGCACCAACCACCACCTCTTCCAGCCGCTGCTCTACCAGGTGGCGGCCGGGATCCTGCCCCCCGGTCTCATCGCGCCCGCCCTCCGCGGCGTGATCAGGAAGCAGAAGAACGCGCGGGCGCTGCTGGCCGAGGTGACCGACCTGGACCTCGACGCGCACGTGGTGCGGGCGTCGGGCCCCGACGGGCGCCCGCTGGAGCTGCCCTACGACACGCTCGTCGTGGCGGGCGGGGCCACGCACTCCTACTTCGGGCGCGACGAGTTCGCGCGGTACGCGCCGGGGATGAAGACGGTCGAGGACGCCCGGCACCTGCGCGACCAGATCCTGCTGGCGTTCGAGATGGCCGAGCTGGCCACCGACCCGCAGGAGCGCGCGGAGTGGCTCACGTTCGTCGTCATCGGGGCGGGCCCGACCGGGGTGGAGCTCGTCGGGCAGGTCGCGGAACTCGCGCACACGGTGCTGCCGCAGGACTACCGGGCCGTGGACACGCACGAGGCACGGATCCTGCTGCTGGAGGGGGCGGGCGCGGTGGTCCCGCCGTTCGCCCCGAAGCTGCAGCGCTACACGCAGGGGCGGCTGGAGGCGATGGGCGTCGAGGTCCGGCTGCACTCCCTCGCCGTCGGGATGGACGGCGAGTCGGTCACCCTGAAGGGCCCCGACGGGGAGGAGACGATCCGCACGCGCACCCGGATCTGGGCCGCCGGGGTGCAGGCGTCACCGCTGGCGGCGCAGCTCGCCGAGCGCACCGGGGCCGGGACCGACCGCGCCGGGCGCATCGAGGTGAACCCCGACTGCACCGTGCCGGGCCGGCCCGAGGTGTTCGCGATCGGCGACATGGTGTCGCTCGACGGGCTGCCCGGCGTGGCCCAGCCGGCGATGCAGGAGGGCAAGTACGTCGGGAAGCTGATCAAGGCCAGGCTCGCGGGTGACGAGCGAACGGCGCCCTTCCACTACTTCGACAAGGGGTCGATGGCCACCATCGGGCACCGCGCCGCCGTGGCCGACGCCTTCGGGATGAGGTTCACGGGCGTGCTGGGCTACACCATGTGGGGGTTCGTCCACGTGCTCTACCTCATCGGCTGGGGCAACCGCCTCGGCACGGTCTACACGTGGGCGCGCGCCCTGACGTTCTCGCACAGCCGTGGTCACCGGATCATCACGTTCGAGCAGGCCCACGAGCGGGCGTTCCGCGGGCCCGGACCGGTGGAGGCGCCGGTGCGGGGCCCGAGCCGGGCGGGCTGACGCGACGGCGCGCGGGAGCGGGGATGCACGGCCGGGCCGGACGGGGGGCCCCGTCCTCGGCGCCCGCCGCAGGTGCAGCACCTGCTGCCGCCCGGCGCGGCCCCCGAGTCGTGACGCGCCCGTGCCACCCAGCGGAAAGCAGCAGGGGACTCGTTGACCGTGTGGGCGGCGAAGACTGCACTGTCACGACAGCCGCCGTGGGTGACGCGGGGCCCCGCCGTCAGGAGGTCGCATGAAGGACGAGATCAGGGAGCCATCGGGCTCGCACGAACCCGCGGAGTACGTGAAGCAACCGAAGAAGGCGGCGGCGAGCGGCTGGATCGGCAGCGCACTCGAGTACTACGACTTCTTCATCTACGCGCAGGCCGCGGCGCTGGTCTTCCCGAACATCTTCTTCGCGAAGACGGACCCCCAGGTCGCCATCGTCGCGGCGTTCGCGACGTTCGGTGTCGGCTACGTCGCTCGGCCCATCGGCGCCTTCGTGCTCGGGCACCTGGGCGACACGCACGGCCGCAAGAACATGCTCGTGCTCTGCATGATGATGATCGGCGTCTCGACGCTGCTGGTCGCCTTCCTCCCGACCTACGACCAGGTCGGGATCCTCGCCCCGACGCTCCTGGTGATCCTGCGACTGATCCAGGGCTTCGCGGTCGGCGGGGAGATCTCCGGCGCGAGCGCGATGATCATCGAACACGCGCCGTTCGGCAGGCGCGGGTACTACGGCAGCTTCACGCTGCAGGGCGTGCAGGCCGGCCAGGTGCTCGCCGCGGCCGTGTTCCTGCCGCTGTCGGCCGCGATGTCGCCCGAGGCCTTCCAGTCCTGGGGCTGGCGCATCCCGTTCCTGCTCAGCGTGTTCGTCGTCATCGCCGGCATCATCATCCGCCGCCGCGTGAACGAGACGCCCGCGTTCCAGGAGGAGGCCGCCCACGGCGAGCTGCCCAAGGCGCCGATCGTGCAGGCCGTCAGGGAGAGCGGCTCGGACATGCTCCGGGTGGTCTGCATGGCCCTGATGAACGTCGTCCCGATCACCGTGAACACCTTCGGCGCGACGTTCGCCACGAACGAGTCCTACGGCAACGGCTTCTCGACGACCACGTACCTGTGGATCTCCGTGACGGGCAACATCGTCGCGGTGATCCTCATCCCGTTCGTCGGCAGCCTGTCCGACCGGATCGGGCGGCGCCCCTGCATGATCGTCGGGGCGCTGGGTTCGGGCGTCATGGGGTACCTGTACCTCTACGCGATCGACTCGGGGAACACGGTGCTCGCCTTCGTCAGCGCCCTGCTGATGTGGGGTGTCGTGTACCAGGGCTACAACGCCACGTTCCCGGCCTACTACCAGGAGCTGTTCCCGACCCGCACCCGCGTCACGGCCTTCGCCGTCTCGCAGAACCTCGGCACCCTGATCACGGCCTTCCTGCCGGCGATCTTCGCGCTGGTGGCGCCGCCGGAGTCGAACGTCCCGCTCATCGTCGGCAGCCTCTGCCTCGGGATCGCCATCATCGCCGCGGTCGCCGCGTACAGCGCCCGGGAGACGCACCGCCTGCACATGAACGACCTCGGGGTGAAGGGCACGACGCCGGTGCCCAAGGAGGAGTACGACCGCATCCGCGCGTCGGCCTGACCCGTGACCGGCCCGGCCGGGCAGGCCCGCCCCGCCTGCCCGGCCGGACCATCCGCACCCGGAGGTGCCCGCATGACGTCCGTGCTCGTGCTCAACGGCCCGAACCTCAACCTGCTCGGCACCCGCAAGCCGGAGGTGTACGGGACGACGACACTGGCCGACGTCGAGGAGATGTGCCGCAAGACCGCGGCCGAGCTCGGGCTCGAGGTGGTGTTCCGCCAGTCGAACCACGAGGGGCAGCTGATCGACTGGATCCACGAGTGGGGAGGCGAGGTGAAGGCGGGGCGATCGATCGGGGCCGTCTACAACCCGGGCGCCCACACCCACACCTCGATCGCGCTGCACGACGCCATCGAGGGGGCCGAGCTGCCGGTGGTCGAGTGCCACATCTCGAACGTGCACCGCCGCGAGGAGTTCCGGCACCACTCCTTCATCTCGCCGGTCGCAGCGGGCATCATCGTGGGGTTCGGCGTGCACGGCTACGTGCTCGCACTCCGGGGCCTGCACCAGCTGGCGCCGGCGGCACGGACGGAGGTCGGGTCATCCAACTCTTCATGAGCTGCGGCACGCTCGTACTGGGCCTGGTGCTCGCGCTGGTGCTCGACTCCGGCCCGGAGTTCGGGCTGTTCGGATGGGTCGTCGCGGCGCTCGGGGCCGTCGGCGTCGCCCTGCACTTCCTGATGCCCGCGTCCGCGCGGTCGTCGACCAGGCGACGCCCCTCCTGAGCCGGGAGGTGCGGGGATGAGCCGGGTGCGGATCGCGGTGGCGGGCGCGGGGCTGATCGGGAAGCGCCACATTGAGGAGATCGACGGGAGCCCGGCCGCCGAGCTGGCGTCGATCGTCGACCCCGGTCCGGCCGGCCCGGAGCAGGCCGAGAAGTACGGGGTGGCGCTGCACGCCTCGCTCGCCGAGGCGTTCGCCGCCGACCGGCCCGACGGCGTCATCCTGGCGACGCCGAACCGCCTGCACGTCGACGGCGGGCTGCAGTGCGTGGCCGCGGGCGTGCCGGTGGTCGTGGAGAAGCCGATCGGCGACAGCGTCGAGGCCGCGACGCGGCTCGTCGAGGCGGCGGAGGCGGCGGGGGTCCCGCTGCTCACCGGCCACCACCGCAACTACTCCGCGATCATGACGGCGGCCCGGTCGGTGGTCGCGAGCGGCGTCCTGGGGCGGATCGTCGCGGTGAGCGGCACGGCGCTGTTCCACAAGCCCGACGACTACTTCGAGGCCGGTGGTGGCTGGCGGCGCGAGCCCGGCGGCGGGCCGGTCCTGCTCAACCTCGTGCACGAGGTGAACGCCCTGCTCGCGCTGGTCGGCGACGTCGTCCGGGTCCAGGCCGTGACGTCGTCCGCGACGCGGGGGTTCCCGGTGGAGGACACGGCGGCGATCCTGTTCACGTTCGCGAACGGGGCGCTGGGCACCTTCCTGCTGTCCGACACCGCCGCATCGGCCCGCAGCTGGGAGCACACCTCGCGCGAGAACTCGGACTACCCCACGCACGCCGACGAGGACTGCTACCACATCGCGGGCACCACGGGATCGCTGTCGATCCCGACGATGCGGGTGCTCGAGTACCGCGGGAGCCGCTCCTGGTACGAGCGGTTCCACGCCTCGCGGGTGAGCCTGCAGCGGACCGACCCGCTGGCCGCCCAGATCGCGCACTTCGCCGCGGTCATCCGCGGCGACGCCCGGCCGATCTGCAGCGGGCGCGACGGGCTGCGGACCCTGCAGGTGGTGGACGCCGTCCTGGAGGCCGCGCGCACCGGGCTCCCCGTCGAACCGGCCGCCTGACCGACCCGGCGGGACGGGCCGCCGCGGCTCAGGGCGTCGGGACCGTGATCGTGCGGGGACGCAGGCGCCAGGACAGCCACAGCACGGCGGAGTCGACCCAGCGGGCCACCGCCACCGCCTGGGCCGCGGAGGCGTAGCCGGGGGTGCGGGGGTCGACCCCGGACAGCTCCCGGACGAGGTCCGCGCTGTCGAGGGCGTTCTCGGTGCCGACCCGCAGCAGGGTGTCGCTGACGCGTTCGCGGAGGTCGGGTCCTGGACGGGTGGGCATGGTCGCTCCCGGGGTCTGGAGTCTCGGCAGGGGTGTGGCCGGAGCCGCAGGTGCCGACACAGCGCTGGGGAGCAACCCGGGACACCGTCCCGGACCCGAGGATAGACCCGGTCGCCGGCGGGTCAGGGCGCGACGCGGGGGACCGGCCGCCGCATCCGGCGCGGACGGTGGGCCCGCATGAACGCGTACCAGCCCGTCCGCAGGCCGCTGACGTGGGTGTTCGGGAACTGCAGGCGGGTCATCCGCACCACCTGCGCTCCGAGGACCATGGCGTCGGTCACCACGACGGCCAGTGCGGCCAGGCCCACGGTCAGCAGGATGCTCCGCAGCTCCGACGGCGGGCTCTGCCAGGAGATCAGCGCGCAGGCGAACGCGGGCATGAACAGGCCCACGAGCCGCCGCCGGGCGTCGACGACGTCCCGGACGTAGGCGCGGACCGGTCCCCGGTCGCGCACGGCCAGGTGCTCGTCCGCCGTGCTCCGCCCGGTCCGGTCGGCCGGCTGGAGCCGGACCGCGGCCCGCTCCCGGGTGCGGGGGGTGGCACCGGTGGTCCGGTGCGCCCCGCGGCGGTTGCGCGGCGGCGGGCGCCGCCCGGTGCGGGTCACCGGTCTCCCGCCCGGGCGCGCTGACGCCGGTGCGCGGCCATCCGGACCGGGCCGTTGAGCTCGCCGTACCCCGCGTACCCGGCGACCCGCTGCACGACCTCGAAGAACACGCGGCCGCCCAGCACCTCGGTGTAGAAGTGCAGGAACTCGCCGTCGGCGTCGCGGTCGAGCAGCACGCCCAGCTCGCGCATCCGGGCCAGCAGGTCCGGCGGCGGGGCGAGGCGGGCGTCGAGGTCGTCGTAGTAGTTGTCCGGGATGTCGAGCACGGGGGCGCCCGCCGCGCGGGCGGCGCGCGCCACGGCCAGCACGTCGTCGGTGGCGAACGCGACGTGCTGCGGGTCCGTGACGGCGGGCCCCCACTCGCCGCGACGCAGCACCGACACGCTCAGGCACAGCCGGACGGTGCGCGCGGCGTCGCTGACCGCGCGGTTGCGGACCAGTCCGAACGGGGCCGCCACCTCGGAGGCGTGCTGCGTGCGGAGCCCGAGCAGCCCGCGGTAGAACAGCGCGGCCTCGTCGAAGGAGTCGAACGGCTGCGTCAGCGCGACGTGGTCGATGTGCGTGATCCCCGCGTCGCCGGCGTCCGTCCCGGTGCCGGTCGGGACGAAGTCCGACAGCCAGCTCGTGGCGTCGTCGGCACCGGTGCGGCAGAAGAAGACCTCGGTGCCGTCCGGTGCCGCCACGGCGGACAGGTCGGCCTCGGCGGGCCCGTGCGGCTGCGGGTGGGCGGGGGCGAGCAGGGCCTCCGCGCGTCGCAGGGCCGCGCCCGGGTCGGCCGTCTCGACCCCGATCGCCGCGACCGCGGCACCCGGCCGTCCGGAGGCGTTGACCAGGACCGTCGCCGCACCGTACCGCCACAGCTGCACCGGCTTGGAGCGGTGCTGCCCGGAGTGGGTGAACCCCAGCGCCGCGAGGGTCGCGGCCAGCGCGGGAGCGCTCCCGGCGTCGACGGCCAGCTCGGCGAACGCGTACCCGCGCAGGGTCGGCTCCGGGGGCAGGGCGGTCGACGCGAGCGTTCCGCGCACCGCGGGCGGCACCCGGTCCGTGGTCGCCTCGGCCAGCGCGAGCAGCGACCGCCGTGCGTCGACCGCGGTCCGGCGGGGGTCGGACTGGCGGAACACGTCGTTGAAGACCTCGAGCGACAGCGGCCCGTCGTACCCGGCGCTGAGCACGTGGCCGAGGAACGCGGGCAGGTCGAACGTGCCCTGGCCGGGGAACAGCCGGTGGTGGCGGCTCCACTGCAGCACGTCCATGTCCAGCATCGGGGCGTCGGCGAGCTGGAGGAAGAACAGCTTGTCGGCGGGGATGTCGCGGATCCCGGCCGGGTCGGAGCCGCGCGAGAGGATGTGGAAGCTGTCCACGCACAGCCCGAGTGCCGGGTGGTCGGCCCGCCGGACCACCTCCCAGGAGCGCTCGTAGGTGTTCACCTCGCGGCCCCAGGCGAGCGCCTCGTAGGCGACCCGGATGCCGCGGGCGGCCGCGCGGACCGCCAGCCGGTGCAGCTGCTCGGCGATCCGGTCGTCCTCGGCCACGGCCGTCGGGATGCACGACGAGCACACCAGCACCAGGTCCGTGCCGAGCTGCTCCATCACGTCGAACTTGCGCTCCGCCCGCCGGAGGTTGGCCTCGACGACCTCGGGGCGGACGTCGTCGAAGTCGCGGAACGGCTGGTAGAGGTCGATCGACAGCCCCAGGTCGGCGCACCGGGAGCGCACGGCGGCAGGCGACGACGAGGACGCGACCAGGTCGGGTTCGAAGATCTCCACGCCGTCGAAGCCCGCCGCGGCGGCGGCGTCGAGCTTGTCCTCCAGGGTCCCGGAGATGCAGACGGTCGCCAGCGCCGTGCGGACGTGCGTGGCCGGTCCGGCCGGTTGCGGTGCCGCCGTCGGGCGGGCGGAAACGGTCATCGTCGCCCCCAGGGGTGTCGTCCCGTCCAGGGTGACGGCGGGCCGGGCGGGGGCGCCACGCCCCCGGCGGGGGTTCCGACCAGCGGGAGAACCACGCTCCCGGGGTCCGCGCCCGTGACGATGGGGGCATGTCGCAGGAACCGGTGCACGCCGCACGTGAGATCGCCGAGCGCGCCGCGGGCGTGCTGGGGCCCGAGTCCGGGCTGGTGGAGGACATGGACGCCGCAGGGCTCGGCGGCGCGCTCACCCGGGCCCTGCGCTCGAGCCTGTGGAGCCCCGCGGTACCCGCCCGGGCCACCCTGCGGCTCGCGGGCGACCTGGCCCAGATCCCGCTCGTGGCGACGACCCGGTTCCTCGGCGGCACCAGTGAGCCCCCGTTCGAGGTGGACGCCAGGGACCGGCGCTTCGCCGACCCGGCGTGGAGCACGAACCCCGTCTACTACTCGGTGCGGCTCGCCTACCTCGCCGCGTGCCGCTTCGCCCGGGACGTCGTGGGGTCCTCGGCGGTGGAGGCCGACGCCGCCCGCAAGGCGGTGCTCGCGATGGACCTGCTGCTCGACGCGCTGGCACCCACGAACTTCCTCGCCACCAACCCCGCCGCGCTCAAGCGCGCGTTCGACACCGCCGGCGCCAGCCTGGTCAAGGGCGCGCGGACGTTCGTCGACGACCTGCTGCACAACGGGGGCCGCCCGCGCCAGGTCGACACCAGCGGGTTCACCGTCGGGGGCAACCTGGCGGCGACGCCCGCGAAGGTCGTCTTCCGCAACGACCTGATGGAGCTGCTGCAGTACGAGCCGCAGACCGAGCAGGTGCACGCGGCGCCGCTGCTGTGCAGCCCGCCGTGGATCAACAAGTACTACGTGATGGACCTGGCGCCGGGCCGCAGCTTCATCGAGTGGGCGGTGCAGCACGGTCGCACGGTGTTCGCGATCAGCTACCGGAACCCGACGGCGGACATGTCCGGCACCACCCTGGACGACTACCTCGTGCACGGCCCGCAGACCGCCCTCGACGTGATCACCGAGATCACCGGCGCCGACACCGTCGACATCGTGGGACTGTGCCTGGGCGGTGCGCTGACGGCGATCACCGCGGCGTACCTGACGCAGGCGGGGGACGACCGCGTGGGCACGCTGACGCTGCTCAACACGATGCTGGACTACGCCGACCCCGGAGCGCTCGGCACGTTCACCGACCGGGAGACGGTGGACAGGCTCGAGAGGAAGATGCGGAAGGAGGGCACGCTCCCGGGCGCGTCGATGGCCGGCACGTTCGACGTCCTGCGCGCCAACGACCTGATCTTCAACTACGTCGTGTCCAACTGGTTGATGGGGCAGGACCCGCCCGCGTTCGACATCCTCGCCTGGAACGCCGACAGCACGCGGATGCCCGCCGCCATGCACGCGTTCTACCTGCGCAACTTCTACCTCGACAACAAGCTGGCCACGGGGCAGCTGGAGATCGCGGGGCGGACGATCGACCTCGGCGCGATCAAGGCCCCGACCTACGTCGTGAGCGCGATCAACGACCACATCGTGCCGTGGGAGTCCGCCTACAAGACGGTCGGGATGGTCAGCGGACCGGTGCGGTTCGTGCTGGGCAGCGGCGGGCACATCGCCGGCATCGTCAGCCCGCCCGGGCCCAAGGCGTGGCACATGGTGACCGAGACCGAGTCGGCGCTCCCGCCGACCGGCTCGGCGTGGCGCAGCGCCGCCGAGCGCCGCAGCGGGTCGTGGTGGGAGGACTGGACGCGCTGGTCCGAGGCGAGCTCCGGGCCGCTGCAGGCGCCGCCGCGGACGGGCAGCCAGGAGCACCCGGTGATCGGCGACGGCCCGGGGACCTACGTCCTGGAGTGAGCGTCACGCCCGCTGCGGCACCGGAGGTTCGAGGTCCGCCGTGCTCGGCGCCGGCAGCACGGAGCGCTCCGGGCGCCCGGCGAGCTCCCGGGACAGGCTGCGGGTGGCGATCGACAGGGCCGCCATGACCGGTGACACGTCGTGCCCCAGGTCGCGCACCGTCAGCTCGATGGCGGCCACCACCTCGCCCCCCACCCCGAACACGGGCATCGCGACCCCGGACGTGGAGGCGTCCAGCTCCCGCCGGGTCATCGCGACGCGGGTGAGGCGCGTGACGGCCAGCGCCCGGCGGAAGCGGTCGGGCGAGGTCACGGTGTGGGCGGTGTAGGGACGCAGTCCGCGGATGATGGCCATCTCGACGGTGCTGGCGGGCGAGAACGCCAGCAGCGCCCGACCCAGCGCGGTGGGGTGCGCGGGCAGGGTCGCGGCCGCGGAGAACGCGGTGACGGGTCGCTGGCCGGGTTCCTTCTCGATGTAGGCCACCTCCAGCTCGCGCAGCACCCCCAGCCGCACCCGGCAGCGGGTGGCCGCCGCGAGGTCCTCCAGCACGCAGGGAGCCCGTTCGGGGATGCTCGGCGCGCAGGCCTCCGCGGCGCCGATCACGCGCAGCGGCAGCCCGGCCCGGTAGTGGCCGTCGTCGGTGCGCTCCAGCAGCCGCCACGACGCGAGCTCGGACGCGAGCCGGTGGGCGGTGGAGATCGGGAGACCGGCGAGCCGCGCGATCTCGGTGAGGGAGTGCTCGCTGCCCTCGGTGAACGTCATCAGGATCGAGGTGATCTTGCTGGTGACGGACCGTCCCGGCTCGGTCGAGTTGCCGGCCATGTCGCTCTCCTCATCGTCGTGGAGACCGTCCACTCGGACGTGTGATCGAACTCACCGCCCAGCCAACACGGATCGGCTGCCCCGTAGCAGAGCGTGCTTCGGAGGATCCGATGCGTAAATCGGATGGACTACCCACGGCCTGGGGTTTGGAACAACGGAACCAGGGTCGTGCACTGGGGCGGACCCCGGGCCGCGGCCGGATGATCGCGGGCATGGAGCTCGACTGGCTGGAGACGTTCCTCGCGGTGGTGGACCGCGGGGGGTTCACCGCCGCGTCCGAGCAGGTCCACCGCTCCCAGTCCCGGGTGAGCGCCCACATCGCCGGTCTGGAGCGCGAGCTCGGCGTGCGGCTCGTCGACCGCAGTCGCCGCCCCGCCACCGTGACCACCGCGGGGCGGGTCTTCGCGCGCCACGCCCGGGAGATCGTCGCGGGAGTCGGGAGCGCCCGGGCTGCCGTGGGTGCTCTGCGGGCCATGGACCAGGAGTCGCTCGTGGTGCTGACGACCCCGTGCATCGGCACGGCGCTGTTCCCCGGCGTGATCGAGGCCATGAGCCGCGACCACCCCGGCGTGCGGGTCACGCTCGCCGAGCAGAGCCGGCACGACGTCGAGCGCAGGTTCCCCGCCGACGGCGTGGTCGTCGCCGTGCTGCCGACCCTCGGCCACCCGCTGGCCCCCGGTCTCCGGGAGCGGGTGCTGTGGCGCGAGAGGATGCAGATCGTCGTCGGGGCCGACCACCCCCTCGCCGGTGGCGGTCCCGTGACGCCGGACCGCCTCGTCGCGCACCCGCTGGTCGTCGCGGGCACCGCCGCGGAGGCCCCGGCGGAGGTCCTCACCCTGCTGGCCGCGGCGGGACTCGCCGTGCAGCCCCGCGTCTGCGTCGACGCCCCGCAGTCGCTCGTCGCGATGGCCCGGGCCGGGGTCGGGGTCGGGGTGGCCAACGCGGTGGCGCTGCAGCACGCCGACACGCGTGGCCTCGTCCTCCGTGACGTCACCGCCCCGGACTTCGTGCGCGAGGTGGCGGCCTACTGGTTCGAGGTGCTCGTCAGCACCGACGTCGGGCGCGCCCTCCTGCAGACCGTCCTCGACGCCCCGCTGCCGCGCGGTGCCGACGCCGTGGCGACGCGCCCCGCGTCCGTCCGGCGGGATGGTGCAGGGCCGTTCCAGCGGTAGGATCCGGTCCTGCCACCTCGCGACGCCGGCGCCCGTCCCCGGGCGTCGTCGCGGCCGTGCCGGAGGACCGGATGTCGCTGTTCGTCGGCCGAGGGCCCGAGCTGGAGGCCCTGCGGGCGCGGCTGGCCGAGTCGATGGCCGGGAAGCCGCAGGTCGTGCACATCGAGGGCCCCGCGGGCATCGGCAAGACCGCGCTGATCGAGCAGTTCCTCGGCGGGCTGGACCCCGCCCCCGTCGTCGTGCGCTCCAGCGGGGAGGACACCGAGTCCCGCCTCGCCTACGGCGTCGTCGAGCAGCTCGCGCGGTCGGCGGGCGAGGCCGGCGCGTCGCTGCTCGAGTCGATGCCGGGTGCGGCGTCGCCGGTCGAGGATCCCGTGCGGGTGGGCACCCGCCTCCTGGACCTCGTCGACCGGCTCGGGTCCGGCCCACCGGTCGTCGTCGTCGTCGTCGACGACGTCCACTGGGCCGACCTGCCCTCGGTGCAGGCGCTCGTGTTCGCCTTGCGCAGGCTCGTCGCCGATCCCGTCCTGACGCTGCTCGCGGTGCGCGACGACTCGGTCGCCGGGCTGCCGGAGAGCCTGCGCCGCCTCGTGACGGGGCACCGGGGCAGCGTGCTGCCGCTGCGCGGTCTCGACGCCGCCGACCTGCGGGCGCTCGCCGCGGGGATGGGCATCGGCGAGTTCGCGGCGCGTGCGGCCGAACGGCTGTGCGACGGCACGCAGGGCAACCCGCTGCACGCCCGTGCGCTCCTGGAGGAGTTCCCCCCCGCCCGCTGGGGTCCCGCGGAGCAGCCGCTGCCGCCGCCGCGGTCGTTCCGGATGCTGGTGCGCGACCGGTACGAGGACTGCGGGGCGTCCGCGCGCCTGCTCGTCGACGCCGCCGCCGTGCTCGGGCCGCACAGCACGCTCGCCCGCGTCGCCGCGCTCGCCGGGGTCGAGCAGCCGCTCGCCGCCGTCGACGAGGCGGCGAAGGTCGGGATCGTGCGGCTGTCCTCGTCGAGCCCGCCGTGGACGGTGTCGTTCCCGCACCCGCTCGTGCGGGCGGCCGTGTACGACGAGCTCGGGCCGGCCCGCCGGCACGACCTGCACCTCGCCGCCGCCGGGCTCGCCGACGACGAGGCGGCGGCCCTGCGCCACCGGGTGGCCGCCGCCACCGACCCGGACGCGCGGCTGGCCGACGACCTGACCCGGTTCGCCGACGGTGAGGCCCACCGGCAGGCGTGGCAGAGCGCGGCCGCGCACCTGATCGACGCGAGCAGGCTGGTGCCGGACCCGGCGGAGGCGCGGATCCGGATCCTGCGCGCCGTGGTCTGGACGCTGCTGCGCGGCGACGCGACGACGGCCGCGACCTTCGGGCCGGAGATCGCGGCGTTCCCCCCGGGTCCGTTGCGGGACGCGGTGCTGGGCGGGCTCGCGATCGCCGCCGACGACCTGTCCTCCGCGGAGCAGCTCCTCGCGTCGGCGTGGGCATCGCGGCGTCGTGGCAGCGACGCCGACCACGAGGTGGACGCCGTCGTCGCCGTGATGACGGCGATCCACTCCTACGGCCGGCTCGACGCCGCGGCGACGGTCGTGTGGTGCCGCCGGGCCCTGGACGTGCTGCCGCCCGACGACACCGCGCTGCGCGCCGTCGCGCAGACCTACCTGCTGCACGGGCTGGGGTACGGCGGGTACGCCGCGGAGTCGTCGGCGGAGTCCGCGTCGGCCGACGAGCAGCCGCTCGACCGGGACCACCTCTGGCTGAACCCGCGGTCGGCCCGCGGCGTGCTCCGACTGGTCGACGACGACCTCGACGGCGCGCGGGCCGACCTGGTGTCCGTCGCGGCGGTCGCCTCGGAGCGGGGGATCCTCAACACCGCGGCGTTCGGCCTCGCCTACCTCGCGCGGGCCGAGTGGGTCGCCGGGGACTGGGACGAGGCCCTGGTGCACGCGGAGCGGGCGGTGGCGATCAACATGGAGTCCGACTTCGGCTTCATGCGGGCGGCCGTCGTCGGGATCGCGGCGCTCGTCCCCGCGGCCCGGGGCGACTGGGACGCGGCGGAGGGCTTCCTGGCCGGCGTGGTCGCCCGTCCCGACGGGTACGAGCGGTCCACCGTCGCGCTCGCGATGGCCAGGGCCCGCATCGGCGAGGCATGCGCGGATCCCGCCGCCGTGCTGTCCGCGCTCGAACCGGTGCGCCGCTTCGCGCACCGCGACGCCGTCGACGAGCCGGGCTTCTGGACCTGGCAGGACCTCTACTCGGATGCGCTCGTGGCGGTCGGCCGCGCGGAGGAGGCCGACGGGTTCCTCGTCCCGCACGAGGAGCTGGCGCGGCTCCGGGGCCGACGGTCCGCCCTCGGCCGGCTGGCCAGGGCGCGGGGCCGGATCGAGGCCGCCCTCGGCCGTCCCGAGCAGGCCGAGGCCGCCTTCGAGCGGGCCGTCGCCGCCGTCGAGGGTCGGGGACTGCCCTTCGAACAGGCGCGCATCGAGCTCGCGGCCGGGCAGTTCCTGCGCCGGGCCGGCAAGCGCAGGCGGGCCGCCGACCTGCTCACCGCCGCCCAGCGCCGCTTCACCGGCCTGGGGGCCAGACCCTTCGCGGAGCGCTGCGAGGCCGAGCTGGCCGCATCAGGGCTGCGACCGGCGACCGGGCCGGACCGCGACCGGGCCGGGCTGACCTCGCAGGAGCTGGTGGTGGCCCGGCTCGCGGCGGGGGGACGCAGCAACCGCGAGGTGGCCGACGAGCTGGTCGTCAGCATCAAGACCGTCGAGTACCACCTGCGCAACGCGTTCCAGAAGCTCGGCGTCAGCTCCCGCCGGCAGCTGCCGGACCGGCTCGCCGCGCTGGAGGCGTAGTTCCCGCTGCACGGAAGCGGCCCCCGGCGTCCTTGCCCGGGTCGCGGTCGGGCGGACACCGTGGACCGGTGCACCCATCCGCGCTCCACCGAGAACTCGCCGACGAGCTGTGGGAGGCCGACCGTGCCGCGAAGCCGGTGCCGCCCCTGACCGAGCGGCACCCCGACCTGGTCGTCTCCGACGCCTACGCCGTGCAGACGCTCAACATCGAGCGGCGCGTCGCCGCGGGGCAGCGCGTGATCGGACGGAAGGTCGGTCTGACCTCCCTCCCGATGCAGCGGATGCTCGGGGTCGACGAGCCCGACTTCGGCGTGCTGACCGACGAGATGGTCGTGGAGGACGGCGACCTCATCGACCTCGGCCGGCTCGTGCAGCCGCGCGTGGAGGCCGAGCTGGCGTTCGTCATGGCCGAGGACCTCGCCGGGCCGGGCGTCACCACCGCCCGCGCGCTCGCGGCGATCGAGGGTGCCCTGCCGGCCGTGGAGGTCGTGGACAGCCGCGTGGCCGACTGGCGGATCACGCTCGTCGACACCGTGGCCGACAATGCGTCGTCGGGCCTGATCGTCCTGGGCGGGCGGATGCGGCCGGTGCGCGAGCTGGACCTGCGACTGCTCGGCGTGGTCGTCTCCCGGCACGGCCAGGTGATCGACTCCGGCGCCGGGGCCGCGGCGCTGGGGAACCCGGCCCGCTGCGTCGCCTGGCTGGCCAACACCCTCGGCGCGTTCGGCGAGGGGCTGCGCGCCGGCGACGTGGTGCTGCCCGGCGCGGTCCACAAGATGGTGCCGGTGGCGCCCGGCGACGTGTTCCGGGCCGAGTTCGCGCACCTCGGCGCCGTGACCGTCCGCTTCTCGAACGGGGACCAGGCATGAGCATCACGGCCCGGGAGATCGCCGACACCCTCATCGCCTCCGAGCGGGAGAGGAGGGGCATCGCCCAGTTCAGCGAGCAGCACCCCGACATCCCGGTCGACACGGCCTACGCCGCCCAGAAGGCGTTCGTGCAGTCCAAGCTGGACGCGGGGGAGGTCTTCGTCGGGTGGAAGCTGGGCCTGACCAGCCGCAACAAGCAGCAGGCGATGGGGCTCGACGCGCCGCTGTACGGCCGGGTCACCAGCGGCATGCTGTCGGCGTACGGCGACCCGGTGCGCCTGGACCGCTTCATCCACCCGCGCGTCGAGTGCGAGATCGCGTTCCTGCTCGCGCGCGACGTCGAGCCCCCCGCCACGATCACCTCGGTGCTGGCGGCCACGGACGTCGTGTTCGGCGCGGTCGACGTGCTCGACTCCCGCTACGAGAGCTTCCGGTTCACGCTGTCGGACGTCGTGGCCGACAACGCCAGCGCCGGGGCCTTCTACCTCGGGCCGATCGCGCGCCGCCCCGACGAGATGGAGGACCTGCGGCTGCTCGGCGCCGTCGTCCGGGTGGACGGCGAGGTCGCGATGACCGCGGCCGGAGCGGCCGTCATGGGCCACCCGGCGGCGTCGGTCGCGTGGCTGGCCAACCAGCTCGCCGCCGAGGGCGAGCAGCTGCGGGCCGGGCAGATCGTGTTCTCCGGCGGCGTCACGGCACCGGTGCCGGTGGTGGCCGGGCGCAGCGTGACGTTCGAGTTCGACGGCCTCGGCGCCATCGAGGTGTACGGGGCGTGACGCTGCGGTCCACGGCCTCCGTCACCACCGACGCGCCCGCGCGGTACGCCAAGCAGCTGCTGTCGCACCTGGGCCGGAAGAACACCGTCGAGCCGCTCGACGGCGCACCGGAGGGTGGACGGCTGGTGTTCGCCTACGGCGTCGGGACCGTGCAGCCGGGTGACGGTGCGCTGCTGCTCGGGGCCGAGGCCGAGGGGGCGGAGGACCTCGCCCACGTCGAGGACGTCCTCGCGCGCCACCTCGAGCGGTTCGGTGCCAAGCGGGAGCTCACCGTGACCTGGGAGGCGGGATGAACGTCATCCACACCGACCGCGCCCCGTCGCACACCGGTCCCGTGCCGCAGGCGGTGGAGGCGGGCGGCTGGGTGCACGTGTCCGCGCTGTTCGGCGCGGACCCGGACGGGCACGCGATCCCCGGTGACGCGCGCGCCGAGGCCGAGCAGCTGTTCGACAACCTCGCCGCGATCCTCGACGCCGCAGGGGCGGGCCTCACCGACGTCGTGCGGGTCGGGATCGTCATGCGTCACCTGCAGCGGGACCGCCCGGTGTTCAACGCCGTGTGGACCGAGCGCTTCGGCGACCACCGGCCGGCCCGGTCGGCCGTCGGGTCGCCCGACTTCGGGAGGGCGGGGGAGGAGCCGCGCTTCATGATCGAGGTGACGGCGTACGTGGCCCACCTGAGCCGCCGGTAGCCGCCGCGGGTGCGGCGGGCCCCGTCGAGTCCCGGACGCGCAGCGGGGTCGGCAGGACCACCTGCCGGTCGGCGCGGGCGCCCAGCAGCAGGTCGATGAGGGTGCGCCCGGCCTGGTCCACGGGGCTGGTGACGGTCGTCAGCGGGGGGTGGCAGAAGTCGGAGCCGAAGACGTCGTCGAAGCCGACGACGCTGACGCGCCCCGGCACGGCGATCCCGAGCCGCTCCAGCCGGCGCAGCACGCCGATGGCGAGCAGGTCGTTGAAGGCCACCAGCGCCGTGGCGCCGGAGGCGAGCCCGACGTCGGCGGCGGCGGCCCCGTGGTCGACGGTCGGGGAGAACGGCCCGAGGCGGGCGATGCCGACACCCGCCCGCTCCGCGTGGGTCGACAGCGCGCGCCACCGGACGCCGTCGGTCCACAGGTCCGGCGGGCCGGCGAGGTAGGCGATGGAGCGGTGGCCCAGCGCCACGAGGTGCTGCACGATCTGGCGGGCACCGTCGGCGGAGTCGGTGACGACACCGGGGAAGCCGTCGACCTCCCGGTTGAACAGCACGACGGGCCGGCGCGACGCCAGTGCGTGCAGGTCGGCCTCGGCGAGCCTGCTCGCGGCCAGCACGATCCCGTCGACGACCGAGCCCAGGCGCTGCGCGTGCACCGACTCCAGCTCCGGGCTCTCCTGCGTGTCCCCGATGACGAGGGTGTAGCCGGCGGCCCGCGCCTGGGCCTCGGCCCCCCTCACCAGGCCGAAGTGGTGCGGGTTGGTGATGTCCGGGACGAGCAGCGCGAGCATCTGGGTGCGCCCGGACGGCAGCGCCTGCGCGATGCGGTTGGGCTGGTAGTCCAGGCGCTGGGCCACGGCCCGGATGCGGTCGCGGGTGCGCGGGCTGACGCGGCCGGGGTTCGACAGCGCCCGAGACACCGTCGACACCGCCACCCCCGCCTCGCGGGCCACGTCGTGCAGCGTGACGGCCCGCGCCTCCCTGTGACGCATGGCCCAGTTCCTACCGCACGCTGGCAATCGATGGCAAACGTTTGCCACACTCGACGGGCGAGCGAGGAGGAGCCGTGACGACGATCGACCCCGGGCCCGTGACGCGGGTGAGCCGCACCGCCTGGGCGGTGTGGTCGGTGGGCGTGCTCGCCTACGTGCTCGCGGTCATGCAGCGCACCTCGTTCGGCGTCGCCGGTCTGCAGGCCGCGGAACGCTTCGACATCAGCCCCGGCACGCTCTCGGCGTTCGTGTTCGTCCAGGTCGCGGTCTACGTCGCGGCCCAGATCCCGGCCGGCCTGCTGGTGGACCGCTTCGGTTCGCGCACGATGCTCGCCGTCAGCGGTGTGCTGCTGGGGGGTGGCCAGCTGCTGCTGGCGTTCGCGCCCGCGCTCGGCGCGGCGGTGTCCGCCCGGGTGCTCGTGGGTGCGGGGGACGCCGTGGTCTTCGCCGCCGTGCTGTCCCTGGTGCCCCGCTGGTTCCCCGCACGGCGGGTGCCGCTGATCACCCAGCTGACGACGATCCTGTGCCAGACCGGCCAGATCCTCTCCGCCGTGCCCTTCGCGGCCGTCCTGGCCGGTGCGGGGTGGTCGACGGCGTTCGGGCTCGCGGCGGCGGCCGGCACCGCCGTCGCGGTGCTGGCCCTGGCCGTGGTGCGCAACGCCCCGGGCCGGGCCTGGACCCCGGCGCCGCCGGTCTCGGCCCGGGAGATCGGGCGGCAGCTCCGGGCGGTGTGGGCCCGCCCCGGCACCCGGCTGGGCTTCTTCGGGCACATGGGCACGCAGTTCCCGATGATGGTCTTCACGCTGCTGTGGGGTGTGCCCTACCTGGTCTCCGCGCAGGGCCTGACGACGGCGGCGGCGGGGGCGCTGCTCTCGCTGCTCGTCGTCGCGACGATCTGCGTCGGCCCGCTGATCGGCGTGCTGACCGTGCGGCACCCGCTGCGCCGGTCCTGGCTGCTGCTCGGCGTGATCGCGGCCGAGGTGGTCGTGTGGACCGCCGTGCTGGCGCTGCCCGGCCCGGCGCCGTCCTGGCTGCTCGTCGTGCTCGTGCTGGTGCTCGCCGCGGCCGGGCCCGGCTCCGTGGTGGGCCTGGACATCGGTCGCACCGCGAACCCGTCGCCGAACCTGGCCGTCGCGCAGAGCATGGTCAACCTCGGCGGCTTCCTGGCGTCGCTCGTGGTGCTCAGCGCCATGGGGGTCGTCCTGACGGCGCAGGGCGGCTTCACCCCGGAGGCGTTCCGCGTCGCCTGGCTCGTGCAGTACCCGGTGTGGGCCCTGGCCGTGGTCGGGATCCTCGTCTCCCGCCGCACGGCCCGACGGCTCGACGCCACCCGCGGCGTGGTGCCCCGCCCCCTGCGGGACCTGCTGCCGACCCGCGGGCGGTGACCGTCGGCGGGCGGTGACCGTCGGCGGGCAGCGCGCTCCCGCGCAGCGGAACCCGCCCCCGCGGCGACGGCGTCCGGGGTAGGCATGGGGCATGGCGGTACTCGACCCGCGGCTGCTGCGGAGCACCCGCGCGGTCCGCGTGCACCTGGTGGTCTCCGTGGTGTGCAGCCTCGCGCTCGCCGCGCTGACCGTGGCGCAGGCGTGGCTGCTGGCGCGGGTCGTCGCCGGGGCCACGGCGGGGGAGCCCGACCTCGGTGCGGCCGTCGCCGCCGTCGGGCTGGTCGTCCTGGCCCGCGCCGGGCTGGCGTACGGGGCGGAGGGTGCGGCGCTGCGCAGCGCCGCGCTGGTGACGTCGGACCTGCGGCGCCGGCTCGCGTCGCACGTCACCGGCGCGGCCGCCGACCCGGCCGCCACCGACCCCGGTGAGCTCGCGACGCTCGCGACGCGCGGACTCGACCCGCTGGACGCCTACGTCGCCCGGTACCTGCCGCAGATCCTGCTCACCGCGGTGGTGCCCCTCACCGTGCTCGTGGTCGTGGTGACGGCCGACCCGGTCTCCGGGGTGCTCCTGGGGCTCGCGCTGCCGCTGGTCCCGTTCCTGCTCGCGCTGATCGGGCGGTACTCGCGCGAGCGTGCGCAGCGGCAGTGGGTGCTGCTCGAACGCCTGGGCGGGCGCTTCCTGGACGTCGTCGAGGGCCTGCCGACGCTCGCGGTGCTCCGCCGCGCGGCGGCCGAGGCGGCGCGCCTGCGGGAGGTCGGCGACCGCCACCGCCGGGCGGCGATGGAGACGCTGCGGGTGGCCTTCCTGTCCGCGCTGGCCCTGGAGCTGCTGGCGTCGGTCTCGGTCGCGGTGATCGCGGCGTGGGTCGGGTTCCGGCTGCTCCACGGCCGGATCGACTACGAGTCGGCCCTGCTGGTCCTGATCCTCGCCCCGGAGGCGTTCCTCCCGCTGCGCGAGCTCGGAGCGCGGTTCCACGCGGGCCTGGAGGGGGCGACGGCGGCCGGGCGGGTGTTCGAGGTGCTCGACCGGCCCGGCGGTCCGCTGCCGGACCCCGAGCACCCGGCGGCCGCGGGCGCCGATCCCGCGATCTCCCTCTGCGGGGTGGTGCTGACCCGTCCCGGGCGGCCCGCCCCGGTGCTCGACCGCGTCGACCTGGAGCTGCGGCCCGGTCGCACCACGCTGGTCGTCGGTCCGAGCGGGGCGGGCAAGACCAGTCTGCTCGGGCTCCTCCTGCGGTTCGGCGCGCCCGACAAGGGCACCGTCACCCTGACGGGCGCCGACGGCGAGCCGGTGGACCTCGCGGACGTGCCGGTCGAGCTCTGGCGCCGCCGCCTCGCCTGGGTGCCCCAGCGGCCCCACCTGTTCGACGCGCCGGTGGTCGAGAACATCCGGCTCGGTGAGCCGGGCGCCTCCGACGCCGCCGTGCGCCGCGCGGCCGAGCTCGCGGAGGTGCACGACGTCGTGCGCGCCCTGCCCGACGGCTACGCGACGCGGCTGGGGGAGCGGGGGGCCCGGCTCTCGTCCGGTCAGCACCAGCGGATCGCGCTGGCTCGGGCGTTCCTGCGCCGCGAGGCCGTGGCGGCGACCGGCGTCACCCCGATCGTGCTCCTCGACGAGCCGACCGCGCACCTCGACCCGGAGAACGCCCTGCTCGTCCGGGCCGCGGTGGCGCGGCTCGTGGAGCGCGGCACCGCGGTGGTCGTCGCCCACGACGCGGGGTGGGTCGACCTGGCCGACGACGTCGTGACGCTCACCGCGGGACGGGTCACGGCGCGCCGGGCGGTGGAGCCGGCGTGACGCGCTCCACGGCCGTGCTGCCTCCTCCGGACGCCCTACGGCGGGGCGGGCCGCTGCTCCGCATGGTCGGGCTGGCGCGGCCCCGCGCCGGGGGCGTCTCGCTCGGCGCGCTGGCCGGGGCCGTCGCCACGGGGGCGGGCATCGCCCTGATGGCCGTCGCCGGCTGGTTGCTGGCCACCGCCGCGCAGCACCCGCCGCTCACGGCGCTCGCCGTGGCGGTCGTCGTCACGCGCGCGCTCGGCGTCACCCGGGGGGTGGCCCGCTACCTGGAGCGGCTGCTCACCCACGACGCCGCGCTGCGGACCCTCGCCGGGGTCCGGGCCCGGGTGGTCGCCCGGCTCGCGCGGACCGAGCCGTTCGAGCGGTACCGCACGGGCGACCTGCTGACCCGGCTGGTGTCCGACACCGACGCGACGCAGGACCTCGTCATCGGCGGGATCACCCCGCCGCTCGCCGCCGCGGCGGCCGGGGCGGGTGCCGTCGGGCTGGCCACCGCGCTGCTGGTCCCCGGCGGTGTGCTGCTGGCCGTGGGCCTCGCACTGGGCGGGATCGTGGTGCCGGTCGCGGCGGCGCTGGCCGGCCGGGGGGTCGGGAGGCGCCGGGCCGCGGCGCGCGCCGAGCTGTCCGCGGCGGTCGTCGACGCCGTGCACGGGGCGGCCGACCTGCACGCCTACGGGGCGATGCCCCGCGCGCTCGACCGGATCGTCGACGCCGACGCGGTGCTCACCCGCACCGCGCGCCGGGACGCGTTCCTGCTCGCCGCGGGGGTGGCCGCGTCGGCGCTCGTGGCGGGCGCGACGCTGTGGGGGACCCTGCTCCTGGCCGTCGCCGCCGTCGCCGGCGGGACGCTCGCCGCCGTGCCGTTCGCGGTGCTGGTGCTCACCGCGCTGGCCGCCTTCGAGGTCGTCGCCCCGCTCCCGGCCGCGGCGGCGAGGCTCGGTGCCGTGCACGCCTCGGGCGCCCGGCTGTTCGACGTGCTCGACGCGCCACCGTCGGTCCGGGTCCGGGCTGCGGCGCCGCCGGTCGAGGCGCCCGGGCTGCGGATCCGGGGCCTGCGGGTGCGCTACGGGCCGGCGGAGCCGTGGGCGCTCGACGGCGTGGACCTCGACCTCCCGCCCGGTCGGCGGATCGCGCTGATCGGGCCGAGCGGGGCCGGCAAGAGCACGCTCGCGGACGTCCTGTTCCGGTTCCGCGACCCCGACGGCGGCACCGTCCACCTCGACGGGGTCGACGTCACCACCCGCGAGCCGGACGCCGTGCGGGAGCGGCTCTCCGGCGTCCCGCAGGATCCGCACGTGTTCGCCGGCACGGTCCGGGAGAACCTGCTGGTGGCCCGGCCGGACGCGTCGGACGCGGAGCTGGTGGCGGTCCTGGATCGCGTCCGGATGCCCGCCCCGGGTCTGGACGCCGACGTCGGCAGCGGCGGGCAGCGGCTCTCCGGCGGCATGCGCCGGCGCCTCGCGGTGGCGCGGGTCCTGCTGACCGAGCCGGCCGTGCTCGTCCTGGACGAGCCGACGGCGCACCTCGATCCGACCGTCCGTGACGCGGTGCTCGAGGACCTGCTGGCCGCCACCGGGGGCAGGTCGGTCCTGGTGATCACCCACGACCCCGCGGCCCTGGAGCGGTTCGACGCGGTCGCGGTCCTCCGGTCCGGTCGCGTCGCGCAGCTCGGACCGCACCGCGAGCTGCTCTCCGAGGCCGGATGGTACCGGTCGTGGATGACAAACCGATCACCCTGACTGCTACGCTTGATATGCCACGCACTCTCCACGACTCAGCCATCGGAGGCCAGCCGTGCTGGAGATCCGCGACGCCATCCTCGCCGGGCAGTTCGACGCCGTCGGCGGGCTCGATGTCCCCGACCACTACCGCGGGGTCACCGTGCACGCCGACGAGGCGGAGATGTTCGCCGGTATCCCGTCCAAGGAGAAGGACCCGCGCAAGTCCCTGCACGTGGAAGACGTGGCCACCCCGGAGCTGGGCCCGGGGGAGGCGGTCGTGGCGGTGATGGCCTCGGCGATCAACTACAACACCGTGTGGACCTCGATCTTCGAGCCGGTGTCGACGTTCAGCTTCCTGCGCCGCTACGGCCGGATCTCCCCGCTCACCGCCCGGCACGACCTGCCCTACCACGTGGTCGGCTCGGACCTGGCCGGGGTGGTGCTGCGCACCGGGCCCGGGGTGAACGCCTGGAAGCCCGGTGACCAGGTCGTGGCGCACTGCCTGTCGGTGGAGATGGAGAGCCCCGACGGGCACGGGGACTCGATGATGGACCCCGAGCAGCGGATCTGGGGGGTTCGAGACCAACTTCGGTGGGCTGGCCGAGCTGGCGCTGGTCAAGTCCAACCAGCTGATGCCCAAGCCCGCCCACCTGACCTGGGAGGAGGCCGCCGCGCCCGGGCTGGTCAACTCCACCGCCTACCGCCAGCTGGTCTCGCGCAACGGGGCCGGGATGAAGCAGGGCGACAACGTCCTGATCTGGGGCGCCTCGGGCGGCCTGGGCTCCTACGCCACCCAGTTCGCCCTCAACGGCGGCGCCACCCCGATCTGCGTGGTGTCCTCCCCGGAGAAGGCCGAGGTCTGCCGCAAGATGGGCGCGGAGCTGATCATCGACCGCTCCGCGGAGGGCTACCGGTTCTGGAGCGACGAGCACCACCAGGACCCCAAGGAGTGGAAGCGCCTGGGCGCGAAGATCCGCGAGCTGACCGGCGGTGAGGACCCCGACATCGTGTTCGAGCACCCCGGCCGGGAGACCTTCGGCGCCTCGGTCTACGTCGCCCGCAAGGGCGGCACCATCGTCACCTGCGCCTCCACCTCCGGCTACGAGCACACCTACGACAACCGCTACCTGTGGATGAACCTCAAGCGCATCATCGGCTCGCACTTCGCGAACTACCGCGAGTCCTACGAGGCCAACCGGCTCATCGACAAGGGCCTCATCCACCCCACCCTGTCCCAGGTCTACCCCCTCGCCGACACCGGACAGGCCGCCCTCGACGTCCACACCAACAGCCACCAGGGCAAGGTCGGCGTCCTCGCCCTCGCCCCCGAAGAAGGCCTCGGCGTCACCGACCCCGACAAGCGCGCCCGCCACCTCGAGGGCATCAACCGCTTCCGCGGCGTCTGAGCGCCGGTCAGCCGTGACACAGCGGCACGACGGCCACGCCGCCCACCACCCGGCCGGTCAGGGTCCCGATGCCCTCGACCGTGGTGTCGACGACGTCACCGGGGCGCAGCCACGGGGCGGAGTCGGCGGTGCCGGACTGCTCGAGCAGGCACCCGTTGCCGACGGTCCCGCTGCCGATGACGTCGCCCGGCACGAGTCGCGTCCCGCGCGAGGCGTAGGAGAGCATCTGTCCGAAGGACCAGTGGATGTCGGCCCACGTGCCGCCGCCGACGGGGACCCCGTTGACCGAGGCCGTCATCGCGAGGTCGAAGCCGTGCCCGGCCCGGTGGGGCTCCAGCTCGTCGGGGGTGACGAGCACCGGGCCGAGGCTCGTGGCCCCGTCCTTGCCCTTGACCGGCCCGAACCCCATCGGTGCCTCCCGGGCCTGCAGGTCGCGGGCGCTCCAGTCGCACAGGACGGTGTACCCGGCGATGTGCCGCTCGGCCTCGTCGGGACGCAGGTCGCCGCCCTCCCTCCCGATGACGGCGGCGACCTCGACCTCGTAGTCGAAGCGGTCCGACCCCGGGGAGACGGGGATGTCGTCCCCGGGCCCGCGGACGGCTGCCGGGTTGGAGAAGTAGAAGACCGGCTGCTCGTACCAGACGGGGTCGACCGGCAGCCCCAGTGCGCGCGAGGCGTTGAGGAAGTGCAGCTCGAAGCACCCGAAGTCGCGGATCGAGGGGGGCCGGGGCACCGGGGCGAGCAGCCGCGCCGCGGCGAGCGGCACCACCTCCGCCGGTCGGTCGTGCGCCCGTCGGCCCGCGTCGTCCAGCGTGCCGGCGCCGATGAGGTCGGTGAGCGTCGCCGGGTCGTCGAGGCCGCGGACCTCGTCGTCGACGAGCACCCCCGCCCTCGGGGTGGCGGAGGCGGGTGAGACGTAGGAGACCCACTTCACGGGGCGGTCCTCTCGGTCAGGCGTGGCACGGGATCGGCCCGCCGTGGAAGGTGGTCATCTCCGGCCAGATGGCGGTGAGGTCGAGCCGGGCGAGCGGTGCCCCGTCGAGCTCGGCGTAGGCGCGGTGCAGGTTGCCGACGAGTCGCTCGGTCTCCTGCCAGGTCGCGAACGGGTTGTCCCGGTGCGCGAGTGCGGCCTGCAGCGGCGTGCGTCCGGCACGGTGCGCGTCCTGGGCCACCCCGGTGACGAAGGCGGCGTAGGCGTCGAGGTCGTCGAGCAGCGCGGGCACCTCCGTGCCCCGCTGCACCGGGCCGTGCCCGGGTACCAGGACCGCGGGCCGCAGGGCCCGGATCCCGGCCAGTGCCTCCCGGTAGCCGGCCACGCTGCCCTCGACGAGGAACGGCTGGCCCCCGGCGAAGCAGAGGTCGCCGGCGAACAGGACGCGCTCCTCGGGCAGCCAGACGACCACGTCGTTGGTCGTGTGGGCCGGTCCGAGGTGGATCAGCTCGACGCGTCGGCCACCGGCGTGCAGGACCAGCCGGTCGTCGAAGGTGAGGTCGGGTGGCCGCAGCTCCTGCCGGCCGTAGTCCGGACCGGCGAGGACCTGGGCGGCGAGGAACCCGGCGGCGAGCACCTCGTCCCGGCAGCGCGCGTGCCCGACGACGGTCGTCGTGGGGGGCAGCATCCAGTTGCCGAACGTGTGGTCGCCGTGGTGGTGGGTGTTCACCAGCAGCCGCGCGTGCCGGTCGCTGAGGGTGGCGCAGGCGTCCAGGAGGGCGCGGGTGCGGGCCTCCGTCGACGTGGTGTCGACGAGCAGGAGGTCACCGTCGTCCCCGACGACCACGCCGGTGTTGTTGACCATCCAGCTGCCGTCGGGCTGGACGTAGGCGTGCACGCCCGGTGCGACCTCCGTCAGCACCGGCGGCGGCAGCGGCCGGCGGTCACTGCGGCACACGGCGATCCCGGGCCGCGGCGGCGACGGCGTCGAGGATGGCCGTGTACCCGGTGCAGCGGCAGAGGTTGCCGGCGAGCCCGCGCCGGACCTCGTCCTCCGTGGGGTCGGGCGTCCCGTCGAGCAGCGCCACCGCCGACATCACCATCCCGGCGGTGCAGAAGCCGCACTGCAGCGCCTGCGCGTCGGCGAACGCCTGCTGCACGGGATGCAGGTCGTCGCCGTCGCGGAGGGACTCCACGGTCTCGACCCGGTGGCCGTCGACCTCCAGCGCGAGGACGCAGCAGGACTTCACGGTGGCGCCGTCGAGCCGGACGGTGCACGCCCCGCAGTTGCCGGTGCGGCAGCCGACGTGGGTGCCGGTGAGCCCGAGGTGCTCGCGCACCAGGGTGGCGAGGGTGATCCGGGTGTCGATCTCCAGCTCGTGGTCGGTGCCGTTCACGGTGACGGTCAGCTTCTGGTGCACGTCAGGCTCCTTCGTGGGCGGCGAGCACGACACGGCGGGTGAGCGTGGCGGCGAGGGCGCGGCGGTACGCCGCGGTGGCCATGTGGTCGTCGTAGGCGGCGGTGCAGGCGGCGGCGGCCCGGGTCCCCAGCTCGGCCAGCGCTGCGTCGTCCCGCGGTACCGGGCCCTCGAGGACGACCGGCCGCGGTGTCGCGCCGCCGATGGCGACGCGGACCGACTCCCCGTCGACCAGGGCAGCCGCGTTGACCGTGGAGTAGTTGCCCTGGATGCGGGAGAAGCGCAGGTACGCGGCACGGGCGTCGACGGGCTGGTGCGGCACCAGCACGGCGGTCAGGATCTCGGTCGGCGCGAGCGCGGTGCGGCCGGCGCCGAGGACGAGATCGGCCACGGGCAGGGTCCGTTCCCCGTCGGGTCCCCGGACGACGACGTCGGCGCCGACCGCGCACAGGACGGTGGCGGCCTCCGCGCCCGGGTGGGCGTTGGCCAGGCTGCCGCCGAGGGTGCCCCGGTTGCGCACCTGCACGTCGGCGAGCCCGCGGGCGGCCCGGGCGAGGACGGGGCAGCGGGCCTCGATCCGTGCGTCCGTGGCGAGCGTGCGCTGGGTGACCCGCGCGCCGATGCGCAGGTGCGTGCCCTCGTCGTCGATGTGCGTCAGCTGGTCGATCCGGCCCAGCGAGACGACGGCCCCGGGCGTCTCGGTGCCCAGGTGCAGGGCGGGGAGCAGGCTCATGCCGCCGGCCAGCACCCGTGCCCGTCCGTCCCAGCGGGTCAGCAGGTCGAGCGCGTCGTCGAGCGTGGTCGGGGCGGCGTAGTCCAGGTCTGCGACGTTCATCGGGGTCCTCCTGCGGCGTGCAGCGCCGACCACACGCGGGACGGGGTGAACGGTGGCGCGGTCAGCGCGCCGGACAGCCCGAGCGCGTCCTCGATCGCGCCGGCGATCGCGCCGGACGGGGCGCTGATCCCGGACTCGCCGACCCCCTTGACCCCGAGGTGCGTGTAGGGCGACGGCGTCTCGACGTGCGCGATCTCCACGCGGACCGCCTCCTTGGCAGACGGGATCGTGTAGTGCATGAACGAGTCGGACAGGGCGTGGCCCTCGTCGTCGTAGGCGACGAACTCGTAGAGCGCGGCGCCGATGCCCTGGGTGACCGCGCCCTGGAGCTGCGCGTCGGCGAGCATCGGGTTGACGATCCGGCCGCTGTCGTGGACCAGCGCGTAGCGGAGCACGGTGACGGTGCCGGTCTCCGGGTCGACCTCGACGACGGCCGCGGCGCTGGCGTTGGACCAGTTCGGGTACATCGAGAACCGGCCCTGCGTCATCGGCTGGTGGAAGACGTTCTCCATCTTCGAGTAGCGGACGACCTCGAGCCCCGGCTCGACGTCGTTCATGTGCACGCCGTGCGGGTTGAGGTGGACCTCGGCGGCCACCGCGTCGAGGGAGATCCCGGGGCCGGCCGAACCCGCGACGGTCACCCGCCCCTCGGAGACGACGATGTCGCGCGGGTCGGCCTCCAGCATGCTCGCGCCGACCTGCACCAGCTTCGCCCGGACGTCCGACGCGGCGAGGTGCGCCGCCTGCCCGCCGACGGTGAGGCTGCGCGAGCTGTAGTTGCCCGAGCCGTGCGGGCTGATGTCGGTGTCGCCCTGGACGACGCGGATGCGGTGCAGCTCGCAGCCCAGCGAGTCGGCGACGATCTGCGCGATGCCCGTCTCGTTGCCGGTGCCGGGCGAGGTCACGCCGGTCAGCACCGTGACGTCACCCGAGGCGGACATCCGCACGTGCGCGGAGTCGTAGCCGCCGAACAGGCTGGCGGGCGGGGAGGCGCCCTCGGGGGTGAGCTCCTGGCCGAACCCCAGCCCGAGCAACCGCCCCGCGAGACGGGCGGCGGCCTGCTCCTGGCGGAACGAGGGCACGTCGACCACGTCGAGCAGCAGGCGCAGGCACGCCGCGAAGTCGCCGCTGTCGGTGACGGGGCCCGACGGCTGCGGGTAGGGCATCTCCTCGGCCGGCACGAAGTTGCGCAGCCGCACGTCGACGGTGTCGACGCCCGTGGCCGCGGCGACGTGGTCGACGATCCGGTCGAGGAAGAACGAGGCCGCTTCCTTGCCGAACCCGCGGTAGGCCTGCCAGGGGGCCCGGTTGGTCACCACGGCGGTGAGGTCCATCGACAGGTTGGTCACCCGGTAGGGACCGGGCATGCACATGAAGGTGTTCATGGCCATGACGAAGCCGGAGAGCGCCGACGCGGCGCCGACGTCGGCCACGAGGTCGACGCGCATCCCGAGGATCGTTCCGTCCGCGGCGTGGGCGACGTCGTAGCGGCAGCGGATGTCGCGCGAGTGCCCGCAGGCGACGAGGTGCTCGCGGCGCTGCTCGATCCACTTGACCGGGCGCCGCAGGCGCCGCGACAGGTGGCAGGCGAGGAGCTCCTCCTGCCGCAGCGGGATCTTGGCCCCGAACGCGCCGCCGACCCGCGGCGCGATCACCCGGACGTCGTGCGTCGAGAGGCCCAGTGCGGCCCCGATGTAGGACCGCAGGACGTGCGGGTTCTGCGTCGAGGCCCAGCACGTCAACCGGCCCGACCGCTGGTCCCACGACGCGACGATGCCGGCCGGCTCCATCGGTGAGGCCATGATCCGGGCGGCCGACAGCTCACCGTCGACGCGGCCGGCGGCGGCGGCCACGGCGGCGTCGAGGTCGCCGGCGTCGAGGTGCTGGCGGAGCAGGACGTTGTCGGGCCACCCCGGTTCGACGATCGGCGAGCCGGGCAGCAGGGCGGCGTCGCGGTCGAGGACCGCGGGCAGCACGTCCCACTCCACGACGACGAGCCCGACGGCCCCGGCGGCGGTCGCCTCGTCGTCGGCCACCACCACGACGACGGGCTCGCCCGCGTACCGCACGGCGTCGACGGCGAGGACGGGGACGACCCCCCGGGCCATCCCGATGGCGTCGGGCTCGACCAGCAGCGGCAGCGGCCCGAGCTCCTCGGCCAGCTGCGCGCCGGTCAGCACCAGGCGGACGCCGGGCAGGGCGGCCGCCGCGGCCGTGTCGATCGCCGTGATCCGGGCCCGTGCGTGCGGGCTGCGCAGGATCTGCGCGTGCAGGCACCCGGCGGGCGCGACGTCGTCGACGTACGTGCCGGTGCTCCCCGCGAGCTCGGTGTTGGTCGTGCTGGGACGTGCGGAGCCGACGTGCACCCGGTTCTCCTGTTCGCTCGGTCCGTCGTTGGACCGGCCCAGTCAAACCGCCGCAGTGCCCGGGATCATCAGGCGATCCCTTTACAATCCCGGGACCTCGCGCACCCGCTCCAGGGAGGTGGCCACCGCCTCGGCCACCGCGGTGAAGTCGTCGGCCAGCGGGTTGCGACGGCTGCTCCGGGTGGCGACCGAGAGCGTGCAGGCCTCGCCCTCGCACGGGACGTAGCGGACGCCCGGGTGCGGGTAGTACTCGCGCGCCGGGCCGGCGTGCACCGAGACGGCGCCCGTCGCCGCGACCGCCGCGGGGACCGCCGCCGGGGTCCGCAGGGCCGTGCGGTTCCGCGGGTCGGACTCGACGCGGCACCAGTCGGCCAGTTGGCGCGACACCGCGAGCGGAACCCGGCGCGCCGCGCTCAGGTCCGCTTCGGTCAGCCGTTCCGCGTCGGCCCACTCCGACCGGACCGGCACCACGCAGACCCGGGGCACCTCGGCCATGCGGTGGAACCGCACCCCGTCGACGGGGCCGGTCTGCATCAGCATCGCGACGTCCACCTCGCCGCTGCGCACGGTGTCGTAGATGTCGACGAACGTCAGGTCCCGCAGCTCGATGACGACGTCGGGACGGGCCTCGCGGAAGGTCTCCACGACGCCGACCCCCAGGTCGCCCAGTCCGAAGCCGAAGACCCCGACCACCAGGTGGTCGCCCGCCGGCGGCTCGCGGCGCGCGGTCGCCACGAGGTCGTCGACCGCCTCGAGGACCTGCCGGGCCCGCCCGACCAGCGCCTCCCCGCTCGCGGTGAGCGCGACGCGGCGGGTGGTGCGGTCGAACAGGCGGCTGCCGAGCTCGCGCTCCAGGGCGGCGATGTGCTGCCCGAAGGCCTGCGCCGAGGTGTAGTTGCGCTGCGCGGCCCGGCCGAAGTGCAGCTCCTCGGCCAAGGTGACCGCGTAGCGCAGCGACGGCAGGTCCATGCCGTGCATCACACCCCGTGCAGCAGCCCGGCAGCAATGCCGGGCCGAAGGGCTCTGCTCCCGGGTGCCGGTTGCCCGCTGCCGGACCGGCCCGGCCCGCGGCACCGTCGACGTGACGACGGAGAGGTGCCGACATGGACGTGCAGCGGGCGGACCGGCCGGTGGTGGTCGGGGTGGACGGATCAGGGGCGGCGCGGTGCGCCGTCGGGTGGGCGGCGGCGGAGGCGTCCCGGCGGGGTGCGCCGCTGCGGCTGGTGACGGCGTTCGCGTGGGCGTCGGACCACGTCGTCGGGCACCCGGGTCTGGGGGAGCGCTACCGGGACGAGATGGAGGCGGTGGCCCGGCGCGACCTGGCCGCGGCCGAGGGGTCGGCAGCGGCGGCGGACGTGCCGGTCAGCACGGAGCTGCGTGTGGGGTTCCCGATCGGGACGCTGGCCGACGAGGCGCGGCACGCGCAGCTGCTCGTCGTCGGGTCGCGGGGCCGGGGCGGGGTCGCGGGACTGCTGCTGGGCTCGGTGTCGGCGGCCCTGGCGGGGCACGCCGCGTGCCCGGTCGTGGTGGTGCGGGAGGAGGCTCTGGGCGCGGCGGGAGGCCCGGTGCTGGTGGGCGTCGACGGCTCGCCGGACAGCGAGGCGGCCACCGCGTTCGCGTTCGAGGCGGCCGCGGCGCGCGGGGTCCCGCTGGTGGCGGTCCACAGCTGGACGGACCTGGCGTTCGACCCGGTGGCCGCGCCCCTGATGGACTGGGACGCCGTCGAGCAGAGCGAGCGCGCGGTCCTGGCGGAACGCCTGGCGGGGTGGCGGGAGAAGTTCCCCGAGGTGGTCGTGGAGCGCGAGGTGGTGCGGGACCTGCCGACGCACGCACTGGTGGAGCGGTCCGCCGCGGCGCAGCTGCTGGTGGTGGGGTCGCGCGGCCGCGGCGGTGCGGCGAGCCTGCTGCTGGGGTCGGTGAGCCACGGGGTGCTGCACCGCGGGCGGTGCCCGGTCGCCGTCGTCCGATGAGCGATGCGGTTCGGGGACACCGTCAGCTCCTCTCCCGGGTCCGGTCCGGCCGGACGCGCGGTCCGACCATCCGCTGCGGATCGAGCAGGGCGAGGAGCTCGTCCTCGCCGAGACCGGTGCGTTCCCGGGCGACCTCGCGGATCGTGCGGCCGGTGGACCGGGCCTCGGCCGCGACGGCGGCCGCCGCGTCGTAGCCGATGCGCGGCGAGAGGGCCGTGACCGTCATCAGGCTCCGCTCGACCGCGGCCGGGCCCGCCGCCGTGGCGCGGATGCCGCTGATGCACGTGTCGGCGAACACCGTGGCCGCACCGGCGAGCAGGTCGATCGACTCCAGCAGGCAGTACGCGACGACCGGGCTCATCACCGTCAGCTCGAAGTTGCCCCGCCCGCCGGCCAGCGCGATGGTGGCGTCGTTGCCGGCCACCTTCGCGGCGACCTGGCACACCGCCTCGGCGACGACCGGGTTGGTCTTGCCCGGCATGATCGACGAGCCCATCGACAGGCCGGGCACCTCGATCTCCCCGAGCCCGGCGCGCGGCCCGCTGCTCATCCACCGCACGTCGTCCGCGATCTTGAGCAGGCTGGTCGCGGCGGTCCGGAGCGCACCGGAGGCGAACACGACGGCGTCGAGGTTGTTCTGCGCCTGGAAGTGGTTCCGCGTCTCGTGCAGCTCGACGTCGAACTCCGCGGCCAGCGCCGCGACGACCCGGCCGGCGAACTCCGGGTGGGTGTTCAGGCCGGTGCCGACCGCCGTGCCGCCGAGCGCGACCTCCGCGAGGCCCTGCTGCGCGGACCGGAACCTCACGATGCTGCGTTCGACCTGCCCGGCGTGCCCGGAGAACTCCTGGCCGAGGCGGATAGGGACGGCGTCCTGCAGGTGCGTGCGCCCCGGCTTGACGACGTCGTCGGTCGCCGCGGCGGTCGCGCGCAGCGCGGAGGCCAGGTGGGAGAAGGCGGGGACGAGCCGGTGGCTGATCGCGGCCTGGGCGGTGAGGTGGACGACGGTCGGGGTGACGTCGTTCGAGGACTGCCCGCGGTTGACGTGGTCGTGGGGGTGGACCGGGTGCCTGGTGCCCAGCGGCACGCCGAGCAGCTGGTTGGCCCGGTTGGCGATCACCTCGTTGGCGTTCATGTGGGTGTCGGTGCCGCTGCCGGTCTGGAACACGTCGATCCGGAAGTGGTCGTCCAGCAGCCCGTCGGCGACCTCGCCGGCCGCGGCCACGATCGCGTCGACGACCGGGGCGTCGAGCGCGTCGAGCACGCCGAGATCGGCGTTGGCCCGGGCCGCGGCGCGCTTCAGGGAGCCCAGGGCCCTGATGTGGGGCCGCGGCATCCGCAGGTCGCTGATCGTGAACGCCTCGATCGCGCGCTGGGTCTGGGCCCCCCACAGGGCGTCGCCGGGCACGGCGACGCGCCCGCCGAAGTCGACCTCGGTGCGCGGGGTCGGCCCGGCGCCCATCAGTCCACGTCCAGGGCCACGTACTTGAGCTCGAGGTACTCCTCGATCCCGACGCGGCCGCCCTCGCGGCCCAGGCCGCTCTGCTTCATCCCGCCGAACGGGGCGGCCGGGTTCGAGACGAACCCGCGGTTCAGCCCGACCATGCCGGTCTCGAGGGACTCGGCCATCCGGACCGCACGCCCGATGTCGCGGCTGTAGACGTAGCTGACCAGCCCCGACCCGGTGGCGTTGGCCGCGCGGAGCACCTCCTGCTCGTCGGTGAAGGTCGTGACGGCGGCGACCGGCCCGAAGATCTCCTCGGTGACCAGGCGCGCGGAGGACGGCACACCGGTCAGCACGGTGGGCGGGTAGAACCAGCCCGGGCCGGGCGGCACGGCTCCTCCCGTGTGCAGCCGGGCACCACGGCCCACGGCGTCGTCGACGAGCTCCGCGACCTTGTCCCGCTGGGCCTCGTCGACGAGCGGACCGACCTCGACGCCGTCGTCGGTACCGCGGCCCACCACCATCCCGCGCATCCGCGCCGTGAGCTCCTCCACGAACTCCGCGGCGACGTCCGCGTGGACGTAGAACCGGTTGGCCGCGATGCACGCCTGCCCGACGTTGCGCATCTTCGCGACCATCGCGCCGTCCACGGCGGCGTCGACGTCGGCATCGGCGCAGACGATGAACGGGGCGTTCCCGCCCAGCTCCATCGACGTCCGCAGGACCCTCTCGGCGGAAGCGGCGATCAACGTGCGGCCGACCTCGGTCGACCCGGTGAAGGAGACCTTGCGCAACCGGTCGTCGCGCATCAGCGGTGCGGCGACGGACCCGGGATCGGAGGTCGTCAGCACGTTCAGGACGCCGTCGGGCAGGCCGGCCTCCGTCAGCACCTGCGCGAGCAGGAGCGCGGTGAGCGGAGTCTGCTCGGCGGGCTTGAGGATCATGGTGCACCCCGCCGCGACCGCCGGGCCGATCTTGCGCGTGGGCATCGCCAGCGGCACGTTCCACGGCGTGATCAGGAGGCTCGGGCCCACCGGCTGACGCATCAGGACGATCCGTCCCGAGCCGCCGGGCTCCACGGTGAAGTCGCCCGGGATGCGCACGGCCTCCTCGGCGTACCACCGGAGGAACTCGGCGCCGTAGGCCACCTCGGACCGCGACTCGGACAGCGACTTGCCCATCTCCAGCGTGATCAGCAGCGCCGCCTCCTCGGTCCGCGCGACCAGGATCTCGTAGGCGCGGCGCAGGACCTCCGCCCGCTCGCGCGGCGGCGTCGCCGCCCAGGCCCGCTGCGCCGTGGCGGCCGCGGACAGCGCGTCGAGCGCGTCCTCGGCCGTGGCGTCGGCGACCTCGCAGAGGGTGTGGCCGGACGACGGGTCCTCCACGGCGAAGGTCCGACCACCCGAGGCCGGTCGCCACCGACCGCCGATGAACAGGCCCCTGTCGATCCTGTCGAGCACGGCGGCCGCTCCCACGGTTCTCCCTGGCATCCGATGTCCTTCCCCTCGCCGGAATCCGATTCGACATCGACGGTTCCACGAGCGTTCGGCTCGTGTCATCGCCGGACGCGGAAACGGCGGCGCAGATCGCTGTCGCCCCGTTGTCGTCACCCGTCACCGCCTGCTCGTATTCAGTGATGGAGAGAAAGCATCCATTTCCGGTCGGTGCGGCAGCGGCCGACTAGGATTCCCCGGTGTCCTCCCCGTCGGCGACCATCGCCTCCGACCTCGTGCCGCGGCTCACGCTCCTGCAGGCCATGACGGAGCACGGTCACCTGAGCGCGGCGGCGGCGGCCGTCGGCGTGCCGCAGCCCACCGCCACGCGCTGGCTCACGGCGCTCAGCCGCACCGTCGGCGTACCCCTCACGCACCGGGTCGGGCGACGGGTCGAGCTGACCCGGGCAGGGGTCGCGCTGGCCGAGTCGGTGGGCGCCGCCCGGGCCTCGCTGGCGGTGGGTGTCACGCGCGCGCACGAGGCCGCCGACCCGACCGGCGGTCACGTCGTGTTCGGGTTCCTGCGCACCCTGGGGGTGGGCCGGGCGCCCGAGCTGCTGCGCCACTACCGCGCGGCGCACCCCCGCGTCCGACTCACCCTGGTGCAGGCCCCGCACGAGGAACTGGTCGGGAAGCTGCGCGACGGGACGATCGACGTCGCGTTGACCTCGATCCGCCCGGATGACGTGGGGGTTCTCGCGACCGAGCTCTTCCGGGAGGTGTTCGTCCTCGTCGCGACAGAGGGTCACCGACTGGCGCGCCGCGACGCGGTCCGCCTGTTCGACTGCCGCGACGAGACGTTCGTCGGCCTGTCGCCCGGCATCGCGCTGCGTCGACGGGTCGACGATCTCTTCCGCGCCGCCGGTGTCCGACCGCGCTACGGGTTCGAGACCGACGAGGTCGAGACCGTGCGCGGGCTCGCCACCGCCGGGGTCGGGCTGGCCGTGCTGCCCGCCCGCCACGGCGGCGCCCTGGCCGGTTCGGCGGAGGTGCCGATCACGCCGCGGCACCACCGGCAGATCGGCCTCCTCGTGCCCGCCGGACGCGTCGTGGAGGCCGCGGCCGAGGAGTTCCGGTCCTGGGCCGTGCAGTACCGGTGGGCGAGCAGCCCCCGGCACTGAGGGCCGTGCAGCCGTCGAAGATGGATGGGTGACGACCATCCGCGAATAGGTCCAGCGTGCGGGCCCGGCGGAATGCGAACAGCGGTGTCCCCGTCCCGGATCCGGGCCGCCGGATACGCGTTTGCCGCGATGTCCGACCTAGATTCGTCGGCAGGCGTCGCGGTCCGGACCATTCTTCCCGAGGTCCTCCCGACGTCGTCCGGCGCCGATTCCGTGCGCCGTTCCTACGATGCGAGGTGAGGTTCGAACATGACATCCCGGATGAAGTCGGTCGTGGTCAGCGGGGCCGGCGGTGGGTGGGACCTCCAGGACCGGGACGTCCCGGTGGTGGGCCCGAACGACGTCCTGGTGCGGGTGCGGGCGTGCGCGATCTGCGGCACCGACCTGTGGCTGTCCGACGGGGTCCTGGTGTTCCGGGAGTTCCCGATCGTCCCCGGGCACGAGGCGGCGGGCGAGGTGGTGGCCGTGGGCGAGGGCGTGACCGACCGCGCGGTCGGTGACCGGGTGGGCGTCGTCATGGCCCAGAAGATGTGCGGCGTCTGCGACTACTGCCGCGAGGAGCACCCGATCAGCTTCGTGGGGGCGGCGAACTGCGCCGCGCCCACCCTGACCGGGGTCACCGTGGACGGTGCGCACGCCGAGTACGTCGCCGTCGACGCCGGAGGGACGGTGATCCTGCCGGACGCGGTCTCCTACGAGGACGCCGCTCCGATCCTCTGCGCCGGCTACACCGTGTGGGCCGGGCTGCGCCGGGCCGAGCCCAGGCCGGGCGCGCGGGTCGCGGTCTCGGGCGTCGGCGGGCTCGGGCACCTGGCGATCCAGTACGCGAAGGCCGCCGGCTTCCACGTCGTCGCGATGACGCACAGCCCCGACAAGAAGGACCTCGCCCTGCAGTTGGGCGCCGACGATGTCGTGTCCGACGGCGCCTCCCTGAAGGCGGCCGGCGGCGCCGACGTGCTGCTGCACACGAACAGCTCGCACGGCGCCGTCACCGACGCGATGACCGGTCTCCGGCCGTGGGGCAAGGTCGTCCTCATGGGGATCGGCACGGACGACCTGGTGCTGCCGGCGCTCGCCCTGACGTCGAACAGCCACCAGGTCATCGGCTCCGCCCACAACACCGTCGAGCACCTGGTCGAGGCTCTCGACCTCGTGGCGCGCGGGCTGGTCACGCCGATGATCGAGACCTTCCCGAAGGAGCGCGCCGAGGAGGCCCACGCCCGGGCCGCCGCGGGTGAGGTGCGCTTCAAGGCCGTCATCACCTACTGAGGCGGCGCCGCGCGTCGCGCACGTAGATCATGTCGAGCGACGCGATCCGCCACCGCCCGCCGGTCTCCGCGACGCGCCAGCAGACCCGGCCGCGGCTGACGAGGTCGGCGTCGGCCCCGTCGAGGCAGGCCCGGATGTGGACCGCGCACGGGGCGTCGGCGAGCGCCCGCCGGCCGTTGACGACGACGGAGACCGCGCCGATCTCGTGGAACGAGGGTGTGCCGCCGCGGGCCGCCCGGGCCCGCGCGCCGGCGACGAACCCGGCCCCGGTCCCCTCGAACCACGAGACGCGCACCCGGGACCCGGGGGCGAAGGCGGCCTCCATGACGTCCCAGTGCCCGAGGTCCTTGGCCGTCCGTTCGGCCAGGACGAGGGTGCGGACCGCCTCGGCCCGGCCGGCGAGCGGCACCTGGTCCGGCGTGCGCGCGTCGACCAGGGCCAGCCCGGCGGCGCCGACGGGGCGGGCCGTCACGACCGCACGCCGCGTTCGTGCACGGGGGTCAGCGCCGGCGGGGGCACCGGGCCGCGGCGGGCGCCGCGGGTGGGGCACGGGACGGCGCCGGCGTCGCTGACGGTGACCGACAGCCGGTCCAGGCCGGTGATCTCCAGGTCGATGCGGTCGCCGTCGACGACCTCGCCCACCCCCTCGGGGGTGCCCGTCGTGACGACGTCGCCGGGCAGCAGCGTCATCACCGAGGAGACGTAGGCGATCAAGCGGGGCAGGTTCCAGATCAGGTCGGACACCTCGGCCCGCTGCCGGAGCGTGCCGTTCACCAGCAGCCGCAGCTCCAGGTCGTCGACCGGCGGCACCTCGTCGGGCGTGACCAGGGTCGGGCCGAGCGGGGTGAAGGTGTCGAACGACTTGCGGACGGACCGGTCCTCGCCGCCGCGCATCGTCATGTCCATGAGGCAGGTGTAGCCGAAGACCGAGTCGAGGGCCTGCGCCTCGGTGACGTGGCGGGTGGTCCGCCCGATCACGGCGGCGAACTCGCCCTCCTGGTCGAAGCGGCGGTCGGTGTAGGGCAGTCGCACCGTGCCACCACCGGCCAGCGCGGAGCTGGGGGCCTTGAGGAAGACCCCGAGCGCGTCGATGTGGGCCGCCTCGTTCATCTCGGCCTGGTGGGCGCGGTAGTTGACCGGGGCGGCCACGATCTTGGACGGGTCCGGCACCACCGGGAGCAGCGTGGTGGTTGCCGCCTCGACCACCGGTGCCGCGGCGATCAGCGGAGCGGGGTCGATCCCGCTCGTGACCAACCTCCGGAGTGGACTGCCGGCTCCCGGCGGGAGCAGCCCGGTGAGGTCCCGGATCGCGCCGGTCTGGTCGAGGAAGGACAGGAAGCGCATGGCGTCGATCTCCAGGGTCGGGATCAGGAAGGGACGGACTGCCGGTCGTGGCCGGGCACGGCCGGTGCCGGTGCGGTCGGATCGGGCGCAGCGGGATCGGGCGCAGCGGGATCGGGCGCAGCGGCGTAGAGCCAGTCCAGCTCGCGGTAGTCGTCGGGGGCCCGGCGGCCCAGGACCCGGTCGCGCAGGGCCAGGACCAGGGGGTCCTCGGTGTGCCACAGGTCCCCCCACGGCCGGGCGCTGGTCTGGCACCGCGTCGTGCGCGGCAGGCGGGCCTGTTCGAACTCCCGGTAGGCGGCCGCCACGTCGACGGCTCCGCCGCCGGTGTGGCGGCGGAACCGGTGGCCGAGCTCGACCGCGTCCTCCAGGGCCTGGCAGGCGCCCTGCCCGAGGTACTGCAGCATCGGGTGGGCGGCGTCGCCGGTGAGGACCAGCGGCCCGTTCGTCCAGCCGGTGACCGGTTCGCGGTCGAACATCGCCCAGCTGCGGGCCCGGGGGATCCGCCCGACCGCGTCGCGCACCGGCCCGCACGCCGTCGCGAACGCCGCGTCCAGCTCCTCCGGGCCGCCCCAGTCACCGGAGGCGGTGTGCCCCTCGTGGTAGCGCGGGCTGCGGAAGACCGCGACCTGGTTGTAGAGCTCCCCCCGGCGGACCGGGTACTGCATGAGGTGGATCCCGGGCCCGATCCACAGCAGGACGTCGGTGGACGTCCCGCTCGCGGGGACGGTGCCCCGGTAGGCGGCGTACCCGCTGCACACCGGCTCGTCGGCGACGACGTGGCGCCGCAGCGCCGAGTGCAGGCCGTCGGCGGCGACCAGGGCCGGTGTCTCGTAGGTCGTTCCGTCGGCGCAGGTCACCACCGCGGTGTCGGACCGCAGCTCGACCCCGACCACCTCCCGGCGCGTCTCCAGCGTGATCGACGGGTGGTCGCGGCAGTGCCGCACGAGCGTCGCGAGCAGGTCGTGGCGGTGCAGGACGAGGTAGGGGTAGCCGTACCGCTGCGCGAACGCCGGGCCGAGCTCGAGGGTGGTGATCCGCTCGCCGGTGACCGCGTCCATCAGCACGGCGCGCTCGGGGCGGACCGCGACCGGCAGGACGTCGTCGAGGACGCCGAGGGCGTCCAGCGCCCGGCTGGCGTTCGGTCCGAACTGCAGGCCCGCCCCGATCTCCGCGAACTCGCCCGCGCGCTCCAGCAGGCGCACGCGCTGACCGCTGCGCGCGAGCGAGAGCGCCGTCGCCAGCCCGCCGATACCACCACCGACGACGAGCGCGGGAGCCGTCACCGGCCCGCTCCGGTGCGGGCGGCGGCACCGGCGGCGGACAGGTCCTGCGTGCGCATCAGCCCGAGCGCCTCCAGCACCGGGGCGTCGCTGGTGCTGAAGACGTCCATCTGCTCGCCCGCCTCCACCGACCACGGCGACCACGACGGGACCGCGAGGATGTCACCGGGCTCGGCGGGGAAGCGTTCGTCGCCGATCCGGACCGTGCCGGTGCCGTGGAGCACGCACAGCACGCGTCCGCCGGTCTGGCGCTGCAGGCCCGTCGCCGCGCCCGCGCAGGTGCGGGTGATCTCGCAGCGCATCGTCGGCAGCACGTCCCCGCCCCGGACCGGGTCGGTGTAGCGCAGCGCGGCGTGGCCGGCGCCCGTGGTGCGCAGCAGCGCCCCGAGCGCGCGGTCGGTGTCGGCCCAGCGGTAGGCGAGCAGGGGGGACCGGTGGGCGGGCAGCGCCGGGCCGTCCACCGGGACCAGGCCCGGGGCCCCTGCGTACCAGCCCTCCGAAGCGGAGCGGGGTGCGGTCCGCGTGTCCGCCTCCTCGGAGGGGCCCTCCTCGAAGAAGACCGCGTCGAGGGCCGCGACGACGGGCAGGTCGAGCACGTCCATCCAGATCATCGGCCGGTCGCCGGGGTTGTGGTGCTCGTGGAACGTCCAGCTCGGCGTGAGGACGAGATCGCCCGCCCCCATGTGCAGCGGGTCGCCGTCGACGAGGGTCCACACCCCCTCGCCCTCGACGACGAACCGCAGCGCGGCCGGGGTGTGGCGGTGGGCGGGCGCGACCTCGTGCCCGCGCAGGTACTGGACGGCGGCCCACAGCGTCGAGACCGCGTAGGGGGCACCGCCGAGGCCCGGGTTGCAGCAGGCGAGCACGCGGCGGTCGCCGCCCCGGTCGACCGGGACGAGGTCGCCCGCCCGGCTGCCCAGCTCGCGCAGCTCGCGGCCGGGCCACCGGTGGGGGAGGCCCTGCACCCGCGGTTCCGGGGTGAGCAGGCCGGACAGCTCCCACAGGGGCTGCAGGGACCGCTCGGCGAAGCTGCCGTAGAGCAGGTCGAGCTCGGGCTCGCTCGCCCGGAACCGCCGTGTCGCCATCTCCACTCCGATCTGGCAATAAAGTATGTACACGTACTATTACGCCACGACCGTACGTCCGGGGCCTCAGGACGTCAAGGGACGGCGCTCGGCGCCGATCCTCCGTGTGCGGTACGTCGCGCGACGGACTAGCGCGCCTCGTCGTAGGCGAGGGCGCGCAGCCCGTCGAGGAACGCGGCGCGGGCCTGGTCGTCGGGGAGCGGGGCGAGCACCCGCTCCTGGACGCGCTGGACGGCGGGCGTGATGCCGGTCAGCTCCTCGCGGGCCGTGTCGGTGAGCTCGAGCAGGCGCCGGCGGGCGTCGGACGGGTCGCGCGTGCGGGCCACCCAGCCGCGGCGGGCCAGCCGTCCGACGATGTCGGCCATGCTCGACTTGTCCACCGACGCGAGCTCCGCCCCGGTGCCCTGGTCGATGCCGCCGGGGTGCGACCACAGCGCGCTGAGCACGGCGTACTGCGGCGCGGTCATCGCGCGGCCGACCTCGTCGCCCCACGCCGTCGTGTGGACCTGCTGCGCCCGGCGGATCAGGTGCCCCGGCGCGTTCCCCAGTGCGAGCAGCTGCCCGTCGTCGTCGTCACGGCGCGGGGGCTCGCCGGCGTAGGCGACGACGCGCAACGCGTCGACCAGCTCCTCCGCGGCGTCGGGGGGCAGCGGGGCGAGCAGGCGCTCCTGCACGAGCTGGACCCGCCGGGTGATCTCCCCGAGCGCGGTCCGGGCGAGCGGGGTGAGGTGCAGCGACTTGCGCCGCCCGTCCGCGGGGTCGCGCGCCCAGCGCAGCCACCCCTGGCCCTCGAGGCGGGCGACGATGTCGGCGGTGCTCGACTTGTCCAGCGAGGCCCGCTCCCCGACGGCGCGCTGGTCGAGGCCGCTGTCGGCGCCGATCGCGCTGACGACCGCGTACTGGGGGCCGGTCAGGTCGCCGTTGAACTCCTGTCCCCACAGCAGGGTGTGCCGCTGCTGCGAGCGCCGGATCAGGTGGCCCGACGCCTCGCGCAGTGCGAGCACCGGCTCGGCGTGCTCCTCCGACCGCGGGTGCGACATGGGCGGGTCCTCCGACCGCTGCGTTCTCTCTCCGTGCCCGTACGACTCTACCGGACCTGCTGCTCCCTGCCGCTCAGGGGGCATGAGGAGCTGGACCACGTGTTGACACCCGGTTGCCCGACTCGTACCTTCCCCATATACTCCGTAGACGTAGTTTCGCACCGAGGAGGGCCTCGTGCCTGTAGGAACCACCGCGGGGGACAGCCGCGCCGACAGGCGTGCTCGAGGCGAGCTGGGACCAGTCGCTCGCACTGGCCCGCATGGGCGACGAGATGGCCTTCGAGGCGCTGGTCCCGGTCGGGCGCTGGCGCGGCTTCGGGGGCGAGACGAACTTCAACGGCGCGGGCTTCGAGTGCTTCACCTGGGCCGCGGGCATGGCGAGCGCCACGGAGCAGGCCGGCCTGTTCGTCACCTCGCACGTGCCGACCATGCACCCCGTCATGGCGGCCAAGCAGATCTCGACGGGCAGGGCGGGGTGTCGACCCTCTGCTCACCGCGCTCAAGAGCAAGGCGGAGCTCGCCGACCACCTGGTCACGCAGATCTGCTTCACCCCTGCCGCTACCCGGTCCTGGGCCGACGGGCTCGCGGAGCACGGGATCACGCTGCCGGTGACGGTCGGGATCCCGGGGCCGATCAGCAGGCAGAAGCTCCTGCGCATCAGCGCGACCATCGGCGTGGGCGACTCCGCCCGCTTCCTGCGCAAGCAGAGCGGGATGTTCTGGCGCTTCTTCACCCCGGGCGGCTACGACCCCACCCGGCTGGTGCGGGGGCTCGGTCCGGCCCTCGCCGACCCCACCTCTCCGGTCGCGGGTCTGCACGTCTTCACGTTCAACGACGTCGCGGGGGCCGAGCGCTGGCGGCAGGACCTGTTGCGCGACCTGCGGCGCGCCCGCTGAGCGGTCGCCGTACCGGTGGCGGCCGGGCCCGCCGCGTCAGGCGGCGTCGAGGGCGGCGCGCCCGGACGCCGTCAGGCAGACCGGGCCGGTCTCCGTGGTCGCGTCGATGAGGCCGGCGTCGGTGAGGCGGGCGCCGAGGAACTGGTCGGCGCAGCAGACGCCGTCGACGAGCAGGGTGGGTCCGTCGAGGGCGCACCTGCCCTCGTCGACGGCGCGCAGGGCGGCGCGGTCCCGGTGGTTCAGCGTGGTCGGTCTGGCTGTCGACATGGCCGTGCCTCTCTCTCGCGCGTTCTCGTCCTCGTGGTGAGGAGTGCGGGGGAGTGGCCGGATGACGCGGCCGCTGCGGTGAGCCGGCACCAGGAGCCGGCCGGGGGCCCGTCCGCTCGCACGACGGGCCCCGGCCCGTCACCGCGTCGTGTACCCGCCGTCGATGGGGATCGCCGCGCCCGTCATGAACGTGGACTCGTCGCTCGCCAGGTAGACCGCGAGCGGGACGACCTCCTCGGGCTCACCGAGCCGGTCCACCAGGTGCGACGCCCCGAGCGCCTGCAGGGTCCCCTCGGCCGCGTCGCCGAGCGAGCTGAGGAACGCCCGCGGCATCTGCGTGTCGATGATGCCCGGGCAGATCGCGTTGACGCGGATGCCGAGCGGGGCGAGGTCGGTCGCCGCCCCCTTGGAGAACATCGCGACGCCCGCCTTGGCCGCGCCGTAGACCGACATGCCCGGCATCGCGACCGATCCGCCCGCCGAGGACACGTTGATGATGGACCCGCCGCTCGTCATCAGCGGGGCGATCGCCCGGGTCAGCCGGAAGACGCTCTTCAGGTCGACGTCGAGGACGCGGTCGTACTCCTCGTCGGTGGTCTCGAGCAGCGGCTTGCCGAGGATGATGCCGTGGTTGTTGTAGAGCACGTGCACGTGCCCGTCGAGGTCCTGCCGGGCGGCCGCGACGACCTGGTCCACGCCGCCCGTGGTCGCGACGTCGGCGGTGACGAAGGTGAAGGGCAGGCCGTCGGCCTGGAGCGCCTTCTCGAGCGTGCGGCCGCCCGCCTCGTCGAGGTCGGTACCGAGGACCGTGGCGCCCTCCTCGCAGAAGCGGCGGCAGGCGATCTGTCCCATGCCCCCCGCGGCGCCGGTGATGATCGCGTTCTTGCCGGTGAGTCGGCTCATCGGAGTTCTCCTCTACTTCCGCAGTCCGGCTTCGCGCATGAGCGGGAGGATCTTCTCGCCCATGTAGTCGATCTCCTCCGAGTAGTTCAGGAACCCGAACAGGATCCCTTCCATCCCGGTATCGGACACCTGCTGGAGCGCCTCCACGACCTGCTCGGGCGTGCCCACCAGGGGCATCGTTCCCCAGCCGACGATGAACCGTTCCTTGAACCGGGCGATCTGCTCGCTGAACGAGGACTGGACCTGCATCCCCATGATGGACATGAGGTTCTCGGCGCCGGGCCAGTCGCCCTTCTCGAGGATCTCGTCGTAGACCCGCTTCGCCTCGGCCTCGGTGTCCCGGCAGATCACGATCGAGGACGTCATCGTGCTGATGTTGCGGTCGTACTCCTCGCGCGCCTTCTTCTTGACCGCCTCGGTGTAGCCGGCCATCTGCTCCAGGTCGGGCGTGACGAAGAAGTTGATGTCGGCGTACTTGGCCGCGTAGTCCATCCCCGACCTCGAGTTGCCGGCGTTGATGATCGTCGGCCGGCTCTGGACCGGGCTCGGGAGCGACTCGCAGCCCTCGGCGTGGAAGAACTTCCCGTCCACGTCGAAGGGTTCGTCGCTCGACCACAGCCGCTGGACGAACTCCAGCCACTCGGCACCGTAGGTGTAGCGCTCGTCGTGCTCCAGGAGGTCGCACTGCATCATCGCCATCTCGGGCGTGAACCACCCCATGACGACGTTGAGACCGAACCGGCCACCGGAGATGTGGTCGACGGTCGCGGCCATCTTCGCCGCGACCACCGGGTCGATCGTCGAGACGTGCGTGGTCGCGACGACGGAGATGTTCTCGGTCGCCTGGGCGATCCCGGCCGCCCACGTCAGGGTCTCGAAGCTGGTGCCGTTGAAGTTGGTGCTGCCGCCGAACCCCTTCCAGCGGGCGATCGGGACGATCACGTCGAAGCCCCATCTGTCCAGCTTCTGCGCGATCTCGATCTGGTGCTCCCAGGTGATCTCCAGGGAGCGGGGGGCTTCGGTCATGGACATCCCGCCGCTGCAGTTCGGCGAGAACACGCCGATCTTCATCGGCTGGTCGCCCAGCAGGGGAGAGGTGGACGGGGGCATGGCGTGGACCTCCGGAGTCGGATCGGGAACGGGTGGCCGGTCAGGCGGTGAAGCCGGTGGCCTTCAGCGCGGCCTCGACGACGGCCACGTCCTGCGAGTAGTGGCCGCCGCTGACACCGATGCCGCCGACGAGCAGGCCCTCGGAGACCAGCGGGAACCCGCCGCCGAACGTGACGACGCGGGGCGTGTGCACGAAACCGAGGCGCAGTGGCTCGTCGTCCTTGATGACCTCGTGCAGCTGGTGGGTCGGCGCCCCGAACGCGGCCGCGGTGTACGACTTGTCCTGCGCGATGCCGATCGTCAGCTCCGGTGCGCCGTCCATGCGGAGGAACGCCAGCAGGTTCGCCGCGGAGTCGTGCACCGCGACCGACACCGGCAGGCCCGCCTCCCGCGCGGCCGCGACCGTCGCGCCGATCAGCTTCTCGGCTCCGTCGTGCGACAGCGTCACGACACCGCGGGTGAGGTTCTGGGTGGGTGCGGACATGCGGGTACCTCTCTTCTCTTCGGGTCTGCTCGGTGCGGAGCCGGTACCGGGCGCGGGATCGCCGCGCCGGGCCGGAGACGGGGACACCCGGTGAGGACGGGGCGTCGGCAGGAGCGGCCGGAGTTCCAACCACGTAGTGGTTCTCAGAACCACTGTGCAGTCGAACGATGCCAGCGCGATGGAGGGTTGTCAATGAGCCGACCTGCGGAGATCCGCTAGGGTGGTCCGAGGAACCACGATGCGGAGAGGTCGAGGGGAAGCATGTCGCGGTCACAGGATTTCTCCAGCTCGCCCGTGCAGGTCCTGGCCAAGGCCGCGGCGGTGATGGACTGCTTCACCGTGGACACCCCGGTCCTGCACATCGGGGAGGTCAAGCGCCGCTCGGGTCTGCCGCCGACCACGACCACCCGGCTGCTGCAGTCCCTCGTCGCCGAGAACCTCCTCGAGCGCGAGGGCGACTCCTACCGGGCCGGCCTGCGGGTCCTGGCCTGGTCGGCCTCGGCGTCCGCCGGGTCGGACCTGATCAGCATGGGGGCCCCGCTGCTGGACGAGCTGCGGGACGAGACCGAGGAGACGGCGTCCCTGCAGGTCCGCAACGGGGCCCAGCGCATCACCGTCGCCACGGCGGAGTCCCTGCGCTCGATCGTGTGCCGCACGCGGGTCGGCGGACTCATGCCCATGCACGCCGGGGCCTCGGGCAAGGTGTTCATGGCCTTCGACCCCGCCGCCCTGGACGCGGCCCTGCGTGCGGGGTTGACCGCCCTGACCCCGTCGACGATCACCGACCGGGCGGAGCTCGAGGAGCGGCTGGCCGGCGTTCGTCGGGCCGGTGCGGCCGTCGCCCGGGACGAGCGGGAGCAGGGACTGAGCTCCATCTCGGCCCCCGTCCTCGGCCGCGAGGGCCGCCTGGTCGGCACGATGTCGGTCTCGGTACCGAGCTTCCGGCTCGACGCGACGAGCGAGCCCCGTTTCGTCGACGCCACCCGCCGGAGCGCCGCCGTGCTGTCGGCGCGGCTCGGACACCTCCCGCAGGCGGACGCCGCGATCGGGAGCGGCTGACGCGGGACGGGGCCCGTCCCCGCCCGGGGCGGGGACGGACCTGACGGGCGTCAGAGCTGCGTGGTGACCGGCCTCGGCAGGAGGTCGTGCGCGGTCTCGAACGCGTCGATCGCCGCGCTGCTCTCCGCGACGGTGATCGCGATGTCGTCGAGCCCGTGGGTCAGGCGGTACTTGGTGTCGGCGTCGATGTCGAACGCCCACTCCCGGCCACCGGCCCGCACGACCTGCCCGGGCAGGTCGACCGAGACCGTCCCCGCCACGACGATGCTCCGGCAGGCCTCCCGCTGCAGGCGGATCGGCAGGAGCCCGACCTTGGCGGCGTTCCCGGCGAAGATGTCGCCGAAGGAGGGCGCGATGACCACGCGGAAGCCGAAGTCCTCGATCGCCCAGGCCGCGTGCTCGCGGGAGGAGCCGCAGCCGAAGTTCTCCCCGGTGACCAGCACCGGGTTCGGCTGCAGGTCGATCTCGCCGTTCTTGCGCCAGTCGTAGAGCAGGCACTCCCCGTACCCGGCGCGCTCGACGCGCTGGAGGAAGCGGGCCGGCACGATCTGGTCGGTGTCGACGTTCTCCCGGTCGAGGAAGGTGACCCCGCCCTCAACGACGGTCAGCGGTTGCATTCTCCGGGCTCCAATCCCTGATGTCGACGAGGTGTCCGGCGATCGCGGCGGCCGCCGCCATCGCCGGGCTGACCAGGTGCGTGCGCGCCTTCGGGCCCTGCCTGCCCTCGAAGTTCCGGTTCGACGTCGAGGCGCAGCGCTGGCCGGGGGAGAGCTGCGCGTCCTCCAGCAGCGCACCGCACATGGAGCAGCCCGAGTGGTGCCACTCGAACCCGGCGTCGAGGAAGATGCGGTCGAGGCCCTCCTGCTCGGCGTCCGCCTTGACCTGCTCGGACCCGGGCACCACGCTGACGCGGACCCCGTCGGCGACGCGGTGACCGTCGACGATCCGGGCCGCCTCGCGGAGGTCCTCGATGCGGGCGTTGGTGCACGACCCGATGAAGACGTGGTCGAGCGGCAGGTCGGTCAACGAGGCACCCGGCTGCAGGCCCATGTACTCCAGGGTGCGACGACCCGCGGCGCGGTCGCTCTCCGACGCGAACGAGGCGGGGTCCGGCACCCGGTCGGCGACACCGATGACCATGCCCGGCGTGGTCCCCCAGGTCACCATCGGCGAGATGGCGCTGACGTCGACGTGCACCTCCGCGTCGAACACGGCGCCCTCGTCGGTGCGCAGCGCCCGCCACACCTCCACCGCGGCGTCGAAGTCCGCCGGTGCCCCCGGACGGCCGCGCAGCCACGCGAAGGTGGTCTCGTCCGGAGCGATCATCCCGGAACGGCCGCCGCCCTCGATCGTCATGTTGCAGATCGTCATCCGCCCGGCCATGCCGAGCCGCTCGATGACCGGCCCCGTGTACTCCACGGCGTGCCCGACGAACCCCGACGTGCCGACCTGGCCGATCGTGGCCATGATCAGGTCCTTCGGCGTGACGCCGTGGCCCATCTCGCCGGTGAACACGACGCGCAGCGACTTCGGCTTCTTCATCGGCAGGGTCTGGGTGGCGAAGACGTGCTCGGCCTGCGAGGTCCCGATCCCGAAGCCGAGCGCCCCGAACGCGCCGTGCGTGGCGGTGTGGCTGTCGCCGCACACGATCGTCATCCCCGGCTGGGTGATCCCGAGCTCCGGACCGATGACGTGCACGATCCCCTGCCGGCCCGAGCCCAGGGAGTACAGCGGGATCCCGAACTCGTCGCAGTTCTCCTCCAGCGTCACCACCTGGCGCCGTGACAGGGCGTCGACGATGAGGTTCGCCGATCGGACCCCGTCCGTCGGCACGCTGTGGTCGGCCGTCGCGAGCGTCCGGTCCGGGCGCCGGACCGTCCGGCCGGACGCGCGGAGGCCGCCGAAGGCCTGCGGCGAGCTGAGCTCGTGGATCAGGTGCAGGTCGATGTACATCAGGCCCGGGGCGACCTCGTGGGCGTCCCAGATCTTGTCCAGCATGGTGCGCGGCATCAGAAGCCCGCCTCCTCGAGAGCGGCCCACCGGCTCATCCCGACGGTCTCGAAGAGCTCGCGCGGGCTGGCGATCCGCTGCGACGGGGCGCCGGTCAGCGTGGTCAGCTCGTCGGCCATGGCCTGGGCCGCGGGGAACAGCATCGCCGCCGGGTACACCACCATCGTGTAGCCGAGGGCCTCCAGCTCGTCCTCGCCGATCTCCGGTGTCCTGCCGCCGGCGACGGAGTTGAACATCAGGGCGGCGCCGGTGACCTCGTCGGCGATCCGCTCGATCTCGTGGCGGGTCTCCGGCGCCTCGACGAAGACGACGTCGGCACCCTCCGCGGCGAAGGTCTTCCCGCGGTCGATCGCGGCGTCGATCCCGAGCGGCCCGCGGGAGTCGGTGCGGGCGATGATCACGGTGTCCGCGCGGCGGGCGTTGCGGGCGGCGTGCAGCTTGGCCACGTAGTCCTCGACCGGCACGACCTGCTTGCCCGACAGGTGGCCGCAGCGCCGCTTCGAGGTGACCTGGTCCTCGAACATGATCCCGGCGGCGCCGGCCCGCTCGAGCGACTCGACCGTGCGGGTCACGTTGAGCACCTCGCCGAATCCCGTGTCGGCGTCGACGAGCAGCGGGCCCCCGAACGAGCTCGCGGCCACGGTCGCGGCGTCGGCCAGCTCCGAGCCGGTGACCAGGCCGAGGTCGGGCACTCCGTACCGGGAGGCCGAGACCCCGGCGCCGCCCAGGAAGGCGACCTCGAAGCCCGCCACCCGGGCCACGTGGGCGCTGATCCCGTCGTAGACGCCGGGGACGCGCAGCAGGCCGGGCCCGGCGAGCGCGGCCCGGAGCGTCGCGCTCGCCGGGGGAGTCGTGGTTCTCATCGGTGGCACCTCATTCGTTGACGTCGTTCCGGAGCGGCAGGTCGGGAGCCGGGTCCTCCGGTGAGCTGTGGCCGAGCCGGCTGGACACCGCGTCCGCCGTGCGCGCGACCGCGGTGACGAAGCGGAGCTCGTGGCCGGCGTGCAGCCGGTAGGACGACATCGCGACCGACACCGTGCCCGCCAGGCGCCCGCCCGCCGCGAAGACCGGAGCGGACAGGGAGCTGAGTCCCTGTTCGCGCTCGTCGCGGGCGACGGCGACGCCGTTCTCGCGGACGCGGGCGAGCTCGTCCTCGAGCGCGGACCGGTCGGTGATCGTGGCGGGGGTGAACGGGACCAGTCCCGCGGCGAGCGCGGCGTCCAGGGCCGCCGGGTCGAAGGCCATGAACACCTTGCCCGAGGCCCCGGCGTGCAGGGGCATGAGTCCACCGACGCGGGCCCGGAACGCGATCGAGCGCCGGGACTCGGCGGTGGCGACGGTGATCCGGTGCGCTCCGTTGCGCACCTGGAGGGACGCCGTCTCCTCGGTCCGGTCCCGCAGCTCGTCGAGCAGCGGGGCGCCGAGGGCGATCAGGTCCGAGCCGGTGGTGGCCGAGGCCGACCAGGCCAGCACGCGCAGCCCGGCCCGGTAGGAGTCGCCCTCGCGTTCGAGGAGGTTCTCCGCTACCAGCGCCTGCAGCAACCGCGTGGTCGTGGTCGGCGGCAGGCCCGCCAGGCGCTTGATCTCGGCGACGTGGAGGACGGGGTGGTCGGCCGTGAAGCAGTCCATGACGGCCGCGGCCCTGACCAGGACCTGCACCGGCGAGCCGGCGGGACCCTCTGTGCGGATCATGCTTCCCCCTGGAGATCGACCGCCTGTGCGACCGCATCGTGGTTCTGAGATCCACGGTACGGATGACGCTAGGTCGTCGCCGCGGTCGCGTCAAGCGCCCGCTCACCCCGGCCGGGTTGCAGCAAGGCCACCTTCACGCAACGAACCGTCCACAAGGTGGCCTTGCTGCAACTCCGGCGGCAGGGGAGAACGACGAAGGGCGGCGGCGGGGACGTCGCCGTCCCCACCACCGCCCGTGTCGGTCCTCCAACCGGCTACCGCACCCCGACCTCCAGGCGCGCGGTCAGCTCGGCGGCCCGCTCCCGGAAGCGGGTCACGTTCGCCAGCTTGACGTCCTCGTAGCCGCGGACCAGGTCCGGCAGTGCGGCCAGCTCCTCGACCACCTCGGCGGACTCCGGGGTCAGGTGCCCCAGGGCGCTCCGCACCAGCTGCTGGTACTCGCCGATGAGGGCGCGCTCGGTGCGGCGCACCGCGGCGTAGCCGAAGACGTCGAACGGCGTGCCGCGCAGCCGCTTCGCAGCCCGCAGGGCGCGGAAGGCGGGTGTCGCCGTCGCCCGGAGCCTGATCTTGCGCTGCACGCCCAGCGCCCGCAGGAACGGCGGGTGCAGCAGGACCGCCACCCGGGCGTCGGGTCCGTGCTCCTCCGTCCGCCGGGCGACCTCCACAGGGTCGAGGTGCAGCCGGGCGACCTCGTACTCGTCCTTGTAGGCCATCAGCTTGTGCAGGCCGCGCGCGTAGGCGGTGCCGATCCGGTCGCCGGTCTCCGCGCCCGCCGCCGCCGTGGCGCGGTCGCGGACGCGGCGCACCTCCTGGGCGTAGCGGCCGGCGTAGGCCGCGTCCTGGAAGTCGGTCAGGTCGGCGATGCGGACGGCGAGGACCTCGCCCAGCCCGATCTCCTCCGCCCGGGCCCGGGACGCGGCGTCGACGACGACCGGCTCCGGAGCCGGCACCTCGACGGCGGCCCGCACGGCGGCCGGGTCCTGCACCGCGGCCCGGCCCCACCGGAAGGCGGTGAGGGTGTTCTCCACCGCCGCGCCGTTGAGGCGGATCGCCTGCTCCAGGGCCTCCGCGCCGACGGGCAGCACGCCGGCCTGGTAGGCCGCGCCCAGCAGCACCATGTTGGTGGGCATGTGGTCGCCGAAGAGCCGCTCGGCGAGCCGCTGCGCGTCCAGGTGGACCTGCTCGGCCGTCGCCGCGGCGATCCGCTCCAGCGCGTCGTCCGGCGAGCCGGGCAGCACGACCCGGCCGATGACCATCTGGGCGGTGGGCACGACCGTCGAGCTCACCACCGCGACGGTCCGGTCGGGGACGCAGACGCCGAGGTTGGCGTCGTCGGCGGCGCCGAGCAGGTCGAACCCGACCAGCACGTCGACGGTCGCCCGGGTGGCCCGCAGAGAGCCGGTCACCGGGGACTTGGAGATCCGGACGTCGGAGACGACGGGGCCGCCCTTCTGCGCGAGCCCGATCTGCTCCAGCCCGGCGGCGAAGCGGCCGTCGAGGTGCGCCGCCATCTGCAGGATCTTCGACGCCGTGACCACGCCGGTGCCGCCGATGCCGGGCATCCGGAGCAGCACGTCCTGCTCGGCGAACCGCTTCGCCGGCTCGCGGAGCTCGACGGGCAGCTCCGGGCGGACGCGCTCGCGGCGGGTCCCGGGCTCGACCAGGAGGAACGAGGGGCAGTCGCCCTCGAGGCAGGAGAAGTCGGAGTTGCACGACGACTGGTGGATCCGGGTCTTGCGGCCGAACTCCGTGTGCACCGGCTGCACCGAGAGGCAGGTGGACTTGTCGCCGCAGTCCCCGCAGCCCTCGCACACCCGCTCGTTGACCACCACGCGTTCGGTGACGGCCGGGAGTGCGCCGCGCTTGCGCAGCCGGCGCTCCTCGGTGGCGCAGCGGTCGTCGTGCAGCAGCACGGTGACGCCGTCGACCGCGGCCAGCTCGCGCTCCACGTCGGGCAGGTCGTCGCGGTGGCGCACCGTGGCGATCGGATCGAGCGCCACGCCGCGGTAGGAGGCGGGCTCGTCGGTCGTGACGACGATCTTCCGCACCCCCTCGACGGCCAGCAGCCGGACCACCGACGGGACGTCGAGCCGGCCCTCCGCGCGCTGGCCCCCGGTCATGGCGACGGCGTCGTTGTAGAGGAGCTTGTAGGTCATCCGCACACCGGCGGCGACGGCGGCCCGGACGGCCAGGGAGCCCGAGTGGTGGAAGGTGCCGTCGCCCAGGTTCTGGATCAGCGTCGGGTCGTCGGTGAACGGTGCGAGGCCGATCCACTGCGCGCCCTCGCCGCCCATCTGCGTCAGCCCGATCTGGGTGCCGCGGCCCTCGCCCTCCAGCGCGATGAGGGCGTGGCAGCCGATGCCGACGCCGACGAGCGTGTCGTCGGCGGTGCGGGTGGAGCGGTTGTGCGGACAGCCCGAGCAGAAGAACGGCGTGCGCGGGGCCGACGTGGCGAGCGACAGCTCGATGCGGGACCGCCGCCGGGGCCGCAGTCGCTCCAGGTGCGCCTGCGCGCGGTCCGGCAGCCGGTCGGGCCCGACCAGCGCCGACAGGCGCGCGCCCAGCACCAGCGCGACGTCCTCGGCCGCGACCTGGCTGCGCCCGGTCAGCAGCGGGCGGCCCGTCTCGTCCTTGCGCCCCACCACGTTCGGCGCGTCCGGGCGCCGGTAGAGCGCCTGCTTGAGCGCGCCCTCCACGAAGGGCACCTTGTCCTCGACGACGAACACCTCCTCGAGGCCCTCGGTGAGGGCGACGAGGTGCTCGGGGTCGAGCGGGTGGGGCATGCCGAGCCGGACGACCCGCAGGCCCAGCGCGTCCATCGCGGCCTCGTCCAGGCCGAGGTCGTCCAGCGCCCGTTCGACGACCGCGTGCGCCGTGCCGGACGCCACGATCCCCAGCCGCGCGCGGCGGGCGGAGAACGTGATCCGGTTGAGCCCGTGCTCGGTGCCGTAGCGGCGGGCGAGGTCCAGGCGCCGGGTGAGCATGTCGTCCTCGGCGTCGAGCCCGGTCACGCCGACGATCGGGGGGAGCAGCGGGCGCGGCGTCGCCGGGGGCCGCGGGATGCCGTGGCGCAGCGCGCCCACGTCGATCACCGCCGCCGAGTCCGCGACGTCCGCGACGATCTTCATCCCGGTCCACAGGCCGCTCGCCCGCGAGAGGGCGACGGCGTGCAGGCCGTACTCGATGATCTCGGCGACGCTGCCCGGGGCGAACAGCGGCAGCGCCAGGCTCTGGGCCATCGGCTCGCAGGAGCTGGGCACGGTCGAGGACTTGCACGACGGGTCGTCGCCGATCCAGGCGACGGCCCCGCCGGTCGTGGAGGTGCCGGCGAGCTGTCCGTGGCGGATCGCGTCCGCGGCCCGGTCGAGCCCGGGGGCCTTGCCGTACCAGAAGCCGGTGACGCCGGAGTGGCGGCGGCCGGGCAGCGCGGCGAGCATCTGGGTGCCCGCGACGGCGGTCGCGGCGAGCTCCTCGTTGACGCCCGGCCGGAAGACCACCCCGGTCTCCTGCAGGTGCCGCCGCGCGCGGCCCATCTCCAGGTCCACCCCGCCCAGCGGCGACCCCTGGTACCCGGACACGAACGCGCCGGTGTCGAGCCCGAGCTCGGCGTCGAAGCGGCGCTGCTCCAGGACCAGCCGCACCAGGGCCTCGATCCCCGAGACCAGTGCGCGACCCGACGTCGCGCCGTACTTGTCGTCGAGATCAACCGCGTTCGCGTGCACGGGGGGTACCTCCTCGTGGTGGGGTGGTCCGAGGAAACGTGGCGCCGCCACTGCAGCGCAAGATGCGAAGCCGAAACGGCGGCCGACGCGCAGGATCATGACGCCAGGACGGCCGTACACTCCTTTTCGTGCGTGACGCGGACCTGCTCGACGAGACCGACCACCGCCTCCTCGCCCTGCTGGAGGCCGACGGGCGGCGCACGTTCGCCGACCTCGCGACGCAGGTCGCGCTGTCGCAGCCGGCGGTGAAGCGGCGCGTCGACCGGCTCGTCGCCCTCGGCGTGATCCGCGGGTTCACCGCGGTGATCGACCACGCGCTGGTCGGCAGGCCGCTGGAGGCCTTCTGCGAGCTCCGCTTCCAGGGCGCCACCTCCCCGGAGGCGATGGAGGGGCTCCAGCGCGACCTCGCGGAGATCGAGGCCGTCTACGTGCTGGCCGGCGACTTCGACGCGCTGTGCCGGGTGCGGGTGCGCGACATGCTGCACCTGCGCGACGTGGTCGCGCGGCTGCGCACCCGGGCGGGCGTGGTGGGGACCAAGACGCTCATGGTCATGAGCAGCGTCCACCGCCTGCACTGAGGCGGTCTGCTAGACACCGTGCATGCGCGCGATGGTCTGTGAGACGCCCGGCGGTCCCGAAGCGCTGGTCCTCCAGGACGTCCCGGTGCCCGAGCCCGGGCCCGGGGAGGTCCGGGTGCGGGTCGAGGCCGCGGGGGTCAACCCGATCGACTGGAAGACGCGCTCGGGCCTGGGACCTGCGAAGTCGTTCGGCGGCAGACCCTTCGTGGTCGGCTGGGACGTGGCCGGGGTCGTCGACGCGCTCGGCCCCGGCGCGACCGGCCTGGAGCCGGGCGACCCCGTGCTCGGCATGGCACGCTTCCCGAGTCCGGACGGCGCCTACGCGGAGTTCGTCACGGCGCCCGCGGGCCACTTCCGGGTGCGCCCGCCCGACATGGACGCCGTCGAGGCGGCCGCGCTCCCGCTCGCCGGGATGACGGCGTGGCAGAGCCTGTACGAGGTGGGCCGCCTGGCTGCGGGTCAGCGCGTGCTGATCCACGCCGCCGCCGGTGGCGTCGGGCACCTCGCGGTGCAGATCGCCAAGGCGGGCGGCGCCCACGTGGTCGGCACAGCGTCCGCCGGCAAGCAGGACCTGCTCCGGGAGCTCGGCTGCGACCAGGTCGTGGACTACCGGGCGGAGCGGTTCGAGGAGGTCGTCGAGCCCGTCGACCTGGTCTACGACCTCGTCGGCGGCGAGACGGCGGTGCGCTCGTTCGCCCTGGTGAAGCCCTCCGGGATGCTCATCTGCCTGCCGACCGTCGCCGTCGACGCCGCGCTCGACGCGGCCCGCGAGCACGGGGTGCGGGCGTCCGGCGCGCACGTCGTGCCGGGTGGGCCCGGTCTCGACGAGCTGCTCGCCCTCCGCGCGGCGGGGCGGTTGCGCGTGCTCGTCGCCGGGACGTTCCCGCTCGAGCAGGCGGCCGACGCCCACCGGCTCGGCGAGCAGGGACGGACGACGGGGAAGATCGTCCTGACGGTGTAGGCGCCCGTTCTCACCCGGCGGGCGGTGTCCTCAGCCCGGCGGTGACCACGTGCACGAGCAGGTCGTAGGACTCCTCCAGGTCCTCGCGGCGCTGGAACGCGCCCTCGATCTCCAGCACCGCGAAGCCGTGCACGGCGGCGCGCAGGCAGCGGGCCGCGTGGATCGGGTCGAGGTCGTAGGCGCGCAGCGACGCCACCAGCACGTCGACCAGCTTCTCCCCGGCCTGCGCGGCGATCGGCGAGGGCGCCTGGTCGGCCGCCGCGTAGCGCTGCGGGTGCTCGCGCACGTACTCGCGCCACGCCGTCATCAGGGCGCGGACCGCCTCGTCGCCGGAGCGGCCCTGCACGACGCCGCCGATGCGCTCGGCCAGCTCGTCGACGACCCGGACCGACAGCAGCGAGCGCAGCTCGGCCAGGCTGCGGACGTGCTTGTAGAGCGACGGCGTCGCGACGCCCGCACGGGCCGCCACCGCGGCCAGCGTGAGCGCGGCGGCGCCCTCGTCGTCGACCAGGTCCAGGGCGATGCCGACCACCGCGTCCGCGGACAGCGCCGCCCTACCCACGGGCGTCGGCCCGGAGGAACGACAGGACGGCCGCCACCACCTCGGCCGGGAACTGCACGTGCGGGTAGTGACCGGCCCCGTCGACGACCTCGACCCGGCCCAGCCCGGGCGCCATGGCCGCCACGACGCCCTCGCCCTCGGCGCGCGCGTCGGTCCAGTCGGGGTCCAGCGAGCCTTCGATGATCAGGGTGGGGCACCGGACGGCGCCGAGCTGGGCGCCGGCGTCGGTGGGCGCCGAGGTGCCCATCGCGGCGACCACCGCCATCCGGCCGGGCCTGCGCAGGTCGTCCTCGACCGCGGCCAGGTGCTCGGCGACCCCGGCGGGCCGGGCCCCGGGGTAGGCGTGGTCGAGGTAGCGCATCCACAGCCCGACGCTGCGGAACAGGCCGGCGCCGACGAGCAGGGCCATGCCGGTGCGGTACCGCGCGTCGGTGACGAGGCCGCGCACGTCGATCTTCTGCGCACGGGTGAAGGGGCTGATGCCGACGACGGCGTCGACCAGGCCGGGCTCCTGCGCCGCGGCGATGGTGGCGGCGCCGCCGGCGAAGGAGTGGCCCACCAGCACGGCGGGGCCACCGAGGTGCCGCACCACGGCGAGCAGGTCGGCCGCGGAGTCGGTGCGGGTGTAGGACGCCCACCCGGTGCTCGACGCGCCGTGCCCGCGCTGGTCGACCGACGCGACGCGGTACCCGGCGCCCGCGAGCGCGGCCGCCATCTCGCCGAAGGCGCCGCGGTTGTCGCCCATGCCGTGGGCCAGGACGACCAGCGGCCCCTCACCGATCACGTCGTAGGCGAGCCGGCCGCCGTCGTGCTCCAGGAACTCCGTCATGTCCATGCACCCCTTGGCTAATGTGTGTAGCCATGAAGCTAATGGCATTAGCCGACGGGGTCAAGGGGCTCCGGACGGTCAGCGGTCGTCGTCGTCCACCGCCGGCTGGTGGCCCTGCGCGGCGGGGACGTCGACCTGCGGCCCGCCCGGCACCTCGGCCATCGGCTCGACGCCCGCGGCCAGGTCGTCGGGCCGGGCGGACGGCGGCGAGGCGTGCTGCTGCTCGGCGGCGGCGCGCCGCCCGTCGTCGGTGCGCTCCTGCGGGTTCGTGTCGTCGGAGGTCATGGTGGCGACGTACCCGCGGCGCGCGGCGCCCATCCGCGTCAGACCGGGTCGAGGCGCACCGCCACGACGACGCGCCGGCCGGCGCGGCGGGCGACGCCGTGACCCGTTCGCTCGACGCCCCCGAGTCGGACCGCGAGCGGCCCGCCCTCGCCGGTGAAGCCGCGCCACCAGCTCTTCCTGTCGGGGAACTCGACCCGGATCGTCACGTCGTCGCCGTCGCGCCGGTAGGCGACGGGGAGGGAGAACGTGCGGCCCGACCGGCGACCGGTGTAGGTCACCACCGTCATCGACCCCCCGAGCAGCCGGCCCCACCGGGGCGAGAGGACGAGCGGCCGGACGACCGCGTTCGCCGCGGCCGCCAGGTTCTGGAACGTGCCCATGCGTGTTCCTCCCGTGGGTGCTGCCTCCGGTCTACAGCACCGGCGCGGCCGGTGGACGACGCACCGCGGGGGAGGAGAGGGTGGTCCCGTGGACGTGGACGAGGCCCTGCCGGCCACCCGGATCGAACGGCTCGCCGTCGCCGACCTGCTCGACGGGCTGGGCCCCGGCGAGTGGGAGCGGGCGTCGCTGTGCGCGGGGTGGACGGTGCACGACGTCGTGGCCCACATGACCTGGGTGACGCGCCTGTCGCTGCGCAGTGCGGTCGTCGGGCTCGTGCGGGCCCGGGGCGACCTCGACCGGCTCATCGCCGGGTCCGCCCGGGAGCGGGCAGCCCGGTACGCGCCGGAGGAGCTGGTCGGGCAGCTGCGGGAGACCGCCGCGTCGCCGCGCCGCCCGCCGGGCACGACAGTGTGGGACCCGCTGGTCGACGTCCTGGTGCACGGTCAGGACGTCGCGCGTCCGCTGGGCCGGGAGCTCGTGATGCCGCTGCGCCCCGTCCTCGGCGCCCTGACCCACGTCTGGTCCACCTCGACCTACGGGACGCCGGAGCGGTTCGCCGGGATCCGGTTCCGGGCCACCGACGCGGACTGGTCGGCCGGCCACGGTGGCCACGAGGTCAGCGGACCGGCGGGTGATCTCCTGCTGCTGTCCACAGGGCGTGCGGTGGCGCTGGACGCCGTGCAGGGTGCGGGGGACGAGGTGCGCCGCCGGCTGGACGCCTGAGCGGCGGCCGGGCTCAGTCGTCGAGCAGCCAGGGCATGAACGGGACCAGCGGCGTCACGTCGGCGTACAGCTTCTCGGTGTGCATCTCGGCCCCGTCGAACAGGAAGACGCCCATCGAGCGGACCTCGACGACCTGGCCCGTCTGCTGCCCGTCGAACCCGTCGGGGAAGACGGTCAGCACCTCGACGGCCGTGGCGTCGTCGCCGTGGTAGAACGCCTCGCCGATGTGGGTGTTGGGCCCCATCGAGTCGAAGAAGGTCTGCAGGAACTTCCGCACGTCGTCGCTGCCCCGGACGGTCTTGCCCGCGCTGACGAGGTCGTAGGCGGGCTCGCCGCCGAAGGTCGCGAGGACGGCGTCGACGTCCTTGGCGCTCTCGCCGTCGAGGTGGGCGGCGAGCACCTGCTCGCGGGCGGCGATGATCTCGGGGGTCAGCATGGTGGGGGCGTCCCTTCCAGGGCGGAGAGCTGTCGACAATCGACGGTCCGTCGTCGCGATCATAGGTGCTCGCGGACGCAGACGGGGGTGGCGCGCGACCCGTACGGTCGGCAGGTCGCCGGACCAGCGTCGTGAAGGAGTTCCCCGTGCGTCTCGAGACCCTGCTGCCCCTGGGCAAGGTGGACCCCGGTCTGCGCGCCCCCGAGATCCCGCTCGACATCCACTCCGTCGCGGCCGGGGCCGCCCTGCTCGAGGAGGTCGGGTACGGCGGGCTCGTCGTCGAGGAGACCAAGGACGACCCGTTCACGCTGCTCGCGCTGGCGGCCACCACGACCGAGCGGCTGCGGCTCGGCACGGCCGTCACGATCGCCTTCCCCCGCAGCCCCACGGTCATGGCGATGCAGGCGTGGACGCTGCAGAAGCTGTCGCGCGGCCGGTTCACGCTCGGGATGGGCACCCAGGTCCGCGGCCACATCCAGCGCCGCTACGGCGTGCCGTGGTCGCCGCCCGGCCCGTGGATGCGGGAGTACGTGCAGGCCGTGCGCGCGGTGTGGGACTGCTGGCAGAACGGCACCCCGCTCGACGTCCGCGGCGAGCACTACACGCTCGACCTCATGGTCCCGCTGTTCGACGCCGGGCCGATCGAGCACCCCGGCATCCCGGTCCACCTCGCCGCGATCAACCCGAACATGTGCGCGGTGGCCGGCGAGGTCGCCGACGGCGTCCGGCCGCACCCGGTCTGCACGCCGTCCTACATCGCGGAGGTCATGCTGCCCGCCGTCCGGCACGGTGCGGCCCGGTCCGGGCGTCCGCTCGACGAGTTCCGGGTGTGCATGAAGCCGCTGGTCGCCTCGGCGCGGACGCAGGAGGAGCTGGTCCCGAAGGTGCGCGACGCGCGGGCGCGGATCGCGTTCTACGCCTCCACGCCGGGCTACCGCGCCGCCTTCGCGCACCTCGGCCTCGGCGACCTCGCCGACGAGGCCAAGCACCTCTCCAAGGCCCAGCGGTGGGAGGAGCTGCCCGTCCTGATCGACGACGACGTCCTCGACCTGTTCGCCGTCATCGGCACCTACGACGAGATCGGCGCCCGGCTGCTCGACCGCTTCCGGTCGGTGGTCACCGACGTCGAGTTCTCGATCTCGGTGCGCGACGACGGGGACCGCGAGACGCTGCGCGAGCTCGCCCGCCTCGTGCAGTCCGACGACGACGCCCCGGCCCGCGCGGCGATCACCGGTCGGCAGGGGGCCGGAGACGCCGTGCGGTGAGGGTCGGGGCGGTGAGGGTCGGGGCGGTGGGGATCAGTGCGCGGCGGCCTTGCGCTTGGGCAGCAGGTGCAGGACCGCCACGACCACCGCGCCGACGATCAGCCCGAGGATCGCGGAGAAGACGGTGTTGGTGAGCCAGCCGAGGAAGCCGCCGAGCGGGCCGGTGGCGTCGTGCACGAGCACCTCGACGTGGTGCACGAACTCGTAGATCGGGTGGAACCCGAGCTCGTCGATGCCGACGAGCAGGATGTGCCCGCCGACCCAGAGCATCGCCGCGATGCCCACGGTGGACAGCACGGAGAGCACGATCGGCATCGCCCGGACCAGGCCGCGGCCCAGCGCGGCCACGGCCGCGGAGTCGCGCTGCGCCAGCACGAGGCCGGCGTCGTCCATCTTGACGATCAGGGCGACCACGCCGTAGACGAGCACCGTGATGGCGATGGCCACCACCAGCAGGATGATCGCCCGCGACAGCAGGCCCTCCGCCGCGACCTCGTTGAGCGCGATGACCATGATCTCCGCGGACAGGATGAAGTCGGTCCGCACGGCGCCCGAGACGACCTTCTTCTCGTGGTCGGCGGGTTCGGCCTCCTTCGACTCCTGCGTCTCCTCCGGTGACGGGTGGTGCCCGGCGACCAGCTCCCAGATCTTCTCCGCGCCCTCGTAGCAGAGGTACGTGCCGCCCAGCATGAGGATCGGGGTGAGGGCCCAGGGCGCGAACTGGCTCAGCAGCAGCGCGGCCGGGAGGATGAACAGCAGCTTGTTGCGCAGCGAGCCCTTGGCGATCCGCCCGATGATCGACAGCTCGCGCTTGGGCTCCAGGCCCTGCACGTAGCGCGGGGTCACCGCCGCGTCGTCGACGACGACACCCGCCGCCTTGACCCCCGCGCGCCCGGCCGCGCCCGCGATGTCGTCGAGCGACGCCGCGGTGAGCCGGACGAGCGCGGCGACGTCGTCGAGGAGCGCGAAGAGCCCGCTCATCGGGTCGGGGTCCGGGTCGAGGAGGTCTGCACCGAGGCCGTGTGTCGCACGCGGCGAGAGTACCCGGGCCGCCGGGCGTTCCACCTCGGCCGAGGGATGTTCCGCGCGCTACGGGCGCAGGACGACCTTGCCGACCGCGCCGGACTCGACGGCCTGCTGCGCCGCCACCACGTCCTCGAGGCCGTAGGCGGTGATCGGGAGCGGGGTCAGCGCCCCGGCGTCCACCGCCGCGGTCGTCCACGCGATCGCCGCCGCGCGTGCGGCGTCGGGGACGGTGTAGAGCAGCACGAACCGGATCGTCACGTTCGCCGTGGCCAGGGGCGCGACGGGCAGCCGCGGCGACTCCTTCTCCACGGCGTACACCGAGATCACCGCTCCCGGGGCCGCGACCGCGACGTCGAGCCCGACGTTGGCGGCCAGCGCCACCTCGACGATCCGGTCGACGGGCCCGACCGCCTCCAGGACCCGCGCGGCGACGTCGCCGGAGGTGTAGTCGAGCACCACGTCCGCGCCCGCGGCCCGGGCCAGCTCGGCCTTCGCCGGCGAGCTGACGGTCGTGACGACGCGGGCGCCCGCGTGCGCGGCCAGCTCGATCGCGAAGTGCCCGACCGCGCCGGCCCCGCCCGCGACCAGCACCGTCGTCCCGCGCAGCGCCTCCGGGTCGCCCCCGAGGCAGTGCGCCGCGGTGAGCGCCGGGACGCCCAAGCAGGCCCCGAGGTCGTCGGAGGCCCCGTCGGACAGGGGGACCGCCCGGTCGGCGCGCACCGCTGCGTACTCCGCTGCCGTGCCGTACGGGTTGCCGAACGCGGCGAGGTGCAGCCACACCCGCTGACCGACGGCCAGGCCCGTGACCTGCGCTCCGACCGCCTCCACCCGCCCGACGCCGTCGTGGTGGGGCACCTGGAAGTCCTCGGGATCGCCCCCCGTGATGCCGGCGCGCTGCTTCCAGTCGGTGGGGTTGATCGCCGACGCGCTGATCCGCACCAGCACCTCGTCCGGGCCCGGTGCGGGCACGGGGAGGTCGACGACCTCGAGGACGTCGGCGGCGGCACCGGTCCGGCGGTAGATGGCAGCTCTCATGCCGCTCACCCTCGCCCGTCACGGGTTGGAGACGGCTCCAACGACCGCGGGGCGGAGTTGGTGGCGGCACCATTCCTCGCCGTCGCGGGAGTCGGGAGAGTGAGGGACGGCACCCCGCCCGATGCGGGAGCAGCGCCGCTCGCCACCGCGTCCAGGAGATCCGCATCATGAGCCAGACCGTGCACGACCCCGACGCCGCCCAGCTCTCCGAGCGCGACGTCCTCACCCTGCACCACCTCGTCGCCGAGGTGAGCTACGCGTTCGACAGCGGCGAGTACGCGCAGCGCTTCCCGGCCGTCCTCACCGAGGACGTCGTCTACGAGAACCCGGGCGTCCTGCGCCTGGAGGGCCGCGACGCCCTGGTCGCCACGCTCGAGGGCATGACCGGCCGCGCGCTGAGCCACCACACGTCCACCGTGACCGTGACGGCGACCGGCCCCGACACCGCGACCTGCCGGTCGAAGGTGATCACCTTCCGGTCCGGGGGGCGGTTCAGCGTCGGGGAGTTCCACGACACGGTCCGCCGCGACCCTTCCGGGTCGTGGAAGCTCGCACAGCGGCTCGTCCGCCCGATCGTCTGACGGGCGGCGACCACCGTGCATCCGGCCTTCGGACCCATCCGCCAGCTCTGCTACGTCGTCCCGGACGTCCACGCCGCGATCCGGCACTGGGTCGACGGCCCGGGAGTCGGGCCCTTCTACTACATCGAGGACAGCCCGGTCACCGACTTCACCTACCGGGGCCGGCCCGCACCCTGCCCGCGCGTCAGCATCGCGCTGGCGCAGCAGGGACCCGTGCAGATCGAGCTCCTCCAGCAGCACGACGACGTGCCGTCGGTCTTCCGCACGTTCCTCGACACCGTCGGGCACGGCCTGCAGCACATCGCCTACTGGACCGAGCACTTCGACGACCTCATGGCGACCGCGCTCTCCCGCGGCTACGTCGAGATGCAGGCCGGGAAGTCCGGCCGCGGCCGGCCGGACGACCGCTTCGCCTACCTCGAGAGCGGGGCCCACCACGGCTCCATGATCGAGGTCTCCGAGCGGGGCGCCGAGAAGCGCGCCCTGTTCGACGCCATCGCCCGCGCGTCGGTCGACTGGGACGGGTCCGACCCGGTCCGGACCGTCGAGGCGCTGCGGGCCGAGCTCGCCACCCACACGGACGGAGCCCCCGCATGAGGGCAGTACTGATCCACCGCGACACCACCGGCACCACGCTCGCCGTCGGCGAGGCACCCGAACCGGCGCTCGCGCCCGGCAGCGTCCGCATCGCCGTCCGCGCGGGCTCGGTCAACTACGTCGACCAGTTCGTGCCCGAGGGCGGCTACGGCACCCCGCCGGCCGACGGGACGGCGTGGGTGGCGGGCCTGGACGCGGCCGGCGAGGTGCTCGAGGTCGGCGCCGGCGTCACCGACGTCCGCGTCGGCGACCGCGTCATGACGATGACCGCCGGGGGCCTCGCGGAGCAGGTCGTCGTCGACGCCCGCTGCCTGGTGCCGGTCCCGGACGGCTGGAGCGACGAGGACGCGGCCGCCGCGGTCGTCGGCCTGCTCACCGAGTGCGACGCCCTGACCGCCGCGGGCGCGTTCGCCCCCGGTGACCAGGTGCTGGTCACCGGCGCCACCTCCGGGATGGGGATGCAGGGCGTGCAGCTCGCCCGCAGCCTCGGCGCGGCCCGCGTCATCGCGCTGGCCCGCTCGGACCGCGCCGACGACGTCCTGCGCGGACTGGGCGCCGACCTCGTGCTGCACAGCACCGGCTCCGGCTTCGCCGACGACGTGCTGGCCGCCACCGGCGGGAACGGCGTCGACCTGACCGTCGACCACGTCGGCGGCGCCTACTTCCCGGACATCGTGGCCGCCACGGCCGTCCGGGGGCGGATCGTCAACGTCGGCCGCGTCGCGGGCACCGAGGTCACCGCCGACCTGGAGGCGTTCTCGCTCAAGCGGCTCACGCTGCGCGGGGTCACCTTCCGCACCCGCAGCGCCGACGAGCTGGCCGCGATGTACGCCGGTGTCCGCGCGCTCGACCTCACCGACCTCCGCCCGACGATCGACCGCGTCGTCCCGTGGGAGGAGACCCAGGAGGCGCAGCGCCTGCTGGCGACCGGCTCGGTCGTGGGCAAGGTCGTCATCCGGGTCGGCGCCTGACGCCGCCCGACCCCTCCTGCCCGATCCGCCACACCCGCGCGCCCGATGGGGGCCCGCGGGCCCCGAGCACGCCGTTTTCGATCCCGCCGTTTTCGATGAGGAGCATGGCATGTCAGCACCCGCACAGGACCAGGCCCAGGCCCGATCCCGCCCCAAGATGCGCCGGGCGGCGGCCGCCGGGATGGCCGGCACGATGCTGGAGTACTACGACTTCGCGATCTACGGCCTCGCGGCCGCGCTGGTCTTCGGCCCGGTGTTCTTCCCCTCGACCGACCCCGCCGTGGGGGTGCTGGCGTCCTTCGCCACCTTCGGCGTCGGGTTCCTCGCCCGCCCCCTGGGCGGCATCGTGTTCGGTCACCTCGGCGACCGGATGGGACGCAAGAACATCCTGGTCGTGACGGTCCTGATGATGGGCCTGTCGACGGTGCTCATCGGGTGCCTGCCCGGCTACGACTCCATCGGCTACTGGGGGGCGGCGCTGCTGGTGGCGCTCCGGCTCGTGCAGGGCTTCGCCTTCGGCGGCGAGCAGAGCGGCGCGATCCTCATGGTCGCCGAGCACGCGGGGGAGGGGCGGCGCGGGCTGTTCTCGGCGCTGCCGGGCGCCGGGCTGTCGCTGGGCCTGATCCTGGGCAACCTGGCGTTCCTCGCCGTCGGCCAGCTGGGCCAGGAGGCGCTGCTGGCGTGGGGCTGGCGCATCCCGTTCTGGGCGGGCGGCGTGCTCGTCATCGTCGGCCTGCTGATCCGGCGCACCGTCGCCGAGAGCCCGGAGTTCGAGCGGCTCAAGGCGAGCCGGCAGGTGTCGCGGTCGCCGATCCTCGAGCTCGTCCGCACCCACCCGGTCGAGATCCTGTTCGCCGTCGGCGTGCAGGTCGGCGTGGCGGTGACGGCCTACATCGCGATCGCCTACAGCCTGTCCTTCGCCAAGCTCCAGGGGGTCCCCGGTTCGCTGCCGCTGATCGGCGTCCTGGTGGCCAGCGCGCTGCACCTGGTGCTCCTGCCGCTCGCCGGCGGGCTGTCGGACCGGATCGGGCGGCTCCCCGTGCACGCCACGGGCGTCCTGGTGCTCGCCGTGATGGGCGTGCTGTTCCTGCCGATGATCGCCGGCGGCACCCCCGGCCTGGTGATCGGCGCCTACGTGCTGTTCTACGGCCTCGGCTGGGGCGTCCTCACCGGTGCCTTCCCCTCGATGCTCGCGGAGTCCTTCGACCCGGCGGTCAGCTACTCGGGCCTGTCGGTGGCGATGCAGCTGGGCAACATCGTCGGGGGCTTCACCCCGTTCGTCGCCACCCTCGTCGTGACCGCGTGGGGCACCGGCGCCCTCGGGATCGGCGTGACGGTGATCGTGCTGCTGTCCGGGGTGTCCGCGGCCGCGCTGGTCCGCCGCACGGCCCGCCGCCGGCCGGGCGGGACCGCGGGCACCGGCGCCCGCTCCGTCCCCGGCGCCGTCGCCGCGGGCGCGGAGGGCGCCCGGTGAGTGCGCCGGTGCGGCGCGCCGTCGTCACCGGCGCGGCGCGCGGCATCGGCCTGGCCGTCGCCGAGCGCCTGCTCGGCGACGGCTGCGCCGTCTCGCTCTGGGACCGCGACGCCGAGGCGCTCGCCGCGGCGGGCCGGGCACTGGGCCCGGACGGGGGCCGCGTGCACACCGCCGTCGTCGACGTCGCCGACGAGGCCGGCGTCGCCGCGGCCGCGGCGGGCACCGCGGCGGCGATCGGTGCGCCCGACGTGCTGGTCAACAACGCCGCCGTGCCGGCCACCCGCGGCTCGGTCCTCGCCCTGCCGATGGCCGACTGGGACCGGGCGCTGGCGGTCAACCTGACCGGCGCGCTGCTCTGCGCCCGGGCCCTGGTGCCGGCCATGCGGGACGCGGGCTGGGGCCGCGTCGTGAACATCGCCTCGATCGCGGGCAAGGAGCCCCGGCCGCTCACCGCGCAGTACGGGGCGTCGAAGGCGGCGCTGATCTCGCTGACCAAGAGCCTCGGCGCCGAGCTCGCGGCGTCCGGGGTGCTCGTCAACGCGATCACCCCGGGGCCGGCGGAGACCGCGCTGTGGAACGTCGACGGGCCGGAGCACCGGCGGCGGATGATCGAGGAGAACACCGCGCTCGCGCCGATCGGACGGCTGCTCTGCGTCGAGGAGGTGGCCGAGCTCGCCGCGTGGCTGTCCTCGCCCGCGTGCTCCTACAGCGCCGGCGCCGTGTTCGACATCAGCGGCGGGCGCAGCACGTACTGAGCGGCTCCTCCGGGGCTCCGCGTCTGCTACAACACTGACTCCGACAGCGACGTGGGGGTGCGGGGCGTGGCGGTCAGCCAGGGTTTCCGGGACAGCGTCGAGGCACTGGCGGCCGACGTCGACACCATCGTCGACCGGTCGCTGACCCGCAACCAGGCCTCCTACGCCCTCGTCCCGCGCAGCGCCGTCGAGGTCTCGGCCCGGATGAACCTCGACGTCGTCTGCGACTCGCTGCTCGCCGGGCGCCCGGTCGTCGTGGAGCGCGACGTCGAGGCCCTGGCCGTCCGCATCGACGAGCGCGTCGGGCAGGGCCTGCGGGTCCAGGACGCGATGCAGGGCCTGCGCACCTCGCTCGGGATCATGCAGGAGCGCTTCGTCGAGATCGCCACCGAGCGCGCGGTGAGCCCCGTCGAGCTGCTCGGCTCCACCCAGATCCTGTGGGCGCTGAGCGACGCCCTCACCGACCGCGTCGGGGAGCTGTTCCAGCGCCGCAGCATCAGCGACGCCCTGCGCGACTCGCACCTGCGCTCGGCGTTCCTGCGCGAGCTGCTGGCCGGGCAGCTGACCCCGGCGATGATCGACGAGCGGGTCCGGGCGTTCGGGCTGGACGCGGGCGCGGCCTACCGGGCGGTCAAGGCCAGCCCGGCGCCCGGGTCGTCGCTGGAGGTCCTGCGCCGGCGCCTGGAGGCCCGGTCCGCCGACGTCGTCGGGATCGACGCGGGCTCCTGCATCGGGGTGGTCTCCGGCACCGCCGACGCGCCGGGCCTCGAAGCCACGGTGGCGCTGGGGCCGGCCGCCGAGCTCGCCGAGGTCGCCGCCTCCTTCGACGTGGCGCAGCGCGTGCACGACTGGATGTGGCGGCGGGGGATCCGCGGCCGCCGGTCGATCGAGGACGTCGGCTGGCGGCTCGCGGTCGACCGCGACGACGCCGTGACGACCCTGCTGCGCCACCGCTACCGTGCCCCGCTCGACGAGCTGGGCGAGTTCGGCGTGCTGATCTGGCGCAGCGTGCGCGCCTACGTGGAGGCCGACCGCAACGTGGCCCGCGCGTCGACCGCCCTCGTCGTCCACCAGAACACCCTGCGCTACCGGCTCGCGCGCTTCGCCGCCGTCACCGGTGCCGACCTCGACTCCACCGACACCCTGCTCGAGGTGACCTGGGTGCTCGCCGCGGAGGTCGGTGAGGAGCGGGAACGCTGAAGCGCCCGCCGACCGGCGCGGGGCCGGGTCGACGGGCGGTCGGCCCCCGCTACCGCGCGGGCACCGCGAGCAGCACCTTCATGGGGGCGTCGTCGGCCCGGGCGAGCCGGAACGCCTCCGCGACCGACTCCAGGGGGAGCACGGCGACGGGCAGCCGGTCGAGGCCGAGCACGTCGTCGACCAGCAGCGCGAGGGCGTCGGCGACGTCGCGGCGGGTGTAGACGCGGGCGCCGACGATGCGCTGCTCACCGAAGCACACCGCGCGCAGGTCGACGGCCACCGGCGCGGTGTAGACGGCGACCAGCACGACGGTGCCGGTCTCCCGGACCGCCGACGGTAGGACCCGGGCGACGTCGCGGTGCCCCGCGGCGTCGAACACGACGTCGGCGCCCTCGCCGCCGTGCGTGGAGCGGAACCACGCCACCGCGTCGGTTCCCGCCGGGGCCAGCTCGAACCCGCACCGCTCGGCGGTGGCCCGCCGCGCCGTCCGCGGCTCGACCAGCACCACCCGGGACGCCCCGGCCCGGCGCGCGACCAGCGCGGTGAGGATGCCGATGGGGCCGGCGCCGAAGACGAGGACCGCCTCCCCGCCGGTCATCCCCGCGCGGGCGACGGCGTGCACCGCGACGGCCAGCGGCTCGGCCCAGGCCGCGAGCCGGGCCCCGACCCCCGCGTCGACGGGCAGGACCCGGTCGGCCGGCACCGCGACGAGCTCGGCGAGCCCGCCCGGGGCGTCGATGCCGAACAGCCGCAGGTCCCGGCACACGTGCCGGTGCCCGTCGCGGCAGGCCCGGCAGGTCCCGCAGGCGATGAGCGGCTCCACGGCCACCCGGGTCCCGACGGGCGGGCCGCCCGCCGCTGCCCGCTCGACGGTCCCGACGATCTCGTGCCCGAGCACCAGCGGTGCGGCCGCGCGGGGGTGCGACCCCGCCTCGATCGCGAGGTCGGTGCCGCAGATCCCGGCGTACTCGACGCGGACCAGCACCTCCCCGTCGCCCGCCTCGGGACGCGCGACGTCGCGGACGTCGACCGAGCCCGGGCCGAGGTACACCGCGGCGCGCACGGTCCCCGCGTCAGCGACGGAACTGGTCGGCATACCCGGCCCCGAGCCCGTTGCCCGCGTAGTGCGCGCGGCACATGTCGAGCTTGGTGAACGCGTCCTCGTAGCCGGCCTGCCGGCCGTCGTCGTCGAGGTAGATCATCGCGCCGCTGATGTTGAAGAACGTGATCATCTCGGTGCAGTGCTCGGGGACGCGCAGGGTGTGGATCTCGCCGGGCGGCTCGTAGACGAAGCCCCCCTCGCGGGCGGTCCACTCGTGCTCGTCGTACTTCCACTCGCCCTTCACGACGTAGCCGACGACGATGCCGGGGTGGCGGTGGCGGGACACGATCCCCGACCGCGTCACCTTGAGCAGGTTGCACCACTGGCCGGTGACGGTGTTGATGAACAGCGGCCGGAAGAACACGCCCGGCGCCTGCGGCACCCAGACGCGGTCGTCGTCGGGGATCGCGTCGACGGCGATCTCCAGCGGGATGTCGGTCGAGACGGCGATCGGTTGCATCGCAGGGCCTTCCTAGTAGCGGTGGGAGCCGACGGCCCCGGGGAACACGGGCTCGGTCTTGCCGCGCACCGCGGCGATGCCCGCCGCGGCGTCGGGGAGGGTCAGGCTGTGCGCCTCCATGTAGAGCGAGTGCTCGAAGATGGCGATGTTCTGCAGGTACCAGTCGTTGAGCGCGGCCTTGGTGGCCTGGATCGCGAACTGCGGCCCCCGGGCGAGGCGCTGCGCGGCGTCCTCGGCGGTGGCCATCAGCTCCTCGTGGGGAACGCACTTCCCGACCAGCCCGATCTCCGCGGCCTCCTTGCCGGTGATCCGGTCGCACATCAGGAGGTGGTACTTGGAGCGGGCCAGCCCGATCGACAGCGGCCAGACCAGCGCGGCGTGGTCGCCCGCGGCGATGCCCAGCTTGACGTGGCCGTCCATGAGGACCGCCCGCTCGCTGGCGATGGAGATGTCGGCGAGCAGCGCGATGGCCAGCCCGCCGCCCACGGCGACCCCGTTGATCGCGGAGACGATCGGCTTCCGGCAGGCGATCATGTTGCGCACCAGCGCCCGGCCGTCGCGGGTGTCGACCTCCGCGGGGCCGTTGCCCGCGTCGATGTCGCCGCCGGCGCTGAAGGCGCGGCCCGCCCCGGTGATCAGGGCGACGTTCATGTCGGGGTCGTCGTCGAACTCCCGCCAGATCCGGCCCTGCTCGCCGTGCCCGACCTCGCCCGAGGCGTTGAGCTTCTCCGGCCGGTTCATGGTGATGCGCAGGACCCGGTCGTCGCCGGGCTCCACCTTCAGGAACTCGTAGTCGTCGTACATCAGCTGCTCCCTGCTCGTTCGAGGACGTCGGTCGGTCGGTGGTGCGGGCGGTCGCCGAGCGCGGCGTGGGTGCCGGTGAGGGCGTCCACCGCCGTGACGCCCAGCAGCCGCAGGGTGCGGGCGAGGTCGGTGCGCAGGATGTCGACGGCACGGGCCACCCCGGCCTCGCCGCCGGCCATCAGGCCGTAGAGGTAGGCGCGCCCCACGAGGACGCCGGTCGCCCCGAGCGCCACCGCGGCGGCGACGTCGGCACCCGAGGTGACGCCGCCGTCGACGTAGACCTCGGCGTCCGCGCCCAGCGCCGCGCGCACCTCGGGCAGCAGGCGCAGCGGCGCCTCGGTGCGGTCGAGCTGGCGCCCGCCGTGGTTGGACAGCACGACGCCGTCCGCGCCGGCGTCGAGGACCGTCCGGGCGTCGGCGACGCCCTGGATCCCCTTGACGACGAGCCTGTGCGGCCAGGCGTCGCGCAGCCACCGGAGGTCGGCGAGGCCCGCGGTCGGGTCGAACAGGCTGTCGGCGAGCTCGGCGGCGGTGCCCTGCCAGGAGCTGAACGACGCGAACCGCAACGGCTCGGTGCTGACCAGGTCGATCCACCAGCGCGGGTGGAGCGCCATGTCGGCGAGGGTCCGCGGGCCGATCCGCGGCGGGATGGTGAGGCCGTTGCGGACGTCGCGGAACCGCGCGCCGGACACCGGGGTGTCGACGGTGAGGATCATCGTGTCGCAGCCCGCGGCCAGCGCGCGCGCCACCAGCGCCGCGCTCGCGGCCCGGTCGCGCCAGAGGTAGAGCTGGAACCAGGTGCGGCCGGTCGGCGCGGCCGCGACCAGGTCCTCCACCGACGTCGTGCCGACCGTCGACAGCGCGTAGGGGATGCCGGCGCGGGCGGCGGCGCGGGCCACGGCCCGCTCGCCCTCGTGGTGCATCATCCGCGTGTAGCCGGTGGGCGCCAGGACGACGGGCAGCTCCGCCCGCCTGCCGAGCATCGTCCGGCCCAGGTCGACCTCGCCGACGTCGCGCAGGACCTGCGGGCGGAACCGGACGTCGCGGAACGCCGCCCGGGAGCGGGCGATGCTGACCTCCTGCTCGGCGCCGCCCTCGACGTAGTCGAACACGGCGCGCGGGACCCGGCGCCGGGCCAGGGCGCGCAGGTCCTCCAGCGTGTGGGTCCGGGCGAGGCGCCGGCGGGTGGTGGCAGGGGCGAAGGCGCGCGCGTCGACCATCGCGGCGAGCTCGGCCACCGGGGGGAGGCGTCGGGCGGTCATCAGATCCGCCGCCCCGCGCCCTGCCAGTACGTCTCGCGCACCCGGTTGCGCAGCACCTTGCCGTTGTGGCTGCGGGGCAGCTCGTCCACGATGTCGATCCGCTTCGGCGTCCGGACCCCGCCCAGGCGCCCGCGGCACCAGGCCACGAGCTCCTCGGGCGTGGCGGAGGCGCCCGCCCGCAGCTCGACGACGGCGGTGACCTGCTCGCCCCAGTCCGGGTGCGGCGCCCCGACGACCGCGCAGTCGCCGACCGCGGGGTGGCGCCAGAGCACCTGCTCGACCTCGCTCGGGAAGACGTTGAAGCCGCCCGAGATGATCATGTCCTTCTTGCGGTCGGTGATGTGCAGGTAGCCGTCGTCGTCGAGGCGCCCGACGTCGCCGGTGTGCAGCCACCCGCCGACGACGGTCTCGGCCGTGCGGTCCGGGAGCTCGTGGTAGCCCACCATCACGGTGTCGCCGCGGACGCAGATCTCGCCCTCGGCGCCGCGGGGCACCGGCCGGTCGTCGTCGTCGCGGAGCTCGACCGACAGCAGGGGCGAGGGCCGCCCGCACGCCGACAGCCGGGCCTCGTTGAGCGTGCCGTCGGCGTCGAACAGCTCCGCGCACCGCATCAGCGCGATCGTCCCGGGGGCCTCGGTCTGCCCGTAGGCGCTGGTCATGACCGGGCCGAACACGCCGATGGCCTCCCGCAGCCGGTCGACCGACATCGGCGCCGACCCGTAGATGAGGTAGCGCAGGGAGGAGAAGTCGCGCTGCTGCCCGCGGAGGTGGTCGAGCCAGCGGTAGATCACCGTCGGCGGCAGGAACATCTCGGTGACGCCGTGCTCCTCGACGACGTCGGCGAGGACCGCCGGGTCGGCCTTGTCGAGGACGACGACGGTGCCGCCGCGCGCGGTCGCGGGCAGGCTGAGGAAGCCGCTGGTGTGCGTCATCGGGGCGGCGGCGAGGTTGACGATCGGCTGGTGGGCCTCGTAGTCGAGCAGCATCATCAGCAGCGCGGTGGAGGTCGTGATGCCGCGGTGGTTGTTGAGCACGCCCTTGGGCAGCCCCGTCGTCCCGCCGGTCGGAGGGATCGCGACGATGTCCTCGAACGCCGTGTCGACGGCCGGCGGCTCGGACGGCAGGTCGCCGCACCAGTCGTGCAGCCAGGGGGTGCGGTCGTCGGTGCGGTCGTCGTCGGTGCGGTCGAGGCACACGGCCAGCCGCAGCTCCGGCACCCGGTCGCGCAACAGCTCCACGACCTCGCCGAGCGAGGAGTGGTAGAGGATGGCCTCGCATCCCAGCGAGGCGGCGAGGTCGGCGGTCTCGGCGGCCGGCACCGCCGGGTTCAGCGGCACCCACACCATCCCCGCCCGCCACGTCGCGAGGACGCAGATCCACGCCTCGGGGTGGTTGGGGGACAGCACCGCGACCTTCGCCCCGGGACGCAGGGCCGCGGTCAGGCCGTGGGCCACCCGGCAGGACAGGGCGTAGGACTCGCGGTAGGTCCACCGGCGGCCGTCCATGACGTAGGCGGCCCCGTCGGGGTTCTGCCGCAGTCCGCGGTCGAAGAACTCGGTGATCCTCATGAAGACTCCCGACGACGGGCGACGCTGCTCATGCACCGATCGTCGGCCGGGGGACGGGGTGCGCGACACGGTGCGCAGCACAACCGTCGGCGCTCCGCGTTGGACCCGCCTCCAACCGCGCGGCGGCCCGGCGGGCGGAGGATCGGGCTCCCGCCGGGTCCCGCGGCCCGTCCGACCGCCAGGAGTCCGCATGCCCCTGTCCGCGCCGATCGACGGCTTCCGCCTCGCCCACGACCGGACGGGACCGCCCACCGGGCCACCGGTCCTGCTGCTGCACGGCTGGCCGGGGGACCGGACCGACCACGCCGGGGTGGCCGAACGGCTCGCCGGTACCGGCCACGACGTCGTCGTGCCCGACCTGCGCGGGTTCGGCGGGTCCGACAAGCACGACCTCGACCCCGCCCGGTACTACGGCGTCGACGCGCAGGCCCGCAGCGTCGCGGGGCTGCTCGACGAGCTGGGTCTGCGCGGCGTGGCCGTCGGGGGCTACGACATCGGCAGCCGCGTCGCCCAGCGCCTCGCCGCCGACCGGCCCGACCTCGTGCGCGCCCTCGTCGTGACCCCGCCCGGGCCCGGCGTCGGGGCGCGGATCCTCACCGAGCAGCCGATGGGCGAGTTCTGGTATCAGTCCTTCCACCGGCTCGACCTGGCCCGCGAGCTCGTCGACGGTGACGTCGGCCGGGTCCGCGCCTACCTGCGCCACTTCTGGACGCACTGGTCCGGGCCGGGCTTCACCCCGTCCGACGACCGCCTCGACCACCTCGCCGCCGTCTACGGCGCGCCGGGCGCGTTCGTCGCGTCGATCGGCTGGTACCGCGCGGTGGCGTCGGTCGTCGGGCGGTTCCTGGGGGAGACCGCGCCCGCCCCGGCCGACCGGATCGCGGTGCCCACCCGGTTCCTGTGGGCCGACGCCGACCCGCTGTTCCCCCGGGAGTGGTCCGACCGGCTCGGCGAGTTCTTCTCCGACGTCACCGTGGTGCCGGTCGACGGGGTGGGGCACTTCGTGCCGGTCGAGGCGCCCGAGGTGTTCGCCGACGCGCTGGCGGCCTGACGCGCCCTACCGGTCGGGCTCGCGCGCCGGCCCCATGCCGGCCCGCCGCGCCCGCTCGACGGCCTCCGCCCGGCCGGGCACCTGCAGCTTCGCGAACACCGACGACAGGTGATTGGTGACCGTCTTCGCGGCCAGCCCGAGCCTGCGCCCGATGTCGGCGGTCGGCATCCCGGTGGTGAGCAGCTCCAGCACGTCCCGCTCGCGCGGCGTGAGGTCCGGGAACGGGACGGCCGCCGCGCCCGGGCCCGCGAGCTGCTCGAGCAGCCGCCGCGCCACACCCGGCCCGAAGATCGCCTCCCCGGCCGCGACGGCGTGGATCGCGCGCGCGATCTCGTCCTGGGACGCGCCCTTGAGCAGGTACCCGCGGGCGCCGGCGCGCATGGCGGCGAAGACCGAGTCGTCGTCGTCGAACATCGTCAGCATGAGCACAGCCACGCCCGGCGCGTCGCGGGCGATCTCCCGGGCGGCGGCGACGCCGTGCAGGTCGGGCATCTGCACGTCGAGCACCAGCACGTCGGGCCGCAGGGTCACGGCCAGCCGCACGGCCTCGCGCCCACCGGACGCGCAGCCGACGACCTCGATCCCGGCGCGCGTCCCCAGCAGCGCGGACAGCCCGTCGCGGACCACGGGGTGGTCGTCGGCGACCACCACCCGCACGCTCACAGCGGCAGCCGGGCCGCGACGCGCCCGCCCCCGTCGGAGGGTCCGACGACGACCGTGCCACCGAGCTCGGCCGCCCGTTCGGTCATCGAGGTCATGCCGGTGCCCGGCGTCCACGCGGGGCCGGTGCGGCCGTCGTCGCGCACGTCGAGGCGCAGGCCGTCGGCGACGCTGATCCGCAGGTCGACGCGGTCGCCGCCGGAGTGCCGCACGGCGTTGGTCATCGCCTCGGCCGCGATCCGGTACGCGGCCACCTCCACCGCGGCGGGCAGCGCCGGCAGCGGGTCCTCGGCGTGGACGACGACCGCGGGCGTGCCGGTCCCGAGCCGGACGGCGTGCCGGCGCAGCGCCTCGACCAGCCCGACCTCGTCGAGCGCGGGCGGGCGCAGGTCGAGCACCAGGCGCCGGACGTCGGCGATCGCCTCGGTCGCGGCGGCGCGCAGGGCGGTGAGCTGCGCGGCGGCGGCCGCGGGATCGGTGGCGAGGAGGTTCCCGGCGGCGTCGGCCTGGAAGGAGATGCCGGTGAGCACCGGGCCGAGGCCGTCGTGCAGGTCGCGGCGCAGGCGTCGCCGCTCCTCCTCCCGCGCGGCGACGATCCGCTCCCGGGAGCGCTGCAGCGTCGCGGAGAGGTCCGTGGCGCGCACGGCGACGGCGAGCGGCACGGCCAGCACCTCGCACGCCGCCCGGTCGGCCCGCCCCAGGCTGCGCTGCCCGGGGCGGGCCCCGACGACCAGCTCGCCGACGTCCTCGCCGCGGTAGACCAGCGGCACGCCCTGCGTCGCCCCGGGCGCGGTGCCGTGGGCCCACCGCACCCCGCCGTCGCGGACGACGGCCGCGTAGGGCAGGCGCAGCGCCTCGCAGACCGCGGCGAGCGCCGCGTCGACGCCGCCGCCCGCGGAGTCCGACGACGCGTCCGCCGCGCGCAACCGCTCGCCGACCCCGGCCAGGGCGCGGGCCGGGTCGGAGCGGTCACCGTACAGAGCCCGGTCGACCAGCCGCTGCAGCCACGTCCGCACGGGGTGGAAGGCGACCGCGACCACGAGCGTCGCCAGCACCGCGTCACCGACCGCGGTGCCACCGACCACCGGACCGCGCAGCGCGGTGCCGCCGAGCGCCACCAGGCCCAGGTACGCGGCCGTGACCAGCGCCGTCAGCAGCAGGTAGACCACGGTGCGGGAGAGGACGAGCCGGATGTCGAGCAGCTGGTGGCGCAGGACGGCGACGGTCATCGCGCCGGGCACGAGCGCGATCGCCAGCAGCTGCAGGACCGGGCCGGCGTCGAACAGGCCCCACGGCACGAAGATCACCGTGACGAGCAGCAGGGCGAGCACCAGCCACAACAGCTGGCGGCGGCGCTGCTCGTCGCCGCGGCGGTAGCGCAGCACCAGCGCGGCCACGGCGAGCACGTAGACGGCGAGGTTGAGCAGCTCGGTCCCCGTCCACAGCGGCGCCAGCCCCGCGTAGCCGGGCAGCACGGGCCACGGCGCCACCGGCCCCCGCGACGTGGGCACCCCGGCCGGGTCGGCGCCGACGCTCGTGGCGAACAGCAGGCCGCTGACCGCCGTCAGCCCGGCCGCGGCCCGCCAGCGCGGGCCCGGGAGCCGCCCGTCGGGGAACAGCAGCAGCGCGAGCGGCAGGAACAGGCCGATCGACCAGGGCCAGGACCAGGCCGCGACCGTGGCCAGTGCGCGCAGCACCGCGGTCGGGGCCCCCGCGGTCGCGGCCAGGTCGAGCAGCGGGGTGGAGGCCGCCGTGCCGGACTGGGCGACCGCGGCGCCGAGCAGCAGCCAGCCGACCGGGTTGCCCGGGCGCTGCCCGGCGAGCAGCACCCCGGCCACCCCGCAGGACAGCCCGATCACCGCGTTGGACACGACGAACGCCTCGACCGCCGCGTCGAGGGTCCAGCCCGCCGCCACGGCGGCCACGACCGCCGTGGCGGTCTCGGCCGCGACGAGCACGGCCAGGACGAGCGCGGCCACGGTGGGCGCAGCGGCGCCGTGTCGCCGCCTGCGGGCGGGGTCCGTGCTGGTCACGGCGCCAGTGTGGCGCAGGCGACGGCCCGGTGTCCCGGGCCGCGGTCCCGGGTGGGCCCGGGATCCTTCCCGGGTGCTCCCGGCCCGGTCGCCCTTCCGGGCGGGGGTCCCGCGGACGGACCGTTCCGGCCATGACGACCACCACCGACACCCCGCCCCTCGTCCGCGCCCTGCCGGCCACCGTGGCGCTCGCGGCCGCCGGCCCGCTGGCCATCGCGGTCCTGCGCGGCGTGCTGCCCCACTCCACCGTCGACGACCCGACGACCATCGCCGCCGCGGTGGCCGCGGCCCCCGGCGCCCAGGCCGCCGTGCTCGGGCTCACCTACCTCGCCCTGCTCACGCTGCCGCTCGGGGTGCTGATCGTCGGCCGGGCCGCCGCGGCCGCCCGCCCGGTGCTGGGCCGGGTCGCCGCCGTCGTGTCCTGGCTGGGGTTCACCAGCCTGTTCTTCGTCGTGGCGTCCGACCAGGTGGCGCTGGCCGGCGCGGCGGTCGGGCAGCCACCGGCGTCCGTCGGGGCCCTGGTCGCGGCGACCGAGGCGCACCCGGTCTCCGCGGTCGCGGCGGTCGTCTTCGTGGTCGGGCACATCGTCGGCACCGTGCTGCTCGGCGTCGCGCTCTGGCGGGTGCTGCCCAGGGCGGTCGCCGTCGGGCTGATCGCCTCCCAGCCGCTGCACCTGGTGTTCGCGGTGGTCGTGCCCGTCCCGCTGCTGGACGTGCTGGCCTGGGTCCTGACCGCGGTCGGCTTCGCGGTGGCCGCGCACGCGGGCGGGCGCGTCCGGTAGGTCCCGCGCCGCCGGGACGGCCGGCCCGCCGCGATGCCCACCAGCACGAGGGCGATCCCGGCGGCCTGGCGCCCGGTCAGGGCCTCGGCGGCCAGCGCGGTGCCGAGCAGGACGCCGGTGACCGGGTTGAGCAGTCCGACGAGCCCGACGGTCCCGGCGTCGAGGTGGCGCAGGCCGGTGAACCACGCCGTGAACGCCAGCGCGGTCGCGACGAGGCTGACGTAGGCGAAGCCCGCGACGGCCGGCGCGTCCAGGACCGGCGGCGCACCCTCGACGAGCACGGCCACCGGGAGGATCACGAGGCCGCCCGCCACGAGCTGCCAGGCCGTCGAGGCGAGCACCGGCACCTCCCCGCCCCACTTCTGCGCGAGCACGTAGCCGACCGACGACAGGAGCATCGCCGCGACCGACGCCGCCACCCCGGCGACGCTGACCGCGCCGCCTCCGGTGAGCAGCATCGTGACCACGCCGGCGATGCCCAGCAGCGCTCCGGCGACGGGCAGCAGCGCGGGCCGCCGGCCCAGCACGGCCCAGGCGACCAGCATCATCGTCACCGGCGAGGTAGCCATCACCACCGCCGCGACGCTCGTGGGCAGCAGCTGCGCCGCGAGGTAGACCAGGGCGAAGAACCCGCTGGTGTTCAGCACACCCAGCACGAGCGAGCGCCACCACCACGCGCCCCGCGGCAGGGTCCGGCAGACCAGGAGCAGCAGCAGCCCGGCGGGCAGGGCCCGGACGGCGGCGCCGAAGAGCGGGTGGTCGGCCGGGAGGAACTCGCGCGTCACGTAGTAGGTGCTGCCCCAGGCCACCGGCGCGACCGCCGTGACCAGGACCCACCGCCAGGTAGCTTCCACGGAAGCGACTATAGCTTCCTGGGAAGCTACAGTGGGCGGATGAGCGAGCCCGACCACGTCGCCCGGATCCAGGCCGAGTGGGCCCGCGAGCGCCCCGACGTCGACGTGTCGCCGCAGGGGGTGATCGGGCGGCTGCACCGGCTGGCGTCGCGGCTGACCGACGAGCTGTGCGTCGTCTACCGGCGCCACGGCCTCACCGAGGGGGAGTTCGACGTCCTCGCCGCGCTGCGCCGCGCCGGGGCCCCGTTCGAGCGCGCACCCGGTGAGCTGGCCCGCTTCACGATGGTCACGACGGGTGCGATGACCAAGCGGCTCGACCGGCTCGTCGAGGCCGGGCTGGTCACCCGCCGTCCCGCCACCGACGACGGGCGCGGCCGGGTCGTCGCCCTCACCGACGCCGGGCGCGGGCTCGTCGACCGGGCGTTCACCGAGCACATGCGCAACGAGCGCCGCCTGCTCGACGCCCTGACCCCCGACGAGGCCGCGGCGCTGGAGGCCCTGCTGACGACGTGGCTGTCGCGCGTCGAGCCCGCCGGGTAGCGGCTCGCACACACCTCCGGGGGTCGGCACACAGGTCCGGCCCTGTGTGCGGGCCCCGCGGCCTGTGTGCGAGCCGGTCGACGCCGGACGCGCCGCGCCTGCGGACCGGGGCCGCTGCGAGGATCGCCGGGACGCGGGCCGCCGGGGCCCGCCGACGGGGGACGGGACGCGGATGACGGTGCGGGCGCTGCTGGTGGCCAACCGCGGGGAGGTCGCGGTGCGGGTGCTCGCCACGGCGGCCGCGCTGGGGATCCGGACGGTCGCGGTCCATCCCGACGACGACGCGACCTGCGCGCACGTCGCCCGTGCCGACGCGGCGGTGCGGCTGCCCGGGGCCGGTCCGGCCGCCTACCTCGACGTCGACGCCGTAGTGGCCGCCGCGGTCGATTCCGGCTGCGACGCGCTGCACCCCGGCTACGGCTTCCTGTCGGAGAACCCGGCGCTGGCGCGGGCGTGCGCGGCAGCGGGGGTGGTGTCCGTCGGGCCGTCGGCGCAGGCGCTGGAGCTCTTCGGGGACAAGACCGCCGCCCGGGCGCGGGCCCGCGAGCTGGGCGTGCCGGTGCTGGAGGGGACCGACGGTCCGACCGACGAGGCCGCCGCGCGGGCGTTCCTCGACGGCCTGGGTCCCGGCGGCGCGGTCATGGTCAAGGCGCTGGCCGGGGGAGGGGGCCGCGGCACCCGGCCCGTCACGCGGGCGGCGGACCTCCCCGAGGTGCTGCGGCAGTGCGCGGCGGAGGCACAGGCGGCGTTCGGGGACGGGACCTTGTACGTCGAGCGGCTGCTGGCTCCGGCGCGGCACGTGGAGGTGCAGGTCCTCGGCGACGGCCACGGCGCGCCGGTCGTCCTCGGCGACCGGGACTGCAGCCTGCAGCGGCGCCGCCAGAAGCTCGTCGAGATCGGGCCCGCGCCGGACCTGGACCCCGCGGTGCGCTCGCGGCTGCACGCGGCGGCGCGGGACCTGGTCGGGTCGCTGCCCTACGCGGGTCTGGCGACGGTGGAGTTCCTGGTCGGGGCGGACGGGTTCGCGTTCCTGGAGGTCAACCCGCGGCTGCAGGTGGAGCACACGGTGACCGAGGAGGTCACCGGGCTCGACCTCGTGGAGCTGGCGCTGCGGGTCGCCGGGGGTGCGACGCTCGGCGAGCTGGTCCTGTCGTCGCCGCCGCTGGGTCGGGGTGTGGCGGTGCAGTGCCGGGTGAACACCGAGGTGCTGCGGCCGGACGGCACCGTCGAGCCCGGCGGTGGGGTGCTGTCGCGGTTCCAGCCGCCGTCGGGGCGCGGGGTGCGGGTCGACACCCACGGCTACGCGGGCTACGAGGTCGGGCCGCGCTACGACTCCCTGCTGGCCAAGGTGGTCGTGAGCGGCGACGACCTCGCGGTGGCCGCGGCGCGGGCGGGCCGTGCGCTGGGCGAGTTCGACGTCGCCGGTGTCCCGACGACGATCGGGCTGCTGCGGGCGCTGCTGGAGCGGGTGACGGAGCCCGGGGTGCTCGACACGGGGTACGTGGACGCGCACGTCGCCGAGCTGGCCGCCGCCCCGTCGGCGGCGGCCGTGACCGCCGCCGCGCCGACGCGACCTGCTGCGGCCGGAGACCGACCCGTGCCCGACGGCGCGGAGGCGCTGCGGGCGCCGCAGCAGGGCGTCGTCGTCGCGGTCGGCGCCGCGGCGGGGGACGCGCTCGCGCCGGGCGCGGAGCTCGTCGTGCTCGAGGCGATGAAGATGCAGCACGGGGTGCCCGCTCCGCGCGGCGGACGGGTGGTGGAGGTGCGGGTCGCGGTCGGTGACGCCGTCGCGGCCGGGGCGGTGCTGGCCGTGCTCACCGGGGGCGTCGACGACGCGGCGGCGCGGGACGCCCTCACGGAGGTCGACCCGGCGCACGTCCGCGCCGACCTGGCCGAGGTGCTCGCGCGCCACCACGGCGTGTCCGACGCGGGGCGCCCGGAGGTCACCGCGCGCCGGCACGGGACCGGGCGGCGGACCGCGCGGGAGAACGTCGAGGACCTGGTCGACGCGGGCAGCCTCGTGGAGTACGGCGCGCTGACGATCGCGGCGCAGCGGCGGCGGCGCAGCGTCGAGGACCTCGTGGCGCGAACCCCGGCCGACGGGCTGGTCACCGCCACCGCGACCGTGGGCGGGCGCCCGGTGGCGGTGATGTCCTACGACTACACCGTCCTGGCTGGCACGCAGGGCGTGCACAACCACCGCAAGACCGACCGGCTGCTGACCCTGGCCACCGAGCGGAGCCTGCCGCTGGTGGTGTTCGCCGAGGGCGGGGGCGGGCGCCCGGGCGACACCGACACCTCCGCCGTCGCCCAGCTCGACCTGCCGACGTTCCGGCTCGCGGCCGGGCTGGCGGGGCGGGTGCCGACGGTGGCGGTCGTGTCCGGCTACTGCTTCGCCGGCAACGCCGCGCTCGCGGGCGCCTGCGACGTCGTCGTCGCCACCGAGGGGAGCAGCCTCGGGATGGGTGGCCCGGCGATGATCGAGGGCGGCGGGCTCGGCGTCGTGGCGCCGGGGGACGTCGGGCCGATGGCGGTGCAGGCGGCCAACGGCGTCGTGGACCTCCTGGTCGCCGACGACGCCGCGGCCGTCGACGCCGTCCGCCGGTACCTGTCCTACTTCGCCGGCCCGCACGAGCCGGGGCCGGTGGCCGACCAGCGGCGGCTGCGGCACCTGGTGCCCGAGGACCGGCTGCGCGCCTACGCGGTGCGCCCGGTGCTGGAGACGCTGTGCGACACCGGGAGCGTGCTGGAGCTGCGCTCCGGCTTCGGCGCGGGGGTCGTCACCGCGCTGGCCCGGCTCGACGGCCGCCCGGTCGGGGTGCTGGCCAACGACCCCACGCACCTCGGCGGGGCGATCGACGGCGACGCCGCGGACAAGGCCGCCCGGTTCCTGCGGCTGTGCCAGGACCACGGGCTCGCGGTGGTGTCGCTGTGCGACACCCCGGGGTTCATGGTCGGCCCCGACGCCGAGCGCACCGGGATCGTGCGCCGGTTCGGTGACTTCTTCGTCGCCGGCGCCCGGCTCACCGTCCCGCGGTGCGCGGTGGTGCTGCGCAAGGCCTACGGGCTCGGCGCGATGGCGATGTGCGGCGGGAGCCTGCACGCCCCCGACCTGACCGTCTCCTGGCCGACGGGGGAGTTCGGCGGGATGGGGCTGGAGGGGGCGGTCCGGCTGGGGTTCCGGGCCGAGCTCGACGCGATCCCCGACCCGGACCGGCGGCGCGAGCGGTACTCCGAGCTCGTCGCCGACTACTACGAGCGGGGCCGCGCGCTGAGCGTCGCGACGGTGTTCGAGGTGGACGACGTCGTGGACCCCGCCGACACCCGGGATCTGCTGATCGGGGCGCTGGCGGCGGCGTCCGGGCCGGAATGGGGGCCGGGGCCGACCCGTTGAGGAAGGTGTGTCGAGTCCGTCCGCGACGGCAGGTGCCGTCACCCCTCCCGATGCCTCCACCACTCCCACCACCGCCGCCGACCGCCTGCTGCGGATCGGCGCCGTCTACGCCGAGCCCGAGGCGCGCGACTCCGAGCGCGGGCAGCAGGTCCTCTCCCGGTTCCCCGGCGCCGAGGTGATCGAGGTGCCCTCGCACTGGCAGATCCCCGAGCTGCACGGCAACGAGGGCAACGTCGAGCGCTGGGTGCGCGTCAAGTCCGGGACGCTCGTGCTCGGCGTCAAGAAGTCGCTGTCGGCCCGGCCCAACGGGCGGTCGTCGGACTTCATCGCGCCGTCGACGTCCAACGGCTGCGCCATGGCGTGCGCCTACTGCTACGTGCCGCGCCGCAAGGGCTACGCCAACCCGATCACGGTGTTCACGAACATCGACAAGATCACCCGCTACCTGCGCGGGCACGTGCGCCGGCAGGGCGTCAAGCCCGAGCCGGACCAGGTCGACCCGCGCGCCTGGGTCTACGACATCGGCGAGAACAGCGACTGCTCCGTCGACGCGCTCGTCAGCGACAACGTGGCCGACCTCGTCGCCACCTTCCGCGAGCTGCCGACGGCCAAGGCCAGCTTCGCCACGAAGTTCGTCAACCGGGAGCTGCTCGACCTCGACCCGCAGGGCCGCACCCGGGTGCGCTTCTCGCTGATGCCCGAGAGCGACGCCAAGCTCCTCGACATCCGCACCAGCCCGATCCCCGAGCGGATCGCCGCGATCGACGACTTCGTCGCCGCCGGCTACGAGGTGCACCTCAACTTCTCGCCGATCGTGCTGCGCGAGGGCTGGGAGCGCGACTGGGCCGAGCTGCTGACCCGCCTCGACGACGAGGTCGGCGACGCGGCCAAGCAGCAGGCCGCCGCCGAGATCATCATGCTCACCCACAACCGCGACCTGCACGAGGTCAACCTCGGCTGGCACCCCAAGGCCGAGGACCTGCTGTGGCGGCCCGACATCCAGCAGCCCAAGCGCTCGCAGTCGGGGATGTGGAACGTGCGGTACCGCAACGCGCCCAAGCGCGAGGCCGTCGCGCGGGTGCAGGACCTGATCGCCGCCCACGCCCCGTGGATCCGGGTGCGGTACGCGTTCTGACGCCGCCGGGTTCGCGTTCCGCGGAACGCGGACCCGGTTCCCACTCCTGGTGTTTCGCGCACGGCGGGACGTGCGCCGGCGGTCGGTCAGACCGCCGCTGCCACCACCTGCGGCCGGTAGCCCTCGATGATCGCCATGAACTCCTGGTGCTCCCCGGCGGGCACGCCGAGGAAGTTCAGGGTCGAGGCGATCTCCAGCGCCACGGCGTCGAAGTCGGCCTCGCTGATCGCGAGCGTCGCGTGGGCCTCGTCCATGCCCTTGCCGGGGTAGCACGCGGGGCCGCCGGCCGCCTCGATCGACCAGGCGGTGACGAGGAACTTGTAGCCCGCGGCGTTGGCGGGGTCGCCGTGATGGTCGTGCACGGCGGCGTTGGCGTTGACGGAGGCGTTGGCGAACAGGCGGTCCACGAGGACGTCGACCGCTCCCGCGATGCCGTAGGTGCCGCCGAGCCGCTCGTACAGGGAAGCGTCGGTCATGGTGGTGGGACCTCCGTCGTCGCCGTGCTGGTACGTGACCGGCACCACTCTGGGTGACCGGTAGTGGCCTAGTCAATGGCGCGCCATAGAAATCGGCCCGGTCGTCGGTGCGCGGTCGTAGAGTGGCGTCATGTCGCGCAGCCCCCGGTCGGAGTTCGTGCTCGACGAGCAGCTGTGCTTCGCGCTCTACACGGCCTCGCGGGCGATGACCGGCGCCTACCGCGACGGGCTGGCGCGCCTGGGCCTCACCTACACCCAGTACCTCGTGCTCCTGCTGCTGTGGGAGCACGGCTCGCTGCCGATGGGCCACATCTGCGAGCGGCTGCACCTCGACAGCGCCACCCTGTCCCCGCTGCTGAAGCGGCTGGCGGGGGAGGGGCTGATCACGCGGGAGCGGTCGCAGCTCGACGAGCGGGTCGTCGACATCACCTGCACCAGGGAGGGCCACGCGCTGCGCGACCGCGTCCACGAGGTCCAGTGCGACGTCGAGGACAGCACGGGGCTGTCGGCCGACGAGCTCGCGACGATGCGCGCCGACCTGCACCGCATGGCCGGCCGGCTGCGCGAGCACCCGGCCGTCCACCGGTCCTGAAGGAAGTCCACGCGCTCCTGTAACCCCGGCCCGGTCGCGGGCGTCCTCCTGGGTGTACGGGCCACACGGCCCCGCCACCGCCGCCCAGGAGGATCCGATGTCCGAGTGCTACGCCCCCGAGCCCCTGATCGAGACGACCGACGCGGTCGACAGCGAGAGCACCGACCACGGCTCGGGCTACGAGACCGGCCACGACAGCTCCGAGGGCCACGACACCTCCGACAGCCACGACTCGGGCTATGAGGGCGACGAGAGCCACCAGAGCTACGAGTACGCCGACGTCGACGGTGACGGCTACGAGGAGACGACGCTGGTCGACTCCAACGGCGACGGCGAGGTCGACACCGTCCTGTCCGACGTCGACGGCGACTACTACGACGACGTCGCCCTCTTCGAGAACGTCCCCGGCGCGGCCCCGTTCGTCCCCGACGTCGTCGCCGTCGCCCTCGACGCCGACGGCCTGGCCGACATCGTCCTCGACGACACCGACCTCGACGGCATCTTCGACGTCGTCTCCTCGGGCTACGACGCGCCGCTGGCCGACGCCAACCCGTACGCGATCCCCGCGGGCGTTCCGGGCGCGTGATCCCCGTCGCGGGCCCGGTGCAGCAGGATGCCCCCATGGAGCCGGTGGGCAGCGGGATCCCGTCGCGGGGGCGGCGGGATCCCGACCGCAAGGCCCGCATCCTCGAGGCCGCGGGCGCGCTCATCGCGCGCTCGGGCTACCACCGCGTCGCGATGGCCGACATCGGCGCCGCGGCCGGCATCGTCGGCTCCGGGATCTACCGGCACTTCGACAGCAAGGCCGCGATCCTCGCCGCGCTGCTGCAGGAGGTCATGGACGAGCTGGAGCGCTCGGCCGCCGCGATCGTCGAGTCGGCCGACGACGACCGCACCGCGCTCGGCGAGCTCGTCCGCAACCACGTCGAGATCGCCGTGACCGACCGCCGGATCCTGCAGGTCTACCACCGCGAGGCCCACAACCTGCCCGAGCAGTCGCTGCGCCGGCTGCGGCGGGCCCAGCGGCACTACGTCGAGGAGTGGGTGGCGGTCCTCGGCCCGCTGCGCCGCGACCTCGCCGACGGCGAGGCCCGCCTCACCGTCCACGCGACGATCGGGGCCATCCAGTCGGTCCTGTTCCACGACAGCGGGCTGCCGCACGCGCGGCTCACCGCGCTGCTGGCCGGGATGGCGCACGCCTGCCTCGGCGTCGGCCCGGAGCGGGTCGGCCCGGAGCGGGTCGGCCCGGAGCGGGTCGGCCCGGAGTAGGGGTCAGCGCCCCCGCCACACCGGCGCCCGCTTCTCCCGGAACGCCCGCGGCCCCTCCTGCGCGTCCTCGGAGAGGTAGACGGGCTCCCAGATCTCCTCGGCCCGGTCGTAGGCCTCCGCCCGCGGGTGCGACGCCGACAGGTAGGCGGTGCGCTTGGCCGCCAGCACCGACAGCGGCGCGTTCGCGGCGATGCGCTCGGCCAGCGCCTGCGCCGTGGCCCGCAGGTCGGGTAGCGGCACGACCTCGTTGACGAGCCCGACCTCCCGGGCGCGCGCCGCGTCCAGCGGGTCGCCGGTGAGCAGGATCTGCAGCGCCACGCGCGGCGGCACCAGCCACGACAGCGGCGCGGCCCACGGCGACCCGCGCCCGACCTTCACCTCCGACACCGCGAACCGGGCGTGCTCGGCGGCCACGACCAGGTCGCACTGCTGCGCGAGCAGGAAGCCGCCGCCGTAGGCGATGCCGTTGACGGCCGCGATCGTCGGCTTGGCGACCTCGACGTTGCGCCCGAACTGGGGCAGGAAGTCCGGCGGCGGCACGGTCAGCGCGGTCTCCGACATCTCCTTGAGGTCCCCGCCCGAGCAGAACGCCTTCTCGCCCGCGCCGGTCAGCACGAGCACCCGCGCTGCGTCGTCGGCGTTGAACCGGTGCACGCCGTCGAACAGGCCCTCGCGGACGGGGCGGCTCAGCGCGTTGTGCGCCTCCGGACGGTCGATCGTCAGCCAGGCGACGCCGGCCGTCACCTCGTAGGTCACCGGTCCCATGCGCGTCCCCTTCCCGCCGAGAGTGCATCGTCGTTCACTCCGAGCCCTCCGGCAAGCGTGCATGAGTGAACGCCGATCACTCCCGGGCCTTGTGCTGCGTCCAGGCAGCCGTGATGCTGGCGCCGTGCAACCGGGTGCGAGCGACATCGACGTCACGAACCTGCGGGGCCGCCGCGCCGTCCACCGGTGGGAGCGGACCTCGGTCGGCGACGTCCTGGAACGGCTCACGTGGAGCTACCCGGACAAGGTCGCGATCACCGGCTGGGCGGGCGCGTACTCCGACGACCGCTTCCGGACGCTGACCTTCCGCCAGGCCGACGAGCTGGCCAACCAGGTGGCGCACGCGCTGCTCGAGCGCGGCCTGGAACCGTCGTCGCGGGTGCTGCTGCTCTGCGAGAACTCCGTCGAGGCCTACGTCGCCAAGATCGGCATCGCGAAGGCCGGGATGGTCGCGATGCCGCTCAACCCCGCGCTCGCCCCGGACGTGCTCGAGCACCTGATCGCCCGCGCCGAGCCCGCGTTCGCGATCGTCGACGCCGAGCTGTGGCCGCGCGCGGAGCAGGCGTTCGCCGCCCGCGGGCTCGCCGTGGGCGCGACGATCCCGATCGGCGGCGGCGCCGTCGCGGGCAGCCCGACGTTCGCCGAGCTCGTCGACGGGCGCCCGGTCACCGAGCCCGACGTCGAGATCCACGGCGACGACGTCTGGCAGCTGCTGTTCACCTCCGGCACCACCGCGATGCCCAAGGGCGTGATGCTCTCGCACAGCGCGAGCCACCTCGCGGGGCTGAACTTCGCGGTGTCGCTCAGCCGCGGGCTGCGCATCGAGAGCGACCTGGTGGTCGGCGTCTTCCTGCCGGTCGTCTACCACGTCGCCGACCAGATCTTCACGTTCTCGGCGTTCCTCGCGGGCGGCTCGCTGGTGCTGGGGCGCCGGCCGGTGCCCGCGGAGGTGGCGCGCGCGGTCGAGGTCGAGCGGGTCACGGCCCTGTGGGCGGGCTCGCCGCAGTTCGTCACCGCCCTGACGACCGAGCTCGACGCCGCCGGCCACGACTGGTCGAGCCTGCGCGTCCTCGTCTTCGGCTGGGGCGCGCTCGCCCCCGCGACCTACCGGGCGCTGCTGCGCCACGCCGGCGACGACCTCGTCGTGCTCGGGATCTTCGGCCAGACCGAGGCCATCGCCTGCCACCGGTTCTGGCCGGCGAGGTGGCCCGAGCAGGCCGCGACGGGCCTCAACTACGTCGGCGTGCCGAGCCCGCTGCTCGCCTCGGACGTCGTCGACGAGCTGGGGGAGTCGCTGCGCGACCGGCCCGGCACGGCGGGCGAGGCGGTGTACCGGAGCCCGATCGTCACGGCCGGGTACCACCTCGACGAGGCCGCCACCCGCGAGGCGTTCCGCGGCGGGTGGTTCCACTCCGGCGACAGCACGTCCGTCGACGCCGACGGCCTGCGGATCATGGTCGACCGCTTCAAGGACATCGTGAAGTCCGGCGGGGAGAACGTGTCCAGCCTGCGCGTCGAGTCGGTGCTGCACGACCACCCGGCCGTCGAGCGCGTGGCCGTCGTCGGGCTGCCGCACCCGCACTGGGGCGAGGCCGTCACCGCGGTCGTCGTGCGGCGGGCGGGCGTCGAGACCACCGAGGAGGACGTGATCGCCCACTGCCGCGCCCGGCTCGCCGGCTACGAGACGCCCAAGGGCGTCGTCTTCGCCGACGACCTGCCCGAGACCGTCGGCGGGAAGGTCCTCAAGTACCGGCTCCGCGAGCGGCACCGCGACCTCTACAGCGGCTGAGCGGCTCCTTCACAGCGGGCGCAGCGTCACCGCCACCGCCCGGTGGTCGCCGAAGGCCAGGCGCCACGCCCGGGCGTCGCCGCCGCGCAGGTCGCCGAGGGCGAGCACGTGGTCGAGCTGCACGCGCGGGTCGTGGGCCGGGAACGTCGGCTTGCGGACCAGGCGCGTGCCGCCGCTGACGAGCTCGGGCACCGGCCCGACCAGGTTGAGGTCGCCCGCCACGACGACCGGCCCGGGCAGCCCGCGCGCCCAGTCGCGGATCCGCACGAGCTGGCGCCCCGCCGTGATCGGCGCGAACGACAGGTGCGTGCCGACGACCGTGAGCCCGTCGAGCTCCGCGGCGACGGCGGCGCGCGGTTCGTCGGACACCCAGTCCAGGCGCGGGGACTCCCGCCCCGTCGGCACCGGCAGGCGCCCCCGCCCGGTGCCCAGGTCGAGCACGTGCCAGCGCCGCACCGGGCGCCGGGAGAACAGCGCGATGCCGTAGTGCGGGCCCGCCGGGCCGTCGCCGGGGCCGTGCAGCGCGGTCGGGTCCACGGCGCGCCAGGTGTGCTGCGGCCCGGGCGTGCCCGCCACCGTCGGCGCCCAGCGCCAGTCGACCGCTTCCAGCGCCCGCGCCACGACGGCGGGCTGGTCCACCCCGTGCGAGCGGGGCTGGTCGCGGTCGACCTCCTGGACGGCGACGACGTCGGCCCCGAACCCGTCGAGCGCCGCAGCGAGGGCGGCGGCGTCGAGGGAGCGGCCGGTGGCGTCGCGCCCGGAGGCGAGGTTGAGCGTCGCGACCCGCACCTACTTCGGGGGCATCCGGATCGCACCGTCGAGGCGGACGGTCTCGCCGTTCATGTAGTCGTTGGTGAGGATCTCGACCGCCATCGACGCGTACTCGTCGGCCGTGCCGAGCCGGTTCGGGTAGACGACGCTCTGCCCGAGCTGGGCCTTGAACGCCTCGGCCTGCTCGCCGGTGCCGTAGATCGGGGTGTCGATCAGGCCGGGGGCGATGGTGTTGACGCGGATGCCGTGCCGGGCGAGGTCGCGGGCCATCGGCAGCGTCATGCCGACGACGCCGCCCTTCGACGCGGAGTACGGCGTCTGCCCGATCTGGCCGTCGAACGCGGCGGCCGAGGCGGTGTGCAGGATCGCGCCGCGGGAGGTGCCGTCGGCCAGTGGTTCGGTGGCGGCCATCGCCGACGCGGCCAGGCGCGAGCAGTTGTAGGTGCCGACCAGGTTGACGCGCAGCACGAACTCGAACTGCTCCAGCGGGATGGGGGAGAGGTCGCGCCCGATGATCCGCCCGGCGCGGCCCAGGCCCGCGCTGTTGACGAGCACGCGCAGCGGACCCAGCTCCGAGGCGGCGTCGACGGCGGCGCGCACCTGCTCCTCGTCGGCGACGTCGGCCTTGGCGAACACCCCGCCGATCTCGGCCGCGACGGCGCTGCCCAGCTCCTCCTGCAGGTCCAGGACGACGACGTGCGCGCCGCGCTCCGCGAGCCGGCGCGCCGTGGCCGCGCCCAGCCCGGAGGCCCCTCCGGTGACGACGGCCGACGCTCCGCTGATCTCCATGTGCCCGTGCTCCTCACGATCGACTGGTCCGGCGGAGTCTCGCAGACGCGCGTTAGCGTGGCCGGGTGACGCAGACCCCCTCCGCCTCCGGCGTGCGCGCCGCCTGGGCCGCCGGCCGCGCGGCCCGCAACGGCTGGATCACCGTGCCCGACCCGCACCTGGTCGAGGTCGTGGCGTCCCGCGGCGTCCTCGACGCGGTGACGCTCGACCTGCAGCACGGCCTGTTCGACCGCGCCTCCACCGCCGCCGCGGTGCGGGCCGCCGCCCTGCACGGGACGGCGGTGCTGGTGCGGCTGAGCGCGGTCGACGCGGCGGAGGCCGGGTTCGTGCTCGACCTGGGGGTGCAGGGCGTCATCGCGCCGATGGTCGACGACGTCGCCACGGCGCGGGCGCTGGTCGACGCCTGCCGGCTGCCCCCGCTCGGGCGCCGCTCCTACGGCCCGATCCGCACGGCGTTCGGCGGGGCCGACCCGGTCGCCGCCGCGGGGCAGGCTCTGGTGTTCGCGATGGTCGAGACCGCGGGAGCACTGGAGCGGGCCGGCGAGATCGCCGCCGTCGAGGGGCTGGACGGGCTGTTCGTGGGGCCCGGCGACCTCGGCGTCGCGCTCGGGCTGGGGGCCGCGCAGAACCGCGAGGAGCCCGAGATCCACGACGCCTTCGCCCGCGTCCTCGCCGCGTGCGGGGCCGCCGGGGGCCGGGCCGGCGTGCACGCCACCAGCGCGGACTACGCGAAGGCGCGCGCCGACGACGGGTTCGGCCTGGTGACGGTGTGGTCCGACCTGCCGGCGCTGGCGGCGTCGGTGGACGCGAGCACCTGGTAGCCCCGTGAGTGGATACGAGTGCCCCAGCACTCGTATCCACTCACGGGTGCCGGAGGCGCCCGTGGGGTGACGGTCGTGAGTGGCGATCGTGGCCCTGGCCACGGTTGCCACTCACGGGTGCCGGAGGCGCATACGCCGGGCTGATGGTCGGCATCAGGCATCTCGTCTTCCCGGGCGAGGGCCCCGCGGGCGACGGTGGGCGGGTCGCTCGAGGAGGACCCGATGACCCACCTGCCGGACCGCACCGACCCCGAGGGGGCGATCGCGGCCGCCGCGAAGCTCTGCTCGAACCGTGACCGCTGGGGCGCCGACGACGTCCTGGGCACCCTGAACTTCCTCGACGAGGCCAAGCGCCGCGAGGGGGCCGCGCTGGTGCGGCGGGGGACGAGCTTCTCCCTCGCCCAGTCCTTCGACGGCAACGGCCCGCAGAAGGGCTGGCGCCGCCGGACCAACCCGGTGCACACGATGCTCGACACCGGCGTCGACGCCGAGCGCGGGACGCAGGGATTCCCGCACGGCATCGGCGGCGCCGACGATGTCGTGTTCATGCCGCTGCAGGCCTCCACCCAGTGGGACGGCCTGGGCCACATCTTCGACCACGGCCAGGCCTACAACGGCCGCCGCGCCGGCGACGTCGTCACCAGCGAGGGCGACCGGGTCACCGGCATCGAGACCACCGCCGGGCTGATCGCGGGCCGCGGCGTCCTGCTCGACGTCGGCCGCGCGATCGGCACCGACGGCGAGCTCCCGGACGGCTTCGCCATCACCGTCGAGCACCTCGAGGCGACGATCGCCGCGCAGGGCCCGTCGGCGCACGTCGGCCGCGGCGACCTGCTGCTGGTGCGCACCGGGCGCCTCACCCGCGCCCGCCGCGACATCGCCCAGGGTCTGGGCTGGGGCGACTACGCGGGCGGCGACGCGCCCGGCCTGTCGTTCACCACCGCCGAGTGGCTGCACGCCAGCGAGATCGCCGGCATCGCCACCGACACCTGGGGCTTCGAGGTCCGGCCCAACGAGTTCGACGTGGCGTTCCAGCCGCTGCACCAGGTCGCGATCCCGCACATGGGCCTGTTCCTGGGCGAGATGTGGGACCTCGACGCCCTCGCCGCCGACTGCGCCGTCGACGGCGTCTTCGACTTCTGGCTGACCGCCGCCCCGCTGCCGGTGACCGGCGCCGTCGGCGCGCCCGTCGCCCCGATCGCCGTCAAGTGACCGCCCGCTCGAGGAGGAGCTCCTGATGCCCGCCGTGTCCACCGTCCTCGTCGTCGGCAGCGGCCTCGCCGGCTCCGCCGCCGCGATCCTGCTGGCCGCCCGCGGCGTCGCCGTCGACGTCGTCGAGATCAACCCCGGGGTGCCCGACGCCGGCTCCGGGATCACCCTGCAGGGCAACGCCCTGCGCGAGCTGCGCGCCCTCGGCGTGTGGGAGCGCGTCGCCGAGCGCGGCTACGGCTTCGACAGCCTCGGCCTGCGCGCCCCCGACGCCGACGGCACGCTGCTCGCCGAGATCCCCGACGCCCGCACCGGCGGGCCGGACCTGCCCGCGACCGTGGGGATGTCGCGCCCCGAGCTGGCCCGGATCCTGCTCGACCGCGCCGCCGATGCCGGGGTGAAGACGCGCTTCGGCGTCACGACCACGGCGCTGGAGCAGGACGCCACGGGTGTCGACGTCACCTTCTCCGACGGCTCGGCGCAGCGCTACGACCTGGTGGTCGGCGCCGACGGCATCCGCTCCTGGACCCGCCGCATGCTCGGCATCGCGCTGGAGACCCGCGCCACCGGCATGGGCATCTGGCGCGCCTTCGGGCCCCGCCCGGCGTCGGTGACGCGCACCGACCTGTTCTACGGCGGGCGCTGCCACATCGCCGGCTACTGCCCGACCGGCGAGGACTCCCTCTACGCCTACGTCGTGGAGGACGCCCAGGACCGCAGCACCCTCACCCCCGACGAGCGGCTCGCCGCGATGCGCGAGCTGGCCGCGGGCTACCACGGCCCGTGGGACGACGTGCTCGCCACGCTCGACGACCCCGAGCGCGTGCACTACACGTGGTTCGAGACGCACGTGCTGCCCGCGCCGTGGAACCGCGGGCGCGTCGTGCTCATCGGCGACGCCGCGCACTCCTGCCCGCCCACCCTCGCGCAGGGCGGCGCCCAGGCCCTGGAGGACGCGGCCGTCCTGGCCGAGCTCCTGCTCGCCGCCGACGTCCTCGACGAGGACCTGTGGGACGCCTTCACCGCCCGCCGCGTCGCCCGCGCCACCGCCGTGGTCGAGGCCTCCAACCAGCTCGGGCAGTGGCTGCTCGACGGCGAGCGGGGCGACGTCCCCGGGCTCATGGGCCGCATCGCCGCACTCGTCACCGAACCCGCCTGAACCCCCGGGAGGGGAACCATGACCGACCGCCTCATCACCCACCTGCGCCACGTCGACCTCGCCGTGCCCGACCTGGCCCGCCAGCAGGACTTCTTCACGAACTCCTGGGGCCTGCGCACCGAGCACGGCGAGCCCGGGCTGTCCTTCCTCGCCGCGGAGGGCTCGCCCGAGCAGTACGTCGTGCGGCTGCGGCAGTCGGGCGACAAGCGCGTCGACCTCGTCGCGTTCGGCGCCGCGTCCGCCGCCGACGTCGACGCCCTGGCCGCCCGCCTGGGCACCGACGGCGTCACCCTCGTCACCGAGCCCGGCACGCTGCAGACCCCCGGCGGCGGCTACGGCTTCCGCTTCTTCGACAACGAGGGCCGCACCGTCGAGGTCAGCGCCGACGTCGCCGTCCGCGCGCACCGCCGCATCGAGGAGGGCGAGCCCGTCCCGGTCCGCCTCTCGCACGTCGTGCTCAACTCGGCCGACCCCGAGGGCACCCGCGCGTTCTACGAGCGGCACCTGGGCTTCGCGCTCTCGGACACGCTCACCCACCCGCGGATGGGCGACATGATGTGGTTCATGCGGATCAACCGCTGGCACCACAGCGTCGCCATCGCCCGTGGCCCGCACCCGTCGCTGCACCACCTGTCCTTCGAGCTGCGCGGGCTGGACGAGTACATGCGCGGCACCGGGAAGCTGCTGCGCGCGGGCGTCGAGAAGATCTGGGGCCCCGGCCGCCACCTCGCCGGCAACAACACCTTCAGCTACTTCCTCGACCCGCACGGCAACACCGTCGAGTACACGACGGAGCTCGAGGAGATCGACGAGGACACCTGGCACCCGCACGTCTACGACTTCACGCGGCCCGAGGTGTCCGACCAGTGGGGCACCGCGAACGCGATGAACGAGTTCGTCGCCTCCCGCTCGTTCAACGACGTCGACAAGGGCCTGTTCGTGGCCCCGCCCGTCTGATGCGGCTCGCGACCTACGAGCACGCCGGCTCCGTCGGCTGCGGCGTCGTCCAAGGCGACGGGATCCACCCGTTCCCGGACGGGACGACGGTGCTCGACCTCGTCCGCTCCGGGCTCGCCGCGGCGCTGGAGGTCGGCGAGCGCGCGCGGCAGACGCCCCCGGTGCCGCTCGACACCGTCCGCCTGCTGCCCCCGCTCGACCCGCCGACCGTGCGCGACTTCGTGGCCTTCGAGGAGCACGTGGAGGGCGTCGTCGCGTCGGTCGGGGACGGCGGCGGTGTCGTGCCGCAGTGGTACGAGGCGCCGACGTTCTACTTCACCAACCCCTGCGCGCTGGTCGGCGCGCACGACGACGTCGCCGTGCCGCCGGGGTCGGAGCTGTTCGACTTCGAGCTCGAGGTGGCCGCCGTCGTCGGCCGCGACGCCGCCTCGCCGACGCCCGCCGAGGTGCAGGTGTTCGGCTACACGGTCCTCAACGACTGGTCGGCGCGCGACCTGCAGCGCCGCGAGATGAAGGTCAACCTCGGGCCGGCGAAGGGCAAGGACTCGGCGACGACGCTCGGCCCGTGGCTGGTCACCGCCGACGAGCTGGAGCCCTTCCGCGACGCCGACGGCTTCCTCGCGCTGGACATGCGCGTGTCGGTCAACGGCGAGCAGGTCGGGCAGGACCTGCTGTCGAACATGGGGTGGCCGTTCGAGGAGCTCGTCGCCTACGCCGGGCGCGGCACCCGCGTGCGCGCCGGGGACGTCCTGGGCTCGGGCACCTGCGGCAACGGCGGCTGCCTGGCCGAGCTGTGGGGCCGCCGCGGGGAGCAGAACCCGCCGCCGCTGCGCCCCGGGGACGTCGTGGAGATGACGGTCGAGGGGATCGGGACGATCCGCAACACCGTCGTCGCGGGCGTCGACCTGCCGCCCGTGGCCCCGGCCCGCCCGCGCCCGCGCCGGCGCGTCCGGTGACGGGCCGCGTCGCCGGGAAGGTCGTCGTCGTCACCGGGGCGGGCGGGGGCCAGGGCGCGGCCGAGGCCCGGCTGCTCGCCGCGGAGGGCGCCTCGGTCGTGGCCCTCGACGTCACGCCGGCGCCCGCGGAGGACCTGCCCGGCGTCGCCTACCGGCGCCTGGACGTCACCGACGCGACCGGCTGGGCCGTGCTGGCCGAGGAGCTGCGCCGCGACCACGGCCGCGTCGACGGGCTCGTCGCCAACGCCGGGATCACCTGGCGGGCCCGGCTGGCCGACCTCGACGCCGCCGACCTCGCGCGCGTGCACGAGGTCAACGTCGGCGGCGTGCTGCTGGGCGTGCAGGCGCTCCTGCCGCTGATGGGGCCCGGGTCGTCGATCGTGACGGTGGGCTCCGCCGCCGCCCTGACCGGCCACTACCCGCTCGCCTACACCGCCAGCAAGTGGGCGCTGCGCGGGCTGACCAAGGCCGCCTGCCTGGAGCTGGGCCCGCGCGGCATCCGCGTCAACGCCGTGCACCCGGGCTTCATCGAGACCCCGATGACCGCCTCGGCGGCCCCCGCGTTCCGCGACGCCAACGTCCGCGAGACGCCGCTGGGGCGCACCGGCACCGTCGACGAGGTGGCGCCGCTGGTCGTGTTCCTGGTCAGCGACGACGCCGCGTTCGTGTCCGGCGCCGAGATCCCCGTCGACGGGGGCCTGACCGCCCACGGCGGCGTCAAGAGCATCAGCGACGCCCTTCGCCCATCTGAACCGTCGCCCGTCTGAGAGGACCGTCCGTGTTCGAGTACTTCCCCGGCAACTACGTCTGGAACCTCGGCGTCGTCGCCGCCCTGAACAGCGGCGGGCTGATCGACGAGGTCGACCGCGCCTGCCGCCCGATCCGCGAGGCCGCGGCGCAGGGCGCCGACGCCGGCACGCCCGACTTCCTGCGCGCCTGGACCGCCCTGACCGACCGGCTCGTCGCCCAGGCCGAGGAGGCGGAGAAGGACGGCAACACCCGCACCGCGGGCCAGCTGTACTTCCGCGCCACCAACTACCTGTGCCAGGCCGAGCGGATGCTGTCGCACTCCGACCCGGACCGCGTGCCCACCTACCGCCGCGTCCTGGAGCTGGCGCAGAAGGCCTTCGACCTGCGCGACCCGCGCATCACCCGCGTCGCCATCCCGTACGAGGGCACCACGCTCCCGGCCTACTTCAGCGCCGCACCGGCCACCGACGACGGGCCCGCGCCGGTGATCGTGCTGGTCAACGGCCTGGACTCGGCCAAGGAGCACATGTACGGCTCCGGGCACTGGGAGGAGCTCGCCGCGCGCGGCATCTCGTGCCTGATGCTCGACCAGCCCGGCACCGGTGAGGCGCTGCGCCTGCAGGGCCTCACCGCCCGCATCGACACCGAGGCGTGGGCGGGCGCGGCCGTCGACTGGCTGGAGACCCGCGACGACGTCGACGCCACCCGCATCGGCATCACCGGCTGGTCGCTGGGCGGCTACTACGCCCCGCGGGCCGCCGCGTACGAGGAGCGGTTCGCGCTGTGCGTGGCCTGGGGCGCCAACCACGACTGGGGTGCGGTGCAGCGGCGCCGCCTGGAGCGCGAGGGCGAGCGCCCGGTGCCGCACTACTGGGAGCACGTCCTGTGGGTGTGGGGCCACGACGACCTCGACGCGTTCATCGACTTCGCCGACGCCGTGAACCTCGAGGGCGTCGTCGAGCGGATCCGCGTGCCGTTCCTGGTGGCGCACGGGGAGAACGACCGGCAGATCCCGGTCGCCTACGCCCACCGCTCCTACGACCAGGCGGTGCACTCGCCGCGCCGCGAGCTGCGGATCTTCACCCCCGAGGAGGGCGCGACCGAGCACATCGGCCTCGACCACCTGCCGCACGTCAGCAGCTGGATCGCCGACTGGGTGGCGGCGCGGTTCGCCGGGCGGTGACGGGGCCGGTCCCGTCGCCGGCACGGGGGGCGTAGGACGCGCGGGCCCGGGTACGCCGCCGCCATGAGCTTCCAGGTGACCGAAGTGCAGAAGGCCCTGAAGGGCGCCGACTACCCGATGGACGGGGCGGCTCTGGCCGACCTCGCCGAGTCCAACGGGGCCGACAAGGAGCTGGTGGACGCGCTGCGACCGATGCGCGAGGTGGACGGGCCGAACGGGGTGATGAAGGAGCTGAAGGGGCAGCTCGGAGGCGACGCGTGACGTCGTCGGCGCGCGGGTTCGCCCGCGGGCTGGCCGCGGGGGCCGTCGGCACGACGGTCCTCAACGCGGTGACCCAGCTCGACATGGCCGTCCGCGGGCGGCCGGCGAGCCGGGCGCCGGAGGAGGTCGCGGCCGCGCTGACCGACCGGCTGGGCGTGCGCCTGCCGGGCGGCCGGCGGGCCCGCGGCCGCCGCCTGGCCGGGCTCGGCCCGCTCGGCGGGACCGCGGCCGGGGTCGTCGTCGGCGGCCTCGGCGGGGTGCTCCGCTCCGCCGGCCTGTGGTTGCCCGCGCCGGTCGGCGGCGCCCTGCTGGGCGCGGCCGCGATGCTCGCGACCGACGGGCCGATCGCCGCGCTCGGCGTGGACGACCCGCGCCGGTGGAGCGCGGCGACGTGGGCGACCGACGTGGTGCCGCACCTGGCCTACGGCCTCGCGACCCACGCGGCGCTGATCGCGGCGATCCCTGAGCGGGAGGCCGCGACGCGCCGCCCGCCGCCCGCGGTGCTGCTGCGCGCGGCGGCGCTCGGGGCGGCGACCGGGTCGCGCAGCTCGGCCGGGATGACCGGGCTCGCGCTCGCGTCGTCCGGGCGCCGCGGCGCGGTGGCGGGGGCGCTGGCCGGGACGGAGCTGCTGCTCGACAAGAGTCCGGTGGTCCCGCCCCGCACAGGAGCGCCCGGACTCGCGCCGCGCATCGCGCTCGGGGCCGCGTCGGCGGCGACGCTCGCGCACCGGGAGGGCTGCGACCCCGTCCTCCCCGGCGCGATCGGGCTCTCGGCGGCGCTGGCGTCGTCGGTGCTCGGGCAGTGGGGGCGCTCGGTCGCCGCCCGCCGGTTCGGGTCCGACCTCCCCGGCGCGATCGCCGAGGACGTCCTCACCGCGACGCTGGCCTGGGTCGGGGCGCGCCGCGCGCCCGAGCGGCATGCGCCCGAGAGGTCTGCGCCCGCGGTCGACACCTCGACGGGGGCGCTCACCTAGCCGCCCCACCCCTCGGGGGAGCGCCCAGCCCTTGGGGGAACGCCCAGCCCTTGAGCGCTCAGTCCTTGAGGGGGTCGTGCCCCCAGTTCATCAGCGAGTACCGCCACCTCGTGTCCGTCACGTCGCCCTTCGGGCGCTGCGCGAGGTGGCGGTGCACGTACCCGACGACCTTGCGCATCCGCGCGAGGTCCTCGTCGGTGAGGTCGCCCGCCTTCGTGCCCTGCAGCTCCACGATGTGGCGGCCCATCTCGTGGCCGACGGCCTCGCCGCCGTCCTTGTGGTCGCCGACCGCCTCGGAGTCGTCGGTCTCCAGCCACTCGCGCAGCTCCCGGCCCGACATGTTCACGGCGTCGGAGAAGTCGGCGCGGATCTGCTTCGCCTCGTCGTCGTCCATGCCGGCCGGGTACCCCGTCCGGCGGCGCGGATGCCCCGCTCGGACGGCCGGTACCACCGGTCGGTCCCCCAGACGGAGCAGGCGACGAGCAGCAGCGCGGCGATCACGGCCAGCGCCGGCTGGAACCCGTGGAACGGGAACAGCCCGCCCGTCGGGGCCAGGACCAGCGCCAGCGGCACCGACACCGCGAGCAGCGCCCGGCGCAGCCGCGGCAGCGCCGGCGTCGCGACGAGCGGCACGAGGGCCCACAGCAGGTACCACGGCTGCCCGGCCGGACCGAGCAGCACGACCGCCGCGAGCGACGCCCCCAGCCCGGCGACGGGGTCGAGCCGCCCGCCGCGGACGGCGAGCAGCGCCGCGCCCACCACCCCGGCTCCGGCGACGAGACCGATCGCGCGGACGAGCGCGACGGCCGTGGCCGTGTGGTCGCCGAGCCCGGCGAGCACCCCCAGCACGCCGGCCGCGTAGCCGAGGTCGGTGGTGGGGGAGAACGGGCTGTCGATCGAGCCCGGCACGCCGAGCGCGGCCAGCCAGCCCGGGCCGGCGCCCGTGGCGGCGGTGCACACGGCCAGGCCCGCCACCGCGACGGCGCCGAGCACCCCGGTCTGCGCCGCGACCGCCCGCCACCCGCCGCCGCGGGCCCGGACCGCGCCCAGCACCCCGAGCGCGACGAGCGCGGGCAGCTTCACCGCCGAGGCCGCGACGACCAGCACCGCCCCGGCGAGCAGGCGCCCGTCGAGCAGCCGCTCGCCCGCGCGCAGGCCGAGCTCCAGGCCGGCCAGCAGCAGGCCGAGCATGAGGGCGTCGTTGTGCACGCCGCCGACCAGGTGGAACAGGACCAGGGGGTGCGCGGCGCCGCACCACAGCGCGTACCGCGGGTCGACGCCGCAGCGCCGCGCCAGCGCGGGCAGCGCCGCGACGACCAGGGCGAGCCCGGCGAGCGCGAGGACGCGGTGGACGAGGACGCCGAGCGCGACGTCGTCCCCGGCGAGCACCGCGACGCCGCGGGCCAGCCCCAGGAACAGCGGCCCGTAGGGCGACGGGGTGTCGCGCCACATCGCCGGGATGCTGCGCACCAGGGGGTCGTCCATGCCCAGGGCCTCGGCGGGGCCGAGCGCGTACGGGTCGAGGCCGCGCGCGAGCACGGCGCCCTGCGCGAGGTAGCTGTAGACGTCGCGGGAGAACACCGGCGGGGCGATCGCGAGGGGCAGCGCCCAGAGCAGCGCGGTCCGGCCGAGCTCGGCCCGCGAGGGGGCGAGCGGGCCGCCCGCGCGCACGCGGCGAGACACCTGCAGCCACGCCAGCACGAGCAGCGCGGCCCCCGCCCAGGCGAGGGCGAGCGACAGCGTCGCGGTGCGGGCCGGCAGCCCGACCAGGCGCAGCCCGGCCAGCGGGTGCGGCACCGGGAGCGCTCCCGCGCCCAGTGCGCCGAGCGCCACGAGCAGCGCGCCCGTCGTCCCCAGCAGCCGGGCGCGCAGCATCCCGTCGGCGGCCACTCCCGTCGCAGGCCCCGTCGCAGGCCCCGTCACGCGCCTCGTCACGGGCCCCGTCACGGGCGCAGCACCGCGCGTCGAGCCGCCATCGGTCCTCCGGTCCGCTGCCCGCGGCCCGGTCGGCCGCCGCTTGCCGGAGGTGCCACGCTCGCACCGCGTCCAAACCGCCGGGCGTGAGGTGTGCACCACCCGGCGGTGTGCGGGCGGGCTCAGGCCGCAGGCCGCTGCCCGGCCCGACGCATCGCGGCGCGCCGTCGGTCGGTGGACCGGGCCAGGCGCACGGCGTCGCGGTGGCGCCGGCGCACCGCGACGGGGTCGTAGGGCGTCGCGCACCGGCAGGGCGCCTGCGGCAGGATCGAGTCGCCGCAGCGCTCGCACAGCCAGTCGTGCATCGGGGTACTTCCTGGTCGTCCCGGCTCGTCGCGTGGGGGAGTGCCCGGGATCACACGGATCAACCGCGTGGACTCCACCGATTCCGAACCGGTGTCGACGGGACCCGCGCGGGTACCCACCGGCCCTGTGCAAGACGGCGACGTCGAGGGTGGCGTCGCGAGTGCCGACGGGGAGGAGCAGGCGTGCTGATCAGGGAGGGAACGGCCCGGGCGGGCGGGTGCCGCGACGACGCGTGGAACGCCCGCGAGCGCGCGGAGGAGCCGCTGCAGCGGGCCGACCGCAACTTCGCCGAGCTGCTGCAGGAGCTGCGCGTCGTCCTCACCGGCGTGCAGATCCTGTTCGGCTTCCTGCTGACGCTGTCGTTCAGCGCCCGCTTCGACGCCCTCGACGCCGTGCAGCACGCGGTGTTCGTCGTGACGCTGTCGGCGGCGGCGCTGTCCTCGACGCTGCTGGTCGCGCCCGTCGCCGCCCACCGGCTGCTGTTCCAGCGCGGGCGCAAGCGCGAGCTCGTCCGCTGCGGCCACCGGATGGTGCTGGCCGGTCTCACGGCGCTGGCCGTGACGCTGGCGGCCGGGCTGTTCCTGGTCCTCGACATCGCGCTCGGCCGCGCCAGCGCCGCGGGTATGACGGGTGGGCTGCTGCTGGTCACCGCCCTGCTGTGGGTCGGCGTGCCGCTGCGGATGCGCGGCACGCCGACCTCGCTCAGCTAGAACGGGCGGCGTCGCGCACCGCGACGTCGAGCTCCCCGTCGCGCACGCCGACGAGGACGTGCGAGCCCGGCGTCAGCTTCCCGGCGAGCAGCAGCGCGGAGAGCCGGTTGTCGACCTCGCGCTGGATGGTGCGGCGCAGCGGCCGCGCGCCGAACTCGGGCTGGTAGCCGATCTCGGCGAGGCGGCGCACGGCGTCGGCCGAGAACTCGACGGTGACGTCCTGCGCCGCGAGGCGGCGCCGGGTGTCCTCCAGCAGCAGGTCGGTGATCGACTGCAGCTGCTCGGGATCGAGGCGGCGGAAGACGATGATCTCGTCGATCCGGTTGAGGAACTCCGGCCGGAACACCTCGCGCAGCCGCGGCATGAGCGTCTCCTGCAGCGCCCGGCCCTCCTGCGAGGCGGGGTCGCCGCCGCGCGGGGTGCCGAAGCCCAGGGTCATGCCCCGGTTGGTGATCAGCTCGGATCCGACGTTGCTCGTCATGACGATCACCGTGTTGCGGAAGTCGACGGTGCGGCCCTGCCCGTCGGTGAGGCGGCCGTCGTCGAGGACCTGCAGCAGCACGTTGAACACGTCCGGGTGCGCCTTCTCGATCTCGTCGAGCAGCAGCACCGAGTACGGGCGCCGCCGCACCGCCTCGGTGAGCTGCCCGGACTCGCCGTAGCCGACGTAGCCGGGAGGGGCGCCCACCATCCGCGCGACGGTGTGCCGCTCGCCGTACTCGCTCATGTCCAGGCGGACCATCCGGTCCTCCTCGCCGAACAGCGCGGCGGCCAGCGCCCGCGCCAGCTCGGTCTTGCCGACGCCGGTCGGCCCGAGGAACAGGAAGCTGCCGACGGGGCGGTCCTCGTCGCCCAGCCCGGCGCGGGAGCGGCGGATCGCCTCGGCGACGGCGCGGACGGCGTCGTCCTGCCCGACGACGCGCGCGTGCAGCTCGTCCTCCAGCTTGAGCAGGCGGTCGCGCTCGGCCTCGGTGAGCTGCGCGACGGGGATGCCGGTGGAGCGCGACACGACGTCGGCGATGTCGTCGATCCCGACCTCGGGGACGTCGCCGGCGCCCAACGCGGTCGTCCCGAGCGGCCCGCCGCCCAGCTGCGCCCGCACCTCGGCGATCTGGTCGCGCAGCTCGCTGGCGCGCTCGTACTGCTCGTCGGCGACGGCCTGGTCCTTGTCGCGCTCGAGCTGCTCCAGCCGCTGCTCGAGGCCGCGGCGGTCGGTGGACGGGGTGCGGGTGCGCAGCCGCACCCGCGCGCCCGCCTGGTCCATCAGGTCGATGGCCTTGTCGGGCAGGAACCGGTCGGTGACGTAGCGGTCGGCCAGCTCGACGGCCGCGCGCAGCGCCTCCTCGGTGTAGCGCACCTGGTGGTGGGCCTCGTAGCGGTCGCGCAGGCCGTGCAGGATCTCGATCGCGTCCTCGCAGCTCGGCTCGGGCACCAGCACCGGCTGGAAGCGGCGGGCGAGCGCGGCGTCGGCCTCGATGTGGCGGCGGTACTCGTCGAGCGTCGTCGCACCGATGACGTGCAGCTCGCCGCGGGCCAGCGCGGGCTTGAGCATGTTGCCCGCGTCCATCGCGCCGCCGCTCTCGCCGCCGCCCCCGCCCGCACCGACCATGGTGTGCAGCTCGTCGATGAAGACGATGAGCTCGTCGCCGTGGGCGCGGATCTCGTCGATCACGGTCCGCAGCCGCTCCTCGAAGTCGCCGCGGTAGCGGGTGCCGGCGACGACGCCGGAGAGCTGCAGCTCGACGACCCGGCGCCCGGCGAGGGTGTCGGGCACGTCGCCGTCGACGATGCGCTGGGCGATGCCCTCGACCACCGCGGTCTTGCCGACGCCGGCCTCGCCGATCAGCACCGGGTTGTTCTTGGTGCGCCGGGAGAGGACCTCGATCGTCTGCTCGATCTCGTCGGCCCGCCCGACGACCGGGTCGAGCTTGCCGCCGCGCGCGGCGGCGGTGAGGTCCTGGCCGAACTGGTCGAGCGTCGGGGTGGTCGAGGGCCGGTCCGGCGCGGCCGCGGGGCCGGGCTGCGGCACCGGGCTCTCGGGGCGGCGCGCGCCCGCCGGGGGCCGCGCCTGCGCGAGCAGCCGCCCGGCCGCCGACTCCTGGTTCGCCGCGATGGCCAGCAGGATGTGGTCGGGCCCGATGTAGCTCGACCCGAGCGAGCGCGAGACCTGGTGCCCGTCGAGCAGCGCGCGCTTCGCGGCCGGGGTCAGGCTGGGGGCGCGCCCGGTCGGCTCGCCGCGGCGCAGCCCCTGGTCGAGGGACTCGGCCAGCCCGGACGGGTCGATGCCCGAGCGCTCCAGCCACTGCCGCGTGGACGGCAGGCGCGCGGCGGCGAGCAGCAGGTGCAGGGCGTCGAGGTCGGTGTCGCCGCGGTCCATCGCCGCCTGCGCGGCGGCGCTGAGCAGCTCGCGCGCGCCCGCGCTGAGCAGCCGGGTGAGGTCGACCCGCCGCACCGCCCCCCGTGGGCCGCCCGCACCCAGGAAGCGGGCGAACAGGTCGTCGGCCGGGTCGCCGTCCTCGGGCCCGAGGAAGCCGGTCATGGGAGCACCTCTCGTCGTCGGCAGGGATCCCGGTCGGCGTTCCCGGTGCGGTCGGGCGGAAACGCTCGCTCAGCGCTGCCCGTCGTCGCCGTTCCCGCCCAGCCGGTCCGCCAGCCCGACCCCGGCGTCCTCACCGACCGGCGACAGCGCGGTGAGCGTCGGGTGCCCGGCCGCGAGCAGCGCGGTGTCGGTCCCGGGGTCGGGCGTGCCGTCGCCCTCGACCTCCTGGAGCTGCCAGTGGTCGCTCGCGGCCGAGTCGACGCGGGTCTGCACGGCGCCGAACGGGGCGAGCGCGGCGTGCCGCAGCGGCCCGCACTCCGACGGCGGGCGGTCGGGGGCGTTGAGCGAGAGGACCGTGCCCTCGGGCAGGTCGGCGAGCAGGGCCAGGACCTCGGGGAGCAGGGCGGTGGCGCTGTCCCAGTGCCGGCCGCCGCTGCCGTCGGGGTGCAGGGCGACGTCGAGCGACACCGCCAGCGCCCGCACGCCGTGCACGCCCGCGGTCAGGGCGGCGCCGACGGTCCCCGAGTGCAGGACGACCCGGCCGGTGTTGGCGCCGTGGTTGATGCCCGACAGCACGAGGTCGGGCACCGGGTCGAGCCAGCCGACGACCGCGGCCAGCACGATGTGCGCCGGCTGCGCCGACACGGCGAAGGCGGGGACGCCGTCGAGGCCGTCGACGGTGACCTCCCGGACCGGCGTCCGGCCCTCCTCCCGCTCGGCGGTGATCGCCGCGCTCGCGCCGCTGGACTGCACGGCGGGTGCGGCGACCACGACGTCGAGGCCGGCGTCCACCGCCGCGCGGGCCAGCGCGGCGATCCCGGGGGCGTCGATGCCGTCGTCGTTGGTGACCAGCACGCGCGTCACGAGCGCTCCGTCCCGTCGTCGTTGCGCCGCACGATCTCGATCCGGTCGGCGAGGGCCTGCACGGCGTGGGAGCCGCCGGTGCCCAGCCCCTGCCGGACCACGTTGAGCGCGCCGCACGCCGCGCCGGTGCGCAGGGCGTCGACGGGGGAGCGGCCCTGGACGAGCGCGGCCATCATGCCCGCGGTCATCGAGTCGCCCGCCCCCTTCGGCTCGGCGGTGCGCAGCGGCGGCAGGTGGATGGCCAGCACCTCGCCGTCGACGAGGGCCAGCGCGGGCTCGGCCGCGCGCGAGACGACGACGATCCCGGCGCCCTGGTCGTGCAGCGCGCGCATGGCCGTGACCAGGTCGACGGGGTCCTCGGACTCGGCCCGCCCGTCCGCGACGAGCTCCTCGTGGCTGACCTTCACCAGGTCCGGTCCGCCCTCGAGCGCGGCGGTGAGCCGCTCGCCGGAGAGGTCGATCGCCACCCGGCAGCCGTTGGACTGCAGGTCGGCGGTGAGGCGGCCGTACAGGTCGGAGGGGACGACCCGGTCCTCGTGCGGGCCCGACAGCAGCGCCGCGCCGTGCTCCAGGCCCAGGGAGAGGGCGAGCTCGTAGAGGGCGTCGTGCTCGTGGCGGTCCAGCGCGCCGCCGGGGGAGTGGGCGACGACCGTGCGGTCGCCGTCGCGCCGGTCGTGGACGTAGCCGCCGTTGCGGCTGCTCAGCTCCACGGTGCGCAGCTCGACCCCCTCCTGCGGGATCAGGTGCCCGAGCACGGACCCCGTCTCCCCGCCGAGCCCGGCGCAGAGGACGACCCGCACGCCGAGGGAGGCGAGCATGCGGGACTGCCAGACGCCCTGGCCCCCCGCGTGGACGTGGATGTCGGGTTCCCCGGCGCGGTCCTCGATCGTGACCGTGAGCAGGGGAGAGGGCGCGAGGACGACGACGGTGGCGGACACGGAGGAGGAACTACCCGAACCGGTCGCGGATCACTCGCGGCCCTCCGCGGGCATGGGGACCCGTCCGCCGGGGTACGCGCCGCCGGTGACCGAATCTCCCGAGGACCTCCGCGCCGCCGCGGCGGACGCGGTGTCGCGCCGGTGCCGCGACGACGGCCGCACCGTCGCCGTCGCCGAGTCGCTGACCGGCGGCATGGTCAGCCAGTCCCTGTCCGTCGCGCAGGGCTCCGCGCAGTGGTTCCGCGGCGCGCTCGTCGCCTACTCCTCCGAGGTCAAGCACGAGGTGCTCGGCGTGCCGGAGGGGCCGGTCGTCAGCGCGCAGGCGGCCGTCGCGATGGCCCGCGGCGTCCGGTCCCTGCTGGGCGCCGACGTGGCCGTCGCCGTCACCGGGGCGGGCGGGCCGGACCCGCAGGACGGCCGCGAACCCGGCACGGTGTTCCTCGCCGCCGTCGACGGGGCCGGGGTGGTGGTGCAGGAGCACCGCTTCTCCGGCGGGCCGACGGAGGTGTGCGCGGCCACGGCCCAGGCGGCGCTGAGCCTGCTGGAGGACCGCGTCTGCACCCCCGAGCCGGCCGACGCGACCAGCGCGAGCTGACCCCCAGCCACCCACAGGACCCCCGGCGAGTTTGCCGCAATGCCCGGCGAGTCTGCCTCCCCGCCCGGCGAGTTTGCCGCCCGCGCCGGGCGAGTTCTCCGCCCGCGCCCGGTGAGTTCGCCGCCCCGCTCGCCGAGTCGGACGCACACTCGCCGGACCCGGTCGACCAACTCGCCGAGCTTGATCGGCAAACTCGCCGGGTCGTCGGCAAACTCGCGGGTGGGGGCGGGTCGCTGCATGGGTGCTCGTGCTCCGGGTACTGGCGGGGGATGACTGGACTGCTCTCCGCCCCCACCACCGCCCCACCCGTCGACCCGCTCGTCGTGCTCGACCCCCGCACCGGGGAGGTCGCGAGCACGATCACGGTGACGGCGGAGGCGGAGTGCGCGGAGGCCGTCGAGCGGGCGCGGGCCACCGCCCCGTCGTGGGCGCGCACCCCCGCGGCCGAGCGGGGGGTGGCGCTGCGGGCCGCCGCCGACGCCGTCCGCGCCGTCGCCGACGAGCTCGCCGAGCTGACCTCGCGCGAGACCGGCAAGCCGGTGGGCGACGCCCGCGGCGGCGTCGACGCCGGGATCGGGACCCTGGAGCAGTACGCCGAGCTCGGCCCGGTGCACGGCGGCCGCACGCTCAACGGCGGGTGGGCGGCGCTGGACATGATGGTGCCGCAGCCGCGCGGGGTGGCGGTCGTCCTCACGCCGTGGAACGACCCGGTGGCGGTCGCCGCGGGGCTGCTGGGCGCCGCGCTGGTCACCGGCAACACCGTCGTGCACAAGCCGAGCGAGCGCTGCCCGGCCACCGGGCGGCGCTTCGCCGAGCTCCTCGCCGCGCAGCTCCCCGACGGCGTCCTGCAGATCCTCGACGGCGACGCGACCACCGGGGCCGCGCTGGCCGCCGCGCCCGTCGACGTCGTCGCGCACGTGGGCAGCACCGCGACCGGACGGCTCATCGCGCTGGCCTGCGCGCGCAGCGGGGCCAAGGCGCTGCTGGAGAACGGCGGCAACGACGCGCTCGTCGTCGACGAGGGGGTCGACCCGGGGTGGGCCGCCGAGCAGGCCGCGCTCGGGGCGTTCGCCAACGCCGGGCAGATCTGCGTGTCGGTCGAGCGGATCTACGTGCACGCCGCCGTCGCCGAGCCGTTCCTCGCCGCGCTCACCGCGCAGGCGCGCGAGTGGGGCGAGCGGATCGGCCCGCTGGTCGACCGTCGCCACCGCGACCACGTCGACGGCCACGTGCGCGCCGCGGTCGCCGCGGGCGCGCAGGTGCTCGTCGGCGGCACCGTCCCCGAGGGCCCCGGCGCGTTCTACCCGCCGACGGTGCTCACCGGGTGCGAGCCGCGGATGGCCGTGCTGCGGGAGGAGACGTTCGGACCGGTCGCACCGGTGCGGGTGGTGCCCGACTTCGCGACGGCGCTGGCCGACGCCGCCGACGACGCCTACGGCCTCGCCGCCACCGTCCTCACCCGCGACATGGCGCACGCCCAGGACGCCTGGCGGGAGCTGCCGGTCGGCGCGGTGAAGGTCAACAACGTGTTCGGCGGGGCGCCCGGCGGGGCCTCGCACCCGCGCCGCGCCAGCGGCCAGGGATTCGGCTACGGCCCCGAGCTGCTCGACGAGATGACCGCGACGAAGCTCGTGCACCTCGGGCAGGCCCCGGACCCCCGGAGCGCGTGATGACCGACCGCCGCCGCCGCACCCGCGCCGACTACGAGAAGGGCCTGCCCGGCTACCACGACCCCACCGCCGGCATCGGCGGCTCCACCCCGGCGCTCAGCGCGCTGACCCTGCGGGCCGTGCTGGCCGCGTTCGGCCTCGTCGTCTCGGCGGTCGGCGCGGTGCTGGCGGTGCGCGCCGGTCTGCCGCTGTTCGCGGTCGTGCTCGGCGTCGTCGCGCTCGTCGCCCTGCTGGACCTGGCGTGGGTGCTCTACCGCAAGCACCGCGGGGAGCCCGGATGAGCGACCTCGACGAGCTGCGCGAGGCGGCCGCGCACTGCACCGCCTGCGAGCTGTACGAGCCGGCCACGCAGACCGTGTTCGGCGCCGGGCCGCCGTCGGCGTGGCTGATGCTCGTCGGCGAGCAGCCCGGCGACCGCGAGGACCTCGACGGCGCGCCGTTCGTCGGCCCGGCCGGGCGCCTGCTCGACACGGCCCTGCAGCGGGCGGGCATCGACCGCTCCGAGGTCTACGTGACCAACGCGGTCAAGCACTTCCGGTTCGAGGTGTCGGGCAACCGGCGGCTGCACAAGACGCCCGGCGTGAAGCACGTCCGCGCCTGCCGGCCCTGGCTCGACGGGGAGCTGGCCGCGGTCGGGCCCGCCGTCGTCGCCACGCTGGGGGCGACCGCGGGCAAGGCGCTGCTGGGCTCGGCGTTCCGGATCACCGCCGAGCGCGGGACGCCGCGCCCGTGGGAGGACCGGACGCTGGTGCCGACCACGCACCCGTCGGCGATCCTGCGCACCCCGCCCGAGCAGCGCGACGAGGCGCTGGACGCGCTCGTCGCCGATCTCCGCGTGGTCGCGGGCCTGCGTCCCTGACCGGTTGCACCGCCCGCGAACGGGTACCGCTGCGTCGAGACCCCCGACCGAACGCGACCAGCGGAGGACACCCCACGCATGCGAGCAGTCACCTGGCACGGCAAGCGCGACGTCCGCGTCGACACCGTCCCCGACCCGCGCATCGAGGACGCCACCGACGTCGTCGTGCGGATCACCTCGACCGGCCTGTGCGGCTCGGACCTGCACCTCTACGAGGTCCTCGGGCCGTTCCTCGACGTCGGCGACATCCTCGGGCACGAGCCGATGGGGATCGTCGAGGAGGTCGGGCCGGGCGTCACCGAGCTGCGCGCGGGCGACCGCGTCGTCGTGCCGTTCAACGTCTCCTGCGGCACCTGCTTCCTGTGCTCGCAGGGGCTGCACTCCCAGTGCGAGACGACCCAGGTCCGCGAGCAGGGCAGCGGCGCCGCCCTGTTCGGCTACACGAAGCTCTACGGCCAGGTGCCGGGCGGGCAGGCCGAGTACCTGCGGGTCCCGTTCGGCAACACCCTGCCGATCAAGGTCCCCGAGGGGCCCTCGGACGACCGGTTCGTCTACCTCTCCGACGTGCTGCCGACCGCGTGGCAGGCCGTCGCGTACGCCGACGTGCCCGCCGGCGGCAGCCTCGCCGTGCTCGGGCTCGGACCGGTCGGCGACATGGCCACCCGCATCGCCCGGCACCGCGGCGTCGAGAACGTCATCGGCATCGACCTGGTGCCCGAGCGGCTGGAGCGGGCGCGGGCCCGCGGGACCACCACCGTCGACCTGCGCGCCCACGGCCACGAGCTCGGCGACGTCATCCGCGGCCTGACGAACGGGCGCGGTGCCGACTCGGTGATCGACGCCGTCGGCATGGAGGCCCACGGCTCGACCGTCGGCAAGATCGCCCAGCAGCTCGTCGGGCTGCTCCCGGACGCCCTCGCCGCGCCCGTGATGCGGAACGCGGGGCTCGACCGCCTCGGCGCGCTGTACTCCGCGATCGACATCGTGCGCCGCGGCGGCACGATCTCGCTCTCGGGCGTCTACGGCGGCACGGCCGACCCGATGGACATGCTCCGGCTGTTCGACAAGCAGATCCAGATGCGGATGGGCCAGGCCAACGTGCTCCGCTGGGTGCCCGACATCCTGCCGCTGCTCACCGACGACGACCCGCTGGGCGTCGACGGCTTCGCCACCCACCGCCTGCCGCTGGAGCAGGCGCCGCAGGCGTACGCGACGTTCCAGAAGAAGGAGGACGGGATGGTCAAGACGCTGCTGAAGCCGGGCGCGGCGTGATCGCCCTGTTCTCCAGCCGGCTGGGGTGCCTGGGGTCGCTGCTGGTGTCGCTGGTGCTGACGGCGGTGCTGCTCGCGGTGCTGCTGCTCCTGTAGCGCCCCGCCGGTCCCGCCCGCCCGCCCTGTTGCAGCAAGGCCACCTTGAGGACGATAACCGTCCACGAGGTGGCCTTGCTGCAACTCGGGGGCCGGAACTCGGGGGGCAGGCGCGTCAGGACTCCGCCGACCCCGGCTCCGCCATCAGCCGGTGCATCTGGGCCTTCGCCGCGTCCGGCAGCACCGCGTTCGCCACGCCCGACGCCTTCGTCGACACCGATCCCGCGACGACCTTCGCCTCGCCCGTGAGCATCGCCTGGAAGCCCTGCTCGGCGACCTGCGCCGGATCGTCCTTGGACGAGGCGCCCACGCGGGTGTCGTCCATGTCGGCGCGGTGGAAGAAGTCGGTCTCGGTCGGGCCGGGCATGAGCGAGGTGATCGTGACGCCCGTGTCCTTGAGCTCGTTCTGCAGCGCCTCGGTGAACGACTGCAGGAACGACTTCGAGGCGTTGTAGACGGCCTGGAACGTGCCCGGCATCGTCGACGCGATCGACGACGTCACGAGCACCCGGCCCGCGCCGCGCCCCACCATGTCCCGCAGCACGAGCTTGGCCAGGTGCACGGTGGAGGAGATGTTGAGGTCGATGATCTCCTGCTCGTCGTCGAGGTCGGTCTCGACGAACGCGCCGCCGCGGCCGACCCCGGCGTTGAGCGCGGCGGCGGCGAGCGGGCGGCCGGTGGCGGTGACGGCCTCGTACAGCGTCTCGACGCCCTCGGGCCGGCGCAGGTCGGCCTGCACGGGGAGGACGGACCCGTCCGCGGCCGCGCCGAGCGTGGCGGCGGCGCGCTGGAGGCGGTCGTCCTCGGCGGCGACGACGAGGTCGTAGCCGTGGCCGACGAACTGCTTGGCGAGCTCGTAGCCGATGCCGCTCGAGGCGCCGGTGACGAGGGCGAGGGGGCGGTCCTTCTCGGGTGCGGTCATCCCCGCGACGTACCCGCGGCCGTCGCGGGCATGCCCGTCACGGCCCTGCCCGTCGCCGCCGCACCGTCACGGCCGGGCCAGGAGGTCGCGGGCCTCCTCGACGACCTCCGCGACGGGGATCTGGTCCAGGAACGAGGGACGGTGGTCGCAGCCGTCGCCGGGGCGGTGCGGGTGGCCGGCCGGGGTGCAGTCGACGCCGCACTCGGGGCAGTGCACGGTCCAGCTCAGCAGCGGCCGCGAGGTGGCACGGCGCGGGGCGGCGGCGTTGATCGCGTTGCCGCACCAGTAGAGCCCGACGGTCGGCGTCCCGACGGCGTGCGCGAGGTGCAGCGGCCCGCTGTCGTCGGCGACGACCAGCGCGCAGCGCGCGAGCACCCCCGCGAGCGTGCCGAGGTCGGTGCGGCCGGTGAGGTCGGGCAGCGGGCGGCGGGCGGCGGCGCGCACGGCGTCGGCGACGGGCTGCTCGCCCGCGGCGCCGACGAGGACCGGGCGGGCGCCGTCGTCGGTCAGCTGGTCGGCGACCGCGGCGAAGCGCTCGGGGGGCCAGCGCCGCCGCGGGTCGGTCGCGCCGGGGTGCAGCGCCACCCACGGGCCCGCGCCGGGGAGCAGCTCCGCGGCGCGCGCGTGCTCGTCGTCGAGGACGGTGAGCCGGGGCATCCGGGAGGGGCCGTCGGCGCCGACCAGGGCCGTGACCTCGAGGAACCGCTCCGCCTCGGGCTGGTAGTAGCGGTAGGGCACCCAGCGGTCGAGCTCCGGGGCGCCCTCGGCGCGCAGCCCGACCGTGCAGGCCGCGCCGAACGCCCGCACGAGCGGGTTGGAGGTGGCGCCCCCGCCGTGCAGCTGCAGCGCGAGGTCGAAGCGGCGCGCGCGCAGGCCCGCGAGGAACCCGTCGAGCTCCGACGCCGGTGGCGCCGAGGGCTGCCCGGCCAGGCCCGCGACCTCGGGCAGCACCGCCACCTCGTCGACGGGGCCGGGCCGGCCGGTGAGGAACGGGGCGTGCCAGCGCGCCCCGACGAGCACGACGTGCGCGGCGGGGTAGGCGCGGCGCAGGGCGTCGAGCGCGGGGGTGGCCATGAGGTGGTCGCCGAGGGCGTTGGCGCGCAGGACGGCGATCCGGGTGACGCCGGGCAGCAGGTCGGGAGCGTGCACGCCGGGCGCGTACCCGTGGCCCGCCCGGGTAACCGCCGCCCGTGCCCGCCGACGACCGACCCGTCCAGCTCGTCCTGCGCGCGCTGCACCTGGGGGACCTGCTCGTGGCCGTCCCGGCGCTGCGCGGGCTCCGCCGTGCGCGCCCGGGGCACCGGCTGGTGCTCGCCGCTCCCGCCGCGCTGGCCCCGCTCGTCGCGCTGACCGGCGCCGTCGACGACCTGCTGCCGACCGCGGGGCCGGACGCGCTGCGCTGGGACGCCGCGCCCCCCGACGTCGCCGTCAACCTGCACGGTGCGGGTCCGGAGAGCCACCGCGCGCTCGACGCCACCGGGCCGCGGGTGCGCATCGGCTACGCCGCGCCCGGCTGGCCGGGACCGGAGTGGGACGGCCCGCGCGAGGACCCGCTCGGCCTCGCCGACCTCGCCACCGGCGACCTGGCCGCCGCCGAGCTCGACGCGGGCCACCTCGGCGACGACGAGCTCGGCCTCCGCGCGTTGGTCACCGACCCGCCCCGCCCCGAGCAGCACGAGCGCGAGCGCTGGTGCGGGATGCTCGCGGCGTTCGACGTCCCTGCCGACCCCGACGACCTGCTGCTCGCGCCCCCGCCCGCCGTCACCGCGGGCACCCCGCCGACGGTCGTGCACCCCGGCGCCGCCTACGGCTCCAAGCGCTGGCCCGCGGAGCGGTTCGCGGAGGTGGCCGCGGCGCTGGCCGACGCCGGGCACCGGGTGGTGCTCACCGGCGCGGCGGGGGAGCGGGAGCTGGCGGCGCAGGTGGCGGTGCTCGCCGGCCTGCCCCCCACCGCGGTCCTCGCCGGGCGCACCGACCTCGCCCAGCTGGCGGCGCTGGTGGCGGGTGCGGCGCTGGTCGTCAGCGGGGACACCGGGATCGCGCACCTCGCGTCGGCGTTCCGGACGCCGTCGGTGGTGCTGTTCGGGCCCGTCCCGCCGCAGCGGTGGGGCCCGCCCGCCACCGGCCCGCACGTCGTGCTGACCGGCGCCGACCGGCGGCGGGGCGAGCCGTTCGCCGACGACCCCGACCCGGCGCTGCTGGCCGTCGAGGTGCCCGACGTGCTGGCAGCCGCCGCGTCGGTCGTGGGGGCGCGGGCGGGCCGCTGACGCGGCGGCCCCCTACGCCCCCGCCGACCGCACCGACCGCGAGTTCGCGCTGTCGGGCTGGCCCCAACCGCGGGCCGTGCGGCGGACCGTGCCCGCACCTCCGGCCGCCACGAAGGCCGACGCCGCCGCCACCCCGAGCTCCACGGCCCGCCGCAGGGCCACGCCGGAGCCCAGGGCCGCGGCGAGCTCGCCGGCGAAGCGGTCGCCGGCTCCGCAGGGGTCGCCGTCGACGGCCGGGGGAGCCGGGACGACGTCGCCGCGGCGGCCGTCGTGCAGCGCGGCACCGCGGGACCCGAGCGTCACCACGACCGCCCCCACCCGCCACCGCTCGCGCAGGGCGTCGGCCAGGCGCAGCACGGCCTCGTCGTCGTCGGGGGCCGGGGCGGGGACCCCGAGCACCGCGCACGCCTCGGACAGGTTCGGCGTGACGACCGACGTGCCGGGCACCGGGTCGCCGCCGCGCGGGTGCGGGTCCCAGACGACCGGTCGCCGCGTGGAGCGCAGGGCGGCCCGCACGCGCGCGTCGGCCGCGACCCCGCGCCCGTAGTCGGACACGAGCACCGCGCCGCCGCCCGGGGAGTGCCGCAGCGCCCCGCCCAGGGCCGGGCCGAGCGCCCGCCCGAACCCCGACGCCGCGCGCCCCGCGCCGCGGTCGGCGCGCAGCAGGACCCGGCCGTCGGCGCGCAGCCGCGTCTTCACCGCGGTGCCCCCGGTCCCGGGCCCGGCGACGAGCTCGACGCACCCGGCCAGCAGCCCGCGCAGCCGGCGGGCGGCGTCGTCCTCGTCGAGCGCCGCGACCAGCCGCACGGGCACCGACGCCGCCAGCAGCACCGCGGCCAGCCCGGCGCCGCCGGGGCGGTCGCGCTCGGCGTCGACGTCCAGGACCGGGGCGGGTGCGTCCGGGCACAGCCGCTCGGCCCGGCCGTCGACGTCCTCGTCGAGCAGCAGGTCCCCGACCACGACGACGCCGGTCACGAGCGCACCACCTCCCGCGCCTCGACGCGCCGGTCCGGCACGGTCGTCGGCGACTCCAGGTGCACCGCGCCCGAGGGCAGGATCCCGGCGCCGCCGAACCCGGCGATCACCCGCAGCTGCGCCAGGACGTCCTCGCCGCAGTGCACCGGGGGCAGCTCGGTCCAGAAGCCGAAGCCGCCGACGGCGTCGAGCGCGCTGCGGTCGTAGAGCACGCACCCGCCCACCCAGGCGATCTTGTAGGCGACCCACCGCTCCCCGGGGCCGACGTGCAGGTCGGCGAGGTGGGTGGGGTTGGCCGCGTTGTGCAGGGTCCAGCGCCGCCACTCCGGGCGGTCGGGGCTGATCCGCTCCGGCTCGGGCCGCCCGTCCCACCGCTCGAACGGGGCCAGCTCGTGGGGGCGGTGGTCGTGCAGGTGCGAGAGCCCCTGCACGGCGGCGCCGACGAGCCCGCAGCGCAGCTCGCCGATGGCCTCGCGCAGGCGAGCGACGGTGCCGGGCTCCAGCCACACGTCGTCGTCGACGAACAGCGCGTACCGCGCCGACGACGCCGCCAGCAGCGACGCGCGGTGCTCGGCGAGCCCGCGGCGCGGCAGGTGGCGCCGCGTGCGGACCCGGCGGCCCTGGCGGCGCAGCGCGCGCAGCATCGCCCGTGCCGGCGGGGTCTCGAAGGACGGGGTGCCCGAGGACTGGTCGCTCACCAGGACGTCGAACGGGTGGTCCTGGCCGGCGAGCCCGGCGAGGGTCGTGGCCAGCTCGACGGGGCGGTCGCAGGTCGGCACGAGCACCTCGAGGTCGGGCGCGGGCTCGGGCGCGAGGTCGAGAGGATCGGTCGTGTCCACATCGGTGAGATCGCCGCTGGGGAGCGGTCTAAACGCTCCGCAGCCAACTGCTACTCGGCGTGTCGACTTCTGACCCTGGGTGCGTCAGTCGAAGAACCGCGCCGACCGCGTCGCCGGCACCTGGTGGTCGGCCGCGACGGGGGTGAGGTCGGCGAAGACCGTGGCGCCGTCGTTGCCGACGTGCAGCGGCGACCAGCGCCGCGGCGACCCGGGCCGCGCGCAGATCCCCTTGACGGTCTGGGTGTCGAGCATCCGCACGTGCGTCGGGTCGGCGACGGAGTTGACGTGGCGCCACCAGGGCGTGAGCACGTGCAGGACGCCGCCGGGGCGCAGCAGGCGGTGGCACTCGTCGACCAGCGCCAGGAAGTCGAGCAGGTGCTCCAGGACGTGGACGGCGAAGATGCGGTCGGCGCAGCCGTCGCGGAAGGGCAGCGCGCGGGAGAGGTCGGCCTGCACGGCCACCGCGCCGGTGCGGCGCAGGTCGACGCCGAGGTTCGTCGGGTACTGCGGCTGGTCGCCGCAGCCGAGGTCCAGCACGAGCGGCTCGCGCCCGCCGACCCGCACCCGGTCCCAGACGGCGTGCACCCCGGCCAGCCGGCCGATCACCTCGCGGGCGCGGGCCAGGTCGGCCTCCTCGTCGACGTCCCCGGTGAGGTGGACGACGCCGCCGTCGGCCTCGCCCTTCACCTCCATGCCCCGCAGGCGGTCGTCGTGGACGAACAGGTCCCCGACGGCCGCGGTGAGGTCCTCGTCGCACAGCGCGCTGCGGCGCTCCGACATGGGCGCGGCCCCGATCCGCACGGCGGTCTCCCTTCGTCGGTCCCGAACCCGGCCCGTACCCGGCGAAGGGGACGAGAAACCGCTACTCATCGTAGTAGTGGTGACGGTGAGTAGTAGTCGCGGTGATCGTGTTTAGGTGCGGGTGCTCCGGTGACCTCTCCACGGTGAGCATCAGCGCAGACCGCCCGGCCGTCCCGGCCGCCGTGCTGTTCGACCGGGACGGCACCCTCGTCGTGGACGTCCCCTACAACGGCGACCCCTCCCGGGTCCGCCCCGTGCCCTCCGCCGCTCCCGCCGTCGCCCTCCTGCGTGCCGCGGGGATACCCGTCGGCGTCGTCACCAACCAGTCCGGTATCGCCCGCGGGATCCTGACCGCCGCGCAGGCCGACGCCGTGAACCGCCGGGTCGACGACCTGCTCGGCCCGTTCGACGTGTGGGAGGTCTGCCCGCACGGCCCCGACGACGGCTGCGCCTGCCGCAAGCCCGCCCCCGGCATGGTCCTGTCGGCCGCGTCCCGCCTCGGCGTCGCGCCGGAGCGGGTCGCGGTGATCGGCGACATCGGCGCGGACGTGGGCGCCGCGGAGGCGGCCGGCGCCGTCGGGGTGCTGGTGCCGACGCCCGTGACGCGCCCCGAGGAGGTCCGCGCCGCCCGCCTGGTGCGCGCCGACCTCGTCGACGCCGTCCGCACGCTGCTGGGCGAGGTCCCCGAGGCCGCCGCGTGAGGCGGGTCCTGGTGGTCCGCCTCGACGGAGCGGGTGACGTCCTGCTCGCCGGGCCCGCCGTGCGCGCGGTCGCCCGGGACGCGCACGCCACGATGCTCTGCGGCCCGGCGGGCGCCGAGGCCGCGCGGCTGCTCCCGGGCGTCCGGGACGTGCTGGTGTTCGCCGCGCCGTGGGTGCTGGCCGACCCGCCGCCGGTGACGACGTCCGACACGGCCGCGCTGATCGGAACGCTCGCCGCGCACCGCTTCGACGCCGCCGTCGTCCTGACCTCGTTCCACCAGTCGCCGCTGCCGATCGCGCTGGTGCTGCGCCTGGCCGGGGTGCCGTTCGTCGGCGGGGCGTCGGTCGACCACGCGGGCGCCCTGCTCGACGTCCGGCTGCGCCCGGGCGAGGACCTCGACGAGGACCTCCCCGAGCCCGAGCGCGCGCTGGCGATCGCGGCGGCGTCCGGCTTCCCCGCCGACCCCGCCGACGACGGGCTCCTCGCCGTCCGCACCACCTCGCCGCCCGCCGTCCTGCGCCTGGCCGCCGGGTGGACGGGCCCGCCCTACGTGGTCGTGCACCCCGGTGCCGCCGTCGGCGCCCGCCGCTGGCCCGCCGGGCACCACGCGGAGGCCGTCCGCCTCCTCGCCGCCGCGGGGTGGCGGGTCGTCGTGACCGGCGGGCCGGGGGAGCGCGACCTCACCGCTCAGGTCGCCGGTAACGACGCCCTCGACCTCGGCGGCCGCACCGACCTCGCCGGGCTCGCCGGCGTGCTGGCCGGCGCCGAGGCGCTCGTCGTCGGCAACACCGGCGCCGCGCACCTCGCCGCCGCCGTCGGCACCCCGGTCGTGTCGCTGTTCGCCCCGGTCGTCCCGGCCGTGCGCTGGCGGCCCTACGGCGTGCCGCACGTGCTGCTCGGCGACCAGCGCGCCGCCTGCCGCGACTCCCGCGCCCGCGACTGCCCCGTCGCCGGCCACCCCTGCCTGGCCGGTGTGACGCCGGCCGAGGTGGTCGCGGCCGTCGAGCGGCTCACCACCCGGCACCCCGACCCGCACCGCTTCGTCCCCGCCGACGAGGGAGGGATCCCCGCGTGAACATCCTCGTGTGGCACGTGCACGGCTCCTGGACGACGTCGTTCGTGCAGGGCCGCCACCGCTACCTGATCCCGACGCTGCCCGAGCGCGGCCCGTGGGGCGGCGGCCGCCCCGCGGCGTGGGAGTGGCCCGCCGACGCCGTCGAGGTGTCGCCGGACCGGCTCGCCGACGAGCCCGTCGACCTGGTCGTGCTCCAGCGCCCCGAGGAGCTCGACCTCGCCGCCGCGTGGCTGCGCCGCACCCCCGGCCGCGACGTCGCCGCCCTGTACCTGGAGCACAACACCCCGAAGGGCCCCGCCGTCATGACGCGGCACCCGGTGGCCGACCGCCCCGAGCTGCCGCTCGTGCACGTCACCCACTTCAACGACCTGGTGTGGGACGCGGGCGACGCCCGCACGACCGTGATCGAGCACGGCGTCGTCGACCCGGGCCGCCGCTACACCGGCGAGCTCGCCTCGGCCGCCGTCGTCGTCAACGAACCGCTGCGGCGCGGGCGCGTCACCGGGACCGACCTGCTGCCCGGGCTGTCCGAGACGGCCCCGCTCGACGTGTTCGGCATGGGCACCGACGGCCTGGGCGACGCGCTGGGCCGCCCGGCGACCATCCGGGGCATCGGCGACCTGCCGCAGGACCGCATGCACGACGAGATGGCTCGCAGACGGGTGTACCTGCACCCGATCCGCTGGACGTCCCTCGGACTGGCGCTTGTCGAGGCCATGCACCTGGGTATGCCGGTGGTGGCCCTGGCCACCACCGAGGCGGTCGAGGCCGTCCCACCCGGCACCGGGTACTGCGGCACCGACCCGGCGCGGCTGGCGGACGCGCTGCGCGAGCTCGTGGCGGAGCCCGAGCTGGCCCGCCGGCGCGGAGCCGCGGCCCGCGCCCACGCACTGCAGCGCTACGGCCTGGACCGCTTCCTGGCCGACTGGGACGTGGTGCTCGACCGCACGGTCGAACGGCACCGGGAGCACGCGCGGGCCCGCGGACCCGCGACGAGAGGAAGGACGTGAGGCACATGCGCATCGACATGGTCTCCGAGCACGCGAGCCCGCTCGCGCGACCCGGTGGTCCCGACTCGGGCGGCCAGAACGTCCACGTCGCCGAGCTGAGCCGCGCCCTGGGCGCCCAGGGGCACGAGGTGGTGGTCTGGACCCGGCGCGACGACCCCGCCGTGCCCGCCTCGGTGCCGTTCGCGCCCGGCGTGACGGTGCGGCACATGGACGCCGGCCCCGCCGCGCCCGTGCCGAAGGACCACCTCGTGCCGCACGTGCCGCAGATGGCCGCGGTGCTGGAGCGGGCGTGGGCCCAGGACCCGCCCGACGTCGTGCACGGGCACTTCTGGATGTCCGGGCTCGCTACGGTCGCCGCGGCCGGGCGCGTGGGCGTGCCCGCGGTGCAGACCTTCCACGCGCTCGGCGTGGTCAAGCGGCGCCACCAGGGCCGCGAGGACACCAGCCCGGCCGGGCGGATCGCGGCCGAGCAGGCCGTCGCGGGCCGGGTCGACCAGGTCGTCGCCACCTGCAGCGACGAGGCGTTCGAGCTGGTCCGGATGGGCGTGCGCCGCGACCGCATCTCGGTCGTGCCGTGCGGCGTCGACACCGAGCGGTTCCACCCCGACGGCCAGGCCGCCGAGCGTGACCCCGCGGTGCCGCGGCTGGTCTCGATCGGGCGGCTGGTGCGGCGCAAGGGCGTCGACGAGGCCGTCAGGGCGCTGAGCCGGGTGCCCGGCGCCGAGCTCGTCGTGGCCGGCGGCCCCGCCGCGGGCGAGCTGGACGACGACCCGGACATCCAGCGGTTGCGCGCGGTCGCCGAGCAGGCGGGCGTGACCGACCGCGTCCGGTTCGTCGGGGCCGTGGCGCGCGACGACGTGCCCGCTCTGATGCGCTCGGCCGACGTCGTCGTGTGCGTGCCCTGGTACGAGCCGTTCGGCATGGTGCCGCTGGAGGCGATGGCGTCGGGCCGGCCCGTGGTGGCCGCCGCCGTCGGCGGGCTCACCGACACCGTCGTCGACGGCGTGACGGGTGTGCACGTGCCGCCGAAGCGGCCGGACCGGCTCGCCGTCGCGCTGCGCCGGATGCTCGCCCAGCCCGCCCTGCTCGAGGGCTTCGGCGTGGCCGGTCGCGACCGCGCCGCGTCCTGCTACGGCTGGCCGCGCGTCGCCGAGTCCACCGCCCACGCCTACGAGCGCGCGATCGGGCGCCGCCGCCCGTCCGCCGTCGACCTCGCCGACGTCGACGACGACGTGGCCCGCTGAGCGGCACCTCACCCGCTCCCCACAGAAAAGGACCCCCATGACCGCCGACACCCTGAACGCCGAGCCCCGGACCACCCCCGCCCCCGACACCCGCGGCGACGGCCCGGGCACCGTCCTGGTCACCGGCGCCGCGTCGGGACTGGGCCGCGCGGTCGCCGCGGCGGTCGCCGCGGCGGGCGGGCGCCCGCTGCTGCTCGACCGCGTCGACCCCCGGCTCGACGTCGACGACGCCCACCCGGCGCTGGCCAACGCGCCCACCGCCGTCGTCGACCTGTCCGACACCCGCGCCGCCGAGCAGGCCGTCGCCGAGCTCGCCGCCCGGGCCGGCTCGCTCGACGCCGTCGTCACCGCCGCGGGCACCGACCGCTGCGGCACGCTCCTGGAGGTGCCGGGGGAGGACTGGGACCGGGTCGTCACCGTCAACCTGCTCGGCACGGCCGCGGTGATCCGCGGCGCGCTGCCCCGGCTGAAGGAGAGCAACGGACGCATCGTCACCGTCGCCTCCACGCTGGGGCTGCGGGCGTTGTCGGACGCGAGCGCGTACTGCGCGTCGAAGTTCGGCGTCATCGGGCTGAGCCGGGCGCTGGCCACGGAGCTCGCGGGCGAGGTCGGCCTCACGACCCTGATCCCCGGCGGCATGGACACCGCGTTCTTCGACGGCCGCCCCGAGCAGTACCGTCCCGGCCCGGACGCGAAGCTCAACGACCCCCGCAACGTCGCCGACGCCGTGCTGTTCGCGCTGACCCGGCCGCGCGGCTGCGAGGTCCGCGAGCTCGTGGTGTGCGCGGCCACCGAGCCGTCGTGGCCCTGAGCCCGCCCGAGGTCCCGGGCCACCACCCCGGCGCCGACCGCGGGCTCCCGCTCGATCCCGAGGCGGTGCGACGGGTGCTGGTGGTCCGCGCCGACAACGCGGGCGACGTCGTCATGGCGGGTCCGGCGGTCCGTGCGCTGCGGGCGTTCGCCCCGCATGCCGTCATCGACCTGCTCGCCTCCCCGGCCGGGACGCCGGTCGGGCCGCTGCTGCCCGGCGTCGACGAGGTCGTGACGGTGTCGGCGAGCTGGCAGCAGCTCGCGCCCCGTCCAGGGGCGGCCCGCGAGGAGGCCGCCCGCGAGCGGCGCCTCGTGGAGGGCCTGCGGGCCCGGACCTACGACACGATGGTCGTGCTGACCTCGTTCTCCCAGTCGCCGTGGCCCGCCGCCCACGTGGGCCTGCTGGCCGGGATCCGGCACCGGGTCGTGCACTCGCGGGAGTTCGGCGGGGCCGTCGCCACGCACTGGGTGACCCCGCCGCCCGACACCACCCACCAGGTCGACCGCGGGCTGCACCTGCTCGGGGCGGTCGGGGTCCCGCCGCGGGGCGCGACCCCCGCACTGGCCCTGCCCCCGACCGCCGTGCGGACCGCGGGTGAGGTGCTCGACCGCCGCGGCGACGGCCCGTTCGCCGTGCTCGCCCCCGGCGCGTCGGCGCCGTCGCGGCGCTACCCCGCCGCCGCGTTCGGCCGGGTCGCCGCGCACGTGGCCGCGTCCGGGATGCCCGTGCTCGTCGCCGGCACCCCGGGCGAGGCCGCGCTGGTCGGCGACGTCGTCGACACCGCAGCGCACCCCGACGTCACGGCGCTGGAGCCGATCGGGCTCCCCGGCTTCGCGGCGGTGCTGGCCCGCGCGTCGGTCGCGATCACCAACAACTCCGGCGGCATGCACCTCGCCGCGGCACTGGGGACGCCGGTCGCGGTGGCCTACGCCGGCACCGAGCGGACCGGCGACATGCGCCCCCGCGGCGCGCCCTCGGCCCTGCTCGGGGCACCCGTCCCGTGCTCGCCGTGCCGGCTGCTGCGCTGCCCGTTCGACCGCCAGTGCCTCGACGTCGAGCCCGACCGGCTCGCCGGCGCCGCCCTGCGCCTGGCCGGGCGGGCCCGCACGCCGGTGCCCGCGGGCTGACGCGGCAGCCGTCGACCCGACCCGCTCCGAGGAGGACCGGTGACCCCCACGACCACCCCCCGCACGACCTCCGGCGTCCCGGTCGTCGCGCCCGCCCCGGCGGGCCTCGTCGGCACCGTCCGCGACCGCGCCCCGCGCGTGCTCGTCCTGGGTGACGCCCTGCTCGACGGTTGGGTGTCCGGTCCGGTGCGCCGGATCGGCCGCGACGCCCCGGTGCCGGTGGTGGAGCCCGACTCGGCGAGCACCGCGCCCGGCGGTGCCGCGAACGTCGCGGCCAACCTGGCCGCGCTGGGTGCCGACGTCACGCTCGTCGCGGTCTTCGGCGACGACGCCGACGGCCGCGCCCTGCGCGCGTCGCTGCTCGACCTCGGCGTCGGGCTCGACCGCTCCGTCGTTGAGCTCGGGCGGGCCACCAGCGCCAAGCACCGCGTCCTCGCGGCGGGCCAGCCGGTGGCGCGCTACGACACCGGACCGGACGGGCCGCCGCGCCGCTCCACCGACCTCGCCGTGGCCGACGCGCTGAGCGAGGCCGTCGCGGCGGGCGTCGACGCGGTCGTCGTGGCCGACTACGGGCTCGGCACGCCGGGCCCGCGGGCGCGGCGGCGCCTGGAGCGGCTGCGCTCGGGCCTGCCGCTGCTCGTCGTCGACGCCCACGACCCGGGTCGCTGGGCCGGCCTGGCCCCCGACGCCGTGACGCCGAGCGCCGCGGAGGCCGCCGCGCTGCTCGGCGAGCCCACCCCTACCGGGGACCGGGCCGCCTGGGGCGTCGAGCGGGCCGCTGCGCTGCACGCCGCCACCGGGGCCACGGAGGTCCTGCTCACCCTCGACGTCGACGGCGCGGTGCGCCTGCCGGTCGCGGGCGGGCCGGGGCGGCGGCCCGCCGAGCGGCCCGCCGTGGAGTCGATGGCGTGCGGCGCGGGCGACACGTTCACCGCCGCGTGGACCGCCGCACGCTGCGCCGGTGCCGACGCCGACACCGCGCTGGCCTGCGCGCAGTCGGCCGCCGACGTCGTCGTCGCGCGGCCGGGCACGGTCGTCTGCTCGGCCGACGCGCTCACCGCGCGCCTGGCCGCGGGGGACCGGGGCACGGTGCTGGAGCACCGCGACCTGCTCCGGGCGCTGGACGAGCACCGCCGCGCCGGGCACCGGATCGTGTTCACCAACGGCTGCTTCGACGTCCTGCACCGCGGCCACGTCGCCTACCTGCGCCAGGCCCGCGCGCTCGGCGACGTCCTGGTGGTCGCGCTCAACGCCGACGAGAGCGTGGCCCGGCTCAAGGGCCCCGAGCGCCCGGTCAACCCGCTCGTCGACCGCGCGGGGGTGGTGGGCGCCGTCGACGCCGTGGACCTCGTGACCTCCTTCGACGCCGACACCCCCGTCGACCTCATCGCGCAGGTCCGGCCGCACGTCTACGCCAAGGGCGGCGACTACACCGCGCAGATGCTGCCCGAGACGCCGGTGGTGGAGCGCCTCGGCGGCGAGGTGCACGTGCTCAGCTACCTGTCCGACCACTCGACGACGGCGATCGTGGCGCGGATCCGCGCGGACACGGCGAGCTGAGGACGGGCGCGCCGACGGGCGGTTGACCGCGATCACCACGGGTAGCCGCTCCCCATGGCATCCCCCACCGCACCGGGCAGGATCGTCGTCACCGGAGCGTCGGGCAACGTCGGCACCGGAGTGCTCCGCGCACTCGCGGACCAGCTGCCCGACGCCCAGGTCGTGGGGGTGTGCCGGCGCCCGCCCCGGCTCGTCCCGCCCTACGACCGGGTGGAGTGGCACGTCGTCGACCTCGGCGGCCCGGACGCCGCCGAGGCCCTGGAACCCGCGGTGCGGGGCGCCGGCGCCGTGGTCCACCTCGCCTGGGCGATCCAGCCGGTGCGCGCCGAGCGGGAGCTGCGCCGCACCAACGTCGGGGGGACGCGGGCGGTACTGCGCGCCGCCACGGCCGCGGGCGTCGACCGGATCGTCCACGCGTCCTCGCTCGGGGTCTACGCCCCCGGGCGCGACCGGGCCCGTCGACGAGCACTGGCCCGACTCCGGACAGCGCACCTCCGCCTACAGCCGCCACAAGGTGGAGGTGGAGCGGCTGATCGACCAGTACGAGCGGGAGAACCCCGGCGTCGCGGTCGCCCGGATCCGCCCGACGCTGGTGGTGCAGCGCGACGCCGCCACCGAGGTCCGCTCGCTGTTCCTCGGGCCGCTGGTGACGCGCCCGGTGCTCGGGCTGCTGCGCGACCGGCGCCTGCCGGTGGTGCCCGTGCCCCCGGGGCTGGCCCTGCAGTTCGTGCACGCCGACGACGTGGGCGACGCCGTCGTGCGGATCCTGCAGCGGCGCGCGTCGGGGGTCTACAACCTCGCGGCCGACGCACTGGAGGCCGAGGCGCTCGCCGGGGTGCTGGGCGCGCGGCCCGTGCCGGTGCCGCAGAGCGCGGTGCGCACGGTCGTCTCAGGGCTGTACGCGGCGCGGGCGGTGCCCGTCTCGCCGGGCTGGTTCGACGTCGCCATCAACACGCCGGTCATGGACACCACGCGCGCCCGCACCGACCTGGACTGGACGCCGTCGCGCTCCTCGGCCGAGGGCGCCCGCGAGCTGCTCGACGGCCTCGCCGAGGGCGCGGTCGGCGCCAGCCCCGCACTGGGCGGCCCCGGATCGGCGGGCTGACGCCGTGACCGGTGCCCTCGACCGCGTCCACGACGCCAGCCTCGCGGCCTGGTCGGCGCTGGCGCTCGCGCGGGCGCTGGGGCGCGGCAGCCCCGGCGCCCCCGACGCGCTCGCCGTGGCCGTCAACCTGGCCAGCGGCACGCCTGCGGCGCTGGCGCGGCTGCGCGCCCGGCGCCGCGACCCGGTCGCGGTGCTCGCCCCGCCCGCGGTCGCCGCCGCCGTCCTGGCCACCGCGACGGCTCCCGGGACCTGGCGCCCCGTGGCCGCCACGACCGTCCTGCAGGTGCTGACCGCCCTCGAGCGCCGCTCGGCGCGGTGGTTGCCCCCGGCCCGGACGGGTACGCCACGATCATGACCGCACCAGCCTCCCTGACCGCGCTCGTCCTCAACTGCACGCTCAAGCCCTCCCCGGAGGAGTCGAGCACCGACCTGCTCGCGGGTCAGGTGCTCGACGCACTGGGGAAGCACGGCGTCACCGGCGGGACGATCCGGCTCGTGGACCGGGACGTGAAGCCGGGCGTGCTCGCCGACATGGGTGACGGCGACGAGTGGCCGCAGGTCCGCGAGCGGATCCTGGCCGCCGACATCCTGGTCGTGGCCACCCCGACGTGGGTCGGCTCGATGAGCTCGGTGGCCAACCGCGCGCTGGAGCGCCTCGACGCCGAGCTGTCGAACACCGATGACGAGGGCCGCCTGGCAACGTTCGGCAAGGTCGCCGTCGCGGTCGTCGTGGGGAACGAGGACGGCGCGCACAAGATCACGGCCGACCTGTTCCAGGGCCTGAACGACATCGGCTTCTCCGTACCGGCCAACGGTGCCGTCTACTGGAACGGCGAGGCCATGCAGGGCGTCGACTACAAGGACCTCGAGGAGACCCCGGAGGCCGTCGCGTCGACGACGGCGACGCTGGCGGCCAACGCCGCGCACCTGGCGTCGGTGCTGCGCGAGCGCCCCTACCCGCCGGCCTGACGGTCGGCGACCTCCCGCACCATCGCCCCGCGCGTGCGGGAGGGCGCGTCGACCTCGGGCTGCTCCCCGCCGAGGACCCCAGCCGCGATCTCCCCGACGGTGCGGCGGCTGCTGCGGGCGGCCCGGCGCAGGACGTCGAAGGCGCCGACCGCGTCGATGTCGCGCTGCGCCATGAGGAAGCCGATGGCCCGCTCCACGACGACCCGCTTGTCCAGTGCGTGCTGGAGCTGGCGGGTCAGGGCGTCGCTGCGGCGGGCCCACACGAGCGCACCGAACGCGCTGCCCAGCACCCGGGCGAACGCGCGCAGCGCGTAGATCTCGTCGTCGGGCCAGTCGTGGGGGCGGTCCTGGTAGACGTTGAGCGTGCCGACCGCGATGCCGGCGACCTCCACCGGCACGCCCAGCACGGCCCGCACGCCCAGCGGGCCGACGATCGCGCCGACCGAGCGGTAGCGCTCGTCGGTCGTCAGGTCGCGGGTGTGGACGACCTCGCGCAGCACCAGGCTGTCCAGGCACGGCCCCTCGCCGAGCTGCTCCTGCGCGCTCTCCAGGGCGCGGATGGCGTCGTCGGAGGCCGCGACGTAGCGCAGGGCGTCGTCCTCGTCGAGGAACATCAGCCCGACGCCCGACAGCGCGAACAGCGCGTCGGCCGACGCCACGACGGTGTCGACGAACCGGGCGGGGTCCGGCACGCCGATGGGGGAGCCGTCGCCCCCGGCGGGGGTGACCCGTTCCAGGCGCGCGATGGTCGCGGCCAGAGCGGCCGGGTCGATCGCCACGGGGAGCCTCCCGGGAGCCGGATGCGGGGTCCTCACCCTAGGGTCGACGTGCGGACGCCGATCGTGCGGGTGGGCAGGATCTCCACGCCCGGGTCGTCGTCCTTGCCGGGAACGTCGCCCGGGGCGGGCCAGGGCTGCCAGGGCACGTGCAGGAGCCGGACGAGCGTGCTGACCGCCGGCGGGCAGTGCACCAGCACGAACCGGCCGCCGCGCGTCGCGGTGTGGGCGGCGGCCTCGACGAGCACGTGCATGCCGCGGGCGCCGCAGAACAGGATGCCTTCGAGGTCGACGACGGTGATCGGGACGCCGGCGAGCTCGGCCAGCGCGGACCGCAGCTCGGTGGCGGTCGCGATGTCGAGGTCGCCCGTCAGCTCGATCCTGCCGACGTCCCCGTCCACCTGCGCGATCGTCTGCAACCCCTGCGCCACGAGACCCCCACGGACGTGCTGCTGGAGCCGCCCGCGGGGTCAGGGGGAGCGGCGGAAGATCCGACAGTAGCACCGCGCGTACGGAGCGGCGCCCCCGAACGGGAGCATCCCGCGATGCGGACGTACGGACTCAGCTGCGCCGGCCGGACAGCGCGTCGCCGCACGCCCGGGCGGCCGCCTCGCGGTCGGACAGGCACGGCGCGACCGAGGCCAGCCCGCAGATCCGCAGGATGGTGCGCACGCCCGGGCCGGTCACGACGGCCATCGGGCGGTCGGGCGAGTGGTCGGCGCACGCGTCGAACAGGGCGCGGATACCCGCGGAGGCGAAGAAGTGCACGCGGCTCAGGTCGACGACCACGGCCCGGCCGCGCGCGAAGGCCTCGGCGAGTCCCGCGTGCAGTTCGCCGACGTTGCTCACGTCGATCTCGCCGCGGACCTCGCACACGACCACGTCGTCGGCGTCCGGGTCGCCGACGCGGACGGTGTGCAGTGGGACAATGGAGGGGTCCAAGCGCTCCGCATCCCCTTCGGAGCCGACGGTGCGGACCGGGACCACCGTACGCCCGCGGGCGGGCGGGTCAAGTGCGGGCACCGGATCGGCCCCCCGTGTCGGGCCGACGGGTGAACCCGGTCATGCGCAGGACCTCCCCGGAGGGCGTACCGCCCGGCGCCACGACCTGCGGCGGCACCGGGAACCCGGTGGTCTCGTGCAGCAGGCGCACCCCGGCGCTGGACAGGACGGTGGCGGCGGTGAGGTCCACGACCACCGGGCGCGTGCCCCCCGCCGACACCCGCAGCACGGCCGCGCGCAGCTGCGCGACGGTCGCGGTGTCGACCGGGCCGGCCACGACCACGGCCGGCGGCGTGCCGGGGCGGTCGTGCAGGGTGAGCGGGTCACCGACGATCCGCAGGGCCGGTACGGCGCCGCGGCTGACGACCGCGGGGCGGCGGGCGGCGCAGACGGCGGTGACCCGGGTGCCCGAGGACCCGGTGTCGATGTCGACGGTGCGGGCGAGCTCGTGCACGACGACCAGGCCCAGCCCGCCCGCGTGCCGGTCCGGTCCGGGTCCGGGGTCCGGGCGCCACCGCCCGTCGTCCTCCACCACGACGCGGACGTCGCCGGTGCGCTCGAGCACGACGCTCACCCGGACCTCCCCGGGCGCGTCGACATCGGCGTAGGCGTGCTCCACGGCGTTGCTGGCCAGCTCGGTGACGACCAGCGGGAGGGCGGTGAGCGTCTCGACGGCGACGTCCAGGGCGTCGAGCCACGCGGTGAGCCGTTCGCGCAGGTCGCCGAGGCGCCCCACGTCGGCGGGCATCGCCAGCAGGAGCTCGCGGACGGGCTCGTCGCGGCGGTGGGCGGCGAGCAGGGCTACGTCGCCGTCGAGCGGGCGGGGCAGCAGCGCGCCCAGCAGCGCGTCGGAGACGGCGTCGGCGGGACCCGCGGCCCGGGGACCGTGCGCGCCGGGGGCGGGCACGGGCAGGGCGGCGGGCAGCGCGCCCGTCCGGGCGAGGAGGCCGCGGGTGTGCAGCAGCAGCGTCTCCCCGGGCTCCAGCCGGTCGTGGTCGACGACGGGCGGGGCGGCGTCGAGGCCCAGCGGCGGGGCGCCCCCGGCGTCGAGCAGGCGCAGGGCGCCGTCGACGCCCCGCACCGCGGGGGCCGGGTGGCCGCAGCGGGCGTGGGCGAACGCGCCGGTGGTCGGGTCGAGCACGACGACGCACACGGCGGCACCGCGGCCGTCGGCGTCCCGGCCGGCGGCGCGGTCGAGCAGGGCCAGCGCGTCGGCGAGCCCGGTGCCCTCGGCGAGCGCGGTGCGCAGGACCGCGCGCAGCGAGGCCATCGCGGCCGCGGCGGCCGGCCCGTCGCCCACGACGTCGCCGGTCTGCAGCACGACGGCGCCGTCGTCGGTCACGACCACGTCGAACCAGTCGCCACCCGTCGCCACGGCGCCGGGGACGTAGCGGCCGGCCAGCTCGAACCCGGGCAGCACGGGCAGCGTCCCGGGCAGCAGCGCCTGCTGCGCGGTGCGCGTGGCGGCGCGGTCGGAGCCCGGGCCGTCGACCTCCCGGGCCTGGACCAGCACGCCCGCGCCGTCGGGGCCCGGTCGGGCGACCGGGACGAGGTCGGCCTCGAGCACCGCCCGCCGCCCGTCGAGGTCGATCACCCAGACCACGCGCTCGGGCGCCCCGCCCGCGCGCACCGCCGCCACCCGCGCGAGGGCGTCGGCGTCGAGGCCGGGAAGCGCGCGGTGCAGCGGCCGCCCCAGGGGGGAGGGTCCGCCCACGAGCTCCCGGGCGGCGCGGTTGGCCGTGCCGACCCGGTGGTCGGGACCCGTGGTCTCCCAGACCGGGGTGGGCAGGTCCTCGAACGCGGCCGCCCCGGACGGGTCCGGCGCGCGTGCCGCGGTGGGTTCGGGGGGTCGGGTCACCGCCGCCGTCCTCGCACGGGTCGACCGTACGGGCACGGTGGTCCGCCCGCGCACCCCGGTCGGTCCCGCAGGGACCTCAGCGCATCCCGCTGACGACGACGAGCTCCTCGAACCGCTCGCCCTCGGCGATCAGGCCCCGCTCCTCCAGCATCGCGGCGCGGCCCCGCATCACCGGGCCGAACGGGATGGTGACGCGCGCGAGGACCGACGGCACGAAGCCCGCGTCGCCGAGCGCGTCGACGGTGGCCTGCGTGCCGCACAGCGCGGAGTGCACGAGCAGGATCTGCCCGTCGGGGGTGAGGACGTCGCCCGCGCCCGCGCAGATCCGGTCGATCAGCGTCCGGCCGTCGACGCCGGCGTCCCAGCAGCGGGCCCGACTGTGGCGCGGCAGGCGGTCGGTGACCGCCGGGACGTAGGGCGGGTTGCTGACGACGAGGTCGAACCGCCGCCCGGTCAGGGGCGCGAACAGGTCGCCGCGGCGGACGTCGATGTCGAGCCCGGCCAGGCGGGCGTTGAGTCGTGCGGCGGCGACGGAGCGGGCGGACAGGTCCACCGCGGTCACCGACGCGGCACCGGCCCGGGCGGCCGCGAGGGCGATGGCACCGGAGCCGGTGCCGACGTCGAGCACGTGGCGGCCGTCGGCGTAGCCGCCGCGCTGCATCACGTCGATGAGGACCTCGGTGTCGCTCTGGGCCCGGTACACGCCGGGGGCCCGATTCAGCATCATGACCTTCAGATGCCCCGTGGTCGGCAGATCAAACTCCTGCTGCTGGTCCTGCTCCCGCTGCGCCGGACGGCCTCAGCGGCCGCGGATGTCGCGGTTCGGGGTCTGACCGGCGACTCCGTGGCGCAGCGGCTGGTTGTTCACCTGGGCCCCCGCCTCGCTCACGTCGGAGCCGCCGTCGGGTGCGGGGGCCTGCTCCGGGCGGGCCGCCGCGGGGTCGCCGCCCGAGAGCGGGGCGCCGTCCTCGACGTCGGCCAGGCGGGTGCGCAGCACCTCCAGCACCGGCAGGCGGTTCCCGTGCGCCTCCTCGTGCGCGATCAGCTCGCGCAGCGGGCCGGCGGGCAGCGTGCGCACGCGGCCGGCGAGGTCACCGGTGGTCAGGTGGTCGTAGTCGGGCAGGGGCAGGTCGGTGCGCTCGGACACGGCGTTCCTCTCGGGTCGTCTCTCGGTGGTCGGACAGGTCAGCGCGATGTGGGGTCGTCGTCGGGCTGCTGCTCGCGGCCCACGCCCTGCGCCGCGCGCTCGGCCGGCGTCGCTCGGCTGACGTGGGCCTCGCGGCGGTAGCGCTCGACCAGGTGCGGGTAGTGCAGCTCGAAGGCGGGGCGCTCGGAGCGGATGCGCGGGAGCTCGTGGAAGTTGTGCCGCGGGGGCGGGCTGGACGTCGCCCACTCCAGGGAGTTGCCGAAGCCCCAGGGGTCGTCGGCGGTGGTGCGGCGGCCGTGGCGGTAGCTGCGGGCGACGTTCCACAGGAACGGCAGCGTCGAGATCCCGAGCAGGAACGCACCGACCGAGGAGATGGTGTTCAGCACCGTGAAGTCGTCCTGCGGCTGGTAGTCGACGTAGCGGCGCGGCATGCCCTGCGGGCCCAGCCAGTGGTGCACCAGGAACGTCATGTGGAAACCGATGAACATCGTCCAGAAGTGCACGCGGCCCAGCCGCTCGTCCATGAACCGGCCCGTCATCTTCGGGAACCAGAAGTAGATCCCGGCGAAGACGGAGAACACGATCGTGCCGAACAGCACGTAGTGGAAGTGGCCGACGACGAAGTAGGTGTCGTTGAGGTGGAAGTCCAGGGGCGGCGAGCCCAGCAGGACGCCGGTGAGCCCGCCGAACAGGAACGTCACCAGGAACCCGACGGCGAACAGCATCGGCGACTCGAAGGTGATCTTCCCCTTCCACATCGTGCCGATCCAGTTGACGAACTTGATGCCGGTCGGGATCGCGATGAGGAACGTCGTGAACGAGAAGAACGCGAGCAGCACCGCGCCGGTGGCGAACATGTGGTGCGCCCAGACCGCCACCGACAGGACGGTGATCGCGATCGTCGCGAACACCATCGTCTTGTAGCCGAACAACGGCTTCCGGCTGAACACCGGGATGATCTCGGTGATGATCCCGAAGAACGGCAGCGCCACGATGTAGACCTCGGGGTGGCCGAAGAACCAGAACATGTGCTGCCACAGCACCGCGCCGCCGTGCTCGGGGTCGAACACGTGGCTGCCGAGGTGGTGGTCGGCGAGCTGGCCGAACAGGGCGGCGGTGAGGATCGGGAACGCCACCAGGACCAGGATCGAGGTGACCAGGATGTTCCAGCAGAAGATCGGCATCCGGAACATCGTCATGCCGGGCGCCCGCAGGCAGATCACCGTCGTCACCATGTTGACCGCGCCCAGGATGGTGCCGAGCCCGGACACGATCAGCCCGGAGAACCACAGCGTCGCCCCGGGGCCGGGGGAGTAGGTCGGCCCGGAGAGCGGGGCGTAGGCGTACCAGCCGAAGTCGGCGGCGCCGCCCGGGGTGAGGAACCCCGACAGCACGATCAGCGACCCGAACAGGAACAGCCAGTAGGAGAAGGCGTTGAGCCGCGGGAAGGCGACGTCCGGCGCGCCGATCTGCAGCGGCAGGACGTAGTTGGCGAACCCGAACAGGATCGGCGTCGCGTAGAGCAGCAGCATCACGGTGCCGTGCATCGTGACGAGCTGGTTGTACTGCTCGCCGGAGAGGAACTGCTGCCCCGGCACGGCCAGCTCCCCGCGCATCAGCAGCGCCATCGCGCCGCCGACGAGGAAGAACGTGAACGCGGTGACCAGGTAGAGCACCCCGATGTCCTTGGGATCGGTGGTGCGCAGCAGGTGGGCGATCCGCGAGCCGCGCGCCGTGCGGGCCGGGGTGATCACCGGTTCCGGCCGGACGGGGGTGGTCGTCATGGCCGCCCGCGTACCCGGGGGTGGGGGCGTCCATGCCGCCGTCCCCCGTATTGCAGCAAGGCCACCTTGTGGACGGTTCCTTGCGTGAAGGTGGCCTTGCTGCAACCGGGGCGGACGGGTGGCGAGCGGGGTGCGCACAGGGGTGAGGGCGCGGTGCGCGGGTAGCCACGTCCCATGGCCGCCCCCGCGACGACTCCCGCCCGCACCACCGACCTCCGGACGCTCGACGCCTGGTGGCGGGCCGCCAACTACCTCTCCGTCGGGCAGATCTACCTGATGGACAACCCGCTGCTGCGCGAACCGCTCGCCCCCGAGCACGTCAAGCCGCGGCTGCTGGGGCACTGGGGCACCACCCCCGGCCTGACGTTCCTGTGGGCCCACCTCAACCGCGTCATCGGCCGCGACGGCTGGAACGGCGGGAAGGGCGACGCGCTGTTCGTGACCGGTCCCGGCCACGGCGGCCCGGCCGTCGTCGCCACGGCGTGGCTGGAGGGGACCTACTCCGAGCGCTACTCCCACGTCCCGCGCGACGCGGAGGGGATGAAGGCGCTGTTCGGGCAGTTCTCCTTCCCCGGCGGCATCCCGTCGCACGCGGCGCCCGAGACGCCGGGGTCGATCCACGAGGGCGGCGAGCTGGGCTACGCGCTGGCGCACGCCTACGGGGCCGCGTTCGACAACCCCGACCTGCTCGTCGCGTGCGTCATCGGCGACGGCGAGTTCGAGACCGGCGCGCTCGCGGGGAGCTGGCAGGCCAACAAGTTCGTGCACCCCGTCCACGACGGCACCGTGCTGCCGATCCTGCACCTCAACGGGTACAAGATCGCAAACTCGACGGTGGCCGCGCGGATCCCGGAGTCCGAGCTGCTCGACCAGCTCCGCGGCCACGGCCACCGCCCGTACGTGCTGGAGGGCGGGTTCGACGGCGAGGACACCGCCGCGGTCCACGCGCGGATGGCCGGCGTGATGGACGAGATCACGGGCGAGATCGTCCGGCTGCGGGCGCGGGCGGCCGAGCAGCTCGAGGCGGGCGAGGAGGTCGAGCGGCCGGCGTGGCCGGTGCTGGTGCTGCGGACGCCGAAGGGCTGGACCGGGCCGAAGGAGGTCGACGGGAAGCAGGTCGAGGGCAGCTTCCGGGCCCACCAGGTGCCGCTGGCCGAGACCCGCACGAACGACGGGCACCGCGCCCAGCTGGAGGAGTGGATGCGCTCCTACCGGCCCGAGGAGCTGTTCGACGAGGACGGCGCGCTGCGCCCGGAGATCGCCGCGTTCGCGCCCCGCGGCACGAAGCGGATGAGCGCGACCCCGCACGCCAACGGCGGCGAGCTGCTGCGCGACCTGCGCCTGCCCGACTTCACCGCGTTCGGCGTCGACGTCCCCGAGCCCGGCTCCGGCCCGGTCGGCGCCACCGCGGTGCTCGGGCGCTGGCTCGCCGAGGTCGTGCGCCGCAACCCGCACGACTTCCGGATCATGGGCCCGGACGAGACCGCCTCCAACCGCCTCCAGGACGTCTTCGACGCCACCGACCGGCAGTTCACCGGCGAGATCCGCGACGGCGACGAGCACACCGCGCGCGCCGGCCGGGTGCTCGAGGTCCTCAACGAGCAGCTGTGCCAGGGCTGGCTGGAGGGCTACCTGCTCACCGGCCGCCACGGGCTGTTCAACTGCTACGAGGCGTTCATCCACATCGTCGACTCGATGTTCAACCAGCACGCCAAGTGGCTCGCCGCGTGCCGCCACATCCCGTGGCGCCGGCCCATCGCGTCGCTGAACTACCTGCTCACCAGCCACGTCTGGCGCCAGGACCACAACGGGTTCTCCCACCAGGACCCCGGCTTCGTCGACCACGTGCTCAACAAGAAGCCCGAGATCGTCCGTGTGTACCTGCCGCCGGACGCCAACACCCTGCTCTCGACCTACGACCACTGCCTGCGGACCCGGAACTACGTGAACGTGGTGGTCGCGGGGAAGAACCCCGGCCCGCAGTGGCTGACGATGGACGAGGCGGTCGCCCACTGCACCCGGGGCATCGGGATCTGGCCGTGGGCGTCGAACGACGACGGGCAGGAGCCCGACGTCGTGCTGGGCTGCGCGGGCGACGTGCCGACGCTGGAGGCCGTCGCGGCGGTCTCGCTGCTGCGCGAGCACCTGCCCGAGCTGAGGGTGCGGCTGGTCAACGTCGTCGACCTCATGCGTCTGCAGGACGAGCGCGAGCACCCGCACGGGCTGTCCGACCGCGAGTTCGACGGCCTGTTCACCACCGACAAGCCCGTCGTGTTCGCCTACCACGGCTACCCGTGGCTGATCCACCGCCTGACCTACCGGCGCACCAACCACCGCAACATCCACGTGCGCGGCTACAAGGAGGAGGGCACCACGACCACGCCCTTCGACATGGTGATGCTCAACGACCTCGACCGCTTCCACCTCGTCGTCGACGTCATCGACCGCGTGCCCGGGCTCGCCGTCCGGCACGCCGCGCTGCGCCAGTTCATGCTCGACGAGCGGCTGCGCTGCCGCCGCCACACCCGCCTGCACGGCGAGGACGCGCCGGACGTGCGCGACTGGGTGTGGCCGGACCCGAGCGGCCCCCGCCCGTGACGCGGGTGCTGGTGGTCAACGCCGGGTCGTCGTCGGTGAAGCTGTCGCTGCTCGACGGCGACCGGGCCGTGTGGAGCGAGTCGGTCGATCCCGCCGACGCCGGGGACGCCGTCGAGCGCCGCGCCGCGGAGGGGGGAGTCGACGCCGTCGGGCACCGCATCGTGCACGGCGGCACCCGCTTCACCGGGCCCGCCTTCGTCGACGACGCCGTGGTCGACGCGATCGCGGCGCTCGCCGACCTCGCGCCGCTGCACCAGGCCCCGGCCGTCGACGCCCTGCGCCGCACCCGCGCCGCGCTGCCCGGCGTCGCGCAGGTGGCGTGCTTCGACACCGCGTTCCACCGGTCGCTGCCCGCCGCCGCGTACACCTACGCCGTGCCCGACCGCTGGCGCCACGGCCTGGGGGTCCGCCGCTACGGCTTCCACGGCCTCGCCCACGAGTGGTCGGCGCGCCGGGCCGCGGAGATCGTCGGGCGCCCGGTGGGGGAGCTGCGGACCGTCACCGCGCACCTGGGGTCGGGCGCGTCGCTGTGCGCGGTCGACCGCGGCCGCTCGGTCGACACGACGATGGGCCTCACCCCGACGGCGGGACTGGTGATGGGCACCCGCTGCGGCGACCTCGACCCGTCGGTGCCCCCGTACCTGGTGCGCCGCGGCGTCCCGGCCGACGAGGTCGGCCCGGCGCTGGACCGCGAGAGCGGCCTCCTCGCGCTGGCCGGCAGCGCCGACGTGCGCGACGTCGTCGGCATGGCCGCCACCGGCGACGACGACGCCCTGATCGCGCTCGACGTGTGGGCCCACCGCGCCCGCGCGCTGGTCGCGGCCATGACCGCGGCGCTGGGCGGGATCGACGTGCTGGCGTTCAGCGGCGGGGTGGGGGAGCACCAGCCCGCCCTGCGCGCCCGGGTCGTCGACGGGCTCGGGTTCCTCGGCCTCGCGCTGGACCCGGCGGCCAACGAGGCCGCCGGCGGCGACGCCGACGTCAGCGCTCCCGGTGCACCGGCCCGGACGGTGGTGGTCACCGCGCGCGAGGACGTCGTGGTGGCCGAGCAGGTGCGGGCGCTGGTGCCGGTGCCCGCCACGCGGGGCTGACCGGCGGCCCGCTACCGGGCCGCCGTCCGCTCCGCCGTCCGCCGCCGCAGCCGCTCGGCCCCGTACAGCAGGACGCCGAGCCCGAGCAGCAGGGCGGCGCGGAGCCAGACCGCGCCGGACTGCTGGGCCATCAGCGCCACGCACGACAGGGCGCCGAGGACCGGGACCACGAGCGGCACGCGGAAGTGGTCGGGCTCGCCGTCGTCGCGGCGGCGCAGCACGACCACGGCCACGTTGGTGCTGAGGAAGCTCACCAGCAGGAGCAGGACGACGGTGTCGGCGAGCTCGGCGAGGTCGCCGGTGAGAGCGAGGGCCAGCGCCAGTGCGGTCGTCGCGACGATCGCGACCCACGGCGTGCGGCGCCCGGGCAGCACGCGGGCCAGCACCGGGGGCAGCAGCCCGTCCTCGGCCATGCCGTAGGCGAGGCGGCTGGTGAAGATGCCGGTGAGCAGGGCGGTGTTGGTCACCGCGACGAGCGCGACCACGGAGAACAGCCAGAGCGGGATGCCGACGTCGGCGATCCGGACGACCTCCAGCAGCGGCCCGGTCGAGCCGGCGAGCCGGTCGAGCGGGACGGTGAGCGTGACGGTCAGCCCGACCAGCACGTACAGCGCCCCGGCCAGCAGCAGCCCGCCGAACAGCGCGCGCGGGAAGGTGCGGCGGGGGTCGACGGTCTCCTCGACCATGTTCGCGGAGGTCTCGAACCCGACGAACGAGTAGAACGTCAGCGCCGCGGCGGCGACGACGGCCGCGGCCACCCCGCCCGCGCCCTCGCCCGGCACCACCGACAGCTGCGCCGGGTCGGCCTGGCCGCGGCCCACGAGCACGGCCCCGAGCACGACGATCAGCACCAGCCCCGCCGACTCTAGCAGCGTCATCACGATGTTGGCGCGCATCGACTCGGTGATGCCGCGGGCGTTGAGCAGGGCGAGCACGACGAGGAACCCGACGGCGACCGGCACGGGCGGCAGCGCGACCAGCGCGGCGAGGTACTCCCCGCCGAACGCGACCGCCAGCGCCCCGACGCTGGTGACGCCCGCCGCGATCCCGCAGAACCCGACGAGGAAGGCGACGGCCTCGCTGCGGAAGGCCCGGCGCGCGAACACCGCGGCCCCGCCCGCCCGGGGGAAGCGCGTGACGAGTTCGGCGTAGGACGCGGCGGTGAGCAGCGCCAGCCCGAGCGCGACGGCCAGCGCGAGCCACAGCGCACCGCCCGCGCGGCCCGCGGCCTCGCCGACGAGGGTGTAGATGCCGGCGCCGAGGACGTCGCCGACGACGAACAGCGTCAGCAGGCGGCCGTCGAGGGCGCGGCGCAGCGGCGCGTCGTCCTGGGTGCGGGAGACCATGGCGGCGGTTTCCCGATCACCGCCGGTCCATGCGCCGCATCCGGCGGGGCGGTTTCGTCGCCTCCGCGCCGGGCACCCGCCCCCGATGACCGGACCGGACGGGCCCCCCGGCTCGCTGACCTTCGGCGGGACCGCCACGACGCTGCTGCGCCTGGGCGGGTTCACGCTGCTGACCGACCCGAACTTCCTGCACCGCGGACAGCGGGTGCACCTGGGCTACGGCCTGACCTCGCGCCGTCGCACCGAGCCCGCGCTGGGCCCCGAGGACCTGCCGCTGCTCGACGGCGTGCTGCTCTCGCACCTGCACGGCGACCACTTCGACCGCATCGCCCGTGACCGCCTCGCCCGCGACCTGCCCGTCGTCACCACCCCGCACGCCGCCCGGCGCCTGCGCCGCTGGGGCTTCGGGGCGGCCACCGGGCTGCGGACGTGGGAGAGCCGGGAGATCCACCGCGACGGGGAGACACTGCGGGTCACCGCGGTGCCCGGGCAGCACGGGCCCGCGCTGGTGCACCGCGCCCTGCCCCCGGTGATGGGCAGCGTCGTCGACCTCGAGCGCGGCGGGCGGCGGGTCCTGCGCGTCTACGTCACCGGCGACACGCTGCGCCGCCCCTGGCTGCGCTCGGTGCGCGAGCGGTTCCCCGACATCGACGTGATGGTCGCCCACCTCGGCGGCACGCGGGTGCTCGGCGTGCTCGTCACGATGGACGGCGAGCAGGGCGCCGACCTCGCGCGGCTCGTCGACCCCGGCACGACCGTCCCCGTCCACTTCGACGACTACCCGGTCTTCCGCTCGCCCCGCTCCGACTTCCTGGAGCAGATGAGGGCCCACGGGCTGGGCGGGCGGGTGCTGCTCGTGGACCGCGGCGGTACCGTCCCGCTGAGGGCCCGCTGAGTGCGTGTGCCCCGGGACGTGCGTATGCCCCGGCACGGAAGGGGTATCTGGGCTCCGTGGACGACGCGATGCCCGCGGGGCTCGTACGCAGTGACCCCTCCGGCCCCGGGTTCTCCCGGCGCCGCCGCGGGCGCGGGTTCGGCTACGTCGACGCCTCGGGCGCGGCGCTGACCGACCCCGGGCAGCTCGCGCGCGTCAAGGGCCTGGTGATCCCGCCGGCGTGGCAGGACGTGTGGATCAGCCCGGACCCGGCCGGGCACATCCAGGCCGTCGGCACCGACGCGGCCGGGCGCCGCCAGTACCGCTACCACGACGTCTGGAACCAGGCCCGGGCCGCGGTGAAGTACGACCGCGTCCTGACGCTGGGCAAGCGGATGCCGAAGGTGCGCGAGGAGATCGCCGAACGGCTGACCCGCACCGGGCTCGACCGCGACCGCGTGCTGGCCGGCGCGGTCCGGATGCTGGACGTGGGCGTGTTCCGCGCGGGCGGCGAGGAGTACGCGCCGGGGGAGGACGACGACGAGGAGGGCACGTTCGGCCTGGCCACCCTGCGCCGCGACCACGTCCGCCTGCGGCGCGGCGCGGTCGAGGTGCGCTACCTCGCCAAGGGCGGCATCGAGCGGACGGTCGCGCTCCGCGACCCCCTGCTGCACCGCTTCGTGGGCGGGCTGCTGCGGCGCCGCGGCGGCGGGGAGGACCTGCTGGCCCACCGCGTCGGGCGCGGCTGGCACGACGTGCGCGCCGAGGACCTCAACGCCGGGGTCAAGGAGCTCGTCGGCGACGTCTACACCTGCAAGGACCTCCGCACCTGGAACGCGACCGTGCTGGCCGCCGCCACCCTGGCCGCCGCCGCGCCCGAGGGCCCGCCCACCGCGGAGCGCGCCCGCAAGCGGCTGGTCAAGGCCGCGGTCACCGAGGTGGCCGAGCACCTGGGCAACACCCCCACCGTCGCCCGGGCGTCCTACGTGGACCCCCGGGTGATCGAGCGGTTCGAGAACGGGGTGACGATCGCGTCCGCGCTGCGCCGTGCGGGCGCCCCCGCCCCCTCCGACGACGCCGGGCGGGCGGTGCTGGAGCGTGCGGTGGTGCGGTTGATCGAGGGCTAGCAGCCCCACCCCGCCCGCTCTCCGCCCGCCCCCCGCCCCCCGCCCCGCCGCGCCCCCCACTCCGCCCCCCGCCCCCGCTCCGCCCCCCGTCCCCGCCGCGCCCCCCACTCCGCCCCGCCGCCCCCCGCCGCCCCCCGCCGCCCTCAGCCGGTGATCAAGGGCAGATGGTCGCGGCTGGTGATCCACTGACGACCATCCGCCCTTGATCAGCGGGTTGGGGCGGCCGCCGGGGGGTTCGGCGCCGGCATGATCGTCACGAGTGGTGCAGGGCGGTCACGGATGACCTCCTCGCACCACTCCTGGTGATCTTGGGCGGTTCGGATGCCGCCGTGCCGGAGCGCGCGGTGGCGCGGGTGATGGACGAGCAGGCCCCATGCCCGGCCCCGCCCCGCCCGGTGCCGGCCCCCCGCCCCGCGCCCGCCCGCGCCCCGCGCTCGCCCCCTGCCCCGCGCCCGCGCCCGCGCCCCGCGCTCGCCCCCTGCCCCGCGCCCGCGCCCGCGCCCGCCCCCGCGCCCGCCCCCCGCACCGCGCCATCGCCCCGCGCCCCTCGCTCCGCGTCCGCCGCCCCCCCCGGGCCCCCGTGGCCACCACGGCCGCCCTGCCCCTGCTTCCCCGGCCCCCCGGCGCCCTCAGCCGGTGATCAAGGGCAGATGGTCGCGGCCGGTGATCCACTGACGACCATCCGCTCTTGATCGCCGGGCTGGCGCCCGTGTGTGCGGCCGGTCGAGCCGTCGCGGGGTCTAGTGCCGCAGGTCGTCGAGCGCGTCGGACAGCGTCATCACACAAGCGGCCCGCACGTGCGAGGCCACGTCCGCCACGCTCTCCCGAGGCCGCTCGCCGGTCCCGCCGCCGGTCCCGCCGCCGGTCCCGCCGCCGGTCCCGCCGCCGGTCCCGCCGCCGGTCCCGTCGAGCGGCTCGTCCCTCGTCCGCAGGGTGTCGACCGCGTCGGCCAGGCGCTCCACCAGGTCGGCGAGAGCCCCGTCCGGCGGGTGCTCGGGGCCGTCGGGGGGATCGGGGCCGTCGGGGGGATCGGCGCCGTCGGCGGGGTCGGCGAGCAGCACGGCCACCTGCACCGCGCGCTCGGCGACGCGGTCCAGGCGCAGCACGGTCTCCGGTGCGGCGAGCGCGGAGTCGACGCGCCCGATCCGGCGGCGGCGCGGGTTCCAGCGCACGCTCTCCCGCCCCTCCCACGCGGCGTCGTGGGCCCGGCGGACGGTGACGCGCGTGGCGCGGGCGCGTCCGACCCAGCGCTGGGCGGTGGCGGTGTCGTGCCCGTCGCGCACGCCGTCGGCCATGTCGCGCAGCAGCCCGCCGATCTCGCCGGCCAGCGCGTCGACGGCGGCCCGGGCGTCCAGCAGGTGCACCGGCGGCAGGACGAGCGTGTTGACCGTGGCGCCGAGCACCGAGCCCGCGGCGCTGAACAGGACCCACGCCACGAGCCCGTCGGGCTCGGCGGCGCTGCCGTTGACCAGCAGCAGCAGTGCGGTGACCGCGATCCAGTAGCCGTCCGGGCCGAAGTGCCGCCAGCGCCCGGCGAGCAGCCCGGCGAGCACGACCAGGGGCACCGCGACCACCTGCTCGGGCACCAGCCGGCCGACGACGCCCGCGAGCAGCACGCCGACCAGCACCGTCCCCGCCTGCCGCGCCGCGCCCGACCACGACCTCTGCACGGTCGTGGTGACGGCGAGGACCGCGGCGTAGGGGGCGAGGAAGGCCTGGGGACGGCCCGTCTCCCCGGTCCAGCGCAGCAGGAGCAGCGCGAGAGCGGCCGCGGCGGCGGCCTTGGCCGCCTGCACGAGCGCCTCACGCTCCCGGCCGCGGCGCCGCAGCACCCCGGTGACGGCGTCCCTCAGTCGCACTACCCGCCCGCGACGGCCGCCGCGTCGCGCCGGGCGCCCACGGCGAACCGCAGGGCGAACGGGTCGAGGCCGCGGGGCAGCGGCCGGTCGGGGTCGAGCGGGGACGGCGGCACCGGCGCGACCGTCACGCGGCGCAGCAGCGTCCGCAGCACCGTGCCCGCCACGTGCAGCACGACCTCGCGGCCGGGGCAGACCACCGGGCCGGCGCTGAAGGGCAGCAGCGTGTGCCCGTCGTCGGCGCGGCCCTCGGTCCAGCGCTCCGGGTCGAACCGGTCGGCGGCGGGCACCGTCGCGGTGTCGCGGTGGAAGAAGGAGCTGACGATGCCGAGCGCGGTGCCGGCGGGCAGGGTGCCGCCGCCCTCCCAGTGCGTCTCGGTCGTGGTGTCGCGCAGCACGACCGCGGTGGTGGGCCACAGCCGCACCGACTCCAGGACCGCGCCGCGGGCGAGGTCGTCGGCGGACGCGTCGTCGGCGTCGACCGCCACCCGCGCCAGCAGGTCGGGATGGGCGGCGAGCAGGGCCAGCGCCCGGAACGCGGCCTGCCCGGCGGGGTCGAACGCGAACAGCCACTGCGGGATCTGGTCGACCCGGTCGACGCGGTCGGGCGCGGACGCCGCGGCGACGAGCGCGGCGAGGCTGCCGGGCGCGGCGGCGCCGACGTACGCGCCCAGCCGCAGCCGCAGCCGCTCGAGCCGGTCGGGCCGCGCGGGGGACAGGTAGCTCCAGTTGGCCTGCCCGCGCAGGGCGGTGAGCAGCGCGGTGAGCTCGTGGTCCTCGCGGGCGGCGTCGCCGAGCACGATCCGGCGCACCATCGGCGTCCACGCCGCGTCGAACCGGTCCCAGTCGAGCACGCCGGTGATCGCGGCGAGGTCGGCGAGGCGGGTCGCCTCCTCACGGGCGGTCGGGCCCATCGCGCCCGCGGTGCGGTGCACGGGGTGGCCGGTCTCCAGGACGGCCTCGACGAAGCGCCGCCGCTCGTCGCGGACCTGCCCGTGCGAGACGAGCACGCCGTGGGGCTGGAAGTGCCCGAGCGCGCCGCGCTTCTCGCGGCTGTCGGCGGCGAACGGCTCGGGAGAGTCCCGCAGGACCCGCGTGACGTCGTCGGGGTCGAGGACGAGCGCCACCGACCGGCCGGGGACGCGCAGGCGCAGCGGGCCGCGCCCGTAGCGCTCGCGCATCCGCCCGAGGATCGCGACGGCCCGGTCGTCGAGGTGCAGGCGGCCGGCGGCCGCGACCGCGCGCGGCCGCCGGACGATCACCCCCTGCGCGAGGATCGGCCCGAGCACGCCGCCCAGGACCCGCGCGGTGTCGGCGACCGAGGCGGTGGCCGGCGCGTCACCCACCGTCGGCCACCGTGTCCGCGGCCTGTGCGCGGCGCTCGCCCATGGGCACCGGCTCGCCGCGCGTGGTGTCGCGGCGGGTCTGGCGCTCGGACTCGGCGTTGATCTCGGCGCCGAGGAGCACGATGTAGCTGGTCAGGTAGAGCCACAGCATCAGCACGACGACGCCGGCCAGTGCGCCGTAGGTGGCGTTGTACTTGCCGAAGTTGTTGACGTACAGGCTGAACGCGACGCTGCCGAGCACCCACAGGAGGGTCGCGACGAGCGCGCCCGGGCTCGTCCACAGGAACTTCGGGGCGTCGCGGTCGGGCGCCACGCGGTACACCACGGCCAGCGCGACGACGACCACGCCGACCAGCAGCAGCCAGCGCACCACCTGCGCCACCACGGTGCCGACGACGCCGAGCTGCAGCGAGTCGAGCACCGCCGGCACGACGGCGACGAGCGTGAGCGCCACCAGCACGAACACGATCGCGCCGAGGGTCAGGGCGAGCGCCGTGCCGCGCAGCCGCAGGAAGTTGCGGGTCTCCTCCTCGTCGTAGGCGAGGTTGATCGCCGAGATGAGGTTGCTCGTGCCGCCCGAGGCGCTCCACACCGCGGCCACGAGCGAGACGACCAGCCCGATCCCCAGCGCGCTGCCGCCCGGCGCGGTCAGGGACTGCAGCTGCCCGGTCACCAGCGGCTGCGCCTCCTGGGGCAGGCCCGCGGCGAGGTCCTGGACCTGCCGGGCGACGGTCTCCGGGTCCGCGACCAGCCCGTACAGGGTCAGCGCGGCGATCAGGGCCGGGAACAGGGCGAGGAACGCGAAGAAGGCGACGCCCCCGGCGAGGATCGAGACGTTGTCGGCCTTGCCCTCGGCGAAGGCGCGGCGGGTCACCTGCCACCACCCCCGCGGCGGGATGTGCGCCGGCGTCTCGGCCTGCGATCCCGGCGGGGCGTCCTCCGGGCGGGCGTCGGCGGTCCTGGTCATGTCGGGTCTCCTCGTCGTGCGCTCATCCGGAACGGGGTCCCCGGGTACCGCCCCTTCCACACCCGCCGGACGGCCGATCCGGGGAAGCGGTTCGAGCGTCCGGACCGGGGTACCCGCCGCTCCGACCGGCCGAACCCGGCCCGTACCCGACGCCCCCGGAGAGGAGCACCGTGCACCTGCTTCCGCGCGTACTCGGCGCGATCACCGCCGCCTACAGCATCGTGATCACCGCCCGGCCCGAGGTGCTCGCCCGGCCCTGCGGCCTCACCGGCCCGACCGGGGAGGCGTCCGCCGCCGTCCGCACGCTGATCGGCGGCATCGGCGCGCGGGACACCGCGATCGGCGCGGCCATGGTGCTCGCGCCCTACGGCCCGGCGCTCCGCGCGGCCGTCGCCGCCCGGGTCTTCTCCGACGCCGCCGACGCCGTCGTGTTCGGCCTGCAGCTGCCCGAGGTGGGCCGGCGCCCGAGGATCGCCGGGTTCGCGCTGTTCTGGGCGGCGCTGTGCGCGTGGAGCGGGCGGTGGGCGTCGGGGCCGCGCGTCCCGGCGGCCGTCGGCGCCGTGCGGACGGCGGTGGCCCGATGACCGGCGTGCTCGACACCGGCACCGTCGGCACCGGCGGGCGCACCTCCGCCGAGCGCGAGCTCGAGGACCACGTGCGCCGCCTCGACGAGGCACTGCCGGTGCTGCGCGCGGCCGTGCCGCGGCTGGCCCGCTGGGGTGAGGTGCTGGCCGAGCGCCTCGGCGGCGGCGCCCGGTTGCTCGTCGGCGGCAACGGCGGCAGCGCCGCGGAGGCCCAGCACCTGACCGCCGAGCTCGTCGGCCGCTTCGACCGCGAGCGCACCCCGGTGTCGGCGCTGGCCCTGCACGCCGAGACCTCGACGCTCACCGCCGTCGGCAACGACTACGGCTACACCGAGGTCTACGCCCGCCAGGTCCGCGCGCACGCCCGCACCGGCGACGTCGTGCTGCTGCTGTCCACCAGCGGCGCCAGCGAGAACCTGCTGGCCGCCGCGCGCGCCGGGCACGACCGCGGCGCCGACGTGTGGGCGCTCACCGGACCCGGGCCGAACCCGCTCTCCCGCCTCAGCCACGACGCCGTCTGCCTGGCGGGGGACACCGCGACGGTGCAGGAGTCGCACCTGGTGGCGCTGCACATGGTGTGCCGGGCGTTCGAGGCGGCGTTCGCGCGGCGGTAGGAGCGAGGCGGTAGGAGCGCGGCGGTAGGGAGCACTGTTCGCCGCGTCTCCGCAGGTGTGTCGGGGCGGCCTGCCGGGTAGCCCGGGCCCATGTCCACTGACACCACGAACAACCCGCGCGCCGAGGCTGCGGCCCCGCCGGGCCCCTCCGACCTCTCGACCGGCGAACTGGTCACCCGCCTCGCCGGCCAGGTGAGCGAGCTCGTCCGCGGCGAGCTGGAGCTCGCGCGCACCGAGCTGGCGAACAAGGGCAAGCGCGCCGGTGCCGGTGCGGGCCTCGCCGGTGCGGGCGGCGTGGTCGCGCTCTACGGCGGCGGCGCGCTCGTCGCGGCCGCCGTCGCCGGCCTGGCGACCGTGCTCGACGTGTGGCTCGCCGCGCTCGTCGTCGGCATCGTGCTGCTCGTCGTCGCCGGCGTGCTGGCGCTGCTGGGCCGCAGCCAGATCCGGAAGGCGCTGCCGCCGGTCCCGGAGGACGCCGTCGACAACGTCGGGCGCGACGTCGACACGGTGAAGCAGGCGGTGCGCCGATGAGCCACGCCGCCGGAGAGACCGCCGGGAACACCCCGGTCGACCCGAAGCGCCCCGTCGTCGACGGCCGCGCCGAGGAGCGCTCCACCCCCGAGCTCCGCGCCGACCTCGACGAGCTGCGCGCCGACCTCGGCCAGACCGTCGAGGAGCTGGCCCACCGCGTCGACGTCCCGGCCCGCGTGAAGGAGCGCCGCGACGAGACGGTCGCTGTGGTCAAGGAGCGCGCCGACGAGACCCTCGCCGTGGTCAGGGACCGCGCCGAGCAGGCCCGCGCGGTCGTCGACGAGAAGGCGCCCGCGATCGGCGCGCTGATCCGCGACCGCCCGGCCGTCGCCGCCGGGGGTGCCGCGGCGTTCCTGGCCGTGCTGCTGCTGATCCTGCGCTCCGGTCGGCGGAAGCGGTGAGCCGCGCGTCCCGTCCGCGCCGGATCGTGGTCGGCACCGTCGCCGCGGCCGCGCTCGTGCTGACCGGGGCGGGCTCCTGCGACGGCGGCCCGGGCGTCCCCGAGCAGGGGGAGCAGGGCGACGGGTTCGGCAACGGCGGCGACGCCGGCGACGAGACGGCGCCCGGCGAGGGCGGCGCGGGCGACGAGGTCGGTGGGGGCGGCTGACCTGTCGCACGGTCGGACGTCGCGGCCCCCGTGCACCGGTGGTGCACGGGGGCCGTCGTCGTTCCAGCACCGGTACGGCGTCCGGTCAGGGAGGGTCAGGCCGCGGGGGCGTGCGGCATCCCGGGCAGCGGGACGCGCAGCGCCCCGTGCCCGGCGGCCCAGCTCTCCAGCAGCACCGCGTCGGTGCGGTCGGCGAGCAGCGTCGACGCGCGGATGCCGAACACGACGTCGGCGGCCAGCTCCGGCTCCGCCGCCACCATCGGGGCGACGACCCCGCGCCGCACCAGCTGCTCGTGCACCGCGTCGGCCTCCACGTGCTCGGAGTAGAACTCCACGGCCGCGTCGGGCAGGCCCAGGCGGCGCATCGCGCGCACCAGGCGATCCGACCCCGGTGACGACGTCAGCTCGACGGTCGCGAACTGCCCGACCAGCGCGCCGCGCAGGCTCCGGTGCAGCCCGCACAGCGACATGAGGTTGACCTCGGCCAGCACCGGCGCCGGCACGGCGTCGAGGTAGGCGCCGTAGCGGTCGTCGAGCCCGAGGGAGCGCATCATCTCGGCGAACAGCCGGGCGTGCATCCGCACCGGGTTGCCCGCGCCGTACTCGTCGTGCTCGACGGTCACCAGCGCCGCCTTGACCTCGCCGTCCAGGCGCGGGATCACCCACGCCTGCGGGTCGGCCTCCTTCAGGTGGTAGAGCGAGCGGTGCACCACGTACTCGCGCACCTGCCACTCCTCGCCCTCGCGGCGCAGGTGGTGCGAGACCCCGTGCGCCGACACCGGTTCGACGAGCAGCCCGGCGATGACCTCGTCGAGGTCGCTCCCGTCCGAGGGCGGGACCGCGGCGCGCAGCGCGTCGAGGAACACCCGCTCCATCGCGCGGCGCAGGGCGAGCACGGAGGGGTCCCACTCGAGGTCGTCGGACGTGCCGTCGAAGCCGCGGTAGTGCAGCTCGTAGGCGCAGTACAGGGCCAGCTGCAGGTCCTCGCCGAACGGGTCGGCGTCCTCGACGACGGCGGGGTCCAGCGAGGACGGCTCGGCGTCACCGCGCAGCACCGCGAGCAGGGCGTCCCCGATCGGGCCGCGGGATGGGGGCAGCTCAGGCACGCCCGGCCTCCCCCTCGTCGCGGACCTTGCGCCGGTGACTGGTGTCGCAGAACGGGGGGCGCCGGGTGCGCCGGCACACGCACAGCGCCGAGACGGGGCGCTCGGACCGCACGCGCCGGCCGTCGGGCATCTCCACGACGACCGGGCCGCGCACCAGCACCGGTCCCTCGTCGACGAAGACGATGTCGGGCGGGTCGTCGACGGTCTCGCGCACCGGCCGCCCGGTCCTGTCGTCCTCCACCCGGCGGATCCCGGGTACATCGGTTGCAGTCACTCCTCCCACATGCCCGTTCGGGCCGATCCGAAACCCCCGGCGTGTCCGGTTGGAGCGGTTCACAGCGGGTAATCGGCGGCCGAAATCAGTCGGACGCAACTGGAGGAGTGGCGATGACGCAGCAGACGAGTGCCTCACCGCAGGGGCCGCCCGCGCAGCAGGGGCAGGGGACCGGACAGGCCGCCCGCGAGGGCGCCGCCGAGGTCGGTCGCACCACCGCCGACGCCGGACGCCAGGTGGCGTCGACGGCGGCCGAGCAGGCGGGGCAGGTGGCGCGCGAGACGCGGCGCCAGGCCCGCGACCTGGTCGGCGAGGCCCGCGGCCAGGCCACCGACCAGGTCCGGGCCGGACAGCAGAAGGCCACGGAGGGACTGCGTTCGCTGTCCCGGGAGCTGCACGGCATGTCCGACGGCGGCGACGGCGGCCCCGCGGCCGACCTCGCCGCGCAGGCGGCGGATCGCATCGACGACCTCGCCGGCTGGCTCGACCGCCACGAGCCCGGCGACGTGCTGGAGGAGGTGCGCTCCTTCGCGCGCCGCCGCCCCGGCGCGTTCCTGCTGGGCGCGGCGCTGGCCGGCGTGGTCGCCGGGCGGCTGACCCGCGGTGCGGTCGACGCGCAGCGCGACGAGGGGCCCTCGGGCCCGGGCGGCCCCTACGGCGCGCCCGGCAACGGGTACGGCACGACGGGCCACCTCCCGCCCGGACCGGGCGCGCCCGTCCACCCCGTGCCCGGACCCGCCGGCCCGGGCTACCCCGGAGCGGGCCCCGCCGGACCGGGACCCGTCGGGCCGGGTCCGGTCGGACCGGGACCCGTCGGGCCGGGGACGGCCGGACCGGGCCGGATGCCCCCGGTCGAGCCGGGCACCCCGCCGGGAGCCGTGCCCCCGGGCGCGGTTCCCCCCGGAGCCGTGCCCCCGGGAGCCGGCCCGGGCTCCCCGCCCCCGCCCTACGTCGGCACCGGTCCCGGAGACGGACCGGTCGTCCCGCCGCCCCCGCCCGCGCCGGGCCCGACGCACGCGCCCCGCCCGGGCTCGACGACGGTCGGCGAGTACGTCGAGGAGCTGGGTTCCGACCGGCCGCGGCGGGACCCGCGATGAGCGGCCCCGTCAACCCCGGCCCCGGACCGTCCGGGTCGCACGCCGGGGGTCCGACCGGATCGGGCGGCGGGTACGGACCCGATCCCCGCGCCCCGCAGTACGCGCCCGGCGGCTACGCCGAGCAGTACGCGCCGGACCAGTACGAGGCCCAGCGGCACGGCGGGCCGACCTACGGCGACAACCACCCGGGGACGGCGATCCCCGCGGAGCGCGCCGCCGGTCCGGGCCCCGTCGCGGACCCGGCCGGGCACGACCCGGGGCACGGCGACCGGGACACCCGGTCGGTCGGCGAGCTGCTCGGCACCGTGAGCCGCGACCTCTCGACGCTCGTGCGCCAGGAGATCGCGCTCGCGAAGGCCGAGCTGACGCAGGAGGCCGCGCGCACCGGCAAGGCGGCGGGCGCGCTGGCGGGGGCCGGGGTCGCCGGCCACTTCGTCCTGCTGTTCCTGTCCATCGCGCTGTGGGCGGGCCTGAGCGGGGTGATCGGCTCGGGATGGTCCGGGCTGGTCGTCGCCCTGGTGTGGGCGATCATCGCCGCCGTCCTGTTCGTCACCGGCCGCTCGAACCTGCGGCGCGTGCACCCTCGTCCCGACCGCACGGTCGAGACGCTGTCCACCGTTCCGGACGCCCTCAAGGGCAACCGAGGAGATTCCCGATGACCACCAGCGAGGACCCGGACCGGATCCGGGCGGAGATCGAGCACACGCAGGCGACGCTCAGCCGCGACGTGGACGCCCTGACCGACAAGGTGAGCCCCGGACGCATCGTCGAGCGGCGCGTCGACCGGGTGCGCGGCGCGTTCGGCCGCGCGAAGGAGGCAGTGATGGGTTCGCACGACACGCCCGGCACCATCGGCTACGGCGGGCGCAGCACGGGCCACAGCGGTGGTCACAGCACCGGCCAGGACCTGACCGGGGCTGCGCAGCACGCGGCGTCGACGGTGTCGTCGTCGGCGCAGCACGCGGCGTCGTCGGTGTCGTCGACCGCGTCCTCCGCCGCCTCGACCGTGGCCGGCGCCGCCCAGCAGGCGCCGCAGGCGATGCGTCGGCAGGCCCGCGGGAACCCGCTGGCCGCCGGACTGGTCGCCTTCGGCGCCGGGCTGCTCGTGTCGTCGCTGCTGCCGGCCACCCGCCGGGAGCAGGAGCTGGCGAGCCAGGCCCGCGACCGCGCCCAGGAGCTCTCCGGGCCGGTCTCCGACGCGGCGAAGCACGTGGCGACGGAGCTCAAGGAGAACCTGCAGGAGCCCGCGCAGCAGGCCGTCGAGGCGGTGCGCGGCACGGCCACCGAGGCGGGCCGCACGGTCGCCGACGACGGCCGCTCGGCCGCCCAGCAGGTGCAGGGCCAGGCGAAGGACTCCGCGCAGTCGGTGCGCGGGAGCTGACGCCGCCGGGGCCCGCGACCGCAGGTCGCGGGCCCCGGTCCGTCCCACCCGCTCCCCGTCGTGCCCGTCCCGTCCGTCCCTGCGGAGGAACCACCATGATCTCCCTGCCCGTCCCCGCGGCGTTCCCGCTGCCCGCCGTCCCGCTGCCCGCCGTCTCCGTGGGCGCGCTGCTGCGGCGCCTGCGCAGCGCGGCGGGCGGCGTCCTCGACCCGGGGCCGGGCGAGGTCCCGCCGGGGTGGCGCGGGCGCGGTGCCGTGGTCGTCGTCGGCGGGCTGTGCACCACCGAGCTGACGCTGGCGCCGCTGCGCGAGTGGCTGGGCCGGCTGGGCTACACCGTCACCACCTACACCGCGGGTGCGGGGATGGGCTGCGGCGCGCAGACCGTCGAGCGGCTGCGCGAGGTCGTCCGCGAGGCCGACGACGGCGACGGCGTCCGGCTCGTCGGGTACAGCCGCGGCGGGCAGTTCGCGCGTGTGGCGCTGCAGGACCCCGACCTGCCCGTGCGGTCGCTGACCACGCTGGGCACCCCGTTCGACCTCTACGGCGTCAGCCGCCCGCTGCTGCTGCAGGCCGCCGCGATCGCGGTGGCCGGGACGCTCGGCGTGCCCGGGCTCGCGCGGCTGTCGTGCCTGCTGGGGGAGTGCTGCGCCGAGTTCCGCGAGATGCTGCGCGCGCCGGTGCGGGTGCCGTTCACCGCGCTCTACAGCCGCGAGGACCGGCTGGTGCGCTGGCAGGCCTGCCTCGACCCCGACGCGCGGCTGGTCGAGGTGCCGGGCAGCCACCTCGACCTGGTCAGCGCCGGCGCCCCGCTGCGGGCCGTGGCGCGCGAGCTCAGCGAGCCCGTCCCGGCGCTCGCGTCCTGACCCCGGCCGGCTCCCGCTCAGGAGGCCGGGTCGGCCGCGTCCTGCGTCGCCGGCTGCGCGTCGTCCTGCTCCATCATCAGGATGATCCCCGGCGCGGCGTCGGGATGGCCGTCGAGCGTGCTGCTCAGCACCCGGACCCCGATGCTGCGGCCGCGGCGGTTGACCGCCGCCACGCCCAGCTCCTGCGACCCGGCGCGCCCGCTGAGCGCCTCCCGGATCATCGGCTGCAGCCGGTCGAGCGGCAGCCCGATGTCGAGGGCCAGGAAGTGCTGGCCCACGACCTCCTCGCGGCGCAGCCCCCACAGCTCCTGCGCCTGCCGGTTCCACTCGCGCACGTTGAGGTCGGGCCCGAGCACCACCACCCCGGCGCGCAGACCGCCCAGCACGGACTCCAGGAAGTGGTTGGCCTCGTTCAGCTGCGCGGTCCGGTCCTGGAGCTCGTCGTTGATGGACTGCAGCTCGTCGTTGGTCGAGTGCAGCTCCTCGTTCATCGTCTCGAGCTCCTCGTTGGTGGACTGGAGCTCCTCGTTGGTCGTCTCCAGCTCCTCCACCGTGGACTGGAGCTCCTCGTTGGTCGTCTCCAGCTCCTCGTTGGTGGACTGCAGCTCCTCGTAGGCCGTCTCCAGCTGCAGGTGGGCGCGGCGCAGGTCGTCCTGCAGGCGGCGGGCGGTCGTGACGTCGTGGAAGGTGACCGTGACGCCCAGCACGGCCCCGTCGGGGTCGAACAGCGGGCTGACGGCCGTCTCCAGCGTGACGGTCTCGCCGTCGCGCCTGCCCAGGCGCACGTCGTCGAGCGTCACGGTGCGGCGCTCGGACTGCGCCTGCTCGATGTAGCGGCGCAGCTCGACGGGCCGGTAGGACAGCTCCAGGTCACGGAAGGGCCGGCCACGGTCCTGGACGGACACCCCGAGCAGCGCCTCCGCCGCCCGGTTGACCAGAGCGACCGTGCCGTCGACGGTGACCACGAGCTGCGCGACGGGCCCGGAGAGCAGCATCTCCTCGTAGGTGCGGCCGGTGATCGGGTCGCCCGCCACCGACGGCGGAGCGAACCCGACGGGCGCCACCGGGCCGGCCGGCAGCACCCGCGCGACCTTGGTGAACACGCGGCGGCGCAGGTCGAGCGGCACGAACAGCGCGCCGTGGCTGAGCAGCATCTCGGCCTTGCCGAGGAACAGCACGCCCGTGGAGCCCAGCGCGAAGTGGAACCGGCTCAGGATGCGCGACTGCGTCTCGGCCGTCAGGTACATCAGGGTGTTGCGGCAGACCAGCAGGTCGATGCGCGAGATCGGGGCGTCCTGCACGAGGTCGTTGCGCCCGAAGATCACCGACCGCCGCAGGTCGGGCCGGAACTGGTAGCGCGGGCCGACGCGCTCGAAGTAGCGCTCCCGCCACTCGTCGGGGACGTTGCGGACCTGCTGCTCGTCGTAGACGGCCTGGCGGGCGTGGGTCAGCGCCTCCTCGTCGACGTCGGTGGCGTAGATCTTGACCCGGGACCGGAACTCCTCGACGCCGAGCAGCTCGGCGAGCACGATCGCGAGTGTGTAGGCCTCCTCGCCGGACGCGCAGCCCGCGCTCCACACCCGCAGCTGCTCGCCGGGCCGCTTGGTGGCCAGCAGTCCGGGCAGGATCTCCTTCTGCAGGTGGTCCCAGGAGTCGGGGTCCCGGAAGAACGCCGTGACGTTGATCAGGATCGTGTTGAACAGCGCCGTGAACTCCTCGGCGTGCATCTCGAGGTGGTCGATGTACTCGCCGTGGTCGGTGATCCCGACCTCCTGCATGCGGCGGGCCACCCGGCGCGACAGGCTGGAGCGCTTGTACCCGGTGAAGTCGAACCCGCGGGTGTCGCGCAGGTGCGCGAGCAGCGCCTCGAGGCCCGCGTCGATGTCCGGTGCGCCCGCGTCGATGTCCGGCAACGCCGTCCCCTCTCCCTGCTGCCCCTCTCCGCGCGGCCTGCTCACCGCTCGACGACCGTACGGGCGGTGCGCGGGTCGATGTCCGGCCAGATCCGCAGGGTAGCCCAGACCACCTTGCCGTCCGGGACCGCGCGCACCCCCCAGCCGGTGCTCAGCCCGTCGACGATGCGCAGGCCGAACCCCTCTCCCAGCACGGGCGGGTCGGGGCTGGCGTCGCGCACCGCGAGGTGCAGGAGCGCGGGCCGCCGGGTGACCAGCAGGGTGCCGCCGGTGCGGGTGTGCTGCACGGCGTTGGTGACGAGCTCGTTGACGACCTGGGCCGCGCGCTGCGACAGCCCGTCGCTCAGCGACCACAGCCGGCAGGCGTGGCGGACGCGGTCGCGGGCGGCCCCGGCGGCGTCCTCGACGGCGGCGAACGGCAGGCGCACGCGCGTCGGCGCCGGCCGGGTGGCCGCGGCGGCGAGCGCGGCGGCCCGGCTGGGGTGCACCGGGACGTTCACGCCCAGGCGCCGCAGCTCCCCGAGCACGCTCGGCGACGGGGCGGCCAGCAGCAGCGCCGCGTCGGCGCGGTTGGCCGCGTGCTGCTCGATCAGCGGCAGGACCGTCGCGGCGGCGGGATCGGAGACCTCCAGGCCGGCGAGGTCGAGCACCAGCGCGGAGGGCCGGTCGGCGAGGACCTTGAGCGCCGCCGCGCGCAGCACCGGCGCGCTGTCCAACCGCAGGACGCCCGTGACGACGACCAGCCCGACGGGGTAGCGCAGCGGCACCTCGCACCGCAGCGGGGCCCGCATCAGCCCGAGCTCAGCTCGCCGGTCGAGGGCTGCTCGGGCTGCAGCAGCGCGCGGACCTGCTCGGCCTGCCCCTCGGCGTGCCGGGCCCGCGCGCGGTACTGCTCCGCGGTGCGGCGGTGGCCGTTCGCGTGGGCCTCGTCGGCGAGGCGGCGCACCAGCGACGCCTTCTCCTCCAGCGCGCGCAGCGCGATCCAGAGCGCGTTCTCCACGCCGGTGGTCTGGTCGGCCTCCAGGCTCTCGGGCGACCAGGCGTGGCCGACGCGGCAGCGGAAGCGGGGGCGCGGCGGCCCGGGCACCTCGAAGAGCACGCCGTGGCACTGCGGGCAGGAGTAGGGCGACGGGACCGCGCCGGAGATGTCCTCCGTGCTGGGCCGGTCGGTGACGGCCACCGACACCTCCGCGCGCAGCGGCGTCACCGAGGCGTGCGACGAGGGACGCGGGCCGACCGGGCGCCGCAGCAGCTCCGCGACGGCCGCGCCGAGCTCGTCGGCGGTGCGCACGAGCGCGTCGGGCACGAGCTGCAGCGCGTTGGCGGGCATGGCCGGGTACATCGCGTCGTCGAGGTCCTGCACGACGGCGGTGCCGCCCTGCTCGGCGAGGACGGCCAGCCCGGCCGCGCCGTCGTCGCGGGTGCCGGACAGGACGACCCCGATCGCGCGGGGGCCGTGGGAGACCGCGGCGGAGCGGAACAGCGGGTCGATCGCCGGGCGGTGGCCGTTCTCGGTGGGCCCGGTGGAGAGCAGGAGCCGCCCGTCCTCGATGAGGACGTGGTGGTCGGGCGGGGCGACGTGCACGACCCCGCGGCGCAGCGGCGCGTGGTGCCGGGCGGCCTGCGCGGGCAGCGGCCCGGCGCGGTCGAGGATGCTCGGCAGCGCGCCGGGGGAGCTGCGGGGGATGTGCAGCACGACGACGACGGCGGCGTCGAGGTCGGCAGGGAAGCCGGCGACCATCTTGCGCAGGGCCTCGACACCGCCCGCGGACGCACCGACGACGACGACGTGGCCGCCCGGCCGGGTGCTCCGGGTCTCCTGCGGTACCGGCACGCGGTGTGCCCTCCTCCACTCGTTCATGGTGGTTCCGGACGGGGTACCCACCGGATGGCGGGCGACCCGTACCTCGGTGGATCAGGACACCGGTGGCTGCGGAGCGGAGGTCCGCAGCCGGGCCGGGGCCCGGCGGACCTGACGCAGCGTAGGCGGCCCGCGGTCGTCGGTGAGCACGAGCAGGTGCGTGACCCGGGGTGCGCGGCGGTCAGCCCCGCACGCCGCCGGCGCGCACCGCCACCACGTCGTCGAGCCGGCGCGCCACCGACACGGCCTGGTCGGCGAAGCGCTCGACGAACCGGGTCAGCAGGGCGACGTCCACACCGGTGCGCACGTCGTACCCGGCCTCGGGGCGGCGCACGGTCGCGAGCAGGTCGCGGTGCAGCGCGTCGACCCGGTCGTCGTCGCGCTCGCGCTCGGCCCACTGCTCCTGGAGCGGGGCCGCGCAGCCGTCCCCGACGCGCCGCGCGAGCCCGACGGCGAGCGCGGCCATCTCGGCGAAGGGCGCCGCCAGCTCGGCGGGCAGGGCCCGGTCGGGGTGGCGTCGGCGGGCGACCCCGGCGACGTGGGAGGCGAGCCCACCCATCCGGGCGATCCGCTCGCCCGCCTGCATCGCGGTGACGACGCGGCGCAGGTCGCGCGCCACCGGCGCCTGCAGCATCAGCAGCCGGTGGGCGCACCCGGCACCCTCGGCGCGCAGGTGCTCCATGTGCGCCTCCTCGCCGATCACGGCCTCGGCGAGCGGGAGGTCGGCGCGCAGCACGGCCCGGACGGCCCGCTCCATCGACGACCCGGCGCAGCCGCACATCAGGGCCAGGTGCGCCCCGAGCCCGTCGAGCTCGCGGCGGAGCTCCTCGCGCACCGGAGCCCCTACGCACCGCCGGCCGCAGCAGCGGCCGGCTGCGCGCGTTCCCGGATGCGACCGGCGAGCTCGTCGCGGTAGAAGTCGAGGAACCCGTCGGGGTCGGGGCCGGCGTTCATCAGCACGATCCGCTCGAACCCGGCGTCGAGGTAGGACGACACCAGCTCCATGTGCCGCTCCGGGTCGGGTCCGCACGCGAACTTCCCGATCACGTCCTCCACGCGCACCGTCGTCGTCGCGGCGTCGAAGTTGACGGGGTTGGGCAGCTCGCTCATCACCTTCCAGCCCGTCAGGCCCCACCGGTTCGTCGACAGCGCCGCCTGCGCCGCGGTGTCGACATCGGGCGCCCACGCCAGCGACACCTCGGCGTACCCGCCCCCGCGCCCGCCCGCGTCGCGGTAGTGCGCCACGAGGTCGGGGTCGGCGTCGGTGGCGAAGAGGTCGTCACCCAGCTCGGCGGCGATCCGGGCCGACGACGGGCCGCTCGCGGCCACCGCGATCTCCGGCAGCCGCTCGGGGAGGTCGAACACCCGCGCGTCCTCCAGTTGCAGGTAGGTGCCCCGGTAGGAGCGGTACCCGCCCCGCCACAGCAGCCGGATGATCTCCAGCGCCTCGCGGAACATGGCGTGGCGCGGGCCGACCGCCGGGAAGCCGCGGCCGACGACGTGCTCGTTGAGCCGCTCGCCCGCGCCGACGCCGAGGGTGAACCGGTCGTCGGACACCAGCGCCATCGTCGCCGCAGCCTGCGCGACGACCGCCGGGTGGTAGCGGATCATCGGGCACGTGACGCCGGTCACCAGCCGGATCCGCGAGGTCCGGGCGGCGATCGCGCCCAGCACGCTCCACGTGAACGAGCTGTGGCCCTGGTTGTCCAGCCAGGGGTGGAAGTGGTCGCTCATCTCCACGAAGTCGAAGCCCACCTCCTCGGCCCGGACCGCCTGGCGGATGATCTCCTGCGGGCCGAACGCCTCACTGGCGAGCTTGTAGCCGATCTCCATGCGCCGCGGCGTACCCGCGGGGGAGCAGGGGAAACGGCGTCAGCCGCGGCCCGCCCGCAGCGCGCGCCGGCGCGGCCGGGGCAGTGCGCGGCCGCCCGCGGCGTCGAGCAGCAGGTCGGCCAGGTGCACCGCGCGGACGCGGCTGCGACGCCGCCGCAGCCCCTGGTCGAGCTGGCGCAGGCACCCGGGGTTGACCGTCACCACGTAGTCGACGCCCGCGGCCTCCACGGCGTCGAGCTTGGGGTCGAGGATGCGGCGGCTGTCGCCGGGGCGCAGCAGCGAGTACGTGCCCGCGGCGCCGCAGCACGTCGCCTCGCCGGGCACGGGCACGAGGTCGGCGACCGCGGCGACCAGCGCGCGCGGCTGCGCGGCGACGCCGAGCCCGTTGCGCAGGTGGCAGGAGTCCTGGAGCGCCACCCGTGCGCGGCGCCCGCCGACCCGGACCTCGCCGACCGGGGTCGTGCCGGTGGCGACGAGGTGCTCGCTCAGCTCCTGCACGCGCTCGCGGCCCAGCACCGTGGCCAGGTGGGCGGCGCACCCGCCCGAGGTGGTGACGACGACGCCGGGCAGCTGCTCCCCGAGCCGGTGGGCGAGCTCCTCGCCGCGCTGCGAGTCGCCGTTGTGGGCGTGCAGCGCACCGCAGCAGCCCTGCGCGGGCGGCACGGCGATGCCGGGCAGGAGCCGGCGGACGGCCCGGCTGACCCCGGGGAACAGGCCGCGCTCGACGCAGCCCAGCATCAGCGACCGGTCGGGCGGCCCCGCGCCCCGGGCCGGGCGGCGGACCAGGCCCAGCAGCCGCAGCAGCGGCGTCACCGCGGTGACCGTGGTGAGCAGCCGCGCGACGAGCGGGCGGTCGCGCCCGGCCCACTCCAGGTCGCGCCAGGTCTCCAGCAGCTGCCCGTACTGCACGCCCGCCGGGCACACCGGCTCGCACGCCCGGCAGCCCAGGCAGAACGACGCCTCCTCGCGCACGCGCGGGTCGTCGACGTCGAGGACGCCGGTGTCCAGCGCCCGCATCAGGGTGATCCGCCCGCGCGGGGAGGAGCCCTCGTCGCCGGTGAGGGCGTAAGTCGGGCAGGCGGGCAGGCAGAACCCGCAGGAGATGCAGCGGTCGAGCAGCTGCGGGTCGAACAGGTTCATGATCCGAGCTTCCCGGGGTTGAGGATGCCGGCCGGGTCGAAGGCCGCCTTGATCCGGCGCAGCAGCGCCACCTGGTCGGCGCCGAGGCGGTCCTGCAGGTAGGGCAGCTTCGCCGCGCCGACGCCGTGCTCGCCGGTGATCGTGCCGTCCATCGCGATCGCGGCGGCGAACACGTCGCCGAAGGCCTTGTGCGCCCGCTGCGCCGCGTCCTCGTCGTGCCGGTCGACCACGCACGTCGGGTGCAGGTTGCCGTCGCCCGCGTGCCCGAACGTCGCGATGTCGACGTCGTGGCGCGCGGCGATCTCGTCGATGCGCCCGACCATCTCGGCCAGCCGCGGCCGCGGGACCGTCGCGTCCTCCAGGATCGTCAGCGTGCCCAGGCGCGAGAGCGCGGGCAGCGCGCACCGGCGGGCGGCGAGCAGCGCCTCGGAGCGGACGACGTCCTCGGCGAGCGTCACCTCCAGCGCGGCGTGGCGGGTGCTGAGCTCGCCGATGCGGTCGAGCGTGCGGGCCACGACGTCGTCGGTGCCGTCGTCGCCGAACAGCAGCAGCGCGCCGGCGTCGCGGCGCAGGCCCAGGTGCGCGTAGTCCTCGACGGCGCCGATGCACTTGGCGTCGAGGAACTCCAGGGTCGCGGGCACGATCCCGGCCCCGATGACCGCGGTGACCGCACGGCCGGCGTCGGCGAGCGAGGGGAAGTAGGCCACGCCGGTGCCGGTGGTGGCGGGCATCGGCAGCAGGGCGACGGTGATCTCGGTGAGCACGCCGAGGGTGCCCTCGGAGCCGGTGAGCAGGCGGGTGAGGTCGTAGCCCGCGACGTCCTTCCACAGCCGCCCGCCGGTGCGGATGATCTCGCCGGTCGGGAGCACGGCCGTGGTGCCCAGGACGTAGTTGCGCGTGACGCCGTACTTCAGGCCGCGCAGCCCGCCCGCGCAGGTGGCGACGTTGCCGCCGACCGTGGAGACCGTGCGGCTGCCCGGGTCGGGGGCGTAGAGCAGGCCCTTCGCGGCGGCGGCCTCGGCGAGCGCGGCGGTGGTGACGCCGGCCTCGACGCGCGCCAGCAGCTCGTCGGCGTCGACCTCCAGGATCGAGGTCATCCGGGTGAGCACGAGGACGATCCCGCCGCGGTCGGCCAGCGTGCCCGCCGACAGGTTGGACCCGGCGCCGCGCGGCACCACCGGCACGCCGTGGCGGGTGGCCAGGCGCAGCACCGCCGCCACCTCCTCGGCGGTGCGCGGCCACACGACGGCGTCGGGGGCGCCGCGGAACATCGGCGTGGCGTCGCGGCTGTAGGGCTCGAGGTCCCCGCGGGCGGTGCGCACGTGCTCCGCCCCGACGACCGCCTCCAGCTCCGCGACCAGATCCGGCCCCAGACCCATGCGCACCCCCTCGTCCGTGGGGTCCCACCCTGCCCGACGCGGCGCCGCCGTGGTGTCTCAATAGTGGCCGGACGTCCTAGTAGTGGATCGCGCCGCGGGCCCCGCCGCCGGCGGCCACGGCGTCCCCGGTGACGGCGACGGCGCGCGGCGAGCACAGGAACACGACGACGTCGGCCACCTCCTCCGCCGTCACGAGCCGCCCGATGCTGGTGCCCGCCGCGAGCCCCGCCTCGACCTCGTCGGCCGTGGTGCCCCCGGCCTCGGCGCGGGCGGCCAGCAGGGCGGGCATGCGCTCGGTGACCGTCAGCCCGGGGTGCACGACGGTGACCCCGACGCCGGACGGGCCCAGCTCGTCGGCGAGGTTCTTGGTGAGCGCGGCGACGGCGACGTTGCGCACCGACCCGGCCAGCGACCCGGTCTGCCGGGCACCCAGCCCGCTGATGTTCACGATCCGGCCGAAGCCCTGCGCGACCATGTGCGGCGCGACCGCGCGGGCGCAGCGCAGGTAGCCCAGCACCTTCGTCTCGAACTCCTGGCGCATCGCGTCGTCGGTGAGGTCGGCCAGCGCCGGCACCGGGCCGCCCGAGGGCTTCGCGGCCGCGTTGACCAGGACGTCGACGCCGCCCCACTCGCCGGCGACCCGCTCGACCATCGCGCGCACGGCCGCGTCGTCGGTGGTGTCGGCGGCGACGGCCAGCACCCGGCCGCCGTGCGCGCCCACCCGCGCGGCGGCGTCGTCGAGGGCCCGCGGGTCGCGCGCGACGAGGGCCACGTCGGCGCCCTCGGCGGCGAGCCCGAGCGCCACCGCGAGCCCGATGCCGCGGCTCGCGCCGGTCACCACCGCGCGCCTGCCGGTCAGTCCGAGATCCATGGCCGCACTCTCGCACGGCCTTCCCCGCGCACGGCCTTCCCCGCGCACGGCCTTCCCCGCGCACGGCCTCCCACGCGCACGGCCCCGGCGGGCGTCCGGTCAGACGGGCAGCAGCGCCGGGCGGGTGAGCGCCCCGTAGAGCTCGGGGCGTCGGTCGCGCAGGTTGCCCATGCCGGAGCGGTGGGCGTCGATGTCGGCGACGAGGTCGAAGTCGGCGGTGACCATCGACGCCGTCTGCCCCGTCGCGGCCACGATCTCCCCGCCCGGGTCGACGATCTTGGCGTTCGCGGCGAAGGTCATCGAGCCGAACGACCCGTACTGGTTGGCCGCGACCCACACGACCTGGTTCTCCAGGGCGCGGGCCCGGTCGTAGAGGTCGAAGCGGCGGGTCCAGCGGTCCTGCGCGGGGTCCGGGTGCGGGTCGGTGGCGCTCACCGGCCAGGCCGACATCGACACGATCACGCGCGCGCCGTCCAGTGCCAGCGTGCGCGCCACCTCGGGGAACGCCTTGTCGTAGCAGATCTGCATGCCGATCCGGCCGACCGGCGTGTCGAAGGCGTCGAACGTGGTGCCGGCCGCGTAGGTGGCGCCCTCGAGCAGGGGCTGGTGGGTCTTGCGGTAGCTGCCGAGCACCCCGTCGCCGCTCACGCAGACCGCCGCGTTGAACGGCCCGCCGTCGGCGTCCTCGCAGAACCCGGCGGTGACGACGACGTCCCCGGCCAGGCGGGCCAGGCGCGCGATCACCGGGCCGTCGAGCGCGAAGGCCGGCGGCGGGGCGGCGGACCCGCCGAGGTCGGAGACGTAGCCGCCGAGCGCGGCCTCGGGGAGGGCGAGCAGCGCGGCGCCGGCGTCGCGGGCCTGGGCGACCAGGCCGGCGATGCGGGCGAACCCGGCCTCGAGGTCGCGGTCGAAGGGGGCGGAGACGGTGGCGATCCGGGTCGTGGGCACGGCGTCCTCCAGGACGGGTGGGCGGGGCGGGGACGGGTGCGGTCAGCTCGCGCTGCGCGGGGCGACCCAGTCCTCGTCGCGGGGGAACGTGCTCGACGGCGTGCCGGCCAGCCAGTGCAGGCCGTCGGCGACCTGGCTCAGGCGGGTGTCGACGATCCGGCGCACGACGTGCTCGGCGTCGGCGGCGACGCCCGCGAACCGGCCCGAGCCCCAGGTGTACTGCCAGGGCAGGCCGACGAAGTACAGGCCCGGCTGGCTGGAGACGCCGCGGTCGTGGGTCGGGTAGCCACGGCCGTCGAAGATCGGGAGCTCGATCCAGCGGTCGTCGCGGCCGTAGCCGGTCGACCAGATGACCGTCGTGATGCCGGCGGCGGCCAGGTCGACGTGCTCGGGGTCGTCGGAGGCGGGGGCCCACACCGGCCCGGGGCGCTCCTCGACGGGCGCGTCGATGCCGTGCGCGGCGATGTGGGCGTCGATGGAGTCCTTGATGCCCTCGCACACGGCGTCGGCGCCGTCGAGGTTGGAGCGCAGCGACCCGTCGAAGTGCAGGACGCCCTCGGCGATGCGGGTGAGCCGCCCGTGCAGCGCCATGCCCTCGAGCGCGAACTTCCGCAGGTCGATGTCGCGGCCGCCGTCGCGCCCGGTGACGTAGTGGTTGGTGCGGTGGCGCACCGCCTCGGCGTCGGCGAACTGGTCGATGCCCTTGGTGTAGGTGCCCATCTCCGAGAGCCAGGCGACGCAGTCGCGGCCGCGGTAGAAGCGGGCGACGCGCGGCGCGGTGCCGGTGGCCAGGTGCACGGTGCGCCCGGCGAGGTGCAGGTCCTCGGCGATCTGGCAGCCCGACTGCCCGGTGCCGACGACGAGCACGGCGCCCTCGGGCAGCCGGTCGGGGTTGCGGTACTGCGAGGAGTGCAGCTGCAGCACGTCGTCGGGGAGGCGCTCGGCCATCCGCGGGGTGCGCGGCACCTGGTAGGGCCCGGTGGCGATCACGACCTGGTCGGCCGACAGCGTGCCGCGGTCGGTGCGGATCTCGAACGCGCCGTCGCCGCGGGCCCGCAGCGCCGTGGCCCGCACGCCCTCGACCAGGGGCGGGTCGAACGACGCGACGAACTTCTCGAGGTAGGCCCCGATCTCCTCGCGGACCATGAACCCGTCGGGGTCGGGCCCGTCGTAGGGGAAGCCGGGCAGCGCGCACTGCCAGTTGGGCGTGACGAGGCAGAAGGAGTCCCACCGGCGGTCGGCCCACTCGTGCCCGGCCGTCGACGCCTCGAGCACGACGTGGTCGACCCCGCGCTGCGCGAGCCACCAGCTGGCGGACAGCCCGGCCTGGCCCCCGCCGACGACGACGACCGAGCGGTGGGTCCCGTCGATCTCGGCACGCACCGAGTCCGGGACGACGTGCAGGTGGGAGGGCGCGGTGGTCGACGGCGCGGGCATCGGTGATCAGCTCCTGGGGGCTCGCGGTGGCCACCAGCGGCGGTGATGTGTGGTCAGGAGTCATTACAGGTCCCGTCCGTTGCCGGACGGTTGCCTCGGGAGTGCCGGGAGGTTTCCGTTGGCGTCGCTCGTTGCCTGGGGGTTGCGGAACGCTCACGGTCGGTGCATGCGGTTGGGCGGCGGTGGCTCTCGCGTTCCGCGGAACGCGCTCGTGGTCGGGCTCGGGCCGGTCGGGGGGCGGTGTGGGCGACCGCTCGCCGCGTGGTGATCGCTGTTGTGTCCGACCGCGGGCGCCGGCGGGCGGCGGCGGTGTGGGGCGCGTTCCGCGGAACGCAGTGGAGCGCGGACCGGCTTGCTGCCGCCGGTTGGGACGGCACTTGATCGCCGCGGCTCGTACACCACGGTCGTCGGGGCGACCGTGTGGTGCGGTCGGCGGCGATCACGGGTTGGTGATCGTCGAGAGCGTGACGTCAGGGTCGTGGGGGGGACCGTGGCGGTGCGGTCGCGGTGATCACGCGGCCGACCGGGGTCCGGGGTGCGTTCCGCGGAACGCTGCGAAGCGCGGGTGCGCGTCCTCGGGACGGACACTTGATCGCTGCGGCTCGCACACCACGGTCCTTGGGGCGACCGTGGTGTGTGGCCGGCGGAGATCACGGGCTGGTGATCGTCGGGAGTGTGACCTCAGGGCCGTGTGGGGGACCGTGGCGGTGCGGTCTCGGTGATCACCGCGGCTGGCGGTGGTGCCTAGTGCGTTCCGCGGAACGCAGTGAGGCGAGGGCGGGGGCGGCGCGGTGGGCCCGCTGCGTTCCGCGGAACGCGGGGCGCGGAGCGGGGTCAGTCCGGCGCGTCGGAGCGGTGCAGGGGCAGGCGCTGGGGCGTCTCCACGACCACGTTCGTCGACTTCACCACCGCCACCGCCAGCACCCCGGGCCGCAGGTCGAGCTCGCGCACCGCCTCGCTGCTCATCAGCGACACCACCCGGTGCGGGCCGCACTGGATCTCCACCTGCGCCATCACGGTGTCCTGGACGACGTGGGTGACGAGGCCGACGAAGCGGTTGCGGGCGGAGCGGTGCACGTCGGAGGGGTCCGGGACCGCGCGGGCGTGCTCGCGGGTGAACGCGGCGAGCGCCTCGCCGTCGACGACGCGCCGGTTGGACTCGTCGCGCCTCACCGGGAGCGTCCCCTGGTCCACCATGCGGCGGACGGTGTCGTCACTGACACCGAGCAGGCGGGCGACCTCGGAGATCCTGAACTGCGGCATCGCGCGAGCATAGAGCGGGCGCGGCGGCCGGGTCGGGCGTGCTGCGCCGGGTGGTCAGCGGTCGGCGTCGGAGGCGCGGTGACGGCCGCGCTCCAGGCCCTGCTGGTAGACGGCCAGGCGCTCGCGGACCCGCTCGGGCTCGCGGTCGCGTGACCCGTTGGGCGGAGCCGGCGTGCCGCCGCGCGGCGGGGCCACCATCTGCGTGCCGGGGCGGCGGCGGGGGAGCCCGGCCGGGGTGGACGTCTGGGGCTGCCCGGGCCGCGACGCCCGCTCGGAGGCGGCGCGCCACTCGGCGTCGCTGGGGGTGTTCCAGTCCTGCGGCGGGGCGCCCGCGGCGCGGCCGGCGGCCTCGGTCTCGCTGTCGACGAACCACGCCGACGCCACGGCCTCGTAGATCGGCGTCGGCGCCATCTCGCGCATCCGGTCGCGCAGCGAGTTCGTCAGCGGGCCGAACAGCTCCGCGTCGCCGCTGCCGCTCGTGAGCGGGGCCTCGTCGTCGTCCCAGTAGGCGTCGGGCGCCATCGGGTCGGGGCGCTCCTCCGGCTCGGCGGGCCGCACCGGCGGCTCGACCGGCCGCACGGCGCCACCGGGGCGGAACGGGTCCTCGGGACGGCGCGGCTCGTCACGCCACAGGGGCTCCGAGCGGTGGGGCTCGGCTCGGTGCGGCTTGGAGCGGCCGGGTTCGGAGCGGTAGGGCTCGGAAGGGTGAGGTTCGGAGCGGTGGGGTTCGGAGAGGGCGGGTCCGGAGCGGTAGGACTCGGTGCCGGGGAGCTCGGTCCGGTGCTCGGAGCCCTGCACGTCGGACCGCTGCACGTCGGACCGGTGCGTCTCGGGGCCCCCGAACGGGCGGGCCGTGAGCGGCGACCCACCGGGCAGCGGACCTCCGAACGGGGCGCCTCCGAACGGGGCGCCGCCGAAGGGCTGCGCCCCGGACCCCGGGCCCCCGGCGCGCGTGGGCTCGCCGCGGCGGGGGAGGTCGGGGGTGCCGCGGCGGGGCAGGTCGGTGCCGGACGTGTGTGCGGGGAGCTCGGCAGCCCCGGGGCCGCCCGGCTGCGCGGAGAACGGTGCGGGCTCGACCCGCGGCGCGTCGCGGCGGGCCGGGTCGCGGCGGGGGAGGCCGGCGCCGGGGCGGCCCGCTGTGCCGGGGAGGTCGGTGCCGGGGAGGTCGGTGCCGGGGCCGCCCGCGGGGGCGGGGTGGCCGGCGGCGGGGCGGTCGGTGCGGAGGGGGTCGCGGCGGTCCGGCTCCGGGCGGAGCGGGTCACCGATGCCGAGGTCGCCCAGGCCCAGGTCGTCGCGGCCGCGGTCGTTGCGGCCCAGGTCGTTGCGGCCCAGGTCGTTGCGGCCCAGGTCGTTGCGGCCCAGGTCGTTGCGGCCCAGGTCGTTGCGCCCGGCGTCGACCCGGCCCGAGCCGTTCCGGCCCGAACCGTTCCGACCGGCGTGACCCGACCCCTGCTCGCCCCACTCGGCGCCGTTCCGACCCAGGTCGTCGCGCCCCCGGTCGTCCCGGCCCAGGTCGTCACGCGCCCGGTCGCCCCGGCCCAGGTCGTCGTGGCCGGAGCCGGGCCGGCTCAGGTCGTCGCGCCCCGAACCGTCGCGGCCGGCCCCGTCGCGCCCCAGGTCGTCGGCACCCGGAACAGCCGGCCGCCCGATACCGAGCGGATCGAGGTGGCTCCGCCCCGAGCCGTTGCGGCCGAGGTCGTCCCGGCCGAGGTCGTCCCGGCCCAGGTCGTCCCGGTTCTGGGCGTCACGCCCGAACCCGCCGCGGTCCGAACCGTTCCGCCCGGGCTGCCGGGGATCCGAGGCCCCACCCCGGTCAGCGAACGGGACGTCGGAGCGGGCCTTGTCGAGCCGCGGCCCGTCGAGCCGGGGCCCGTCGACCCGGGGCCCGTCGGACGACGGAAGGTCGGGACGCGGCGCGTCGAAACCCGTCGGCTCCACCTGGTCGCGGCGGACGAACCCGGGCAGCGGGTCCGACAGGGGGTCGGGACGCCGGGCCGGCGGCCCCTGCGGCCCGCCGAAGCCACCGGGCCCACCGAAGGACCCCGGGCGACCGTTGCCGTTGGCCGGATGACCGTTGCCCCGCCCGTTCGCCGGCTGCCCGTGCCCCGGCTGCCCGTTCCCCGGACGCCCCGCCGGCTCCCGGTGCCAGGCGCGCGGGGCGTCGGGGGCGGCGAAGGCGACGGCGTCGAGCAGGTCGGGCGGGCAGTGCACCACGACGACGACCCCGGACCCGGCGAGCGCGCCCCGCCGGTGCTGCACCCGCAGCGCGACGCCGCAGCGCCGGGCGAGCCGCGCCGCGACGAACAGGCCGACGCGGTTGGAGACGATGTCGTCGATGATCGGGCGGTCGCCGAGGCGGCGGTTGAGCTCGTCGAGCTCACCGGCCGACGCCGACGGCCCGTCGACGACGACCTCGACGACCACGCCGCCGTCCTCGGACCGCGCGCTCGCGACGTCGACCCGGGTGAGCGGGGCCGCCACGGCGAGCCCGTGCGTGAGGAGCTCGGTGAACAGCGCGACCAGCCCGGACACGGCGCGGGGGGCGATGCTGGTGTCGGGTGCGGGCCCGAGGCCGATGCGCGTGACGTCCTCGACGCCGGCGCGGGCGTCGGCCAGCACGTCGGCGACCGACCGGGGGCCGCGGGAGCGCGGGCCCTGCTGCGCACCGGCCAGCACCAGCAGGTTCTCGCTGCCGCGCAGCGAGCGCTGCAGCGACGTGCGCAGCTCGGCGAGGTCGGCCAGCGACTCGTCGCGGCCGTGCACCTGGAGGCGCTCCACGAGGGTGAGCTGCCGCTCGAGCTGGCTCTGCAGGCGCTGCGCCATGCACACCAGGACCTCGTCGGTCTCCCTGTTCTCGCGCACCACCCGGGCCCTCTCGACGGTTTATGCGACCGGGGCGAGGGTACTGGCCGAGATTCCGGGATCCAGCGGGGTTGCCTGGCCTGCGCCGGTCGGCCCCGTGCGCGCGGCGGGCGGGTTCAGCCGGCGGTCGGGCGTTCCCGCATGCGCGCGACGAGGCGGGCGGACTGACGAGCGGTCAGTCCGGGCAGGTAGGCGCGCCCCACGGCCACCCCGATCGCGGGCAGCGCGACCGGGTCGGGGTAGCTGAGGAACAGCGGTTCGTAGCGCGGCTGGAACTTCGCCTTGAACGCCAGCAGCGAGCGGAAGCCGTAGACGGGCTCCAGCGCGTGACCCGCCCAGTCGAGCACGCGCTGCAGCCCGTCGGCCTGCTGCGGCTCGAGCTGGGCCAGCGGCGCGCCCGACAGCGAGGCGAACTGCGCGCCCTCGTCGCGGAAGGTCTGGGCGGCCGAGGCGATGAGGAACTCCATGACGCCGTGGGTGCCGGCGCGGCGGCGCATGAAGTCCAGCGTCCACCCCACGACGGCGCCGCCCTCGTGCACGGGCAGCCAGCTGGTGACGCCGTGGACGGTGCGGTCGGCGTCGACGGCGACCAGGCAGCGGACCTCGTCGTCGGCGAGCTCGTCGAGCCCGCCGAGCGTGAAGCCCATCTCCGGCAGGCCCTTGTCGACGACCCACTCCTCGCTGATCGCCCGGACCTGGTCGGTCAGCGCGAGCGGGGCGTGCCGGTAGGAGATCCACTCCGCGGTCGTGCCGGTCTTCGTGGCGCGGTTGAGCGCGCTGCGCACGTCCTGCCAGCGCTTGCCGGTGAACGCGAGCCCCGGCAGCGGGACGACCGTCTCCTCCGCGACCTGCACGGCGCTCCACCCCAGCCCCGCGCACACCGCCCGGACGTCCTCGGTGACGCTGTAGAACGCGGGGGTGAGACCGCGCTCGGCGCAGTGCGCGGCGAACCCCGTGACGGCGGACGCCCGGGCGTCCGCCGGGCCGATCGGGTCGCCCGTGGTCAGTGCGACGCCGCCGATCACGCGGTGCGCGACCGCGCAGCCGTCGCCGAACCAGTAGACGTGCCCCGGCCAGGTCGTGAGCCAGCCCAGGTGCGAGCCGCCGGTGGTGCGCAGCAGCTCGCGGGCGCGCCCGGCGTCGTCGTCGGAGGCCCCCTCGGGCCGGGCCGCCACGAACGACCGCAGCAGCCCCACCGCCACGACCAGCCAGAACACCACCCCGGTCCACTCGAACAGCAGCGTCGCGACGAGGTCCTGCGGCAGGAACCCGGGCTCGACCTCGCCGAGGTAGCCCGGCGGCAGGAAGCGCAGGGGGAGGTCGGCGAGGAGCTCACCGGTGCCGGGCGGGCGGTCGAACCCGCCCGCGGCGAGCGCGCCGCCCCCGACGTAGAGCACCGAGACGACGGCGAACGCGGCCGCGGCGACCAGCCCGAGCCGCCGGTACGTGCCCGACGGCGCGCGCACCGCGAACCGCGCCCGCGTGAGGACCAGCAGCACGGCGACGGCCAGGGGCAGCAGCGGCGGCAGCACCAGCGCGAGGACCTGCCGGGCCCCGGGCGCGCCCCCGTAGACGACGAGCTGCTCGGCCGGGGTGGTCGCGACCTGCGCCGCGAGCAGCAGGCCGAGCACCGCGAGCAGCAGGTCCATCGCGATCCCGACGACCCACGCCGCCCGGCGCCCGCGCCGCAGCCCCTCCGCCGTGACGAGCAGCAGCAGCACCGGGACCGCCGACGCGATCGCCGGCCCGATCCCCGACAGCCGCAGCTGCGCCTGCAGCGACCGGCACACGTCGGTGGCCGCGGTCGCGCAGATCTGCTGGACGGTCGCGGCGTCCGGCGGCGGCGAGAGCACCACGAACTGCAGCACCGACAGCGGCCCGATCGGCGCCTGCGCGACGGCCGCCACCACCGGCCCGACCGCCGACGCCGCCACGAGCAGCGCCACCAGCACGCGTCCCTCGGACCGCGACGGCGCCCCGGTCCGGTGCGGCCCGGTGCCGGTGCCGGTGCCGGTGTCGGCGCGGCGCAGCACCAGCGGCCCCGCGACCAGGCCGGCCAGCGCGCCGCACAGCAGCAGCGCATCGGTCAGCTCGCCGGAGTAGGCGACCAGCATGACGACGCCGACGAGCAGCACCAGCCGGATCCGGCGCCGCCACAGCGCCGACAGCACGTGGCTCGCCGCCAGCAGGAACCCGACCGCGCCCGGCGCTCCGCCGACGGCGGTCTGCGCGGCCATCTCCCCGGCCCACGCGCCGCCCGCGGCCGATCCCGCCGCGATCAGCCCGACGGCGACCAGCGTGCCGACGACCTGCGTCCCGAGCAGCAGTGCGGCCGTGCGCACCGCCCCGACCCGGCGCTCGGCCACCAGCCCGGCTCCGAGCACGAGCGCGGCCGTGGCCAGGTGCCCGGCCAGGCCGCCCCAGAACGGCACCGCCGAGAGCGGCGACCACCAGTGCCCGGCGCTCAGCGGTCCCACCCCGGTGCCGACGGCGTCGAGCACGTCGGCGGGCGGACCGTCCGGGATGCTGCCCGACACCACGCCGACGACCACCGCGACCGCGGTGAACGCGATCGACAGCGGCGCCCGCCGCCCGAACCGCACCAGCCCGGGACGGACGAGTGCGGCCCTCACGACGTCAGCCCCAGCCGCGTGCCGAGCCAGGGCAGCGCGTCGCCGAGCCCGGGGCCCCACACCTCCCAGGTGTGCTCGCCGGGGCGGGGGTGGAACTCCACGTCCATGCCGGCGGCCTGCGCGGCGGCGAACACGCGGCGCGCCTGCGGCAGGTAGACCGAGTCCTGCAGGCCGGCGACGAGGTACCCGGCGGTGCCGGGGAACGGCCGCGCGGCCAGGACGTCGAGCGGGTTGACCGCCCGGTAGGCGGCCTCGTCGCCCCCGAACGCCCGGGCGATCGTCTCCGCCCGGTCGCCGAGGGTGGGGGCGTCCTCGCCGGACACGTCGACGAACGTCGGGAACAGGTCCGGCGCGGTGACGGCGAGCTGCAGCGAGCAGGTGCCGCCGTTGGACAGCCCGCCGACCGCCCAGCCGCCCGGCGCCACCTGCAGCGTCGCGCGGATCCAGGCCGGGACGTCGACGGTGAGGTAGGTGAACGCGTTCCCGAGCGGGGAGTCGACGCACAGCGGGTTGGCCAGCGGGTCGCCGAGGTGGTCGGGCATGACGACGACCGGGGCCAGCCCGCCGTGCTCCGCGGCGTACGCGTCGGCGCGACGGGCGAGCTCGCCGCTGGTCAGCCAGTCGTCGGGGGACCCGGGCTGGCCCGACAGCAGCACCAGGACCGGCAGCCGCGCGCGCGTCGAGCCGAGGTAGGCGGGCGGGAGGTAGACCCAGGCGGGCCGGGCGGGGAAGCCCGAGACCGTGGCCGGGATGTCGACCCGGCTGACGACGCCGGCGTCGGGCATGTCGGCGGGCGGGCGCCAGCCGCTCTCCAGCGGCGCGCCCGCCGGGCCGACGTACTGCTTCTGACGGGCCACGACGTCGGCGAAGGGCAGCACGTCGGCCGCCGCGAGGCCGAGCGCGGTGCGCACCGTCGGGAACTCCTCGTAGTAGCCGTTGACGCCCTGCGCCGCCGCCAGCACGACCAGCGCCGCGGCGACCGGGGTCCACCAGCGCAGCCGGGCCACCGCCAGCCCCACCGCGACCAGCCCGACCCCCACGGCCAGCACCACCAGCAGCGGGAGGGGGTCGGGGAAGGGCCGCCAGAGCACGTCGACGACGAGCACCGCCGCCCCGGTGAGCACGGCCGCGCCGACCAGCACCGCCGGCACCGCCCGCCCCCACCACCGCCCGCCGCGGGGGAGCAGGAGCGCGACCAGCGCCGCCCCGCCCGCCCCGAGCAGCGCCCAGGGCAGCGGACCGCCCAGCAGCGACCAGTCGAGCATGGCGCGATCATGCTCCCGCCCCCCGACACCCCGGATGCCGGTCCCGCCTGCCGGAGCCACCTCGCACACCGGGTGCGCACCTCGCACACCGCCGACGGTGTGCGAGGTCACCACCGGGTGTGCGAGGTCGTTTGTGTACAGTTGTACACATGGTTCCCGCGCTGCTCGTCCTCGCCGTCGTGTCCGGGGTGGTGGGGTCGACGTCGCTGAAGCTCTCGCACGGCTTCCGGCGGTTCTGGCCGGTCGTGGGGACGGCGCTCGGCTACGGCGTGGCGACCGTCGCGCTCGGGCTGCTCATGGAGCACCTGCCGGTCGGGGTCATCCACGCCGTCTGGGGCGGGGGAGCGGCGGTGCTGCTCACGGTCGTCGGCCGGACGGTGTTCGGCGAGCGGATCACCGCGGCCCGCCTCGCCGGGGTGGGCCTCATCGTCGGCGGCGTGGTGCTGCTCAACCTGACCGGGACCCTCTGATGGCCACGGCCGCCGGCCCCCTCGGCGCGCCCACCACGACAAGGAGGGCCCGCAGCCCCTGGTGGCCGATGGCCGGCGCGATCGCGGCCGAGATCTGCTCGACGCTGCTGCTCAAGGCGTCCGACGGCTTCGCGCACCCGCTCGTCGGGGCGGCGGCGCTGCTGGGCTTCACCCTGACGCTGGTCCTGCTGTCCCGCGCCCTGCTGACGCTCCCGCTCGGCGTCGCGTACGCCGTGTGGGTGGGCGTCGGCAGCGTCGTGGTGACGCTCGGGGGCGTGCTGCTGTTCGGTGACCGGCTCTCCGCGGGCGGGATCGCCGGGATCGCGCTGGTCGCGCTCGGTGTCGTCGTGGTGAACCGATGACCAGGGGCCCCAACGACCCCGCCCGCCGCGAGCGCATCGTCGTCGCTGCCGTCGAGCTCATGGGCCGCGACGGGCTGCACGCGATCACCCACCGCGCCGTCGCCGCCCGCGCCGGCGTGCCGCTGGGCTCCACCACCTACTACTTCCGCGACCTCGACGACCTGCTGCTCGCCGCCGTCGACCTCGCCCTGGAGCAGTCCCGCGCCCGGATCGCCGCCTGGGATGCGGCGCTGCCGCCGGACGCGGGCGCCGCGGAGGTCTGCCGGTCGCTGGCCGTGATGACCGTCGGCTTCGTGACCGAGCACGCCGCCCGCACGGTGCTCGACTACGAGCTCTACGCCGCGGGCCTGCGCCGCCGCCCGCTGCGTGCGCGCAGCGCGGAGTGGATCGGGCTGCTGCGCACGGCCCTGCGCGGCCGCTTCGACGCCCTCACCGCCGACGCCCTCACCGCCGCCGTCGACGGCTTCACGCTGCAGGCGCTGCTGGCGCCCGCGCCCCCGACCGTCGACGCGTGCGAGGCGCTGCTGCGCCGGGTCGTGGCAGGGTGACGGGCGTGAGCCTCGACGTCGCCTCCGTTCGTGACCACTTCCCGTCGCTGAAGGCGGGCTACGCGCACTTCGACGGGCCCGGCGGCTCGCAGGTGCCCGACGTCGTCGCCCAGGCGGTGGCCACGACGATGACCTCGCCCCTGGCCAACCGCGGCACCGTCACCGCCGCGGAGCGCGCCGCCGACGCGATCGTGCTCGCCGCCCGCGCCGCGATGGCCGACCTGCTCGCCGCCGACCCGGGCGGCGTCGTCTTCGGCCGCAGCATGACCGCGCTGACCTTCGACCTCGCCCGCACGCTGGCCGCCGGCTGGGGCCCGGGCGACGAGGTCGTCGTCACCCGCCTGGACCACGACGCCAACATCCGCCCCTGGGTGATCGCCGCGGAGGCCGTCGGCGCGACCGTGCGGTGGCTGGACTTCGACCCCGCCACCGGTGAGCTCGACGACGTCGCCGGCGTCCTGACCGACCGCACCCGGCTGGTCGCGGTGACCGGGGCGTCGAACCTCATCGGCACGCGGCCCCCGGTGCGCGCGATCGCCGACCGCGCGCACGAGGTGGGCGCGCTCGTGCACGTCGACGGGGTGCACCTCACCGCGCACGCCGTCGTCGACGTCACCGCGCTGGGCGCCGACCTCTACGCCTGCTCGCCCTACAAGTTCCTCGGCCCGCACTGCGGCGTCCTCGCCGCCGCCCCCGCGCTGCTGGAGACGCTGCGCCCGGCCAAGCTGCTGCCCTCCTCCGACGCCGTGCCCGAGCGCTTCGAGCTGGGCACGCTGCCCTACGAGCTGCTCGCGGGCACGACCGCGGCCGTCGACTTCCTGGCCGGGCTCGTCCCGGGTCAGGGGACGCGGCGCGAGCGGCTCGTCGCGTCGATGACCGCGGCGGAGGCCCACGAGGACCGCCTGCGCCGGCGCATCGAGGAGGGCCTGGCCGCGCTGCCGGGCGTCACGGTCTTCTCGCGGGCGGCCCGCCGCACCCCGACGCTGCTGGTCGGCTTCGAGGGCCGCGACCCGGCCGAGGCCTACCGCTTCCTCGCCGAGCGCGACGTCAACGCCCCGGCGAGCTCGTTCTACGCGCTCGAGGCGTCGCGGCGCCTCGGGCTGGGCGACGGCGGGTCGCTGCGGATCGGGCTCGCGCCCTACAGCGACGACGCCGACGTCGACCGGCTGCTCAGCTCGCTCGGCGACTTCACCAGCGGCTCCCGGCGGAACAGCGGCGGCAGGTAGCGCAGCATCAGCGTCGACCAGGTCAGGTGCGTGAGCAGCGGCGCCTGGATCCCGCCCGACGAGCGGCGCTGCAGCCCGAACAGCGCGCCCATCACGCCCGAGGCGAGGACGAGCGCGGGGTTGCGGGTGGCGACCGTGGCCAGCATGTACACCCCCGTCGACGCCAGGACCGGCCGCTTCTCGCCGACCGCCGCGTACAGCGCGCCGCGGAAGAAGACCTCCTCGGCCGCGCCGTTGGCCAGCGTGGTGAGCACGACGAGGCCGTCGCTGCCCTGGTCGGCGTACTGCAGCACCGAGGAGATCGCGCGGTCGAGGACCGGGATGCGCTTGGCGACCAGCGCCGCGGCGTAGAACGCCCCGAACGCCCCGACGCCGGTGAGGACCGGGGTGACCAGCGGGCGGCGCAGGTTCTCGCCGTACTGCATCCAGCCCAGGTGCAACCGGCCCGAGGCCAGGCCACCGATCACCCACGTGGCCGCGGTGCCCAGCGTGATGCCGTAGAACGCGGGGGAGTCGGGCTTCGTCGAGAGCCCGACCCCGAGCATCCCGGCCCCGGCCAGGGAGGTCGCGGCGACGACCCGGCGGCGGCGGCGGAAGCGGGCGTCGGTCTCCCAGTGGTCGCGCGGGACCTTCTCGGTCAGCCAGCGGGGGAGCCAGGTCGTGACCTTCACCGGCGGGCCGCCCGGGCGCGGTCGCCGAGCGCCGCGAGCACGGCGGAGTCGTAGTCCATGGGTTCGAACGGTACGAGGTCGCGGATGGCCGGGTCGCGCACGACCACCTCGTTGGACATCGAGTCGATGAGGTTGCGCCCGGTCTGCACGTCGACGTCGGTGACCAGCGACAGCCAGCGGCTCGACAGCTGCGGCGACAGGAACGGCACCGGCACGACGATCATGGTGCGGCCCTCGATGACGGCCACGCGGCGCAGCATCTCGACGTACTCGAGGACCTCGGTGCCGCCGATGTCGAACGTGCGGCCCTCGGTGGCCGGCACCTCCAGCACGCCGACGAGGTAGCGGACGACGTCGTCGACGGCGATCGGCTGCGTCCGCGTGCGGACCCAGCGCGGGGTGATCATGGCGGGGAGGTGCTCGACGAGCTGGCGGGTCATCTCCCAGGAGATCCCGCCGTGGCCGACGATGATCCCGGCGCGCAGCACGGTGAGCGGCACCGCCGCCTCGCCGAGGATCTTCTCCACCTCGCGGCGGCTGCGCAGGTGCGCGGACAGGTCGTCGGAGTCGTCGCCAAGCCCGCCGAGGTAGACGATGCGGGAGACCCCGGCGTCGGCGGCGGCCTTGCCGAACGTACGGGCGGCCTCGGCGTCGCGCTCGGCGAAGCGGGGGTCGTCGAGGGAGTGCACGAGGTAGTACGCGGCGTCCTGCCCCTGCAGGGCGTCGGCCAGGGAGGCGGCGTCGTGGACGTCGCCGCGGACGGGGGTGCCGGCGCCCGCGTAGGAGTCGGGGCGGCGCGTCATGGCCCGCACCTCGTGCCCCGCCCCGACCAACGCCGGGCACAGCCGCCCGCCCACGAACCCGGACGCCCCGGTCACCAGCACACGCATGGCGCCACCTTCTCCCGTCCGGCCCTCCTGCGCGACCCGGGGCCGGGGGCGCCCGCCGTCGTGCTCGTACAGTGCGCGCGTGTCCGCCTCCGGGGCGACCTGGGTGGTCGTCGTGCTCCTCGCTGTGCTCCTCTTCGGCGTGGTGTTGACTCTCACCATGCGCAACACCCGCTCCCGTCCGGGCGCCGAGCTCTTCGCCGCGGACCCCGAGGACCGGCCGCTGGCCGCCGTCGTCGCGAACCCCACCAAGATCGACCCCGGCACGCACGAGTCGATCGCGGCGCTGTGCGTCGAGCTCGGGTGGGCGGAGCCGCTGTGGCTCGAGACCACCATCGAGGACCCGGGCACCGGCCAGGCCGAGAAGGCCGTGGAGCAGGGCGTCGACGTCGTCATGGCCTGCGGCGGCGACGGCACCGTCCGCTCGGTGGCGCAGGCGCTCGCCGGCACCGGCGTGGCGATGGGCCTGCTCCCCGCCGGCACCGGCAACCTGCTGGCCCGCACGCTGGGCACGCCGCTGGAGATGGACGCGGCCACCCGCGTCGCCCTCACCGGCGACGACCGCACGATCGACATCGGCCGCGTCCGCGTCGACGGCGCCGACGAGGAGCGCGCGTTCCTTGTGATGGCGGGCACCGGGTTCGACGCCGAGGTGATGGGCAACACGCCCGAGGCGCTCAAGGCGCGCGTCGGGCCGCTGGCCTACGTCGTGTCCGGGCTGCGCGCGATCCGCGGACGCCGGACGCGCGTCACGATCCGCCTCGACGACGGTCCCGAGCTGCGCCGCCGCACCCGCACCGTGCTCGTGGGCAACAGCGGCACGCTGCTCGGCGGGCTGGTGCTGATGCCCGAGGCCGAGGTCGACGACGGGCTGTTCGACATCGTCAACCTCGCGCCCAAGGGCGTCGCCGGCTGGGTCGCCGTGGCCGCGCGGGTGATCAGCCGCCGCCGCCGCGGCCACCCGCGCGTCGAGCACTGGACGGCCGAGCGGGTCGTCATCACCGCCGACGACCCGCAGGCCAGCCAGATCGACGGCGACCCGATCGGCGACGTCACCGAGATGGCCGTGCGCGTCGACCCGGGTGCGCTCGTCGTCCGCGTGCCGGAGGGCAGCCCGGCCGCGGAGATCCTGCCCGAGTCGTAGGGCCCGCCGGCCCTTGGAACCCGATCTCCGCAGCTCAGAACTCGGCACGCACCCCCAGCAGCCGCACGGCCCGTCGGGTCGGGAAGCGCTCCAGCACCTCCAGCGCGGCCGCGGCCAGCACCTCGGGGTCGGTGGTCGGTGCGGGCAGGGTGGCGCTGCGGGTCCGCGTGGTGAACGGGACGAACCGCACGGTGACGCCGACGCGCCGCGCGGGCCGCCCCGCCCCGCTGATCCCCCCTGCGGCGATCTCCCCGGCGACGCGGCGGGCCAGCGCCGCGACCTCGCCGCGGACCGCGTCCCAGTCGTCGAGGTCGGTCTGGAAGGTCGTCTCGCGGCCGTGCGAGCGCGGCACCCAGGGGGTGGGGTCGACGCGCTCCCGCCCGATCCCGCGCCCGAGCTGCACGTAGTAGGGCCCCATGGCCGGGCCGAGGTCGGCGGCGAGCGCGGCCGGGTCGGCGGCGGCGAGGTCGGCGACGGTGTGCAGCCCGCGCTCGGCCAGCGTCCGCTCCGTCCGGACCCCGATGCCCCACAGCGCGCGGGTGGGCCGGTGTCCCATGACCTCGGCCCAGTTGCGCGCGGTGAGCACGAACACCCCCTGCGGCTTGCCGAACCCCGTCGCGATCTTGGCCCGCAGCAGGTTGTCGCCGACCCCGACGGTGCTGCGCAGCCCGGTCGCCGACCGCACGGCGTCCTGCACGTGCCGGGCGAACGCCTCGGCGTCGTCGGTCTCCACCCCGAGGAACGCCTCGTCCCAGCCCATGACCTCCACGACGACGCCGTCGAGCCCCCGCAGCACGTCCATCACCTGCACGGACACGGCCTCGTAGGTGGGGTTGTCGGCGGGCAGGAACACCGCGTCCGGGCACCGCTTCACCGCGGTCCGCAGCGGCATCCCCGAGCGGATCCCGTGCTCGCGGGCGGCGTAGGAGGCGGTGGCGACGACGGCGCGCTCGGTGGGGTCGCCGCGCCCGCCGACGACGACCGGGCGCCCGGCCAGCTCGGGGTGCCGCAGCACCTCCACCGCGGCGAGGAACTCGTCGAGGTCGACGTGCAGGACCCACGGGGCCGGCACGGGCCTATCCGCCCTGCCGCGCGGGCGGGCCCAGCAGCGGGGTCACCGCGGCCGCCATCCGGAGCGAGCCGACGCCCGTCGGGTGGAACGGGAAGGGGTCGGTGAGGCCCTGCAGGTCCGGGCCCAGGCCGGTGCGCTCGGCGCCGCACAGGGGGCGCAGGGCGGGGCGGGCCACGTCGAAACCGTACGCCTGCGCGCCCGCGACGAGGACCTCGTTGACGGCGTCGTTGCGCTCGTCGAGCAGGGCGATCTTGGCCTCGTCCAGGCCCGGGTACTCCGCGGGCCCGCGGCTGTCGGGGCAGGACGCGCCCGGCGGGAACGGCTCGTAGGAGGCCACGACGACGATCTGCGGGCGCCCGGGCAGGTCGTTGAGGTCGACGAGCAGCTCGCCGAAGGCGCGGTCGAACGCGGCGAGGCGGTAGTCGAACTCGCCCTGGGTGAGGTTGTCGGCGCAGTCCGGCACGCCGTAGCAGTAGAGCAGGAAGTCGATCCAGCCCACGTCGTTCGGCCCCACCGCGACCGCCACCCAGTCCAGGCCCTGCACCTGCTTGAGCAGCCCGACCTGCGGCGGGAGGACGCGGCCGCCCTCCGCCTGCGAACCGCGCAGCCCGGAGGCGACGGTGGCCGAGGGGCAGGCGAGGTTGAGCACGCGGTCACCGCGCAGCGCGGAGATCTGCTCGGCGAGCGAGTCGGCGCTGCGCTGGCACGCCGCGTCGTCGGGGGTGCCGTCGGGCAGCGGCGGGCCGCCGAGGCGGGCCACCCGCGAGTCGCCGATGACGGCCCCGTCGAACCCGCCCACCGGGGGGCCGACCGGCTCGGGCGACAGCTGCCGCGCCCCGACCAGCTGCGTCAGCGAGCCGACGTTGCGCAGCCCGTTCGCGGCGCCGGCGTAGGCCAGCGCCCCGGCCGCGACCCACACCAGCACGGAGGCGACGACGGCCGCCGCGGCCATCCGGCGGGCGCCGCGCACGCAGTCCGACCAGATCTCGGGCAGCGGGCGGTGCCCGCCGGGCTGGCGGCTCTCCGCCCGCAGCACCAGCAGCGTGCGCAGGCCCGCCGCCCCGGCCGACGCGGCGAGCGTGAACCCGACGAGCAGCGCCGCGCCCCACAGGTACCAGGCCAGGAACGCGTCCGTGACGGCCTCGACGGCCTCGTCGCGCAGCCGCGGGCCCGCGTCGGGGTCGAGGACGGACTGCGCGGCGGCGTTGCGCTGCACGGGGCCGAGCGTGATCTGCGGGCGCAGCGGGCCGTAGACGCGCAGCCGGTCGACGTCGAGCGCGGTGTTGCCGACCTGCACGACCTGCGCCGGCCCGGCGACGCTCAGGTCGGGCGTGCGCGCGCCGACGGTGACCTGCTGCCCGAACGCGACGAGATCCTGGCCCGGCGTCAGCGCCACCGTGACCGGGACGCCGACGGCCAGGCAGAACAGGACCAGCAGGACGGCCGGCCAGGATCGAGCGCCCAGCGACCGGATCCTCGTCGACCGGACCCGCGGGGGCCGGGGTGCGGTGGGCAGCTCTCCTCCTCGGGTCGTCGCGCGCTCCAGGGTGCCTGCTCGGGCGCGCGCGGGGACAGGGCCGGGCGGTGAGAAGTCCCACCCGGCCGGAGTCAGGCGGGCAGGGCCCGCACCGCGAGCAGGGCGATGTCGTCGTCGCGGGGGCGGTCGGAGAAGCGCTCGACGGCCGCGCGCACCGCCTCCACCACCTGCGCGGCGGGCTGCCCGGCCGCCGCGGCCGCCGCGGCGAGCAGCCGCTCGGACCCGAACTGCTCGCGCCCGCGCCGCCGCTCGGTCACCCCGTCGGTGTAGACGAGCAGGGTGTCGCCGGGGCCGAGGTGGTGGCGCGTGGCCGTGAGCGACACCGTGGGGACCAGCCCGACGGCCGTGCCGAACGCCCCCACGAGCCCGGCGGTGCCGTCGCGGCGGACCAGGACCGGCTGCAGGTGCCCGGCGAGCACCAGGTCGACGCCGAACCCCGGCGCCTCGCCCGGCCCGGGCCTGCTCACCTGCGCGGCGGCCAGCGTGCAGAACTGCAGCGGGTCGTCGGCGTCCATCATCACGTCGTTGAGCAGTTCGACGGCGCGGGACAGCGTGCGGCCGTCGCGGACGAGCACGCGCAGCACGTCGCGCACCAGGCCGGTGCGGGCCGCGGCCCGCGCGCCCTTGCCGCAGACGTCGCCGATCGAGACCAGCCAGTGCGCGGGGTCGATGGTCAGGACGTCGTAGAAGTCGCCGCCGACCTCGGTGCCCGCGGTGGCCGGGAGGTACTGCGCGGCGAGGTCCAGGCCGGGGGCGACGGGCAGCGCGCGGGGGAGCAGGGCCTGCTGCAGCGCCTGCGAGACGTCGACGTGGGCCGCGGTGCTCTGCGCGTTGTGGATGGCGAGGCCGGCGCGGCGGGCGATGTCGCCGACCAGCACGACGTCCTCGGGCGTGTGCGGGCGCCCGGCGGGACGGCCGACGACGAGCGTGCCCAGCGTGCGGCCCCGCGCCCGCAGCGCCACCGCGACGCCGTCGGTGGGCAGCGCGAACCGCGCGGTCGCGCCCGCGGCGCCGTCGTGGAGCAGGTCGGCGAGCCGGTCGCGCAGCTCCGCGGGCGGGCCGGGGCGCCCGTCCGGGTCGAGCACGGCCCGCAGCTCGGGCAGCGCGTCCTCGTCGGCGTGGGTGAGCGCGGCGAGCCGCAGCCGCCCGAGCGGGTCGGCCAGGTGCACCGCGCACCACTGGCCCAGCCGCGGCACGACGACCTGCGGCACGACGGCCACGGCCAGCTCGACGTCGAGGGACTGGGAGAGCAGCTCGCTGGTCTCGGCCAGGTAGGTCATCCAGGCGCGGCGGCGCTGGTCGACCCCGCGCAGCCACGCCGACTCCACCGCCATCGCGATCCGGTGGGCCACCAGCTCGGCCAGCTCGGACGACTCGCGCGGCCACTCGCCCCCGCCCCCGGTGACCCGCAGCAGCCCGCGCAGCGGCGCGGTGGTGGGGAGCACGACCTCGAGCACGCCGGTCGGCGCCGGCTCGCCGGAGCGGGCCAGCTCGTGCAGCCCCGTGCCGTCGCCGTCGTCGACCTCCACGGTCACCGAGTCGGCGTCGAGCACCTCGCGCAGCCGGCGCACCAGCTCGGCCACCAGCTCCGCGGGCTCCAGGCTCTGCACGAGCGCGGCCGGCAGGCGCAGCAGCCAGCGGGTGCGCTCGGAGCCGGAGGGGACCGGCCCGGTGGCCACCGGGGCCGCCGGCGCGGGCACCGCCTCGGGCGCGGCGGCGGTCCGCAGCAGCGTGAACCACGTGCGGTGCGTGCCGTCGGCCTCGTGCCGGGTGCCCCACGCCGCGGCGAGGCGCTGCAGCATCGTCAGCCCGCGCCCGTGGCTCGCGGCCCGGCCGTAGCGCCGCCGCGGCTGGGCCAGGTGCACCTCCAGCGGGCCTGCGCCGTGGTCGCTGACGGTGACCGTCAGCTCCGTGTCGGTGACGCACAGCTCGACCTCGTACTCGGTGCCGGCGTGCAGCACGGCGTTCTCGCACAGCTCGCTGGTGAGCAGCACCGCGGTGTCGACGAGGGCGTCGAGCTCCGGGGCGTCGAGCGCGTCCAGGACCATCCGGCGCGCCTGACCCGGGCTCCGGGCATCGGGCGGCAGCCGCATCCGCCGCTCGGTCTGAACGGGCACCGGTGCAGTCTGCCCGTCGGGAGATCGCGGTGCACCGGACGGGGGCACGGTCGGCCGGTGGGGCGCCCGGACCGGCTGCACTAGGCTCGCCGGTCGGTGACGGCGGCATCGGGAGGACTCGTGGCGACGAAGACGACCCGACCGGGCGATCCCGGGACCGACGACGAGGGGCTCCTGCGGGAGTTGGCCGACGCATTGCACGCGGTGCGCCGGGGCCGGTTCGACGTCCGGCTGCCCCAGCGCGACGGGCTGCCGGGCGAGGTCGCCGACCACTTCAACGCGGTCGTCGCGATCGCCGGGCGGCGCAACCGCGACCTGCTGCGGATCAGCCGCGTCGTCGGCCGCGAGGGCCGCACGTCCGACCGCCTCGACGAGGAGTCCTACGACGGCGACTGGGCCACGGGCGTGCACGCCGTCAACGCCCTGATCGACGACCTGGCCGCGCCGACCGCCGAGATCGCGCGCGTCATCGAGGCCGTCGCCGACGGCGACCTGTCCCAGCACATGGCCCTGGAGATCGAGAGCCGCCCGCTGCGCGGCGACTTCCGGCGCATCGGCCGCACCGTGAACACGATGGTCGACCAGCTCTCGTCGTTCGCCGACGAGGTCACGCGCGTGGCCCGCGAGGTCGGCACCGACGGGCGCCTGGGCGGCCAGGCCGACGTGCGCGGCGTCGCGGGCACCTGGCGCGCGCTCACCGACTCGGTGAACACGATGGCCAGCAACCTCACCAACCAGGTGCGCTCGATCTCCAGCGCGGCCACCGCGATCGCGCAGGGCGACCTCTCGCGCACCATCACCGTGGCCGCCCGCGGCGAGGTCGCCGAGCTGGCCGAGACGATCAACTCGCTGACCGGCACCCTCGCGCTGTTCGCCGACGAGGTCACGCGCATGGCGCGCGAGGTCGGCACGGAGGGCAAGCTCGGCGGGCAGGCCGAGGTCGCGGGCGTCGCGGGGACGTGGAAGAACCTCACCGACGCCGTCAACCTGATGGCGACCAACCTGACCGACCAGGTCCGCGGGATCGCCCAGGTCGCCACGGCCGTCGCGCAGGGCGACCTGTCGCAGAAGATCACCGTCGACGCCCGGGGCGAGATCCTGGAGCTCAAGACCACGGTCAACCTCATGGTCGACCAGCTGTCGTCGTTCGCGGCGGAGGTCACGCGCGTGGCGCGCGAGGTGGGCACCGAGGGCAAGCTCGGCGGCCAGGCCGCGGTGCCGAACGTGTCGGGCACCTGGCGCGACCTCACCGAGAACGTCAACCAGCTCGCCTCGAACCTCACCGGCCAGGTGCGCAACATCGCCCAGGTCACCACGGCCGTGGCCCGCGGCGACCTGTCGCAGAAGATCACCGTCGACGCCCGGGGCGAGATCCTCGAGCTCAAGTCGACGGTCAACACGATGGTCGACCAGCTGTCCTCGTTCGCCGCGGAGGTCACGCGCGTCGCGCGCGAGGTCGGCACCGAGGGGCGCCTGGGCGGGCAGGCCGAGGTGGAGGACGTCGCGGGCACGTGGCGCGACCTCACCGACAACGTCAACTACATGGCCTCCAACCTCACCGGCCAGGTGCGCAACATCGCCCAGGTCACCACCGCGGTGGCGGGCGGCGACCTGTCGCAGAAGATCACCGTCGACGCCCGGGGCGAGATCCTGGAGCTGAAGTCGACCGTGAACACGATGGTCGACCAGCTGTCCTCGTTCGCCGACGAGGTGACGCGCGTGGCGCGCGAGGTCGGCACCGAGGGCAAGCTCGGCGGCCAGGCCGAGGTCAAGGGCGTCGCGGGGACGTGGCGCGACCTCACCGAGAACGTCAACGAGCTCGCCTCGAACCTCACCCGCCAGGTCCGCAACATCGCCCAGGTCACCACGGCGGTGGCGCAGGGCGACCTGTCGCAGAAGATCACCGTCGACGCCCGGGGCGAGATCCTGGAGCTGAAGTCGACGGTGAACACGATGGTCGACCAGCTCTCGTCGTTCGCCGACGAGGTGACGCGCGTGGCCCGCGAGGTGGGCATCGAGGGCAAGCTCGGCGGGCAGGCCGAGGTGGAGGACGTCGCGGGGACGTGGCGCGACCTCACCGAGAACGTCAACGAGCTCGCGTCCAACCTGACGGGCCAGGTGCGCAACATCGCCCAGGTCACCACGGCGGTGGCGCGCGGCGACCTGTCGCAGAAGATCACCGTCGACGCGCGCGGGGAGATCCTGGAGCTCAAGTCGACGGTCAACACGATGGTCGACCAGCTGCAGGGCTTCGCCGACGAGGTGACGCGCGTGGCGCGCGAGGTGGGCACGGAGGGCAAGCTCGGCGGGCAGGCGCAGGTCCGCGGCGTCTCGGGAACCTGGCGCGACCTCACCGAGAACGTCAACCAGCTCGCCTCCACCCTCACCACGCAGCTCCGCGCGATCTCCGCGGTGTCCACGGCGGTGGCCAGCGGCGACCTCACCCAGCAGATCCGGGTCGCGGCGCTCGGGGAGGTGGCCGAGCTCAAGGACACGATCAACACGATGATCGGCGCCCTGCGCGAGACCACCACGAAGAACGCCGAGCAGGGCTGGCTCGACTCCAACCTCGCCCGCATCGGCGGCTTGCTGCAGGGCCAGCGCGACCTCGGCGCGGTCTGCCAGATGATCATGAACGAGGTGGCGCCGCTGGTCGGGGCGCAGGTGGGGGCGTTCTTCCTGGCCCCCGGGCGGAGCGAGCGGGGGATCGACGCCGACCCGGCGGGCCCCGACCTGCGCTGGATCCTCACCGGCGGCTACGCGATGGCCGTCGACGACCCGCCGGTGGCGGTGCGCTCGGGCCAGGGGCTCGTCGGGCAGGCGGCGGCCACCGGCGAGACGATCCTGCTCACCGACGTCCCCGACGGCTACCTGCCGATCAGCTCCGGCACCGGGTCGGCGGCGCCGCGCGCGGTCGTCGTCCTGCCGGTGCCGTTCGAGGGGGAGTCGCTCGGCGTCATCGAGTTCGGGTCGGTCCGCCCGTTCTCGCCGCTGCACCTGGCGTTCCTGGAGCGCCTGGTCGCCACGATCGGCGTCGCGCTGGCCACGATCCAGGCCAACCGGCGCACCGAGGAGCTGCTCGCGCAGAGCCAGGGCCTGGCGACGGAGCTGCAGGACCAGTCGGCGGAGCTGCAGCGCGCCAACGCCGAGCTGGAGGAGAAGGCCGAGCAGCTCTCCGAGCAGAACCGCAACGTCGAGATCAAGAACATGGAGATCGACGCGGCGCGGCGCGGCGTCGAGGAGAAGGCGCAGCAGCTCGCGCTGGCCAACCAGTTCAAGTCCGAGTTCCTGGCCAACATGAGCCACGAGCTGCGCACGCCGCTCAACTCGCTGCTGCTGCTCTCGCGCCTGCTCGCCGACAACGCCGACGACAACCTCACCGCGCGCCAGATCGAGTTCGCCAGCACGATCCACGGCGCCGGCTCCGACCTGCTGCTGCTGATCGACGACATCCTGGACCTGTCCAAGATCGAGGCCGGCCGCGTCGACGTGCACTCCACCGTCGTCGACCTGGCCGAGGTGCGCGACTACGTCACCCACGCGTTCGGGCCGCAGGCCGAGGAGAAGGGCCTGGAGCTGCGGGTGCAGGGCGACGTCGAGCTGCCCGCCACGATCACCACCGACGCGCAGCGCCTGCAGCAGATCCTGCGCAACCTGCTCGCCAACGCCGTGAAGTTCACCGACAAGGGGTCGGTGACGCTCACGATGCGCCTGGCCCCGTCCGGCACGCTCTACGGCGTGCCCGCGCTCGACGCGGCCCGGCAGGTCGTGGCGTTCTCGGTGCGCGACACCGGCATCGGCATCCCCGAGGACAAGTTCGCGATGATCTTCGAGGCGTTCCAGCAGGCCGACGGCACCACGAGCCGCAAGTACGGCGGCACCGGGCTGGGCCTGTCGATCAGCAAGGAGCTGGCGCGCCTGCTCGGCGGGCGCATCGACGTCTCCTCCAGGGTGGGCGGCGGGTCGGAGTTCACGCTGTTCCTGCCCGACGAGCTGCCCGCGGTCACGTCGACGGCCCGGATCGCGCCGCGGGGCGCGCACGCCGTCCCCGATCCGGTGCCGTCCGGCGACGTGGCGCGCCCGGAGCGCAGCTCACCGATCCTGCGCGCCGCCCGCGGCCTGTCCCACCCACCCGGGACCGCCGCGCGCCCCGTCACCGGGCTCGACGGCGTCACCGTCCTGATCGTCGACGACGACGTGCGCAACGTGTTCGCGCTGACCAGCGCCCTGGAGCTGCACGGGCTGACGGTGCTCTACGCGGAGAACGGCCACGACGGGATCGCGATGCTGACCGAGCACCCCGGTGTCGACATCGTCCTGATGGACGCGATGATGCCCGACATCGACGGCAACGAGACCACCCGACGCATCCGCGAGCTGCCCCACGGCCGCGACCTCCCGGTCGTGTTCCTGACGGCCAAGGCCATGCCCGGCGACCGCGAGTCCAGCCTGGCCGCGGGCGCCACCGACTACGTCACCAAGCCGGTCGACCTCGACGAGCTGCTGGTGCTCATGGGCACGTGGGTGGCCGGGAGAGTCGCGTCATGAGCATCGCGCGGGTGCTGGCCGTCGACGACCGGCGCGAGAACCTGCTGGCCCTGCAGGCGATCCTGGAGGGCCTGCCGATCGAGATCGAGTCGGTCACCAGCGGGGAGGACGCGCTCAAGCGCCTGCTCACCGGCGACTACGCGGTGATCCTGCTCGACGCCCACATGCCCGGCATGGACGGCTTCGAGACCGCGGGGCACGTCAAGCAGCGCGAGCGCACGCGGCACATCCCGATCCTGTTCCTCACCGCCGTCGACTACGACCCCCACCTGGCGTTCCGCGGCTACCAGGCCGGCGCGGTCGACTACATCACCAAGCCGTTCGACCCGTGGGTGCTGCGGTCGAAGGTGGCGGTGTTCGTGGACCTGTGGTCGATGCACACCGAGCTCGCGCTGCGCGCGGCCGAGGTGGGGCGGCTGCGCCGGGCCGTCGACGAGGCGGTGGCGCTGCTCGACGGCACCGGGCGCGACCGCACGCCCGACCCGGCCGCGGCCCGGGCGCGGCTGGACGCGGTGCGGGAGCTGCCCTAGAGGTTCTGCTTGTAGAGGCCGTCGTTGTAGGAGGGGCTCTCGTAGTAGGCCTGGACCTCCTCGAGCGGGTCGGACGTCCGCTCGAGCGCCTGCACGATCTTCGCCCGCGACGGCAGCGCGTCGGGCCGCCACTCCTCGGGCTTCCACAGGTGGGAGCGCAGGAACGACTTCGCGCAGTGGTAGAAGATCTCCTCCACCGTGACCTCGGCGGCGAGCAGCGGGCGGTGCCCCTTGACGACCATGTCGTCGAAGTAGGGGGCGTCGCGCAGCACGCGGACCCGCCCGTTGACGCGCAGCGTGTCGGTGCGCCCGGGCACCAGGAACAGGATCCCGATGTGCGGGTTGGTGACCATGTTGCGGTAGCCGTCGATGCGCCGGTTGCCCGGGCGCTCGGGGATCGCGAGCGTGTGGTCGTCGAGGACGCGGACGAAGCCGGCGGGGTCGCCCTTGGGCGAGACGTCGCAGGTGCCGTCGGCGGCGCTCGTGGCGACCAGGCAGAACGGCGAGTGCGCGATCCACTCCTTGTCGATGGCGTCGAGCCGGTCGCGGGCCTTCTCGGCGATCCAGGGCATCGGGACGCCGATCAGCTCGTCGAGCTCGGCGAGGCTGGTGACCTCGGCGCTGCTGGTGACCCCGGCGCCGCCGGTGACCTCGGCGCTCACGACAGCACCAGGCAGAAGGGGTGGCCCACCGGGTCGAGGTAGACGCGGAAGGTCTTCCCGGGCTGGAACTCATGCTTGCGGGCGCCGATCGCGAGCAGCCGCTCCTCGGCGGCGTCGAGATCGGGGACGTCGAAGTCGAGGTGGGCCTGCTGGGGGTGCTCGGCGCCGGGCCACTCCGGCGGCCGGTAGTCCTCGACCTGCTGGAACGCGATGGTCGCGCCGCCGCCCGGGGCGCGCAGCTGCACCCAGTCGGACTGCTCCCCGTCCTCGTACTCCAGCGGTGGGCCGTCCGGCGGCTCCCGGTCGATCTCCCAGCCGGTGATGTCGGAGTAGAAGCGGGCCAGGGCCGCGGGGTCGGGGCAGTCGAGCGCGACGAGGGCGAAGGTGGCGATCGCGGTCATGCGGGGACGGTAACCCGGCGGACCGACAGGCACACGGGGTGAACGAGCCGGACGCGAAGAGCCCCGGCCGTCGGGCCGGGGCTCTCCGCTGCGGTCGGGCTCAGCTCTTGAAGGCGTCCTTGACCTTCTCGCCGGCCTGCTTGAGGTTGCTCTTGGCCTGGTCGTTGCGCCCCTGGGCCTCGAGGTTCTCGTCGTCCGTCGCGCGGCCGACGCCCTCCTTCGCCTTGCCCTTGAGCTCCTCGGTCTTGTTCGAGACCTTGTCGTCGGTACCCATCGGGACCTCCTGCGCTCGTCGGATCCTTGCGGCGGTGACTACCCCCGCGGCCCGCGGCTCACACCCTCCGCGGTCGCAGGACGTACCCGGTGTAGCCGTAGTCACCGCCGTGGGCGTCGCGGACGCCGATCTCGGCGCCGATCCCGTCGAGCACCTCGTCGTGCCCGGGGTGCTCGCGGCGCAGGTCGGCGAGGCGTGCGGCGAGCGGGCCGTAGTAGGCGTCCCAGTCGGCGTCGGGGAGCAGGTAGGTGGCGGCGACGGTCCACGCGGCGTCCTGGGCGGCCGCGACGTTCGCGCCGGTGGTGCGCATGCCGGGGTAGCCCGGGTCCCAGAACGCGCGGGCGCCCGCCGCCGGGTGCGGCGTCGTCCACTCGGCCTCGGTGAGCACGAGGACCCCGCCGGGTGCGAGCAGCCGGCGCCACGCGTGCAGGGCGGCGTCGAAGCCCATGACGTAGGCCGAGCCCTCGGCCCAGACCAGGTCGGCGGAGCCGTCGGGGAGCGGCAGGTCGTCCATCGACGCCTCCAGGGTGCGCACGTCGAGGCCCGCGGCGTCGGCGGCCAGGCGCTCCAGGAACGGGCGATGGGTGTCGACGGCGACGACCGACCCTCCGGTCTCGCGCGCCAGCAGCAGGGCCGCGGGCCCGGTGCCGCAGCCGATGTCGACGATCCGCGGCCGCGCGGGCAGCGGGCCGGCCAGCCCGAGCAGCAGCCGGGTCGTGGCGGCGGAGCCCGGCGCCTCGCGGGGCAGGCCGGTGTGGGCGGCCCGGAACAGCTCCTCGGGGGTCACGCGACGATCATCCCGCGCCGCCCCCGTCGCAGGCCGTCCCCGTTGCAGGCCGCCCCAGTTGCAGGAAGGCCACCTTGTGGACGGTTCGTGGCATCAAGGTGGCCTTGCTGCAAGGGCGGCGCCAGGACCGGCGCCAGGACCGGCTCACGTCACGACCCCCGCCGCCCCACGAGCCGCGCGATCGCCGGGGCCACCAGCAGCATGAGCACCACCCGCAGCACCTGCACCGCCACCACGAACGTCACGTCGACCCCGGCCGAGATCGCCGTGGCCAGCACGGCGTAGACCCCGCCCGGGGTGGTGGCCAGGTAGCCCTCCAGCGGCGTGACGCCGGTCAGCCGCGACAGCAGCAGCCCCAGGCCCGCGCACAGCGCCACGACGGCCGCGATCAGCGCGGTGGCCAGCGGCAGCGCGCCCAGCACCGTGCGCAGCGACGCGCGGGTGAACCGGACGCCGGCCTGCCAGCCGATCACCGCGTAGGCGACCTCGACGAGCAGCACCGGCGGCTCGGCCCCGAACGACAGCCCGCCCAGGCCCAGCGCGAGCGCCACCGCCATCGGCCCGAGCAGCCCGCCCGCCGGCACCCGCGCCAGGCGCGCGAGCACCAGCCCGGCCCCGACGCAGACGGCCAGGAACCCCAGGTCGACGGGCCACGGGGCGCCCGGGCCGGAGCCGTCGCCGGTGCCGCCGGTGACGGTCGCGCCGAACGCCAGCGCGGCGACGACCGGCATCGTCGCGGTGACGATCCCGACCCGCAGGTACTGCACGACGGCGACCAGCCGCTCGTCCCCGCCCAGCTCGCGGGAGACGGCGACGAGCCCCGACGCGCCGCCCGCGGTCAGCGCGAGCATCCCGGTCAGCGGCGACACGTCGCGGCGCACGCCCATCAGCAGCCCGGCGCCCATGCTGACGACCAGCGTCCCGACCGCCACCAGCAGCACCGGCAGCCAGTCCTGCGCCACCGCCCCGAGCGTGCCCGGCCGCGCGAGCAGCCCGATGACGACGCCGATGACGGCCTGGGCCGCGGTCGTCGCCCCGTTCGGGACGTGCGCGGGCGCGCGCCCGGCCAGCGCGAGCACGGTGGCGACGAGCAGGCCGCCGAACAGCGCGGGGGACGGGACGCCGAACGCCGCGATCACCAGAGTGACCACCGCCGTCAGTGCGACGAGGACGGCCCAGCGCGTCCACCCGTCCCTGGTCATCCCCGCGATCCTCGATCATGTCGGGGTCGGGGTGCACACTGGGCCCGACGACGAGGAGGCCCAGGTGACCACCACCACCCCACCCGCGGGTGCCGCCACGACCGGTGCCGACGGGCGCGGCCTGCACATGGCGCGTCCGCAGCAGTTCGAGACCGTCGAGGAGGAGCGCGCGCACCGCAAGGCGAAGCTGGCGGCCGCGTTCCGGATGTTCAGCCGCGCCGGGCTCGACGAGGGCGTCGCGGGGCACGTCACGGTGCGCGACCCGGCGGAGCCCGACACGTTCTGGGTCAACCCGTTCGGCATGCACTTCTCGATGATCCGCAGCAGCGACCTGGTGCGGGTCGACGAGGACGGGCAGGTCGTCGAGGGCGAGCGCGCGGTCAACGGCGCGGCCGTGGCCATCCACTGCGCCGTGCACGCGGCCCGGCCCGACGTCCTCGCGGCCGCGCACGCCCACGGCCCGGCCGGCAAGACGCTGTCGAGCCTGGAGATGGGCATCGAGCCGCTCACCCAGGACGCGTGCGCGTTCTACGAGGACGTGGGCGTGTTCGACGACTTCACCGGCGTCGTGCTCGACCGCGAGGAGGGCCGGCGCATCGGGGTCGCCCTCGGGTCGCACAAGGCGGTGATCCTGCGCAACCACGGCATGCTCACGGTCGGCACGAGCGTCGACAGCGCGGCCTGGTGGTTCCTCACCCTCGAGCGCACGGCCCGCTGCCAGCTCGACGCGTACGCCGCGGCCGCGGGGCTCGGCCGTCCGCTGCGCCGCATCGGGCACGAGGAGGCCGAGCTCACCCGCGGCCAGGTCGGCTACGAGTTCGCCGGCTGGTTCCAGTTCCAGCCGATCTGGGAGCGGATCAGCAGCGAGCAGCCGGAGCTGTTCGACTGACGCTCACGCCCGGCCGGCGGCCGCCAGCGCGGCCTCCGGGCGGTGCGCCGCCCACGGCAGGGCGCGCTCCAGGTCGCCGGCCAGGGCCAGCAGCGTCGACTCCGCGGCGTAGGCGCCCATCAGCTGCACCCCGACGGGCCAGCCCTGAGCGGTGCGGCCCAGGGGCAGCGAGATCGCCGGGTTGCCGGTGATGTTGGCCAGGGCGGTGAAGCCGGCGACGGCGAAGATGCGGTCGTACCAGCCGCGGGCGTCGAGCGACTCGTCGTCGGCGTGCAGGTGCCCGAGCTCGGTGTTGGGCACGTTCATGGTCGGGGTCAGCACCACGTCGTAGCGCTGGTGGAACGCGGCGACGGCGCGGCGCGCGGTGTTGAACGTCCGCTCGGCGGCGTAGAGGTCCGAGGCTCTGAGCTCCCGGCCGTGGATCGCGCAGGCCAGCGTCGTGGCCTCCAGGTTGTCGCGGCCCGGCGTCACGCCGAGGAGGGCGGCGAGGCCGTCGACGCCGTCGGCCAGGAAGCTCGTCCAGGCCACGAGGTTGGCGTCGTCGACCGCGGCGGCGTCGAGGTCGGGCGAGGCCTCCTCGACGACGTGCCCGAGCGCCTCCAGGGCGCGCGCCGTCGCGAGGGTGGCCGCGACGCAGTCCGGGTCGACGGCGCCGCCGCCGGAGAACGGCGTCGTGCACAGCGCGATCCGCAGCGGCGCGGCGCCCGCGCCGACCTCGTCGAGGAAGGGGCGGGCCGGGGCGGGCAGCAGGTGCCGGTCGCCGGGCTCGGAACCGTGCACGGCGTCGAGCAGGCCGGCGCAGTCGCGCACGGTGCGGGTGAGGGCGAACTCGACGCCGAGCCCGAGCAGCGGGTCGGCGTAGTCGGGGCCGGGGGAGACCCGACCGAGGCTCGGCTTGAGCCCGACCAGCCCGCAGGCCGCGGCCGGGATGCGGATCGAGCCGCCGCCGTCGTTGGCGTGGGCCACCGGGAGCGCGCGGGCGCCCACGAGCGCGGCCGAGCCGCCGCTGGAGCCGCCGGGGCTGCGGGTGGTGTCCCAGGGGTTGTGCACCGCGCCGGTCGCGACCGACTCGGTGCTGGCGTTGAAGCCGAACTCCGGGGTGGCCGTCACGCCGGTCGCGGCCAGCCCGGCCCGGCGGAAGCGCGTCATCAGCGCGGAGTCGGCCGGCATCGGCACGCCGTCGCCGAGCATCCGCGTCCCGGCCCGCTGCGGCACGCCCTCGGCGTGCAGGACCAGGTCCTTGATCGCGAACGGCACGCCGCCGAACGGGCCCGCGGCGTCGTGCGCCAGCGGCTCGGCGAACCGGGGCTGCACCAGCGCGTTCAGCGTCGGGTTCACCGCGTCGATCGCGTCGGCCGCGGCCGCGTGCACCTCGCCCGCCGACACCTCGCCGTCGCGGATCAGGGCGGCCAGGGCCGTCGCGTCGTGGTCGGCGTACTCGTCGGCGCGCATGGGGGCTCCTCGTCCGGGGGGTGTGGCGGCGACGACGGTAGGGCGCGCGGGGCGGCAGCGGATCGGTCATCCGACGGATGGCCCGCGCATCCGGTCCCTTCCCGCATGCGCGCGGCCTGCGTACCGTCCCCGGGATGAGCGCGCCGACCGCAGCCCGGGAGCTGCGGTCCGTGCTGCGCCGCACCGGGTCCCGGACGCCGGCCGCGGCGGCCGCGGTCCTCGACGGCCTGCGCCGCGTCCTGCCCGCCGACTGCGCGGCGATCTCGCGCTGGGACCCGGCCGCCCGCCGCCACGTCACCCTGGCCGCGTCCTACCCCGCCGCGACCACGGCCTTCCTCGACGCCCGGATGCACGCCGACCCGCTGTTCTGCGCCGTGCGCGCCGGGCGGGTGCCGGTCCGGGTGCGCGACCTCGCCCCGGCCCGGCGCCGCGGCGAGATCTTCGACTCGGTGATCGGCCCGCTCGGGTTCCGCGACGGCCTCACGCAGTGCCTGTTCGCCGCCGACGGGCGCTACGTCGGGATGCTCAACGCCAGCACGCTCGACCCCGGCCAGCCCGACGACGACGTCGTCGCGCTGCTCGACCTGCTCGCCGACGACCTCGGCGCCGCGCTCGACCCGGTCCCGCCACCCGTCCGCGGGGGCGCGCCGGGGGAGGGCGGCGTCGACGGGATGCTGGTCGCGGCCGGCGGTGCCGTCACCCCGCTCTCGGCGGCGGCCCGGCCCGAGCTCGTCGCCGACGGCTCGCCGCTGCGGCCGTGGGTCGCCGCGGTCCTCGCCGGGCGTCCGCCGCCCCCGGGCACGCTGCACGTGCTGCGGGAGGGCCGGGTGCTGGCGGTGCGGCTGTCGGGCGGGCCGGGCTGGGTCGTGGTCCTGCACGAGGACGTCGCCGCGCCGTTCGGGCTGACGCCGCGGGAGCTGCAGGTCCTCGACGCGCTGTCCCGCGGCCGGACCAACCCCGAGATCGGCCGCGACCTCGCGGTCGGGGCGCGGACGGTGGCCACCCACGTCGAGCACGTGCTGGCCAAGACCGGCTGCCCGAACCGGGTCGCGGCCGCGCGGCTCGCCACGCGGCTGGGGCTGCTGACGCGCTGACCCGCCCGGCCACGCCCCTCGGTACTCACGCCCCTCAGTACTCGTCGACCCGGTCGAGCAGCCCGTCGACGCCACCGAGGACGAGCGCGCGCCCGACCACCCCGGCGGGCGTCACGGCGAGCCGGATCCGCCGGTCGGCCGACCGCGCCACGTCGGCGACCTCCACCAGCAGCGCGATCCCGGCGCTCGACAGGTAGGTCGTGGCGCGCAGGTCGAGCACCAGCCCGGGACCGCCGGTGCGAGCCGCGGCGAGCAGAGCCGGGCGCACCGAGGCCGCGCCGATGGGGTCGAGGTCGCCGAGCACGGCGATGCGGTCGGTCTCCGCGCTGCGCAGCGTCCGCAGGCGCGTCGGCCCCTGCGACTCCGTCGACGGCGCGGCCGCCGGCACCTGCGCCGGGACGTCGGTGGGCCGGCGCGGGACGGCGGGCACGGTGAAGCGGATCTCGGTGCCGCCGCCGGTGTGGTCGAGGCGCACGTCGTCGCCGATCTCGCGGATCAGCTCCAGGCCCCGGCCGCGGTGGCCGCGGTCCTCGGGCGGCGGGCGCCAGCGGCCGTCGTCGCGCACCTGCACCGCGATCCGGGTGGAGCCCTGGCGGGCCAGACCGATCCGCATGCGTCCCGCGGTGCCGTCGGCGTAGGCGTGCTCGGCGACGTTCGCGGCGGCCTCGCCGAGCGCGAGCTGCAGGTCGTAGGACTCGTCGGGGTCGATGCCGACCTCGTTCATCCACCGGTCGACGGCCTGGCGCATCGTGCGCAGCTCGCTGCCCAGCGCGGGCAGGTCGAGCAGCAGTGGCGCCGGCATGAGGCGGGCGACGATGAGCGCGACGTCGTCGGTCGGGCCGTCGTCGAGGCCCGCGGCGAGCAGCGCCTCGGCCAGCTCGGCGGGCGGGAACGGGTGCGCCGCGCGCCCGGCGGTGCTCAGCCGCTCCAGCCCGTCGTCGACGACCTCGCCGCGCCGCTCCACCAGCCCGTCGGTGTAGAGCACGATGCTGTCCCCGGGGCGCAGCCGCGCGGTCCCGGCGACGTAGGGCGGGCGGCCGCGGACCGCGAGCACGGTGCCGGTGGCGTCCTCGAGCAGCCGCGGACCGTCGGGACCGAGCACCAGCGGCGGCGGGTGCCCGGCGCGCGCCCAGGTCAGCGAGCCGTCGACGGGGTCGAGGACGAGGCAGGTCACCGTGCTGCCGGCCGCCCCGGGCACGCGGTGGGCGAACCGGTCGAGGTGACCCAGCGCCGCCACCGGGTCGTGGCCCTCCAGCAGGTAGGCCGACAGGGCGCTGCGCAGCTGCCCCATGACGGCGGCGGCCGGCGCCCCCTGCCCGACGACGTCGCCGACCGCGATCGCGACCCGCCCGTCGTCGAGCGGCAGGACGTCGTACCAGTCGCCGCCGGCGCGCGTGCCCTGCGCACCCGGCAGGTAGCGCGCGGCCAGCGAGAGCAGCTCCAGCTCGGGCAGCGTCGGGGGCAGCAGGCTGGTCTGCAGGGTCTCGGCGATGACGCGGCGCTCGTCGGCCGCGGCGGCCCGCTCCAGCGCGGGCGCCGCCTGCGCGGCCAGGGCCAGGGCGAACGCGCGCTCGTCGGGCGGGAACGTCCGGGGGGTGGCGAAGCTCAGGCCCACCGCGCCGACGACGACGCCGCCCGACAGCAGCGGCAGCGCGGCCGCGGCGTGCCGGCCGACGTCCGTGGCGACCGCCGCGAGGTGCGGGTAGTCGCGCTCCCACTCCGTGCGGTTGCAGATCCAGGACGGTGTGGCGGTGCGGGCGACGTGCGCGAGCGGCACGTCGTCGACGAGGCGGACGAGGCCGTAGCGCTCCAGCAGCCCCTCGGCGTACCCGACGGCGTGCACCACGCGCAGCACGCCCTGCTCGGGGTCGGCCCGGTACATGCTGACGGCCTCGGCGCCGAGGATGTCGCGCAGCCGGTCGACCAGGCGCCTGCCGGCCTCGTCGACCGTGTCGGCCGACGCCAGGTCGGCGGTGACGCGCTGCAGCTGCTGCTCGCGGGTGCGCCGGCGCTCGGACTCCAGCACCAGCGACGTCCTGCGGCCCAGCTCGGCGGCCAGCGCCAGGTCGGCGCGGTCGTGGTGGCGGGCCGCGCCCAGCTCCAGGAACGACAGGACGCCGGCGAAGCGGTCCTCGATGCGCAGCGGCACGGTGAGCGCGGGATGGGCCTCGGGGCCCTCGCCGGGCCGCAGCACGACCGGCGTGCCGGCCTCGAGCAGCGCCGTCGCGCGCGGGTCGAGGGCGGTCGGGGGCATCCGCAGCAGGGCCCGCTCGACGTCGGGGTCGTCGTGGTGGGCGACGGCCGCGCGGCGCAGCAGGCCGTCGGGCCCGCACAGCGACACGGCCGCGGCCTCGCCGAAGTCGTGCGCGACGAGCCGGACCAGCGCGTCGAGCTTCTGCTCCAGCGGCGCCGTCTCGGCCATCACCCGGCCGGTCTCGGCGAGGACCTCCGACGAGCGCTCGGCGCGGCGCTGCTCGGTGACGTCGACCGTGAGCCCCTGCGCGCGCAGCACGCCGGCGGCGTCGCGGGCCACGTGCACGACCTGGTGGAGCCACACCGTGCGACCGTCGGCGGCGCAGGCGCGGTAGGTGAGGTCGTGGTCGAACCCGCCCGAGGTGCGGCCCGCGGTGAAGGCCAGCGTCGTCTCGCGGTCCTCGTCGTGGATCAGGCCCGGCCAGAAGCCGGGGTCGTCGATCCAGCGGTGGGCGGGGTGCCCGAGCAGCTCCTCGGCCCGGTCGGAGACGAACGTGAACCGCAGCGCCTCCGCCTCGGTGTCCCACTCGGCCTCCCACACGATCGCGGTGAGGCCGCCGACCATCGCCCGCAGCCGCGCCGCCGCCGCGTCCGCGACCCGGCGCGCGGCCTGCTGGCCCGCCGCGTCGCGGCGCTCGCGCTCGGCCGCGCGCTGGTCGGTGACGTCGGTGGTCGTGCCGAGGAACCCGGTGACGGTGCCGGTCGCGTCGTGCAGCGGGCGGGCCGTCGAGGTGACGGTGCGGACGGCGCCGCCCGGGCCGAGGATCCGGTACTCCTGGCGCCACGGGCGTCCCAGGCGCACGGCCTCGGACCACCGCTGCCCGACGGCCTCGCGGTCGTCGGGGTGGACGTGGGTGACGCCGTCGACGCCGTCCGCGTCGGCCCCGTAGATCTCGGCCATGTGCTCGTTGACGAACGTGGTGGTGCCGGTGCGGTCGGCGACCCAGATGCCGACGGGGGCCTGCGCGACGAGGACCCGGTAGCGCTCGCGCTCGGCCTGCAGCGCGGGCTCGCCGCCGCGGCGCTCGCGCAGGTCCTGGGCCACCGCGGTGTAGAACGCGATCCGGCCGCGGGGGTCGCGGTGCGCGGCCGCGGCCAGCCAGACGGGGATCATGATCCCGGCGGTGTCGACCAGGCGCATCGGCCCCGACCACGTCCCGGTCCGCTCGACCTCGGCCAGCACCCCGGCGAACCGCATGCGGTCGGCCGGCGCGACGGTGTCCCCCATCGTCATGCGGTCGAGGTCGCGGGTGGCGGGGAAGCCGAGCATCTCCCGGCCCGCCGGGTTGAGGTAGAGGATCACGCCCTCGGCGTCGGCGGTGCCGATGAGATCGGCGGCCCGCTCGGCGAGGCCCCGGAACCGGCCCAGCTCCTCCTGCGCGAGCAGCTGGTCGGTGACGTCACGTTGGGACGTGTGCACCTCCACCGCGCCGGTGCGGGCGTCCCGCACCCGCCGGGCGTGCATCGCGAACCAGCGGTGCGTGCCGTCGGCGCGCCGCAGGCGCAGCGTGAGCTCGGCCGGGACGTCGTCGGTGAGGCCGGTCAGCGCGGCGTCGAGGGCGTCGGCGTCGTCGGGGTGCACGACGTCGCGCGGGTGGCGCCCGACGACCTCCTCCGGGCGGTACCCGGCCACCCGCTCCACCGACGGCGACACCCACAGCCACGTGCCGTCGGCGGCGTGGCGGCCGATGACGTCGTCGGCGTGCTCGGCGAGGAGCCGGAAGGCGGCCTCCGCCTCCCGGTCCGCGTCGGGGCCGGGTCCGGGCTCGGGCTCGGTCCCGGGTTCGGGCAGCACCACCCCGGTCCACCGCCCGTCGGCGGCGACGGCGTGCTCGCGCACCGCGTGCACGGTGCCGTCGGCGTGGCACAGGCGGTAGCCCAGGGTCCAGCCCCGCCCGGCCGCGCGGGCGGCGGCGGTCTGCTCCAGGTAGGTCGGGAGGTCGGCGGCGTGGACGCGGCGGCGCCACCCGTCGCCCAGGTCGGCGGTCGGGTCGGCACCGGTCCGGGCGCGCCAGGCCGGGGAGAGGACCGTCCGCGCGCCGCTCCCGTCGCTGACCCACGTGATCGCGTCGGCGTCTCCGGTCGGCACGCGCCGAGTCTAGGAGCGCGCCGCCGACCCCGCTCCGGGAAGCACCCTCGTCAGCGGGCCCGCCGCTTCCAGTTCGAGAACCCGGCGGCCTCGGCGTCGGAGGTGCTGGTGAACCAGACCTCCGCCTTCGTGCGGCCGTAGTAGGGGGAGTCGACGGTGTGGTAGAGCATCGAGTCGGCGTTGCCCTTCACCGTGTGCGCGGGCGACGGCGACGCGCCGCCCTCGAGCGGCAGGGCCGAACCGGGGAAGCGGCCGGGAGCGACGGCGTTCCCGTCCGTCGCCGCCGGCGTCCCGAGCAGTCCCTGCGGGGTCGCGGGGACCTGCGGCGAGTGCGGGATGCGGCCGCGGGTGTTCCAGGCGACGAACCCGGCCTGCTCGGCGTCCTGCGCGGTGCGGAACCACACCCCGGCCCGCGTCCGCCCGAAGTACGGGGAGGACGAGGTGTGGTAGCGCGAGGTGTCGACGTTGCCCTTGATCCCGAAGGCCGGGTCGGGGGAGGAGCCGTCGGCGGCGGCCGCGACGGAGCCGGGGCCGTGGGGGCGGTCCTGCTCGTCGTCCGCGGCGGTGCCGCGGGTGCTGCCGGTGAGGGCGGTGCCGCTGGTGGCGGCGGCGGCGCCCGCCGTGCCTAGTCCGACGGCCGGGGCTGTTCCGGTTCCCGGCGCCTCGGTTCCTGGGGCCTCGGTTCCCGGCGCCTCGGATCCGGTGGTGTCGGGGGCCTGCTCGGTGTCGGGGGTCTGCTCGGCGTCCGGAGTCGGCTCGACGTCGGGAGCCGGCTCGGTGGTCGCCACGCTGGAGACGATGTCGGCGCCGGTGACGCCGGCGGGGGCGTCGGGGGCGGTTCCGGGCGTGGCTTCGCCGTGGTCGGCGGCCGTGCTTGCGGTGTCGCTGTCGACGCTCGCGGGCTCGGGCTCGGGCTCGGGGTCGGGGTTGGCGTCCGCCGGGTGGGCCACGGCGGCGGCCGTGACCGCTCCGGCCCCGAGACCGGCGGCCGCGAGCGCGGTTCCGGAGGTCGAGCTGCCGGCGGTGGCGGAACCGGTGTCCGAACCGGTGGCCGAACCGGAGTCCGGGGTGGTGACGGCCGGGGTGACCGGCTCGTCGGCGGGGGCAGCGTCGGTCTCGGCCCCGAGACCTGCTCCGGTCGAGGTTCCGGTGTCGGTGTCGGTGTCGGCGTCGGCGTGCGCCGGGGCGTCGGCTGCGGGATCGCCGGTCGTGGCGGCGGTGGTGTCGCCGCCGGCCGGCGCGCCGACGGTGTCGGCGGCGGTCGGACGGACCTCCGCGGTGTCGGTCCCCTTGTCGTCCGTCCCCGTGTCGTCGGTGGGTGTGTCGTCGGTGCGGGCGGGGTCGGTGGGTGTGTCGTCGGTGCGGGTGGAGGCGTCGGTGCGCGAGGCACCGGCGGCGAGGGCTCCGGCCCCGAGACCGGCCGCACCCACGGCGGCGGCGGTCCCGGCTCCGGTACCGCTGCTGGTGTCGGTGCCGTCGCCGTTCCCGGTCCCGGTGCCGTCGCCGGTCCCGGTGCCGGTCCCGGTCCCGGTGCCGTGGCGGGCGTCGGTGCCGTCGCTGGTGTCGGTGCGGTCGCTCGTGTCGGTGGGCGAGCCGGTGTCGCTGGGCGAGCCGGTGTCGCTGGGCGAGCCGGCGTCGGAGGGGGTCGCGTCGGCCGGGGCCGTCGTCCCGGGCTCCGGGGTGGCCGGGTCGCTCGTCGCCACGTCGCTCGCATCGGCGGCGGGCTCGGAGGGCGCCGTGGCGCCCGCGTCCGGGGCGGTTCCGGCCGGGTCGCCATCCGCAGCGAGCGCGGAGACGCCCCCGGCCGGGGCGGCTGCGTCCGTCGTGGTCGGGTGGACCTCCGCGGTGTCCGTCCCCGTGCCGTCGGACCGGGTGGCGTCGTCGGACCGGGTGGCGTCGTCGGTCCGGGTGGCGTCGTCGGCCTGCGTGCTGTCGTCGGCCTGCGTGCTGTCGTCGGCCTGCGTGGTGTCGTCGCTCCGCGAGGCACCGGCGGCGAGGGCTCCCGCGCCGAGGCCGGCCGCGCCGACCGCGGCGGCGGTGCCCACACCGGGACCGGAGTCGGTGTCGTGGACAGCCGCGTGGTCGTCGGTGGGCGAGCCGGTGTCGGTGTCGGCTGCGGCGGCCGAGCTCGTCTCCGTCCCCGCGACGTCGGCCGGAGCGTCCGCCCCGGTCGTGGTCGGGAGGACCGTCGTGGCGTCGGCGTCCGCGTTCCCGCCGTCAGCGGTGGTGTCCGGCTCCGCCGCGGCCGGGCGCTTGATCAGGGACGTGGTCTCCGCGCTGTCGTCGAGCGGCGGCACGATCGGAATGTCGGTGGTGGCCTCGGTGCCGGACAGGTCGATCTCGCGGGTCTCGTCATCGGCGCCGACGCGGGGGATCTCCCGGGTGGTCTCGGTGTCGTCGCCCCGCGCCGCCGCGGCGGCGGCGAGCCCGGCCGCTCCCAGACCGGCCGCCCCCAGCCCCGCGGCCCCGAGCCCGGCGCCCCTGGTGCTGCCCGGCGCCTCCGGCCGGGACCTCGACGTGTCGAGCATCGCCAGCGCGGGGTCGACGGCCGGGAACTGCTCGGTCACGGCGTCGTCCACGTGCGGGGCCCGCTCCTCGCGGGGATGCGCGGCAGCCGCGGTGCCGGTCGCGGCGGGCGCGGAGGCCTCCCGCTCACCGCCGCGCGCCGCCGGGCGCCCCCGCTCCAGCGACCGCAGGCGCCGCTCCGCCGGCAGCACCAGGAGCAGCCAGGCCAGCAGCACCCCGACCAGGAACGCCAGCAGGTACCAGAGCCAGGTCTGCCCGTAGAGCCAAGACACGGAGTTCCTCCAGGGAGTGCGGGAGCGGTGGGGCGGGCGGTCAGGCGGCGGTGCGGGCGGGCGGCGCCTGCCCGCGGGTGGCCTCGAGCTCGGCCACCCGGCGGCGCAGCGGGCGGGCCCAGAACAGCCACCCGGCGAGCACCCCGAGCGCCAGCGCGACGATCAGCCAGACCCAGATCTGGGCGAACAACCAGAGCACGACGGCTCCTCCTCGGTTCTCAGACGACGGTGATCTGCACGCGGCGACCGGCGGCCTGCGCGGCAGGGGAGTCGCCCTCGCCGAGCCCGCGGGCGACGATGTTGTCCGCCGGGACGCCGCCGGCCACGAGCGCGTCGCGGACGGTGGCGGCGCGCTGGTCGGACAGCTCCTGCGCGGTGAGCCGGCCGTCGCCCGGGCCGGTGGCGACGAAGCCGTCGACCTGCAGCCGCGCACCGGGGACCTGCGCCACCAGCCGCACGATGCCGTCGACGGTCGCGGCGCCGGTGGCCGTCAGCACCGGGCTGTTCGGCTCGAACGTGACGGGTGCGGCGCCGGTGAGGGAGTCGACGGCGGTCTGCAGCTCCCGCTTGCCGGCGTCGTCGAGCTCCCCGGTCGGGGCGGTGCCGCCGCCGGACGCGGTGAGCCGGTTGTCGACCGTGGTGCCGGGCAGCGCCGTCGACAGCGCCTGCCCGGCGGCCTGCGCGGAGGCCGCGTCGGGCGCGGTGCCGGTGAGCGTGAGCGTGTCGCCGTCGATCGACGCCGCGACGCCGTCGGAGGCCGCACCGAGCAGCGCGGCGGTCGTGCCGACGCTCGCCGCGGTGACACCGGGCCGGGGGAGCGCCCCGGGGGTGACGGTGAGCTCGTCGACGACGGTGAGCCCGCCCGCCTGCTCGGTGGCCGCGGCGACGAGCGCCGTGCGCTCCTCCTCCGAGCCCACGACGCCGGTGAGCACGATCTCCTCGCCGCGCCGCGCGATGCCGAACGGGCCGCCGGCCGCGGCGCCGGGGCCGGCACCCGGACCCTGCCCGCCGGGAGCCTCGCCGCCCGGCGCCGGAGCCTCGGGAGCGCCGGGCACCGGCGCCGTGGCCACCCGCACGCCCGGGACGCCCTCGACGACGTCGACGGCGCGCTGGGCCTCGGGGCCCGAGACGCCGGTCAGGAGGGCGTCGCGGCCGCTGAACGCCACGCCGGCGCCGGTGATCCCCGCGGCGGCGAGCGACCCGGTGGCCGCGCGCGTCAGCCCGTCCTCGATCTGGGGGCGGGGCCACAGCAGCGTCAGACCGGCCAGGACGGTCGGCACGACCAGCGCGGCGGCGGCCAGCGGCAGCCAGGCGGGGCGGTGGCGGGATCGATCGGCAGAGGTCGCGTAGCCCACTGGCCCTCGCATTCCGGTTGCAGCGTCTCGGGCGTCATCGGGGAGGGCGGCACCTGGCGCCCCGACCCCGGCGGATGCTCGACCATGATGATCACGGATCGGTGACGGGGGCGACACGGCTCGTCACCCTGTCGGGGTCGAGCGGCCAGCGGTCGGTGTGCGGAGACCGGCGGTGCCGCGTGCCCCGGACGGCGTCGCCCCGATCGGCGTCCGGCCCATCCGACGCGTTCGGTGGAGCCGGGTGCCCGGATGCGAGGATCGGGGCGACAAGACCCGGCGACGAGGAGTGCTCACATGACGGACGACCAGCGGGTGGCCATCGTGACCGGCGGCGCGCGCGGCCTGGGTGCCGCGACCGCCCTGCGCCTGGCGCGCGACGGCATGGCGGTCGGGGTGCTGGACCTGGAGGAGTCGGCCGCGAAGAGCGCCGTCGACGCCATCGAGGCCGAGGGCGGCCGGGCCCTGGCCGTCGGCGCCGACGTGGCCGACGCCGCCGCCGTCGACGCCGCCGTCGCGCGGATCGAGGCGGAGCTGGGAGCGCCGACCGTCCTCGTCAACAACGCCGGGATCACCCGCGACAACCTGCTGTTCAAGATGACCGAGCTCGACTGGGACTCCGTGATGGGCGTCCACCTGCGCGGCGCGTTCCTCATGTCGAAGGCCGTGCAGAAGCACATGGTGGCCGCGAAGTGGGGCCGCATCGTGAACCTGTCGTCGACCTCCGCGCTGGGCAACCGGGGCCAGGCCAACTACGCCACGGCGAAGGCCGGGCTGCAGGGCTTCACGAAGACGCTCGCGATCGAGCTGGGCAAGTTCGGCGTCACCGCCAACTGCATCGCGCCCGGGTTCATCGTCAGCGACATGACCCGCGCGACGGCCGAGCGCATCGGCGAGGACTGGGACACCTACGTGTCGACGCGCGCCGCGCAGATCCCGGTCGCCCGCGCCGGCGTGCCCGAGGACATCGCCCACACCGTGTCGTTCCTGGTCAGCGAGGGTGCCGGGTTCGTCTCGGGGCAGGTCATCTACGTCGCCGGCGGACCCAAGGCCTGACGGTCCTCCGGTGCGCTTCATCTTCCGGCCACCCGCCGCGCACGCGGCGGGGCTGCTGACGCTGCCGTGGGCCACGCCGCTGGAGGAGTGGGACGACGAGCACCTGCTCGAGGTGGCGCAGCGCGGCATCTCGCGGCACGTGGTGCGGTTCGTCGAGGCGGACGGGATGGTCTACGCGCTCAAGGAGATCGACGAGCGCCTCGCCCGGCGGGAGTACCGCCTGCTCGGCGAGCTCGAGGCGATGGGCATGCCGGCGGTGTCGGTGCTCGGCATCTGCGTGGAGCGGGGCGGTGACCAGGACGCGATCCTGGTCACCCGCTTCCTCGAGTACTCCATGTCCTACCGCTACGTCTTCTCCCTCGGCCACACGCACCAGCCGGTCGACCAGCTGATCGACGCCATGGTCGAGCTGCTCGCCCGCCTGCACCTGGCCGGGCTGTTCTGGGGCGACTGCTCGCTGTCCAACACCCTGTTCCGCCCGGACGCGGGCAGCGTCGCGGCCTACCTGGTCGACGCCGAGACCGCCGAGCTGCACCCCTCGCTCACCGACGGCCAGCGCGGGTTTGACATCGACTACGCCGTCGAGCGCGTCGGCGGCGAGCTGCTCGACCTGCAGGCCGGCGGGCTGCTGCCCGCGGAGGTCGACCCGATCACCGTCGCCGCCCAGCTCCCGCTGCGCTACCACGCGCTGTGGGACGAGCTGACCCGCGAGGAGCTGCTGCAGCCCGAGGAGCAGCGCTACCGCGTGGCCGAGCGGATCGACCGGCTCAACGAGCTCGGCTTCGACGTCGACGAGATCGAGCTGGTCACCACCGACGAGGGCGCGCGCCTGAAGGTGCACACCCGCGTCGCGGAGTCGGGCCGCCACCGGCGCCGGCTCTTCACGCTCACCGGGCTGGAGGTCACCGAGAACCAGGCCCGCCGCCTGCTCAACGACGTCGTCAGCCACCGCGCCTACCTGGAGCAGAAGGAGGGGCGTGCGCTGCCGGAGTCGGTGGCGGCCCACCGCTGGCGGTCGGAGGTCTACGACAAGGTGATGGCCATGGTGCCCGCCGACCTCTCCGACCGCCTCGCCCCCGCCGAGGTGTTCCACGAGATCCTGGAGCACCGGTGGTTCCTGTCGGAGGCGGCGGGGCGGGACGTGGGTACGACGGCGGCGGCGAGGTCGTACGTGCAGAAGATCCTGCCGTCGACGCCGAAGACCCTGACGGTGCTGCCCGAGGGGCCCGGGAGCGCGAGCTGATCGCTCGGCCCGTGATCGTCGAGAGTGCGACGGCACGGTCGTTGGCCCGTCTCCCGCGCGCCGAGCGGGCTCCCGCGCGTCCCCGGCGGTCCGCGGGAGCGCGGAATGCGCGCGGCAGCCGGGAACGCGCGCGGGACCGCAGGAGCTACTGCCCCCGCCGGCCCGAGACCCTGTGATCGTTGGGACTGTGACGTCACGGTCGTGCGGGGGAGCGTGGTGGTGCGGTTCCGGTGATCACGTCGCGGTGATCGTTGGGAGTGTGACGCCACGGTCGCGCCGACGACCGCAGCGGTGCGGTCTCGGCGATCAAGGGCGGATGGCGGGCGCGGGCGGCGTCGGGATCGGCGTCCACCGCACCTCACGTTGGTTCGAGCAGCCGTGAGGTGCGACCGGCGGTGATCCTCGCGCCCCGGCCGCCCTGCAGGGGTCGTGATCGTCGGGAGTGTGACTCCACGGTCGTGCCGAGGACCGTGGTGGCGCGGTTCCGGTGATCACGTCGCGGTGATCGTCGGGAGTGTGACGCCACGGTCGTGCGGGGGACCGTGGTGGTGCTGTTTCGGTGATCAAGGGTTGGTGATCGTCGGGCGTGTGACGTCAAGGTCCTGCCGACGACCGCAGCGGTGCGGTCTCGGTGATCAAGGGCGGATGGCGGGCGCGGGCGGCGTCGAGATCGGCGTCCGCCACACCTCACGGTGGTTCGAGCAGCCGTGAGGTGCGACCGGCAGCGATCACCGGGCCCGCAGCCCCGGTGATCGTCGGAAGTGTGACTCCACGGTCGCGCGGGAGACCGTGGTGGTGCGGTTCCGGTGATCAGACCGCGGTGATCGTCGGGAGTGTGGCGTCACGGTCGTCCCGACCACCGCAGCGCTGCGGTGTCGGCGATCAAGGCCCGATGACGGCGGCGTCGGGATCGGCGTCCGCCGCACCTCACGGTGGTTCGAGCAGCCGTGAGGTGCGGCCGGCAGCGATCACCGGGCCCGCAGTCCTGGTGATCGTCGGAAGTGTGACTTCACGGTCGTGCGGGAGACCGTGGTGGTGCGGTTCCGGTGATCAGGGCCGCGGTGATCAGCGGGAGTGTGACGTCACGGTCCTGCCGACGACCGCAGCGGTGCGGTGTCGGCGATCAAGGCCCGATGACGGCGGCGTCGGAATCGTCACCCACCGCACCTCACGACGGTCCCGCGAACCGTGACGTCCGGCCCCCGGCGACCAGGGGAACCACCTCGTCCAGCTCGTCCAACCCCGCAGGATCGTGGGTGATCAGGACGACCGTGCGGCCGCGGGTGGCGTCCAGCACGTCGGCCAGCACCGCATCGCGGGTCTCCGGGTCGAGGTGGGCGGTGGGTTCGTCGAGCACCAGGACCCGGGGGTCGGCGAGCAGGGCGCGGGCCAGGGCGAGGCGGGTTCGCATGCCGCCGGAGAGGCGGTCGCCGTGCGGGCCGGTCTCCGCGTCCAGCCCGCCGGCGGGGGCGAGGGCGCCGGTGAGCCGGACGCGGTCCAGCACCGCCGCCAGCTCGCCGTCCGTGGCGCCGGGCCGGGCCAGGCGCAGGTTCTCGCGGACGGTGGAGTCGAACACGTGCGGGTCGGCGGGGACGCCGCCGATCGCGGCGCGGACGTCGTCGGCGTCCTGCGTGGTGACGTCGACGCCGTCGAGGTGCACCGTGCCGCCGTCGGGGTCGCGGAACCGGAACAGCACCGACGCCAGCGTCGACTTGCCCACCCCGCTCGGCCCGACGACGGCGACGCGCCGCCCGGGCGGGAGGTCGAGGTCGAGCCCGTCGAGCACCCACGGCTCGTCGGGGCCGTAGCGGACGCGCAGGTCGCGGATCCGCAGGCCGGGGGAGGCCGGGAGCACGGGGGCGGCAGACCGCCGCATCACCGCGGGCGGAGTGTCGAGCACGTCGAACAGCCGGGCCCCGGCCGCCCGCAGGGCGCCGAGCCGCGCGGCCACGACGGGCAGCGGCGCCACGACCTCGAACGCGGCCAGCGCCGTCAGCACCAGCACCGCCAGCCCGACGGTGCCCAGGTCGTCGACGGCGGCGACGCCCAGCAGCAGCGTGCCCCACAGCGTCAGCCCCGCCACCAGCGCCGACGCCCCGGCGCCGAGCCCGAGCAGCGTCGCGTCACGACGGGCCACGCGGGTGAGCGCGGCGTCGGCGGCCTCGACGCGCGCGACGGCGGCGTCCATCGCGCCGAACGCCTGCAGGTCGGGGGCGCCGTGCACGGCGTCGACCAGCGCCGTCGACAGCTCCGCCCGCGAAGCCGCCGCCCGCCGCCCCGGCCCGCGCCCGGCCGCCGCGGCGAGCAGCGGCACGGCCAGCCCGCCGAGCAGCAGCCCCGTGGCCAGCAGGACGCCGCCGGGCACCAGCACCGCCGTCGACAGCGCCACCACCCCGGCCCCGGTGACCAGCGCCGCCGCCGGCGGGGTGAGGCCGCGGACCAGCAGGTCCTGCGTGGCGTCGGTGTCGCCGACGAGCCGGGTCACGAGGTCGCCGGAGCGGAAGCGGCGCACGGGTTCGGTCGCGGCGAGCCGCTCGTAGACGCGCACGCGCACGTCGGCCAGGGTCCGCAGCGCGGCGTCGTGGGTGATCAGCCTTTCCAGGTAGCGCGCCACCCCCCGCGTGACGCCGAGCGCGCGCGTCGCGACGACGGCGACGCTGAGCGCCGTGAGCGGGGGCTGCGCGGCGGCCGTCGCGATCAGCCAGGCCGCGACGGCGAGCAGCGCCACCGCCGACGCCGTCGCGACCGCCCCGGCCAGCACGCCGAGCGCGAACCGCGCCCCCCGCGGCCGGGCGAGCGCGATCATCCGGAGCAGCGGGTCGCTCATGCCGGGACCAGGGCGTCGAGCCGCACGACCTCGTCCGCCAGGTCGGCCCAGCCCTCGTCGTGCGCCACGACCACGGCCGTCCGGCCCCGGACCAGCTCGCGCACCGCCTCCCGCACGCCGGCGGCCGTGGCCGCGTCCAGGTGCGCGGTCGGCTCGTCGAGCAGCACGACCGGGGCGTCGCGCAGGAACGCGCGCGCGAGCGCCACCCGCTGCCGCTGCCCCGACGACAGCCGCGTGCCGCGCTCGCCGAGCCGCGTGTCGTAACCCGCGGGCAGCCCGGCGACCACGTAGGCCAGCCCCGCCTGCTCGGCCGCGCGCACCACCTCGGCGAGCGGGGCATCGGGGGATCCGAGCCGGATGTTGTCGGCCAGCGTCGCGTCGAACAGGTGCGGGCGCTGCGGCACCCAGGCGATGAGCCGGCGCCACTGCACCGTCGACAGGACCGCGAGGTCGCGGCCGTCGACCGTGATGCGCCCGGAGTCCGGCTCCGCGAACCGCAGCAGCAGCGCCAGCAGCGTCGACTTGCCCGCCCCGCTGCGCCCGGTGACCAGGGTGGTCGTGCCGGCCGTGAGGGCGAGGTCGAGGCCGCGCAGCACGGGGAGATCGCCGTAGGACAGCGAGACGTCCTCGAACCGGACGACCGACGGCGCCGGCACCGGCGGCCCCTCGACGACGGCCGGCACCGGCCGCTCCAGCACCGCGAACACGCGCTCGGCCGCCGCGACCCCCTCCGTCGACGCGTGGAACCGCGCCCCCACCTCGCGCAGCGGCAGGTACGCCTCCGGCGCGAGGATCAGCACGAGCAGCGCGGTCTCCAGGTCGAGCTGCCCGTAGAGCAGGCGCAGCCCGACCTCGACTGCCACCAGCGCGACCGCGAGCGTCGCCAGCAGCTCCAGCACGAACGCCGAGAGGAACGCGATGCGCAGCGTGCCCAGCGTGGCGTCGCGGTGGGCGTCGGTGGCCTCGCGGATGCGCGCGGCCTCGGCCTTCGAGCGGCGGAACAGGGCGAGCGTCGGCAGGCCCTCGACGACGTCGAGGAAGTGCCCGCCCAGGCGCTCCAGCAGCCGCCACTGCCGCCGCGTCCGGGCCTGGGTGTGCCAGCCGACGAGCGCCATGAACAGCGGGATGAGCGGCAGCGTCAGGCCGATGACCAGCGCCGAGACCCAGTCCGCCCGCGCGACGACCACCAGCACCGCCGCCGGGACGAGCACCGCGAGCACGAGCTGGGGCAGGAACCGGGCGACGTAGTCGTCGAGGGCGTCGAGCCCGCGCGTGGCCAGCGTGACGACCTCGCCCGCGTCCTGGGGCGCCCGCCCGACGCTGCGGACCAGCCGCCGCCGCAGCGCCGACTTCACCGACGCCGCGCTGCGCAGCGCCAGCGCCTCCCCGCCGTAGGCGAGCGCGACGCGGGCGAGCACGAACGCCCCCAGCGCGGCGACGGAGACGGAGAGCTCCGCCGTCGCGATCGTCCGGGCGAGGATCCCGGCCTGCACCAGGATCAGCGCGGTCGTCGCCACCCCGCACGCGACGGTGACCGCCAGGTGCACCCGCACCGCGCCGACGCTGCGGACCAGCCGGGGGTCAAGAGGCCTCAACGCGCACCCGCTTCCGGAACACCCAGTAGCTCCACGCCTGGTACCCGATCACCAGCGGCAGGAACACCGCCCCGATGACGCTGAGCACGCCGAGCGTGTACGGCCCCGACGACGCGTTCGCGACCGTGAGGTCGAACGCGGGGGAGACCGTCGACCGCATGAGCGCGGGATGCAGCCCGTCGAAGACCACCACCGCCAGCGCCACGACCGCCGCCGCCGTGGCCGCGAACGCCCACCCCTCGCGACGCCGGGCCGCCGCCGCGACGGCCGCCAGCAGCAGGCCCACCGCGAGCAGCGCCGCGACCGCGCCCGAGCCCTGGTCGCGCACCGTCCAGGCCAGGAACCCGCCGGCCACGGGCACCGCGGCGAACGCCGACGTCCGGGCCGCGAGCCGTGCGCGGTGGCGCACCGGGCCGTCGGTCTTGAGACCGAGGAACAGCGCGCCGTGCAGCACGAACAGCGTGGTCGTCGCGAGGCCGCCGAGCAGGGCGTAGGGGGAGAGGAGGTCGACCAGACCCGAGCGGACCACGCCGTCGGCGCCGATCTCGACCCCGCGCAGCAGGTTCGCGAACACCAGGCCCCAGCCGAACGCGGGCACCAGGCTGCCGCCGAGGATCGCGGCGTCCCAGCGCCTGCGCCACACGACGGAGTCGATCTTGCCGCGGTACTCGAAGGCGACCCCGCGGAACACCAGCGCCACCACGATGAGCAGCACCGGCAGGTAGAAGCCCGACAGCGTCGCGGCGTACCAGGCGGGGAAGGCGGCGAACATCGCGCCGATCGCGGTGATCAGCCAGACCTCGTTGCCGTCCCAGACCGGGCCGATCGCGTTGATCATCGTGCGGCGCCCGGCCTCGTCGCGGCCGACGGTGGGCAGCAGCATCCCGACGCCGAAGTCGAAGCCCTCCAGCACCAGGTAGCCCGTCCACAGCAGGGCGATGGCGAGGAACCAGAGCGTGGGGAGGTCCATGGTCCGCTCCTAGTAGGTGAAGGCCGGGACGGCGGCACCCGGCGCGACGGTGGGCGTGACGTGGGCGGGGCCGGCCTGGACGTAGCGCCACAGCAGCCGCGCCTCGACGACGGCGAGCGCGCCGTAGAGCAGCGTGAACACGCTCAGCGAGAACGCGACCTCCCCGAGCGAGACGCCGGGCGAGACGCTCGCGGCCGTCATCAGCTCGCCGACGACCGTCCACGGCTGGCGGCCGATCTCGGTGAGCACCCAGCCCGCGATGTTGGCGGCGAGGGCGGCCGGCAGAGCCAGCACCGCCACCCCGTACATCCAGCCCTGCTCGGGGAGCCGGCCGCGGCGGGTGAGCCAGAGCCCGAGCACGCCGACGGCGATGCCCGCCCCGCCCAGGCCCATCATCAGCCGGAAGGCCCAGTAGAGGACCGGCACGTTCGGGACGTAGTCGGCGGGGCCGAACTGCTCCTCGAAGCGCTCCTGCAGGTCGACGATGCCCTCGACCTCGCCGGTGAACGACCCGGTCGCGAGGAACGACAGCACGTAGGGGACCTGGACGTTGACGACGTTGCGCGAGCCCTCGACGTCGCCGACGGCGAACAGCGAGAACCCGGTGGGGGCCTCGGTGCGCCACAGCGCCTCGGCCGAGGCGAGCTTCATCGGCTCGTACTGCGCCATCAGCTTGGCCTGGTGGTCGCCCGACAGCGCCACCACCGCACCGGCGACGACGGTCGTGACCAGCCCCGCGCGCAGGGTCGTGCGGAACATCGTCGAGTCGGCGTCGCGGTGGCGCCACAGCCGGTAGGCGCTGACGGCCACCACGAACAGCCCGGCCACGACGAACGACGCCCCGAGCACGTGCACGTAGGTCGACCACGCCTGCGGGTTGGTCAGGACCGCGCCGATGTCGGTGAGGCGCGCGCGGCCCGTGGCCTCGTCGACCGCGAAGCCGACGGGGTGCCGCATCCAGGCGTTCGCGGCGAGGATGAAGTAGGCCGAGAGGTTCGAGCCGAGCGCGGCGGCCCAGATCGTCGCGAGGTGGACGCGCTTGGGGAGCTTGTCCCAGCCGAAGATCCACAGGCCGATGAACGTCGACTCCAGGAAGAACGCGAGCAGCGCCTCCAGGGCCAGCGGGGCGCCGAAGACGTCGCCGACGAACGTCGAGTAGGTCGACCAGTTCATGCCGAACTGGAACTCCTGCACGATGCCGGTCACGACGCCCATCGCGAAGTTGATGAGGAAGAGCTTCCCGAAGAACCGCGTGGCGCGCAGGTACTCCTCGCGGCCGGTGCGGTGCCACGCGGTCTGCAGCGCGGCGACGACGACGGAGAGCCCGATCGTCAGCGGCACGAACAGGAAGTGGTAGATCGTCGTGATCCCGAACTGCCAGCGGGCGAGGTCCAGGGCGTCCACGCGGTGCCTCCCGACTCGAACTTCTACGTCTTGTAGTAGTTCTACACCACGTAGAACATCGAGTGCGGGGAGTGTGTTCCGCGGCTCCTGGCAGGTCGCTGGACGGGCGGTGTGAGCTAGACCCGCAGCGTGATGAGGTCCGTGCCGCCCTCGTCGCGGATCGCGACGGCCAGGACGTCCTCGGGATCGATGATCGCCGAGCCCTGCACCGTGCCGCCCTCGACCTCCCAGGCGGGGGAGACCAGCCAGCTCCCGGCGACGTTCTCGGTGCCGTCGCGGCCGACCACGATGATCGTGCAGCGCTTCCCGGCCGGGATGCCGCGCACGGTCGTCGCCACCCGCACCCACCCGGCCGCGGGCGTCACCGTGGCCGAGGCGACGATCGTCCCGGCCGTGCCCTCGAGGGTCCGGGCGCCGGCCGCGACGGTCGTGGACCCGGGCGCGAGCGCCTGCCCGAGCACCGCCCCGCCGCCGACCAGGGCCACCGCGACGGCCACCGCGGCCGCCACCAGCGCGAGCCGCCGGCGCCGCCGCGCCCCGCCGCGCTCGGCCCGCACGGCGCGGACGGTCCGCGCCAGCAGCAGGTCGGAGTCGGGCGGGCCGTCGAGGAAGACCTCGGGCGGCACGTCGCGCAGCGCGAGCGCGGTGCGGCTGAGCGAGGCGAACTCGCGCCGGCAGTCGGCGCAGCCGGCGAGGTGGGCGTCCATCGCGCGCGCCTCGTGGTCGTCGAGCAGGCCGAGGGCGTGGGCGCCGAGGTCGCCGCGGTCGTGGAGCGTCATCGGGCCTCCATCACCGAGCGCAGGGCGCGCAGCGCGTAGAACGACCGCGACTTCACCGTGCCCTTCGGCACCCCGAGTGCGACGGCGGCCTCGTCGAGGTTGCGCCCGTGCAGGTAGACCTGCTCCAGCACGGCGCGGTGCTCGTCGGACAGCGTCCCCAGGGCCGCGTGCACGGTGACCGACGCGGCCACGGCGTCGGCGTGGTCGCGCGCCACCGGGGGCCGCTCGGGCTCCTCGGCGACCTCGCGCGGGCGGGAGTCCCGCGCCCGGATGCGGTCGATGACGATGTTGCGCACCACGGTGAGCAACCACCCGCGCACCGATCCGCGCCCGTTCGTGAGCACGTCGGGGTGGCGCCAGGCCCGGACGAGGGCCTCCTGGACCACGTCCTCGGCCGCGGCGCGGTCGTCGAGAAGTCGTGTCGCGTACACCAGCATCGCCCGTCCGTGTTCGGAGTAGACGGCGTGGACCAGCGCCTCGTCGCCGGTACTGGTGCGGTCCACGGGCGAGGACCCTACTCACGGTCACCCACCTGCCCCCCACACGGACGGACCCGGCGGACGGTTCAGCTGAACCCCGGCCGTCACCCGTCCGTGTACCGGTCATGACGCGCACCGCTCCCCTGATGACGCTGCTGGCCGTCGCCGCACTCGGCGGCGGCCTGTTCGCCACGAACCACCTGAGCACCCCCGCCCCGACGGCCGTGCCGGTCGCCGCGAACGCGGCCGCCCCGGCTCCCGCCGCACCGGTCACCGGCACGGTCCCGGAACCCGCCGCACCCGCTCCCGAGCCGCAGGTCGAGGAGGCGGAGGCGGCGGCCGAGGAGGTGGCCCCCGCACCCGACGAGGCCGCCTACGCCGGTCGCACCGAGGGCCGCGACATGACCGTCGCCGTCGTCGTCACCGGTGACGACGCCGTCGCCTACGTCTGCGACTCCGACGACGAGGTCTGGCTGCGCGGCACCGTCACCGACGGTGAGCTGACGATGGAGAACACCGCCGGCACCGCGACCCTCTCCGGCACCGTCGACGCCGATGGCGCCGCGGGCACCGTCACCGTCGGCGACGACGAGTACGCCTTCACCGCCGAGGCCACCGACATCGACGAGGCCGTGGCCGGCGGGCGCGAGGACGTCGCCGACGTCGCCGACCGCGCCGGGATGGACTACTGATGAGCGCCCCGACCGCCGGCGCCCGCCGCGTCGCCGAGGACGAGCGCTACACCGAGGAGGGCCCGACGCACTCCGCCGCGCCGGCGGTCCGCACCGGGCCGCTGCTGGTGGCCGTCGCGCTCGGGACGCTCGTCTCCGTCGGCCTCGGCGTCTACGGCCGCCTGCACGAGCCGGCGTTCTTCGCGATCAGCGTCGCCGGGTTCTCCAGCGGCACCGCCGTGAAGAGCTGGCTCGGCACGGCCGCGTTCGTGCTCGTGCTGGCCCAGGTCGTGTCGGCCCGGCGCATGTACCGCGGCGGCGGGCGGGTCGCGGCGGCACTGCACCGCTGGTCCGGGCGTGCGGCGGTGCTGCTGACCGTGCCCGTCGCCGTCCACTGCCTGTACGCCCTGGGCTACCAGGACTCCACCCCGCGCGTGCTCGTGCACTCCCTCGCGGGCTGCGCGGTCTACGGCGCGTTCGTCGCGAAGATGCTGGTGCTGGGCCGCCCGGGCGGCCCGCGCTGGGCGGTGCCGGTGCTGGGCGCGCTGCTGTTCGTCGCGCTCACCGCGCTGTGGCTCACCTCGTCGCTGTGGTTCTTCACCACCTCCGGCCTGACGTTCTGAGAGGCACCCCGATGACGACCCGACGCTCCCTGCTCGCCGCGGCCTGCGGCACCTGCGCCGCCGCCCTGACCGGCTGCGCCGGCTACGGGCCGGGCCGCAGCGCGGCGACGGCACCGCTGCCGCCCACGTCGGCGGCGACCGTGCCCGACCCGGCCGCCGCCCCCACTTCCACCTCGATCCCCGTCGCCGACGCCCTCGCCGCCGCGGCGGCGGTCCCGGTCGGCGGCGGGCTCGTGCTCGCCGACCTCGACCTCGTCGTCACCCAGCCCGTGGAGGGCGAGTTCGCGGCGTTCTCGGCCACGTGCACGCACCAGGGCTGCGCGGTCACCGAGGTCGTCGACGGCCAGATCGTCTGCCCCTGCCACGGCAGCACCTTCTCGATCACTGACGGCGCGCCGACCGCGGGCCCGGCCGAGCAGCCGCTGCCGCCGCGGGCCGTCAGCCTGCAGGGGGGCCGCATCGTGCTGGCCTGAACGGATCTGGGGTGAACGGTTCTGGGCTGAACGGTTCTGGGCTGAACGCGCTCCGGCGGACGTGAGCGGAGCCACCACCGTCGGTGGAGCTACGACCGGCACAGGGTCACTACGATCCGGGGATGCCCGAGGCAGAGTCGTCCGAGGTGTCCGTGTTGCCGCTGGCCGCCGAGTTCCCCGCCGCCACGGAGGCGGAGTGGACCGCGCTGGTCGATGCCGTGCTGCGCAAGGCCAAGCGCATCGGCGAGGACGCCCCCGAGGGCGCCGGCGTCGAGAAGCTGGTGCGCCGGAGCCCCGAGGGGATCGCGGTCCGCCCGCTCTACACGGAGGTGCCCGACGCCCCGGTCGGCGTGCCCGGCGCGGCGCCGTTCGTCCGCGGCGCCACCGCCGACGGCCCGGTGCCCGACGGCTGGGACGTCCGGCAGCGCCACGCCGGCACCGACGCCGACGACCTCCGCGCGGCCGTGCTGGCCGACCTCGAGAACGGCGTCACCTCGGTCTGGCTCGACGGCGTCGCACCCGCCGACCTCCCGCACGTGCTGGGCGACGTCCTGCTCGACCTCGCCCCCGTCGTCCTCGACGCCGGCGCGGGCGACCAGGCCGCGCTCGCCGAGGCGTTCCTCGCCCTCGCCGCCGAGCGCGGCACCGGGGAGGCGCTGCTCGGCACGCTGGGCCTCGACCCGGTCGGGCTGCGCGCCCGCACCGGCGACGGTCCCGCGGTCGACTCGGTCGTCGCGCTCGCCGAGCGGGTCGCGGCCGACCACCCGCTCGTCCGGGCCGTCGTCGTCGACGCCCTGCCGGTGCACGCCGCGGGCGGCTCCGACGCCCAGGAGCTCGGCTTCGCGCTCGCCGCGGGGCTGGAGTACCTGCGCGTGCTGGAGCCCCTGGGCGTGCCGACGGCGTCGCGGCTGCTGGAGTTCCGCCTCGCCGCCACCGCCGAGCAGTTCCCGACGATCGCCAAGCTGCGCGCGGCCCGGCGGCTCTGGGCGCGGGTCACCGAGGCCTGCGGGTCTGCGCAGGGGGAGGGAGCACAGCCCATGGCGCAGCACGCCGTCGCCTCGCCGACGATGTACACCCGCCGCGACCCCTACGTGAACCTGCTGCGCGGCACCCTCGCCGGGTTCTCCGCGGGCGTCGGCGGGGCCGACGCGGTCACCGTCGCCCCCTTCGACGCCGCACTGGGCGCGGCGCAGCCGTTCTCGCGGCGGATCGCGCGCAACACGCAGGCGCTGCTGGTCGAGGAGTCGCACCTCGCCCGCGTCATCGACCCCGCGGGCGGCTCGTTCTACGTCGAGTCGCTCACCGACGAGCTCGCCCGCGCCGCCTGGGCGTTCTTCCAGGAGATCGAGGCGGCGGGCGGGGCGGTCGCCGCGCTCGACTCCGGGTTCGTCGCCGAGCGCACCGCCGAGGTCCGCGCCCGCCGCGAGCGCGACGCGGCCACCCGCAAGCGACCGCTCACCGGCGTCAGCGAGTTCCCCGACCTCGACGAGAAGCCCGTCGAACGGCAACCGCTGCCCGGGCGCCCCGGCGGCGGGCTGCCGGTGTACCGGCCGGCCGGCGCCTACGAGGAGTTCCGCGACCGCTCCGACGCCGTCCTGGCCGAGACGGGGTCGCGCCCGCGCGCGTTCCTGGCCACGCTCGGCCCGCTCGCGGCCTACACCGCCCGCGCCGGCTTCACCCGCAACCTGCTGCAGGCGGGCGGGATCGAGCCCGTCGAGGCCGGACCGACCGAGACGGCCGCCGACGTCACCGCCGCCTTCGCCGAGGCCGGCACGCCCGTCGCCGTCCTGTGCTCCACCGACCGGATCTACGCCGAGCGCGCCGCCGAGACGGTCGCCGCGCTCCGCGAGGCCGGCGCCACGCACGTGCTGCTGGCCGGGAAGAGCGACCTGGAGGGCCTCGACGGCACGCTGCACGCCGGCTGCGACGCCCTCGCCGTGATCGACGCCGTGTTCGAGGCGACTGCCGTGTTCGAGAAGTCCGGCCACCAGGAGGGTGCGCGATGATCCCCGACTTCACCCAGGTCCCGCTCGACGCCGAGCGGGTCAGCGGCGAGTGGGCGGGCGCCGGGCAGCCGTGGGACTCGCCCGAGGGCATCCCCGTCTCGCCGCTCTACACCGCCGCCGACCTCGACGGCCTCGACTTCCTGCGGACCTACCCCGGCATCGCGCCCTACCTGCGCGGTCCGTACCCGGCGATGTACACGACGCAGCCGTGGACGATCCGCCAGTACGCGGGCTTCTCGACGGCCACCGAGTCCAACGCGTTCTACCGGCGCAACCTCGCCGCCGGGCAGAAGGGCCTGTCGATCGCGTTCGACCTGGCCACCCACCGCGGCTACGACTCCGACCACCCGCGCGTCGGCGGCGACGTCGGCATGGCGGGCGTCGCCATCGACTCGATCTACGACATGCGCCAGCTCTTCGACGGCATCCCGCTCGACGAGATGTCGGTGTCGATGACGATGAACGGCGCGGTGCTGCCGGTGCTGGCGCTCTACATCGTGGCGGCCGAGGAGCAGGGGGTGGAGCACGCGCAGCTGACCGGGACCATCCAGAACGACATCCTCAAGGAGTTCATGGTCCGCAACACCTACATCTACCCGCCGCAGCCGTCGATGCAGATCATCTCCGACATCTTCGGCTACACCTCGCGGGAGATGCCGAAGTTCAACTCGATCTCGATCTCCGGGTACCACATCCAGGAGGCCGGGGCCACGAACGACCTCGAGCTGGCCTACACCCTCGCCGACGGCGTCGAGTACCTGCGGGCCGGCATCGACGCCGGCCTCGACATCGACAAGTTCGCCCCGCGCCTGAGCTTCTTCTGGGCGATCGGCATGAACTTCTTCATGGAGGTCGCGAAGCTGCGCGCGGCCCGGCTGCTGTGGAGCAAGCTCGTCGGCCAGTTCGACCCGAAGAACGCGAAGTCGCTGTCGCTGCGGACGCACTCGCAGACCTCGGGCTGGTCGCTCACCGCGCAGGACGTCTACAACAACGTCATCCGCACCTGCATCGAGGCGATGGCCGCCACCCAGGGCCACACGCAGAGCCTGCACACCAACGCCCTCGACGAGGCGCTCGCGCTGCCCACCGACTTCTCCGCGCGCATCGCCCGCAACACCCAGCTGCTGCTGCAGCAGGAGTCGGGCACCACCGACGTCATCGACCCGTGGGGCGGCAGCTACTACGTCGAGAAGCTCACCCACGACCTGGCCCGCCGCGCGTGGGGGCACATCGAGGAGGTCGAGAAGGCCGGCGGGATGGCGCAGGCGATCGACGCGGGCATCCCCAAGCTGCGCGTCGAGGAGGCCGCGGCCCGCACGCAGGCCCGGATCGACTCGGGCCGCCAGCCCGTCATCGGCGTCAACAAGTACGTGGTGGCGCAGGACGAGCAGCTCGACGTCCGCAAGGTCGACAACGCCGGTGTCCGCGCCGAGCAGCTCGACAAGCTGCGCCGGCTGCGCGAGGAGCGCGACTCCCGCGAGGTCGACGCCGCGCTGGAGGCGCTGACGAACGCCGCGGGGAAGGACCGCCGCTCCGACGACGAGAACCTGCTGCACCTCGCCGTCGTCGCGGCGCGGGCGAAGGCCACCGTCGGGGAGATCTCCGACGCGCTGGAGAAGGTGTACTCGCGCCACGCGGGCCAGATCCGGATCATCTCCGGGGTGTACTCGGAGGAGACCGGCAAGAACCCGACGTTCGACCACGCCCGCGAGCTGGTCGACGCGTTCGCCGCGGAGGAGGGGCGCCAGCCGCGCATCCTCGTCGCGAAGATGGGCCAGGACGGCCACGACCGCGGCCAGAAGGTGATCGCGACGGCGTTCGCCGACCTCGGCTTCGACGTCGACGTGGGCCCGCTGTTCCAGACGCCGGGCGAGGTCGCGCGGCAGGCGGTGGAGGCCGACGTGCACGTCGTCGGCGTCAACTCCCTGGCCGCGGGGCACCTCACGCTCGTGCCCGAGCTGCGCGAGGAGCTGGCGAAGCTCGACCGCTCCGACATCATGGTCGTGGTCGGCGGCGTGATCCCGCCCGCCGACGTCCCGACGCTGCTGGAGATGGGCGCGGCGGCGGTCTTCGGGCCGGGCACCGTGATCGCCGAGGCGGCGGTGGACCTGCTGACGAAGCTGGGGGAGAGCTGACCCCCCTGTGCGCGGCAACCGTTGCCAGGGGCACGGTTGCCGCGCACGAGGGCCGGAGGCCCCGTGGGTGAGCGGCAGCGCCGTCCGGTCGACGTCGCGGCGCTCGCCAAGGGCGTGCGCGAGGGGTCGCGGTCGCTGCTCGCGCGGGCGATCACCCTGGTCGAGTCGAACCGGCCCGACCACCGCGTCGCCGCGCAGGAGCTGCTGCTCGAGCTGCTGCCGCACGCCGGGGGAGCGGTGCGCGTCGGGATCAGCGGCGTACCGGGCGTCGGCAAGTCGACGTTCATCGAGGCGCTGGGCACCCGGCTCACCGGCGACGGCCACCGGGTCGCCGTGCTCGCCGTCGACCCGTCGTCGACGCGCACCCGCGGCTCGATCCTGGGCGACAAGACGCGGATGGCGAAGCTCGCCGTCGACGAGAACGCGTTCGTCCGGCCCTCGCCCAGCGCCGGCACGCTCGGCGGCGTCGCCCGCGCCACCCGCGAGACGATCGTGCTGATGGAGGCCGCCGGGTACGACGCGGTGCTCGTCGAGACGGTCGGCGTGGGGCAGTCGGAGGTGACCGTCGCGGGGATGGTCGACACGTTCCTGCTGCTCACGATCGCGCGCACCGGCGACCAGCTGCAGGGGATCAAGAAGGGCATCCTGGAGCTCGCCGACGTCGTCGCGGTGAACAAGGCCGACGGGAACCACGAGCGCGACGCGAAGGTCGCCGCCCGCGAGCTGTCGGGCGCGCTGCGGCTGATGACGCCCACCCACGAGTCCTGGCGCCCGCCGGTCCTGCCGTGCAGCGCACAGACGGGGATGGGCCTCGACGAGGTGTGGTCCGCGGTCCGCGAGCACCGCAGCACGCTGGAGTCCGACGGCTCGCTGGGCCGGCGCCGGGCCGACCAGCAGGTGGAGTGGATGTGGGCGATGGTCCGCGACCAGCTCATGGACCGCCTGCAGGCAGGAGCCAAGGACACGATCGGCGAGCTGGAGCACGGGGTGCGCAACGGCGACGAGACCCCGACGCGCGCCGCGGCCCGGCTGCTGGACACCCTGGGCCTGCCGGACCAGCGCTGACGCTGTCGCACACGTCGTGGTGCCTCGCACGGTGTCCAGCGTGTGCGACGCACCGGAGGGTCTGCGCCGAGCGGACGGCGCGCCTCATCCCCGCCGCCCTCGCGGTTGCGTAGCGTCACCACGTGCTCGGGGTCAGTCATGCCACGTCCGGTGCCGTACTCGGGTTGGCGGTGGCCGGGTACGCCCCGCTCGCCTTCGGCATCGAGCCCTCCGCGGGGTCGGTGCTCACGTTCGCCGCGGTCTGCGCGGGCGCCGCGCTGCTGCCCGACCTCGACCACCCGTCGTCGACGGCGACGAAGCACTTCACCGCGGCCTCGTTCCTGGCCTCGCAGGTGGTGCGGCCGCTGTCGGGGCTGGTCTACCGGCTCACCCGCGCCCGCCGCGACACCGGCAAGGGCACCCACCGCGGGCTGACCCACACCGTCCTCGGGGCGGTGCTGCTCGGGCTGGGCGTCAACCTCGCCTCCGCGGCGTGGGGCGCGCCGGTGCTGCTCGGCACGCTGTTCGTCTGCCTGGCGCTCGCGATCAAGGGCCTCGACGCGATCGTGCCCGGGCCGCCGTCGCTGGTGGCCGCGGCCGCGCTGACGTTCGCGGTCGAGGCCTACGTGCCGGGCGGGACGGCGGGCACGGCCGGGTGGCTGGGCACCGCGGTGGCGCTCGGGATGGTCGTGCACTCCGTCGGCGACGCGATCACGGAGTCCGGTGCCCCGCTGCTGTGGCCGGTGCCGATCCGCCAGCGCCGCTGGTACCCGGTCGGCAGCCCGCGCCCGCTGCGCTTCCGCACCGGCGGGAAGGTCGAGGCGTGGCTCGTCGCGCCCGGGCTGACGGTGGCGGCGTTCGTGCTGGCCGCGCTCGTCGTCCCCGGGGTCGCGCCGGTGCTGCTCGACCTGCGCGACCGGGTCGAGCAGCTGATCGCCGGTGCGGCCATGATGGCGCCATGAGCACGCCCCCGACGCCGACGCTGCCCTCCCGCCCGGTGATCGGGATCCTGCACCCCGGCGTGATGGGGGCGGCGATCGGCTCGTCGCTCAAGCCCGTGGCGGGGGCGGTGATCTGGGCGGCGGCCGGGCGGAGCGTGCCCACGTCCAAGCGCGCCGAGACCGCCGACCTGGTCGGCGTCCCGGACGTGCCCGAGCTGGCCCGGCGCGCGCACCTGATCATCTCGATCTGCCCGCCGCACGCCGCGCTCGACGTCGCGGGGCAGGTGGCCGACGCGCTCGGCGACCGCGCTGAGCGCCCGCTCTACGTCGACGCCAACGCCGTCTCGCCGGCCACCGTCGCGGCCATCGCGGAACGCCTCGGCGCGGAGCACGTCGTCGACGGGGCGGTGATCGGGCCGCCGGCGTGGGAGCGCGGGAGCACGGTGCTGTGGCTGTCGGGGGGCCGCGCGGCGGAGGTGGCGGCGCTGTTCGACCGCTCCCCGTTCGACGCCCGTGTCCTGGGCGCCGACCTCGGTGCGGCCAGCGCGCTCAAGGCCTGCTTCGGGCTGCAGAGCAAGGTGGTGCCGGCGCTGTGGCTGACGATGGCCCAGGCGGCGCGCGCCCACGGCGTCGAGGACGCGCTGCGCGAGGAGTTGGCCCGCGACGACATCGACTACCCCGCGCTGATCAGCCGCGCCGCCGGGCAGGCGGCCGAGAAGGGGTGGCGCTGGGCGGGAGAGATGGAGGAGGCCGCCGACGCGATCGCGGCCCTCGGGCTGCCCGACGGCTTCTCGCGCGCGGCGGCCGAGGTCTACCGGGCGGCCGGGAACCCCGAGGGACGCTGAGCCGGCCCGATCGGCCTACTCCGCGGAGCGCTCGGCGAACTCCTCGGCGGTCCCGAACGGCGTCGACCACCCGCGGTTCGACGGCGCGTCCGCCGCGAACGCCACGGCGGCACCGCCGACGGCGAGCACCGCCGCGAGCGCGCCGGCCAGGATGAATCGGGTGAGCTGCATGGCGCCAGCCTGCCGACAGCGCCCGCCGCCGTCAGGTCGCGCGCCGGGATCGTCCCCGAAGGTGTGAGGGCCCTCTAGCCCGTTCGGACGAGCCGTCACGGGGAGGAGCGGCGGAACCCGCCCTCCGCGTCGACGACCTGGCCGGTGATCGACGCGGCGTCGGCGGAGAGCAGGAGCGCGACGACGGCGGCGGCCTCGTCGGCGGTGTTCCAGCGCCCGCGCGGCATGTGGCGGGCGACGTACGCGTCCAGGTCGGGCGTGGCCCAGCCGGTGTCGGTGGGACCGGGGTTGACGCAGTTGACGGTGATGTCGCGGTCGGCGAGCGCGTCGGCCAGGGTCGGGGTGATCGCGGCGAGCGTGGCCTTCGTGGCGGCGTAGGGGATCTCGCCGGGCATCGGCCCGCGGTGCGCGCCGGAGGTGAACAGCACGACCCGGCCGCCGGTGCCGGTGAACTGCTCGGCGAAGGCCTGCACGAGCAGCAGTGACGCCCGCACGTTGACCGCCCACACGGCGTCGAGCACCGCCGCGTCCAGGTCGGCCAGCGTCGCGTCCTGCGACCGGGCGTGGTTGACGACGAGCGTGTCGAGGCGGCCGTGCACCTCGACCGCGCCGCGGACGAGCGCGGCGGGCGCGGCCGGGTCGGCGAGGTCGACCGACGCGTGCCCGAGCCGGCCGTCGGAGTGCCCGAGCGCGGCGAGCACGCCCTCGACGCCCGCGGGGTCGGCGCCCCACGGCTCCGTGGCGTCGTAGGGGCTCCAGGACTGGGCGAAGACGCGGTGGCCGTCGTCGAGCAGGCGCCGGGCGATGGCGAAGCCGATGCCGCGGCGCCTGCTGACGCCCGTGACGAGCGCGGTGCGGGTCATGCGGCCAGGGTGGCGTACCGGCCGTGCTGCGCGACGAGCGCGTCGTGCGTGCCGGACTCGACGATGCGGCCGTGGTCGACGACCGCGATCCGGTCGGCGTCGCGGACGGTGGAGAGGCGGTGCGCGATGGTGATCGTGGTGCGGCCCCGCGACAGCGCGTCGAACGCGGCCTGCACGGCCTTCTCGGTGGAGGTGTCGAGCGCCGAGGTGGCCTCGTCGAGCACCAGCACGCGCGGGTCGCGCAGCAGGGTGCGGGCGATGGCCAGGCGCTGCTTCTCCCCGCCGGAGAACCGGTGGCCGCGCGAGCCGACCATCGTGTCGTAGCCGTCGGGCAGGCCGGCGATGAGGTCGTGGACCTGCGCGGCGCGCGCGGCGGCCTCGATCTCGGCGTCGGTGGCGTCGGGCTTGGCGTAGCGCAGGTTCTCGCGGACGGTCGTGTGCAGCAGGTAGGTCTCCTGGCTGACGACGCCGACGACGGCCGCGAGGTCGGTGAGCCGCATGTCGCGCAGGTCGACGCCGTCGATCGTCACGCGTCCGGCGTCCGGGTCGTACAGGCGGGCGACGAGCGCGGCGAGGGTGCTCTTGCCCGAGCCGGTGGCGCCGACCAGGGCCAGCGTGCTGCCGGCCGGGACGTCGAGGGTGACCCCGGCGACGGCCGCGGTGTCGGCGCCGTCGTAGGCGAACGTCACGTCCTCGATGCGGACGTGGCCCGGCATCCGCGACGGGTCGACCTCGACCGGGTCGGCCGGGTCGTCGACCTCGACGGGCAGGTCGAGGTACTCGAAGATGCGCGCGAACAGCGCGAGCGAGCTGACCAGCGACACGCCCACGCTCATCAGGCCGAGCAGCGGGCGGAACAGGCCCGCCTGCAGCGTGGTGAACGCGATCAGCGTGCCGATCGACAGGGTGGTGGTGAAGCCGGCGCCGAGGTAGATGACGGCGGGCACGGCGGCGAACACGACACCGGTCGAGGCCATCCGCCAGCGTCCGGCGAGCTGGCTGCGCAGCTCCAGGTCGACGAGCCGCTCCGAGGAGCCGGTGAAGCGCTGGACGAGCGCAGGGCCCGCGCCCATCGTCCGGGAGAGCTGGATGCCGCTGATCGACAGGCCCTCCTCGACGGTGACGTTGAGGTCGGCGAGCTCGCGCTGCTGCTGCGCGGTGATCGCGCGGCGCATCCGGGCGACCCGGCGGGTCAGGTAGACCGCGGGGGGCAGGACGACCAGCGAGACGAGCGAGAGCTGCCAGGACAGCACGGCCATGGCGACGGCCGTGGCGACCGCGGTCGTCAGGTTGGAGGCGACGGACGTGGCCGTCGAGGTGACGACGGTCTGCATGCCGCCGATGTCGTTGGTGATGCGCGACTGCACCTCGCCGGTGCGGGTGCGCGTGAAGAACGCGATCGACTGGCGCTGCAGGTGGGTGAAGACGTCGGTGCGCAGCCGGTGCATGACCTGCTGGCCGACGGAGGTGGCGATCCAGGTCTGGACGACGCCGAGCGCGGCGGTGACCGCGGCGACCACGACCATCGCGCCGGTGAGCCAGGCGAGGAGGGTGGTGTCGCGCTCGGGGAGCGCGGTGTCGATCACGGCGCGGAGCAGGAACGGGGAGGCCAGGGCGACGACGGACGACGCCACGATGATCAGGGTGACCGCGGCGAGCGAGCCGCGGTGCGGGGCGAACAGGCGGCCGATGCGGCGCAGGGAGACCTCGCGGGCCTGGGCCTTCTCGGCGGCGGTGACGGTGCCGCGCCCGGCGCGGCGGGAGAGCTTCTCGGTGTCGGCTTCCAAGTGGATCCTTCCGGTCAAGTTGCTGAGGTAACCTCACTATGAGGCTGCAACCCGCCGGGTGTCTAGTCTGTTCCCGTGTCGGACTCACCAGCTTCGGGGTCGCTCTCGGACGGCTTCCGGGCCGTCGCCCGCCGGATGCGGGAGGCCGCGCGCGAGGCGCTGGCGCCGTGGGACGTCACGCCGTCGCAGGCGCGGGCGCTGGGCACGATGCTGCGCCTGGGCCCGCTGCGCCTGGGCGACCTCGCCGAGCACCTGCGGATCGCGCCGCGCTCGGCGACGGAGGTGGTGGACGCGCTGGAGGGCCGCGGGCTGGTGGAGCGCACCCCCGACCCGGCCGACCGCCGGGCGACGCTGGTCGTGCCCACCGAGCGGGGGCGGGAGACGGGCGAGGCCATCCGCGCGGCGCGGGCGGCGGAGTCGGAGAGCGTGTTCCGGGAGCTGTCGGAGGAGGACCGGGCGGAGCTGGCGCGGATCCTGCGGGCGCTGGCGCGCTGAGAGCGACGAGCGTCAGCCCGAGGGCCCGAACCGCTCCGTCCGGATCGCCCCCACCGGCACCCCGACGGCCGCCAGCAGGTCGGTCACCCCGTCGCAGAAGGCGGGCGAGCCGCAGACGAACACCACCTCGTCGGCCCGCACGAGCGGGGCGAGGTCGTCGGCGGTGAGGCGGCCGCGGGGGCGGCCGGGGAGGTCGGCGCGCGTCAGCACCACCGTGGTCTCCGGGCCCGCCAGCTCGTCGGCGTAGTACAGGTCGGCCCCGGTGCGGGCCGACACGACGAGCCGGACGAGGTCGGGGCGACCGATCGCGCGGGCGTGGCGCAGCATCGCCATCAGCGGCACGACGCCCGACCCGCCGCCGACGAGCAGGGCCGGCGTGTCGCCGGTCCAGGCGAAGAAGCCGCCCCCGATCGGCCCGCGGACCTCGAGCTCGTCGCCCGGCTCCGCGACGTCGTGCAGGTACTCCGACACCTCGCCGTCGGGCAGCCGCTCGACCGTCAGCTCGACCTCGTTCGTGCCGTCCGGTGCCGAGGCCACGGAGTACGCGCGGGAGGCGGTGTAGCCGTCGGGAGCGGTGAGCCGCACGACGTAGTGCTGGCCGGGCAGGTGCGGGCGCGGGTCGGGCAGCGCCAGCCGGAGGGTGCGCGCGGTGGGCGTCTCGTCGCGCACCGACACCACGCGCGCCTGCTGCCAGCGCAGCGTCCGGCGGTGCGTGGTGCCCGCGCTCGTGTCCGTCACAGGTCGTCCCGGGTCATCAGTCGCCCTGGTAGCGCTGCTCGGACCAGGGGTCGCCCCGGTCGTGGTAGCCGTTGCGCTCCCAGAAGCCGGGCTCGTCGTGGTCGAGCAGGCGCAGGCCCGAGACCCACTTCGCGCTCTTCCAGAAGTACAGGTGCGGCACCAGCAGCCGGGCCGGCCCGCCGTGCTCGCGGGTGAGCGGGGTGCCGTCGGCGTCCCACACCACCCACGCCTTGCCGCCGGTCAGGTCGGCCAGCGGCAGGTTCGTGGTGTAGCCCGAGTGCGTGAGGACCACCGCGTGCGTGGCGGCGGGCAGCGGCCCGGCGGCCTCGAGCAGCGTGTCGACCGAGACGCCGTCGAAGGTCATGTCGAACTTCGACCAGGTCGTGACGCAGTGGATGTCGCCGGCGTACCGCGAGCGCGGCAGGGCGTGGATCTCGTCCCACGTCCACGACACCGGGCGCTCGACGAGCCCCTCGACGCCGAACGTCCACTGCGCGGTGTCGAGCGCGGGCGTCGACTCGATGTGCAGCACCGGCCACTCGTCACGCGCGTCGTACTGGCCAGGGGGCAGCCGCGGATCGCGGGCGCGCCGTCCGGTGAAGCCTCGGGTGATCGCCATGCCGTGCTCAACCCCCTCGGGGTGCGGTGGATTCCGGGGCGAGCGCGGCGGCCAGCCGGTCGACGAACTCGACCTGCGCGGCCACCAGCTTGCGCCGCGCGGTCTCCAGGTCGAACCAGGCCACGCGGTCGATCTCCGGGAAGGCCTGCACCGTGCCCGACTTCGGCGGCCACTCCAGGTCGAACGTGCCCGGGTGCAGGAAGGCGGGGTCGAAGTCGCCCTCCCGCGCGAACACCGTGATCTGCTTGCGGCCCCCGCGCTGGGACACGGTGCCCAGCTCGCGGGACTCCCCGGACGGCGGCCGGTGCCCGAGCTCCTCGGTGAACTCGCGCTCGGCGGCCGCGAACGGCTCCTCGTCGGGCTCGTGCTCACCCTTGGGGATCGACCAGGCGGCGTCGTCCTTGCGCGCCCAGTAGGGCCCGCCCATGTGCCCGAGGAGCACCTCGACGCCGCCGGGCCCCTCCCGGTACAGCAACAGCCCTGCGCTCAGTACGGCCACCGCCCCAGCATCCCAGACGGAGAGCCCCGGATCAGGAACGGGAGTCGCGCCAGGCGATCCACTCCTTGAGCAGCCCGAGGTCGTAGTCGGGCCCGCCGACGCCGACGGTGAACAGCGTCGCGCCCGCGTCGACCAGCGCGTCGGCGACCTCGCCGGGCGGCTTGCCGACCCCGATCGACCGTTCGACCTGCGACGGCTCGCGCCCCACGTCGGCGCAGTGGCCGTCGAGGATCCCGTTCTTGCGGACGAGCGTGTCGACGTCGCCGAAGCTGTGCCAGATCTGGGCGTGCTCGGCGGTGTAGCGCAGCGTCTTCTTCTCCCCGCCGCCGCCGATGAGGATCGGGATCTCGCGGGTCGGGGCCGGGTTGAGCTTCGACCAGCGGTCGCGGATGCGGGGCAGCGCCTGCGCGAGGTCGGCGAGGCGGGAGCCCGCGGTGCCGAAGTCGTAGCCGTACTCGTCGTAGTCGCGCTCGAACCAGCCCGCGCCGATGCCCAGGATCAGCCGCCCGCCGGAGATGTGGTCGACGGTGCGGGCCATGTCGGCCAGCAGCTCGGGGTTGCGGTAGCTGTTGCAGGTGACCAGGGCGCCGATCTCGACGCGGGAGGTGGCCTCGGCCCAGGCGCCGAGCATCGTCCAGCACTCGAAGTGCGCGCCGTCGGGCTCGCCGTAGAGCGGGAAGAAGTGGTCCCAGTTGAAGACCACGTCGACGCCGGCCTCCTCGGCCTCCGCGACGGCGGAACGGATCTGGCGGTACTCGGCGTGCTGCGGCTGCAGCTGGACACCGATCCGGATGGGGTGCGTCATGCCCCGATCCTGGCACCGCCCACGGCGCGGCGCCCGAGCAGACGATCGACGCCCAGCACCGCCGCGGCGAGCACGCCGAACAGCACGGCGATGCCGACGCAGTTGAACGCCACCTGCGCGTAGCCCAGCTCGACGACGTCGACGAACGGGTAGGGGTACCAGCCGATGACCGCCCCGCGCACCAGCGTGAACGCCAGCCAGGCGACGGGGTAGGCCAGGGACAGCAGCACGACCCGGCGGTCGGTGGTGCCGCGCGGACCGAACAGCACCCAGCCGACGAGCGCGAGCGCGGGCGACACGGAGTGGAACAGCTGGTTCGCGACCTCCTCGGCACCGCTCAGGTCGCGCAGCCCGGCGAGCAGGGTGTGGTAGACCGCCGCGGTCACGGCGATGCCCACCAGCGCGTCGAGCCGCAGCACGGCAAGCACCGTCGAGCGGCGTTCCGGGCGCAGCGCGATGGCCGCCGAGGTGCCCGCGACCAGCAGGTTCGTCAGGATCGTGAAGAACGTGAAGAGGTTGGCGACGCGCGCGGCCGGCGTGTCGAACGCCCCGTCCTGCGCGGCCGCGGTGATCGGGATCTGGAGGGCGAGCGCGACGACGACGACGGCGGCGGTCGCGGCGTTCCAGACACGGCCGGTGACGGACATGTGACGGACGCTACCGACCCGGCCACCGCACCGGGTGAATACTGCTCGCCGGGAGGTGTCGTCATGGCCGTGGAACGACAGCGCAACACGTCGGTAACCCCGGACGTCCAGGGTGCCGTCATGCCCAGCTCTGCCGACGGCCCCCCGGAGATCGGGCTCACCGGCGCGCGCTTCGGCGGCCCGTCGCGCCGGCGCCGGGCGCGGTCGGAGCGGGGCGAGGGGGAGCAGGCGCCCGCCGCAGGGCCCGCCGCTCCCGTCGTCCCCCCGCTGCCCGAGCCCGGCGACGACGGCCCGTCCGTCGGCCTCACCGGGGCGCGCTTCGGCGGCGCCTCCCGGTCCCGGCGGCGGACCGCGCGTCCCGGGCCGGCCGCCCTGCGTCCCGCGCCGGTCCACCCGGCCCCCGCTGCCGCCCCGGTCGAGCCCCCGCCGGCTCCGGCCGAGCAGACCCTGCCCGTCGAGCACCTCCTCCCGGTGTCGGACCTCCCGGTGCCGGACGGGGCCCCGCACGCGGCACGGGCGGAGTCGCTCGTGCGGCCCTACGTCCTCACCGGCGGCCGCACCCGCGCCCGCGTGTCGTTCGCGGTGGAGGCGCTCGTCACGGCCACCGGCCCCGCGCGCCCGGGGGAGCCGCTCGACCACGCCCGCATCCGTGAGCTGTGCCGCGGCCCGCGCTCGGTCGCCGAGGTCGCCGCGCTGCTGGGCGTCCCGCTCGGCGTGGCGCAGGTCCTGCTGGCCGACATGCTCGACGCCGGGGCCGTGCAGGTCCACCGCACCGCCGACGCCGGCGGTCCCGACCTGGCGCTGATGGAGCGGGTGCTGTCGGGGCTGCGCCGCCTCTGACCGGCCCCGGACGGCCCGCCCGTCCGGGTGGGACCGGTCACCCCGAGGTCGCGCCACCCGCCGCGGTGTGGCACAACAGGCGGGTGACCACCGTGGATCCGCTGCCGCCGCCCGTGCCCGTCGTCGCCCCGCCGTACCACACGCCCGAGCGCGAGGAGCTGCAGACGCGGGCCCGGCGGTTCGCCGCGGAGCGCGTGCTGCCGGTCGCCAACGAGCTCGACCCGGTGAAGGGCGAGATCCCGCGGTCGCTGCTCGACGAGATGGCCGACGAGGGCTGGTTCGGCATCACCGTCGACCGCGAGCACGGCGGCATGGGGCTGGGCGCGTTCGAGTACTGCATGGTCGCCGAGGAGCTGGCCCGCGCCTGGATGAGCGTCGGCAGCATCATCGCCCGCGCGCAGGGGGCGGGCACCGGCGTCTCCGACCCGACCCGCCGCGCGGAGCTGCTGCGGCGCAGCGCGAAGGGGCAGTGGATCGGCGCGATCGCGCTGTCCGAGCCCGACGCGGGGTCCGACCTCGCCGGCGTCGCCACCCGCGCCGTCCGCGACGGCGACGAGTTCGTCGTCACCGGCCGCAAGCGCTGGACCGGCAACGCCAAGGCGGCCGACTTCATCCAGGTGCTCGTCCGCACCGCCGACCCGGGCCCGGACGAGAAGCGCTCCGCCGGCCTCGCGACGCTCCTGGTGGAGAAGGAGCGCGACGGGTTCCCCGAGGGCATCACCGGCTCGCCGATCGACAAGATCGGCTACCACGGCTTCGTCACGTGGGACCTCGAGTTCGACGGCTTCCGCGTGCCGGTGGCCAACCAGATCGGCACGGCGGGCTTCGCCGACGCCCAGAAGTGGCTCAACATCGCCCGCGTGCACACCGCCGCGCGGGCCGTCGGGCTGGCGCGCGCGGCCGTCGAGGACTGCATCGTCTACCTGCAGGACCGCGAGCAGTTCGAGCACCCGATCGGCGACTTCCAGGCCGTGCGGTTCACCCTCGCCAACATGGCGGCGCGGGTGGAGCAGGCGCGGGCGTTCTACCAGCACGTCGCGCACCTGATCGACCTCGGGCAGCCGTGCGAGCGTGAGGCCGCGATGGTGAAGCTGATGGCCACCGAGATGGCCGCGGAGGTCACCGGCGACGGCATCCAGCTCCACGGCGGCAACGGCTACACCACCGAGCACCAGGTCGAGCGGCACTGGCGCGACGCCCGGCTCACCACGATCTTCGAGGGCACCAGCGAGATCCAGCGCAAGATCATCGCCGACCGCCTGTTGCCGCGCAGCCCGCTGGGATAGGCCTCAGCCCGACCGCGCCCCGACGGCACCGCCCGCCAGCATCGCGGAGATCGTCGGGGCGTCGGTGGCCGGGGCGTAGTGCCAGCCCTGGCCGATGTCGCAGCCCAGCGCGTGCAGCAGGCGGGCCTGCTCGGCGGTCTCCACGTGCTCGGCGGTGACCGACAGCCCGAGCGTGTGCGCGAGGCGCACGAGATGGGCCAGGACGTCGGCGTCGATCGCGTCGCCGGTGACGCCCGGGCCGGTGCCGCGCCCGGTGACGAACGACCCCGCCAGCTTCAGCACGTGCACCGGCAGCTCGCGCAGGTAGGCGAGGTTGGAGTAGCCGGTGCCGAAGTCGTCGATCGCGATGCGGACGCCGAGCGCCGCGAGGCGGCGCAGCACGACCAGCGGGGCGCCGGTCGTGGCCATCGCGGTGGTCTCGGTGAGCTCGAGCTGCAGCGCGGCGGGCGGCAGGCCGGTCTCGCGCAGCACGCGCGCCACGTCGTCGACCAGCCCGGGCTCGTGGACCTGGCGCACGGCCAGGTTGACGCTGACGAACACGTCCTCGCCGCCCGGTTCGCCGCGCCAGCGCACGGCCTGCGCGCACGCCTGCTCCAGCACCCACCGGCCCAGCGGCACGATCAGCCCGCTCTCCTCGGCGAGCGGCACGAAGTCGTCGGGCCCCAGCGGCCGGTCGTCCCCGGGGCGCTCCCACCGGACCAGCGCCTCGACGCCGACCAGCCGCGCGTCGGCCAGGCGCACCAGCGGCTGGTAGCAGACGATGAACTCCTCGCGGGCCAGCGCGTCGGGCAGCCCGGCGGCGCGGGCGAAGCGCTCGATGTGGGCGCGGTGGCGCTCGGGGTCGAAGAAGGCGCAGCGGTCGCGGCCGTCGTCCTTGGCCCACATGAGCGTGGTGTCGGCGGCCTTGAGCAGCTCCGCGGCCGAGCCGCCGTCGGAGCGCCGGACGACGCCGACGCTCGCCGTGACCGTCACGTCCCGCCCGTCCAGCCGCAGCGGCCGGCGCACGGCGTCGAGGATCCGCCCGGGCACCCGCTCCAGCTCCGCGGCCCCGCCCCGCTCGACGAGGACCACGAACTCGTCGCCGCCCATCCGCGCGACGAGGTGCCCGTCCGGCGCCAGGTCGGCGGTGAGGCGCTGCGCGACGGCCTGCAGGAGCTCGTCGCCGACGGTGTGCCCGAGGGTGTCGTTGACGGCCTTGAACCCGTCGAGGTCGACGAAGCACACGCCGACCTCGCACCCGCCCGTGCGCAGCGCGACGTCGAGCCGCTCCAGGAACAGCGACCGGTTGGGCAGGCCGGTGAGGGGGTCGTGCAGGGCCTGGTGACGCAGGCGGTCCTCGAGGTCGCGGCGCTCGGTGATGTCCTCGACCATCCCGACGATGTACTGCGGCACGTCGTCGGGGTCGCGCAGCAGCGTCAGCACGACCTCCAGGCGCACCGGCCGCCCCTCGGCGTGCCACACCGTCTTCTCCAGGCGCATGTGGTCGAGCGTCCCGGCGAACATCGCGTCGAGGCGGGTCCAGATCTCCGGGTCGTCCTCGGGGTGCACGAACTCCTGGAGGCTGTGCGCGCGGAACTGCTCCGGGGTGAGCCCGAAGATCTCGCCCAGCGCGGCGTTGGACTCCAGCACCCGCCCGTCCAGCGCCGCGACCCCGATGCCCATGGGGGAGGCGGCGAACACCGCGGCGAACCGCGCCTCGCTCGTGCGGCGGGCGCGGTCGGCGGCCGAGCGGGCGGCGAGCGCGGCCAGACCGATCCGCTGCTGCTCGGCGCGCACCCGGTGCTGCACCGCCGCCGCGTAGCCCACGGCGGCGCTCGACACGATCCTCGCCAGCCGGGCCGCCGCGGCCGGCGTGGTGGCGTCGGGGGCGAGGTGCGCGGTGAGGTGGGCGAGGCTCGCGTCGAGCACTCCGAGGTCGGTGAGGCCGGCGAGGACGAGCGCGTGGCCCGCCTCCCGGGCGGCGTCCCCCGCCCTCTCGGGATCCTGCTCGGCCCAGGCGGCCAGCAGGCGGGCGGCAGGGTCACGCAGCATCGCGGCCACCGGGGCCGGGTCCGCGGCCTCCCCGCTCAGGGCGCGCGCCCACGACGCGGCCAGGGCGCCGGCCGCCCCGTCCCGATCGTCGTGGCCGCTCACCCCGGCTCCCGCCTGTCCGGTCTCGCCGCACGGACGCCGCGACGATAGCCGTTGACGATCACTCCGCGCACCGTTCACCCTGGGTGATCAGGCCTCGGGGGTCTGCTTGCGGCGCCCGCCGCGCTGCATGTCGCCGGTGGTGGTGCGGCGTCCGGGGTCGATCAGGCGCTTCCACTTGCCCTGCGCGGCCTGCCGGCTGTTGAGCTGCGCCTGCACCGCGTCGGCCACCTGCTGCCAGGTGAGGCCGTCGGAGCGGAGCTTGCGGATGAGGTCGCGCTCGTAGTAGTCGGCGAGGCGCCGCATCTCGCCCACCAGGGCGTACCAGGCGGCGGCCCCGTCGTGGGTGAGGACCCCGTTCTTGGCACGGTCCTTGAGGCCGTCGAGCTGCTGGGTGATCGACTCCCGCTGCTTGGCGATCGACGGGTCGGCGCGCTCGAGCCACCGCTGGGCTTCCTCGTACTTCATGTGTCATGCATACATTGACGGGGGCGGATGGGCAATCTGTGGTTGACCTTCTTCTCGCTTCGGGACCGGGGCTGCGGGCCGCCCGGCCTGCACCGCCCGACCTTGATCGCCGGGACAATGACGTGGGGGTCGCTCGGGGGACCGTGGTGGCGCGGTTCCGGTGATCACCGCATGCGCACCCCGGGCCGCCAACGTGTCCGGGGCAGCGGGGCCGGCCCGCGCCGCACCGCCCGGCCTTGATCTTCGAGGATGTGACGTGATGGTCGTCAGAGGGGCCGTGGTGGTGCGGTCCTGCCGATCGCCGCCGTCTGATCGCCGGGAGTGTGACGTGAGGGTCGCTCGGGGGACTGTCCTGGTGCGGTTTCGGCGATCATCACCGCCGTGATCGCTCCCCGCCGCACCTCACGGCTGTGGCGCCGACCGTGAGGTGCGGCCGGCGGCGATCAAGGTCAGATGGCGAGAGTCAGCTGTGATCGCCGGGAGCGCACCGTGAGGGTCGTCGGAGGGGCCGTGGCGGTGCGGTCCCGCTGATCACCGCGCCATGATCGACGAGAGTGCGTCGCAGCGGTCGCTGTGGGGACCGTGGTGGTGCGGTTCCGCCGATCACCGCCCTCCGCACCCCGGCCGTCGACGCAACCGGGGCGGCCGCAGCCGAGGCCGGCCCGCACCAGTCGGCCTTGATCGCCGGGAGTGTGGCGTGAGGGTCGTCGGAGGGGCCGTGGCGGTGCGGTTCCGCTGATCACCGTCGCTTGATCGTCGGGAGTGTGACGTGGGGGTCGCTCGGGCGACCGTGGTGGTGCGGTTCTGCGATCATCGCCCTCCGGACCCCGGGCCGTCGACGAATCCGTGGCAGCCGCAGCCGCAGCCGCAGCCGCAGCCGCAGCCGCAGCCGCAGCCGCAGCCGCAGCCGCAGCCGAAACCGGGGCCGACCCGACCCGCACCACCCGGCCTTGATCGCCGGGAGTGCGCCCCAGCGGTCGCTCCGAGGACCGTCACCGCACGGTCCCGATGATCACCGCCCCCTACGCCCCACCCATCGCCTCCACCCCGGTCACCCACACGACCGGCCCGCCCTCCTCGTCCGAGGCGGCCAGGTCGACCTCGGCCGTGACGGCCCAGTCGTGGTCGCCCGCCGGGTCGTCGAGCACCTGGCGCACCAGCCAGCGCTCGGGCTCCTCGGTGATCGTGATGAGCTGGGGGCCGCGGGCGTTCGGGCCGGTGCCGATGGCGTCGAACGTGTCGCCGTGCAGCGCGAAGTACGGGGCCAGGGCCTCGCGCCAGGCGGTGGCGTCCCAGCCGGCGGCGGAGTCGAGCTCGGCGAGCAGGTCCCAGCGGCGGAACGCGGCCAGCTCGACCCGGCGGAACATCGCGTTGCGCACCAGCACCCGGAACGCCCGGATGTTGCGCGTGACGCCGGCGGGCCCGGTGTCGAGCGACGGGGGAGCGACCTCGTCGCCCGCGCCCGCGCCGGCCGCGAGGGCCTCCCACTCGTCGAGCAGCGACGAGTCGGTCTGGCGGACGAGCTCGCCCAGCCACTCGACGACGTCGGTCAGCTCCTCGGTGCGGGCCGAGTCGGGGACGGTCTGGCGCAGCGCGCGGTAGGTGTCGGCGAGGTAGCGCAGCACCAGCCCCTCCGACCGCGCGAGCTGGTAGTGCGAGACGTACTCGACGAACGTCATCGACCGCTCGAACATGTCCCGCGCCACCGACTTGGGCGAGAGCCGCGCGTCCTCCACCCACGGCGCGCCGCGGCGGTAGGTCTCCAGCGCGGCGCCCAGCAGCTCGTCGAGCGGCTTGGGCCAGGTGACGTCCTCGAGCAGCGCCATCCGCTCCTCGTACTCGATGCCCTCGGCCTTCATCGCCGCCACGGCCTCGCCCTTGGCCTTGCTCTGCTGGGCGTAGAGCACCTGGCGGGGGTCGTCGAGCGTGGCCTCGATGATCGACAGGACGTCCATCGCGTACGTCGGCGACTCGCGGTCGAGCAGCTCCACCGACGCCAGCGCGAACGGGGAGAGCGGCTGGTTGAGCGCGAAGTCGAGCTGCAGGTCGCCGACCAGGCGGACGCGGCGGCCCTCGGCGTCGGGCGCGGGGAGCTCCTCGACGACCCCGGACGTCCGCAGGGCCCGGTAGATCGCGATGGCGCGCAGGATGTGGCGGCGCTGGCGGGGGCGCGGCTCGTGGTTGTCCTCCAGCAGGTGGCGCATCGCGGTGAACGCGTCGCCGGGGCGGGAGATGACGTTGAGCAGCATCGCGTGCGACACCTGGAAGTGGCTGGTCAGCGGCTCGGGCTGCGCGGTCTGGAGCTTCTCGAAGCTGACCTGCGACCAGCCGACGAACCCCTCCGGCGCCTGCGTCCGCACCACGCGCTTGCGCTTCTTCGGGTCGTCTCCCGCCTTGGCCAGGCGCCGGTGGTTCTCGACCTCGTGGTCGGGGGCCTGCGCGACGACCGTGCCGACGGTGTCGTAGCCCGCCCGCCCCGCGCGCCCGGCGATCTGGTGGAACTCGCGCGCCTTGAGCGAGCGGGTGCGCTGCCCGTCGTACTTGGCCAGGGCGGTGAACAGCACCGTGCGGATCGGGACGTTGATCCCGACGCCGAGCGTGTCGGTGCCGCAGATGACGCGCAGCAGCCCGGCCTGCGCGAGCGTCTCGACCAGCCGCCGGTAGCGGGGGAGCATCCCCGCGTGGTGCACGCCGATGCCGTGGCGCACCAGCCGCGAGAGCGTGCGCCCGAACCCGGAGGTGAACCGGAAGTTCCCGATGAGGGCGGCGATGGCCGCCTTGTCCTCCTTCGACGTGACGTTGACGCTCATCAGCGCCTGCGCCCGCTCCACCGCCGACTGCTGCGTGAAGTGCACGACGTAGACCGGCGCCTGGTTCGTCGTCGTCAGCTCCTGGATCGTCTCGTGGACCGGCGTGTAGACGTACTGGTAGACCAGCGGCACCGGCCGCTCCACCGACGTGATCACGGCGGTCTCGCGGCCGGTGCGGCGGGTGAGGTCCTCGCGGAAGAAGGAGACGTCGCCGAGCGTGGCGCTCATCAGCAGGAACTGCGCCTGCGGCAACTCGACGATCGGCACCTGCCACGCCCAGCCGCGGTCGGGGTCGGCGTAGAAGTGGAACTCGTCCATGACGACGGAGCCGACGTCGGCGTCGCGCCCCGAGCGCAGCGCGATGTTGGCGAGGATCTCCGCGGTGCAGCAGATGATCGGCGCCTTCTCGTTCACCGCGGCGTCGCCGGTGAGCATGCCGACCTTGTCGGGGCCGAACACGTCGATCAGCGCGAAGAACTTCTCGCTGACCAGCGCCTTGATCGGCGCGGTGTAGAAGGTGCGCTGCCCGCGCGCCAGCGCGGCGGCGTGCGCCCCGATCGCCACCAGCGACTTCCCGGAGCCCGTGGGCGTCGAGAGGATCACGTTGCTGCCCGTGACCAGCTCGATCAGCGCCTCCTCCTGCGCCGGGTACAGGGACAGGCCCTGCTCCTCGAACGCCCAGTCGGTGAACGACTCGACGAGGTCGTCCGGGTCGACGGGTGCCCCGGAGGGGCCGGGCGCGAGGCGGTCGGTGAGCGTCATGGTGCCCCCGATCGTCCCTTGTGCGCTCCTTCCCCGCCGGAGCGGGGCCGGGCGGTTACGGTGACGCCCGTGACGGGGGCGACATCCGACGACGGCGTGCCGCTGCTCGTCCCGCCGATGGTGCCGTCGGTGACCTCGGGCGATCCGCCGACCGGCAGCGACTGGCGGGTCGAGGTGGCGTGGACCGGCCACCGCTGCATCGCCTACGTCCATCCGCCCGGCCCGGGCCGCGAGGGGCGGGTGCGGCTGCTCAGCGGCGCCGACAACTCGATGACCCACGCCTACCCGGAGTTCTCCGCGCCGCTGCTGGCCCGCTGCCCGCCGGGCGGGATGGTGCTCGACGGCACGATCGTCGCGCGGGGGGAGGAGCACGCCGCCCGCCCGCGGCTGCTCAAGCGCCGCCACTCCCGCTACAAGCCCAGCGAGCACGACATCGCGGCGGTCCCGGTCGACCTGCAGGTCGCCGACCTGCTCTTCTTCGACGGCCACGACACCGTCGGCCTGCCCTACCGCGAGCGGCGCGGGCTGCTGGAGGGCCTCGGGCTCAACGGCGCCCCGGTCTGGACGACGGCGCTGTTCCCGGCCACCGAGCTCGGCTCGATCATGCGGATCGCCGCGGCCGAGGGGATCGACGCCTTCCACGCGCGGCACCTGGGCGCCCGCTACCGGCCCGGGGGGCGCTCCAAGTTCTGGCTGCGGGTGCCGGTGCAGCGCACGCGCCAGGTCGTCATCGGCGGCTGGACCCCGACCGACCCGCACCGCCCCGACACCATCGGCGCCCTGCTGCTGGGCGTGCCCGACGGCGACCGCCTGCGCTACGTCGGACGCGTGGGCATCGGCGTCGACGAGCGCCGCCGGCTCGATGCCGACCTGCGCGGATCGGCCCGCGACGCGTCGCCGTTCACCGGCCCGCTGCCCGCCGACGCCGCCCGGCACGCCGTCTGGGTGCTGCCCGACCTGGTCGGGCTCGTCGAGTTCACCGGGTGGGTGGGCGGCACGCGGATGCGGCTGCCGATGTGGCGCGGGCTGGCCCGGTTCGAGGACCTCGACGACTCGCAGTGGGCGGTGCCTCCGGTGGTCACCGCCCCGGCCCCCGCCCCGGCGCCCGCGGCCCCGGAGCCGGCCCCGCCCGAGCCCGAAAAGCCCCCGCCGCCGCCGGAGACGGAACGGCGCCTCGAGCAGCACTTCGTCTACAACTCCCTCAACACCATCGCGGCGCTCATCCGCACCGACCCGCTGCGCGCCCGCGAGCTGCTGTTCGGGTTCGCCGACCTCTCCCGCACCGCCGACGGCCCGCCGGAGAGCACGCTGGGCCGCGAGCTGGAGACCGTCCGGGCCTACCTGGCGATCGAGCAGGCCCGGTTCGGCGCGCGCCTGGGCGTGACCACCGAGGTGGAGCAGGGCGTCGAGCCGGTGCCGGTGCCGACGATGGCGGTGCTGTCGATGGTCCGCGACGCCGTGCAGCGCGGCATCGAGCCGCGGCGCGAGGGCGGGGTGCTGGCGCTCTCGGTCCGCCGCGTGGACGCCGGGTGCGAGGTCGTGGTGACGGCCGCGGCGGGGGAACCCGCGGTGCTGGTGCTGCCCACCGGCTGAGAACGCAACGTGATGGTGACGGCCGCCGCACCGCGGTGATCTTCCCAGTCGGTACCGTGCGCCCATGCTGGGCCTCCCCGACGGCACGCGCGCGTGCCTCTTCGACCTCGACGGCGTCCTCACCGACACCGCGAGCGTCCACGCCGCCGCGTGGAAGCAGATGTTCGACGACTTCCTGCGCGCACGCGACGGCGTCGGCTTCCGCCCCTTCGACGTCTCGGCCGACTACGGCCCCTACGTCGACGGCAAGCCCCGCCTGGACGGCACCGACTCGTTCCTGCGCTCGCGCGGGATCGTGCTGCCCCCCGAGGAGCTGGTGCGCCTGTCGACGATCAAGAACGACCTGGTGCAGGAGAAGATCGTCACCGTCGGCGTCGAGGTCTACCCGGGCTCGGTGCGCTACCTGCGGGCCGTCCGCGAGGCGGGCCTGGCCACCGCGGTCGTGTCGTCGAGCGCGAACGCCGAGCAGGTGCTGCGGGTCGCCGACCTCGCGCAGTACATCGACCACCGCGTCGACGGCGTCACGGCGAAGGAGCGCGGGCTGCCCGGCAAGCCGGCCCCCGACACGTTCCTGGCCGCCGCCGCCGACCTGGGCGTCGACAAGGCGCACGCCGTGGTGTTCGAGGACGCCCTCGCCGGCGTCGCGTCCGGGAAGGCCGGGGGCTTCGGCTTCGTCGTGGGCGTCGACCGGCTCGACCAGGCCGAGCAGCTGCTGGCGCAGGGCGCCGACGTCGTCGTGCAGGACCTCGCCGACCTCCTGGGAAAGGACCTGACGTGAGCCCCGATCCCGGACGCGCGTTCCTGGTCGAGCCGTGGGTGGTGCGCGAGCCGCACCTCGACCTGCAGGCGCTGGGCCAGGCCGAGTCGGTCTTCGCCCTGTCGAACGGCCACATCGGCCTGCGCGGCAACCTCGACGAGGGCGAGCCGCACGACACCCCCGGCACCTACCTCAACTCGTTCTACGAGAAGCGCCCGCTGCCCTACGCCGAGGGCGGCTACGGCTACCCCGAGTCCGGGCAGACGATCATCAACGTCACCAACGGCAAGCTGATCCGGCTGCTGGTCGAGGACGAGCCGCTCGACCTGCGCTACGGCCGGGTGCACCGCCACGAGCGCGTGCTCGACCTGCAGGCGGGCACGCTCACCCGCGAGGTCGAGTGGGAGTCCCCGGCGGGGCGCAGGGTCAAGCTGCGCACCGAGCGGCTGGTGTCGCTCACGCAGCGCGCGATCGCCGCGATCCGCTACGAGGTCGAGGTGCTCGACGCGCCGGCTCTGCTGGTCGTGCAGTCCGAGCTGGTGGCCAACGAGGCCCTGCCGTCGATCGACGAGGACGACCCGCGCGTCGAGGCGGCGATGACCGACCCGCTGGTCGCCGAGCAGCACCGCCACAGCGAGACCAGCGCCACGCTCGTGCACCAGACGCGCGCGTCCGGGCTGCGGGTGGCCGCGGCGATGGACCACGAGGTGCACGGGCCCGCGGGCCTGCAGATCACCTCGGAGGCCAACCCCGACATCGCCCGCACCACCGTCATCTCGCGGCTCAAGCCGGGGGAGAAGCTGACCGTCGTCAAGTACCTGGCCTACGGCTGGTCCTCGCGGCGCTCCCTCTCGGCCGTGCACGACCAGGTGCGGGCCGCGCTGGCCGCCGCCCGGTACACGAGCTGGCAGGGACTGGTCGACGAGCAGCGCCACTACCTCGACGACTTCTGGCTCACCGCCGACATCGAGATCGACGGCGACGCCGAGCTGCAGCAGGCCGTCCGCGTCGCGATCTTCCACGTGCTGCAGGCCGGCGCCCGCGCCGAGCGGCGGGCCATCGGGGCCAAGGGCCTCACCGGCCCCGGCTACGACGGCCACACCTTCTGGGACACCGAGACGTTCTGCCTGCAGCTGCTCTCGCACGTGGCCCCGGACGCCGCGGCCGACGCTCTGCGCTGGCGGCAGTCGATCATCCCGCTGGCCAAGGAGCGCGCCGAGCAGCTGGGGCTCAAGGGCGCGGCGTTCCCCTGGCGCACCATCCGCGGCCACGAGTGCTCGGGCTACTGGCCCGCGGGCACGGCGGCGTTCCACATCAACGCCGACATCGCCGACGCCGTGCGCCGCCACGTCGCGGCCACCGGCGACGTCGAGTTCGAGAAGGAGGTCGGGCTCGAGCTGCTCGTCGAGACCGCCCGGCTGTGGCGCTCGCTGGGCCACCACGACTCGGCCGGGCAGTTCCGCATCGACGGCGTCACCGGGCCCGACGAGTACACCGCGATCGTCGACAACAACGTCTACACCAACCTCATGGCGCAGCTGAACCTGCGCGTCGCCGCCGAGACCGCGGCCCGGCACTCCCGGGCGGCCGCCAAGCTCGGCGTCAACGCCGAGGAGATGGCGAGCTGGCGCGACGCGGCGTCGTCGATGCGGATCCCCTACGACGAGTCGCTGGGCGTGCACCCGCAGTCGGAGGGCTTCACCGACCACCAGGTGTGGGACTTCGAGGGCACCAAGCCCGACATGTACCCGCTGCTGCTCAACGTCCCGTACTTCGACCTGTACCGGAAGCAGGTCTCCAAGCAGGCCGACCTGGTGCTGGCCATGCAGCTGCGGCCCGACGCGTTCACCCCCGAGCAGGTGGAGCGCAACTTCGCCTACTACGAGGCCATCACTGTCCGCGACTCGTCGCTGTCGGCGTGCACCCAGGCCGTCATGGCCGCCCGGGTCGGGCACCTGGACCTGGCGTTCGACTACCTCGCGGAGTCGGCGCTGGTCGACATCAACGACCTCGCCGGCAACTCCGACCACGGCGTGCACATCGCCTCGATGGCCGGCACCTGGATCGCGGTCGTACAGGGCTTCGGCGGGATGCAGTGCGACTCCGCGGGGCTGCGGTTCTCCCCGCGGCTGCCCCCGGCGCTCTCGCGGATCTCGTTCGGGCTGCGCTGGCAGGGGCGCCAGCTGCGGGTGCAGATCACGCCGGAGGGCGCGGAGTACCACCTGGTCAGCGGCCCGCCGATGCGCCTGACGCACCACGGCGAGCCGCTCGCGCTGGCCGAGCAGCCGGTGCTGCGGCCCGTGCCGGAACCGGTGCGGGTCGAGCCCGTCGAGCAGCCGTTCGGCCGGGCCCCGAAGGCGCGCCACCCCGGCGGCTGACGGCGCCGCGGGCGGGGTTTCCGGCGCCGCCGGATCGGGGTATGCGCAGGGGTTCACGTCTCCCCACCGGAAGGACCCCACCGTGGATCTGGACCGCGCCCGCACCCTGCTGACCGACGAGCTGTCCGAGCTCGACGACCGCGCCCGCTTCGCCCGGGAGAGCCGCGAGGACGCCACGGCCGACACGCTGGGCCAGGAGGGCGCGCTGGGTCAGCACCCCGGCGACTACGGCACCGAGGTGGCCACCACCATGGACGCCGAGCACCTGGTCGCGGCCGTGTCCGACCAGCGCCGCGCGGTGCAGGACGCCCTCGGCCGCATCGAGGACGGCACGTACGGCCGCTGCGCGGTCTGCGACCGGCAGATCGACGACGAGCGCCTGGAGGCCCGCCCGGAGGTGCCGACGTGCCGCGAGCACGCCGACACCCCGGTGCTGAGCTGACCCGGGCGGCTAGTCCTTCTCCAGCGCGCCCGGCTTGTGCACCGCGTCCTTGCCGCTCTTGTCGCTGCGCACGCGGTACTGCGGGTCGTCCTTCGACGCCCGCACGGTGCGCCCGGCGGCCTCGGTGTCCTTCGTGATCTCCTCCTCGACGGTCCCCTCGGCCGTCGACCCGTGGGACTTCCAGCTGACGTGGTCACCCTTCTTGATCTCACTCATGGGCCGGGCATACCCCCCGCGGGGCCCGGGTAGACCCGGAGGGACCCCAGTTCCGACCGAGGAGGACCCCCCATGGCAGGCAGGCTGGACGGCAAGCGCATCGCGATCCTGGCCACCGACGGCGTCGAGCAGGTGGAGCTGACCACCCCGCGCGACGCGGTGGTCGCGGAGGGCGCGATGGTCCACCTCGTCTCGCTGTCCGACGGGAAGATCCAGGCGATGAACTCCGACATCGAGCCCGCGGACACGTTCCCGGTGGACCGCGTCGTGGGGCAGGCCCCGCCCGACGAGTACGACGGGCTGCTCATGCCGGGCGGCACCGTCAACGGCGACAAGCTCCGCGTCGACGAGGACGTCCGCTACTTCGTGAAGGCGTTCGTGGACTCGGGCAAGCCGGTCGGCGCGATCTGCCACGCCCCGTGGGCGCTGATCGACGCAGGTGTCGCGCAGGGCCGGACGCTCACCGCGTACCCGAGCGTGTGGACCGACCTGCGCAACGCGGGCGCCACCGTCGTCGACGAGGAGGTGTCGGTGGACGGCAACCTCGTCACCAGCCGCAGCCCCGACGACCTGCCGGCCTTCTCCGCCGCCGTCGTCGACGCGTTCGCGGGCTAGCCTGCCCGCGTGAGCGAACCGGACGACACCCGCCCGAGCGCGCAGGACGACCGGGGTGAGGGCCCGTTGCGGCGGGCCGACCGCAACATGCTGGAGCTGCTGCAGGAGCTGCGCGTCGCGCAGACCGGCGTGCAGATCCTCTTCGCGTTCCTGCTGTCGCTGTCGTTCACCGAGCGGTTCGGGCGCATCGACGAGGTGCAGCGCTGGACCTACGTCGTCACGCTGCTGCTGTCGGTGCTGACGGCCGGGCTGCTCGTCGGCCCGGCCGCGGCGCACCGCATGACGTTCGGGCGCGGGGTCAAGGCGCCGACCGTCGCGCTCGGGCAGCGGCTGTTCGTCGCCGGCCTCGCGTCCCTGGCCCTGACCCTCACCGGGGCCGTGCTGCTGGTCCTCGACGTCGCGGTCGGGCGCGGGTTCGCCGTGCCCGCGGCGGCGGCCGTCGGCGTCGTCCTGACGGGGCTGTGGTTCGTGCTGCCCCGCCGCCTGCTGAACGGGACCTGAGCGCGCTACTCGGCCGCGTTGAGCTTCTCCCGCAGCTGGCGCAGCGTCTGGGCCAGCAGCCGCGACACGTGCATCTGCGACACCCCGACCCGGTCGGCGATCTGGGTCTGCGTCATGTTGCCGAAGAACCGCAGCACCAGGATCGTCCGCTCGCGCGGGGGCAGCTCGTCGAGCAGCGGCTGCAGGGTCTCGCGGTACTCCACCTTGTCCAGCTCGACGTCGGCGGTGCCGAGGGTGTCGGTCAGCGGCGTCTCGCCGCCGGCCACGAGCTCGTCGAGCGAGGTGTTGCGGTAGGCCTGCTGGGCGTCGAGACCCTCCAGCACCTCGTCGACCGGCATGTCCAGGCGCGCCGCGATCTCGGTGGGCCGCGGCGCGCGCCCCAGCTCCTGCGACAGCGGCCCGACCGCGCCCGCGATCGTCGCCTGCAGGTCCTTGAGGCGGCGCGGCACGCGCATCGCCCAGGTGCGGTCGCGGAAGTGGCGGCGGATCTCGCCGGTGATGGTGGGCACGGCGTAGGACAGGAAGTCGCTGCCGTGCGAGGGGTCGAAGCGGTCGACGGCGCCGAGCAGGCCGATCGTGCCGGCCTGCTCCAGGTCGTCGGCGGGCTCGCCGCGGCCGGAGAACCGGCGGGCGATGTGGCGGACGACCGGCAGGTGGCCGGTCACGAGTCGGGAGCGCAGCGCGGCGCGGTCGGGGTGGTCGGGGGGCAGTGCCGCGAACTGTTCGAAGAGAGGCGCGAGGTGCGCGTACTCGGAGTCGCGGGACGGCTCGGAGCTGGGCACAGAGAGGCCTACCCGGTGCCGGGGGAGCAGTAAACGCCCCGCACCGACGGCCCGTGGCGCGGCCCGAGCGCCTGCGAACGCCACCCCCGCAGCGCTGGTAGCTTGGACAGTCGCCGTTTCCCGAGCCCCGTGAAGGTGAACCGCCGGTGTCGAACAGCACGTCCCCCGGGCTCTCCGGCGTCGAGGGTCCCGCCGGGGGGCCCGCCGACGACGACGGTCTGGCCCACGAGCAGCGCTACGTCAGCATGCTCTACGGCCGTCTCGACGCCCGCCGCGCCGAGACCGCGCAGCGCCTGCACGACGCCCTGCACGACGAGACCGTCGGCACGCCGCAGGCGCTCACCGAGCGCGACGCCGCCGCCGCGATGTACACCGACCGCCTCGCCGCGCTGCGCGCCGCCGAGCACGGCCTGGCGTTCGGCCGCCTCGACGTGCTGCCCGAGCACGAGGGCGAGCCGGGGGAGCGGCGCTACATCGGCCGCCTGGGCCTGCTGGACGAGGACCACGACTACGAGCCGCTGCTCATGGACTGGCGCGCGCCCGCCGCCCGCCCGTTCTACACCGCCACCGCGGCCTCGCCCGACGGCATCCGCCGCCGCCGCCACCTGCGCACCCGGCGCCGCGAGGTGCTGGCGATCGACGACGAGGTGCTCGACCTCGACGCCGCCGACGCGGGCGGGCGCTCCTCGGGCCTGACGAGCGAGGCCGCGCTGCTCGCCGCCGTCGGCGCCCGCCGCACCGGCCGGATGGGCGACATCGTCGCCACCATCCAGTCCGAGCAGGACGCCATCATCCGCTCCAAGCCCTCGGGCGTGCTGGTCGTGCAGGGCGGGCCGGGCACCGGGAAGACGGCCGTCGCGCTGCACCGCGCGGCCTACCTGCTCTACACCCACCGCGACCGCCTGGCCCGGCGCGGCGTGCTCGTCGTGGGGCCCAACCCGACGTTCCTGCGCTACATCGGGCAGGTCCTGCCCTCCCTCGGCGAGACCAGCGTCGTGCTCGGCACGGTGGGGCAGCTGTTCCCGAACCTCGACGCGCGGCGCCCGGAGCCCGCGGAGACCGCGGAGGTCAAGGGCCGCGCCGACATGGCCTCGGTCATCGCGGCCGCCGTGCGTGACCGCCAGCAGGTGCCGCGCCGCCCCGTCGAGCTCGACGTCGAGGGCCAGCGGATCCGGCTCGACCGCGACGTCGCCAACTCCGCCCGCACCCGGGCCCGGCGCTCCCGCAAGCCGCACAACGAGGCCAAGCGGGTCTTCCACAAGGAGGCCGTCCGGCTGCTGGCCGAGCAGGCCGCCCGCGGGCTGGGCGGGGCCGGGCTCAACTCCTCCCGCTTCCTCGACGCCGGCGACCTCGCCGACATCCGCGAGGAGCTCACCGAGAGCCGCGAGCTGCAGCGCGCGCTCGACGACCTCTGGCCCACGCTGTCGGCCGAGCAGCTGCTCACCGACCTGTTCGCCGACCCTCGGCGGCTGAACTCGGTGGCGCGCCGCCTCCCGGCCGCCGACCGCGCGCGCCTGGAGCGGCCCGCCCCCGCCGACGACGTGCCGCCCGGCCTGCGCTGGACCCCGGCCGACGTGCCGCTGCTCGACGAGGCGGCCGAGCTGCTCGGCGACGACGGCGCCGAGGCCGCGGCCCGCGAGGCGGCGGCGCTGCGCGAGGAGGTCCTCTACGCGCAGGGCGTGCTCGACGTCCTCGACCTGGAGGAGGACCTCGACGACGAGCTGCTGCGCGCGGGCGACATCGTCGACGCCGAGCGCCTCGCCGAGCGCCAGGCGGTGCGCCGCTACGACTCCACCGCCGAGCGCGCCGCCGCCGACCGCGAGTGGACCTACGGCCACGTGATCGTCGACGAGGCGCAGGAGCTGTCGGCGATGGCGTGGCGGCTGGTGATGCGGCGCTGCCCGAGCCGGTCGATGACGCTCGTCGGCGACATCGCGCAGACCGGCGACCTGGCCGGGGCGTCGTCGTGGGGGCAGGTGCTCTCGCCGTACGTGGCGAACCGGTGGCGCCTGGAGCAGCTCACGGTCAACTACCGCACGCCCTCGGAGATCGCCGACGTCGCCGACGACGTGCTCGCCGTCATCGAGCCGGGGCTGGCCGCGCCGCGCTCGGTCCGCAGCACCGGCGTGTCGCCGCGCGCGGTGCCCGTCGGCGGCGACCGGCTCGACGACGTCGTCGCGAAGGTGCTGGCGGAGGAGGCGGGCGCCGTGCCCGACGGGCGCACCGTCGTGCTGGCGCCGGCGGCGCGGGTGCGCGGGCTGCGGGAGCGCCTCCTCGGCGCGGCCGAGCCCGTCGCGGGTCCGGACACGCCCGACGGCCCGGCCGACCCGACCGTCGACCTCGAGTCGCCGGTCGTGGTGCTGCCGATCTCCTCGGCCAAGGGCCTGGAGTTCGACGCGGTGGTGCTGGTGGAGCCGGCGGAGGTGCTCGAGGAGTCACCGCGCGGGGCCAACGACCTCTACGTCGCGCTCACCCGCGCCACCCAGCGGCTCGCGGTGGTGCACGCGCAGGAGCTGCCCGCGATGCTGCACCGGCTCAGCGCCGGCTGAGCTCAGCGCCGGCTGAGCGAACGGCACTCTCGCTCAACGGGATCGGGCGAACGTGCCGTTCGCGCGGCCCGGCCACCCCCATAGTCAGCCCAGGTACGTGAGGATCCCGGCCGCGATCGCTTCGGCGTAGCGCTCCCGGCCCGCCTCCGACGACACGAGCGCGGCCTCGGCGGCGTTGCGCATGTTGGCGCACTCGACGAGCACGGCCGGGCGGGTGCTGTGGTTGAGCCCGGCGAGGTCGGGCCGCGGGGTGAGGGCCTGCTCGCCGGTGTAGTCGGAGTCGGTGAACCCGCCGGTGCGCAGCGCGTCGCGGACGGCGAGCGCGAGCTCGCGGGCCGGGGCGCCCTGTGCGGGGTGGAGCGGCGGGTCGGACAGGGCGACGTGGAAGCCGCTGCCGCCCGGGGCCGCGCCGTCGGCGTGGATCGACACCACCGCGTCGGCCCCGGCCGCCTCACCCGCGCGCCCGCGCTCGTCGACGCAGGGCCCGACGCCGGTGTCGTCGGGGCGGGTGAGGACGACCCGGACCCCGTCGGCCTCCAGCGCGCGCCGCACCCGCTGGGCGACGTCCCAGGTGAAGGCGTGCTCGGGGTAGCCGGCGTCGGTCGCGGTGCCGGTGGTGTTGCAGGCCTTGGTGCCGCTGCGCCCGTCCGGGACGGGCCGGCCGATCTCCGCGGGGTGGGTGCCGTTGCCGCCGTTGTGGCCGGGGTCGAGGACGACGACCCGCTGCGGGGGTGCGGGCAGGGTGGAGGTCGCGCGGACCGTCGTGGCGGTGGCGGTGGCGGTGGCGGTGGTGGTCGTGGCGGGGGTGGTCGTCGCGGCGGGTGCGGGGGCGGCCGGGGAGCCGCACCCCACGAGCACGACCGCCGCGAGCCCGACCGCGACCCGCCCCCCGAACTGCACCGGCCGAGCATGGCACGTGTCGGCGAGCGACCCGTGAGTGGATACGAGTGCCCCAGCACTCGTATCCACTCACGGGTGGCGGTACTCCACCTCGCCCTGTTCCGCACCGGGGAGGGGGTCGTCGTGGTGCTCCTCGTACGTCCGGACGTACCGCATCCCGATCTTCTCCATCACCCGCCGCGACGCGGTGTTGACGGCCATCGTCGTCGCGAACACCGACCGGGCGCCCAGTGCGGTGACGGCGTGGTCGAGCAGGGCCCGGGCGGCCTCGGTGGCGTACCCGTGGCCCCACGCCGCGCGCGCGAACCGCCAGCCGATCTCCAGCTCGCCCGGCCGGGGCTCGCGCTCCACGGCCGGCCGGAGCAGCACCCAGCCCAGGAACGCGCCGGTGGCGCGGTCGAGGACCGCCGAGTAGCCCCAGGCCGGGTCGCGGCGCTCCCACGCGAGCATGCGGGGCAGCTCCTCGTCGCGGACGTCCTCGCGCCGGGGCCGCCCGCGGGACAGGTACCGCATCACCTCGTCGTCGGTGTGCAGGGCGTGCAGCGCGTCGACGTCACCGGCGTGGAGCGGCCGCAGGACCAGGCGCTCGGTGGTCAGGTGCAGCGCCACCGGCTCACTCCGCGGTGAGGGTGCCGAGCACGCCCTGCCCGTACTTCGCGAGCTTGTTCTCCCCGATCCCGCTGATCGTGCCCAGCTCGCCCAGCGTCGACGGGAGGCGCGTGGCGATCTCGCGCAGCACGGCGTCGTGGAAGATCACGTAGGCGGGCACGCCCTGCTCCTTGGCCGTGGCCCCGCGCCAGGCGCGCAGGCGCTCGAACACCGGAGCCGCCCCGGCGGGCAGGGCGGGGGCGTCGGCGCGGGCCGAGCGCGACCGCGACCGCGTGCTCTTCACGGGGTCGCGGCGCATCCGCACCTCGCGGTCGCCGCGCAGCACCTCGCCGCTGGCCTCGGTGAGCGCGAACGTCTGGTAGGCGCCCTGGACGGCGAGCAGCCCCTGCGCCAGCAGCTGGCGCACGACCGCGCGCCACTCGGGCTCGGACAGGTCGGTGCCGACTCCGAAGACGGTGAGCTCGTCGTGGGCGAACTGCTCGATCTTCGCGGTGCGCTTGCCGGTGACGATGTCGATGAGGTGCCCGGCCCCGAAGGACTGGTTGCGCTCCTTCTTCAGCCGCCACACCGTCGAGAGGATCTTCTGGGCGGGCACGGTGCCGTCCCAGGACTCGGGCGGGGTGAGGCAGGTGTCGCAGTTGCCGCACGGCTCGCTGCGCTGGCCGAAGTAGTCGAGCAGCCGCACGCGGCGGCACTCCACGGTCTCGCACAGCGCGAGCATCGCGTCGAGGTGCTGGCCCAGGCGCTGCTTGTGCGCGCGGTCGCCCTCGGACTCGTCGATCATCTTGCGCTGCTGCACGACGTCGGCCAGGCCGTAGGCCAGCCACGCCGTGGACGGGAGCCCGTCGCGGCCGGCACGGCCGGTCTCCTGGTAGTAGCCCTCGACGGACTTGGGCAGGTCGAGGTGGGCGACGAACCGGACGTCGGGCTTGTCGATGCCCATGCCGAACGCGATCGTCGCCACCATGACGACGCCCTCCTCGCGCAGGAACCGCGACTGGTTCTGCGCGCGGACCGCCGCGTCGAGCCCCGCGTGGTAGGGCAGCGCCGGGATGCCCTGCGCCACCAGGAACTCCGCGGTCTGCTCCACGGACTTGCGCGAGAGGCAGTAGACGATCCCCGCATCGCCGGGGTGCTCGGTGCGCAGCAGGTCGAGCAGCTGCCTGCGCGGCTCGTTCTTCGGCGCGATCCGGTACTGGATGTTGGGCCGGTCGAAGCTGGCGACGACGTGCTTGGCGTCGACGAGGTTGAGCCGCTGCGCGATCTCGGTGTGCGTGTGCTCGGTGGCGGTGGCCGTGAGCGCGATGCGGGGGACGTCGGGCCAGCGCTCGTGCAGGTCGGACAGCGCGAGGTAGTCGGGGCGGAAGTCGTGCCCCCACTGCGCGACGCAGTGCGCCTCGTCGATGGCGAACAGCGCGATCCTGCCGCGGCCCAGCAGCGACAGCGTGGAGGGGACGCGCAGGCGCTCCGGGGCGAGGTAGAGCAGGTCGAGCTCGCCGTCGAGGTAGGCGCGCTCGGTGTCGCGGCGCTCGTCGGGGTTCTGCGTGGAGTTGAGGAAACCGGCGCGGACGCCGAGGTTGCGCAGGGCGTCGACCTGGTCCTGCATGAGCGCGATCAGCGGGGAGACGACCACGCCCGTGCCCGGCCGGACGATCGAGGGCACCTGGTAGCACAGCGACTTGCCGCCGCCGGTGGGCATGAGCACCAGCGCGTCGCCGCCCGCGCAGACGTGCTCGACGACCTCCTGCTGCGGGCCGCGGAACGCCTCGTAGCCGAAGACCCGGCGCAGGACGTCGAGCGGGGCGGGTGCGGTGTCGGGGAGCACGGACCCGATCGTAGGCGCCGGGTCCGTCACCCCACGACCACCTCGGGCGCCGCGCGGGGGTGCAGGAACGCCAGCAGCGCCGCGCCCTCGGCGGTGACGGCGTCGCGCTCGCCCGGCGTCAGCACTCGGAACGGGCGGACGGTGAGGGTCGCGGCGCCGCGCACGCGGACGGCCCGCCAGGTGGCGGCGACGACGCCGTCGACGAGCACCGAGCTGGGCTGCTCGCCGCTGTCCCCGCCGAAACCCAGCGTCCGGTAGTCGACCGTCCCGACGATCCGGCTGCGGTCGGCGTGGGAGAGCAGGAGGTTGTCGAAGTCGTAGAGGAAGCGCACCGGCGCGGGGACGTCGGGGTCGGGGCGCGGGGCGTCGGGGAGGTCGACGAGCGCTCGGCCGTCCTCGGTGCGGAAGGTCGCGAGCGGGAGGTCGTCGACGACCTCCGCGAGCCTCGTCAGCCCGCACCAGGTCTGGACGTCGCGCACGGTGGCGGGGCCGAAGGCGGCGAGGTAGCGCAGCACCAGGTCGGCGACGGGCACCGGCGCCTGCGCACGGCCGAGCCAGTGCTCCAGCGGCGTCTGCAGCGGTCGCCCGCTGCGGCCCCACACCCCGCGCGGGGGGACCTGCACCATCGGCAGCCACATCCGGGCGCCCTGCGCGAGCGCGTCGGGGTCGTGCCCGGGGAACCGCCCGGCCAGCGCCCGGCCCAGCTCCGCGGCCGCCATCGGACGCCCCGTGGTGAGCTCCCGCGCCCGGTCGACGAGCGCGGCCCGGTCGACCCCGGCGAGCCGGCGCCCGAACACCCCCGTCGTCGAGCGCTCGATCACGACGTCGACGAGCGGCCGCCACGCCAGCGCGTCGGCCGCGGTGACGAGGTGGATCGTCGAGCGCATCAGCGGCACCCGCACCAGCCGGCGGTCCTGGAGCGCGGTCCCGACCGCGGCCGGGTCGAACCCCGCCAGCCGCGACCACAGCCCGACGTACCAGGTCTGCGGGGTCTGGGCCTGCAACCCGGCCAGGTGCGCGACGGCGTCGACCGGGTCGAGGTCGGCGCGCTCCAGCAGGAGCTGGCGGGCCAGCGTGGCGCGGTTCAGCGCGCGCGGGCCGAGGACGGGGGTCACGGGTGCGACGATAGGGAGGGCAGCGGCCGGTTCCCGACCGCATCGCCTCTTCTCGCCGTGCCGCGTTCCCCGCCCGGTGCCACCCTGGAGCGATGACCGCCGACCCGCTGCCCGGTGACTTCTTCCGCTTCGCCGACGCCCTCACCGACGACGAGCGCGCCGTCGTCGGGAAGGTGCGCGAGTTCCTGGCGAAGGAGGTGGCCCCGGTAGCGCTGGAGCACTGGACGAAGGCCGAGTTCCCGCACCACCTCATCCCCGGGTTCGCCGCGCTGGACATCGCCGCCCTGCCCTACGAGGGCCTCGACGGCCCGGCCGCACGTCGGCAGCTCGTCGGGTTCGTGTCGATGGAGATCGCGCACACCGATCCGTCGATGAACAGCTTCTTCGGCATCCACAACGGCCTGGCGATGGGCAGCATCGACCTGTGCGGCTCGGCCGAGCAGCGCGAGCGCTGGCTCCCGGCGATGGCGCGGATGGAGAAGATCGGCGCGTTCGGGCTGACCGAGCCGCACGGCGGGTCCGACGTCGCGCGCGGGCTGGAGACGACCGCCCGCCGCGAGGGCGACGAGTGGGTGATCGACGGCGAGAAGCGCTGGATCGGCAACGGCACGTTCGCCGACCTCGTCGTGGTCTGGGCGCGCGACGTCGCGGACGACAGCGTCAAGGGCTTCGTGGTGGGGCAGGACAACCCGGGCATGACCACCACGAAGATGGAGAACAAGATCGCCCTGCGGACGGTGCAGAACGCCGACATAGTCCTGCGCGGGTGCCGCGTCCCCGAGGAGGACCGCCTGCAGGAGGCGCGCTCGTTCGCCGACACCAACAAGGTGCTGCGCCGCACCCGCGGCGGCGTGGCCTGGGGCTCCACCGGCACGATGATGGCCGCCTACGAGCTGGCGCTTGCCTACGCGCAGGAGCGCGAGCAGTTCGGGCGGCCGATCGCGGGGTTCCAGCTCGTGCAGGACCTGCTGGTGCGGATGCTGGGCAACATCACCGCGTCGCTGGGCATGGCCGTGCGGCTGGCCGAGATGCAGGAGGCGGGGGAGGCGCGCGACGAGCACGCCGCCCTGGCCAAGGAGTTCTGCACGTCGAAGATGCGCGAGACCGTCGCCGCCGCGCGGGAGGTCGTCGGCGGCAACGGCATCGTGCTGGACTACGGCGTCGGCAAGTTCTTCGCCGACGCCGAGGCCCTGTACTCCTTCGAGGGCACCAAGCAGATCAACACGCTCGTCGTGGGCCGGGCGATCACCGGCCAGAGCGCGTTCGTGTAGCCCGGGCTCAGGCGATCTCGTCCGTCCGCACCGGCCGGTGCTCGCGCAGCGACACTGTCGCGGCCTCGGCGGCCACGGCCACCGCGAGCGCGTCGTCGACGGTGCAGGGTGAGGGCCGGGTGCCCGCGACGAGCTCGGTGAACGCGGCCAGCTCCGCCCGGAACGCCGACGCGAGGCGGTCCATGAAGAACGCGTGCGCCGGGCCGGCGGGGGCGAGCGCGCCGGGGCCGAGCGGGCGGATCGGCAGGCCGTCGTCGAGCCCGGCGGCGGCGCTGTCGGCGGCGCCGTGCACCTCCAGGCGCACGTCGTAGCCGCGGGCGTTGTAGCGGCTGTTGGAGATCACGCCGATCGTGCCGTCGGCCATGGTGAGCAGCAGCGAGGCGGCGTCGATGTCGCCGAGCTCGCCGAACATCGGGTCGCCGCGGTCGGCGCCGGCGGCGTAGACCTCGGTGATCTCCTGGCCGGTGACCCAGCGGACGGCGTCGAGGTCGTGCACGGTGCAGTCGCGGAACAGCCCGCCCGAGCCCGCGAGGTAGGCGCGCGGCGGCGGGGCCGGGTCGAGCGTGGTGGAGCGGACGGTGTGCACCCGGCCCAGCTCGCCGGCCGCGACGGCGCCGCGCACGGCGAGGAACCCGGCGTCGAAGCGGCGGGGGTAGCCGATCTGCACGGGGGCGCCGCGCACGGCGTCGGCCGTGGCGCGGGCGTCGGCCAGGCCCGCGGCCAGCGGCTTCTCGCAGAACACCGGCAGCCCGGCGTCGACGGCCGCGCGCAGCAGCGCGGGGTGGGCGTCGGTGGCGGCGGCGATCAGCACCCCGTCGACGCCCGCGGCCAGCAGCTTCTCGGGGGAGTCGGCGGGCTCCGCGCCCAGGCGCGCCGCGACCTCGGCGGTGACGCCCGGCGCCGCGTCGGCGACGACGAGCGAGCCGACCTGCTCCAGGTCGGTGAGGGTCTGCGCGTGGAACGCGCCGATCCGGCCGAGTCCGATCAGTCCGAGCCTCATGTCCGCGGTTCCCATCAGTCGAGTCCTCCGAGCACGTTCTGGTCCCAGTCGACGACGGAACCGGTGACGACGCCGCTGCGCGGCGAGAGCAGGAACACCACGAAGTCGGCGATCTCGTCGACGCGGCCCAGGCGCCCCATCGGCAGCCGGGCGGCGGCGCCGTCGCGCCAGCCGTCGTCGGCGTCGTGGAAGCGGCGCTGGACGGCGTCCTCGCCCTCGGTGTCGGTCCAGCCGATGTCGACGCCGTTGACGCGCACGCGGTCGTGGCGGTGGGCGTGCGCGGCGTTGCGGGTGAGCCCGGCGAGCCCGGCCTTCGCGGCGACGTAGGGCGCGAGGTAGGGCTGCCCGCCCAGCTCCGAGGACGAGATGACGTTGACGACCGAGCCGGGCTCGCCGCGGGCGACCATGTCGGCGACGGCGGCCTGCATCGTGAAGAACGGGCCGCGCAGGTTGACCGCCACGTGCCGGTCGAACAGCTCCGGGGTCGTGTCGAGCAGCGTGCCGCGGTCGGTGAGGCCGGCCGCGTTGACCAGGCCGTCGATCCGGCCGTGCTCGGCCACCACCGCGGCCACGGACGCCCGCGCCTGCGCCGGGTCGGCGACGTCGGCGGCGACGAACCGCGCGCCGGTGTCGGCGGCGGCCTTCTCCCCGACGTCGATGCGGCGCCCGCTGATCGTGACGTGCGCGCCCTCGCGCACCGCGGCCCGCGCGACGCCGGCGCCGACCCCCTGGGTGCCGCCGCTGACGAGCACGACCATGCCGTCGAGCAGGCCCATCAGTGCGTGTCCCGTCGTGCCGCGTGCTCGGTGAGGGCGGCGTCGAACGCCTCCGCGTCCCAGCCCTCGGTCACCGCGCGCCGCACCAGGTCGGCCTGGCTGGGCGGGGCGAGACCGTCGACGGGCGGGTCGCGGTCGAGGTTGGTGGGGAAGGCGTAGCCCTCGGCCGCGGCGGCGATCGCGTGCTCGTGCCCGGGGCGCAGGTGCGGGTAGACCGCGCGGCAGACCCGGGCGCGGTCGACGCTCTCCATCGCGCGCCCGAACGCCGAGCTGATCTGCAGCAGGTTGGCGGTGCGGCGGACGTCGGCGGTGCGGTTGGTGCCCGCGCCGTGGATGACGGCGGGGTTGAAGAACGCGGCGTCCCCGGTGCGCAGGGGCAGCTGGACGTGGTGCTCCTCGAAGTACCGCGCGAACTCGGGCAGCGCCGTCGCGAGGTAGCCGTCGCCGTACTTCTGGGAGTGCGGCAGGTACAGCGTCGGGCCCGACTCCACCGGCATGTCGGCGTGCGCCACCGCCCCCTGCAGCGTGAGGACGGGGGAGAGGCGGTGCACGTGCGCGGGGTAGCGCACGATCTCGGTGGGCGGCAGGAAGCCGAGGTGGTAGTCGCGGTGCCCGACCTGGGCCTGCCCGCCCGGGTGCACGACGTTGACCTGCGAGGTCACCTGATAGCCCGGGCCGAGCCAGGCCAGCGCGACGAGGGCGAGCACGTCGGAGGCGTAGTAGTCGACGAACACGTCCGGTGCCCGCACGGCGAGCTTCTCGAGCGCGTTCCAGACGCGGTCGTTCGTGCCGCGGCCGTTCTCGTCGACAGCCGCGAAGTGGTCGCCCACCTGGCGTCCGGCGGCGTGCTGCTCGGCGACCATCGCGTCGAACTCGGCGGTGGCGCGGTCGACGACCCGGCGCTCCAGCGCACCGCGCACGACGACGACGCCGGGCCCGTCGGCGAAGGCCCGCACCAGCTCCGCGGGCGGGGCGGCCCGCACCCCGTCGGCGGAGTAGACGAGCACCTTCTGCTCGACGGACTCGGCGTGCGGGAAGTCGGCGGGGTCGGTGCGGTCGTCGAGGACGGCCAGCAGGTCGTCGAGGACGGGGGTACCGGTCGGCATCGTCGCCTCCGTTCGGTCTTAAAGCGCTTTAACGGTGTGTACCCTCCGGCACGTGACCGGAGCTGTCAAGAGGCCGCGGCTGGAGGACGTCGCCGCCGCCGTGGGGGTGTCGACGGCGTCGGTGTCGCTCGTCCTGCGGGGGGTCGCGGGGCCCAGCGCCGAGACCCGCCAGCGGGTCCTGGACGCCGCCGCGCGCCTGGGCTACCGCACCGACCGGACCGCGAGCCTGCTCGCCCGGCGCCGCACCCACCTGCTCGGCGTGCCCGTGCTGCTGCGCGACTCGTTCCGCACCGAGCTCGCCGAGGAGGTGCAGATCGCCGCCGACGAGCACGGCTACGCCCTCGCGCTGTCGGGCATCACGCGCACCCATGACGAGGAGCGGGTGGTCGAGACGCTGCTCGACCTGCGCTGCGAGGGGCTGCTGCTCCTCGCGCCCGGGCTCTCGCCGGCCGCGCTGGCCGCGCTGGGTGCGCGGGTGCCGACCGTCGTGATCGGGCGCCGGCTGCCCCCCGAGGGCTTCGACGTGGTCCGGGTGGCCGACGGGGACGGCGTCGGCGACGCGGTCGACCACCTCGTCGCGCTCGGGCACCACGCGATCGCCCACGTCGACGGCGGCAGCGCCCACATGGCCGACGACCGCCGCGCCGGCTACCTCGCCGCGATGGCCCGGCACGGGCTGGAGCCCCGCGTGGTGCCGGGCGGCGACAGCGAGGACGCCGGGGCGCGGGCCGCCCGGGCGCTGCTCGACGCCGGCCCGCCGTCGGCGGTCGTCGCGGCCAACGACCGCTGCGCGCTCGGCGTGCTCGACGTGTTCCTGCGCGGCGGCGTCCGCGTGCCGCAGGACGTGTCGGTGGTGGGCTACGACGACGCCGAGCCCGCTCGCCTCGCCCACATCCGGCTCACGACGGTCAACCAGGACGCCGCCGAGCAGGCGCGGACCGCCGTCGCGGTGGCGCTGGAGCGGCTCGACGGCGACCGCGTCGACGCGGTGGACCGGGTGCTGTCGCCGCGGCTGGTGGTCCGGGGCACCACCGCCCCACCGCCCTGACTCACGGGTAGGCCGCCGCCAGTTCCGCGCCGATGCGGGCCAGCTCGGCGCGCACCTGCGGCGGGTCGAGCACCTGCACCGCGGCGCCCCAGCCGGCCAGCGTGCGTGCGATGTCGAGTGCGGTCGGGGCGCCCACGCGCACCTCGCAGCGGCGGTCGGGACCGGGCGGGCCGGCGTCGCAGTGGCGGCCGAACTGCGCGCGCAGCACGGGCACGGACCGGGCCTCGACGACGAGCGTCGCGGTCAGCCGACCGCGCCGCGCCTCCACCTCGTCGACGACCCGCTCCCACGCCCGCTCCAGCGCGAACCCCTCGGGCCGCGCCGCGGCCAGGTCGCTGACATCGGCGTCGAGGACCCGGTCGACGCGGAACGTCCGCTGCCCGGCGTCGGTGCCCGCGACCAGGTACCAGCGGCCGTCCTTGTCGACCAGGCCCCACGGGTCGACGAGCCGCTCCGTGGGCTCGCGGGTGCGCCCGGCGTAGCGCAGCCGGACCCGGCGGCGCCGCACCACCGCGCCCTGCAGCAGGTCGACCAGCGGCGGCCGGTCGTCGTCGCGAGCGCCCCAGGCGGCGGCGTCGACGACCACGGAGCCCGCCGTGGCCGCCGCCTCCTCGCGGAACACCGCGGGCAGCGCGCGCGTCAGCTTGCGCAGCGCCGAGCGCGCCTCGGGGGCGCCGCCCGGCGACGCGGCCGGGCCGAGCAGCCGGAACAGCGCCCGCGCCTCGGGGGCGCTGAGCCCGGTCAGGTCGGTGCGGGCGCCGCCGAGCAGTGACCAGCCGCCGCCGCGGCCCGGCTGCGGGTAGACCGGGATGCCCGCGGTGGACAGGGCCTCCAGGTCGCGTCGGGCGGTGGCGACCGAGACCTCCAGCTCGGTCGCGACCTGCCCCGCCGTCACCCGCCCCCGGGCCTGCAGGAGCAGGAGGGTGGCCACGAGCCGGTCCGCGCGCACCTCGTGAGTCTGGCAGGGAAAGTGCTCAGGAGGTGAGCACTTCGGGCGGCAGGATCGGTGCCATGACCACCTTCCGCGGATTCGCCACCCTCAACGTCTGGGCCGACGAGGTCGCCGTCGCCGCCCGCTGGTACGCCGAGGTGTTCGGCGTCGAGCCCTACTTCGAGCGGTCCGGATCCGACGGCCGGCCCGCCTACGTCGAGTTCCGGGTCGGCGACACGGAGGCCGAGTTCGGCATCATCAGCAGCGCCTACCGGCCGCAGGCGGGGGACGGGCCGGCCGGGGCGATCCTGCACTGGGCGGTCGACGACCTCGAGGCGACGGTCGCGCGGCTGCGGGACCTCGGCGCCGTGGAGTACCTCCCGGTGGAGCCCAGGGGTGAGGGGTTCGTGACGGCGTCGGTCGTCGACCCGTTCGGCAACCTGCTCGGCGTGATGAGCAACCCGCACTTCCTGGAGGTGCTCGAGCGCCCTTGACAGGTGCCGCCGGAGGCGACGACGCTGTTAGCACGTGCTAACCGCCGCCACCCCGAGGATGTGCCATGCCCTTCACGCTCGCCGTCTGCGCGGAGATGGTCTTCACCGACCTGCCGCTCCCGGAGCGGGTCCGGCGCATCCACGACCGCGGCTTCGCCTGCGAGATCTGGGGCTGGACCGACAAGGACGCCGCGGTGCTCGCCGCCACCGGTGCCCGTTTCACGTCCATGACTGGCTACGTCGAGGGCGACCTGACCACCCCCGACGGCGCCGACGCCCTCCTGCGCACGGCCGAGCCGTCGATCGCGTTCGCGCGCGAGATCGGCTGTCCGACCCTCAACATCCACGGCACCGGCCTCGGCGAGGGCGGCCTGCCGGTGCGGCCGGTCGACGTCGTGACGGGGGAGATGTGGTTCGCCGCGCTGCGCACCCTGGAGCGGGTCGCGGCGCTGGCCGAGCGCTCGGGCGTCACCTACGTGATCGAGAACCTCAACACCGAGGTCGACCACCCCGGCACCCCGTTCGCCCGCGCCGCCGACACGCTCGCCCTGGTCCGCGCCGTGGGCAGCCCGCACCTGCGGATGAACCTCGACCTCTACCACGCCCAGATCGGCGAGGGGAACCTCGTCGAACTCGTCCGCCGCGCCGTCCCGTTCGTCGGGGAGGTGCAGGTGGCCGACGTCCCCGGCCGCTGCGAGCCCGGCACCGGCGAGGTGGCCTGGCCGTTCGTCGCCCGCGCGCTGGCCGACGCCGGGTACGAGGGGGTGGTGGCGATGGAGGCGTTCGCCTCCGACCCCTCCGTCGACGGTTCCGAGCGCGCCCTCGACCGGTTCCGGAAGGCCTTCACCGTCTGAGACCCCGCGAGTCGCGCTCTCGTTGCGTGCGAGTCGCGGTGGGACGGCGCGTTCGGCACGCTGTGGCTGTCGCGGCCACCGCCGACGACCACCCCGTACCGATCGCGCGTCGGCCGGATCGGGTGGCCGCCCCGAGGTGAGCCCGGTCTCCGGCAGGGCCGCCACCGTGCGGTCGGCGGCCGGGTCGCCCGTCTCCGTGTCCCTCGTCGCCTCATGATCACCGTCTCGGCGCGCTCCGGGCCGCATGTGGCCGGGAACGCGCCGAAGTGGCGATCTTCGGCCGGCCGGCCCCGCTGCTGCTGCCCGCCCCCTCGGCGTTCCGCGGAACTCAGGAACGGGCTCGGGTGCAGCCATAGCGCCCCCGGCGCCCGACGGCGCGTGAAGGCCGCCGACGCCTGCCGGCCCCACACACCGCCCCGCACTCCGCACACCGCCCGCAGCCGGTGTGCGAGCCACGAGACCGGTGCGCCGCCCTCAGGACGCCGGGGCCCGACGGCTGCTCGCCCGCTCCACGAGGGTGGGCGTCAGCACCTCGTGCCGCGGATCCGTCCGGCCCGCCACCCGCTCGACCAGCATCTCCACCGCGGTGCGGCCCATGAGCAGGCGCGGCTGGTCGACGCTGGTGAGCGAGAGCAGGGGGAGGCCGGCGAAGTTCGTGTTGTCGTAGCCGACCACCGCCGGGACCGGGTCGCCCGCCTCCACGAGCCGCGCCCACGCGTCGACGGCCACGAAGTCGTCGTGCCCGAACAGCGCCGTCGCCCGCGCCCCGCCCGGCCACGACCCGGCGGCCGCGACGACGTCGTCGCTGGTCCGCACGATCCGCGCGGCGTCGCCCAGCCCGGCCTCCTCCAGCGCCTGCCGGTACCCGGCCTCGCGCCCCGTGCTGGCCGCGTTGGGCACGTCGGCGGTGACGTCGAGGATGCGGCGGTGGCCCAGGTCGAGCAGGTGGCGCACGGCCAGCAGGCCCCCGAGCCGCTCGTCGGTGACGACCGCGTCAACGCCCGGCCCGGCCGGCGGGCGCCCCACCAGCACCGTCGGCACGACGCCCGCCGCCTCGACCAGCCGCTCGTCGGGCAGCGCGGGGGAGATGAGGACGACCCCGTCCATCCGCAGCTCGAGGAACGTCTCGATCGCCGCCCGCTCGACGTCGGGGTCGCGCAGCCCGGTGTTGATCAGGACCTGCAGGCCGTGCTCGGCCGCGCCGCTCTGGATGCCGTCGACGACCTCGGCGAAGAACGGGTAGTGCAGGTCCTGCACGACGACGCCGATCGTGCGGGTGCGACGCCCGAGGTGCCGGGCGGCGGCGTCGGGCCGGTACCCGAGCTCGGCGATGGCGTCGAGCACGACCCGGCGCCGGTGGTCGCTGACGTTCGCTGCGTCGCGCAGCACCAGCGACACCAGCGCCCGCGAGACGCCGGCGCGCGCCGCGACGTCCGCCTGCGTCACGCGTCGCACCATGCGCGGACTCTAGGACAGCGCACCAGGACAGCGGGCCGGGCTCAGAGGCGCGTGCGCGGCCGTGGCGGCAGCCCGGCCGCCCCGTAGACGGCGTCGATCAGCTCCGCGCCCCGCACGGCGTCGTCGGCGTCGGAGACGAAGGGCGCGCCCTCGCGCAGGTGCGCCCGCACGGCCTCGAGCTGGTAGAGGTAGGTCGAGCGGGTGCCCAGGTGCTCGGTGCGCTCGCCGGCGGGCCCGCGCACGACCACCCGGTCGTCGCGCTGGGGGAGCACGACGTTCATGGCCGTCGCCTCGCCGTCCTCGCCGACCACGCGGCAGGTGATCGCCCAGTCGTCGGACGCCATGTCGCAGTGCGCCTCACCGGTGACGCCTCCGGGGAACGCGAGCTGCGCGGTGAGCCGCTCGTCGACGCCGGGGTGCCCGGCCCGCTCGTCCGCCCGCGCCGACACGACCTGCGGCTCGCCGCCCGCCCACGGCGCGAACGAGCGCAGGCACTGCAGGGGGTAGCAGCCCAGGTCCATCAGCGCGCCGCCGGCGAGGTCGAGCTGCCAGCGCGGGTCGTCGTCGCGCGGGGACGGCATGGTGAACACCGCCTCGACCCGGCGCAGCGCCCCCAGCTCCCCGGACGCGACGAGCTCGTGCAGGCGCAGCAGCACCGGGTGGTGGGCGTGGTGGAACGCCTCCAGCACCGCGACGCCCGCGGCCGCGGCGGCGTCGCGCACCTCCCGGGCCTCCTCGGCGTTGCTCGCGAACGGCTTCTCGGTGAGCACGTGCTTGCCCGCCCGGACCGCGGCGAGGTTCCACGGACCGTGCAGCGCGTTGGCCAGCGGGTTGTAGACGACCTCGACCTCGGGGTCGGCGAGCACCTCGGCGTAGGACGCCGCCACCCGCTCGACGCCGTGCTCCGCGGCGAACGCGGCCGCCCGCCGCGGGTCGCGCGCCGCCACGACGACGAGCCGGTCGCCCGTCTCCTTCGCGGGTTCGACGAGCGCGCCGCCCGCGATCCGGGACGCGCCGAGGACGCCGATGCGCAGGGGTTCCGAGGAGTGGTCGATCACCGAGCGAGCATGGCACGCAGGGCGTCGACGCTCGTGCGCACGTCGGTCAGCGGGCCCTCGCCCACCGGCTCCTCGACGAGGATCGTGTCCTGCTCCAGCACGTACCAGCCGCCGTAGCCGTGCGCGCGGAGGTGGTCGATGATCGCGCCGAAGTCGACGTCGCCGTGCCCGACCGGGCGGTACATGCCCGCGCGGACCGCTTCGGTGTAGGTCAGCCGCCCGCCCTGGACCTGCTTCGCCAGCCCGAGGTCGACGTCCTTGACGTGCGTGTGCGCGATCCGCTCCGGCGCCTGGCGGGTCAGCGCGACGGGGTCGGTGCCGCCGATGAGCAGGTGCCCGGTGTCGAGGCACAGCGCGATCGAGGAGCCGTCGAGCACGCGCTGCACGTCGTCGGTGTTCTCCACCATCGTGCCGACGTGCGGGTGCAGCACCGCGCGGACGTCCCGCTCCGCGGCCACGGCGGCCAGCCGGTCGAGGTTGCCCAGCAGCGTGCGCCAGCCGGCCTCGTCGAGGACCGGGCGGGTGTCGTACCCGTCGAGCCCGCTGATCGCGGACAGCACGAGGGTGTCGGAGCCGGTGGCCGCGTAGGTCTCCAGCAGCTTCTCCACCTCGGGCACCGGGTCGTGCCCGGGCACGTGCAGCAGCAGCGGCGTGAACCCGCCGATCGCCTGCAGGTCGTGGCGCGCGAGGACCTCCACCGGGTCCTCGGGCAGGAAGCCCTCGGGCCCGAACTCGGTGGCCGCGAGCCCCACCTCCTGCATCTCGGCGAGGACGCGGGCCGGCGCGAGCTGGTGGCCCCAGCCGGGCACCTCGCAGACGCCCCACGAGATCGGGGCGCCGGCGATGCGGTCGGTCGCGCGCGTCATGCGGGTACCTCCATGCTGACGGGCCGCCCGGTCCGCCAGGACTCGTCGGCGGCCAGGGCGAGGTCGAACGCGGCGAGCGCGTCACGACCGGTGACGGGGGGCGGGGTGCCGTCGCGCACGGCGCGGGCGAACGCGTCGAGCTCCGCGGCGTAGGCCCAGGGGTAGCGCTCCTCGAAGTCGCGGGCCAGGTCGCGCGAGGCGAGCCCGGGCGTCCGCCACTCGACGCCGCGCACGTGCGGGGCGTCGATCCGGGCGGTGGCGAGCGTGCCCATGACCTCGGTGGAGCACTCGTAGCCGTAGCGGGCGCTGCGGCTGTTGTCGATCACGCCGAGCGCGCCGTTCGCGAACCGCAGCACCGTCACGGCGGTGTCGATGTCGCCCAGCGCCGCGAAGGCCGGGTCGGCGGCCGCGCCGTGCGCGTGCACCTCGACGACCTCGCCGACCATCCAGCGGGCCACGTCGAGGTCGTGCACCACGACGTCGAGGAAGAAGCCGCCCGAGCCGGACAGGAAGGCGGGATCGGGCGGGGTCATGTCGCGCAGCGAGGTGCGGAACAACGTGACCTCGCCGAGCTCGCCCGCCCGGATCCGCGCGGCGGCGGCGGCCCAGTCGGGGTCGCTGCGCCGGTGGAACCCGACCTGGAACACGATCCCGGCCTCCTCGGCGGCCTCGACCGTCGCGACGGTCGTCGCGCGGTCCAGGGAGATCGGCTTCTCGCAGAACACGTGCCGTCCCGCGGCCGCCGCCTGCGCGGTGAGCGGGGCGTGCGTCCCGGTCGGGGAGGCGATCGCCACCGCCCCGACCCGGTCGAGCAGCTCGTCGTAGGACGTCGTCCACGGCACGTCGAACTCCGCGCCGGCGGCCTCGGCGGCCGCCGGCAGCGGGTCGTACACGCAGGCGAGGCGCGCCACCGAGCAGCGCCCGGACAGGGCGGCGGCGTGCACCCGCCCCATCCGGCCGAGCCCGGCCAGCCCGATCCCGACCCGCGTCACCTGCCCGGGCCCGGGGCGGAGGATCCGGCCGGGAGGGTCAGGTCGTGCGCCTCGGCGCCCAGCTCCTGCGCCGCCTCGGCCGCCGCGCCGCCGCCCTGCTGCAGCTCGTGGCTCAGCGCCTCCAGCTCGGCGCCGCCGGCCATCAGGCCGGTGAGCTCGTCGCGGGTGATCTCGCTCTTGGCGAAGTCACCGAGGCTGCGGCCGCGCTTGAGCAGCATGAACCGGTCGCCGACGGGATAGGCGTGGTGCGGGTTGTGGGTGATGAAGATGACGCCCAGGCCGCGCTCGCGGGCCTGGATGACGTACTTGAGCACCACCCCGGCCTGCTTGACGCCCAGCGCCGCCGTGGGCTCGTCGAGGATGAGCACCTTCGCGCCGAAGTACACGGCGCGGGCGATCGCGACGCACTGGCGCTCGCCGCCGGACAGGGTGCCGATCGGCTGGTCGATGTCGCGCAGGTCGATGCCCATCGCCAGCAGCTCGGCCTTGGCGATCTTGCGCATGGCGTCGCTGTCGAGCCGGGCGACCGGGCCCCGGCCCTTGCGGATCTCCGAGCCGAGGAAGAAGTTGCGCCACACCGGCATCAGCTTCACGACCGCGAGGTCCTGGTAGACGGTGGCGATGCCGGCGTCGAGCGCCTCGCGGGGGGAGCCGAACGAGACCGGCTCCCCCTCCAGCAGGAAGTCGCCGCCGTCGTGCTTGTGCACGCCGGCGAAGATCTTGATCAGCGTCGACTTGCCGGCGCCGTTGTCACCCAGGACGCAGGTGACGGCGGCCGCGCCGACCTTCGTGGAGATGTCCTGCAGCGCGATCACGCTGCCGAAGAGCTTGGTGACGCCGCGGATCTCGAGCAGCGGTGCGTCGGTCGCGGCGCTCGAGCCGCTCGGGGTCGTCGTCTCGGTCGTGGTCATCGTGCTACCTCCCGCTCCGCTCGGCGTACCGGCGGACGTACTGGTTGGCGAGCACCGCGAGCAGCAGCATCGCCCCGAGGAAGAACTTGAACCAGTCGCTGTCCAGGCCCGCGTACACGATGCCCTGACTGGTCATGCCGAAGATCAGCGCGCCGATGGCGGCGCCGATCACCGATCCGTAGCCGCCGGTGAGCAGGCAGCCGCCGATCACGGCCGCGACGATGTAGATCAGCTCCTCGCCGAAGCCCTGGCTGGTCTGCACCGAGGTCTGCTCCATCAGCTTCAGCGAGCCGACGAGCCACGCGCAGGCGCCGACGCCCATGAACAGCGTGATGGTGGTGCGGGCGGCCGGGACGCCGATGTTGCGGCTGGCCACCGGGTCGCCGCCGACGGCGAAGGTCCAGTTGCCGAACCGGGTCTTGGCGAGCACCCAGGCGCCGATCGCGACGACCAGCACCCACCACAGGATCTGGATCTTGAAGTCGACGCCGAACAGGCTGATCCGGCTGGCGAACAGCGGCCGCACGGTGTCGAAGTAGGGCACCTGCGACATGCCGCCCACCGACACGGTGCCGGTGATCAGCTTGGTGACGGCGAGGTTGAGCCCCTGCAGCATGAGGAACGTGGCGAGCGTGATGATGAAGCTCGGCAGGCCGGTGCGCGTCACCAGGTAGCCGTTGACGAAGCCGATGCCCAGGCAGAGCACCAGCGACACCAGCAGCGCGACCCAGATGTTGAGGCCCCACTGCGTGGTCATCACCGCGGTGGCGAGGCCGGCGGTGCCGGTCAGCACGCCCGCGGAGAGGTCGAAGTGGCCGCCGATCATGAGCATCGCGACGGCGACGGCCATGATGCCGAACAGCGACGCGGGGTCGAGCCAGTTCGAGATGCCGGCCAGCGAGTAGAACTGCGTCGACGACACGGCGAACAGCACGAAGAGGATCACCGCGCCGATCAGCGAGCCGATCTCGGGCCGCAGGACGAGGCGTCGCAGCAGCCCGACGCGGGCCACGCGCTCGTCGGCGGCGGGAGGGGCGGAGGGCGGTGGGGTGGGGTTCAGGGTCGTGGTCATGGTGTGCTCCGGGATCCGGGGAGGGGAGCCGGTCGGCCCGGCCCCCCTCCGTCGACCTGCTAGCGGGTGCCCGCGGTGGCCAGTTCCTGGACCTGGGCGGCGTTCTCCTGGGTGACGTAGCCCGGTCCGGTCAGGACCGGCTGTCCGCCGCCGATGGTGTTGAGGTTGGCCTTGTACAGCGTCAGCATCACGATGGGCAGGTAGCCCTGCGTGTACTGCTGCTGGTCGACCGCGAAGAGCATCTTGCCGTCGGCGATGGCCTGGGTGACGTCGCCGTTGAGGTCGAACGTGGCGAGCTGCGCGGACGAGCCGGACTCGCCCACGGCGGTGATCGCCGCGGCACCGATGACCGGGCCGAGGGTCAGGACCCCGTTGATCGACGGGTCGGACTGCAGCTTGGCCCGGATGGTCGCCTGCGCGCCCGTCGGGTTGCTGTTCTCGACCTGCAGGTTCTCCACCGAGCCCCCGAGGCCCTCGGCGAAGCCCTGGCAGCGCTGCTCCAGGCCGATGTTGCCGGCCTCCTGGATCACGCACAGCGCCTTTGTCACCCCGGCGGCGGCCATCTGCGCGCCGGCCCCCCGACCGGCGATGCCCTCGTCCTGCCCGACGTGCGCGAGCGCGCCGAACTCCGTGGAGCGGTCCTGGCCGGAGTTGATGGTGATGACCGGGATCCCCTTGGCCGTGGCGGCCTCGATGGAGGCCCGCAGCGCGTCGGGGTTGGCCATCGAGACGACCAGGCCGTCGACGTTCTCGTTCACGGCGGCGTCGATGAGCTGGGCCTGGCGGGCGGGGTCGCCGTTGCTGTCGCGGTAGGTCACCGTGACGCCCTCGTCCGTGCCGGCCTGCTCGGCGCCCTTCTTCACCACGTCCCAGAACGTGTCGCCCGCGGCGCCGTGGGTGACGACGGTGAAGTTGTACCCGTAGGTCCCGGAGCCGCCGCCGGCGTCCTGGGCCGACGGGGGCTGACCGGTGCCGCTGCAGCCGGCGGCCAGGAGCAGTACTGCCGAGGCGGCGACGACGGCGCCCGTGCGGAGTTTCATCGGTGTGTTCCTTCTTCTCGGGGGGAGGGGCGGGTCAGGTGGAGGTGGGGAAGTGGAAGGACGAGCCGGAGGCGGCCTGCACCTGCGGCCATCGCGCGGTGACGACCTTGGCGCGGGTGTAGAACGCGACGCCCTCGGGCCCGTGGATGTGGCTCTGCCCGAACAGCGAGTCCTTCCAGCCGCCGAAGGAGTAGTAGGCCATCGGCACCGGGACGGGCACGTTGATGCCGATCATCCCGACGTTCACGCCGCGCTGGAACCGCCGCGCCGCCTCCCCGCTGGAGGTGAAGATCGCGGTGCCGTTGCCGTAGGGGTTGGCGTTGATGATCGCGATGGCCTCGTCGACGGTGTCGGCGCGCACCACCGACAGCACCGGCCCGAAGATCTCCTGCTTGTACACGTCCATCGACGTGGCGACGCGGTCGATCACCGTCGGGCCGACGAAGAAGCCGTCCTCGTGACCGGGGACCGACAGCCCGCGGCCGTCGACGGCGAGTGTGGCGCCCTGGGCCTCGCCGGTGCCGATCAGCTCGACGATCCGATCGCGCGCGGCCGCGGTGATGACCGGCCCCATCTCGCTGTCGGCGTCGCGGCCGGGGCCGACCTTCGTGGCCCGCGCCTTCGCGCTGACGGCCTCGACGAGCTCGTCGGCGGCCGACCCCACGGCCACGGCCGCCGAGATCGCCATGCAGCGCTCGCCCGCCGAGCCGAACGCGGCGGCGACGAGGTGGTCCGAGGCGTAGTCGACGGCGGCGTCGGGCATGACGATGGCGTGGTTCTTGGCCCCGCCCAGCGCCTGCACGCGCTTGCCGTTCGCGATCCCGCGCTCGTGGATGTACTTCGCGATCGGCGTGGAGCCGACGAACGAGACCGCCGCGACGTCCGGGTGGTCGAGCAGCGCGTCGACCGCCTCCTTGTCGCCGTGCACGATGTTGAACACCCCGTCGGGCAGCCCGGCCTCGGCCCACAGCTCGGCGGCGAGCATCGACGCGCTCGGGTCGCGCTCGCTGGGCTTGAGCACGAACGTGTTGCCGGTCGCGATCGCGACGGGGTACATCCACATCGGCACCATGGCCGGGAAGTTGAACGGCGTGATGCCGGCGCAGACCCCGAGCGGCTGGCGGAACGAGAAGAGGTCGATGCCGCCCGAGACCTGGTCGGAGTACTCGCCCTTGAGCAGCGTCGGGATGCCGCACGCGAACTCGACGACCTCCAGGCCGCGCTGCACCTCGCCCTTCGCGTCGCTGAGCACCTTGCCGTGCTCGTCGGAGATGATCTCGGCGAGCTCGGCGGTGCGGGCGTTGACCAGCTCGCGGAACGCGAACAGCACCTTGGTGCGCTGCGAGAGCGACGACTGGCCCCACGTCTCGAACGCGGCCTTCGCCGCCTGCACGGCGGTGTCGACGTCGGCGGTGCTCGCCAGCAGCACCTCGGCCTGCTGCTGCCCGGTGGCCGGGTTCCAGACCGGGCTCGTCCGGGTGGACGTGCCGGTGGCGGGCTTCCCGCCGATCCAGTGGCTGACGGTCCTCACGGTGCGTTCCTTCCGATCAGGGGGCGCTGCGCGGCCTTGCGCGCCTCGTAGGTCGTGCGGGCCTGCTGGGTGCTCTCCAGCGCCGACACCTCGGAGACCGGCACGTCCCACCAGCTGTCGGGGTCGGGCACCGGGGCGAGCGGGTCGGTCTCGATGTGGATCGCGGTGGTGCGGGTCGCGGCGCGGCAGTGCTTGATCGCGTCGCGGAACTCCTCGATGGTCCGCACGCGGATCACCTCGGCGCCCAGGCTCTCGGCGTTGGCGGCGAGGTCGACGGGCAGCACCGTGCCGTCGAACCGGCCGGACTCCCCGCGGTAGCGGTAGCTCGTGCCGAAGCGCTGCGAGCCCAGCGACTCCGAGAGCGCGCCGATGGAGGCGAACCCGTGGTTCTGGACGAGGACCAGGTTGAGCTTGATCCCCTCCGACACGGCGGTGACGATCTCGCTGGCCATCATCAGGTAGGAGCCGTCGCCGACCAGCGCCCAGACCTCGCGGTCCCCGGAGGGATCGACACGCGCCGCCATCTTCACGCCGAGCGCTCCGGCGATCTCGTAGCCCATGCAGGAGTAGGCGTACTCGACGTGGTAGCCCTTGCGGTCCCGCGCGCGCCAGAGCATCTGCAGGTCACCGGGCATGGACCCGGCGGCCTGGACGACGACGTCGCGCGGGTCGATCTCCTCGTTGAGCGCGCCGAGCACCTCGGTCTGCGCGGGCAGTGGCCCGTGCCCGAGGTGGAAGGCGCGGTCGACCTCGGCGTTCCAGGCCGTGGCGTCCCAGGTCTGCTCCCAGCGCTGCCCGTCGAGGGCGGCGGTGAGCGCGTCGAGGCCCTCGCGGGCGTCGGCGAGCACCATCTCCCCGGCGTGCTTGGCCGCGTCGAGGGAGGCGACGTTGACGTTGACGAACCGGACGCCCGGGTGCTGGAACGCCGTGCGGGAGGCGGTGGTGAAGTCCGACCACCGCGTGCCCACGCCGATCACGACGTCGGCCTCGCGGGCCAGCGCGTTCGCGACGGGCGAGCCGGTGGAGCCGACGCCGCCGACGGCCTGCGGGTGGTCGTGCAGCAGCGCGCCCTTCCCTGCCTGGGTGTCGGCGACGGGGATGCCGGTGGCCCCGGCGAAGCGGGCCAGCGCGTCGGAGGCGCGCGAGTAGTGCACGCCCCCGCCCGCCACCAGCAGCGGACGCTCGGCGCCCGCGATCAGGGCCGCGGCCCGGGCGAGCGCCGCGGGCTCGGGCACCGGCCGGGCCAGGTGCCAGACGCGCTTGGCGAACAGCTCCTCGGGCCAGTCGTGCGCCTCGGCCTGCACGTCCTGGGGCAGCGCGATCGTGGCCGCGCCGGTCTGGGCCGGGTCGGTCAGCGCGCGCATCGCGCCCAGCAGCGCCGCGGGCAGCTGCTCGGGGCGCCAGACGCGGTCGAAGAACACCGAGAGCGGGCGGAAGGCGTCGTTGACGCTGACGTCGTAGCCGTCGGCGCGCTCGATCTCCTGCAGCACCGGGCTCGCGACACGCGTGGCGAACACGTCGGAGGGCAGCAGCAGCACCGGGATGCGGTTGGTGGTGGCGAGCGCGGCGCCCGTCAGCATGTTGGTGGAGCCGGGACCGATGCTCGCGGTGCAGGCCAGGAACTGGGTGCGGTCGCGCATCCGGGCGTAGCCGACGGCGGAGTGCACCATGCCCTGTTCGTTGCGGGCCAGGTGGTAGGGCAGCTCGCCGCCGTAGGAGCCGGGGGAGTCCGCGACCTCCAGCAGCGCCTGGCCCAGGCCGGCGACGTTGCCGTGGCCGAAGATCCCGAAGCAGCCCGGGACGAGCCGCTGCTCCTCGCCGTCGCGCTCGCTCCACTGGTTGACCAGGAACCGCACGATCGCCTGGGCGACGGTCAGTCTCACTTCTCCTCCGTGCCGGTCAGGGGCAGGCGCGGGTCGACCGCCTGCCCGTCCCACGTGCCCCGCACCCACGCGTGGTCGGGGTGGTCGCAGATCCGCCAGGCCCGCTCCGCGCCGGGGCCGGCCATGACGTTGAGGTAGTAGAGGTCGTGGCCGGGCGTCGCCATCGACGGGCCGTGCCAGCCGTGCGGGATGAGGACGGTGTCGCCGGAGCGGACCTCGGCGCACACGTCGATCTCGCGGCCGGGCCCCGAGGTCGACACGCGCTGGTAGCCGGGGCCGGGGGTGCCGTCCGGGCCCGGGGCGACCTCGAAGTAGTAGACCTCCTCGAGCACCGACTCGCCCTCGCGGTCCTCGTCGTGCTTGTGCGGCGGGAACGACGACCAGTTGGCGCCGGGCGTCAGCACCTCGACGGCGATCAGCGCGTCGGCGTCGAACGTGCCGGGCATGCAGAAGTTGTTGACCTGGCGGCTGCACGACCCGGCGCCGCGCAGCTCCACCGACACGCCCTCGGCCGGTCCGTAGCGGGCGGGCAGGCGCCGCGTCGCGCGGGCGGCGGGCAGCGCGAACCGGCCGCCGCCCGTCGAGCTGACGGTGACCTGCGCGTCGCGGGGGACGTAGGCGAAGTCGGTGACGCGGCTGAAGACGCTGCGGCGGCCGGTGAGCTCGAAGCGCTCTCCGCCCGAGTCGTCACGGCACTCCACGACGCACGATCCGTTCAGCGGCAGCACGATCGTCTCGTCCTCGCCGGTGTCGAACGTCGCGCTGCCGCCGGGCTCCAGCGCCAGCACGCGCAGCGAGCTGTACTCCCAGCCGGCGGTCTTCGGCGTGACGACGAGCTCGAACGCGCCCTCGGCGGCCTCCCCGGCCCGGATCACGGCGTTCACAGCAGCCCCACCGCGGTGTCGACGGCGGCGGCGACGTCGTCGTCGGCCGGGTAGAGCAGGGAGCGGCCGATGACCAGGCCCTGCACGGTCGGCAGTGCGAGCGCCTTGCTCCAGTCGGCGAAGGCGGCGTCGGGGTCGGCGCTCACCTCGCCGCCCAGGATCAGTGCGGGCAGCGTGGTGGCCGCCATCGCGCGCTCCATCTCCTCGACGATCGGGACCTTGAGCCAGGTGTGCGCCGACGTGCGGCCGAGCCCGGCGGCGACGGTCATCGCGCGGGTCATGGCCTCCGCGGTGAGCTCGTTGCGCACCCGGCCCTCGACGCGGTGGGAGATGAACGGCTCGACCATCGCCATCAGCCCGTGCGCGGCGAGGTCGGAGACGGCGTGGGCGCAGGACTGCAGGGTCGCGACGGTCGTGGGGTCGTCGGCGTCGATGCGGGTGAGCATCTTGCCGCCCTCCCAGCCCGACGCGGCGATGCCCTCGGCGTCGTAGGCGGTGAAGCGGTCGTCGATCTCGAAGACCGTGCCGGCCAGGCCGCCGCGGTTCATCGACCCGACGACGACCTTGCCCTCGAGCGCGCCGAGCAGCAGCAGGTCCTCCAGCACGTCCGGCGTGCCGAGGACGCCGTTGACGCCCGGGCGCGAGAGCGCGAGGCACATCCGGTCGAGGAGGTCGGCGCGGTCGCCCATGGCCAGCGGCCGGTCGCCGGCGCGCAGCGCGCCCCGGGCGGGGTGGTCGGCGGCGATCATCATCAGCCGGCCGTGGTCGCCGAGCAGCGACGTCGGGCGGACGCGGCGCGCCGCGGCCTCAGCGACGGCGCCGGGGCGGTGGACGCGGGTCTCGACCAGCGTCCGCAGGCTCTCCTCACGCACCGACGGCCTCCTTCAGCATCGCGTCGACCTCGTCGGAGGTGGGCATGGCGTCGGCGCAGGCCAGGCGGCCCGCGACGATCGACCCGGCGGCGTTGCAGAACCGCATGGAGCGCTCCAGGTCCCAGCCCGAGAGCAGGGCGTGGCACAGGGCGCCGCCGAACGCGTCGCCCGCGCCCAGGCCGTTGACGACCTCGACCGGCACGGGCGGCACCACGACCTCGCGCGTCCCGCCGTCCGGGGTCGTCTCCGACGCCAGCACCCCCGCCGGCCCCTGCTTCACGACGGCGAGCCGAACGCCCGCGGCGTGCAGCGCGGCCGCGGCGGCCCGCGGCTCGCGCTCGCCGACCGCGGTGTCGCACTCGTCGAGGTTGCCGACGGCGACGTCGACGTGGGGGAGCGCCTCGCGGACCCAGCGGCGGGCCTCCTCGCGGGACTCCCAGAACATCGGCCGGTAGTCGAGGTCGAGCACGGTGGTGCCGCGGCGGCCGCGGGCGCGCAGGGCGTCGAGGGTGGCGGTCCGGCTGGGCTCGCGCGACAGGCCCGTGACCGTCGCCCAGAAGACGTCGGCGTCGCGCACGGCGTCGAGGTCGAGCTCCTCGGTGCGGATCACGAGGTCCGGCGCGGGGTCGCGGCCGTAGAAGTAGAGCGGGAAGTCGTCGGGCGGGAAGATCTCGCAGAACACGACCGGCGTGGGGAGTCCGGGGACGGCGCTGACGTGGCGGTCGTCGACGCCGAAGCCGCGCAGGGCGTCGTGCAGGAACTCGCCGAACGGGTCCTCGCCGGTGCGGGTGATCACCGCGCTGGCCCGGCCGTGGCGCGCCGCGGCGACCGCGACGTTCGTGGCGCTGCCGCCCAGGTACTTGCCGAACGACGTCACCTCGCGCAGCGACACCCCGATCTGCAGCGGGTAGACGTCGACGCTGATGCGCCCCATCGTCAGCACCTCCGGTGCCGCCCCGGCCCTGTCCTGCACTGGCATCCCGACTCCCTCGTCGCGGTGTGGTCCGATCCGCGGGCTCAGGTGTACTCTCACCCGGAGATCAGGTCAACACTTTGTCCTGACAAAGTCGGCAACAGGTGGTGGATCGTGACGGAACGTGCCGTGCCCGAGGTGGCGCTCGACCGTACCAGCCCGGTTCCCCTGTACTTCCAGGTCGCGACCCGATTGCAACAGCTCATCGAGGACGGCGTGATGCCCGTCGGCAGCCGCCTGGAGAACGAGGTGGAGCTCGCCGAACGCCTCGGTGTGTCGCGGCCCACCATGCGCCGGGCCATCGCCTACCTGGTCGAGCGCGGCATGCTGGTGCGGCGGCGGGGGATCGGCACGCAGATCGTGCACCCCAAGGTGCGCCGGCCCGTCGAGCTGACCAGCCTCTACGACGACCTCGCGAAGAGCGGCCAGGCTCCCCGCACCGAGGTGCTGCTGCTGGAGGTGCGCCGCGCGCCCGACCACGTCGCCGAGGCCCTCGGGGTGCCCGGCGGCCTCGACATCACCTGGATCGAGCGCCTGCGCCACGCAGGCGGCGAACCGCTGGCGATCATGCACAACGCGGTCCCGCTCGACCTGCTCCCGCTCACCGAGGCGGACCTCGCCGAGCGCGGCCTCTACGAGCTGCTCCGCGCGGCCGGGCACGTGCCGCGGATGGCGAGCCAGACGGTGGGGGCGAAGGCCGCCACCGCCACCGAGGCCCGCCAGCTGGGCGACCCCCGCGGCGCCCCGATGCTGACGATGGTGCGCACGGCGTGGGACGAGTCGGGGCGGGCGGTGGAGTTCGGATCGCACGTCTACCGCGCCAGCCGCTACAGCTTCGAGCTGACGCTGACGAGCTGACGCCCCCCGGTCAGCGGGCGGTCGGGACGCCGAAGCTCACCGGCACCCCGTCGCTGAACAGCACGTGGTCGGGCGGCCCGTGCACCAGGTGGCCGAGGCCGACCGACGCGACCAGCCCGTCGTCGAGCTCGGTCACCGCTGCCGTGCGCAGCGGCCACGGCGGGTGGGCGTTGCGGACGTGCAGCGTGCGGCCCAGGTGCGCGACGTGCAGTCCCCAGCGCGCGGTGAGGAACCGCTCCAGCTCCCCGTCGGCGGCGGGACCGCCGGGCCGCAGGCCGATCCGGCTCTCCGCCGCGACCCCCGGCCAGCGCAGGCGCGCGGCGTAGCGATGGACGCCGTGCTCGGCCCGGTACCGCATCCGCGCCCACCGGTAGGGCAGCCCGAACACGGCGCGGGCCCCGGCGACGATCACCGCGCGGTCGGTGTCCAGGCTGAGGAACAGCACGCCGCGGCGGCCGGTGTCGTCGACGGAGTACAGCCGGACGTTCGTCTCCAGGAACGTGCCCGCCCACGGCACGCCCGGCCCGTGCGCGAACCCCGCCCCGACCATCCGGAACGGCACCAGCCCGACGTAGGTCCGCCCGTCGAGCACGTCCGGGCGGACGCCGGGCGGGAACAGGTGCGCCACGTCCGCCGGGTCGACCGCCCAGTGCAGGAACCCGACGTCGGACCAGCGCTGGCGCATGAGGTGGGGTCGGGGGAGCGCGGGGGCGGTGGGTGACACGGGTTCGGGCGGAGGCACCCCTCCAGGCTGCTCCTCCCTGCCCCGGACCGCGCGCCCGCCACCCCGGCCCGGCGAGCGAACGGCACTCCCACCCCACCAGGTCGGGCGAGAGTGCCGTTCGCTCACGCCAGGGAGGCCTGCCACGCCGTGTGCAGGGCCGCGAACTCGCCGTCGCCCGCCAGCAGGTCGGCGGGGGAGCCGTCCTGCACCACCACCCCGTCCGCCATGACCAGCACGCGGTCGGCGATCAGCACCGTCGAGAGCCGGTGGGCGATGATCAGGGCGGTGCGCCCGGCCAGCACGGTCTCCAGCGCCTCCTGCACGGCGCGCTCGGACGGCACGTCGAGCGAGGACGTCGCCTCGTCCAGCAGCACGACGGCCGGGGCCGCCAGCACCACCCGCGCCAGCGACACGAGCTGGCGCTGCCCGGCCGAGAGCCGCCCGCCGCGCTTGCGCACGTCGGTGTCGAAGCCCTCGGGCAGCGCCTCGACGAACCCGCGGGCGCCCACCGCCTCCGCCGCCGCGACGACCTCCTCCCGCGTCGCCGACGGCCGCCCCAGCGCGATGTTGTCGGCCACCGAGCCGGAGAACAGGAACGCCTCCTGCGTGATCATCACCAGCGCGTCGCGGAGGTCGGCGTCGGCGACGTCGCGCAGGTCGACCCCGTCGAGCCGGACCGCGCCGGCCGTCGGGTCGTAGAACCGCGCCGCGAGCTTGACCAGCGACGACTTGCCCGCCCCCGTCGCCCCCACCAGCGCGACGGTCTGCCCGGCCGGCACGCGCAGCGAGAACTCCGGCAGCACGACGCGGTCGGGCGCGCGGCGGTAGGCGAAGCGGACCCGGTCGAACTCCAGCTCCCCCCGCACCGGCGACGGCAGCGCGACCGGCCGCTCCGGCTCCTCGACCCCGGCCGGCGTGTCGAGCACCGAGCTGATCTTCTCCAGCGCCGCGGCCGCCGACTGGTAGGCGTTGAAGAACTGCGCGAGGTCGTCGAGCGGGTCGTAGAAGCGGCGCAGGTAGAGCAGGAACGCGGTGAGCGCGCCGAGCGCCAGCGAGCCGTCGACGACCCGGAGCCCGCCCACCAGCAGCACGGCGGCGAGCGTCAGGTTGCCGACCGCGCGCGTCAGCCCGACGTACCAGGCGACCGTGCGGAACGCGGCGATGTTGGCGTCGCGGAACGACGCCCCCAGCCCGTCCATGATCGCCTCGCTGCGTCGCTCCCGGCGGAACGCCTGCACGGCGCGGATCCCGTTCATGGACTCGACGAAGTGCACGATCAGCCGCGCGACGGTCGTGCGCGTGCGCCGGTAGCCGGCCCGCGAGCTGCGCTGGAACCACCGGGTGAGGAACACCAGCGGCACGAACCCGACGAACACGATCGCGGCCAGCGCCGGGTCGAGCAGCACCAGCAGCACCGAGATGCCGACGAGCGAGAGCACCGCGCCGAGCAGCCCGTCGAGGCCGCGCTCGAGCAGGTCGCCGAGCGAGTCGAGGTCGCTGGTGAGCCGGGAGATGAGCCGGCCCGAGGTGTAGGACTCGTGGAAGTCGAGCGAGAGCCGCTGCCCGTGCGCGAACACCCGGCGCCGCAGCTCCAGCAGCAGGTCCTGCCCGATCCGCCCGGACAGCACGAGGAACGCCGCACGCAGCCCGGCCCCGGCCAGGCCGCAGGCCGCGTAGCCCGCGATGGTCCACGCCAGCGGGGCCGGCCGGCCGTCGAGCGCGGCCGGGACGCCGGTGTCGATGGCCAGCGCCACCAGCAGCGGCCCGGCCAGCATCACCGCGTTCTCCAACACGAGCAGCGCCACCGCCAGCGCCACGGGCCGCCGGTGCGGCGACACCAGGTCGACGACGAGCGCCCGCGCCCGCCGCTGCAGCCGCAGCCCGGCCGCGGCCGTGACCTCCTCGTCGTCCTCCGCGGCGACCCCGCGCCACTGCTCGTCGGTGCTCACGCCGTCACCCCGGTCTCCAGGCTCGCCAGCAGCGCCCGGTACTCCGCGTGGGTCGCCATCAGGTCGCTGTGCTCGCCGACCACCGCGATCCGCCCGCCCGACAGCAGCGCCACGCGGTCGGCCAGCTGCACCGTCGACGAGCGGTGCGCCACCACCAGCGCCGTGACGCCGCCGAGCACCTGGCGCAGCGCGGTCTCCACCTCCGCCTCGGTGTGCACGTCCAGCGCGGACAGCGGGTCGTCGAGCACCAGCACCGGCGGGCGGCCGAGCACCGCGCGCGCCAGGGCGAGGCGCTGGCGCTGCCCGCCCGACAGCGACATGCCCTGCTCGCCGATCCGCGTGTCGAGCCCCCAGGGCAGCGCCGCGACGAAACCGTCGGCCCGCGCGACCCGCAGCGCCTCCCACACGTCCTCGTCCGACGACCCCGGCGAGCCCAGCGCCACGTTCTCCCGCACGCTCGCCGAGATCAGCACCGGGTCCTCGAAGGCCGTCGCGACCGTGCGCCGCAGGTCGGCCAGGGTGAGGTCGCGGACGTCGACGCCGTCGACCGTCACGGAGCCCGCGGAGACGTCGTAGAGGCGGGGGACCAGCGCCGTCAGCGTCGTCTTGCCCGACCCCGTGACGCCGACGAGCGCCATCGTCTCGCCGGGCCGCAGCACCAGGTCGACGCCGGTCAGCACGTCGCGCTCCGCGCCCGGGTAGCGGAACGCCACCCCGCGCAGCTCCAGCGCGCCCCGCACCGGCGACGGCAGCGCGAGGGGCGAGGCCGGGTCGGTGATCGCGGGCAGCACGTCGCGCACCTCCCAGTACCGGGTGGTCGCGGTGGCGGCGTTGCTCGCCTCGGCCAGCAGCCACCCCAGCGACGCCACCGGCCAGTACAGGTAGGTCATCACGGTGACGGCGGCGACGAGCGTGCCGATCGTGAGCGACCCGGTGGCGACGCCGTACGCGCCCAGCCCGAGGATCGCCGCGATCGCCGTCTCGGGCAGCATGACCAGCACGAACCACAGCCCCGCGAGCAGCCGGAGCTTGACGAGCTCGGTGCCCCGCAGCCCCCGCGACTCCGCCACGAAGTGCGCGGTGAGCCGGCGCCCGCGCCCCAGCGACTTCAGCACCCGGATGCCCAGCGCCGACTCCTCGACGGTCGTCGCCAGGTCGCCCTGCTGGTCCTGCGCCCGCCGCGCGGCCACCGAGAAGCGCCGCTCCAGCGCCATCGTCAGGACCGTCAGCGGCACCGCCACCACGGCGACGACCAGCCCCAGCCACGGCGAGAGCCACACCAGCACGCCGATGCCGACGACGAGCGTGACCGCGTTGACGACCAGGAAGATCCCGGAGAACGCGACGAACCAGCGGATCGTCGTGAGGTCGGTGGTGGCGCGGGAGAGCAGCTGCCCCGAGGCCCAGCGGTCGTGGAACGCCACGGGCAGCCGCTGCAGGTGCGCGAACAGGTCGGCCCGCATGTCGGACTCGATCTGGTTGCTCGGGCGCGCCACCAGCGCCCGGCGCAGCGTGATCAGCGCGGCCTCGGCCAGGCCGAACGCGAGGACGCCGAGCACGAGCCAGGGCAGCACGTCGAGCTCGCCGCGGGCGATCGGCCCGTCGACGATCTCGCGCGTGACGAGCGGGACCGCGAGCCCGGCCAGGGTGGCGGCGAGCGCGGCGAGACCGCCGGCGATCAGGGGGGTGCGGTGGGGGCGGACGTAGGGCAGGAGCCGGCGCAGCGCGGACAGGGTTCCTGCCGTGGGGCCGGGCGGGGGGAGGTCGCTCATGGCTCCTCCGACGGTAGGTCGAGATCGCCCGGGGCGCATGCGAGTTCGGACGTGCTGTAGAAGGGTGAGGTCCGGTCACCGCGAGAAGGAGCAGCCACAGTGTCGTTGAGGTCCGGGTCGTTGAGGATCGGCTACAAGGCGTCGGCGGAGCAGTTCGCCCCGCGCGAGCTGGTGGAGTACGCCGTGCGGGCCGAGGAGGTCGGACTCGACAGCGCGGCGGTGTCGGACCACTTCCTGCCCTGGCGCCACGAGGGCGGCCACGCGCCGTTCGCGCTGAGCTGGCTCGCCGCGGTGGGGGAGCGCACCTCGCGCATCCAGCTGGGCACCTCGGTGCTGACGCCGACGTTCCGCTACAACCCCGCGGTGCTGGCGCAGACGTTCGCCACGCTGGGCCTGCTCTACCCGGGGCGGGTGATGCTGGGCGTCGGCACGGGCGAGGCGCTCAACGAGATCGCGGTGTCCGGGCGCGAGTGGCCCGAGTTCAAGGAGCGCTACGCCCGGCTGCGCGAGGCCGTCCGCCTGATGCGCGAGCTGTGGACGTCCGACGAGCCGGTGTCGTTCGAGGGCGAGTACTACCGCACCGTCGACGCCACGATCTACGACCGCCCCGAGCAGCCGGTGCCGGTGTACATCGCCGCCGGTGGCCCGCAGATGGCGAAGTACGCGGGCCGCGCGGGCGACGGCTTCATCTGCACCTCGGGCAAGGGCATGGAGCTCTACACCGAGAAGCTGCTGCCGGCCGTCGCCGAGGGCGAGGAGGCCGGGGAGAAGAAGCCCGGCTCGGTCGACCGCATGATCGAGGTCAAGATGTCCTACGACCGCGACCCCGACAAGGCGCTGGAGAACTGCCGGTTCTGGGCGCCGCTGTCGCTCACGCCCGAGCAGAAGCACAGCGTCGACTCCTCGGTGGAGATGGAGCGCCTGGCCGACGAGCTGCCGATCGAGCAGGTCGCGAAGCGCTGGATCGTCGCCTCCGACCCCGACGACGCCGTCGCGCAGATCCAGCCCTACATCGACGCCGGGCTCAACCACCTGGTGTTCCACGGTCCCGGCCACGACCAGGAGCGCTTCCTCACCCAGTTCTCCGAGGACGTGCTGCCGCGGCTGCGGGAGCTGGGATGAGCGATGCGGTCGAGCACGACGGGCGGGTGCTGCGCGCCCGCGTCGCGCGGGGGCGCCACGGCACGCTCGACGGCGAGGCGCTGCCGGTCATCGCCGAGGCCCTGGCCGCGCTCGACCCGGCGACCACCGGCGCGGTGCTGCTCGTCTCCGAGGGCGACAGCTTCTGCACCGGCGGCGACGTGCGCGCCTTCGCGGGTGCGCAGGACCGCGGGAGCTACGTCCGCTCGCTGGCCGAGTCCTTCCACGTGTTCCTGCGGGCGCTCGTGGAGTCGCCGGTGCCCGTCGTCGCGGCGGTGCCGGGCTGGGCGGCCGGGGCGGGCATGAGCATCGTGTGCGCCGCCGACCTCGCCGTCGGCGGCCGCTCCACGAAGCTGCGCCCCGCCTACCCCGGCATCGGGTTCTCCCCGGACGGCGGCATGACCTGGACGCTGCCGCGGATCGTCGGCGCCGGCCGGGCCCGGCACATCCTGCTCACCGACCGCGCCCTCGACGCCGCGACCGCGCTGGAGCTGGGCATCCTCGCCTCCGTCGTCGACGACGGCGAGGTGCGGGCCGAGGCCGAGCACACCGCGCACCGCCTGGCCCACGGGCCGACGGTCGCGCTGGGCCGGATCAAGACGCTGCTCGGGTCGTCGGCGGACCTGCCGCTGGCCGACCAGCTCGCCGCCGAGGCCGCGGCGATCTCGGCGAGCGCCGCCGGACCCGAGGGCGCCGAGGGGCTGGCGGCGTTCACCGAGAAGCGGCCGCCGGACTTCCACCGGGGCTGAGCCCACCCACCACGCACGACGGAGGGCCGGTGCGGCACGCGCACCGGCCCTCCGTCGTGTCGGTCAGTCCTTCTTGCGCGCCTTGGCCGTCTCCCGGTTGCTGGCCTTGCGCACCGCCTCCACGAGCTCGTCCTTCTTCATGGACGAGCGGCCGGGCACGTCCAGGCGCCGGGCCAGGTCCATCAGGTGCTCCTTCGTGGCGTTGGCGTCGACCCCGCCCGCCGTCGGCAGGTCGGAGTCGGCACCGCCGCGGGCGGCCTGCTCGTCGGACGGGCCGTACTCGTCCTTGGGCTCCCAGTGGTCGCCCACCTTCTCGTGCGTGTGCTTGAGCGCCGCGAACGCCGTGCGCCGGGCACGGGCGCCGTCCCCGTCGTAGGTCTCCATCGCGGACTCGTAGGTCTTCTCCCACGTCCGCTCGGCCTTGTCGTCGGAGCGCTCGACCGTGCTCGGCAGGGCCTCCTTGCCGGAGGGAGCCTTCTCGGGGGGCACCGCCTACACCTCCGTGCGGCGCGCCGGCGCGTCGAGGAAGCGCCGCACACCCTTCATGCCGTAGCGGTCGACCGCGGTCTTGATCAGCCCGAACACCGCGCCCTGGATGGTCGCGGCCAGCAGGACCTCGCGGGTGCTGTACTGGTCCGACAGGGGCTGGGGGGTGTCGTCCTCGTCGGACACCCGCTTCCACACCAGGCCGAACACCCAGCTGGCGATCATGCCGCCGAGCACGCCGAACACCAGGCCGAACGGCTTGTAGGCGATCTTGCCGAGCGTGCTCAGCTCGTTCCCGTCACCGCGGCGGCTCACTGCGCCCGCCTCTCGGCGCCGGTCTCCTCCGCGTACGCGGGGTCGTCGCCGGCCACGCGGCCGACGAACTCCTGGTTGGGGCCCGTCCCGGTCGTGCTGGTGGTGTCCGGGGTCTCCTCGGGTTCCGTCGAGTCGTTCTCGCGGCCGCCGGTCTCGCGGGCGTTCGCGAGGGCGGGGTCGTTGGGGACGTCGTCCTCTGGTCCGTGCATGTCGGCGTGTACCCGTACGGGGCGGCCGTGACACACCCGTTGTGACGCACGTCCTCCCGCCCGCTGCCCGCACGCGTTTGCCGGGCCGGGGGCCGGGGCAACCGGGGAGCGTGAACGACGGTCGCACACTGAGCCACGGCGGGACGCCCCGGCTCCGACTGCGGCACCGGGCCGACCCCGTCGAGCTCGGGCGCATCCGCCGCCACATCGCCGGGTGGGCGCGACGCTCCGGGGTCCCCGAGGACGTGACGATGGACCTGCAGCTCGCCGTGGGCGAGGCCGTCGCGAACGGCGTGGAGCACGCCTACGGCTCCGGCGGGGCGGGCACGGTCGAGGTCGACGTCGCGGTGCGCGACGAACCACCCGTGGCCGTCGTGGTGCGCGTGACCGACCACGGCACGTGGCGCACCGCGCCGGCCGCCACCGGCTACCGCGGGCGCGGCCTGCTCATGATCGAGCGGCTCGCGCAGCAGGTGCGGGTGCTGCCGTCGTCCGGGGGCACCGAGGTGTGCTTCGAGATCCGGTACCCCGGGTGAGACGCCTGCGGTCTAGCGGAAGGTGCCGGGGACCGATCCGCCCGCGACGAGGCGGCGGGTGGAACCCGAGGCGCGCACCGAGCGCAGGCCCGGCAGCTGCACCGCGGAACGCGGCATCACCGAGCGGGCGCGCATGACGGGCCACGCCGGGCTGGGCGGCATCAGGGCGTCGAGGGCGAACGCGGGCGCGGCGCCGACGCTGGAGCGCAGGAGCTCCTGGTACTCGTCGTACTCGGCGACGGCGGCGGCGATGTTGCCCTGCGCCAGGTGCGCCTCGATGAGGGCGCGGCGGGCGGACTCGCGGCTGGGCGCGGCGTGCACGGCCTGCTGCGCGAGCGCGACGGCCTCGTCGTACCGGGCGGCGGCGGTGAGGCGCAGGCTGCGCTCCTCGGTGGCGTGCAGGCGGAGCTGGCGGAACCGCTCGCGCTCGACGACGAGCCACGCGGCCGTCCAGCCGGGCAGGATGTCGGCGGCGAGCAGCGCGAGGTCGGGGTCCTCGGCGGCGGGGACGTCGGGCAGCGTGCGCAGCAGCGCCATGGCGCCGGCCAGGTCGACCTCGACGTCGGGCCCCAGCGACAGTGCCCCGTCGGCGTCGGTGACCAGCAGCCCGGGTACGTCGACCGCGAGCACCGCGTCGTCGAGCAGCCGCATCGCGGCCGCAACAGGGACGCCCGGCCACAGGTCGACGGCGAGCGCGGCCCGCCGCTGCGGACGCGGGTGCACCGCGAGGTAGGCGACCACGCGGCGCGCGTCGACGCCGAGGGGCACCGGAGCGTGGTGCACGTGGAGGGTGAAGGAGCCGAGAACGGTGACCCGGTGGGGCGCGCTCGTTCCGGCCGGCATCGTGCGAGATCGTCGCTGATCCTCAGGCATGGCTGTCCCGGTCTGTGGTGGTGCCGATGATGACCCGTCTGCAGCCGTATGGCGCCGAGTCCGCAGAGAAGTGTTCTCCGGCGACGACCACTTGCCAAGGGGCTGCTTCGTCACAGTTGCCGGCGCGCGTGCGGCCGGACGGGTGACGATCGCGAGGATCATAGCTCAGGGGGCGGCGCGGACCCGCACGTGGGTGCCGTGGTCGTCGGACCACACGTGCAGCAGGTCGCAGAGCTGGCGGGCGATCCACAGGCCGCGCCCGCGGGGCTCCGACGGGTGCGGCGAGGCCATGCCCGGCAGCGGGTCGGCGAGCGCACCGGTGTCGTGCACCTCGCACACCAGGCCGCCCCCGGTGGCCCACACGTGCAGCTCCGCGGCCGGGCCGCCGTGCTCGACGGCGTTGGTGGCGACCTCGTTGACGGCGAGCACGACGTCCTCGGTGCGGTCGTCGGTGAAGCCCGCGGCGCCCGCGAGGCTCCGCACCGCGCGGCGCACGTCCTGCAGCTGCCACGACCGGAACGACACCGTCACGTCGGGCACGCCGAGCAGCAGGGGAGGGGCGACCGGGTGCGCGGTGAGGACCTCGCGGGGCGCGCGGTGGCGGGTGTTGGGGTGCAGGCCGCCGCGGACGAGCACGTGCGGGTGGTTCTCCGCGGCGCCGTCCAGGACGCACTGGTGCAGCGGCAGCTCGGGGAAGAAGCACGTGAGGCGCACGGGGAGCTCGGCGAGCGCGACGTTGACGGCCGCGTCGAGCTCGGTCCAGAAGCTGCCGTCGGGGCCGTCGAGCTCGGACTGGTGCTCGGTGAGCACCGTGACCGGGCCGTCCCGGGTGAGCTCGCGCAGCTCGCGGCCGCGCTGCAGCGCCACGGTCTGCCCGGACCCGGCCTCGGTGGGCGGGGCCAGGACGTGCAGCGGCGCGCCCGCGCCGAGCTCGGTGCGCAGGGCGGCCTCGGTGTCCGGGTGGAGGGCCAGCGCCACCCGCTCGTCCCGGACGAGCGCGTGCTCCACCAGCGGCACCAGCTGGGCCAGGAGGTCGGTGCGCGAGGAGTGGTAGGCCGCGGCGTGCACCAGCTGCGGGGCCGTGTGCGCCGGCGCTCCGGTGATCCTCACGAGGCGTCCTGCGCGACGGCGTGCGCGGGATCACCGGACGCGGTGTCCGCCGCGTCGTCCTCGGTCGGCCGGTGCGGCTCGACGCGCAGCTGCTCGGCGAACGGGGCGCCGCAGCGGTCGAGCAGGCGCCCCACGCCCGGGCGCACCCCGGTGAGCACCAGGGTGTGCGTGCTGGGGAACTCCTCGGCGGCGTGCACGAGGCTCACCGCGGCGGCGACGTCGAGGAAGCGCAGCGACGCCAGGTCGAGCGCGACCTCCGCCGACGACGAGTGCGAGCGCAGGGCCTCGTCGAGCGCGGTGTCGAGCGCCCGGCGGATCCGCGGCCGGTTGCTGTGGTCGATCTCGCCGGCCACCCGCGCCGACGACGGCCCGGTGGCGGTGATCCGCAGCAGGCTGTCGTCGTAGATCGCGGGGACGTGGATCTCGGTGGTGTGCACCGCGCGCAGCCGCTCGATGAGGTCCTCGGGGTAGCGGCCGCGGTCGAACGTGCAGAGCATGCGTCCCGGGCGGACGTCGAGCACCTCGTCCAGGCGCGACTCGTACTCGAGCATCGCCACGCCGCCGTCGTGCTCCACCCCGTGGCTGCCGTCGCCCATCACGCGCACCGAGGGCCAGCCCTGCTCCACCGACTCCGTGATCACGTGGTCGAGGGTCTGGAGCAGCTGGTTCACGCCGCCGGTCACCAGGCCCCGGGTGACCTCCGCCGGCACGATGGAGAACTGGCCGCTGCGCAGCGCCGCGCGGTAGGCGACGCGGTCGTCGTCGAAGCGCCGCAGCAGCGAGCCGGCACCGCCGTCGTCGAAGTAGAGGACGCGCTCGCCCTGCGCGATGCCCTGCGCGAGGTAGGCCGCCGTGGTCTCCCACAGCTGCTCGTCGCTCACCGGGACCGTGCAGGCGTGCGACACGGAGGTCGCGTCCTGCAGCGCGGTCATCGGTCCCCCAGGGGGGTCGGGTGCGGGTGGGAGCGCCCACCTCGGGCCTCGGCGCGGTCGCGGACTCGCAGCGTCACGCCTCCACCACTGTACGTCCGGGGCCCCCGGCCCCCTCCCGGCCGGGCCGGTCGCAGAGCGGTGAAGGGCGCGTGGGCCGCGACGAGCGGTGGCCCGTCCGCGACGGGCGTGACCAGCGCCATCAGCGCGCAGCGCCGTTCGGAGCAGTCTGCACGTGCAGAGCGTCGGAGCATCTGCACGTGCATCTCCGTGACGCAGGCGCAGGCGGATGGGTTGCGTCGCCGGGCGGCCCGGGTCAGACGAGCGCGGGGACCATCGCCTCCACGAGGTGCGGCCCCGGCTCGGCCGCCGCCCGCCGCAGCGCGTCGGCGAGCTCGTCGGCCGTGGTGGCCCGGACGGCGGGCACGCCCATGCCGCGGGCGATCGCGGTGAAGTCGAGCTCGGGACGCCCGAGGTCGAACAGCCCCGCCGCGGCCGGGCCGCCCGTGGCGCCGACCGCCGCCAGCTCCATGCGCAGGATCGCGTAGGCGCTGTTGTGGTAGACGACCGTGGTGATGTCGAGGCCCTCGCGGGCGTGGGTCCACAGCGCGGAGATCGTGTACATGGCGCTGCCGTCGGCCTGCAGGCACCACACCGGGCGGTCCGGGCACGCCACGGCCGCGCCGGTGGCGGCGGGGAGCCCGTAGCCGATCGCGCCGCCGGTGAGGGTGAGCCAGTCGTGGCGCGGGGCGCCCGCGGTGGCGTCGGGCAGGCCGAGCCCGGAGGTGATCGCCTCGTCGACGACGATCGCGCCCTCGGGCAGCAGCGCGCCGACCACGGCCGAGGCGCTCGCCACCGTCAGCTCCCCGGTGGGCAGCTCCGGGCGCGCGGCCGCAGCCGTGACGGCGGTGGTGCCCGGGGCGAGGAGGTCCGCGAGCTCCTCCAGCGCCGCGGTGGCCGCGCCCGTCCCGTCGACGACGGCGTGCACGGCGCACCCGTCGGGCACGAGGTCACCGTCCTTGCCGGGGTAGCCGAAGAAGGCGACGGGGGAGCGGGTGCCCACGAGCACGAGGTGGCGGGCGGCGCCGATCTGGTGGCGCGCGGCGTCGCCCAGGTAGGCCAGCCGCCCGACCGGGGCCACGCCCGCGCCGCGCTCCAGGCGGGCCGGGAACGTCTCGGCGAGCAGCCGGGCGCCGGTGGCCGCGGCGATCCGGTTCGCGGCGGCGAGGCCGGCGGCGCGGGTGGCCTCGCCGCCGATCAGCAGGACGGCGGGCTCGCCGGAGGCCAGGGCGTCGGCCGCGGCGCGCAGCGTCCCGGGGTCGGCGACGGGCCGGTCCGGCACGGCCGCGGGCGGCGCGACCCGCCCGCCGTCGCCCCAGCTGACGTCGGCGGGCAGCACGAGCGTGGCGACCTGGCCGCGGTGGGCGGCGGCCACGGCGTCGGCGGCGTCGGCGCCCACGTCGGCGGTGGACGCGCTGTGGCGCACCCACCCCGAGACGCTGCCGGCGATCGCGGCGATGTCGGACTGCAGCGGGGCGTCGAGCGGGGCGTGGGTGAGCGCGTGGTCGCCCACCACCGCGACGACGGGCGTGTGCGCCCGCCGCGCGTTGTGCAGGTTGGCCAGCCCGTTGCCCAGGCCCGGGCCCAGGTGCAGCAGGGTGGCCGCGGGGCGGCCGGCCATCCGGGCGTAGCCGTCGGCGGCGCCGGTGGCCACGCCCTCGAACAGGGCGAGGACCGCCCGCATCCCGGGGACCCCGTCCAGGGCGGCGACGAAGTGCATCTCCGACGTGCCGGGGTTGGCGAAGCAGACGTCGACGCCGCTGCCGTGCAGGGTGCGCAGGAGCGCGGTGGCCCCGCTGGTGTCCCGCTCGTCGCCGCTCACGCCGCGGTCGTCACCGTCACGTCGGTGTGGGGCGAGGAGACGAGGGTCTGCAGCACCACGCAGTAGCGCTCCGTCAGCTTCATCAGCGTGGCGACCTGCTCCTCGTCGGCGGAGGTCTGCAGGTCGAAGTTCAGGCGGATGTCGCGGAAGCCGACCGGGGCGTCCTTGGCGACGCCCAGGGTGCCGCGGAAGTCGAGGTCGCCCTCGGCGTGCACGGTGCCCGACACCTCGACGCCGATCGCCGTGGCGACCGCGCGCATCGTCACCCCGGCGCAGGCGACGAGCGCCTCCAGCAGCATGTCGCCCGAGCACAGCTGGGTGCCGTCGCCGCCCGTGGCGGGGTGCAGGCCGGCCTCCGAGAGCGCGGTGGCCGTGCGCACCTTGCAGGCGATGCCCGAGCCGTCGAGCTCGCCCTCGGCCTTCAGCGTGACGAGCGCGGCCGTGGGGTCGTCGACGTACTGGGCCTTGAGCGGAGCCTGCACGGCCTTGAGGGCAGCGGTGTCCATGCGCCACATCGTGCACAACGGGTCGCCCCGGCGCACTCCCCGGCCCTACCCTGCGGGCGTGTCCGCCCCGCCCACCGACCGCGTGCTGACGGTCCCGAACCTGCTCAGCCTGCTGCGCCTGGCCGGCGTGCCGCTGTTCCTGTGGCTGCTGCTGTCCCCGGGCGCCGACGGCACCCCGGGCTGGGGCGACGGCTGGGCGGTCCTCGTGCTCGCCGTCGGCGGGTTCACCGACTGGCTCGACGGGAAGCTCGCCCGGCTGCTGGGCCAGTACTCGCGCCTGGGCGCACTGCTCGACCCGGCCGTCGACCGCCTCTACATCCTCGCCGCGCTGGTGGGCCTGGGGGCGCGGGGGATCGTGCCGTGGTGGTTCGTCGGGCTGCTGGTGGCCCGCGACCTCGTGCTCGCCGTCTGCGTGCTGGTGCTGCGCGGGCGCGGGTACGGGCCGTTCGTCGTGACCTACCTGGGCAAGGCGGCCACGTTCCTGCTCCTCTACGCCTTCCCCCTGCTGCTGCTCGGGCAGACCGACGGCGCGCTGGGCGCGGTCGCGCTCCCGCTGGGCCTCGCGTTCACCGTCTGGGGCACCGCGCTCTACCTCTGGTCCGGCGCGCTGTACCTCGCCCAGTTCGTCCTGGCGCTGCGTACTCGTCTGCCCCACCCCGGGCCTCCTCCGTCGGTGCTTCCGTCCCCCGACTAGTCCCACCCGCCCCGGGCCTCCTCCGTCGGCCCTTCCGTCCCCTACTAAGCTCCCCGCGTGATTCCCGACGACCTGCGGTACACCGAGGCGCACGAGTGGGTGCGCGATCTGGGCGACGGCGTCGTCCGCATCGGCATCACCGACCACGCGCAGAACCAGCTCGGGGACGTCGTCTTCGTCCAGCTGCCCGACGTCGGCGCCTCCGTGGCCGCCGGGGCGTCGATCGGCGAGGTCGAGTCCACCAAGTCGGTCTCCGACATCTACTCGCCGCTGGCCGGGGAGGTCGTGTCCGTCAACGACGCCCTCGCCGACAACCCGGAGCTCGTGAACACCGGGCCGTACGAGGCCGGGTGGATGCTCGAGCTGCGCGTCACCGACGGCGGTCTGGACGCCCTCCTCGACGCCGGGGCCTACGCCGAGCTGACGGGCGCCTGACCCCTCGCGTGCCCACCCGGCACGGTAGGTTCCAGCCCACCATCCACCGCCCCACCACCGCAGGAGGAGACCCCGACGTGACCACGAACGACGGGCCAGGCGTACCGCCGGAGCGCGCCCCGGAGACCACCTCGGTCTTCCGCGCCGACTTCCTCGCCGACGCCGAGCCGCCTGCCCAGGACCAGCCGGTCTCCGGTGTCGACGCGCTCCCCGCGGGAGCCGCCCTCCTGGTCGTCAAGCGCGGCCCGAACGCCGGCTCCCGGTTCCTGCTCGACCGCGTCTCCACGAGCGCGGGCCGGCACCCGGACAGCGACATCTTCCTCGACGACGTCACCGTCTCCCGGCGCCACGCGGAGTTCCGCCGCGACGCGGGCGAGTTCGTGGTCGTCGACGTGGGCAGCCTCAACGGCACCTACGTCAACCGGGAGCCGGTGGACACCGCCGTGCTCGCCAACGGGGACGAGGTCCAGATCGGCAAGTTCCGCCTCGTCTTCCTGACCGGACCGGCGCAGCCCGGGGAGTGACGCGTCCGACGCGGCTCGCCGCCCGTCCGGAGGCGGGCGCGGGACGGGCCGCCCGTGTAGCGTCGCGGGTGTCGGACACGGGGTGCCCGGTCGCAGGACCGGAGAGCCCCGACACCGCAGCACGACCCAGGAGGAGGATTGCGCATGAGTGAGATGCGCGTCGTGGGAGTCCGTGTCGAACTCCCGGCGAACCAACCCATCCTCCTGTTGCGGGAGACGAGCGGAGACCGCTACCTGCCGATCTGGATCGGCTCGGTGGAGGCCACGGCCATCGCCCTCGAGCAGCAGGGGGTCAAGCCGGCCAGGCCGTTGACCCACGACCTCCTCAAGGACGTGATCTCCTCGCTCGGGCGCAGGCTCGAGCAGGTGCGGATCACGGACCTGCAGGAGGGCACGTTCTACGCCGAGCTGATCTTCGACGGCGGCATCACGGTGTCCGCGCGGCCGAGCGACTCGGTGGCGCTGGCCCTGCGGATCGGTGTGCCGATCCACGCCGAGGAGAGCGTGCTCGCCGAGGCGGGCCTCGTGATCCCCGACGAGCAGGAGGACGAGGTCGAGAAGTTCCGCGAGTTCCTCGACTCCATCTCGCCCGAGGACTTCCGGGGCGCCCAGCCCTGAGGTGCGGCCGGCCCCGCTCCGGGATGCCGGCGTTGGTCCGGTCCGGTACCGTGCTGTCCGACGCGCCCGTGGTCGGGTGATGCGGCCCGGCGCGCCGCGTTGACCCGGAGCGTCGTCCCGCTTACGGTCAGCTCCGAGATCGGGTCCCGCTCGGGGACCCCGGCGGGAGGGAGCTCGGTGGACAACCCACCGTCGGTCGACCCGGAGCAGGGTGAGCTCTTCCCGGACCCACTGCTGGGAGCGGGCCTCGACGGCCTGCCCGACCAGCTCGTCGGGTTCCGCGGCCCCACCGCGTGCCAGGTGGTCGGCATCACGTACCGGCAGCTGGACTACTGGGCGCGCACCGGGCTGGTCATGCCCTCGATCCGCGGCGCGGCCGGTTCCGGCTCGCAGCGGCTGTACTCGTTCAAGGACGTGCTGGTCCTCAAGGTCGTCAAGCGCCTGCTCGACGCCGGGGTGTCGCTGCAGAACATCCGCGTCGCCGTGGAGCACCTGCGCCGCCGCGGCATCCGCGACCTGGCGGGCATCACGCTGTTCTCCGACGGCACCACGGTCTACGAGTGCAGCTCGCCCGAGGAGGTCGTCGACCTGCTCCAGGGCGGTCAGGGCGTCTTCGGCATCGCGGTCTCCGGGGCCATGCGCGAGATCAGCGGCTCCATCAAGGACTTCCCGGTCGAGCGCGCCGACGGCGGCAGCGTCGACGAGACGCCCGAGGACGAGCTGTCCCGCCGGCGCTCGCGCCGCGCCATCTCCTGAACGGATCCTCCTGACGGCACCCTCGCGGGGTCAGCGCACCGCGAACGGGTCGTGCTCCACGAGCAGCTTGTCCATGCGCGCCTGGTCGACGCGCGTCACGACCGTGCTGACGTCCTGGCGGTCGCGGATCGTCTTGGCGAGCGTGAACGCCGACGTCGTGACGTAGAGGATGCCGAGGCCGAGGAACGCCCGGACCCAGCCGTCGGCCGCCAGGAAGACCACCGCGACGGCGACAGCGGACAGCGAGACCGCGAAGGACAGGACCGCCTGGACGTGGAAGGCGGCGGTCGTGGGCGAGACGGGCGGCGGGGTCGAGGTCATGGCGGGAATCCTGCCGGGCTGGTGACCGTCGTCGCGTCCGTAGGAGTACGGCGATCGGGCCGCAGGTCCCCTACAGTGGGCGGGGCAGTCGCCGAACCAGCGCGGGAGAGTCCGGTCGCCGAGCCGGACGCCGAAGGAGCAACTCCTCCCCGGAACCTCTCAGGCACCCAGGACCGCGCCGGTGAGACGCCTCTGGAAAGCGACCGCGCCCCCACGGGCGGTCCACCGACGGGGAAAGCCCGGCGCTCACGACGAGCGCCGCCGGTGAATCTCTCAGGTGCCTTCGGGTGGTGACAGAGGGGGAGGACGGTTCCGTCCTGTCCCGCCCGCCCCGCCCCGGAGGTCCGCACGTGAGCACTGACCGCCCCACGCAGCCGAGCCTGGCCGAGCTGGAGAGCGGCGTCCCGTTCGCCGACCGGCACATCGGCCCCCGCCCGTCCGAGCTCGACGCGATGCTGGCCGCCGTCGGCGTCGGCTCGCTCGACGAGCTCGCCGCCCGCGCGGTGCCCGACTCGATCCGCGACACCGGGCCGGTGCCCTCCACGCTGCCCCCGGCCGGGTCGGAGACCGAGGTGCTCGCCGAGCTGCGGGCGCTGGCCGCGCGCAACACCGTGACCGTCCCGATGATCGGCCTGGGCTACTCCGGCACGATCACGCCGCCGGTGATCCGCCGCCACGTGCTGGAGAACCCGTCCTGGTACACGGCCTACACGCCCTACCAGCCCGAGATCAGCCAGGGCAGGCTCGAGGCGCTGCTGACGTTCCAGACCGCCGTCGCCGACCTCACCGGGCTGCCGGTCGCGGGCGCGTCGCTGCTCGACGAGGCCACCGCCGCCGCCGAGGCGATGACGCTGCTGCGCCGGGCGGGCAAGGCGCCGTCGGCCCGGTTCGTCGTCGACGCCGACACGCTCCCGCAGACCGTCGACGTCCTGCGCACCCGGGCCGAGCCGCTGGGGATCGACCTCGTCGTCGCCGACCTCACCGGCGGCCTCCCCGAGGGCGACGCGTTCGGGGTGCTGCTGGCCTACCCGGGCGCCTCCGGCGCGGTGCGCGACCCGTCCGCCCTGATCGCCGCGGCGCACGAGCGCGGAGCATTGGTGGCCGTGGCCTCCGACCTGCTCGCCCTCACCCTGCTCACCCCGCCCGGCGAGCTCGGTGCCGACGCGGTCGTCGGCACCACGCAGCGCTTCGGCGTCCCGATGGCCTACGGCGGCCCGCACGCGGCGTTCCTGTCGGTCGGGCAGAAGCTGGCGCGCCAGCTCCCGGGCCGGCTCGTCGGGATGTCGCGCGACGCCGACGGCAACCCCGCGCTGCGCCTGGCGCTGCAGACCCGCGAGCAGCACATCCGCCGCGAGAAGGCGACGTCCAACATCTGCACCGCGCAGGTGCTCCTCGCCGTCGTCGCGGCCTGCTACGCCGTCTACCACGGCCCCGACGGGCTGCGCCGCATCGCGCAGCGCACGCACCGGATGGCCGCGGTGCTGGCCGCCGGGCTGCGTGCGGGCGGCGTCGAGGTCGTCCACGACGCGTTCTTCGACACCGTCACCGCCCGCGTGCCGGGCCGCGCCGACGCGGTCGCGACCGCCGCGCACGAGGCCGGCGTCGCGCTGCGCCGGGTCGACGCCGACACGCTCGGCGTCGCCACCTCGGAGCTGACGACCCGCGCGCACCTGGAGACGGTGTGGGCCGCGTTCGGCGTCACCGCCTCGGTGGCCGACCTCGATCCCACGACCGCCGACGCCCTGCCCACCGATCTGGCCCGGACCAGCGAGTACCTCACGCACCCGGTGTTCCACTCCCACCGCAGCGAGACCTCGCTCATGCGCTGGCTGCGCCGCCTCGCCGACGCCGACCTCGCGCTGGACCGCACGATGATCCCGCTGGGCTCCTGCACCATGAAGCTCAACGCGACCGCGGAGATGGAGCCGATCACCTGGCCCGGCTTCGCCGACCTGCACCCGTTCGCGCCCGCCGCCGACGCCGAGGGCACCCTCGAGCTGATCGCCGACCTGGAGCGCTGGCTCGCCGAGCTCACCGGGTACGCCGCGGTGTCGCTGCAGCCCAACGCGGGCAGCCAGGGCGAGTTCGCGGGCCTGCTCGCGATCGCGGCCTACCACCGCTCCCGCGGCGACGACCACCGCGACGTCTGCCTCATCCCGGCCAGCGCGCACGGCACCAACGCGGCGTCGGCCGTGATGGCGGGGATGCGGGTGGTCGTCGTGGCCACCGCGCCCACCGGCGACGTCGACCTCGACGACCTGCGCGCGAAGATCGCCGAGCACCGCGACGCCCTGGCCGCGCTGATGATCACCTACCCGTCGACGCACGGGGTGTACGAGGCCGCGGTCCGCGACGTCTGCGACGCCGTGCACGAGGCCGGCGGCCAGGTCTACGTCGACGGCGCCAACCTCAACGCGCTGGTCGGGGTGGCCCGGCCCGGCGCGTTCGGCGGCGACGTCAGCCACCTCAACCTGCACAAGACATTCTGCATCCCGCACGGCGGCGGCGGCCCGGGCGTCGGCCCGGTGGCCGTGGCCGAGCACCTGGCGCCGTTCCTGCCGGGCCGCGGGATCGTCGGCCCGGTGTCGGCCGCGCACCACGGCAGCCCCGGCGTCCTGCCGATCTCGTGGGCCTACGTGCGCCTGATGGGCATCGACGGCCTGCGCCGCGCGACCCTCACCGCCGTGGCCGCGGCCAACTACGTCGCCGCGCGGCTGGGGGAGCACTACCCGGTGCTGTACGCGGGCGCCGACGGGCAGGTCGCCCACGAGTGCATCCTCGACCTGCGGGGGATCACCAAGGACACGGGCGTCACGGTCGACGACGTGGCCAAGCGGCTCGCCGACTACGGCCTGCACGCCCCGACCATGTCGTTCCCGGTGGCCGGCACGCTGATGGTGGAGCCCACCGAGAGCGAGGACCTCGCCGAGATCGACCGGTTCGTCGACGCGATGATCGGCATCCGGGCCGAGATCGCCCGCGTCGCGGCGGGGGAGTGGCCGGTGGAGGACAACCCGCTGCGCGGCGCCCCGCACACCGCCGCGTGCCTGGTCGACAAGTGGGACCACCCCTACCCGCGCGAGCTCGCCGCCTACCCGACCGGTGCGACCCCGGGCGTCCACGACCGCAAGGTGTGGCCCCCGGTCCGGCGGATCGACGGGGCGCACGGCGACCGCAACCTGGTCTGCTCGTGCCCGCCGGTGGAGGCGTACTCCTAGCTCGTCGGGCCCTCCTCCGCGGTCTGCGGGGGAGGGCCCTCTCGCCACAACAGTCAATGATGCGTTGACGCACCGGACACCGCAGCGGCCTCCCTTCCCACTGCGACGCCCCCCTCTCCTCTTCGGTCAACGAAACATTGACGCCTTCGAACCGTCGTTGAAACGATGACGGGCGGACTCCGCCAGCCCGGACGCCGAACGTGGGGCCCGACCGGCGCCGCAGCGCCAGCCGGGGCCGCGGTGGTCCCAGTAGCAGCGCGGGCCGTGGCGGTGGGGAGGTGCGGTCGGGTCGTGGCGGGCGGGGTTCGTCATGGCGGTTCTCCTCGAGGTCGGGACGGGCGGAGGGGAGTGGCGGGGCCCGGGAGGGGCCCCGCCACCCGGTGGCGCTACGGCCGGATCTCGTAGACGAGGTTGAAGGCGGACTGCGCCGCCCGGCGGAAGCGCGTGAAGCCCGCCTCCTCGACCACGCGGCGGATGGCGGCCTCGCCGGCCTGCGCGCCCAGCGCGTAGCCGCCGTCCTGGGAGAGCCCGTTGGGGACGCACAGGAACGTCGAGCCGGCGTAGTAGAGGCGCCCGACGGGGGTGAAGGTGTCCTCGACGGCGTCGCCGGCGTAGGGCTCCACCAGCAGCCACGTGCCGTCCGGGGCGAGCGCCTCGCGGACGCGGCGGGCGGCCCCGACGGGGTCGCCGAGGTCGTGCAGGGCGTCGAACATCGTCACGAGGTCGTAGCCCGTGCCGCCGAACTGCTGCGCGGTCGCGACCTCGAACCCGACGCGGTCCCCGACCCCGGCGTCCGCGGCCTTCTTCCGGGCGAGCTCGATCGACGCGCCGTGGTAGTCCGAGCCGGTCACCGTCGCCTGCGGGTAGGCCTGGGCGATGAGCACGGCCGTCGAGCCGAGGCCGCAGCCGACGTCGGCCACCCGCCCGCCCGCGGCGAGCTTCGCGTCCACCCCGTCGAGCGCCGGGATCCAGCTCGGCACCAGCTCGGCGACGTAGCCCGGCCGGTAGAACGCGTCGCACCCGACGAAGACGTCCTCGTGGTGCTCGTGCCAGCCGATCCCGGCGCCGGTGCGGAACGCCTCGGTGATCCGGGGCTCCGCGCGCAGGTAGCCCAGGGCGGCGACGAAGGCCGCCGACACGTCGGGGCCGTTCGGGTCGGCCAGGCAGAACGCCTGCTCCTCGGTGAGCGAGAACTCCGCGGTCGCCGGGTCGTAGGTGACGTACCCGCCCGCGGCCTGGCCGCGCAGCCACTCCGTCAGGTAGCGCCGGTCGCAGCCGGTGCGCGCGGCGAACGCCTCCGGGGTCGCCGGCCCCTCGGCCAGCGAGCGGTAGAGCCCGAGGCGGTTGCCGACCGCCACCGCCCCCGCGGAACCGGTCGCCCCCATGTCGGTCACGAACTGCCCGAGGAACGCCATCACCTTGTCGTGGTCCATCGTCGTCTCCTGTCCACCGCGGCCTCGTGCCGCGTCGGGACCGAGGTTCGGCGCCGGCGCTGTCACCGCTCTGCCTCCGGCTGTCGCCCTGCTGGCACCCGGCTGGCACGGCGGGCTGTCCCCGGGGCGGCCGGGCGGCCATGCTGGTCGTCGGACACGGGGCGGCGGAGGTGCGATGACGGAGGGGCCGGCGGTCCGGGTCGGTCTGCTGGGCCCGTTGCACCTGTTCGTCGACGGGACCGGCCGGGAGGTGCCCGGCCCGAAGCGGCGCGCGGTGCTGGCCCTGCTCGCCCTGCAGCCGGGGCGGACCGTGACCGTCGAGCACCTCGTCGACGCGCTGTGGCCGTCGGAGGTGCCCGAGTCGGGACGCCAGGCCCTGCACACGCACGTGTCCCGGCTGCGCGGGCACCTGGGCGCGGCGGCGGACCGGCTGCAGACCCGGCGCGAGGGCTACCGGCTCGAGCTCCGCGACGACGAGCTCGACGTGGCGCGGGCGCGGGCCCTGCTCACGAGCGCACGGGGCGCCGGGGCCGGGGACCCGGCGGCGGCGCTCGGGCTGCTGCGCGAGGCGCACGCGCTGTGGCGCGGCCCGGTGCTCGCCGACCTGACCGACGTGGCGCCGCTCGCCGCCGCGGCGCAGGAGTACGCGCGGCTGCACCGCGACGTCACCGACGCGCTGGTCGCCGCCGCCGTCGACGCGGGGCGGGCCGCCGAGGCGCAGGACCTCGCCGCGGCCGCGCTGGCCGCGGACCCGCTGCGGGAGCCCGCGGCGCTGTTGCTGATGCGGGTGCTCGCCGCCACCGGCCGGACGGCGGAGGCGCTGCGCACCGGCCGGGACCACCGCCACCGGCTGGCCGAGGAGACCGGGCTCGACCCGTCACCGGCGCTGGGCGAGCTCGAGCGCAGGATCGCCGGGGGCGCCGCGGGCCCGGCGCCCGCCCCCGCCCCGTCGCCCGCCGGGCCCACGACCCGCCTGGTCGGGCGGGAGGCGACGGTCGCGGCGCTGCACCGCCTGCTGTCCTCCGAGCGCCTGGTGACGCTGGTGGGGCCGGGCGGGGTCGGCAAGACGAGGGTCGCCGCCGAGGTCGCGCGGGGGAGCGGGCAGGCGCCCGTGCTGCTCCTCGCCCCGGTGACCGATCCCGCGGCGGTCCCGCACGCGCTGGCGTCGGCGCTGGGGCTGCACGTCGTGCACGGCGACGTCCTCGCCGCGTGCCTCGCGGTGCTGGGCGACCGCCGCGGCCTGCTGGTGGTCGACAACTGCGAGCACCTCCTCGACGCCGCGCGCGACACCGTCGAGGCCGTGCTCTCGGCGTGCCCGGGCCTGTCGGTGCTCGCGACCAGCCGCGAACCCCTCGGGACCGCGGCCGAGCACGTCTCCCGGCTGGCCCCGCTCGGGCTGCCCGGACGCGACCAGGACCCCCGCAACGCCCCGGCCGTCACGGCGTTCCTCGACCGCGCCGAGCGCGTCCGGACCGGTCCCGCCCCGACCGCGGCCGAGCTGGAGGTGATCGCCGAGATCGTGCGCGGGCTCGACGGGATGCCCCTGGCCATCGAGCTCGCCGCGGGCCGCCTGTCGACCTTCTCCCTCGTCGACCTGCGCGACCGCCTCGACCGCTCGCTCGACCTGCTGGGCGGCGGGCGGCGCCCCGACGACCGCCACCGCACGCTGCGCGCGACCGTCGAGTGGTCCTACCAGCTGCTCAGCGGCGACGAGCAGCGGCTGTTCCGCTACCTGTCCGTGTTCGCCGACGGCGTCGACCTCGCCGACGCCGAGCGGCTCGCGGCCGACCTGGCGCCGGGTACCGACCCGGGGAGCCTCCTGGCGCGGCTGGTGGACGCCTCCGTGGTCGAGGCCGACTTCACCGGCCGCACCCGCTACCGGCTCCTGGAGACGCTGCGCGCGTACGGCCGGGACCGGCTGGCCGCAGGGGGCGAGGCCGGGGACGCGGCCGCGCGCCTGGTGCGGTGGGCCGCCGCGCTCGCGACCTGGTTCGCCGCGACGGCCGTCACCGAGGACGAGCCCGTCGCGGACGCGGTGCTGCGCCGGGAGGTGGCGAACCTGCGGGCCGCGTGGCAGGCCGCACGGGAGGACCCCGACGCCGCCGCCGTGATCGTGGCCGGGCTCTTCCCCGCGGTCGGGTACCGCGACCTCACCGAGATCCGCGGGTGGGCCGAGGAGCTGGCCGCGGATCCGCGGCTCGTCGGACGCCAGGCGCGGGCCGCGGTGCTGGGCACGGCGGCCGAGGCCGCCTACCAGCGGGGCGACCTCGCGCGCGCGGAGCGGTGGGCCCGCGAGGGCCTCGCGTCCGCGGCCGGGGGCGCCGGCACCGCGTACTGCCTGGGGCCGCTGTCGGTCGTCGACCTGGCCCGGGGGGCGTTCGCCGACGCCGCCGAGCACGCTCTCGCCGCGGCGGCCGAGGGGCTGGGGGAGGCCCTCGGGATCGCCGCGCTCGCCACGGCCTACGGGGGCGATCGGGAGACCGCGCGGGCCCTCGTCGCGGAGGCCGCGGCCGGAGCCGGATCACCCACGGTGCGCGCGTGGAACGCCTACGTCACCGCGGAGATCGACAGCGCGGCGGGGGACGCGGCTGCGGCCGAGGCGCACTACCTCGACGCCGTCGACCTCGCCCGCACCGCGGGCGCCACCTTCCTCGTCGGCGTGGCGACGGTGGGCCTGCTGACGGTCCGGGCGTCCGCCGGGCGGGTGCGCGAGGCACTGGGCGGCTACCGGGAGGTCGTCGACTACTTCGACCGCACGGGCAACTGGACCCACCAGTGGACGACCCTGCGCAACCTGGCCGGGCTGCTGCGCCGGCTCGGGGACGGCGGCACGGCGGACATGCTGGAGGCCGCGGCCGACCGGGCCCCGGACGCGCCCGCCGTCGGGACCGGGCCGACGTCGGCGGGCCCGGTGCTCGGGCGCCGGGCCGTCCTCGACCTGGCCCGTCAGGCGATCGACCGGCACCTCGGAGGCTGAGCAGCGCCTGCGCTGCCCGCCGGGCGCCCGGTCACCGCGGTGGGCCGGACCGCCGCCAGCACGGCGCAGCCCGCGACTCCCAGCGCGGCGCCGACGGCGACCGCGGCGGACGGGCTGCCGGTGAGGTCCGCCGCCACGCCCGCGGCCGCCGGCCCGACGAGCCCGCCGACGGCCGTCGCGGCGTGCAGCGACCCGATCCGCAGGGCCAGCGCGTCGGTGCCGTGGAGCTGGAGCACCACCGCGGCCGCGACGCCCAGGTAGGCGCCGTGCCCGAGCCCGAACACCACGGCGAACGCGGTGAGGCCGGTGGGGCCCGCGGCCGTCGCCCAGAGGGCGAACGCCCCGCAGAACACCGCCGCGCCGGCGCGGTGCACGGCCCAGGCGCCCCAGCGCGCCTGCGCCGGCACCGCCAGCAGGCGCCCGGTCAGGCTCGCGGCGCCGGCCAGCGCCACCAGGGCGGCCCCGCCCGCGGGGTCCGTCCCGTGGGCGGCGGCGTAGCCGGGCAGGTGGGTGAACGGCACGAACATCGCGGCGGTCAGGCCGACGGTGGCCGCGGCCAGGAGCCGCCAGCCGGGACCGGCCGACGGCCGTCCGGCAGCGGGCGTCCGTCGGCCGGCCGGCCGGGGTCGCCCCGGGCACGCGGGGACGCACGCGACGAGGACCCCGGCGCTCACGAGCCCCGCCGCCCGCAGCGTCCCGGGCAGCCCGAGCACGGGCAGCAGCGCGGCCAGCACCGGCGGCGTCACGACGGTGCCGAGGCCGCCGCCGGCGGTGGCCACGACCAGCGCCGTCCCGCGACCGTGCGCGAACGCCGCCCCGGTCGCGGCCGCCATCGGCACCACGACGCACCCCGCCCCGACGCCGACCCCGGCCACCAGCGCCGCCGCGGCGGGCGCGAACCGGTCGGCGGCCGCCGCGGCGAACAGGCCGGTGGGCACCAGCAGCGCGCCGGTGCCCACCAGGGCGCGGGCGCCGAGCCGCCGGGCGAGCGGCCCGGTGACGACCCCGAGGCCCAGCGCCGCGCACAGCGTCGCCGACAGGGCGAGCGACACGGCGCCCGTGCCGACCCCGTGGGCCGCGGCCATCGGGCCGAGGAGCGGGCCGGTCCCCGTGACCAGGCCCAGCGCGACCGTGCCGGCCGCGACCGTCGCGCCGAGCAGGGCGGCCCGCGCGACCCGGCCCGACGTGGGCGCTCCCGCGCTCACCCCGCACCCGCCGCGCGGAAGTACTCCCCGGCGACCGCGGCCCGGTAGCGGTCGCCGCCCACCGCGGCTTCTACCCCGGCCGTCTGGCTCTCCTGGGCGCGCAGCGCCGCGACCTTGCGGTCGAGCGCCGCGCCGGTCAGGTCGAGGTCGACGGCGAGCAGCTCGGCGGGGCACGGGCGGATGGCGTCGTCGCTGTCGTCCATCGACGTCACGAACTCGCCGAACGCCTCGACCCACGGGCCGGTGACGACGGCGTGCAGCACCCGGGGCGCGGCGGACGCCAGCCGCAGCGCCCGGTCGGTCCAGGCCGACACGGCGCGGTGGTCGCCGTGACCGGTGAGCCCGTCGGGCCCGAAGGTCAGCACGGTGTCCGGCCGGACCTCGTCGACGATCGCGGCGAGCTCCTCGACGGCACCCACGGGCGGGGTCGGGCGCAGCGACCCGTCGAGGTGGCAGACGCCCCCCGCCTGCCCCAGGAACCGGTGCTCCACGGCGGGGTGCAGGGCCCCCAGCGACCGCAGGACCTCCCGCTCCCGGATCCGGGCCAGCACCGCGGGCGGCAGGCGCTCCGGGTCGTCGGTGCCGTGCTCGCCGCGGGTCGCGGTGACGACGACGACCCGCCGTCCCGCGGCGGCCGCGGCGGCGAGCAGGCCCCCGGAGAGGTAGACCTCGTCGTCGGGGTGGGCCCAGACGCCGAGCAGCGTGCCCAGCGCGGGCACGTCGTCGAGGGTGCGGACGACGCGGGTGGGGGTCGGTGCGGACAGGGTGGCGGACATGGCGGGCTCCTCGGCCGGTCGGTGCGGTGACGCCACCGAGCATCGGGAGACGCGCTGTCACGCCCCTGGCACCGTGCTGCACCGCGCTGTCAGCAGCCGCCGGGCCCGCCGGAGGATCAGCCGGTCACGGCGTCGCACACGGCGACCAGCCGCCGACGCAGGGGAGCGGCCCGCTCGGCGAACCCGGCCTGGGCGCGCGCGTACTCGGCACGGCCGGCCGGGGTCTCGATGCGGACCGGCGGGTAGCCGAGGTCGGCGAGGTCGTACGGGCTCGCCCGCATGTCGAGCACGCGCACGTCGACGGCGAGCGCGAAGCAGTCGGCCAGCAGGTCCGACGGGGTGGCGGGGGAGAGCTTGTAGGCCCACTTGTAGAGGTCCATCGTCGCGTGCAGGCAGCCGGGCTGCTCGTTCGCGACCTGGTCCTCGCGGGTCGGGGTCAGGGCGTTGCGGGGGCGGGCGGCGTCGGTGAAGAACCGGAAGGCGTCGTGGTGGGTGCAGTGCACGGGCAGCGACTCGACCACCGCGTCGGTGCCCGCGGACCCGAGCCGCAGCGGCACGGCGCCGTGGCGGGGCGCGTCGGTGCGGTAGACCATCGCCCACTCGTGCAGGCCGAAGCAGCCCAGGCGGGCGGGCCGGGAGGCGGTGGCGTCGAGCAGGGCGCGGACGAACTCCGCGGTGCCCCGCAGCCGCTCCGGCAGTGCCGACGCGTCGAGGTGCACGGCGTCGCCGTCGCGGACCCAGCCGGGACGCTCGTCGCCGCCGCGCAGCGCCACCCCGAGACCGGGGTCCCACTGCTCGAGCCGCGCGGGGCGCAGCGAGTAGTAGGTGAACAGGAAGTCCAGGACGGGGTGCGCCTCGCCCCGGCGGCGCCGCTCGCGGTGCGGGTCGGTCCACGTGCCGACCCGGGCCCGGTGCGCGGCGGCCAGCCCGCGCCACGTCGGCTCGTCCAGCACCCGCACGGGCCCGACGCTACCCGGCGGGCCGGGTGCCGCCGGGCGCGGGCGACCGGGCGTGGGTGGCGTCGCGGACGTCGCCCACGTACCGCTCGATGAGGTCCTCCATCGTCACCAGGCCCGCCGTGGCGCCGCCCGGCCCGACCGCCCGGCCCAGGTGGGCGCGGTGGCGCCGGAGCACGGCCAGCGCCTCGTCCAGCCGCGCCCCGACCGGCACCTCGGGCAGCGCCCGGATCCGGGCGGGGGGCACGGCGGCGTCCTCGTCGTCGGCGAGGTCGAGGATGTCCTTGACGTGCAGGTACCCGGTCAGCCGGCCGTCGGCGGCGCGGAGCGGGAACCGGGAGAACCCGGTGCGCGCCACCTCGCGGGCGACGTCGCCGACGACCGGGCGCGGGCCCAGCGTGACGAGGTCGCCGGTGGCGATGACGACGTCGGCCACGGTGGCCTGGGCCGAGCGCAGCGTGCGGGTGAGGCGACTGGTCTCGGCGTCGTCGAGCAGGCCCTCGCGGCGCGACTCGGTGATCAGGTCGGCCAGCTCGCCGGAGGTGAAGGCGGCCTCCAGCTCGTCGCGCGGCTCGACCCCGACCAGGCGCAGGACGCCGTTGGCGAGGAAGTTGAAGAACGCGATGAGCGGGCGCGCCGCGGTCGTGAACACCAGGAACGGCGGCACCAGCACCAGCGCAGCGGCCTCGGGCCCGGCGATCGCGATGTTCTTCGGGACCATCTCGCCGAGCACCATGTGCGCGACGACGACGACGGCCAGCGACACCGCGAACGCGATCGGGTGCAGCACCGCCTCGGGCAGCCCGACGAACGCGAGCGGGACCTCGATGAGGTGCGCCACCGCGGGCTCGCCGAGGCGGCCCAGCAGCAGCGAGCAGATCGTGATGCCCAGCTGCGACGCGGCGAGCATCCGGGACAGGTCGGCGTGCGCGCGCAGGACGACGGCCGCGGCGTTCTGGCCCGAGTCGGCCATCGACTCCAACCGGTCGCGCCGGGCGGAGACCAGCGCGAACTCCGCGCCGACGAAGAACGCGTTGCCGGCCAGCAGCAGCACGGCCGCGACCAGGGCGAGGACGTCGCTACCCACGGGTGGCCTCCTCGGGGAGCGGGTGGGACGACTCGGGCGGCGGCGGGTGCATCCGCAGCTCGGCGACCCGGTTGCGGTCGCGGCGGGTCACGGTGAACCGGCGCCCGGCGACGACGAGCTCGTCGCCGACGTCGGGCAGGCGGCCGAGGTGGGCCAGGACCAGGCCGGCGAGCGTCTCGTAGGGCCCGTCGGGCATCTCGAAGCCGGTGGCGTCGGCGACCTCGTCGGCGCGCAGCAGCCCGGACACCAGCCAGCCGCCGTCGACGAGGGACTGCACGCGGTCGCGCTCGCCGCTGTCGTGCTCGTCGTGGACGTCGCCGACGATCTCCTCGATGAGGTCCTCGAGGGTGACGATGCCGGCCGTGCCGCCGTACTCGTCGACGACCAGCGCCATCTGCAGCCCGGACGCGCGCAGCGAGGTGAGCAGCGCGTCGCCGTCGAGCGAGCCGGGGACCGTGGGCACGGTCTGCACCAGGTCGCGCACCGGCGCCTGCCGGTCGGGGGCACCGAAGGCCTGCTTGACGTGCACCACCCCGAGGACGACGTCGGGGTCGCCGGCGTCGACGGGGAAGCGGGAGAACCCGGTGCGCCGGGCGAGGGCGACGAGGTCGGAGAGGGTGTCGTCGGCCGAGAGCGACGCCACCCGCACGCGCGGGGTCATCAGGTCCTCCGCGACGCGGTCGGTGAAGCGCAGGGAGCGGTCGAGCAGGGTGGCGGTGCCGGCGTCGAGGGTGCCGCTCTCCGCGCTCGACCGCACCAGCGACGACAGCTCGCGCGGCGACCGCGCCGAGCGCAGCTCCTCCGCCGGCTCGACGCCGAGGCGGCGGACCACGGCGTTGGCGGTGCTGTTGAGGGCGGTGATCAGCCAGCGGAAGGCGTGGGCGAAGCCGCTCTGCAGCCAGACGACGTTGCGCGCGGTGCGCAGCGGGTTGGCGATGGCCAGGTTCTTCGGGACGAGCTCGCCGAACACCATCGACAGCGTGGTCGCGACCAGCAGCGACAGGATCGTCGCGGTGGTGGCGGCGGCGGTCTCCGGCAGCCCGACGGCGTCGAGCGCGGGCCGGAACAGCGACGCGATCGCGGGCTCGGCGATGTAGCCGGTGACCAGCGTGGTGACGGTGATGAGCAGCTGGCTGCCCGAGAGCTGGAACGACAGCGCGCGGTGGGCGCGCTGGACGGTGCGGGCACGGGCGTCGTCGACCTCGGCGACGTGCGCGTCGACCTGGCTGCGCTCCAGCGCGGTCAGCGAGAACTCCGACGCGACGGCGACGAACGTGCCGAGCGTCAGCACGGCGACGCCGACGAGGCCCAGGACGGAGAGCAGGACCGTCATGGGCGCACGACCGTCGTGCGGCGGGTGGGTGGGGTGGTGCAGCCCGGCTCGGCCGGGCGTGCGGTGCGCACGGACGAACTCCTCGGTGCTCGGTCGCGGCCAGTGTAGGCGCGCTCCCTAGACCCGGCTGACCGCGACGTCGGCCGCACCCCGCACGACGGCCAGCCGCCGGGCCTCCTCCTCGACCCCCTCGGGCGCCGCGCCCTCCACCGCCACCTCGAGGCGCTTCCCGCGCTGCTTCGCACGCCAGAGCCCGACGACGTCGACGCCGGACAGCACGACGCCGGGCCCGCCCAGCGCCGTCCAGACGCGCTTGCGCAGGGCCGGGTCCGGGACGACCACCTCGCGGTCGCGGCCCTGCAGCCAGGGGTCCGACGGCGGCAGCAGCCGCACGACCGGCGCCGGCTCGGCCGCCCGGATCTGCTCGAGCACGTCCGGCGCGACGGCCGCGGCCCGGCCGTCGACGGTGACCGGCACGAGGTCCGGGGGAGCGTCGGGGCGCAGCGCGGTGCGGGTCGTGCCGAGGAAGGCGGCCAGGTCGGCGGCCGACGCGGGTGGGAAGAAGCGCAGGTAGCCGCGCTGCAGGGCGGCCGTGCCGGCGTCGGCGTCGGCGGGCGGGCCGGGCCAGCCGGGGATCGGCTCCAGCAGCAGCGGGCGGTGCCCGCGCAGCCGGATGCCGCCGGCGAGCCCGGCGACGCGCAGCAGCTGCTCGCCGACGTGGTGCACCCCGCACCCGGCGCAGTACGGCGAGAGCTCCGCGGGCAGGACGGCCGTCAGCGCGGCGCTGAGCTCGCCCTTCGTCATCGGCCCGTGCAGCACCCGGGGCACGGCGTCGGCGAGGGTCCGGAACGCCGCGCGGGCCGCCCCGCCCGCCTCGGCGAGCCGGGCGCGCTGCCAGCCCAGGCGCGCGGCGGCGTCGGCGTCGTCGCGGGGCCAGCAGGCCGCGGCGAGCGCCGGCAGGTCGGCGGTGCGGTGCAGGTGGGGGGCGCCGCGGTGCGACCAGACGCGGGTGAGGACGCCGTCGCCGGTGGCGTCGTCGTCGGCCGGGTCGTCGGTGGCGGGGGCCGGCTCCGCGGTCCGGGCCGCCAGCGCGGCGGCCAGCGAGCCGGGCGGGGTGTCCTGCACGCCGAGGTCGAGAAGCGCGACGGCGTCGGGCGAGGCGGCCCGCTCGACGAGGTCGTGGCGGTGCAGCCGGTGGGCGAGCACCTGCTCCCGGGTCAGCTCCATGCGTCCATCCTGCCCAGCGGGTCCGACAACGGGTGAGCCGCACGTCACCCCCGCCTGCCGAGGGGCCCGCCGCGATCTAGGTTGTCGGGTCATGAACGGACGCAGCGTGGCGCGGGAGACGTCCTCGCCGTTCGTCGACTTCGACCGGGCCTCGTGGGCGAAGCTCGGCGAGTCGACGCCGCTGCCGTTGACGGCCGTGGAGCTCGACACGGTGCGCAGCCTCGGCGACGAGGTCGACCTCGACGAGGTCCGCGAGGTCTACCTCCCGCTCTCGCGCCTGCTGACCCTGCACGTGCAGGAGGGCGGGCGGCTCTACCGCGCCTACCGGACGTTCCTGGGCGCCCAGAGCGTCCGCACGCCGTTCGTCATCGGGGTGGCGGGCTCGGTGTCGGTGGGCAAGTCGACGACCGCGCGGCTGCTCAAGCTGCTGCTGGCGCGCTGGCCCCAGCACCCGCGCGTGGAGCTCGTCACGACCGACGGGTTCCTGCACCCCAACGCCGAGCTCGACCGCCGCGGGCTCATGGCGCGCAAGGGCTTCCCGGAGAGCTACGACCGGCGCGCGCTGCTGCGGTTCGTCACCGAGGTCAAGGCGGGGCGCGCCGAGGTGACCGCCCCGGTCTACTCCCACCTCGTCTACGACATCGTCGGCGGCGAGAAGCTGACCGTGCACCGGCCCGACATCCTGCTGCTGGAGGGCCTCAACGTGCTGGCCCCCGCATCGTCGCTGCCGGGGCGGGCGGCGCTCGCCGTCAGCGACTTCATCGACTTCTCCGTCTACGTCGACGCCGCCACCGACGACATCCGCCGCTGGTACGTCGACCGCTTCCTGCGGCTGCGCGAGACCGCGTTCCGCGACCCCGAGTCCTACTTCCGCCGCTACGCCGCCCTCGACGAGGCCGGGGCCGTCGCGCGGGCGGAGACGATCTGGGCGGAGATCAACGGGCCCAACCTGGAGCACAACATCCTGCCCACCCGCGGGCGCGCCAGCCTGGTGCTGCGCAAGGGCGCCGACCACAGCGTCACCGGGGTGCGACTGCGGAAGGTCTGAGCTGGCACGATGCCCCGATGGACGCCCGTTCTGACCGGATCGACGCCACCCTCCTCGACGAGGACGAGGCCCTCGACGGCGACAGCGAGCTCACCGAGCTCGCCGCCCACCTGCGCCTGGCCGTGGGCCGGCTGCACCGCCGCATCCGGATCGACGGCCGCGAGTCCATCCCGCCGCTGCAGCTCTCGGCACTGGTCACGGTGGAGACGTCCGGGCCGCTGCGGCTCTCCGAGCTCGCGCGCCGCGAGGCCGTCACCGCCCCGACGATGAGCCGCGTGCTCTCCGCGCTCGACGAGCAGGGCCTCGTCGTGCGCTCCCCGGACCCGCAGGACGCCCGCGGGGTGCTCATCACGCTCTCGGAGCTGGGCGCGACGAAGCTCAACGAGGTGCGCACCCACCGCACGGCGCTGGTCGCCCGCCGCCTCGCCCGTCTCGACGGCGCCCAGCGCAGCGCCCTGGCCGCGGCGCTGCCGGCGCTCGAGGCGCTGCTGGTGGACGACGAGTAGCCCCTAGACCTCCGTGCCGTCGACCACGGTGCGCAGGTCGTCGTGCAGGAAGCTGTGGTGCCCGGCGATGCGCGCCGACTCCGGCAGCGGGTCCGGGTAGCCCCAGGCGGCGTCGGTGAGGACGCGGCCGTCGGCCAGGTGGACGTCCCAGTAGCTCGACTCGCCCTTGTACGGGCAGCGCATGTGGGTGTCGGACCGCTCCAGCCGCGCGCGGACGTCGCCGGGGGCGAGGTACCAGCGGGTGGGCAGGCCGGTCTCGTCCAGGCGCAGCGGGGCGTGCGACTCCGCGACGAGCTCGTCGCCCGCGAACACCTGCACGTGCCGGCTCGTGGGGCGGACGTCGACGCGGGTGAACGGGTCGGTGAGGTGGCCGAAGACCTGCTCGTCCTCGTCGAACCAGGCGTCGGCGGCCTCCCAGTAGAGCGAGGAGTACCCGCCGAGCCAGGGCGCGGCGGGCACCGGCTCGGGGTAGGTCCACAGCGCGTCGGGCACCTCGCGGTCGCCCACGCGCAGCGTCCGGTAGGTCGCGTCGCCCTTGAACGGGCAGTGCGTGGTGAGCTCCGAGGGCACGAACGCCGAGGTGTCGAGGTCGGCCTCGGGCACGTAGAGCCGGGGGAGCAGGGCGGTCTCGTGCAGCAGGACCCCGGCGACGGTGTCGAGCACGGTCCGCCCGGCGAACTCGGCGCGGACCCGGCGCGGGAACGGGTGCATCAGCAGCTTGTGCGCGGGCCCGTCGATCGCGTAGTTGACGCTCTGCGGGGCGCGCGGGGACAGCGGTCCGGAGGTGCGGGTGAGACCCATGCCACCGACAACGCCGCCCGGGCGCGTCCGCATTCCGGCGCCCGTCGGGCCTGGACAGCCACCGTAGGTTGCCCACATGACGGTCCCGTTCTCCGCCTACGCCGCCGAGATCTACCTGCGCGGCCTCGGCGACGAGGTGCCACGGTTCCCCACCGACCCCGCGCAGCTGGAGGCCGCGGCGCGCGCGGTCCTGACCGACGGGCCCTACGGCTACGTCGCGGGCGGGGCCGGGCAGGGCACGACGATGCGCGCCAACCGCGCCGCGTTCGACCGGCACGCGTTCGTCCCGCGGATGCTGCGCGACACCACGTCCCGCGACTGGTCCACCACCGTCCTGGGCACCGCGATGCCGGCGCCCCTGCTCACCGCGCCGGTCGGCGTCATGTCGATCCTGCACCCCGACGGCGAGCTCGCGGTGGCCCGCGCCGCCGCCTCGGTGGGGGTGCCGATGGTGCTGTCGACGGCCTCGTCCTACGCCACGGAGGAGGTCGCGGAGGCCTCCGGCGACGGGCCCCGCTGGTTCCAGCTGTACTGGCCGACCGAGGACGCCGTCACGGTCAGCCTGCTGCACCGCGCCCGCGCCGCCGGCTACTCCACGCTCGTCGTCACCCTCGACACGTGGACGCTGGGCTGGCGCCCGATGGACCTCGACGGCGCCTACCTGCCGTTCCTGCGCGGCGTCGGCACGGCCATCCCGTTCTCCGACCCGGCCTTCCGCGCCGGGCTGGCGACGGCGCCGGAGGACGACCTGATGGCCGCCGTCGGGCGCTGGGTGCCGATGTTCACCGGCACCGCGCTGCGCTGGGACCGCCTCGACCTGCTGCGCGAGCACTGGGACGGGCCGATCGTGCTCAAGGGCGTCCAGCACGTCGACGACGCGCTGCAGGCGCTCGAGTCCGGCATGGACGGGATCATCGTGTCCAACCACGGCGGCCGGCAGGTCGACCGCGCGATCGGGGCGCTCGACGCGCTGCCCGGGATCGTCGGCGCCGTCGACGGGCGGGCGCCGGTGCTGTTCGACTCGGGCGTCCGCACCGGCTCCGACGCCGCCGTCGCGCTCGCGCTGGGCGCCGACGCCGTGCTGCTGGGCCGCCCGATGGCCTACGGCCTGGCCCTGGGCGGCGAGGACGGCGTGCGCCACGTCCTGCGCAGCGTCCTGGCCGAGCTGGACCTCACCCTCGCCCTCGCCGGGTTCGCCGACCTCGCCTCGCTGCGGGCGGCCCCGGACGCGCTGACGCGCGTGATGCCATAGTGGGGGCGGTCGGGGCGGCGAGCATCTGTGGGAGGACGGCGTGGACGGGGTCACCGCGCTGGTCGCCGGCCTCCTCTCGGGGTTGCGCGCACTGCTGAACACCGACGTCGTGTTCGGCGGGTGGGCGTGGGCGATCACCGTGCTCGGCGTCCTGGTCGGGCTGCTGCCCGCCGCGGGCGCGTTCGTGCTCGCGGTCTGGCGCAAGGGGATCGGCTCCTCCTACGGGGGCGCGCGCGCCGTCGGGATCGCCGCGCTCGGCGTCGTGTCGGCGGGGCTGCTGCCCTGGATGGTGTTCACCGCCACCGGCGACGTCGTCCGGTCCGCGGCGGCGGGCACGCAGGTCTCCGGGCTGCGCGAGTCCGACGTGGCCGCGATCGCCGAGCCGCTGCCCGTGCCGTTCGCCGACGTCGTCTTCGACTCCCAGGGCGACTACCTGGCCGGGCTGTCGGTGCGCCAGGCCTTCGACCCGTCCGACCCCGCCGCGTTCGGCCTCGCGATCGGCGTGCTCGCCGTCCTGCCGCTGATCGCCGTCGTGCTGGTGCTGGTGCACGCCCGGATCGCGCTGCGGCGCGGCCCGGCGTGGCCCGCGAAGCTGTTCTGGCTGCCCATGCTCGCGGTGCCGTTCCTCACCGCCGCCACGCCCGCGGGGTCGTCGGGCCACCTGTGGATCGGGGTCGTCGCGGGCGCGTTCGTCGGGATCTTCCTGGTGCTGCTGGCCGGGCGGCCCTCGCGCGAGCGGGTGCGCCGCTCCCTGGAGGCCGCGGCGGCGCGGCGGTCCGAGGGGCCGCCGCGCGGCGCCGACCCGTACCCGCCGCGGCCCGAGCCCGTCCGGACCCCGGTCCGCAGCACTCCGGTCCGCACGAAGCCGCCGGCCGCGACGCGGCCGGAGGACGTGGGCGCCGAGCGCAACAAGCTCGCCGAGCGGTTCGCCGCGCGGCCGCCGGAGCCGCTCGTGTCGCCGCCGCGGCCCGGGGTCGGCCCGACGCCGACGCTGGTGGCGCCGGGTCCGCTGCTCGGCGGGGCCGCGCTGGGCGGAGCGGTGCTCGGCGCGGCCGCCGCCGGTGCGCGGCGCGGCGAGCCCCGGTTCCGGATGATCCGGCGGCTGGGGCAGGGCGGCTTCGGCAAGGTGTGGCTGGCCCACGACGCGCAGCTCGGGCACCCGGTCGCGCTCAAGGCCGCGCACGCCCCCGACGGCGAGACCGAGGAGCGCATCCGCCGCGAGGCCACGGCGCTGCGCTCGGTGCGCCACCCGCACTGCGTCCGGATCTTCGACCTGGTCGACGCCCGCAGCGACCCCGGCCTCGCCGAGCTCGACGGCCTCGTCATCGTGATGGAGCACGTCGAGGGCACGCCGCTGGGCGAGCTGGTCCGCTCGCGCGGGCTGCTCGACGACATCGCCGCCGCCCGGGCGTGGGCGTCGGTCGCGGGGGCGCTCGACGCCGCCCACCAGCGCGGGGTGATGCACCGCGACGTCAAGCCCGGCAACGTGATCGTCGACGCCGCGGGGTACGCGCACCTGATCGACTTCGGCATCGCCCGGCGCACCGGCGACGCCACGCTGACGGTCGCGGGGTTCGTGCTCGGCACGCCCGACTTCCTGGCCCCCGAGGTCGCGGGCGGGCAGCGCGCCACGCCGCAGTCCGACTCGTGGCAGCTCGCCGCCACCATCTCCTACGCCCTGTCGGGCCAACCGCCGCGCGGCACGCACGCCGACGCGGTGTCCGGGCTGCGGGCGGCCGCGTCCGGCGCGCCGCTGTCGCAGCTGCCCCCGCGCAGCGCGCACACCGCGCTGCTCTACGCCGCGATGCACAACGACCCGGCGCAGCGCCCGCCCCTGCGCACGGCGCGCGAGGCGCTGGAGAACTGGCTGCGCAGCGTCGACGCCGCCCCCGACGGGCCCGTCACGCAGGTGACGAACCGGCGGTGAGCGACGGCGGGCGCCTGCTCGGCGTCGACGCCGCCCGGGCGGTGGCCCTGACCGGGATGGTCGCCACCCACACCCTGCCGCTGACCGGCCCGGACGGCGCGCCGACCCTCACCGGGCTGCTCGCCGACGGGCGGTCGTCCGCGCTGTTCGCGGTGGTCGCCGGGGTGGGGGTCGCGCTGTCGACCCGCGGCGTCGTCGACGCCCGGTCGCACGCCGTCGCCGGCGCCGGGCTGCTGGTCCGCGGCCTGCTCGTGGGGCTGCTGGGGCTGGCGCTGGTGGCGCTGCGGCCCCCGGTCGCGGTGATCCTGGCCTACTACGGGCTGCTGTTCGTCGTCGCGGGGCCGCTGCTGCGGCTGCGCGCCGGGGCGCTGGCCGCCGGGGCCGCGGTGGTGGTCGTCGCGGGGCCGGTGCTGAGCCACCTGCTCCGCGCGGGCCTGCGGGACGGGCCGGGCCCGCAGGCCGGGCTGCCCGCGCTCGCCGACCCGGGGCAGCTGCTGGTGACGCTGTCGCTGACGGGCTACTACCCGGTGCTGCCGTGGACGGCGTACCTGCTGGCGGGGATGGCGGTCGGGCGGCTGGACCTGCGCCGGCCCCGCACCGCCGCGTTCCTGCTGGCCGGCGGGGCCGCGCTGGCCGTCGTCGCCCGGGTGGTGGCGGCGGTGCTGCGGGGCGGCGGGCAGGTGCCGGAGGCCTCGGCCCGCCACTACGGCTCGACCCCGCCCACGACGTGGTGGTGGCTCGCGGTCGACGACCCGCACTCGGGCACGCCGCTCGACCTCGCCCACACCACCGGCACCGCCCTGGCCGTGATCGGCCTGTGCCTGCTCCTCCCGCGGGTGCTGCTGTGGCTGCCCGCGGCGGTCGGGGCGGTCCCGCTGACCCTCTACACCGCCCACGTGGTGTGGCTGGCGCAGGAGCCGACCGACGGCGTGCCGACCCTGCTGCGGCACCTGGTGGCCGCGGCGGCGGTGGGGGCGGCGCTGACGCTGCTGGGCAGGAAGGGGCCGCTGGAAACGATCACCGGCCTCCCGGCCCGCCTCCTCCGTCACCACCTCTCTCCCGCCACCCCCCGCACGTCGGAGCCGGGACGCGGTTGAGCGCGGCTCCATGACCGCGTTCCGGCTCCGACGTGCGGGGAGGGGTCAGGGGAGGAGGAGGTGTGCGGCCCGGGCTGCTGCCGCTGCTGCCAGGGGGCGGAGGTCGTCCTCCGTCGGGGGTGGGGGGAAGGCCGCCGGTTCGCCCGGGGTCGTCGGGGGTGGTGCCGGTTCCGGAAGGGCGGCGGGGTCGCGGCTGTAGGCCTCCGCCGGGTCGATCGGAACGTCCAGCTCCTCCGCGGGGGAGGGGGTGGTCGGCCCGGCGGTCACCAGCTCGTCGGCCGTGCGGCCGCGGAGCAGGAGCAGGACGAACGGGTCGGCGTCGAGCAGCCACGACGCCTGGTAGCACAGCGCCGCCGAGTGCGGACAGGGATCGCCGATGTCGGGGCAGTCGCAGTCGGACTCCAGGTCGCCGACGCCGGGCAGCAGCGCCACCCCCGCGGCACCGGCCGCCGCCACGAGCGCGCGGGGCAGCTCCCCGTCGAGCAGGGCGGCGAGGTGACCGGCCTCGGCGCCGGTCTGGCGGCGCAGGCGCTCCCAGTCGGCGTCGTCGAGCACCGGGACGTGGACGACGGTGCCGACCGGGCCGTCGTCCGGGTCGTCGGCGACCGCCGAGAGCCGCCCCGGCGCGACCGTGATCGGGCCCAGGCGGCCGCTACCGGCGAACCGGCGCCCGCGCCGCAGCACCCCGGCGTCCAGGGCGGCGTCCTCCAGCGCGGCCACGAACTCCCGCGCCCACCACGACCGGCCCCGCCGTCCCGGGCGGGCGGCGAAGGCCGGGAACCCGCGGGCGGCCGTCACGCGAGCCCCACGAGGTCGGCCAGCTCGGCGTCGGACAGCTCCGACAGCCCGGCCTCGCCCCCGGTCAGCACGGCGTCGGCCAGGGCGCGCTTGCCCTGCAGCAGGTCGGCGATGCGGTCCTCCAGCGTTCCCTCGGTGACGAGCCGGTGCACCTGCACCGGGCGCGTCTGCCCGATGCGGTGGGCGCGGTCGGTGGCCTGGTCCTCGACGGCCGGGTTCCACCAGCGGTCGTAGTGCACGACGTGGTCGGCGCGGGTGAGGGTGAGCCCGGTGCCGGCGGCACGCAGCGAGAGCAGGAAGACCGGGACCTCCCCGCGCTGGAACGCGTCGACCAGCTCCTCCCTGCGTGCCACCGGGGTGCCGCCGTGCAGCAGGGCGTGGTCGATCCCGCGGTCGGTGAGATGGCGCTCCAGCAGCCGCGCCATGGCGACGTACTGCGTGAACACCAGCACCGACCCGCCCTCGGCGAGGATCGTGTCCAGCAGCTCGTCGAGCAGCTCCAGCTTCCCGGACCGCCCGGCGAGCACCGGGTCGGCCTCGCGCGCGTACTGCGCGGGGTGGTTGCACACCTGCTTGAGCGCGGTGAGCAGGCCCAGCACGAGCCCGCGGCGGGCCATCCCGTCGGCGGCGGCGATCCGGGCCATCGTCTCGTCGACGACGGCCGCGTAGAGCCCCGCCTGCTCTGGGGTGAGCGCGACGGGCCGGTCGGTCTCGGTCTTGCGCGGCAGCTCCGGGGCGATGCCGGGGTCGGACTTGCGGCGCCGCAGCAGGAACACCGACGTCAGGCGGGCGAAGCGGGCCGCGGCGTCGGTGTCGCCCTCGGCGATCGGACCCGACCAGCGGCGGCGGAACCCGGCCCGGGTGCCGAGCAGGCCCGGTGTGGCCCAGTCGAGGATCGCCCACAGCTCGTCGAGGTCGTTCTCGACCGGGGTGCCGGTGAGGGCGACGCGGGCGGCGCGCACGTTCCCCGCCCGCCCGATCGTCCGCAGCGCCCGCGCCGTGCCCGACCCGGCGTTCTTGACGTGCTGGGCCTCGTCGGCGACGACGAGCCCCCACGGGTGCGCGGCGAGAGCCGGGGCGTCGAGCCGCATCGTGGCGTAGGTCGTGACGACGACCTCGGCGTCGCCCAGCTCGCGGCCCGGCCCGTGGTGGCGCGCCACCGCGACGCCCGGCGCGAACCGGGCGAACTCCCGCTCCCAGGTGCCCAGCAGCGACGCCGGGCAGACGACGAGCGTCGGCCCGGCGCCCAGCGGAGCCCGGTGCAGGTGCAGCGCGATGAGCGTGACCGTCTTGCCCAGCCCCATGTCGTCGGCGAGGCACGCGCCCAGCCCGAGCGAGGTCATCCGGTGCAGCCAGCCGACGCCGCGGAGCTGGTAGTCGCGCAGGGTCGCGGTGAGCCCCTCGGGCGCGGCGTCGGGCTCGGGCGGCGCGGCGAGGCGGTCGCGCAGGTCGGCGAGCCACCCGGTGGCGCGGACGGGCACCCGGGACCCGTCGACGTCGATCTCCCCGGTCAGGGCGGCACCCAGCGCGGCGACGGCCGGCACCGCCGGCGCGGCCGGGTGCGCGGCGCGGCGGCGGGTGGCGGAGTCGACGAGGACCCACTCGCCGCGCAGCCGCACCACGGGCCGGTGGCTGCGGGCCAGCACGTCGCGCTCCTCGACGGTGAGCGGGAGGCCGCCCAGCGCGACCTCCCAGTCGAGGCGGAACGGGTCCTCGCCCAGCCGCGCCGGCCCGGACCCGGCGTCCCCCGCGACGACCCGGGTCTCCGGCGCGGCGAGGCGCGGCCGGTGCACCGCGACGCCGGCGGCGGCCAGCGCGTCACTACCGGTGTCGAGGAGGTCGGCGAGGTCGGTGTCGTCGAGCTCGACCGCGTCGGGCACGGCCCGGGTCAGCAGCTGCTCCAGCGGCGCCCAGAACCGCGCCGCCCGGCGGACGGCCCGCAGCGCGTCGACCCGGGCGTCCGGCCCGAACCCGACGGCGGCGCCGCTCCACAGGTCGGCGAGGTCGGCCAGGCGCGTCGGGTCGTCGAGGGCGTGGACCTGGACGACGAGCCGCACCCCACCCGTGAGTGGATATCGGTGCTCCGGCACCGATATCCACTCACGGGTGTCGAGGCGCAGGGAGATCCGCACGCCGGCGTCGACCCCGGCCGCGACCTCCTCCGCCCACTCCCGCAGGTGCCCCACCGCCACGGGCACCGCGCCGGCGTAGGGACCCGCGAGCGAGACGGTGCGCGGGAGGTGGTCGGCCACCGCGTCGACGAACGCCCGGACCAGCGGTGCGGCCGCCGGGAGCAGCCCGTCCGCACCGGGGACGGCGCGGGCCTGCGCCGGCATCGCCGCCGCCAGGGCCCGCAGCGCCGCGGCGTCGGCGGCGTCGAGCGGTCCGGCCCGCCAGGCGTCCCACCCGGCGGGGGAGACGCCGGGCAGCAGCCGGCCCCGCGCGACGAGCCCGAGCGCGGCCCGGGCGGTCGCCGCCCAGAACCGCACGGAGTCCGAGGCGCCGGCGTCGGAGGCGGCGAGCAGCAGCGCCAGCGCCTCACCGACGCCCAGGCGCCGCACCGCGGTGGTGCGCACGGCCCCGTCCGGCGGCGCGGCGAGGTCGGCGGTGGCGCCCCCGCTCCCGTCCCGGTCGCCTCCCCACAGGAGCAGCGTCCCGGCCCGCGGCGGGTCGGCCGGGACGAAGACCGCGTCGGGAGCTGTCACCCGCTGTGCCGGGCGACGTGCCGCGCGAGGTGCTCCCCGGTGAAGGAGCCCGGCGCGCTCAGCAGGGCCGAGGGCGGACCCTCGAAGACGATCGTGCCGCCGTCGTCCCCGCCGTCGGGGCCGAGGTCGATGACCCAGTCGGCGTGCGCGATGACGTCCAGGTTGTGCTCGACGACGATCACCGAGCTGCCGCCGTCGACGAGCCGGTCGAGCAGCCCGAGCAGGTGCCCGCAGTCGGACATGTGCAGGCCGGTGGTCGGCTCGTCGAGGACGAAGACGGTGCCCTTCTCGTGCAGCCGGTTGGCCAGCTTGAGCCGCTGGCACTCCCCGCCCGACAGCGTCGAGAGCGGCTGCCCGAGCGTGAGGTAGCCCAGCCCGACGTCGACGACCGACGCCAGCCGCTTGGTGATCTCCTTGGCGTCGAAGAACTCCAGCGCCTGCGCGGCGGTCATGTCCAGCGCGTCGGAGATCGACCTCCCGTCGACGGTCAGGGCGAGCACGGCGTCGGTGTAGCGGCGGCCCTCGCAGTCGGTGCAGGTGGAGCGCACGCCGTCGAGGTAGGCGAGGTCCGAGGAGATCGCGCCGATGCCGTTGCAGGTGGGGCACGCGCCCTCGGAGTTGAAGCTGAACAGCGCGGGCTTCACGCCGTTGGCCTTGGCGTAGAGCTTGCGGATCGGGTCCATCACCCCGGTCCAGGTGGCCGGCGTCGAGCGGCTGGAGGTGGCCACCGCCGACTGGTCGACGACGATCGTGTCCGGGTGCTGCGGCACGAGCACCTCGCGCACCAGCGTCGACTTGCCCGACCCCGCCACCCCCGTGACGGCCACGAGCACGCCGAGCGGCACGTCGACGTCGAAACCGCTCAGGTTGTGCACCTTCGCCCCGGTGACGGCGAGGTGCCCGGTCGGCGTGCGGGGCGCCTCCCGCACGGTGACGGGCCGGTGCAGGAACTCGCCGGTGAGCGTCCCGGAGGTCTCCAGGCCGGCGACGTCGCCCTCGTAGACGATCCGCCCGCCCTCGGTGCCGGCCCGCGGGCCCAGCTCGACGACGTGGTCGGCACGGGTGATCACGTCGGTGTCGTGCTCGACGACGAGCACCGTGTTGCCCTTGTCGCGCAACCGGTGCAGCAGGTCGTTCATGCGGCCGACGTCGCGCGGGTGCAGCCCGATCGTCGGCTCGTCGAACACGTACATGACGTCGACCAGCGACGACCCGAGGTGGCGCACCATCTTGATCCGCTGCGACTCCCCGCCGGAGAGCGTGGAGGTCTCGCGGTCGAGGGTGAGGTAGCCCAGCCCCATGTCGATCAGCGCGGCGATGCGGGCCACCGCCTCGTCGACGACGGGGCCGGTGGCGTCGTCGCGCAGCGTCGGCAGCAGCGCGTGCAGGGACACCAGGTCGAGCGAGCACAGGGAGGGAAGCGTGTGCCCGGCGACGGTCGCCGTCCGCGGCCCCTCCGCCAGCCGGGTGCCGTCGCAGTCGGGGCAGCGGATCGAGGTCGTGTACCGGGCGATGACCTCCTTCTTGCGGCTGGAGGTCTCCTCGACGTCGATGTAGGCGCGGTTGAACCGGGCCTCGACGCCCACGTACTCGAGGTTGAGCGCTTTCCCCGGCCCCGCGACGGCGACCTTCCCGCCCGACCCGAACAGCAGCTCCTGCCACTCGGCGTCGGTGTAGTCGCGCAGCGGCTTGTCCATGTCGAACCGGCCGGACTGGGCGTGGACGTGCCAGTACCAGCTGTCGACCGCCCAGTCGCGGTGCAGGATCGCGCCCTCGTTGAGCGACTTCGACCGGTCGAACATCACCGCGTGGTCCAGCGCGACCTTCCGCCCGACGCCACCGCAGGTCGGGCACATGCCGGCCGGGTCGTTGAAGCCGAAGGCGTTGCGCGGCCCCACGTGCGGGACGCTGCGCCGGGAGAACAGCAGCCGCAGCGCCGGGTTGATGTCGGTGACGGTGCCCAGCGTCGAGCGCGACCCGCCGCCCAGCCGCTTCTGGTCGACGACGATCGCCGTGGACAGGTTCTCGATCAGGTCGGCGTCGGGCTGGCCGAGCTTGGGCAGGAACCCGCGGACGAACGCCGAGAACGTCTCGTTGAGCTGGCGCTGGGCCTCCGCGGCGATGGTGTCGAAGACCAGCGACGACTTGCCGGACCCGGACACCCCGACGAACGCGGTGATCGCGCGCTTGGGGATCCGGACGGACACGTCGCGCAGGTTGTTCTCCCGCGCGCCGGTGACGGTGATGAACTCTCGGGTCATGCGTCCCTCTCTACGCGGAACACCGGACAGATCCCGGCCGCTGCGGCCAGCGCGTCCGGGGTCGTGTCGGTGACGACCCCGGCGTCGCGCATCATCTCCACCCCCTGCGGCGTCACCGACGGCCACTCCCGCAGCAGCGGCGCGGCGGCCTCGGCGTCGAGCTCGACCAGCTGCACCGGCTCGTCGACCCCGCCGGTGCGCAGCACGGCCCGCCCGCCCGCGGCCCGGACGTTGCGGATCCAGTCGGCCGCGGGGAAGCCGCCGACGACGAACCGCTGCCCGCCGCGCTCGCCCACGGTCAGCGGGGTGCGGCGCGGGGTCCCGCTGCGCCGGCCCGGCACGGTGAGGACGGGCAGCTCGAACTCCAGCTCACCGGCCTCCTGCTGGGCGAGCAGCCCGTCGTTCATTCCCTTGATCCACTCGGGCGCCCCGATCCTCGCGATGTCGGTCAACGGTCCTCCTCGGTCGTCCGTCCCAGCTCTGCCAGTTCGTCGGCGTACCGCGCCCTCGTCGCGGCGTCGACGTCGAGCGCCGCGACCGCGGCGAGCGCGGCCGCGGCTCCGGCGTCGTCGCCCGTGCGCACCAGGAGCTCGGCGCGGTAGGCCAGCAGCGGCAGGCGCTCGGCGTCGGTCGCGCCGGGGTGGCGGGCCAGCCCCGCATCCAGTACGGCGAGCGCGGCGGCGTCGTCACCGCGGGCGTCGCCCTGGCGGGCGGCGTTCTGCAGCACCCGCTCGAGCCGGCCGGCGCCGGGCCCGGGGTCGGGGTCGGGCTCGGCGCCGTCGGCGCGGCTGACCCGCAGCCAGTTGCCGCCGGGGTCGACCACCGTGAAGCCCGCGGCCGTGCCCTGCCGCCGGCGGGGCCGGGTGATCCGCGGGATGCCGGCCACCGGCAGGCGGCCGAACGCCGTGCGGAGCCCGTCGGCGAAAGCGTCGAACAGCGCCCCGGTGTCGTCGACGAGGAGCAGGGCGCTGCCCATGGAGCCGGCCGGGTCGAACCCGTCGACGGCGAAGAAGTGCAGGTCAATCCCCCCGCGGACCACGCACAGGTACGGGTTGGGCCGGGACTGCCGGTAGGTCTGCGTGAAGCCGAGCGCGGCGTAGAACGGGGCGACGTCGTCGATGTCGCGGCAGGGGAGCAGGGGCACGGTCCGTTCGGTCACCGGCTCATCTCCCGGAAGCGCCGGACCGACAGCGGCACGAACACCGCCAGGATCAGCAGCGGCCACAGCACGGCCGCGAGGAGCGGGTGCAGCGCCACCCACGAGTCGCCGCCCCACCCCGGGTTGCCGAAGAGCTCACGCGTCGCCGCCGCGGTGGCCGACAGGGGGTTCCACTCCGCGACCGCCGACACCACGACCGGCATGCTGGCCGGGGCGACGAACAGCCCGGACAGGAACGCGACCGGGAACTCCAGGGTCTGCACCGCGGTGACCGCGTCCGGGCCGCGGACCAGCAGCCCCAGCCAGATGCCCACCCACAGCAGCGCGAACCGCAGCAGCAGGAGCAGCCCGACGGCCGCGAGCGCGGGCCCGATCCCGTTCTCCGCCCGCCAGCCGACGGCGAGCCCGGCGAGCAGCAGCACCGCGAGTGCGACGGCCGAGACCACCATGTCGGCCGCGGCCCGGCCCAGCAGCACCGCCGACGCCGACATCGGCATCGAGCGGAACCGGTCGGTGATGCCGCGCTGGGCGTCGGTGACGACCGCGACCATCGTCGAGCTGAGCCCGAACAGCATCGTGAGGGTGAACAGACCCGGCAGCAGCGCCGACCGGTAGTCCCCGCCGCCGGGGACGGCCATCATGCCGCCGAACAGGAACACGAAGATCAGCAGCATGAGGATCGGGAAGCCGATCGCGTTCACGAGCTGCTCGGGCCGGCGCCGCAGGTGCGTGAGGTAGCGCCCGGTCAGCGCGCCGGTGTCGGCCACCACCCACGCCGTCACCGGGTCACCGCCGTGAGCTGCAGGAAGACCTCGTCGAGCGTCGGGCGCCGGACCGCGAGGTCCTCGGCCTCGACGCCCTCCGCCGCCAGCGCGGTGACGGTCGCGGTGAGCGCGGCCATCCGGTCGCGCACCGGGGCGCCCACGCGTCGGGCGTCGACGTCGACCTCGGCCTCCCCGCCGGTGGCCCGGGCCACCAGCGCGGCGGCGCGGGGCAGGTCGGCGGCGTCGCGGACGACGAGCTCCAGGTGGTCGCCCCCGATCCGGGCGCGCAGCGCGTCCGGGGTGCCCTCGGCCACCACGCGGCCCTCGCCGCGCCCGCCGAGCACGGAGATCCGGTCGGCGAGCTGGTCGGCCTCGTCGAGGTACTGCGTGGTGAGCAGGACGGTCGTCCCGTCCGCCACCAGCGCGCGCACCGCGGTCCACACCTCGGCCCGCCCGCGCGGGTCGAGGCCGGTGGTCGGCTCGTCGAGGAACAGGACCGCGGGCGCCAGGACCATGCCGACGGCCAGGTCGAGCCGGCGCCGCATGCCGCCCGACCAGGTCCGGACCGGCGCCCCGCCGGTGTCGGCGAGGTCGAAGCGCTCCAGCAGCTCGTCGGCGCGGCGGGCGGCGTCGGCGCGGGAGAGGTGGAACAGCCGGCCGAACAGGACGAGGTTCCCGCGCCCGTCGAGGACCTCGTCGAGCGCGGGCTGCTGCCCGACCAGCCCGATGCGGCGCCGGACGCCGTGCGGGTCGGCGACGACGTCGACGCCGTCGATCTCGGCCCGTCCGCCGTCGGGGCGCAGCAGCGTGGTGAGGATGCGGACGGCGGTGGTCTTCCCGGCGCCGTTGGGGCCCAGCAGGCCGTGCACGGAGCCTGCGGGCACGGCGAGGTCGAAGCCGTCCAGCGCCGGGGCGGCGGCGCCGGGGTAGTGCTTGCGGAGTGCGTCGGCCAGCACGGCGGTGGGCATGACCCTCCCGGTGTTCAAACTTGAGTACGAGCCCGCCAGTGTGCCCGAGGTGGTGCGGAACGGCAAACAGCGATCACTCGCCGGCGAGCGAGTACCAGCTCCCGGGGCGGCCGGGGGAGCCCGGCTCGCCGGCCATCGCGTAGGCGCCGGACTCCAGGCGTGCGATCAGGCCCGACGTCCACTCCACACCACCGGCCGCCGTGTGCTCCCACAGGCCGTAGAGCTCCGACCAGTGCGGGGCGTCGACCCAGCCGTCGAGCTGGGCGCGCGCCTTGTCGCGGATCTCCTCCAGCGCGGCGAGCCGTTCGCGCAGCAGGCGCACCGCCTCGGCCCGGGGGAGCGAGGGGAGCATGGCGAGCGCGGCGCCGAGCTGGTCGGGCCTCGCCTGCGGGCGGCGCACGGCCTCGCGCAGCAGGCGCAGGTACTCGGCCTCGCCCTTCTCGGTGAGCTCGTACTCGGTGCGCCCCGGCACGTCGTCGTGGTCGCGCAGCATCCCGGCGTCGGTGAGCGCGCGGAGCGCGTGGTAGATCGACCCCCACTTGGCGTTGGCCCACTCGGCCGCGTCCCAGGACTGCAGGTCGGTGCCGATGCGGTAGCCGTGGGCGCGCCCGTAGCCGCGCACGATGCCCAGCACGAGCAGGCGGGTGGCCGACATGCCGACAGGGTATCGCCGGTCACCCGAACGGATCGTTGCACGCTGCAACCAGAAGCGGGGCGGGACGTCTCTCGTTGCAGGAGCGACGACGAGGGATCGGGGGATCTCATGACCAGGACCGCACGGCTGACGATGACGGTCGCGGCCGCGTGCGCCGCGGCGGCACTGCTGGCCGGCTGCTCGCCGGCGCCGGCGCCGGACGGGCCGGTGACCGGCTCGTCGACCACGCCGTCGACCACGCCGTCGACCGCGCCGTCGACCGCACCCGTGGCGGCTCCCGCGACCACGGACCCGGCGCCGGGCGGCACCCCCGGCGGGCCGGACCGCTGCACCACCGCCGAGCTCACCGGCTCGCTCGCCGACGGCGGCGCGGCGGCCGGCTCGCGCTTCGCCACCCTGGTGCTCACCAACTCCGGCGACCGCACGTGCGAGCTCACCGGCTTCCCCGGCGTCTCCTACGTGACCGGCGACGACGGCCACCAGGTCGGCCCGGCCGCCGCGATGGAGGGCCCGCGCGGCCCCGAGGTGCGCCTGGCCGTCGGCGCCTCGGCGGGAGCGCCGTTGCGGCTGGTGAACGTCCAGAACTACGACGCAGCGGCCTGCTCGCCGACGCCGGTGCGGGGCCTGCGCGTCTACCCGCCGGGCGACACCGCGTCGCTGTTCGTGCCGATGGAGGGCACCGGCTGCGCGAGCACCCCGCCCGGCGACCAGCTCGTCGTGCAGACCCTCGCCGCCCACTAGGCGCCCCCACCTCCGTCCCCGTGGCGGTAGAGGCTCTCGATCACCCCGGAGTACGTGGCATCGATCACCCGGCGGCGCAGCTTCATCGTCGGTGTGAGTTCGTGGCCGGGCAGCCACTCGGCGTCCAGTACGGCGAACTTCTTGATCTGCTCGACGCGTGCGAGACCCGCGTTCGCGGCGTCGACCTGTGCCTGGACAGCAGCTGACACCGCCGCCTCGTCGGAGCCGAACGCCGCACGGTTCGGCACGACCAGACACACGTTGTAGGCGCGCCGGTCTCCGATGACGCACACCTGGCTGATCGCACGGCCGGCGGTGAGCAGTGCCATCTCGATGTTGGCCGGAGACATGTTCTTGCCGGCCGCGTTGATGATGAGCTCCTTCTTGCGGTCGACGATCCACACGAATCCGTCTCCGTCGATCCGCGCGACGTCACCCGTGTGGAACCAGCCGTTCGCATCGATCGCTTCCGCCGTCTTCTCGGGCAGGCCGCGGTAGCGGCGCATGACCTGAGCGCTTCGAACGAGGAGCTCTCCGTCGTCGGCGAGCGCGAGTTCGACGCCGCTCAACGGCGTGCCCACGCTCCCCGGCCGCCGGCTGGTCGGCGTGCTGATCGTGACCAGGCAGGACACCTCCGACATCCCCAGCACCTCGCAGAGCGGAAGGCCGACGGCGTCGAAGAACTCCACGACACTCGGCGGTGTGGGCGCGGCGCCGGTGTTGACCCACGTGGCGGCGTCCAGTCCGAGGCGTTCGCGGACGCGGGCCGCGAGGGCCGGGTTCCCGGGTGCGTCGGAGACGAGGTCGCCGTCGTGGTCGGCCTCGGCCCGGGCCTTGAGCTTCTCCCAGATCCGGGGGACCGCGCCGAAGACCGTCGGGCGCGTCTCCGTGATCGCGTCGAACAGCTGGGACGCATCGGCCACCGATGTCACCGTGTTGCCGTAGGTCATGAAGGCCGAGTAGTGCGACGCCCACCGGTCGGCCACGTGGGCCGCGGGCAGGAAGCTGACCTGGCGGCCGCCGCCGCCCAGCGGCAGGGACGCGTGCACTCCGCGGAGCTGCTCGAGCATGTTCCGGTGGGTCAGCTCCACGCCCTTGGGTGGCCCCGTGGTCCCCGACGTGTAGATCAGCGTCAGGAGGTCGTCCGGTCCCACGCCCGCGGACGAGAGGTCCACACCGGTGGTGTCCGCGGCGAGCTCCGACGCGAGCCCGTCGTCGGCAGCGGCCGGCTGATCGATCACCAGCACCCGCTCCAGCGGAGTGTCCAGTCGCCGGGTCGCCTCGACCACGCCCGCGAAGGCTCGTTCCGTCACGAGCAGGCGTGCTCCGGAGTCGACGAGGACGTGTCTCAGCTGCTCGGGCGGCGCCGTGCTGTACAGGCTGAACGGCACGGCGCCCAGGAACAGGACAGCGGCGTCGACGACGTGGAACTCCGGCCGGTTGCGCAGCAGGAGGGCCACCACGTCACCGCGACCGACACCGCACTGCCGGAGGCGGCTCGCCACCTCACCGATGCGGGCCAGCACCTGGCGGTACGTCCACACGTCCTTCGACCCGTGTGACCGGAGAGCCGGCTGATCGAGGCGCGACGAAGCGGTCGCGAGGAGGACCTCGCACAACGAGGTGGACTGCTCCAGCCGGGCGAGGGTGGGGATCGCGGTCATGCCCACCTCTCAGTGGTGTCGGTCACACCCGTCACCGTAGGGCGCCCCGTTACATCTGGCAATGAGTAACAGGCATCTGCCGAGAGCCATTCTGTTACGTTGGCAAGTACGTAACAGTCCAGACGATTGCGCGCCGCTCTCGGTCGAGGAGTCCACCATGCTCCGTCCGGTCCGCCGCCCGCCGTACCTCGCGCGCGTCCTAGCTCAGCAGGAGTCGGACCGCGACGCCGACCTTGCTCGCGTCGGGCTCCCCGCCGCAGATCAGGTCGACGTAGCAGAACGACTCGGCGATGCGGACCAGCAGGTAGGCGAGGTCGTCTATCGGCATGCGTTCGGCGCTCTCCGGGAGCTCGTCACGCAGCAGCTCGGCCACGTACGCGATGAAGTTGCGCTGCAGGTGACTGCTGCGGGTGGTCAGGATGCGAAGGGCGATCTCCCCCTCCTGACGCAGGAACGCCCGCTGGAACGGCGCGTCGAGCACCGTCGCGATGAATCCCTCGAGGGTGCCCGCCACGACCTCGACTCCCGATCCGGTCGCCCTCTCCCGGGCGCGGTCGAGCGCGTTCTCGGCCAGCCCCCAGGTGATCGTCCCGATCAGCTGGTCCCGGCTGCCGACCCAGCGGTTGATCGTCATGCGGCTGACGCCGAGCTCGTCCGCGAGCGCCCGCATCTCGATGCGCCGGCTGTCGATGAACCACGTGCGCGCCAGGCGGACCGCCGCGTCCCGTCCCTGCGGCTCCGGCGTGCGCGTGCCGGCGGCGTCGTCGGGGAGGGCGGCTTCCGGCACGGGCCGAGACTATCCGCGGCCTCGTCCTCGTCGGGCCCCCGAGGGGGAGCGCGGACCGGCGGGCCGGCCCCGACGCGAACGGCGACCCGGTGAACGGTCCACAGGAGAGGCGCACCACGTGAAGAACAGCAGGATCGTCCTGGCAGCCCGGCCCGACGGCGAACCGGCCGACGGCGACTTCCGGATGGAGTCGTCGTCGACACCGCCGCTCGAGCGTGGGGAGCTGCTCCTGCGCACCATCTACCTCTCGTTGGACCCGTACATGCGAGGGCGGATGAACGCGGCTCGTTCGTACGTGGATCCGGTGGAGCTGGGCGCGGTCATGGTCGGCGCGACGGTGAGCGAGGTGGTGGAGTCGGCCGACGACGCCTTCGCTCCCGGGGACGTCGTCCTCGCCGCTTCGGGGTGGCAGGAGTTCGCCGTGGCCGCGGCGAGCCGGGTGCGCAGGCTGGACCCGGCCGCGGCCCCGATCACGACGGCGCTCGGCGTCCTGGGCATGCCGGGCTTCACCGCCTACGCGGGTGTGACCGCGATCGGGAAGCCGGAGCGGGGTGAGACCCTCGTCGTGGCGGCCGCGACGGGGCCGGTGGGCGCGACGGTCGGCCAGATCGCCTCGGCCCTCGGCGCGCGGACGGTGGGGATCGTCGGCGGGGCGGCGAAGGAGGCCGTCGCCCGCCGGTTCGGCTTCGACGCGGTCATCGACCGCACGGCGGGGGAGCTCGGCGACGCGTTGGACGCCGCGGCACCCGACGGGATCGACGTCTACTTCGAGAACGTCGGAGGTGCCGTGTGGGACGCCGTCCTGCCTCGGCTCAACACCTACGCGCGGGTGCCGGTGTGCGGCCTGGTCGCCACGTACAACGGCCCGGCGGCCACCTCCGGTCCGGCTCCCGCGCCGGCGCTGATGAGGACCGTGCTGACCAGGAGCCTGACCATCCGGGGGTTCATCCAGGACGAGTTCCGCGAGTCCCTGACGACGTCCTTCACCGCCGACATGACCGCGTGGGTCCGGGACGGGCGGGTCACCTACCTCGAGGACATCACGCCGGGCCTGGCCACTGCACCGAGGGTGTTCCGGGGGATGCTCCGTGGCGAGAACCTGGGCAAGACGATCATCCAGGTGGGCGAGGATCCCACGGTCCGCGATCGGGGCGCCCGAGGCTAGCCGTGCAGCACGGCCCCGCGCAGGACCTTGTCGACGGCGTTGCGCGGGCCGTGCACGGCGATCCCGACGAGGTCGAGCTTCTCGCGGGCGACGGCCGCGACCGCCGCGCGGTTCGCCTCGTCGTGGCCGGTGGCGAACAGGTCGGCCGTGAACACCGCCATCGGCATCCCGCGGCCCACCGCGCGGCCGTGCGCGGCCGTCAGCACCTCGCGGGTGCCGGCGAACACGAGCACCGGCTGGCGGAACATCGGCAGGTACGGGGTGTCGTCGGCGTCGGCGTAGGGCTCGCCGAGCAGGTCGGGGTTCGCGGCGATGCCGCTGGCGAGGAACGCGGTCACGTTGAGCCGCTGCCAGCCGGCCAGGTCGTCGCGGAGCAGGACGGCGATCTTGGTGTCGAAGTGCACGGGACCAGCGTCGCGGCCGGCGCCCCCGCCGTTCTTGTACGTTCGTGACGTGCTGCGCGCCTGGGCGCCCGGCGTCCCGGGCATCACCGAGGTCTTCCACGCGCGCTTCACCGACCACGCCTACCCGGTGCACGCCCACGACACGTGGACCCTGCTCGTCGTCGACGAGGGCGCGATCCGCTACGACCTCGACCGCCACGAGCACGGCGCGCTGCGACCCGCGGTCACGCTGCTGCCGCCGTTCGTGGCCCACACCGGGCGTGCGGCGACCGACGGCGGCTTCCGCAAGCGCGTGCTCTACGTCGACACCGGCGTCCTCGACGCCGGGCTGACCGGTGCCGCCGTCGCCACCCCGAGCCTGCCCGACGCCCTGCTGCGCGACCGCGTCGACCAGCTGCACCGCGTGCTGCGGGAGCCGGGCACCGGGCTGGAGGCCGAGAGCCGCCTGGCGCTCATCGGCGACCGGATCCGCGCGCACCTGCGGGCCGCGCCGGAGCCCGACGGAGCAAACGACCCGGGAGGGCCCGGCCTGGCCCGCGACCTGCGCGACCTCCTCGACGCCCACCTCGCCGACGGCCTCGCGCTGCGCGACGCCGGCCGGATCCTGCACGCCCACCCCGCCCACCTGGTGCGCCGCTTCACCGCCGCGTACGGGCTGCCGCCGCACCGCTACCTCACCGGCCGCCGCGTCGAGCGGGCCCGCCGCCTGCTGCTCGAGGGCGCCCCGATCGCCGACGTCGCCGGCGCCGTCGGCTTCCACGACCAGGCCCACCTGCACCGGCACTTCACCCGGCAGGTCGGCACGACGCCGGGCCGGTTCGCCCGCGGGGGGCGCTGACGGTCGCGGGCCCGCCGACACCGGTGGACCTGCCGGGACCGGTGCAGGATGGGGCGGTGACCTACCTCGCCGACCCCACCCGATACGACGCCGCCGCGTTCCGACGCACCGGGCGCAGCGGTCTCCTGCTGCCCGCGATCTCGCTCGGGCTTTGGCACAACTTCGGTGACGACAAGCCGCTCGAGACGCAGCGCGCGATCCTGCGCCGCGCCGTCGACCGCGGCGTCACCCACATCGACCTCGCCAACAACTACGGCCCGCCCTACGGCAGCGCCGAGTCGAACTTCGGCACGATCTACGCCCAGGACCTGCGCCCCTACCGCGACGAGCTGGTCCTGTCGACGAAGGCCGGCTACGACATGTGGCCCGGCCCGTACGGCCAGGGCGGCGGGTCGCGCAAGTACCTGCTGGCGAGCCTGGACCAGTCGCTCGCGCGGATGGGTGTCGAGTACGTCGACATCTTCTACAGCCACCGCTACGACCCGGACACCCCTCTCGAGGAGACGATGGGCGCCCTCGACACGGCCGTCCGCTCCGGGAAGGCGCTGTACGCGGGCATCTCGTCGTACTCGGGGGAGCGCACGCGCGAGGCCGTCGCGATCCTGCGCGACCTGGGCACGCCGCTGCTCATCCACCAGCCCTCGTACTCGATGCTCAACCGCTGGATCGAGGAGGACCTGCTCGACGTCCTCGGCGAGGAGGGCGTCGGCTGCATCGCGTTCTCCCCGCTCGCGCAGGGGATGCTGACGAACAAGTACCTCGACGGCATCCCCGAGGGCTCGCGCGCGGCGCAGGACAAGTCGCTCTCGCCCGACCTGCTCACCGAGCAGGCGCTGCGCCACGTCCGCGCGCTGAACGACATGGCCGCCGCCCGCGGCCAGTCGCTCGCGCAGATGGCGCTGGCCTGGGCGCTGCGGGACGAGCGCGTGACGTCGGTGCTGATCGGCGCCAGCAGCGTCGAGCAGCTCGACGACAGCCTCGGCGCGCTCGACCGGCTCTCCTTCGACGACGAGGAGCTCAAGCGGATCGACGAGCACGCCGTCGACGGCGGGATCAACCTGTGGGCGGCGTCGGCGGAGCGCTGAGAGCGAGGGTGAACGGCGTCGTGACGGCCAGCTCGACGAACCCGAGCCGGCGCAGGATCGGGGCGCTGGCCGCGGTGGCGTCGACCTGCAGGAAGCGGTGACCGCGGGCGGCGGCCCGCTGCGCCCGGTGCGCGACGAGCGCCCGGAACAGGCCCCGCCCGCGCCACTCCGGCAGCGTCCCGCCGCCCCACAGCCCGGCGAAGTCCGGGCCGGGGCCCAGCTCGACCCGCCCCGCGGCCACCGGGACGCCGCCGGCCCGCGCCACCACCCCCACCGTCGTCACCGAGGCGAGCAGCTCGCGGCCGATCGCGGAGTGGTCGCCGCCGAAGACGGCGTCGTGCACGGCCACGAGGTCCGCGGCGTCGGCGGCGCCGTCGACCTCGCGGAGCTCGATGCCGGGAGGCGCAGGCGCGTCGAGGCGCACCGCGCGCAGGTCCGCGACCAGCACCGTCTCCGGCTCGCCCGCCACCAGGCCGGCGGCGGCGAGCCGGGCCGGGAGGTCGGCCGGGGCGTCGTAGGAGTAGTGCTTCCACTCCCACGCGCGCCCGGCGAAGTGCCGGACCTGCTCGGCGACGGCGGCGTCGACGGTGTCCTCGTCGAGGTCGGACCAGGCGACGCCGGCCCACGTGGGGGAGTCCTCCCGCACCACCGCACCGGACCGCCCGCCCCGGCGCACCTGCTCGTCGTAGGCCCGCCGCAGCGCGTCGCGGTCCATCACCGGCTCCGGTGGCGGCGCACGGCGTCGCGGTTGGCGCAGGCGGGGGAGCAGTAGCGCTGCCGCCCGGTGCGCGAGACGTCGGCGAACACCCGCCCGCAGCCGTCGGCCCCGCAGCGGCCCAGCCGGTGCATGCCGCGGCCGGTCAGGTGCAGCGCCGTCCCCACGCTGACCAGCGAGCAGACGACCCCGGCGAGGGTCATGTCGTCGTCGCGGTAGTGGATGTGCCAGCCGGTGTCGGCGTGGTCGGTCAGGCGCGGGTGCGCGGCCGAGGCGGCGAGCAGTGCGTTGAGCGCGCGGGCGCGGTCGGCCGGCTCGGGGGCGTCGACGATGCCGGTCCAGGCGTCGAGGTAGTCCCGGACCTCGGTGAGGTCGGCCTCCCGCACGGGGGCGTCGACCACCAGCCCGGCGTCGAGGCACCGAGCCCGCAGCGCGTCGGCCGTCGCGGGGGGCCGGTTGACCAGGTCCACGGCGAGGAGAACCGGGTCACGCCCGTAAGGGTTGATGTGCACAAGCTCATTACAGCAGTGTCGAGGCCATGACGCACCAGTGGTCCACCGTCTCCCGGCACCTCACCTCCGAGGGGCTCGTCTCCTACCAGCGCTGCCCGTGCGGGCGGTGGCGGATGCTGCAGGACGCCGTCCCGGTCGGCTCGCCCGTCCGCTCTTCCCGGACCGAGCCGATGAAGATACGGTAGCGTATCTCAGGAGGCCGACATGAGCGATCTGCACGTGGTGGTGGGCGCGACCGGGGGCACCGGCTCCGCGCTCGTCCGGGAGCTGGTCCGACGGGGGCACCGGGTCCGCGCGGTGAGCAGGCGCGGCGGTCCGGCGCCCGACGGCGTCGAGGTCGTCACGGGGGACGCCGTCGACGCCGCCCGGATGCGGGAGGTCTGCGCGGGCGCCTCCGCCGTCTACAACGCCGTGAACCCGCCGCTCGACCGGTGGACCACGGTCTTCCCGGCCGCCGTCCGCGGCACCGTGGTCGGCGCGGCCGCGGCCGGGGCCCGCCTGGTCTTCGCCGACGACACCTGGATGTACGGGCGGGTCGACGCGCCGATGACGGAGTCGACGCCGGTCCGTCCGGTCTGCCCGAAGGGCGTCCTGCGGGCCTGGCTCGCCGACACGGTCCTGGGCGCGCACGCCCGCGGCCGGTGCGCCACGGTGATCGGGCGCGCCGGGGAGCTCTACGGGCCCGGCGTCGAGTCGCTGCTGGCCGCGAGCCTGTTCGGCGCGGCCGTCGCGGGCCGTCCGCTGTGCTGGGTCGGCGGGCTCGACCACGCGCTGACCCCGACCCTCGTCGACGACTTCGCCGCGGTCCTCGCCACCCTCGGTGAGGCGCCCGACGACGCGCTCGGCCGCGTGTGGCACGTCCCGCACCCCGCGCCGACGACCGGGCGCGCGCTGGTGACGCAGATCCGGGCCCGCACCGGCGACCGGGCGCCGCTCGTGCGGATCGGGTCGCGCGCCGGGCGGGCGCTGGGCCTGGTCTGGCCGCTCGCCCGGGAGGGCGCCGAGCTCGTCTACCAGTTCGAGATGCCGTTCGTGGTCGACGGTTCGGCGTTCGCCGGGCGGTTCGGGTCCACCCCGACGCCCTACGCCGAGGGGATCGACCGCACCCTCGCCTCGTACCGCCGCCGCACGACCGGAGGGCGGGCGGCGTGAGGGCCGTCGTGATCGGCGCCGGCATCGGCGGGCTGGCGGCGGCCGCGGGCCTGCGCCGGGCCGGGGCCGACGTCGTCGTGCTGGAGCGGGCGGCCGAGCTGCGGGCCGTCGGAGCCGGGCTGTCGTTGTGGCGCAACGGGTTCACCGCGCTCGACGCCCTCGGCCTCGGCGACGCCGTCCGCGCCCGCACCTCGGCCTCGGCCGCGGCGCTGCAGGCCGGCCAGCGCACGCCCGACGGCCGCTGGCTGGCCCGGCTGCCGGGCACCGCCGTCGCCGACCTGCGGGTCGTGCACCGCGCCGACCTGCAGGAGGTCCTCGGCGACGCGGCGGGGGAGGTCCGGTGCGGCGTCGACGTCACCGGCGTCTCGGCGGACGGGCGGACGGTGACCCACTCCGGTGGAGTGGAGCCCGCCGACCTGGTCGTCGCCGCCGACGGCATCCGCAGCGCGGTCCGGGCGTCCTGGCCGGGCGACCCGGGCCTGCGGTACTCGGGCTACTCGGCCTGGCGCGGCGTCACCCGCACCCCGGTCGACCTGCTCGGTGGCGCGGGGGAGACCTGGGGCCGCGGGCTGCGGTTCGGCCTGGTCCCGCTGCACGACGGCCGCGTGTACTGGTTCGGGGTGCGCTCGATGCCCGCCGGCGTCCCGCCGCACGACGAGCACGTCGCAGCCCGCGCCGCCTTCGCCGGCTGGCACGCGCCGATCCCGGCCGTCCTCGACGCGACCGACCCGGACGCCGTGCACCGCCTCGACATCCACGACCTCGCCGCGCCGCTGCGCACGTTCCGGCGCGGGCGGTGCGTGCTGCTCGGCGACGCCGCCCACGCCATGACGCCCGACCTCGGCCAGGGCGGCGGGCAGGCGCTCGAGGACGCGGCGACGCTGGTGCGGCTGCTCACGGGCGACACCGGGGGAGTCGACCGCGCCCTGGACCGCTACGACGCCCTGCGCCGCCCCCGGACCGCCCGGCTCCTGCGCACCTCCCGCCGGGTGGGGGCCGTCGCGCAGGCCTCGTCCCCGGTGGCCGCCGCGATCCGCGACGGCGTCGTGCGCCTGCTGCCCGACGCGTGGACCGCGTCGCAGGTGGCCGCCGTGCAGCGGTGGGAGCCCCCACCCGTCGGGGTCGCCGGGCACCCGGGCCGGGCGTCCTGAGCCCGGTGCAGGATGGTGCGGTGAGCGCCGCCCCGGCCCGCCGGCGCCGGGGCGCGGAGCTGGAGGCGGCCATCCGGCGCGCCGTGCTCGTCCTGGTCACCGCGCACGGGCCGGGGGGAGTGACGATGGAGGCGGTCGCCGCGGCGGCCGGCACGTCCAAGCCGGTGCTCTACCGGCGGTGGCCGGACCGGGCGTCGCTGCTGCGGGACGTGCTGCTGCACGTGGCCACCGGGTCGATCCCAGCGCCCGACACCGGCAGCTACCGCGACGACCTGCTCGCCGTGCTGCGCGGCTGGGCCGCCACGCTCACCGACCCGGCCACCGCGCCGGTCGTCGCCGCGACGGTCGCCGCCATGCAGCAGGACCCGGAGCTGCGCACCGCGTTCCGCGAGGGCGTCATCGGGTGGCGCAAGGCCGAGATGGCGCGGCTGATCCGGCGGGGGATCGGCCGGGGGGAGCTGCGCCCCGACGTGCCGGTCGAGTTCGCCCGCGAGCTCGGGCAGAGCGTGCTGTGGCACCGGTTCCTCATCACGGGCGACCCGATCGACGACGAGGTCGTCCTGCGGATCACCGACGAGATCGTCATGCCGTTCGTGGCGGCCAGGCCCTGACGTCTGGAACGATCACCCGCATGTTCGGCATCCCCCTCACCCCGCAGCCCGACGGCTCGTTCCGGGCCACCGCCATGGTCGAGGCCGGCCGGTCCTCGGCCGTCGTGAAGCGCTCCTGGGTCACGTTCGGCTCGACCTGGGGCGGCAGCCACGTGCTCATCACAGCGCTCGACGACCACGGCCACGTCATGCCGCGCGGCGTCCTGCAGGCGGACGTGCCCAACAACCGCCGCGTCGTGCTGGAGATGCCGTCGGGCGCGGTGATGGTGACCGTCGAGGGCCGCACCGACCCCGGCGCCGTACCGGCCGCCGGGGTGTCGGAGATCTGGCGCGACTACGACTGAGCTGCCCGGGAGGCCCTGTGAGCGGGCCTCCGCGGGTTGAACTGTCATAACCTCGATTATCGGATGTTCGAGGAGGCCCAGGTAGGAGCTCCGGGCAGGGCCTACTGGCCCCGGCCGGTCTGCGACTGCAGCTCGTCGATCTTCTTCGACGCGTCGGCCTTCGACAGGTCGCCGGGAACCTCCTCGCCGGCCTCCGTGGCCAGCGTCTGGAGGTAGGACTTCTGGGCGCCCGTCATGGGCTCGTCGCCGGTGGTCCAGTCGTCGGGATCCTTCTCCGCGGTGGCCGGGACATCGTTCTTGTCGGTCATGGCTCGAACGTATCTTCGAACGCCCCTCCCCGCACCTCGGACGCCCCTCGGTCGCCGTTATGACAGGTTCCGGTCGGCCTGCTCGTACGAGCGGCGGGCAGGGAGGCCGGCGCCGTGGCGCCGGCCTCCGGGGATGACCGGTCAGCCCGGGTTCGGGGGCTGGTCGACGAGCTGGGCCAGGTACAGCGGCTCGCCGAGCTTCTCGATGAGCTCGAGGTTGGTCTCGATGTAGTCGATGTGGTGCTCCTCGTCGGCGAGGATCTCCTCGAGCAGCGTCGCGGTGGTGGCGTCGCCCTTGGACCGGCACATCATGACGCCCGGGCGCAGCCGCTCGACGACGGCGAGCTCGATGGAGAGGTCGGCCTCCAGCTGCTCCTTGACGGTCTGCCCGATGCGCAGCGTGCCCAGGCGCTGGTAGTTCGGCAGGCCCTCGAGGAACAGGATGCGGTCGGTGATCTTCTCCGCGTGCTTCATCTCGTCGATGGACTCGTCACGCGTGTAGGCCGCGAGCTTGGTCAGGCCCCAGTTCTGCTGCATCTTCGCGTGCAGGAAGTACTGGTTGATCGCCGTGAGCTCACTGGTGAGCTGGGCGTTCAGGAGCTCGATGATCTCGGGGTCGCCACGCATGGGGGTCGGTGTCCTCGCGTCGGGGAAAGCGGTCGAGGAAGACGGTAACGCGTCGTCGTGACCACTCCGGACGCAGGATGACCTGCGGAGAAGCGAGGATGACCTGGGCAGCGGTGAGGGCGACCTCAGGCGGTGGCGGGCAGCTCGGACAGCTCGGAGGGCGCCAGCGAGGCCGTGAGGAGGGTGTCGATGTGGTCCTGGCAGCCGCCGCAGCCGGTGCCGGCCTCGGTGGCCTCGCCGACCTCCTCGACGGTGCGCGCGCCGCGCCCGATGCACGAGCGGATCTGGCGGTCGCACACCGCGAAGCACATGCAGACGTACACAGCCACCCCTTTGTTCAGGTAAGGCTATGCTCCCATTTGATCATCCGAGAGCGCAATAGGCTGTGCGCGTGCCGCTCGACGAGTACCGCCGCAAGCGCGACTCCGCCCGCACGCCCGAGCCCGTCCCGGAGCACGACCCGCAGGCCGAGGGCCCGGGTACGCGCTTCGTCATCCAGGAGCACCACGCCCGGCGGCTGCACTGGGACGTGCGCCTGGAGCGCGACGGCGTGCTCGTGTCCTGGGCGGTGCCCAAGGGCCTGCCGCCCGACGACGAGACGGTCCGCCTCGCCGTCCGCACCGAGGACCACCCCATGGAGTACCTGGACTTCCACGGCGAGATCCCGGCGGGCGAGTACGGCGGCGGGACGATGACGATCTGGGACACCGGCACGTACGAGACCGAGAAGTGGCACGGCCGCGAGGTCGCCGTCGTCTTCCACGGGCAGCGGGCGCAGGGCCGGCACGTCTTCATCCGGACCGGGCGGGGGGAGAACGACTGGCTGCTGCGCCGCTCCGACCCCACCCCGCCCGGCCAGGAGCCGCTCCCCCACGACGCCCGCCCCATGCTCGCGACGCCCGGCCCGCTTCCCGAGGGCGACGACTGGTGGCTGCAGCCCGGGTTCGGCGGCCGCCGGGTGATCGTCCGGGTCGAGGGCGGCCGCGCCCAGATCAGCGACGCCGACGGCGAGGACCTCACGTCCTCGCTCCCCCGCCTGCGCGGGCTGGGCCCGTCGCTCTCGGCCACCCGCGTCCTGCTCGACGGCGAGCTCGCACCGGGCACCGACGACCTCTGGATCGGCGACCTCCTGCACCTCGACGGCCGCGACGTCGCCCCGCTGCCGTTCCACGAGCGCCGCGCGCTGCTCGACGCGCTGCCCCTGGCGGGCGCGCACTGGCGGCCGGCGCCGGTGTTCCCCGGGGCGGGCGCGGAGGTCGTGGCGGCGGTGGCGCAGCAGGGGCTGCCCTCGGTCGTCGCGAAGCGGGGCGACTCGCCCTACGCCCCGGGCCCGAGCGAGGACTGGGTCGAGGTGGCCACGGGATCGGGGAAGCCCGCGCCCGCGGCGCCCGCGCCCCCGCGGCGCACGGCCGTCGGCAAGGCGCGGCTGACCAACCCCGACAAGGTGCTCTACCCGCTCACCGGGACCACCAAGGCGCAGGTGCTGGAGCACTACCTCGCCGTGGCCGAGGTGATGCTGCCGCACCTGCGCGACCGGCCGGTCACGATGGTCCGCTGGCCCGACGGCGTGGAGCGCGGCTCGTTCTTCGAGAAGGACGTGAGCCGGCACGCGCCCCCGTGGATCCGTACGGCCCGCGTCGGCACGCCGGGCGGGCGCTCGGAGACCGCCGACTTCCCGGTCATCGAGGACGTCCAGGGCCTCGCCTGGGCGGCCAACCTCGCCGCGCTGGAGCTGCACGTGCCGCAGTGGCGCGTCGGCCCGCGCGACGGCCGGCACCTGCCCGACCTCGTGGTGTTCGACCTCGACCCGGGCGAGGGCACCACGGTCGTCGACTGCGCGCGGGTCGCGCTGCGGATCGCCGAGCGCATCGCCGACGACGACCTGGTCGCCTACCCCCGCACCAGCGGCGGCAAGGGCATGCAGCTCTACCTGCCGGTCCGGGTCTCGCGGGCCGAGCAGACCTCGGAGTTCGCGAAGGCGCTCGCCGAGGAGCTCGCCTCCGAGGACCCCAAGCGCGTCACCGCGGTGATGGCGAAGGCGCGCCGCCGCGGCCGGATCTTCGTCGACTGGAGCCAGAACAACCCGCACAAGACGACGATCGGCAGTTACTCGCTGCGCGGGCGCGCCCGCCCGACGGTGGCGACCCCCGTCACCTGGGACGAGGTGCGCGCCTGCCGGCGCCCCGAGCACCTCACGTTCACCCTCACCGACCTGCCCGGGCGGATCGCCGAGCACGGCGACCTGATGGCCCCCCTGCTCGGTGAGCCCCAGCGGCTGCCCCGCCTAGGCTCCTGATCATGGGTCACCCCTACCTCGACGGTCCGTACCCCCGCGCCTACGCCCACCGCGGCTGGCACACCGGCAGCGGGGCCGAGAACACGATGGCGGGCTTCGTCCGGGCGGTCGAGGAGGGCTTCGGCTACCTCGAGTTCGACGTGCACGCCACGGCCGACAGCGTGGCGGTCGTGCACCACGACGCCGTGCTGGGCCGCACCACCGACGGCGCCGGCCGCATCGCGGCGCTGCGGGCCGCGGAGCTGGCCGACGTGCGGGTGGGCGGCACCGAGCCGGTGCCGCTGCTCGCCGACGTGCTGGCCGCCCTGCCCGGCACACGCTGCACGATCGAGATGAAGTCCGCGGCCGCCGTCGACGTCACCCTGCCGGTGCTGGAGCGGCTCGACGCCTGGGACCGCGTCTGCCTGGGCGCCTACGACGAGCGGTGGCTGCAGCGGGCGCGCCGCGCGGCGGGGCCGAGGCTGTGCACCTCGATGGGGATGACCTCCGCGCTCGGGCTGCGCTCGCGCGCCTGGCTCGACGCGCTGCCCGCGCCGGCCTCGCGGCTCCCGGCCCTGCCCTTCGCGGGGCAGCTCGCGCAGCTGCCCCGCCGGTTCGGCCCGCTCACCGTCGTCGACGCCCGGCTGGTCGCCACCGCGCACGCCGCCGGGCGCGAGGTGCACGTCTGGACCGTCGACGACCCGGCGGAGATGGTGGCGCTGCTCGACATGGGCGTCGACGGGCTGCTGTCGGACCGCCCCGACCTGCTGCGCGACGTGCTGCGCGAGCGCGGGGCCTGGCCGTCGGAGAGCCGCTAGTCTCCGCCGGTGAGTACCGACGCGCCCGTGGGGACCCCGCCCGTCGCCCGGGGGCAGGTGCTGGCCTGGGGCCTGTGGGACTGGGGCTCGGCGGCGTACAACGCGGTGATCCTGACCTTCGTCTTCTCGGTCTACCTCACCGACTCGGTCGGGGCCGACCTGCCGGGCCCGGTGAGCGCCAACAGCTGGCTGGGCTACTCGATCGGCGCGTCCGGGCTGCTCATCGCGCTGATGGCGCCGGTGATCGCGCGCCGGGCCGACGCGGCGGGGCGGCGCAAGCGCGCCGTCGCGGTGTGGACGGCCCTGACGATCGCGACGATGGCCGGGCTGTTCCTCGTCGAGGACGACTACACCTTCCTCGCGCTGGGCCTGGTCCTGCTGGGCCTCGGGTCGATCTTCTTCGAGCTCGCGTCGGTGTCCTACAACGCGGTCCTCACGCAGGTGTCGACGCCCGCGACGGTGGGCCGGGTGTCCGGCTTCGGCTGGGCGATGGGCTACCTCGGCGGGATCGTGCTGCTGCTCGTCGTCTACGTCGGGTTCATCGCCGGCGGCGGCGGGGTGCTCGGGATCCCGACGGAGAACGGGTTCCACATCCGGCTCGTGGCGCTGGTGGCCGCGGCCTGGTTCCTGGTGTTCGCGATCCCGATGCTGCTGGTCGTGCCCGAGGTGCCGGCGACGCGCGGCGCCGAGGCGCGGCTGGGGATCCTCGCGTCCTACCGGGCGCTGTTCGCCGACCTGCGCGCGCTGTACCGGGAGAGCCCGCACACGCTGTACTTCCTGGGCGCCAGCGCGCTGTACCGCGACGGTCTGGCCGCGGTGTTCACCTTCGGCGCGGTGCTCGCGGTGACCGTCTACGGCATCGCCGACGACGACGTGCTGGTCTTCGGGGTCGCGGCGAACGTCGTGGCCGCCGCGGGCGCGCTGGCCGCGGGCTGGGTGGACGACCGGGTCGGCCCGAAGGCCGTGATCGTCGGGTCGCTGGCCGGGATGCTCGGGGTCGGCGTCGTGCTGCTCGTCGTGTCGGGGCCCGCGATGTTCTGGGTGTTCGGGCTCGCGCTGTGCCTGTTCGTGGGGCCCGCGCAGTCGTCGTCGCGGACGTTCCTGGCGCGGCTGGCCCCGCCGGGCCGCGAGGGCGAGCTGTTCGGCCTCTACGCCACGACCGGGCGCGCCGCGTCGTTCCTGGCCCCCACGCTCGTCGGCCTGTTCACCTACCTGTTCGCCTCCGACCGCGCCGGGATCCTGGGGATCCTGCTGGTGCTCGCCATCGGCCTGGTGGCGCTGCTGCCGGTGCGGCGACCGGCGTGAGCGCTCCCGTGAGCGCCGAGGAGGAGCGGGAGCGCCGCGGCTGGGTCTTCTACGACTGGGCCAACCAGGTGTTCCAGACCTCGGTCATCACGGTGTTCCTCTCGCTGTACCTGACGGGCGTCGCCGAGGCCGACGCCCGCGCCCGCGGGCGGTCGTGCACCGGCGACAGCGCGCTCGTCGACTGCGACGTGTCCCTGCTCGGGTTCGACGTCGCCGCGGGCTCGGTGTTCGGCTACCTCATCTCGCTGGCGACGGTGCTGCAGGTGCTCGTCCTGCCGATCACCGGCGCCATCGCCGACCGCACCCAGGACAAGCGGCGGATGCTCGGCGCCTCCGCGTTCCTGGGGTCGGTGGCCACGGCGGCGCTCGCGCTGGTGGCCGGCACCGACTGGCAGCTCGGGTTCGTGCTGTTCCTCGTGGCGAACACGGCCTACGGGGTGTCGATCGTCGTCTACTACTCCTACCTGCCCGAGCTCGCCGGGCCCGACGGCCGCGACGCGCTCTCCGCCCGCGGCTGGGCGTTCGGCTACCTCGGCGGCGGGCTCGCGCTCGTCCTGCACCTGGCGATCTACCTGGGCCGCGACCTCGTCGGGCTGTCGGAGTCCGACGCCGTGCGGATCTGCTTCCTCACCGCCGGGCTGTGGTGGGCGGCGTTCACGCTGGTCCCGCTGCGGCGGCTGCGCCGCCACCAGCCCCCGCAGGGCACCGAGCGCGGCGCCGCCGTGCTGACGGCCGGGTTCCGCCAGCTCGCCGCGACGCTGCGGCACGCCCGCTCGGTCCCGCTGACGCTCGCGTTCCTGGGCAGCTACCTGGTGTTCGCCGACGGCATCTCGACGGTCGCGCAGATCGCCGGGCTCTACGGGGAGCGCGAGCTGCTGCTCCCCCGCGAGGTGCTGATCGTGACCATCCTGATCGTGCAGTTCGTGGCGTTCGCCGGCGCCGTCGTGCACGGGCGCCTCGCGGCCCGGTTCGGGGCCAAGCGGACGATCCTGGGCAGCCTCGTGGCCTGGACCGCCGTCGTGACCGGGGCCTACTTCGTCGCGGCCGGGCAGCAGCTGCAGTTCTACGCCGTCGCGCTGGGCATCGGCCTGGTGCTCGGGGGGACGCTGGCGCTGACCCGCTCGCTGTTCAGCCAGATGGTGCCGCCCGGGCGCGAGGCGGAGTACTTCGCGCTCTACGAGGTCGGCGAGAAGGGCACGTCGTGGCTGGGGCCGCTGGTGTTCGCGGCGGTCGCCGACGCCACCGGGTCGTTCCGCCCGGCGATCGTCTCGCTGATCGCGTTCTTCGTGGTGGGAGGCGCCGCGCTGGCCGCCGTGCCGGTGGGGCGCGCGATCCGGGCGGCGGGTAACGAGGAGCCTGCGGTCCTGTAAACACCCGTCGTCGAGCCCGTGACATAAGTCACAGTTGGCTGACACGTCACAGTCACGTGTGAGAACCGGCCGGATGGGCCACACTGTCGGATCGGGACGGCATACGGCCGGTGTCGGTCATGTGACATCGACACCACGCCGTGGGACGTCCCGAGCGGGAACAGCGCCTGCGAGGCAGACGTTACACCCGGTGGTGAACGCCGAGGGAGGCTCCCTCGGTTCAGAAGTGGAGGAAGACGCATGGCCGACCGCGTGCTCCGTGGCAGCCGGCTCGGGGCTGTCAGCTACGAGACCGATCGCAACCACGACCTCGCGCCGCGGCAGTCGATGCGCTACGCGTGCCCGCGTGGGCACGACTTCGAGGTGCCCTTCTCGCACGACGCCGAGGCGCCGCACACGTGGGAGTGCCGCCTGCACGGCAGCATCTCCAAGCTGGTGGACGGCTCGGAGCCGGAGCAGAAGAAGACCAAGCCGCCGCGTACGCACTGGGACATGCTGCTCGAGCGCCGCTCCGTGGCCGACCTCGAGGTGCTGCTCAACGAGCGCCTCGAGCTGCTGGCCGAGCGCCGCCGCGAGATCGCCTGACCCGACGGGTCTCCACAGGAGCCGGGCCGCCCAGGGGTGGCCCGGCTCCGGTGCGTCCGGGGCCTCTTGTGCCTCCGCGCCCCGCCCCGCCACGATGCGGGGATCATGACCACCGCCGACACCTCCCCCGGCCATCTCGCGTTCTGGGCCCGGCCCGACGACGAGCGCGCCGCCGTCTTCGCCGCCCTGCGCCGCCACGACGGCCTGCCCTGGATCCCCTTCCGCGACCCCACCCCCTTCTCCGGCGGGGTCGACGGCTTCCACGCCGTCGTCCGGCACGCCGACGTGGTCACCGCGAGCCGGAACGCGGGCCTGTTCGCCAACGCCCCCAACGCCGCCTCCCTCTTCGACATCCCGCCGTGGCTGACCCGCTACCTGGACTCGATGATCCAGAAGGACGGCCCGGAGCACGCGCGGCTGCGCAAGGTCGTCGTGCGGGCGTTCTCGCCGCGGATGCTCGCCCGGCTGGAGGACGACATCCGCGCCCGCGCGTCCCGGATCGTCGACGACGTGCTGGCGCAGCGCTCCGGGGAGTTCGTCAGCGGCGTCGCGCAGCGCCTGCCCGTGGCCGTCATCTGCGCGATGCTCGGGCTCGACGACTCCCACCACGACCTCGTCGCCCGGCACGGCAACACCCTCGTCGGCTCCGCCGACCCCGAGTACACCGGCGTCCGCCGCTCCTACCTGATGCACCACGGGGCACCCGGCGTGCGGCACGTCGTGTCCGTCAGCGCGCGCCTGGCCTTCGCCGGGGAGGCGCTGCACCGGCTGGTGCGCCGCACCGGCCGCGACCGGCTCCGCGAGCCGCGCGACGACCTCGTCTCCACGCTCGTGCACGCCGACGTCGACGGCGAGCGGCTCACCCCGCGCGAGGTCGCCACCCTGTTCATCCTGCTGGTGCTGGCCGGCAGCGAGACCACCCGCGCGACGATCACGCACGCGCTGCGCCTGCTCACCGCGCACCCCGAGCAGCGCGAGCACCTGCTGGCCGACGTCGAGGGGCGGATCGGGGCGACCGTCGAGGAGGTGGTGCGGCACGCCAGCCCGGTGCTGCAGTTCCGCCGCACCGCCACCGCCGACGGCGAGCTGGGCGGCACCGAGGTCCGCGCCGGCGACAAGCTGCTGCTGTTCTACACCTCGGCCAACCGCGACGAGGCCGTCTTCGACGACCCCGACCGCTTCGACATCAGCCGCTCCCCCGGCCCGCACCTCGGCTTCGGCGCCCCCGGCCCGCACTACTGCCTGGGCGCGAACCTGGCCCGCACGGAGTCGACCATCCTGCTGACCGAGCTCCTCACCCGCGCCCCGACGATCCGCGCGGTGGGAGAACCCGACCGCCTGCTCTCGAACTTCGTGAACGGCATCAAGAGGCAGAACTACACCCTCTGACGTCCCCCGGGGGGCGGCGGTCCCGGGGCGCCTCACGGTCGTTGGGCGCGGGCCGGCCGGGTGATCGTCAGGAGTGCATCGTCAGGGACGTCGGCGTGACCGTGCCGGTGCGGTCCCGGTGATCATGGACCGATGATCGCCGAGAGTGCGTCGTCAGGGTCCTCGGCAGGGCCGTGACGTCACCTTCTCGACGATCACCAGCTCGTCGGCAGGTGCCGCACCGCTGTGCCGCGAGCCGCCGTCACGGACGGGGTCCGACGTCGAGCACCTCGCCGTCCGGTCCACTGCACGGTCCGTGCCCCGGGGCACGGACGGCCGGGTTGGTTCCGGTGATCGTCAGGAGTGCATCGTCAGGGTCGTCGGCGTGACCGTGCCGGTGCGGTCCCGGTGATCATGGACCGATGATCGCCGAGAGTGCGTCGTCAGGGTCCTCGGCAGGGCCGTGACGTGACCTTCTCGACGATCACCGGCTCGTCCGCAGGTGCCGCCCCGCCGAGCCACCACCCGGCCGTGACGGCTCGGGCGACTCAGGCGTCGAGGACCTGGCCGTTCCGTTCCACCACCGGGGGTTGCGTCGACCAGGGGAAGTTGATCCAGCGGTCGGTCCGGCGCCACACGTACTCGCACTGCACGGTGGAGTGCGGCTTCTCGTAGACCACCGCGCACCGGACGTCGGCGACGTGGCCGGTGCAGAAGTCGCGCACCAGCTTGAGGGTGGCGCCGGTGTCGGCCACGTCGTCGGCGACGAGCACGTGCGCCCCGGAGAGGTCGACGACGTTCGGCACCGGCGGCAGCATGATCGGCACGGGCAGCCGCTCGTCGACGCCGGTGTAGAACTCGACGTTCGCCACGTGCAGGTTCTTCACGTCCAGCGCGTAGCCCAGCGCCCCGGCGACGAACAGCCCGCCGCGGGCGATGGACAGGATGATGTCGGGGCGGTAGCCGTCGGCGGCCACCTGCTCGGCCAGCTCGCGCGAGGCGGAGCCGAACAGCTCCCAGGTGAGCGTCTCGCGGTCGCTCACGCGGGCACCGTGGCGGGGCTGCGGCGCAGCAGGCGCTGCGCGCCCCAGCGCGTGACCAGCCACAGGGCCTCGGTGACGATCGAGCGGCTCATCTTCGACGCCCCCCGCTCGCGCTCGACGAACGTGATCGGCACCTCGCGCACGCGGAACCCGGCCAGCACGGCCCGGTAGGCGACGTCGACCTGGAAGCAGTAGCCCTGCGAGGCGACCTCGCCGAGGTCGAGCTCCTCGAGCACCTGGCGGCGGAACGCCCGGTACCCGCCGGTGATGTCCCGGATCGGCACGCCCAGCGCGAGCCGCGAGTAGAGGTTGCCCCCGCGGGAGAGCCACTCGCGGTGCGCGGGCCAGTTGCGGACCGCGCCGCCGGGCACGTACCGCGAGCCCAGCACGAGGTCGGCGTCGCGGAGGGCGTCGAGCAGGGCGGGGAGGTCCTCCGGGGCGTGCGAGCCGTCGGCGTCCATCTCCACGACGACCTGGTGCGGCCCGCCGAGCGCGTGGGCGAACCCGGCGAGGTAGGCGGCGCCGAGGCCGTCCTTCGCGGTGCGGTGCAGCACGGAGATGCGGGGGTCGGCCGCAGCGAGGGCGTCGGCGAGCTCGCCGGTGCCGTCGGGGCTGTTGTCGTCGACGACGAGCACGTCGGCGTCGGGGACGGCGGCGTGCAGGCGCGCGATGATCGGCCCGATGTTCTCGCGCTCGTCGTAGGTCGGGATCACCACCAGTATGGGTCCCGGGACCTCAGACATCCGACTTCCTTCCCGCCCGGCGGTGAGCCGCGAGCGCCAGTGCGACGGCTCCCAGGCCCAGGGCGACCACGACCCACTCCGGGCCCGACCTCAACTGGCTGGCCAGCGTAGTGGTGGTGCGCAGCGTGGTCCGATCGACCAGGGTGTCGGGGGTGAACTGCTGGGTCCGGGCGGTGACGGTGCCGTCCGTGGTGACGGTGGCGCTGACCCCCGAGGTGGTGACGACGACGACCGAGCGGTCGAACTCCACCGCCCGGATCCGTGACATCGCCAGCTGCTGGTAGGTCATGTCGGTGAACCCGAAGGTGGCGTTGTTGCTCGGCACGGCGAGCATCTCCGCGCCGGCGGCGACGCTGTCGGCGAGCAGGTCGTCGAACGCGATCTCCCAGCAGATGGCGATGCCCACCCGCACCCCGTTGACGTCGAGGGCGCCCTCCCCCGGCCCGGGTAGGAAGTTGCTCGCGCGGTCGACGTAGGGCGAGAGCAGCCGGAAGAAGCTGCGCCACGGCATGTACTCGCCGAAGGGCTGGATGCGGCGCTTGTCGCTGCGCGCGACCACCCCGGCGCCGGGCTCCCACACCACGGCGGCGTTGCTGGCCGTCGGACCGTCGCCGTTGGCCATCTCGGGCGGGTTGCGCAGGATCGTGCCCAGCAGGATCGGCACGCCGACCGCGCGCGCCGCGCGGTCGATCCGGGCGGCGGCGTCGGGGTTCTGCAGGGGGTCGATGTCGGAGGAGTTCTCCGGCCAGACGACGAGGTCGGGCTGCGGCTGCCGCCCGGCGGCGACCTCGGCGGCCAGCTCCTCGGTGACCCGGACGTGGTTGTCGAGCACGGCGCGGCGCTGGGAGTTGAAGTCGAGGCCCAGGCGCGGCACGTTGCCCTGCACGGCGGCGACGGTCACGACCCGGTCGGGCCCGCCGCCGAACGCCGGCACCAGCGACGCGAGCGGGCCGGTGAGCAGCGCGGCGACGGCGAGCACGGCGGGGCCGCGGACCGATGTGAACCCCTCGCGGGCCACGAGGCGGCGCACCACCTCCCCGAGCGCCAGCCCGGCCAGCACCGTGACGAACGACAGCAGCGGCACCCCGCCGATCGCGGCGACCGGCAGGAACGGGCCGTCGGGCTGGCCGAACCCGACCCGCCCCCACGGCATCCCGCCCCACGGGACGCGCGAGCGCACCGACTCGCCGATCCCCCACACCGCGGCGGCCCACAGCGGCCAGGCGGGCAGCCGGGACACCACGGCCATCCCGGCGCAGGCGACGGCCACGAACAGCGACTCGAACACCGACAGCGCGATCCAGGGCAGCCACTGCACGAGCGAGCTGACCCACACCAGCAGCGGCGTGAGGAACGCCATCGAGAACACGAACCCGTAGAGCGCGCCGCCGCGGGCCGAGCGGCCCCGCAGCACGGCCCCCAGCAGCGCGAACGCGGGCAGGGCGAGCCACCACAGCGTGCCGGGCGGGAAGCTCAGGTACAGCAGGTACCCGCCCCCGGCGGCGGCGAGCAGCCGGACGGGGACGAGGGCGCGCGGACGCGCGGGCGCCCCGGCGGGCGGGGCGGGGTCGGTGGTGGGTGCGGCCACGCTGGGAGCCTACGTCCGCGCGGTGTGGTGGCCGTGATCGCTGCGGGTCACCGGCGCTCCAGCACCAGGACCTCGGCGCTCGACGCGACCGGGCGCAGCGTCTCCGCCGGCCGGCCGGCGAGCAGGATCCCCAGGAACGGCGACTCCTGCTCCACGAGCGCGCCCCCGCCGTCCTGCGGGTGGCGGTAGAGCAGCAGGTAGCGGGCGCCGGAGCGGTCCATCAGGGCGGCGACGGTCTCCTCGTCCCAGCGGGTGTCGGAGAACGTCGACTCGACGAGCCCGACCACCGGCTCCTGCAGCGCGTAGCCGGTGGCCTGGCCGTCGGCGGCGACGACCGGCTCGCCCGGGGCCAGGTGGGCGTCGAGCCACTCCGCGGTGGTCCCGCCGCCGGCCAGCGGTGCGGCGAGGCGCTCGGCGACGCCGACGTGCGGCGGCGCGTCGGCCTTCGCGAACGCGCCGAGCACGCCGACGGCCAGCGCCGCCACCGCGACGACCGCGGCCCCGGCCCGCACCGCCGCGCGCGAGGCGACCGGCCGGGCGTCGCGCACCCGGGAGGCCGCCAGGGCCAGGAGCAGCAGCGCAGCGGGCAGGACGGGCAGGAACATCCGCGGCCCGTAGGAGATCACCGACACCAGCCCGGCCTCGAACATCAGCGCCGCGTAGACGACGACGGCGGCGGCGAGCAGCACGAGCGCCCCGTCGCGCAGGTCGGGGCGGCGGCGCACCAGCAGCACGAGCGCGGCCAGGACGGCCACGGCGAGCAGCGCCTGCGGCACGCGTGCGAGCGGACCCGACGCGTCGCCGACGACGAGGTGCACGCCCGTCCACGCCGTCTTCGCGAGCAGCTCGAGGACGGGGTGGTCGACGTCGACGTCGTTGCCGCCGCGCCAGGTGCCGGCGACGAGCTGGTTGCGGACGAGCAGGGGCGCGAACAGGGGCAGCGCGGTGCCGACGGTGAGGGCGAGCGCCAGCGCCGAGCGCCGGTCGCGGCGCGCGAGCAGCAGCAGCAGCGTGAGGCCCACCGCCGCCCCGACGACGACGAACAGCCCGGCGTAGCGGACGTGGACCGACAGCCCCAGCGCGACGCCCGCCAGCACCGACGCGGTCCGCGCGCCGGTGCGCTCGGCGACGACCATCCCGAGCACCGCGGACGTCACCAGCAGCGTGAACAGCGACTCGCTGAGCACCGAGCCCGCGTGGACCAGAGTGAACGGGTTGAGCATGAACCCGGCGACGGCGACGCGCGCGGCCCACCGCGGCACGCCCAGGCGCCGGCAGGCCAGCCCCAGGACGAGCACGGTGAGCGCCGCGGCGAGCACGGAGACCGCGACGGCCGCCGCCACCGGCGGCAGGCCGAGCAGCCGCGCCGCGGCGATCGCGACCGGGTAGCCCGGCGGGTGCGTGGTGATCGGCGAGGGGACGACGCCGTGCGCGGTCTCGACGTCGAAGAACGGGATGTCGGTGGTGACCCCGGCCCCGGTGAGCAGGTTGTCGGCGACGCCGAGGTACTGGTAGCTGTCGTTGCCGATCCCGAGGTGCGGCAGGGCGAGCGTGACGGCCGTGGAGAGCGCGGCGGACCCGAGCGTCCAGAGCCCGACCTCCCGCCGGCCGATCTCGCGACGCGTCGGCGGTCGGTCACCCGCCGTGGTCGCCGGCGGCGTCTGCTCGGTCCGGATCGTCACGGACACGGGTCGCCTCCTAGGGTGATCCGGGAGGTGCGGAAGCAGCCCCCGGCCCTGCGGCGTGCGGCGACCCTGCTGCCCGCTCGCCCCCTAGGTCGCCGACCCGGCCCCGCCCGTTACCGGCTGCCGCGCGTCACCCGGTGTGACGCCCGCGACAGCAGGTGCGCGTTGCCCAGGAGGTCGAGCACGCCGGGCGGGCCGCTGCGGGTGTACCACTCGTAGCCGTAGGCGGCGGCGAACGTGGCGCGCGGCACGTCGTCGGGGCCGAGCTGGCTCGCGTGGGCGGTGATCGCGGCGTGCTTGACGTCGAGGTGGGCCTCGGTGCCGGTCACCGCGAGGGCGATCTCGACGGTCGCGCGGCCGAACGGGGTGCGCCCGCCGGTCTCGTGCACCGCGCGGGCGGCGCCGTGCACGAGGTGGCCGTCGCGGGCGGCGGTGTGCAGGTGCTCGCGGTCGACGGTGGTGCGGTAGGCGGTGGCGCCGGTCAGCTCCGCGGCCAGCGCGCCGACGCGGAAGGCCGCGTTGTGGTCGGGGTGGCCGTAGATGCCGTGCTCGTCGTCGTGGACGATCGTCGCCGCGCCCTCGTCGTCGGCGAGCTCGGCGACGTGCCGGGCGAGCGCGAGCGGGTCGGCCGCGGCCAGCGCCCGGGGGTGCGCGATGCCGGGGCCGCCGGGCAGGCCCGAGTCGCGGCCGCCGAGCAGCACCAGCCGGGAGACCCCGAGCAGCGCGGAGGCCTGCTCCAGCTCGGCGATCCGCCGCTCGGGCACGGTCTCGCCGGGGCGCAGCGGCACGCGGGAGCCGCCCAGCTCCCCCGCCGTGGCCAGCACCAGGACCGTGCGGGCGCCGGCGTCGGCGAGGCGGCGCAGCGTGAGGCCGGAGAAGATCGACTCGTCGTCGGGGTGGGCGTGCAGGACGAGGACGGTCTGGCCGCGGAGGTCGGGCTCGTTCATGGGGTGATCGCAGACGTGCGGGCCGCAACGGATGCGGGCAGGCGGACGGGACCGGGGGCGTCAGCTACAGCGACAGCACCCCGGACAGCACCCGCGCAGCGCGGGCCCGGTCCGGTCGATCACGCGGGGAATGGTGCCACAGCCGGGGCGCGGCCGGGAACCAGGGTGTCGTGCAGCACGCGGCCGCGCTGCACGGTGCGCAGGCATTCGCCCGCCAAGCCGTCGGCGTCGGTGTCCCAGACGGCGTAGGAGGCGGGTGCTCCCAAGACGATCCGCCCGGCCAGCGGGTGGGTGTCGCCGGCGGCGCGGTGCCCGCCGACGGTGTGCGCGGCCAGCGCCTGGGCCTGCGTCAGCCCGGAGCCGGGCGTGCGGTGGGCGACGGCGGCGCGCACCGCCTCCCACGGCCCGACCGGGGTGACCGGGCTGTCGGAGCCCAGCGCCAGGACCACGCCCGCGGCGTGCAGGGCGGCGAACGGGTTCATCGCGGCGGCGCGGGCGCCCAGGCGCTCGGCGTACATGCCGTCCGGGCCGCCCCAGTACGCGTCGAACAGGGGCTGGACGCTGGCGACGACCCCGTGCGCCGCGAGCACCGCGATCTGCCCGGCGTCGACCATCTCCAGGTGCTCGACGCGGTGGCGCACCGGTCCCGGCCCGGCACCGCTCGTCCGGGCGCGCTGCAGGCCCTCGACGAGGATCGCCGCGGCCGCGTCGCCGATGACGTGGAAGCCCGCCTGCACACCCGCCGCGGTGCAGGCCGCGACGTGCGCGGCGACCTGCCCGGCGTCGAGGTAGCGGTTGCCGGTGCAGCCGGGGGCGTCGGCGTAGGGGGCGGCCAGGGCGGCGGTGCGCGAGCCGATCGAGCCGTCGACGAACAGGTCGCCGGCCAGGCCGTGGGCGCCGGTGGCCGCGAGCAGGTCACGGGCCTCCTCGGCGGTGGTGACGGCCTCGCCCCAGTAGCCGACGACGTCCGGGCCCTCCCCCGCCGCGGCGCGGGCGCGCAGCGCGGCGAGGTCGGCGCGGGAGGAGATGTCGGGGCCCGCGCACTCGTGCACGACGCCGACCCCGCGGGCGGCGGCGCCGGTGAGGAAGGCGCGCTGGGCGGCGTCGCGGACGGGGCCGTCGACGGCGGCGAGCGCGGCGCGGCGGGCGTGGTGGTGGGCGTCGGCGGTCAGCGGGCCGTCAGGGGCGCCGGAGGGCGCGAGGTCGCTGCTGACCAGCGCGGAGTGCACGTCGATCCGGCTGAGGTAGACCGGTGCGCCCTGCGCGGCGCGGTCGAGCTCGGCGCGGGTGGGCGGCGGGGCGTCCCAGGTCTGCTCCTGCCAGCCGTGGCCCCAGACCAGCGCGCCGGGGCGGGCGGTGGTGCGGGCGCGGACGGCGTCGAGCAGGGCGCGCGGGGACGGGCAGCCGGCGAGGTCGAGGCCGTCGACGAGCAGGCCGGTGGAGGTGGCGTGCACGTGGGCGTCGACGAAGGCGGGGGTGAGCAGGGCGCCGTCGAGGTGCAGGACGTGGTCGCCGGTCACGTCGGTGGCCTCGTGGGCCGGGTGCACGTGCGTGATCGTCCCGTCGACGACCTCCACGGCCGCGGGGCCGGGCGGGGCGCCCGGGTCGAGGACCCGGGCGCCGAGCAGCAGCGTGCGCGTCACACGCCGCGCTTGGGCATGATCACCCAGAGGACCAGGTACGCGATGAACTGCGGTCCGGGGAGGATGCAGGACAGCAGGAAGGCGAGCCGGACCAGGAACGGGCTCAGCCCGAACCGCTCCGCCAGGCCGGCGCACACGCCGGCGATGACCTTCCCGTTCCGCGGGCGGGTCAGGGTCGATGCCACGAAGGGCTCCTCTCGTGCGACGCGTCTCGTCGCTGTGGTCCACGTTCCGCCGGTTGCGGCCCGTCGACATCAGGTGAACGCCCGGAGAGCACCCCGGGGTTCCCGGATGTCAACCCCGGTGCCCGGATCCGGTGGACAACCGTCGCTGATCGTGAGGGGCGCTGCTCCGCACGGGGGTTGTCCACAGGCATCGGCGAACGCCCTGGTCAGGGCCGGGAGCGCACCCTAGCGTCCGGTCCGTGATCCGTTCCCGCCGCCTGCTGCTCCCCCCGCTGCTCGCCGTGCTCGCCCTCACGCTGCTCGGGGCGCCCCCGGCGGTCGCGGCGGAGCGTCCCACCGCGGTCGTCGCCCTGGGCGACAGCGCCGCGTCCGGGGAGGGCGCGGGCGACTACGTGGCCGGCACCCGCGGCGAGGGCGGCGACTGGTGCCACCGCTCCGCGCACGCCTACGTGCACCGCACCGGGCTGGCCGACGAGTCGGTCAACCTGGCGTGCTCGGGGGCGGAGGCCGCCGACGTCGCGTTCGGCGACGGCACCCACTACACCGAGGGCTCGCAGGCGGCACGGCTGGTCGAGGTGGCGCGCACCCACCGGGTCACGTCGGTGCTGCTGCAGGTCGGCGCGAACGACGAGCCCGAGCTCACCGGCACCGGCATCGCCTGCATCCGCGCGTTCCTCGACCCCACGGTCCCGCCGTGCCGCGAGTCCCTCGGCGCGGGTGTCGCGGGGCGGATGGCGGCGGTGGCGCCGCGGGTCGAGGCGGTGGTGGCCGACGTGCGGGCCGCGATGCGGCAGGCCGGCTACGCCGACGACGGCTACGCGCTCGTCCTCGCCTCCTACGCCTCCCCGGTCACGGAGGACATGGTGCCGCTGCAGGGCGCCCGGGGCTGCCCGTACAGCCGCGCCGACGCGGGCTGGGGCCGCACGGTCGTCTTCCCGGCCCTGTCCGACGCGCTGCGCGGCGTCGCCGAGCGCACCGGGGCGCGGTTCGTCGACATGGTCCGGGCCACCGATGGCTTCGAGGCGTGCAGCCGCGTCCCGATCAGCGAGGAGTGGCAGCGGCGCATCACCGTCGACCCGGAGGCGTTCGTCTACGGCGGCCTCGACGCGGCGGGCTACCACCTGGCGCAGGAGTCCTTCCACCCCACCGCGGCCGCGCACGCCGAGATGGGCCGCTGCATCGGCGAGTTCGTCCGCTCCGGCGCCCCCTCCGCGGCCTGCGTGGCCGGGGCCGACGGGCGGGTGCGGGCGGAGACCGGTGCGGCCACCGCCCCCTCCCCGGCCTGAGCCGGGCCGCGGAGGAGGTGGGGCAGCCTCAGAGGACGACGAGGTCCCGCGGACGGGTGTTGAGGCGCTCGCAGCCGTCCTCGGTGACCACCACGATGTCCTCGATGCGGGCGCCCCACTCCCCGTCGAGGTACACGCCGGGTTCCACGCTGAACGCCATGCCCGGCTCGAGGGTGAGGGTGTTGCCGCCGACGATGTAGGGCTCCTCGTGCACGTCGAGCCCGATGCCGTGGCCGGTGCGGTGCACGAACTGCTTCCCCAGTCCGGCGGCGGTGATCGGCTCGCGGGCGGCGGCGTCGACCGACTCGGCCGTGACGCCGGGGCGGACCGCGGCCACCGAGGCCTCCTGCGCGGCCTGCAGCACGGCGTAGGCCTCGCGGATGTCGGCGGACGGCTCGGCGCCGACGGCGTAGGTGCGGGTGCTGTCGGAGTTGTAGCCGCTGGGCAGCGGGCCACCGATGTCGATGACGACGACGTCGCCGCGCTCGACGGTGCGGCCCGAGACGTCGTGGTGGGGGCTCGCGCCGTGCGGTCCGGACCCGACGATGACGAAGGCCGCCCCGGTGTGCCCCTCCTCCACGATCGCCGCGGTGATCAGCTCGCCGATCTCGGCCTCGGTGCGCCCGACCTGCAGGAACTCGCCCATGCGGGCGTGCACGCGGTCGATCGCGGCACCGGCGGCGCGCAGCTCGGCGACCTCGGTGGCGTCCTTGCGCATCCGCAGCTCGCGGATCACCGGCCCGGCCAGGACCTGCCCGACCTCGGGGAACACGTCGCGCAGGCCGAACACGTGCCGCGCGGGCATCCCGTCGGCCACGGCCATCCGGGTGGGCCCGCCGGCGAGGTCGCTGACCAGCAGGTACGGGTCCTCGGAGTCGGTCCAGGTGACGACCTCCACGCCGAGCTCGTCGAGCCCCAGCCCGGCGAGGCCGGGGGCCTCCAGCCGCGGCACGACCAGGGCGGGCGGGGCGAGGTGGCCCTCGGCGGGCAGCACGAGGCAGGTGAGCCGCTCGTGGGACTCCCCCGTCATCCCCAGCAGGTACCGCAGATCGGTGCCCGGGGTGATGAGCAGGACGTCGGCGCCGTGGTCGGCGGCGACGAGCCCGGCCCGACGGATGCGGTCGGCGAACGCGGCCGTTGTCATGCCCGGGAGGGTATCCGGCAAGCTGCACGCATGAGCGAGCCCCTGGGAGCGAGTCACCGGAGCAACCGCGCGCCGTCGCTGATGCTGCTCGACGCCGCGAGCCTGTACTTCCGGGCCTACTACGGCGTGCCGGAGTCGGTGACCGCCCCCGACGGCACGCCGGTCAACGCCGTCCGCGGCTTCACCGACATGGTGTCGCGGCTGGTCACCGAGCACCGCCCCACGCGGCTCGTCGCCTGCCTCGACCTGGACTGGCGCCCGGCGTTCCGCGTCGACGCCCTCCCGACCTACAAGGCCCACCGGGTGCCGGGCGAGCCGGACACGGCGCCCGCGGGCGTGCCGGAGGAGGTGCCCGACACCCTCGCCCCGCAGGTGCCGCTGATCCTGGAGGTGCTGGAGGCGGCGGGAATCGCCACCGGCGGCGCCGAGGGCTACGAGGCCGACGACGTCATCGGCACCCTCGCCGCGACCGAGAAGACCGACCACGTCCTGGCCGTCAGCGGCGACCGCGACCTCATGCAGATCGTCGGCGACGGCGACCCGGCGGTCCGGCTGCTCTACGTCGGGCGCGGGCTGGCGAAGGCGGAGCTGCTCGGCCCGGCCGAGGTGGCCGCGAAGTACGGGGTGCCGGTCGGGCGCGCCGGCGAGGCGTACGCGGAGATGGCGATGCTGCGCGGCGACCCCTCCGACGGGCTGCCCGGCGTCCCCGGCGTCGGCGCGAAGACCGCGGCCACGCTGGTCGGCCGCTTCGACTCGTGGGCCGAGCTGCGGGCCGCCATCGAGGACCGCAGCGACAACCGGATCAGCGCCACCGTCCGCACCAAGCTCGTCGCGGCCGCGCCGTACCTGGCCGTCGTGGAGCCGGTGGTGCGGGTGGCCGTCGACGCCGACGTGCACCTCGACCGCCCCGACGCCCTGCCCACCGAGCCCGTCGACCCCGACCGGCTCGACGCCCTCGCCGAGCGCTGGGGCATCGGCAGCTCGGTCGAGCGGCTGCGCGCGGCGCTGGCGCGCTGAACCGCGCAGGATCGGGGTAGCGCAGGATCGAGGTGGCGCAGGATCGGGTGGCGCAGGATCGGATCGGGACGACGCAGGTGAGGGGGCGAGGCACGTGACGGCGGCGGCACCGGCGTGGGCCCTGGGCGTCGACCTCGGCACCAGCTACGCGGCGGGTGCGGTCGCCGTCGACGGTGCCGCGGAGCTGCTCGAGGTCGGCGGCGAGCCGCGCGTCCCGACCACGGTCCTGCTCACCGAGGACGCCCGGCTCGTCGCCGGCAGCTACGCGCAGCGCGCCGTCGGGCGGCTGCCCGACCGGGCCGAGCGCAACCCCCGCCGCTACGTGGGGCGCGCGCCGATGCTGCTGGGCGGGCGCCCGGTCAGCGCGGTCGACGCCCTCGCCGCGCTGCTGGCGCTGTTCGTGCAGGAGGGCCGCCGTCGCTTCGACGACGCCGACCCGGCCCGGCTCGTCCTCACCCACCCGCCCGCGTGGACCCCCGACCGGCTCGCCGAGCTGCGGGAGGTCGCCGCGCGGGTGCTGCCGCGCGTCGACGTCGAGCTGGTGCCCGAGCCCGTCGCGGCGGCCGTCGCGCACGGGGTCACCGGGACCGTCGCCGTCTACGACCTGGGCGGGGTCACCTTCGACGCCACGGTGCTGGTGCCCGAGCCCGGTGGGTTCCGCGTGGCGGGGCGCCCGGGAGGCGACCCCGACCTCGGCGGCGAGGTCTTCGACCAGCTCGTCTTCCGGCACTTCGGCGGGCAGCTCGCGCACGCCGCGCCGCAGTGGTGGGAGCAGCTGACCACCGACCCCGCGCGGCTCGCGGCCGAGGCCGACCTGCTCACCGAGGCGCGGCTGGCGAAGGAGGCGCTGTCGACGTTCGAGACGGCGAGCCAGTACGTCGCCGGTGCCGACGCCGACGTCCACATCTCCCGCGCCGAGCTCGACGACCTCATCGCCGACGACGTGCGGCGCAGCGCGCGGGTGCTCGCCGAGACCGTCGGGGGCACGTCGGTGGACGCCGTCCTGGTCGTCGGCGGCGCGAGCCGCACCCCGCTGGTGCAGCAGGTGCTGCGCGGGGCCTACGGCGAGCGCGTCCGCGTCCCGGCCGACCCGAAGGGCGCCGTGGCGCTGGGGGCGGCGCGGCTGGCCGGTCGGATCGCCGCGCCCGGTCCTGCGGCGACGGCCGGACCGGCCGCGGGCATCGCCCCGGTGACCGAGCGCGGTGGCTCCGGCACCCCGGCCGGCGCCGGGCGTGCGGCCGTCCCGGTGCCCGCCGCGGCCGGACGGGCGCGCGCGGAGCAGGCACCGGCCGGGCCGAAGGGCCGCACACCCGCCCCCGTCGCCCCGACCGGCCCCACCCGCCGCCCCGCCGTGGCCACCGACGTGCCCGGCGCCGCCCCGCCCGTCGACCTCGTGCCGCTGGCCGACGCGGTGCTCGACGCCCGGGTGGTGGCCGGGCGGCTCTACGTGTGGTCCGCCCCCGACGGCCCGTCCGCGCGGCACCGCATCTCGGTCGTCGACCCGGTCAGCGGGCGCGCCGAGCGCAAGATCCGGTTCGGGCGGCTCGTCGGCTGGGCGGTCGCCGAGGGCGGGATCGTGGTCGCCGAGCGCCGCGACGGCGCCCTGCACTGCCACACGCTCGGCGCGGACCTCTCCGTCGGCACCTCGACGCAGCTCCCCACGCCGTACCGCCCGTTCCTGGTGGCCGCGGGGGGCGTCGCGTGGGCGGTGCTCCGCTCGCCGGACACGCGGATGACCGGGCCGCTGGAGGAGTCCGGGTCGCTCGCGGTGCAGGTGCTGCCCCTGCGCGCGGGCACGCCGGGTCCGGTGGTGCCGCTGGGTCCGGCCGTCTTCGACTACGTCGACGGCACCCGCCGCCTGCTCGACCCCACCGGCTCCGGGAGCGCCGTCCCCGCGCTGCTGGGCGACGGCCGCTCGGTGGCGCTGGTGCTGGGCCGCGGCGGCCGGCAGACGCTGCTGCTGGTCGGCCCGGCCGGGGAGGTCACGCCGGTGGGCGAGGAGGCCGCGGTGCGGCAGGTGCTCGCCGCGGGCGGTCGGCGTCTGCTGGCCACCGCGACGGGGCTGGAGCACCGCTCGGATCCGCGCGGCGCCGACCTCCGGGGCGGCGACCGCCGCCCGGTCCTCCCGCGACCGCCCGCGGGCGACGCGCGGTGGGCGGTCGCCGGGCGCCAGCCGTTCGCGGTGTCGGTCGACCGCCTCTCCCCCGGCCGCGGGCTCGCCGTGCACGCCCTCGTCGAGGGCGGGCTCCGGGAGCTCGGCCGCTACCCCTCGCTGCTCGGCTCCCCCGCGGGCGCCCGCCCGGACGAGGCGCCGCGGGTCCGTGCCGACGGCGAGTCCCTGCTGCTGGGCACCGGCGACGGCGCGGGCGGCTCGCGGCTCGTCGCGGCCGACGGCGCGGGCACCCGCGTGCTCGCCGCCGCCCGCGGGTGGCTGGAGCCGGTGGGGCGGGCGGCGGGCGCGCTGGTGGCCCGGCACGTGCCCGGCGCCGCGCCGGGCGACTCCTGCTCCGACCCGGGCCTGCTCGTCCGCGTCCCCGGGCGCTGAGGGGGGCGCGGACAGGGGGCACGGCTCAGGCCGGCGCGGCCTTCAGCTCCGCCGCCAGCGCCACGGACAGCTCCTTGCCGCGCCGCTCGGCCTCCACGAGGGTGTCGAGGCGCTCCTGCGCGGCCGCGGCGGCCTTGCGGCGGACCGCGGCGTCCTGGGCCGCCAGCCCGGCCAGCTCGCGGCGGCGGGCGTCGAGCTCCTGCTGGCGGGTCGCGAAGGCGGCGTCGACGGCGTGCTCGGCCTCCCCGCGCCACGCCGCCACCGCCTGCTCGACGGCCACCGTCATCTCGTTGGTGGCCACGCCGAACGCGTCGCCCAGGGCCTTGGTGAGCGCGGTGCGGTTGCGGGTGGCCTCGGCGACGCGGCGCCGGTGCGCGAGGAGCGTGCCGGCCAGCAGCCCGCCCAGCGCGATCGGCGCGAGCACCGACAGCCCGAACGCCAGGCCCACGAACACGTGCGAGGACAGGAACCCGACGCTGCTGGCCATCATCAGCGCCGGGACGCCCTCGCCGATGACGTCGAACTTCCCACCCGGCCCCTCGGCCTGCAGCGACCCGGGCGCGCGGACCGGGGCCTCCATGACGACGCGGTCGAGCTCCCCGGGGTCGACGCCCATCTCGGTGAGGTAGCGGGGCAGCGCCTCGGAGACGGTGCGCTCGGTGTCGGCGGCGATCTCCTGCCAGGCGGCGCCGAGGGTCCGCTCGATGCTCTCGGGCAGCGTCGCGGCGTACGCCGTGACGGCCGCGGGCGTCGTCAGGCCGCCGATCTCGCGCTCGTAGCCGCGCCGGTAGCCGTCCAGGCGCGCGCGGGCCCGGTTGGCCACCCGGCGGCCGATGAGCTGGTGGTCGATGCTGCGGCGGCGCCGCTCGCGGCGCAGTGCGGCGAGCTGGGCCAGCTCCTCCTCGACGGCGGCGCGGCGGGTCTCGACGCCGTCGTCCCCGTCGGCGGCGGCGCGGTCCTGCTCGGGCTCCGACAGCGCCCGGATCCCCGCGACGGCCAGCCCGAGCACCCCACCCGCGCGCACCAGCTCGCGGCGCTCGGCGCAGCGCCGCACGTGCCGGCGCAGCCCGGGCAGGCCGCTGCGCTCCAGGCGGGCCTGCGCGCGCTCGGTGTGCCCGGCCGCCGCCAGCGACAGCGCGGCCTCGCCGAGCTTCGCGCTCACCGGCAGCCACGGCGCCTCCAGCAGCCGTGCCGCCACCTCGGGTGCGAGCCCCGGCCCGTCCGGCCCGCAGAACCGGGTGAGCCGCTCCTTGTTCTCGCGGAGCAGCTCGCGCCACGACGTCGAGTCCTCGACCTTGGTGAGCACGAACGCCACCGACAGGATCCGGTCGGCGGCCTCGGCGAGGAACTCCAGCTCGTGGCGCAGGATCGGCTGGTCCTGCGCGCTCACGGCGAACAGCAGGGCGTCGGCGCGGGCCAGGGCGCCCATCGTGGCGTGGCGGTGGCCCAGGGTGAGGCTGTCGACGCCGGGGGTGTCGACCAGGCGCAGCCCGTCGAGCAGCGGCTCGTCGATCGTCACCTCCAGGCCGGTGACCTCCCGCAGCACGGCCGGGTCGCCGAGCACCGAGGCGTAGGCGGGCAGCTCCGAGGGGTCGACCCCGACGCGGCTGCCGTCGGTGCGCAGCACCGTCACCTCGAGCTCGGGCCCGCGCGTCACGGCCACCTGCGTGTGGGTGGCGATGTCGGCGTCGACGGGCAGCAGGTCGGGGTGCCCGACCAGGCAGTTGAGCAGCCGGCTCTTGCCGCGCTTCTGCGCCCCGGCGAGCACGACGGTGGTGGTCGCGTCCTTCCAGCGCCCGGCCTGCTCGGCCAGCGGCAGCCGCAGGTCCTCCCGGCCCGCCGCCTTGGCCAGCCCGTGCACCTCGTTGGCCAGCCGCAGCACCCCGGCCACCGTTCCGCTCACGTCCCGGCCCCTCTCACGCTCACGTCCCGGCCCCTCACGTCGCAGCCCCCTCGCGCACCGGCGCCCGGTCGAGCGCCACCGCCTCCAGCACCGCGCAGACCGCCTGCACGGCGCGCCGTTCCGCGACCGGCAGGGGCCGGTGCAGCAGGACCCGGAACCGGGCGGCGAGCACGGCCGCGGAGCCGGGCTCCGCGGCGTCGCCGGGCCCGGTCGAGTCGCGCAGCCGCACCACGGCCGCCCGCTCCCGCTCCCCGAGCTGGGGCGATGCGGCGAGCGCGTCGAGCCGGTCGGGGTCGATCCCGGTCCAGCCGGGCCTGCGGTGCAGGCGGGTCGGGTCGGGCACGGTGACGGGCGCGGCGACGGGCACCGGGGCCGGCACGGGCGCGCCGCCCGCGGTGGAGAGCGCGGCCGCCGCGATGTCCTCGAGCGCGCCGAGGACGTCGCGGGCGCGCTGCCCGCCTACGGTCGGCCCGGCCAGCGCGACGACCCGCCGCCACCGGCGCGACGCCTCTCCGGCCGCCGCGACCACGTCGGCGGCGGTGCAGGTCAGGGGCAGGCCGAGCCCGGCCGCGGGGTCGTCGAAGCGGGCCAGGCGCATCAGCTCGGCCGTCATCTCCTCGTCCAGGCGCAGCTGGCCGCGCCCGAGCGCGGCGCAGGCGGCGAGGATCCGCAGGCCGCGCAGCCCGGCGACCACGGGCCGGTTCTCGTCGACGGCCTCGCGCAGCTCCGCGACCAGCCCGGCGTCGGCGGGATCGACCTCGTGCCGGGTCAGCCCGCGCAGCCGCCCGACCGCGGCGAAGGCCTTGAGGCGCCCGGCGTGGCGGGCGAAGCGGTCGAGCACGTCGGCCAGGGTGCGCGGCAGCTCGGGGCCGCCGCTCTCCACCTCCCAGACGACGGTGCCGCTGTCGGGCGAGACGTCGGCGCCGTAGCCGGAGCAGCCGGCGAGCCAGCGGTGCAGCTCGGCGGGCCCGGTCGCGGGCCGCCGGCGCAGCCGGGCGACGGCCTCGCGGATGCCGTAGCGGTGCAGGCGGGCGACGAGGACCGCGCGGGTGGGCAGGTCGACCGGCCCGAACGGCTCGGTCGTGAACTCGTCGAGGTCGAGCAGCAGGTCGTCGAGCTCGTCGGGGGGCAGGGCAGCGAGCTCGCGCAGCGCGTCGACCTCGGCGGGGCCCAGCAGGTTGCCGCGGGCGGTCTCGGCGAGCAGGCCGATCACCGGGGCGACGTCGAGCACGCGCCCGCCGAGGTCGGCCGACGCCTTCGCGACGAGCCGCCGTGCGGTGGGCCAGGGGTCCTCGTCGCCGTCGCCGCGGCGGTCGATCTGGGTGAGCACCGCGGCCGTGTTGACGGCGGTCATCCCGCACGCCGCGGACAGCGCGCGGAACTCCTCGAGGGTGTCGGCGTCGAAGCGCTGCACGTAGCGCAGGACGTAGAGCAGGGCCTGCGCGTGCTCGGCGGCGGCGTCGCCGAACAGCAGCCGCCGGGTGGCCTCCTCGTTGTCCGCGGAGACGGTGTTGACCCCGGGCGTGTCGATGATCGTGACGGTGCGCAGGGCCGGGTCGTCGAGCTGCACGCGCAGCCGCAGCACCGCCGACGGGTCGACGCCGAGGTCGGCGGGCAGCCGCCCGTCCTGCAGCGCGAGCCGGCGCACCGACCCGTCGACGCACTCGACGAGCACGACGCCGTCGCGCTCCCCGTGCTCGTACCAGGTGACCAGGCGGGTGCACTCCCCCGCGTCGGCCGGTGCGACCGACCGCCGCAGCATCGCGTTGATCAGCGTCGACTTGCCCGCGCTGACCGCCCCGGCCACCGCGAGCTGCAGCGGCCGGTCCAGCTGGCGCCCGACGGCCTCCAGCTCGGCGCGCAGGCGCGGGTCGCGGGCCCGGGCCGCGCCGCCGCGGCAGAGGTCGCGCAGTGCGGCGAGCGGGTCGGCCCCGCTCACCAGCCCGTGCCGGGGTCGCCGAGGTGGTGCGGGTCGGCGCCCGGGTCGGTGCCGTCCTGCGCGTCGTCGGTCCCGCCGTCGTGACCGGCGTCGTGACCGCCGTCGTGGCCGCCCTGGTCGTCGGCCGGGACGAGGTCGTCGGGCAGGCCGTCGGTGTCGGCGGAGCCATCGGGGTCGGTCTCCTCGAACAGCGCGAGGTCGCCCGGGTCGTCGGTGTCGACGTCGTCGCCGCCGTCGAAGAAGCCGTCGGGCGGCAGCAGCTCCGACCCGTCGCCCCCCTCGGCGGCGAAGGTGCGCTCGAACATCGCGTCGGACCCGTCCGGCGGGGTGACGCCGTCGAACAGCATTTCGCGCAGGGCGTCGCGGGACACCATGTCGTCGGTCATCGCCTTCTCCGTTCGTCGTGGTCCACTATGGCTAACGATCCGCGGCTGTGCCGCGAACTGTGTTCTGACGACCCGATCCGGCTGCCCTCAGGAGGACGATGTCCACGGGACCGTTCCCCGACCCGGACGACGCCGGCGACGAGGCCGCGCTGGTCCGGGCCGCACAGGCGGGTGACCAGCAGGCGTTCAAGGCCCTCTGGAAGGCCTCCGAGCGCCAGGCGCACGCCCTGTGCCTGCGGCTGACCGGCAACCGCACCGACGCCGCCGACGCCCTGCAGGAGTGCCAGATCGCGGTCTGGCGCAACCTGCACCGCTTCGAGCACCGCTGCCCGTTCGGGGCGTGGGTGTTCACGATCGCCCGCAACGCCGCACTGAGCGTGATCCGCTCGCGCGGGCGCCGGCCCGAGACCACCCTCGACGACTTCGAGGACCGGCCCCGCGACTCGCAGGCCGCGCCGTTCGCCGACGTGCTGGTGGAGACGATGGCCGTGCAGGACGCGCTCGAGACGCTGCCCGAGAAGCACCGCGAGGCGCTGCTCCTGTGGGTCGGTGGGCTGTCCTACGCGCAGGTCGCGGAGCTGATGGGCGCCCCGCTCAACAGCGTGAAGGTGTGGATCTACCGGGCCAGGACCGCGCTGCGCGAGCAGCTGGGACGCTGACTCCGACATCTCGGCTCCTCTCCGGTGGACGTGCTCTCACCAGGAGGGACGCCGGGCCGGGGCCCGGGGTTACAGCGGGTCCCGGGATTCCTCAGAAGTAGGTCCCGCACCACGGCGAGCGGCCGCTGGCGAACAGCGCGTCGGCCCGCGCCGGGGCGCCGGCGTCGTGCACGCGCCACCACCCCGTGGCCGCGAGCAGCGACGGCGCGCGGTCGCCGAGGTAGGCCATCGCCAGGGCGTCGACGTCGCACTCCAGCTCCGGCTCGGCCCGCACGCGCTCGGCCGTGCCGTCGCCGATCCGGTAGACGCCGTCGTTGGCGGGCAGCAGGCGGTCGTGCACGCCGACCAGCACGGATGGCCCCGCGCCCCAGCTCCGCGCGGCCAGCGCCGCCGGCACGTCGACCAGGCGGAGCCAGGTCTCGTCCTCGAACCCGGCGACGACGCAGTCGCGCGGGTCGGCGAGGAGCAGCTCCAGCGGCTCGTCGACGGGGCGCAGCCAGCCCTCGACGCGGTCGACGAGGTCGATCCCGGTGAGGAACGCCCAGAGCCCGGCGACGGCGTCGACGCCGTCGGCGTGCAGGTCCGAGACGCGCAGCGTGCGGTGCGAGAACGATCCGGGTCCGGTCGGGGAGGCCACGGCGAACCCGTCGTCGCCGTCCGGACCGGTGTGCACGGCCACGACGACGTGCTCGCCCTTCGCCACCCGCTGCCCCACCGGGCGCCACCACCACGGCTCGGGGCGGGTGATGCCGCCGGGGCGCCGCAGCGCGAGCGCGTCGTGCAGGGCGGTCAGCGTCGGCAGGACGTCGTCGCCGACGACCACGCGCACCGACCCGGCCGGTGCGCGGCGCCAGCCCTTCCCGGTGCCGCTGACGGCGACCTCGCGGCCGCGGCTGGCGACGCCGTAGCCGAAGCGGCCGTAGATCCGCGCCTCGCTCGCGCGCAGCGAGGCGAGCGGCTCGCCGCGGGCCGCGGTGTCGTCCAGCAGCGTGCGCATCATCGTCGACAGGACGCCGCGGCGGGTGCGGTCGGGCCGCACCCCGACCCGGGTGACCGCGGCCGTGTCGAGGGCCGCGCCGCCGGGCACCGCCGTGCGCGTCGGGAAGGAGGTCGCGGTGCCGACCAGCTCCCGCCCCTCGGTGACGCCGAGCGTGCGGCCGGGGCTGTAGCTCAGGGCGGCGCGGTCCCAGTCGGGGTCCGGGACGGCGTCCTGGTGGATGGTGGCGGCGAAGAGCCGGTTCGCGGCCCGCAGCTCGTCGGGCCCGAGGACGTGGACGGCGACCATCAGGCGGCGGGCCTGCCGACCTCGTAGTCGCCGGTGTCGCTCGTGACCTCCACCGGCACGACGGCGGTGGCGCCGTCGATCGTGGTGGTGCAGGTGAAGGTGGTGCCGGTGACGACCCGGATCGGGCCCGCGTCGGCCTCCCCGCAGGTGACCTCGCCGACGACGGGGTAGCCGTAGTCCTCGACGAGCACCCGCTGGACGCCGCTCTGCAGCGCGGCCTGGTCGAAGACGGTGGTGGTGAGGAAGCCGGGCGACACGAACGCCAGGACCGCCCCGACCGCGAGCAGCGCCACCACGATCCCGCCGATCACCAGCGGGAGGCGCGAGCGCCGCCGGGCCCGGTCGACGTCGGGCAGCGGCGGGTAGCCCTGCCCGTAGCCCGGCTGCCCGTAGCCCTGTTGCCCGTACCCCGGCTGCGCGTACCCCTGCTGCCCGTAGCCCTGCTGCGCGTACCCCTGCTGCCCGTAGCCGCCCTGCTGGCCGTAGCCCTGCTGACCGGCGTACCCCGGCTGGCTCGGGTACGGCTGTGCCGGGTGGGGCTGCCCGGGGTACGGCTGCTGACCGGGGTGCGCGCCCGGCGGGCCCCAGTCCTGCCCGCCCGTCGGCGGAACCTGCTGCGGGGCGGCCCAGCCCCCGCCGCCCATCGGCGGCTGCTGCGCCCACGCGGGCGCGCCAGACGCGGGTGGCTGCCCGGGCGGGCCCCAGGAGCCGGGGTGGTCGACGCGGGTGGCGTCAGGGTCGGGAGCGCCCGCAGGCGGCGGTGACGTGGCGGGCGGTGAAGCGGCCGCCGGGGTCGTGGCGGGCGGGGTGGTGGTGACGACCCGCGTGGCGTCCGGGTCGGCCGGCCCGTCGGCGGCCGGGTCGGGCGAAGCCTGCTCCTCGCGCGCCGGCGCCTCCTCGCTCCAGGAGCGGGTCTCGGCGGCGCGGTCGACGGACGGGTCGCCCCATCCCCCGGCGGGGGCTCCGCCCCAGGTGGGCTGCTCCGCCCCCTCGGCCGGCCTGCCGTGCGGGGTGCCCTCGGGCGTCGTCATCGCCGACCTTCCTTCTTCCTGCGCTCGCCGGATCCAAGCACAGGCGGGTGAGGAGGCGCAGCCGAACGCCCGATCAGGTGGCCCCGACCGCCACCACGCCGCGGCGCACCGCCTGCCCCGCCTTCACCGCGGCCCGGCCGACCCCGCTCGACCGCCCGGCGACCCCGGCGATCTGGTCGAGCAGGTCGAGGACCTGGCGGCACCAGCGCACGAAGTCGCCCGCCGAGAGCTCGGAGCCGTTCTGCTCGGCCGCCGTCAGCACCGCCGACAGCGACTCCCCGCGCGCCCACCGGTGCATCGGCCACGCGAACCCGAGGTCGGGCTCGCGGGTGCGGTCGACGTGGTGGCGCCGCTCGTCGGCGTCGAGCTCGCCCCAGATCCGCACGGTCGTCGCGAGGGCCTCGCTGACCGGCCCGGACGGCACGCGCGGCACCGGCCCGTTGTCGCGGCGCGTCTCGTACACCAGGGCCGAGACGACGGCGGCGAGCTCGGCGGGCTCCAGCCCGTCCCAGGCGCCGTGGCGCAGGCACTCCGCGGTGAGCAGGTCGGACTCGCCCCACAGCCGCGCCAGGCGCTGCCCGTGCTCGGTGACCTCCTCGCCCTCGAGGTAGCCGCGCTCGCCGAGCAGCGCGCGGATGCGGTCGAACGCCCGGGCCAGCGAGTGCGTGGTGGCCTGGCGCTTCTGCCGCAGCTGCTCGGTCTCGCGCTCCAGGCGGGCGTGCCGCTCCGACCAGCGGGCGTGCGCCTCGCGGTCGTCGCAGCCGTGGCAGGGGTGCGCGCGCAGGGCGCGGCGCAGCGTGGCGAGCTCGGGGTCGTCGACGGCGTCGCCCCGGCCGCGGCGCCGCGGCGTGCTCGGCGCCACGAGACCCGTGCTGCGCAGGGACGAGGCGAGGTCGCGGCGCACCCGCGGGGTGCGGTGGTCGACCCGCTTGGGGAGCCGCATCCGGCCCAGCGGGTGCACGGGCGCGGGGAAGTCGGCCGCCGAGAGCCGCCCGGCCCAGCGGTCCTCGCTGAGCACCAGCGGGCGCGGGTCGCCGTCGGAGTCGACGCCCGGGTCCAGCACGACGGCGAGCCCGGCGCGGCGTCCGGCCGGCACCGCGATCACGTCGCCTGCCTTGAGCCGGCGCAGCGACGCGGCGGAGGCCTCCCGGCTCTCCGCGACGCCCTGGCGCGACAGCGACTTCTCCCGGTCCGACACCTGCCGCCGCAGCCGCGCGTACTCCGAGAAGTCGCCGAGGTGGCAGCGCATCGACTCCTCGTAGCCCGCCAGCGCCTCGGTGTTGCGCTCGATCCGCCGGGAGATCCCGACGACCGAGCGGTCGGCCTGGAACTGGCCCAGCGACTGCTCCAGCAGGTCGCGCGCCGACTCCGTGCCCAGCCGCGCCACCAGGTTGACGGCCATGTTGTAGCCGGGGCGGAACGAGCTGCGCAGCGGGTACGTGCGCGTCGAGGCCAGCCCGGCGACCTGCACCGGGTCGACCCCGGGCTGCCAGACGACGACCGCGTGCCCCTCGACGTCGATGCCGCGGCGCCCGGCCCGCCCGGTGAGCTGCGTGTACTCCCCCGGCGTCAGCTCGGCGTGGCTCTCGCCGTTGTACTTGACCAGCCGCTCCAGCACGACGGTGCGCGCGGGCATGTTGATCCCGAGCGCGAGGGTCTCGGTGGCGAACACCGCCCGCACCAGGCCGCGGACGAACAGCTCCTCGACCGTCTCCTTGAACGCCGGCAGCATCCCGGCGTGGTGCGCGGCGATCCCGCGCTCCAGCGCCTCGCGCCACTCCCAGTAGCCCAGCACGGCCAGGTCGGCCTGGGGCAGCTCGGAGGTGTGCTCGTCGACGATGCGGCGGATCTCGGCGACGTCGTCGTCGGTGGTGAGGCGCAGGCCCGAGCGCAGGCACTGCCCGACGGCGGCGTCGCAGCCCGCGCGGCTGAAGACGAAGGTGATGGCCGGGAGCAGGCCGTCGCGGTCGAGGCGGTCGATCACCGTCGTGCGCGACGGCGGCCGGAACCGGCTCTGCGAGCGGCCCCCGCCCCCGCCCGGGCCGCGGGGCGAGCGGCCGCGCCCGCGGTCCCACACCGCGCTGGAGCGCTCCAGGTCGCGGGTGTGGCGCACGAGGTCGGGATCGACCTGCAGCTCGCCGGACTCGTCCTCGCCCGCGAACAGGTCGAGCAGCCGGTTGCCCACCATCATGTGCTGCCACAGCGGGACCGGGCGGTGCTCGTCGACGACGACGGTGGTGTCGCCGCGGACGGTCACCAGCCAGTCGCCGAACTCCTCGGCGTTGCTGACCGTCGCCGACAGCGACACCAGCGCGACGTGCTCGGGGAGCTGGAGGATGACCTCCTCCCACACGGCGCCGCGGAAGCGGTCGGCCAGGTAGTGCACCTCGTCCATGACGACGTAGCCGAGGTGCTCGAGCTGCCGGCTGCCCGCGTAGATCATGTTGCGGAGCACCTCGGTGGTCATGACGACCACCTGCGCATCGCCGTTGATCACGGTGTCGCCGGTGAGCAGGCCGACGGCGTCGGCGCCGTGGCGGGCGACGAGGTCGGCGTACTTCTGGTTGCTCAGCGCCTTGATCGGCGTGGTGTAGAAGCACTTCTGCCCGCGGGCGAGCGCGAGGTGGACGGCGAACTCGCCCACGACGGTCTTCCCCGCGCCGGTGGGCGCGCAGACGAGCACGCCGTGCCCGTCCTCCAGCGCCGAGCAGGCGCTGCGCTGGAACCCGTCCAGCTCGAAGGGAAGACCTGAGACGAACTCCGTCAGGTTCGGACGTGCGGCCCGGCTCCGGGCGGCGGCGTAGGCCTCCGCGGGAGCAGGCGTGCTGCTGGCCACCGCTCCACACTCGCACATCCGGCGGCGGATCACCGGACGCACCCCCGCCGGCGTCCCGCCCGCCCCCGTGGACGGGCGGGACGCGCGGTCAGGTCACGTCGTCGAGGCTCCGGGAGGACTCGACCCGGGAGGGCTCGATGCGGGAGGGCTCGATCCGGGCCGGTGCGGTGATCGTGCCGGGCCCCTCGATGGCGCTGGGGGCCTCGGCCCCGCCCGACGCCCCGACCGGGCTGGGCCGGGTGTCGATCGGGCTCGGCGAGGTGTCGATCGGCGAGGGCGCGTCGGGGTCCCAGTCGTCCCAGCCCTCGGCCGCGCGCCGCTTGGCCTTGCGCCGGTCGTTGATGCGGGCGACCTGGATGGCGACCTCGAACAGGATCACCAGCCCGAGGGACAGCGAGATCATCGAGATCGGGTCCTGGCCCGGCGTGGCGATCGCGGCGAACACGAACAGGCCGAACACCAGCCCGCGCCGCGAGGACGCCAGCTTCTCGTAGGTGATGACGCCCGCGAAGTTGAGCATCACGACCAGCAGCGGGATCTCGAAGCTCACCCCGAAGATCAGCAGCAGCCCGATGACGAAGTTGAAGTACTGCTCGCCCGACAGCGCGGTGGTCTGCACCCCGTCGGCGATCGCGAGCAGGAAGCTCAGGCCCTGCGCGACGACGTAGTACGCCAGCACCGCACCGCCGACGAACAGCACCGCGGCGACCGCGACGAAGGTCAGCGCGTAGCGGCGCTCCTTGACGTACAGGCCGGGGGTGATGAAGCCCCACAGCTGGTAGAGCCACACCGGGCAGGCCAGGACGACGCCGGCGGTGATGCCGACGCGCAGGCGCAGGTTGAACTGGTCGAACGGCCCGGTGGCCAGCAGCGTGCAGGTACCGTCCTGGGTGAACTCGGCGCGCTGGCCCGCGGGGATGGAGCAGTACGGGTCGGTGAGGAGCTCACCCAGGCTCGGGAAGCCGAAGAACGCGACCCCGAACCAGATGTAGCCGAAGACCGTGGTCACGGCGATCGCGACCAGCGAGATCGTCAGCCGGTTGCGCAGCTCGTAGAGGTGCTCGACGAGCGACATCGTGCCGTCGGCGTTGCGGGGCTTGCGCCCCGTCCGACGCAGGGAGAACCTGGCCACCGGCGTGGGCTACTGGCCGGGGCTGGAGTGGCCCTGCCCGGCGGCCGGCGTCGTCTCCTGCTGCTGCTGCGGAGCCGGCGCGGGCGGGGCGGCCGCGGTGGGCGGCAGCGGCGCGGGGGGCGGCGTGGCCGCGGGCGGAGCGGGCTGGGCGGGGGCGTCCTTCGACGCGCCGTCGTCCTTGAGGCCCTTCATCTCACCCTTGAACACGCGCGCGGACTGTCCGATCGAGCGGGCCATGTCCGGGAGTCGCTTGGCGCCGAAGAGCAGCACCAGAACGCCGATCAGGATCACGAATTCCCAGCCGCCGAGGCTCGGCATGGAGTCGTCCTTCCGCCGTGGTCAGTACGTGACGCAGTCTACGCCGGTCGGGGGAACGGCCCGGGAGCGGACCGCCGCTGCGCCGCAGAACGCACGGTCAGGACCGCTTCGCGGCGCCCCGGCCGACGGCGGGGAGCGCGGCGCGGCCGCGCGCGATCCCGGTGCTCAGCTCGTCGACCGCGCGGGAGAACCGGCGCACGCGCGGCAGCACCGCCAGGAGCACCGCGGCCAGCAGGACCAGCCCGATCCCCGCCACCACCCAGGCCACCACCATGGTCACTCCCCGATCCCGTCCAGGTCCAGCGCCTCCCGGGCCCGCCGCGCGACCGCGTCGGCGAGCTCCGGCGGGTCGAGGACCCGGGCCCCGCCACCCAACCCCAGCACCAGCCGCACGAGCCAGGCGGGGTCGGCGTAGCGCAGCACGACCCGCAGCCGCCCGCCCTCGACCTCCCGCGCCTCCTCCACCGGGTAGTACTCCGAGACCCACAGCGCGCCCGGCTCGAGCAGCAGCACCGCGGCCGGGTGGTCGGGCCGGGCCCGGAACGCGCCCTCGGACACGTCGGACGGCTCGGCGTCCGGAGGCGGCTCCGCGGGCTCGTCGAGCACCGCGACGTCCTCGACGCGGTCGAGCCGGAACAGCCGTACGCCCTCGGCGCGGCGGCACCACGCCTCGAGGTAGCCGCGGCCCTCGACGATCAGCAGCCGCATCGGGTCGACCACGCGCTGCGACACCGCGTCGCGCCCCGCGGTGTAGTAGACGATCTGCAGCGCCCGCCCGCCCTCCAGGGCCTGTCGCACGGCGGCGGTGGTGGTCTCCTCCTCGTGCGACAGGTCGACGGCGACCGATGCGAGCCCGGCGTCACCGACGGCCCGCTCGATCTTCGCGGTCGCCCGGCGCACCGCTCCCGTGTCGACGACGCCGGGTTGCTCTCCCAGCGTCCGCAGCGCCACGAGCAGGGCCGTCGCCTCGGCCGTGGTGAGGCGCAGCGGGCGGCGCATGCCGGCGTCCTCGGTGACGGTGACGGTGTCGCCGGCGAACGAGAGGTCGACCAGGTCGCCGGGGCCGTAGCCGGGCAGCCCGCACATCCACAGCAGCTCCAGGTCGCGGCGCAGCTGCCGCTCGGTGACGCCGAAGTCGGCCGCCACCTCGCTGACCAGCACGCCCGGCCGCGCCAGCAGGTAGGGCACGAGCGAGAGCAGCCGCGGCAGCCGCTCGGTGACCCCTCCGGTACTCACGGCGTGCTCACCGGATCGGCCGCGGCCGCCCACGTCGCCCGCACCCGCTCGGCGAGGTCGGGCGGGTCCAGGACGGCGATGTCGGGGCCGTGCCCGGCCAGCCAGCGCGCCACCATCGCCGGGTCGCGCAGGTCGAGCTCCAGCTCGTCGCCGGGGCGCCCGCGGTGCGTGCGCGGGCCGAGCACCCGGGCCAGCCGGCGCAGGCCCTGCGCCCGCCCCGCGGCCACCCAGACCCGCGCGACGCCCGTGACCGGCGGCAGGTCGGTGCCGCGCCGGACCAGCGCCGTCAGGTCGACGCCCTCGGGGGCCCGGACCGCACCGGCCGGCCCGGTGGCCGTGACCGTGCCGCTGATCCGCGACACCCGGAACGAGCGGACGTCGTCGCGGTCGCGGTCGTGGCCGACCAGGTACCAGCGGCCCCGCCAGGACACCACGCCCCACGGCTCGACGTGCCGGCGCACGACCTCGCCGCCGGGGCCGCCGCGGCGGTGGTCGAACGTGACCGCCCGCCCGGCCTGCACAGCCGCCAGCAGCGGCGCGAACGCCGGGTCCCCGGCCCGCACCCGCGGCTGGATCCGCCCGGAGTCCTCGTCGACCTCCACGCCCGCCGCCCGCAGCTTCACCAGCGCGCCCCGCGCGGCCCCGGCCAGCTGCGGGGAGTCCCACAGCCGGGCGGCCAGCGCGACGGCCGCGGCCTCGTCGGGCTCGAGGTCGATCTCGCCCAGCTCGTAGTCCTGGCGGGCGATGCGGTAGCCGTCGGCGGTGTCGAACGTGGAGCGCCGCCCGGTCTCCAGCGGCACCCCCAGCTCGCGCAGCTCGGCCTTGTCGCGCTCGAACATCCGGAAGAACGCGTCGTCGCCGGGCGCGTCGGCGTAGCCCGGCACGATCGCCCGGATCCGCTCCGCCGTCAGGAACTGGCGGGTGGACAGCAGGCACAGCACGAGGTTGACCAGCCGCTCGGCCCGCGAGGAGGACACGCGCGCCATCGTAGGACCTGTCTCATCCTGCGACAGCCGAACGGCCGGTCTTGACCTCGTCCGTGCGGACGCGGAAGCTCGCCGCCATGAGCGAGCCGGAGACGTTCAACCCGTGGACGATCGTCAACCTGGTCTTCACCCACCTCGCCGAGGCCGGCCTGCACCCGGTGCTGGGCGAGGCGGGCGATCCGGCCATCCCGGCCACGGCGCTGCTGCGGGCCCTGGGCATCGAGCCGGGGCGCAACGACGAGACCGTCGCCTCGGCCTCGGTGCAGGACGAGCTGGCCCAGATCCGGGAGCGGATGTTCGGCGAGGCCTGAGGCCTCCCCGGCGCGGCCCGGGCGCCGTGCGGCCCGGGCGCCGTGCGGGCGCCACCGGCGAGCAGCCGGGTGATCACCGAGACCGCACCACCACGGTCCCGCGGACGACCCTCAGGTCACATTCCCGGTGATCACCACCGGCGAGCGGCCGGTGATCACCAAGGCTGCACCACCACGGTCTCGCCAACGACCCTCGCGTCACACTCCCGACGATCACCGGCCGAGCAGACCGGCGCCTGCCCCACGCCCTGTGATCGCCGAGACCGCGCCACCACGGTCCCGGGGACGACCCTCAGGTCACATTCCCGGTGATGCCACCGGTGAACAGCCGGGTGATCACCAGGACCGCACCACCACGGTCCCACGGACGACCCTGGCGTCGCACTCCCGACGATCACCAGCCGAGCGGATCGACGCCCGCCCCCACGACCCGTGATCACCGAGACCGCACCACCACGGTCCCGCCGACGACCCTCAGGTCACATCCCCGCTGATCACCACCGGCGAGCAGCCAGCGTGATCACCAGGACCGCACCACCACGGTCCCCCGGGCGACCCTGGCGTCACACTCCCGACGATCACCAGGCGCGCAGCTGCCTCAGCGCGGACTCCCGATCGCGCCGCCAGGGCGGAAGCGCCGGAGCGAGCTGCTAGAGCGACGCGATCAGGCGGTCCACCCGCTCGTCGACGCTGCGGAACGGGTCCTTGCACAGCACGGTGCGCTGCGCCTGGTCGTTGAGCTTGAGGTGCACCCAGTCGACGGTGAAGTCGCGGCCCGCGGCCTGCGCGGCGGCGATGAAGTCACCGCGCAGCTTCGCCCGCGTGGTCTGCGGCGGGGTGTCCTTGGCCGCCTCGATCTCCCCGTCGTCGGTGACGCGCTCGACCATCCCCTTGCGCTGCAGCAGGTCGAACAGCCCGCGCCCGCGCCGGATGTCGTGGTAGGCGAGGTCGAGCTGGGCGACGCGGGCGCTGGCCATGTCGAGGTCGTTGCGCTCGCGGTAGCGCTCGACGAGGCGGTGCTTGATGGCCCAGTCGATCTCGCGGTCGATCAGCGAGAGGTTCTGGCTCTCCACGGCGTCCAGCGTGCGACCCCACAGCTCGACGACGCGCGTCATGGCCGGGTCCTCGCTGCCGCGCGCGGCCAGGTGCTCGACGGCCCGGGCGTGGTACTCGCGCTGGATGTCCAGGGCGCTGGCCTCGCGGCCCCCGGCCAGGCGCACGGTGCGCCGCCCGGTGAGGTCGTGGCTGATCTCGCGGATGGCCCGGATCGGGTTGTCCAGGGTGAAGTCGCGGAACTGGACGCCCGCCTCGATCATCTCCAGCACCAGCGTGGCCGAGCCGACCTTGAGCATCGTGGTGGTCTCGGACATGTTCGAGTCGCCGACGATCACGTGCAGGCGGCGGTAGCGCTCGGCGTCGGCGTGCGGCTCGTCGCGGGTGTTGATGATCGGGCGCGAGCGGGTGGTGGCGCTGGAGACGCCCTCCCAGATGTGCTCGGCGCGCTGGGAGAGGCAGTAGACGGCCCCGCGCGGGGTCTGCAGCACCTTGCCCGCGCCGCAGATCAGCTGGCGCGTGACGAGGAAGGGCAGCAGGACGTCGGCGATGCGGGAGAACTCCCCCGCCCGCGCGACGAGGTAGTTCTCGTGGCAGCCGTAGGAGTTGCCCGCGGAGTCGGTGTTGTTCTTGAACAGGTAGATGTCGCCGCCGATGCCCTCGTCGACCAGCCGGCGCTCGGCGTCGACGAGCAGGTCCTCGAGGATCCGCTCCCCCGCCTTGTCGTGGCTGACGAGCTGGGCGAGCGAGTCGCACTCGGCCGTGGCGTACTCGGGGTGGGACCCGACGTCGAGGTAGAGCCGCGCGCCGTTGCGCAGGAAGACGTTCGACGAGCGCCCCCACGAGACGACGCGGCGGAACAGGTAGCGCGCCACCTCGTCCGGGGAGAGACGTCGCTGGCCGTGGAAGGTGCAGGTGACCCCGAACTCGGTCTCCACACCGTAGATCCGCCGCTGCATCCCCCCAGCGTAGGCGGAAGAGGGCCCCTCCTGTCACGCCTGTGACGCACGGGTTCCCGGCGTGGCGCCCGCCCCGGCGGCCGCACCGCCGGTGACCTGCGACGCGTGGCGCCGCGCGGCGGCGCACTCCCGCCCCGCCGTAGGGTCGGGCCGGTGAGAAGTCGGGTACGGCGCAGCAGGGGCCGAGTCAGCGACCTGGACCGCGCGATCTCCCGCGCCGTGTCGGGGCTGCCGCCCAGCCCCGTCGACGATGCGATGAAGACCGCTTCGCTCGCCGCGAACCACAGCCTGCTGTGGTTCGCCGTGGCCGGGCTGCTGGCCGCGCGCCGCGGGTCGAGCCGCAAGGCCGCGCTGCGCGGGGTGTTCGCGATCGCCGCGGCGAGCAGCACGGCCAACGCCGTGCTCAAGCCGCTGCTGCCGCGCCGCCGCCCGGCCGCCTCCGAGCTCCCGGCGTACCAGACGCTCGACGATCCCCCCACGTCGTCGTCGTTCCCGTCCGGGCACGCCGCGTCCGCCGCCGCGTTCGCCACGGCCGTCGCGATGGAGAGCCCCCGGCTGGGGCTGGCGGTCGCGCCGCTGGCCGCGACCGTCGCGTACTCCCGGGTGCACGTGGGCGTCCATTGGGCCTCCGACGTCGTGTCGGGCGCCGCGCTGGGCGCGGGCCTCGCGCTGCTGTCGCGGCGCTGGTGGCCGGTGCGGCTCACCGACGAGGCCCGCGCCCGCCCGCTCGACACCGTGCCGGTGCTGCGCGACGGCGAGGGCCTGGTGATGGTGTCCAACCAGCGCTCGGGCGACCCCGAGCACGACCCGGCCGACGACCTGGAGGCCGCGTTCCCGAAGGCCGTCGTCGTGCGCGCGCGGCCCGACCGCGACCTCGACGAGCAGCTCGACGAGGCCGTGGAGGTCGCCGGCAGCTCCGTGCGGGCCGTCGGCGCTGCCGGGGGCGACGGCACCGTCGCGGCCGCGGCGGCCGTGGCCGGGCGGCGGCACCTGCCGTTCGTCGTCGTCCCGACCGGCACGCTCAACCACTTCGCCCGCGACGTCGGCGTCTACGACCTGCAGGAGGCCGTCGACGCCACCGCGGCGGGCGAGGCCGTGGCCGTCGACCTCGCCCTGGTCGAGGTGCATCCCGGCGCCACCTCAGACGCCGTGATCCGCACCCGCTGCTTCCTCAACACCGCGAGCCTGGGTTCCTACCCCGACCTGGTGCGCCTGCGCGAGGCGTGGCAGCCGCGGTGGGGCAAGTGGCCGGCGTTCGCCGCGGCGCTGGTGGTCGTGCTGCGCCGCGCCGAGCCGGTGGCCGTGCGGATCGAGGGCCGCTGGACGAAGGTCTGGTTCTTGTTCGTCGGCAACGGCCCGTACCACCCGCGCGGAATGGTCCCGGCCTGGCGCCCGACGCTCGACTCGGGCCTGCTCGACGTCCGCTGGCTGCGCGCCGACATCCGGTTCTCCCGGCTGCGCGCGGTGGCCGCCCTGCTGTTCGGGGCGCTGGGGCACAGCCGCGTCTACGGGCAGCGCGAGGTCGCCGAGTTCGACGTCGAGCTGTCGGTGCCGGGGATGCTGGCCACCGACGGCGAGGTCGTCGAGGAGTCGGGGCGCTACACGTTCCGCGTGGCGCCGCAGCCGATCGAGGTCTACCGGCGGCGCGAGGAGAACTGGACGGGCCGCGACCGCCCGTTCCTCCCGTAGCCCGCACGGGCCCGGCCCGGTAGACACGGGGCATGCGCGTCACCGGACTGGACCACCTCGTGCTCGTCTCCCCCGACCCCGAGCGGCTGATCGCCTGGTACGTCGGCGTCCTCGGGCTCGTCCCGGTCCGCCTGGAGCAGTGGCGCGCGGGCGAGGTGCCGTTCGCCTCGCTGCGGGTGGACGCCTCGACGATCATCGACGTGCAGGCCGGCGAGCGCAGCGGCACCAACGTCGACCACCTGGCCCTGGTGGTCGACGCCGACCTCGACGCGCTCGCGGCCGAGCACGGCGCCCCCGCCCCGCGCAGCCTGTTCGGCGCCCGCGGGCAGGGCCGCGGGATCTACCTGCGCGACCCCGACGGCACCGGCGTCGAGCTGCGCACCTACGCGCCCGCGGCCGCCCCGGCGACGTTCGCCGCCCCCGTCGACGGGTTCCGCACCGCCTACGACGACCACACCGGCCCCGGCCCGGTCGTCGTCCTGCTGCACGGCTGGCCCGGCGACCGCCACGACTTCCGAGAGGTGGTCCCGCGGCTCACCGGGTCCTGCCGCGTCGTGGTGCCCGACCTGCGCGGGTTCGGCGCCACCGAGCGCCCCGACGGCGCCGGACCGGACGCCTACGCCGCCGCCGCGCAGGCCCGCAGCGTCGCCGCGCTCGTCGAGGAGCTCGGGGCCGGGCCGGTCGTCCTCGGCGGGTACGACGTCGGGTCGCGCGCCGCGCAGGAGCTGGCCCGGGCCCGCCCCGACCTGGTGCGGGCCCTGGTGGTCTCCCCGCCCGTGCCGGGCGCGGGGGCGCGGGTGCTCTCCCCCGAGGCGCAGCGCGAGTTCTGGTACCAGCACCTGCACCGGCTCCCGCTGGTCGAGGAGCTGCTCGACGGGAACCCGGCCGCCGTCCGCGGCTACCTCGGCCACATCTGGTCGCACTGGTCGGGCCCCGCGTTCACCCCGGACGCCGCCGAGCTCGACCGGCTCGCCGACGCCTACGGGCGGCCGGGGGCGTTCGTCGCCTCGGTGAACTGGTACCGGGCCGGTGGGGGCACGGTCGCGCGGTCGCTGGCCGAGCAGGCCCCCTCCCCCGGCGACCGTCTCGCCGTCCCGACGACCGTCCTGTGGCCCGAGCACGACCCGCTGTTCCCGCGGGAGTGGTCCGACCGCCTCGGCGAGTTCTTCGCCGACGTCGACCTGCGCCCGCTCGACGGCGTCGGCCACTTCACCCCGCTGGAGGCCGCGCCGGCGTTCGCTGCGGCCCTCCTCGAGCGCGTGCGGGAGTCGGCGTGAGCAGGTCGCACCCGCAGCAGTGGGCCGTGAACCCGTCCGGGGAGCGGCCCGACCCCGCCGACGTCGCCGCCCTGCGGGAGTTCGCCACCACCCAGATCGCCGACTGCGGCGGCCCGGTCGGGGTCGTCGGGCCCCCGCTGCGCCGGCTCGCGGGTGGCCCGGAGGTCTGCGGCACCGCCGTGACGGTCTGGACGAAGCCCGGCGACATCCTGTTCGTGCTCAAGGCACCCGACCTGATCGGTGCGGGCGACGTGCTCGTCATCGACGGCGGCGGCCGCGAGGACGCCGCCGTGATCGGCGACATCGTGGGCCGCACGGTCCACGACCTGGGCTGCAGCGGGCTGGTCGTCGACGGGGCGGTGCGCGACGTCGACGGCCTCGACGAGATCGGCCTGCCGGTCTTCGCCCGCGGCGTCCACCCCGCCACCGGCTCCAACCAGGGCCCGGGCGCGATCAACGTGCCCGTCCAGTGCGGCGGCGTGGCCGTGCACCCCGGCGACGTCGTGCGGGCCGACTCCAGCGGGATCGTGGTCGTGCCCCGCGCCGAGCTGGCCGCGGTGCTGGAGCTGACGCGCGCCGTGGCCGCCCGCGAGGAGGCCTGGCGGGCCGCCGTGGCGGGCGGGCAGACGCTGGCCGCGGCCACCGGGATCGACGCGCTGATCGCCCGGCGCGGCGCGGAGCCGCCCCTGCCCTGACGGTCAGGCCGGGTCAGGTCAGGGGCGCGGCGGGGCGGATCAGGAGCCGCCGCCCTCGGGGACCACCGGGTTCTCGTCGCCGCCCACGTCGTCGGAGTCGGCGGGCGCGGCGTCGACGGTGCGGTTGGCCTCGGGCAGCAGCTCGCGCAGCGCGGAGCCCGTGATGCGGCGGAACGAGCGGCGCGGGCGGCCGCGGTCGAGGACCGCCACCTCCAGCGCGCGGACGCTGAGCACCGTGGGCTGCGCGGTGCCGTTGGCCGCGGTGGAGCTGCTGGTCTGCAGCGCCTCCACGGCGCAGCCGATCGCCTCGGTGACGGCCAGGCCCGCCTGGTAGGTCTCCTTGAGCTTCGCGCTGATCGGCTCGGTGGTGCCGCCCATGACCACGAACTGCGGCTCGTCGGTGATCGAGCCGTCGTAGGTGATGCGGTAGAGCTGGTCGGCGTCGGGCGTGGCGCCGACCTCGGCCAGGCACAGCTCCACCTCGTAGGGCTTCTGCTGCTCGACGAACGAGGTGCCCAGGATCTGCGCGTAGGTGTTGGCCAGCATGCGGCCGGTGACGTCGCGGCGGTCGTAGGTGTAGCCGCGGACATCGGCCATCCGGACGCCGGCGTTGCGCAGCGTCTCGAACTCGTTGTAGCGCCCGACCGCGGCGAACCCGATGCGGTCGTAGATCTCGGAGACCTTGTGCAGGGCGGTGGACCGGTTCTCCGCGACGAACAGCACGCCGTCGGTGAAGGTGAGCACGACGACGCTGCGGCCGCGGGCGATGCCCTTGCGGGCGAGCTCCGAGCGGTCGCGCAGGAGCTGGTCGACCGACGAGTAGAACGGCATGGTCATGGCGTCAGCCTCCGGGGTTCTCGGTGCGGCCGGCGACGACCTGGGCGACGACCTCGGCGATCTCGGCCTCCGGGCGGCGGATCGCGCCCTCCGGGCCGGTGATCGACACGACGATCGGGTAGAGCCTGCGGGTGAGGTCGGGGCCTCCGGTGGCCGAGTCGTCGTCGGCGGCGTCGTAGAGCGCCTCGATCGCCGTGCGGACGGTGGTGGGGAGGTCGGCGTCGACGCGGTGGCGCTTCTTGAGCGCCGACTTCGCGAACACCGAGCCCGAGCCGACGGCGTGGTAGCCCAGCAGCTCGTCGTAGCGGCCGCCGGTGGCGTCGTAGGTGACGATCCGCCCGGCCTTCGACGGGTCGGGCGCCTCGATGTCGTAGCCCGCGAACAGCGGCACGACGACGAAGCCCTGCATCGCCGCGCCGAGGTTGGCGCGGACCATCGCGGCGAGCTTGTTGGCCTTGCCGTCGAGGGAGAGCGTGGTGCCCTCGATCTTCTCGTAGTGCTCGAGCTCGACGGTGAACAGCCGCACCATCTCCAGCGCGATGCCCGCGGAGCCGGCGATGCCGACCGCGGAGTGCGCGTCGGTGACGAAGACCTTCTCGATGTCGCGCTGGGCGATCACGTTGCCCTGGGTGGCGCGGCGGTCACCGGCGATCACGACGCCGCCGTCGAACACCAGCGCGACGATCGTGGTGCCGTGCGGGACCTCCAGCGCGCCGGGCGCACCGTGCGCCGGCACCGCGGAGGGGAGCAGGTGCGGGGCGTGGGCGGTGACGAAGTCGGTGAACGAGGACGGGCCGGGCGCGAGGTACGCGTCCAGCCCGACAGGGGCGCGACGCCCCGGATCGGGGAACGACATGGTCAGGTCTGCGCCTCTCCTCGTGCGGGGTACTGCTCGTGCGGTGTTTCAGGTGCGGTGTGGGAGGGAGAGCGCCGGAGCGACTACTCCCCGCCCTTCTGGACGTAGGCGCGGACGAAGTCCTCCGCGTTCTCCTCCAGCACGTCGTCGATCTCGTCGAGGATGGTGTCGACGTCCTCGCCGAGCTTCTCGCGACGCTCCTGGCCCGCCGCGGCGCCGTCGGCACCCTCGTCGTCGTCCCCGCCCCCGCCGCCCTGACGCTTCGTCTGCTCCTGCGACATGACGCCTCCTGTCGATAGGTCGTGCTGGATCAACCCTAACCCAGCGGACCGACGAAAGTCCGTGACCGACGCCGTGACGATCTCCCGCCCGGGCCGCGGCGGTGCGGTCAGCCCCGGGTGAGCGCCTCGACGAGCTCCTCGGCGGTCCGCGAGTTGTCGATCAGCTCGCCGACGTGGCTGCGGGTGCCGCGCAGCGGCTCCAGCGTCGGGATGCGCACCAGCGACTCCCGGCCCAGGTCGAAGATGACCGAGTCCCACGACGCCGCGGCGACCTCGGCCGGGTAGCGCTCCAGGCAGCGGCCCCGGAAGTAGGCGCGGGTGTCCTCGGGCGGCGCGGTCATCGCCGCGGTGACGTCGTCCTCGGACACCAGGCGCTTGATCGAGCCGCGCGTCGCGAGCCGGTTGTAGAGGCCCTTCGCCATCCGGACGTCGGTGTACTGCAGGTCGACCAGGTGCAGGCGCGGGGCGTCCCAGGTGAGGCCGTCGCGCTCGCGGTAGCCCTCCAGCAGGCGCAGCTTGGCCGTCCAGTCCAGGCGGTCGGCGGTGCTCATCGGGTCGCGCGAGAGGTCGTCGAGGACCTCGCCCCAGATCTGCATGACCTCGGCCGTGGCGTCGTCGAGGTCGTCGCCCAGCGTCGTCTCGAGGTGCTTGCGCGCCTTCTCGTGGTAGGCGTGCTGGACGTCGAGACCGGTCATCTTCCGGCCGTCGGCGAGGTCGACCGTGGTCTTCAGCGACGGGTCGTGGCTGATCCGGTGCACCGAGCGGACGGGCTCGGCCAGGCGCAGCTCGTCGAACCGGACGCCCTTCTCGATCATGTCGAGCACGATCGCGGCGGTGCCGACCTTGAGCAGCGTGGAGTACTCGCTCATGTTGGCGTCGCCGATGATGACGTGCAGGCGGCGGTACTTGTCGGCGTCGGCGTGCGGCTCGTCGCGTGTGTTGATGATGCCGCGCTTGAGCGTGGTCTCCAGGCCGACCTCGACCTCGATGTAGTCGCTGCGCTGCGCGAGCTGGTAGCCCGCCTCGTCGCCCGAGGCGCCCCGGCCCACCCGGCCGGCGCCGCACACGACTTGGCGCGTCACGAAGAACGGCGTCAGGCCCGACACGATCGACGGGAACGTCGTGGAGCGCGCCATCAGGTAGTTCTCGTGGGCGCCGTAGCTCGCGCCCTTGCCGTCGACGTTGTTCTTGTAGAGCTGGATGCGCGGGGCGCCGGGCACGGTGGCGGCGCGCATCGCGGCCTCCTCCATCACCCGCTCCCCCGCCTTGTCCCACACCACGACGTCGCGCGGGGTGGTGACCTCCGGCGTCGAGAACTCGGGGTGGGCGTGGTCGACGTAGAGGCGCGCGCCGTTGGTCAGGATGACGTTGGCGGCGCCGAGGTCGTCGAGCTCGGAGTCGACCGGGCTGTGCATCGTGGGCGCGGAGAGGTCGAACCCGCGGGCGTCGCGCAGCGGCGACTCGACCTCGTAGTCCCAGCGGGCGCGGCGCGAGCGCGGGATGTCGGCGGCCGCGGCGTAGGCCAGCACCACCTGCGTGGAGGTGATCACGGGGTTCGCCGTGGGGTCGCCGGGGACCGAGATGCCGTACTCGATCTCGGTGCCCATGATCCGTCGGGCCGTCACGGGCGGGCCTGCAGCGCACTCATGCTCCGAGCCTAACCGGCGGGCCGCCCCCGGGCCCTCCGTCCCCGGTCCGGCACCGTCTCACGATGAGACCGGCGTCACATCGTGATGCGTGCATGATCGGCGTTCCGCGACCTGGAAGGTGCAGCCACGATGCCGGAGACGATGAAGTCCTTCGTGATCAAGCGAGTCGGGGAGACGGAGGTCGTCGAGAAGCCGATCCCCGAGCCGGGTCCGGAGGAGGCCATCGTCCGCACCACCGCGGCGCTGATCTGCACCTCCGACGTCCACACCGTCAAGGGCGCGCTGCCCGTGCCGGACGGCCGCACGCTCGGCCACGAGTCCGTCGGCGTCATCCACAAGCTGGGCTCGGCCGTCACCGGCTTCGAGGAGGGCCAGCGCGTCGTCGTCTGCGCCGTCACCCCCTGCTACCGCTGTTCGGCGTGCCAGCGCGGCTTCACCAGCCAGTGCGGCGGGGCGCTGGGCGGCTACAAGTACACCGTCCAGATGGACGGCAACATGGCCGAGTACTTCGTCGTCCCGGCGGCGGCGGCCAACCTCACGCCGATCCCCGAGGCGATCAGCGACGAGCAGGCCGCCTACTGCTGCGACATGCTCACCACCGGCTTCATGGGCGTCGAGCACTGCTACCTGCAGTTCGGCGAGACCGTGGCGATCTTCGCGCAGGGCCCGGTCGGGCTGTCGGCCACGATCGGCGCGCAGCTGATGGGCGCCGGCCGGATCATCGCCGTGGAGTCCCGCGCCGACCGGCAGGCGCTGGCCAAGCGCTTCGGCGCCACCGACATCGTCGACTTCACCAAGGGCGACCCGGTCGAGCAGATCATGGACCTCACCGGCGGCGAGGGCACCGACGCCGCCATCGAGGCGTTCGGCTTCCCGGACACCTTCGAGGCGTGCCTGCGCGTCACCAAGGCGGGCGGCCGGGTGTCCAACATCGGCTACCACGGCGAGAACCCCAACCCGCTGCAGCTCCCGCTCGACGCGTTCGGCCTCGGCATGAACGACAAGGCCGTGCACACCGGCCTGTGCCCGGGCGGCAGCGAGCGGATGAAGCGCCTGCTGCGCCTGCTGGAGTCCGGCCGCATCGACCCGACGCCGATGACGACGCACACGTTCGGCTTCGACCGCATCTCCGAGGCCTTCGAGATGATGACGACGAAGGCCGACGGCATCGTGAAGCCGCTGATCACCTTCTCCTGACCGCTCCCACCACCCCGCGACCGGTGCCGCTGCTGCGGCGCCGGTCGCGGTGCGTCAGGGGCCGGTCGCGGGGTCGTCGGTGCCCGCGTCCGTCGCGCGGTCCCCCACCGCGGGCCACAGCGGCCCCTCGGCCAGGTGCGCCGCGAGCCGCTCGCTGATCGTGCGCAGGGTGGCCTGCTCCTCGGGGCTGAGCAGGTCGAACAGCGCCGACCGCACCTCCTCGACGTGCCCCGGCGCCGCGGCCCGCAGCCGCTCCCACCCGGCCTCGGTGAGCTCCGCGAGCTGCCCGCGCTTGTCGGTCGGGTGCGGGCGCCTGCGGACGAGCCCGGCCTCCTCCATCCGCGTGACGGCGTGCGAGAGCCGGCTGCGCGACGACGTCGACGACGTGGCGAGCGTGCTCATCCGCAGCACGCCGTCGGGTGCCTCGGACAGCCGCACGAGGATCTCGTAGTAGGCGTGGGGCAGGCCGGTGCCCTGCTGGAGCTGCCGCTCGATGCGGTCCCACAGCAGGCGGCTCGCGGTCAGGAAGCTGCGCCAGGTGCGCTGCTCGTCCTCGGTGAGCCAACGGGTGTCGTCCATCACACTCCCGGAATAGTTGAACCCTCAACACCCTTCCGCTAGTGTCCCTCTCAACACCTGAGCGTTCAACTAACGGAGGATCCCGATGACCACCACGCAGACCCAGATCCCGAACTACATCGCGGGCACCTGGGACATCGACCCCGTGCACTCCGACGTCTCGTTCACGGTCCGCCACATGATGGTGAGCAAGGTACGCGGGCGCTTCGGCGGGTTCTCCGGCGAGATCGTGACGGGCCCGGACGTCACCGGATCGAGCGTGCGCGCCGAGATCGACGCGACCTCCATCGACACCGGCAACGACCAGCGCGACGGCCACATCCGCTCGGCCGACTTCTTCGCCGTCGAGAACCACCCCACCTGGACCTTCGTCTCCACCGCCGTCCGCCCCGACGGTGACGACCTGGCCGTCGACGGCGAGCTGACCATCAAGGGCGTCACCCGCCCGGTCACCCTGTCGCTCGAGGTCAACGGCTTCGGCCCGGACGCCTACGGCGGCACGCGCGCCGGCTTCACCGGCACGACCACCATCAACCGCAGCGACTTCGGCGTCGACATCTCGATGCCGCTCGACGGCGGCGGCGTCGTCGTCAGCGAGAAGGTGCAGATCACCCTGGAGATCCAGGGCGTGCTGCGCACCGCCTGATCCGACTCCCCCCGCGGACGGCCCCCGGCACCTCGCCGGGGGCCGTCGCGCGTCCGGGGTCCGCGTGGCACGGTGGCCGGGTGGGATACCGCGAGTTCCCGGTGCCGCTGGGCGGGCTGGCCGAGTGCGGCTGGTCGGCGTCGTCCGGGCCGGCGCCGGCGGTGCACGCCGTGCTCCCCGACGGCGCCATGGACTTCGTGTGGACCGGCGCCGACCTGCTCGTCGCGGGTCCGGACACCGCCCCGCACCCCGCCGGCCGCGAGCCGGGCGCCGTCGCCACCGGCCTGCGGTTCCGCCCCGGCGCGCTGCCCGCGCTGCTCGGGGTGCCGGCCGACGCGCTGCTCGACCGGCGCGTCCCGCTGGCCGATCTGCTCCCCCGCCCCGCCGGGCGCGCGGTGGCCCGGATCGAGGCCGGGGAGCCCGTCCTCGACGCCCTGCTCGGGATCGTCGCCGACCTGCCCGGCGCGCCGCCGGACCGCGCGCTGGGCGTGGTCGTGCGCCACGCGGCCGCGGGGGCGGGCGCCGCGGCCACCGCCGAGGCGCTGGGGTGGACCCCCCGGACGCTGCACCGGCGCGCGCTCGCCGCGTTCGGCTACGGCCCCGCCGTGCTGCGCCGCGTCCTGCGCTTCCGCCGCGCGGTCGACCTGCTGCACGCGGGCGTCGCACCCGCGGAGGTCGCGGTGCGCGCCGGGTACGCCGACCAGCCGCACCTGAGCCGGGAGGTGCGGGCGCTCGCGGGCCGCTCCCCCGGTCAGTTCGGCGCGTAGAGGTCCACGGTGGTGCCGTCCGGGTCCCGCAGGCTCGCGTAGCGCTGCCCCCACGGGGCGTCGAACGGCTCCAGCTCGCCGGCGTGGCCCGCCGCGACCATCTCGGCGTGCAGGGCGTCGACCGAGGCCGGGTCCGGGAGCCGGAACGCCAGGCCGACGCGTCCGCCGCCGGTGGGCGGCGTCCAGTCCGGGTCGAGCGAGCGCGCGACGTCCTCGGTGTCGAACATCAGCCGCATCCCGCCGCCCAGCTCGGCCTCCACGTGCGGCCCGCCCTCCGTGCCGTCGGGCACGGCGACGCCCAGCCCGCGGTAGAACGCGAGCGTGGCGGCCATGTCGGACACGACGATCCCGATGGCGTCCATCCGGGCCGTGATCTGCACCTTCTCCATGGGCGCCGACGCTAGCGCCGCCCGCTCCGGCCCGTCGTGAACGGATCGGACACAGCCGTCACGCGGGCCCGACGTAGAGCCAGCGGCCGCCGGCGCGCCGGAACCGGCTGTCCTCGGCCACGACCCCGCCGTCGTGGTGGGCGCGGAAGCGCACGGTGCCCGTCGACTCCAGCAGCCCGCCGCCGGTGCGGTCGAGGACCTCCAAGTGCGTCCAGCGCGTCGCCGGGTCCACGTCGACGCGACGCGGGCGGGTGGCCGGGTCCCAGGTCTCGCGCAGGTAGGCGGCGTCGCCGACGGCGAAGGCGCTGAACCGCGAGCGCATCAGCGCCTCGGCCGTGGGCGCGGCCGCACCGGCGTGGTAGCGCCCGCAGCACGCGGGGTAGGTCGCCGGGAGTCCGCAGGGGCAGGGCTGCACGGGCCCAGTCTCTCCCGCGTGCGCCGGGGTGCAGGATGCCGGGCGTGCCCGTACCCCCGACGCCCCCGCTCCCCGGTGTGGTCGTGCTCCCCGACGGGACGCGCGTGCGCGGCCGCGGCCGCCGCGAGCTGCCCGGCGACCCGCCGCCGGACTTCGGCCTCTACCTGCACCGCCGCCGCACCCTGCTCGGCCGCGAGCGGTGGACGCCGGACTGGCCCGCGGAGTGGGTCGACTGGCCCGACTTCCGCGTGCCGCGCGACCCCGGTCGCGCCGCCGCCGCGATCGAGCACGCCCTCGGACTCGCCCGCGCGGGGCGCCGCGTCGAGGTGGCGTGCGGCGGCGGCACCGGCCGCACGGGCACCGTGCTGGCCTGCATGGCGGTGCTGGCCGGGCACCCGGTCGCCGACGCCGTGGCGTGGACGCGCGCGCACTACCGGCCGCGCGCGGTCGAGACGGCGGCGCAGCGGCGCTGGGTGGAGTGGTTCGCCGCGCGGCGCTGACCCTCCCGGTGGCCCCGGGAACGCCGACGGGGCCGGTCGACGTGCGACCGGCCCCGCCTCCGTGGCGTGCCCCTTACAGGTACTGAGCCTCTCCTACAGGTACTGGCCGGTGTTCGACGCCGTGTCGATCGCGCGGCTGCTCGCGTCGTTCTTGCCGGTGACGAGCGTGCGGATGTAGACGATCCGCTCGCCCTTCTTGCCCGAGATCCGCGCCCAGTCGTCCGGGTTGGTCGTGTTGGGCAGGTCCTCGTTCTCGGCGAACTCGTCGACGATCGCGTCGAGCAGGTGCTGGACCCGCAGGCCCTGCTGCCCCGACTCGAGCACCGCCTTGATGGCCGACTTCTTCGACCGGTCGACGATGTTCTGGATCATGGCGCCGGAGTTGAAGTCCTTGAAGTACAGGGTCTCCTTGTCACCGTTGGCGTAGGTGACCTCCAGGAACCGGTTCTCCTCCGTCTCGTCGTACATCCGCTCGACGATCCGCTCGATCATCGCGTCGATGCACGCCTTGCGGTTGCCGCCGAACTCCGCGATGTCGTCGGGGTGGATCGGCAGCGTGTCGGTGAGGTACTTGGAGAAGATGTCCTGGGCCGCCTCGGCGTCCGGACGCTCGATCTTGATCTTCACGTCGAGCCGGCCCGGCCGCAGGATCGCCGGGTCGATCATGTCCTCGCGGTTGGAGGCGCCGATGACGATGACGTTCTCCAGGCCCTCGACGCCGTCGATCTCGGCGAGGAGCTGGGGCACGATCGTCGTCTCGACGTCGGAGGACACGCCCGACCCGCGGGTGCGGAAGATGGAGTCCATCTCGTCGAAGAACACGATCACCGGGGTGCCGGCGCTCGCCTTCTCCCGGGCGCGCTGGAAGATCAGCCGGATGTGCCTCTCGGTCTCGCCGACGAACTTGTTGAGCAGCTCCGGGCCCTTGATGTTGAGGAAGAACGCGCGGCCCTCGTTGGGGTCGTCGCCGCGCTGGGCCGCGATCTTCTTGGCCAGCGAGTTGGCGACGGCCTTCGCGATGAGGGTCTTGCCGCAGCCGGGAGGCCCGTAGAGCAGCACGCCCTTGGGCGGGCGCAGCTCGTACTGGGTGAACAGCTCGGCGTGCAGGAACGGCAGCTCGACGGCGTCGCGGATCTGCTCGATCTGCCGGAACAGGCCACCGATGTCGGAGTAGTCGACGTCGGGCACCTCCTCCAGGACGAGGTCCTCGACCTCGGCCTTCGGCACGCGCTCGTAGGCGTACCCGGCCTTGGTGTCGACGAGCAGGGAGTCGCCCGGCTTGAGGTGCACGAAGTCGGGGACCGACTCGTCGAACAGGGGCGCGGCGAGCCACACCACCCGCTCCTCGTCGGCGTGCCCGACCACCAGCGCGCGGCCGGCGAGGCCGTCGGCGGTGGGCTCGGCGAGCACCTCGCGCAGGCCGCAGACCTCGCCGATGCGCTCGAAGTCGCCCGCCTCGACGACGGTGAGCGCCTCGTTGAGGCGCACGGTCTGGCCGCTCTTCAGCTCCTCGGTGCTGACCGCCGGGGACACCGCGACGCGCATCCGGCGCCCCGAGGTGAACACGTCGACGGTCTCGTCCGGGAAGCGAGCCAGGAAGACGCCGTAGCCGCTCGGCGGCTGCGCGAGCCGGTCGACCTCCTCGCGGAGGGCGATCAGCTGGCCCCGGGCCTCCTTGAGCGTCTCGGTCAGCTTCTCGTTGCGGGCGGAGAGCTGCGAGAGCCGGCTGGCCGACTCGGCGAGCCGCTGCTCCAGGACGCGGGCCTGGCGGGGCGACTCGGTGAGCTTGCGCCGGAGTAGGGCGACCTCTTCTTCGAGGAAGCGGATCTGGGCAGTGGCCTCGTCAGGACTCATGTCCCCGTGGTCACCTGGGTTGTGTCTGCCGGTTCCGTCGTAGGGGTTCACGGCATCCTCCCTCCGTGTTCCGTTTCCATACGATACCTGGCCACTCTGACACACGCGGTGCGGCGAATCGGTGATCCATCACTCACGCGGACGGCACCTTGACGGTGACGGCTCGTCCGGGCTCCGTGACGACGCTGCCGCCACCCGGCCCAGCGCAGGCGACCGGTCAGCGGGTGGAGGTGGGGCGGCGCTGCGGCCGGGGTGGCGCGACGCCGTCGGCCAGTCGACGGGCCGTGACCAGGAACGCGGTGTGGCCCTGCATCCGGTGCTCGGGGCGCACCGCCAGCCCGACGACGTGCCAGGCCCTGACCAGGGTCTCCCAGGCCTCGGGCTCGGTCCAGCACTGCTGCTCGCGCAGCGCCTCGGTGAGCCGGGAGAGCTGGGTGGTGGTGGCGACGTAGCCGACGAGCACGCCGCCGGGCACCAGCGCCCGCGCGACGGTGTCGAGGTGCTCCCAGGGGGCGAGCATGTCGAGCACGACGCGGTCGACCTCCCCGTCCTCGACGGCGGCGTGGGCCGCGAGGTCGGCCACCGTCAAGGACCAATGGGGTGGGATGCCGCCGAAGAAGCGCCGCACGTTGCGCTCGGCGTGCTCGGCGTGGTCCTCGCGGATCTCGTAGGACACCACCTTTCCGGTGGGGCCCACGGCCTGCAGCAGGGAGCAGGTGAGCGCGCCGGAGCCCGCGCCGGCCTCCAGGACCCGCGCCCCGGGGAACACGTCGCCCCACATGAGGATCTGCGCGGCGTCCTTCGGGTAGATGACCTGCGCGCCGCGCGGCATCGAGAGCACGTAGTCGGCCAGGCGCGGGCGCAGGGCGAGGTACGGGGTGCCGACCGGGGAGAGGACGAGGCTGCCCTCGGGGTGGCCGATGAGGTCGTCGTGGGCGATCCCGCCGCGGTGCGTGTGGTACTGCGCGCCCGCCTCCAGCGTGATCGTGTAGTGGCGGCCCTTGGGGTCGGTGAGCTGGACGCGGTCGCCCGCGCGGAACGGGCCGCCGCGGGTGGGGAGGTGCTGCTCGCCCGCCCCGTTCACGGGCGCGACGGGGGCCGGGGCCTGCTCGGCGGGGGCGGGGGCCTGCTGCTCGGTGCTCACGCGGTGCCGGCCAGGCGCCACTGGCCGTCGATGAACTGGAGGGCGGCGCCGTCGGTGCGCTCCTGGCCCTGCCGCTCGGAGGTCCAGCGGATGGTGGCGTTCAGGCCGGTGATGGTGACGTCCTGGACCCTCGTGCTGGTCACCGCCTCGATCGCCGTGTCGGCCGCGCCGGGCTGGCCGAACACGGCGGCGAGGGCCTCCTCGCACGTGACGACCTGTCCCCCGCCGCCCTGCACGGCCGCGACGAGCTGCACGGAGGTCTCCGGGGCGGTGAGCGAGCAGGCGGTCGGCCAGTCCTGCGTGGCCAGCGCCGTCTGGTAGGCGCCCAGGGCGGCTGCGACGGCCGCCTCCTCGGGCCCGACCGCGCCCGGGGCGGGTGTCGTCGTCGGGGCTCCGGTGGCCGCCGTGGGGGCGGCCGACGTCGGCGACGCGGGGGCCCCGGTGCCGCCCGCGGTGCACGCGGCCAGCGCGGCCACGAGGACGGCGGCGGCCGCGGCGGTTCGGATGGTCTTCATCGCGGCTCAACCTACGGGTGGGCGACCCCGGGGGACTGTCGGGGTCCTCGCCTACCCTCGGCAGCCGTGACCCGCCGTCCCGCCCTCTCCCCGTCCCGGGCGGGCGACTTCAAGCAGTGCCCGCTGCTCTACCGCTTCCGCGCGATCGACCGGCTCCCCGAGCGGCCCACGCGGGCGCAGGTCCGGGGCACGCTGGTGCACGTCGTGCTGGAGCGGCTGTTCGACCTGCCCGCGGCCGAGCGGGTCCCCTCGGCCGCTCACGCCCTGGTCGCCCCGTGCTGGGCGCAGCTGCAGGTCGAGGACCCGGAGCTGGTCGGCGCCCTGTTCGACGGCGGCGGGGACGACCCCGAGCTCGCCGGCTGGCTGGCGTCCGCCGGGCCCCTGCTCGACGCCTACTTCCGGCTGGAGGACCCGCGGCGCCTCGAGCCGCAGGCGCGGGAGCTGCTGGTCGAGACGGAGGTGGCGTCGGGCCTGCTGCTGCGCGGCTACCTCGACCGGCTCGACGTCGCCCCCGGCGGGGAGCTGCGCGTCGTCGACTACAAGACCGGCGCCGCGCCGCACCCGGTCGCCGAGGCGCGGGCGCTGTTCCAGATGAAGTTCTACGCCCTCGCGCTGCTGCACCTGCGCGGCGTCGTCCCCACCCAGCTGCGGCTGCTCTACCTGGCCGACGGCGAGTCGCTCACCTACGAGCCCGACGAGGAGGAGCTGCGCCGCTTCGAGCGCACCCTCGACGCCCTCTGGGACGCGGTGCTCACCGCGGGCGAGAGCGGCGACTTCCGCCCCAACCCCGGCCGGATGTGCGACTGGTGCAGCCACCGCGCACTGTGCCCGGCCTGGGACGGCACTCCCCCGCCCTACCCCGGCTGGCCGTCCGAGCCCGTCGAGGAGACCCTCCTCGACCGGACCGACTGAGTCCGTCGGGCAGGATCCGGGGCGTGCCCGACCTCGAACCCTTCTACCGCCCCCTCGACGGCCCCGACGGCGAGCGGTTTCACGCGACCTCCTCCACCACCGGCCCGTGGTTCGCCGACGCCCAGCACGGCGGGCCGCCCTCGGCGCTGCTGATCCGGGCGTTCGAGCGGTGCGAGCCGCGCCCGGGGACGCAGCTCGCGCGCGTCACCGTCGAGGTGCTGGGGAGGATCCCGGCGGGCGACGTCGAGGTGCGGGCCGCGGTGGAGCGGCCCGGGCGCGCCATCGAGATGCTGTCGGCCGAGATGACCGCGGGTGGGCGGCCCGTGCTCAAGGCCCGGGCCTGGCGCCTCGCGGTGGGCGACACCGGCGCGGTCGAGTCGGGCGCCGAGCCGCCGCTCCCGACGCCCGACGCGGTCCCGACCCTGCCCGGGCGGGCCGACGGCTGGCTGCCCGGCTACGTCGACGCCGTCGAGTGGCGCTGGGTGTCGAGCGGCTGGGCGCTGCAGGGACCGGGCGAGGTGTGGGGCCGGCTACGGGTGCCGCTCGTCGAGGGCGAGGAGTCGTCGCCGCTGCAGCGCGTGGCCGTGGTCGGCGACAGCTCCAACGGCATCGGCTCGCCGCTGGACATGCGCCGCTGGCTCTACGTCAACACCGAGCTGACCATCCACGTCCACCGCACGCCCGTCGGTGGGTGGACCGGGGTGCGGGCGAGCTCGGTGATCGGCCCCACCGGCCTGGGCACGGCCACGGGCATGATCTTCGACGCCACCGGGCACGTCGGCCGCACGACCCAGAACCTGGTCGTCCGGCCGCGCTGACGCCGGCCGCCCAGGCGCCCACCTGCGTTCCGCGGAACGCACGAACCGTGCACCGACCGACCTCCCGCGCACGTCCGGACGGGCGCACGTGGTCAGTGGGTGCGTAGTTGGGGGCCGGGCGCGTCGGCACGGCATCCACTCCCCCGGCAACCCGAGCGAGCTGGTGCGTTCCGCGGAGCGCAGGAGGTCGAGCGGGCCCGGACCCTGGTCCGAGGGTGGGCCGGCCCGCAGGCCACCGACGCGCTCGGCCGAGGACTCGCCGCGTTCCGCGGAGGAACGCACGAACCGCGCACCCATCGGCTTCTCGAGCACGTCCGGCGATGCGCGGGTGGCCGGCAGGTGCGCAGTTCGGGGGCCGGGCCCGTCAGCAGCAGGTCTTCCGCAACCGGCGCCACGTGCGCGTTCCGCGGAACGCACCTGGTCGAGCTGGGCCGACCCCCAGGCACCATCCGCTCGGCGGAGGACCCGCCGCGTTCCGCGGAACGCACGGGCCAGCCCCCCGCGCACGTGCGGCGGGCGGTGCGCGTGAAGCCAGTAGGTGCGCGGTTCGGGGTCGATCCGCGTTCCGCGGAACGCAGGCGGCGCAGTGAGCGGGTGCCTCAGCCGCGCCCGTCGATCGCCCGGCAGGAGCGGATCTCGGAGGCCAGGATGGCGCGGGCGCCGAGCTGGGCGAGCTGGTCCATCACCCGGTTCACCTCGCGCTTGGTCACCATCGACCGCACCGCCGACCAGCCCTTGTCCGTCAGCGGGGAGACGGTCGGGGCCTGGAGCCCGGGGCTGATCTTCTTGGCGCGGTCGAGCAGCTCGTCGCGGCAGTCGTAGTCGAGCATCAGGTACTGGCGGGCGTAGACGACGCCGCGCAGCCGCTCGATGAACACGATCTTCTCGGCCTTGACGTCGACCGACTCCTCGCGGTCGGGCCGCGGCTCGCGCTCGATCAGCGTGGCCTCGGACTGCGCGATGGCGTCGCCGATGACCTGCAGGTTGTGCTGGCGCAGGGTGCGCCCGGAGGACACGACGTCGGCGATGGCGTCGGCCAGGCCGAGCTGCACCGAGATCTCCACCGCGCCGTCGAGCTTGACGATCTCCGACCGCACCCGGTTGCGGGCCAGGTGCGAGCGCACCAGCCGCGGGTAGGACGTGGCGATCGTCTTGCCCTCGAGGTCGGAGAGCTGGTGGATGTCGCCGTCGACGGGGGCGGCGTAGCGGAACTTCGACTGGCCGAAGCCCAGCTGCAGCACGGTCTGCACCTGGCTGCCGGACTCCTCCATGAGGTCGGCACCGGTGACGCCCAGGTGCAGGTCGCCGGACCCGACGTAGGTGGCGATGTCCTTCGGGCGCAGGTAGAAGAACTCGATCTCGTTCTCGTCGTCCTGCATCGACAGGTCGCGGGAGTCCGAGCGCTGGCGGTAGCCGGCCTCGCGCATCATCGTGGCGGCGGGCTCGGCCAGGGTGCCCTTGTTCGGGAGTGCGACGCGGAGCATGAGCGGGGTCCTTACGGATATCGGCCTTACAGGAACTTGTAGACGTCTTCGAGCGTGATGCCGCGGCCGATCATGAGCACCTGCACGCGGTAGAGCAGCTGGGAGATCTCCTCGGCGAGGGCGTCGTCGGCCTCGTGCTCGGCGGCCAGCCACACCTCGCCCGCCTCCTCCAGCACCTTCTTGCCCTGGGCGTGGACCCCGGCCGCGAGCGCCTCCACCGTGCCCGATCCCTCGGGCCTGGTCGTGGCCTTCTCCGTCAGCTCGGCGTAGAGCTCGTCGAAGGTCTTCACCGGGTTCCACCTCTCACGTAACCAGTGTCATGTGTCGTGCACGACGGGATGCGGTCCCCTCGGGTCACTGCTGCGCCCGGCCGTTCCCGTGCGCCGGGCGGCTGCCCGGCCGGGGCTACGGTCTCACGCGGCGTTCCTGGCCCGTACCCGGGTGTAGTCGGCGCGCAGCCCCTCGGCGGTGAGCCCGACGAGCGTGTCGCGCTGCACGCGCGACGGTCCCGCCGGCACGGGCACCTCGCACGGCACGACCAGCACCGCGGCCCCGGCGCGCTCGGCGGCCAGCGCGCCGGTCGGCGAGTCCTCGACGGCGAGGCAGTCGGCGGCGTCGACCCCGAGCAGGGAGGCGGCCCGCAGGTACGGGTCGGGATCGGGCTTGCCGCGCGGCACCTCGTCGCCGCACACCGACACGTCGAAGTGCTCGCGGCCGATGCCCTCCAGCGCGAGCTCGGTGAGCTCGCGCCCGGTGTTGGTGACGAGCGCGGTCGGCCAGCCGGCCGCGCGGACGGTGCGCAGCGCCTCCTGCGCCCCCGGCCGCCACTCCAGGCCCTCGCGGAACAGCTCGGCGGTGCGGCGCAGGATCATCCGCTCGGCCTCGGCCATCCGCGCGGGGTCGTGCGGCAGGCCGAGGTCGTCGAACACGAGCACCAGGGTCCGGGCCATGTTCGAGCCGATGATCGCCGTGCGGGCGGCGGCGCTGAGCTCCCCGCCCAGGGCCCGGGCGGTGTCGGCGAGCGAGACCGTCCAGACCTTCTCGGAGTCGACGAGCGTGCCGTCCATGTCCCACAGGACGGCGGCCGGCGCCGGTCGTGAGCGGGAACCGTGGCCCTGGCCACGATCGCCGCTCACGGGCGGCGGAGCCGCACTACCCGGCATTGAAGTACTTCGCCTCCGGGTGGTGGGCCACCATCGCGTCCGTCGACTGCTCGGGGTGCAGCTGCAGCTCCTCCGACAGCTCCACGCCGATCCGGCCGGGCTGCAGCAGGTCGACGAGCTTGGTGCGGTCCTCGAGGTTGGGGCACGCGCCGTAGCCCAGTGAGTAGCGGGCGCCGCGGAAGCCGAGCTTGAAGAACTCCTCGACGTCCTCGGGGTCCTCCGCCGCCACGGCCTCACCGGACGGGAACGTCAGCTCCTCGCGGATGCGCCGGTGCCACAGCTCGGCGAGGGCCTCGGTGAGCTGCACGCCCAGGCCGTGGACCTCCAGGTAGTCGCGGTAGGCGTCCTTCGCGAACAGCTCGTTGGCGTAGTCGGCGATCGGCTGCCCCATGGTGACCAGGTGCAGCGGCAGCACGTCGACCTCGCCGCGCTCGACGGCGAGCGAGCGCGGCCGCCAGAAGTCGGCCAGGCACAGGTGCCGGTCGCGGCGCTGGCGCGGGAACTCCAGCCGGTAGCGCTCCGGCGCGTCCGGCCGCGCGTCGGTCAGGACCACCAGCGCGTCGCCCTCCGACACCGCCGGGAAGTACCCGTAGACGACGGCGGCGTGCGCGAGCACGCCCTCCGTGGCGAGCCGGTCGAGCCAGTACCGCATCCGCGGCCGGCCCTCGGTCTCCACGAGCTCCTCGTAGCTGGGCCCGTCGCCCTTCTTGGAGCCGCGCAGCCCCCACTGCCCCAGGAACAGGGCGCGCTCGTCGACCATCCCGGAGTACTCGGCCAGCGAGATGCCCTTGACGACCCGCGTGCCCCAGAACGGCGGCGTCGGGATCGCGTTGTCGACCGTGACGTTCGAGCGGTCGGGCACCGGCCCCGCCACGGCGGCCTCGGCGGCCCGGCGCTTGGCCGCGACCCGCTGCGACTTCTCGTGCCGCGCCTTGCGCTCGGCCTTCGCGGCCTCCTCCTCCGGCGTGGTCTCGGGGACCTCGCCGCGGCGGCGCGCCATCGTGGCGTCCATCAGGCGCAGGCCCTCGAAGGCGTCGCGGGCGTAGGAGACCCGGCCCTCGTAGACCTCCTGCAGGTCGTTCTCCACGTAGGAGCGGGTGAGCGCGGCGCCGCCGAGCAGCACCGGCAGCTTCGCCGCGGCCCCGCGGGAGTTCATCTCCTGCAGGTTCTCCTTCATGATCACCGTGGACTTCACGAGCAGCCCCGACATCCCGACGGCGTCGGCGCGGTGCTCCTCGGCGGCGCTCAGGATCGTCGAGATGGGCTGCTTGATGCCCAGGTTGACCACGGTGTAGCCGTTGTTGGTGAGGATGATGTCGACGAGGTTCTTGCCGATGTCGTGGACGTCGCCCTTGACGGTGGCGAGCACGATCGTGCCCTTGCCGGTGTCGTCCTCGGCCTTCTCCATGTGCGGCTCGAGGAACGCCACCGCCGTCTTCATCACCTCGGCGCTGGCCAGCACGAACGGCAGCTGCATCTGGCCGGAGCCGAACAGCTCGCCGACGGTCTTCATGCCCGACAGCAGGGTGTCGTTGATGATCTCCAGGGCCGGCCGGGACTCCAGCGCCTCGGTGAGGTCGGCGTCGAGGCCCTCGCGCTCGCCGTCGACGATGCGCCGCTCCAGGCGCTCGAACAGCGGCAGCCCGGCCAGCTCCTCCGCGCGGCTGGCCCGGGCCGAGGACGCCGAGACGCCCTCGAACAGCTCCATGAAGCGGTTGAGCGGGTCGTAGCCCTCGCGGCGCCGGTCGTAGACGAGGTCGAGCGCGACGGACCGCTGCTCGTCGTCGATCTTGGCCATCGGCAGGATCTTGGCCGCCGACACGATCGCGGTGTCGAGCCCGGCGTTGACGCACTCGTGCAGGAACACCGAGTTCAGGACCTGGCGGGCGGCGGCGTTGAGGCCGAAGGAGACGTTCGAGACGCCCAGGGTGGTCTGCACGTCGGGCCAGCGCCGCTTGAGCTCGCGGATGGCCTCGATGGTCTCGAGCGCGTCGCGGCGCACCTCCTCCTGCCCGGTGGTGATCGGGAAGGTGAGCGTGTCGACGACGATGTCCTGCACGTGCATGCCGTGGTGGGTGGTGAGGTCGCGGATGAGCCGGTCGGCCACCCGGACCTTCCACTCCGCGGTGCGCGCCTGGCCCTCCTCGTCGATGCACAGCGCGACGACCGCCGCACCGTGCTCCCGGACGAGCTCCATCGCCTTCTGGAAGCGGGACTCCGGGCCGTCGCCGTCCTCGTAGTTGACCGAGTTGATGATCGAGCGCCCGCCCAGGCGCTCCAGGCCGGCCCGGAGGACGTCGGGCTCGGTGGAGTCGAGCATCACCGGCAGCGTCGACGCCGTGGCCAGCCGCCCGGCCAGCTCCGACATGTCGGCGACGCCGTCGCGGCCGACGTAGTCGATGCACAGGTCGATCATGTGCGCGCCCTCGCGGGTCTGGTCGCGCGCGATCCCGACGCAGGTCTCCCAGTCCTCCTCGAGCATGGCCTCGCGGAACTTCTTGGAGCCGTTGGCGTTGGTCCGCTCGCCGATCATCAGCACCGAGGTGTCCTGGCGGAACGGCACCGAGGCGTAGAGCGAGCTCAGGCCGGGCTCGGGGCGCGGGTTGCGGGTGGGCGGGGTGAGGTCGCGGACGGCGTCGGCGAACGCCGTGACGTGCGCCGGGGTGGTGCCGCAGCAGCCGCCGACGAGCTGCAGCCCGTAGTCGCGGACGAACGTGGCGAGGGCCTCGGCGAGCCCGTCGGGGTCGAGCGGGTACTCCGCGCCGTTCGGGCCGAGCACCGGCAGGCCGGCGTTGGGCATGACCGACAGCGGGATGCGCGAGTGCTTCGACAGCGTGCGCAGGTGCTCGCTCATCTCGGCCGGGCCGGTGGAGCAGTTGAGGCCGATGAGGTCGATGCCCAGCGGCTCGAGCGCGGTGAGCGCGGCCCCGATCTCCGAGCCCAGCAGCATCGTGCCGGTGGTCTCCATGGCGACCTGGGTGACGATCGGGATGCGGCGGCCCTCGGCCGCCATCGCCCGCTTCATGCCCAGCACGGCCGCCTTGACCTGCAGCAGGTCCTGGCAGGTCTCGATGACGATCGCGTCGGCGCCGCCCTCGAGCATGCCGCGACCGCACTCGGTGTAGGCGTCGCGCAGGCTCGCGAACGTGGCGTGGCCCAGCGTCGGCAGCTTGGTGCCCGGGCCCACCGAGCCCAGGACGAAGCGCGGGCGGTCGGGCGTGGCCGTCTCGTCGGCGACCTCGCGCGCGAGCCGCGTGCCCTTCAGCGCGAGCTCGTGGATGCGGTCGGCGATGTCGTAGTCGGCCAGGTTGGGCAGGTTGGCCCCGAACGTGTTCGTCTCGACGGCGTCGGCGCCGGCCTCGAAGTAGGCGCGGTGGATGTGCCGCACGACGTCGGGGCGGGTGTCGTTGAGGATCTCGTTGCACCCCTCGAGGCCCGCGAAGTCGTCGAGGGTCAGGTCGGCGGCCTGCAGCATGGTGCCCATGGCGCCGTCGGCGACGACGACGCGCTGGTCGAGCACGTCCATCAGGGTGGTGTCGAACGGCGACTGGTTCACTGCGGGGGACTCGGGCGGCACGGGTACCACGTTAACCGTCGTGGGGGTGGCGTACCGAGGGGCGCTCGGCCGTACGCTGGGGCGATGACCGATCCCGACCCGGCATCCGACCTGCCCCGCCTCGTCGACCCGGTGATGATCGCCGCGTTCGAGGGCTGGAACGACGCGGGTGAGGCCGCGAGCACCGCCCTCGAGCACCTCGAGCTCAGCTGGGACGCCACGCCGCTGGCCTCGATCGACCCCGAGGACTACTACGACTTCCAGGTCACGCGCCCGCACGTCCGCTACACCGACGGCGTCACGCGCAAGATCGAGTGGATGACCACCCGGCTCTCGGTGGCCACGCTGCCCGGCACCGAGCGGCACGTCGTCCTCGTCAACGGCATCGAGCCGAACCTGCGCTGGCGGTCGTTCTGCTCCGAGCTGCTCGGCCACGTCGAGCGCCTGGGCGTGACCAAGGTCATCACCCTGGGCGCGCTGCTCACCGACATCCCGCACACCCGGCCCACCACCGTGAGCGGCATCTCCTACGACGTCGACTCGGCGAAGCGGATGCAGGTCGAGCAGTCCACCTACCAGGGCGCCACCGGCATCGTGGGCGTGTTCCAGAACGCCTGCGTGGAGGCCGGCGTGCCGGCCATGTCGTTCTGGGCCGCCGTGCCGCACTACGTCTCGCAGGCCCGCGTGCCCAAGGCGGCCGTGGCGCTGCTGCACCGCATCGAGGAGGTCCTCGACGTCGAGGTGCCCCTCGGGGGGCTGCCCGAGCAGGCCGAGGAGTGGGAGCGCACCGTCTCGGAGATGGCCGAGGCCGACGACGAGGTGCGCGAGTACGTCCGCCAGCTCGAGGAGCAGGCCGAGGCCGAGGACACCGACGTGCTGCCCGAGGCCGACGGCGACGCCATCGCCGCCGACTTCGAGCGCTACCTGCGTCGCCGTGGCAGCGGGGGCGCGGGCAGCTGAACACCGCAGGGGCCCGGACCGGGCTGGCCCGGTCCGGTCTCTACGCGGGCGCGTTCCTCGGGCCCTTCGGCGGCGGTGTCACCGTCGCGATGCTCCCCGAGCTGGGTGCGGCGTTCGGCGTCAGCGCGGCCACCGCGGCCTCGTCGGTCACGGCCTACCTGCTGCCCTTCGCCGCGGCGATGCTGTTCTCGGGCACGCTCGGCGAGCGCTGGGGGCGGCGGCGCACGGTCGTGGTCGCCTACGCGGCGTACGTCGTCGCCTCGCTGGCCTGCGTGCTCGCCCCGACCTGGGAGCTGTTCCTCGCCGGACGGGTGCTGCAGGGGCTCGCGAACGCGTTCACCACTCCCCTGCTGCTGGCGGCGCTCGCCGGGTCGGCCGCCCCGGAGCGGCTGGGCCGCGCGCTGGGGTGGTTCGGGTCGCTGCAGGCCGCGGGCCAGACCTCGGCGCCGCTGCTGGGCGGGATCGCCGCCGAGCTCGACTGGCGGCTGGCCTTCGGCGGCGTCGCCGCCGTCGCGGTGCTGCTGGGACTGGCCGGGATCCCGCCGTCGGAGCGCCGGGCCGGGGCGCGCCCCGCGCTGCGCGCGGCGTGGCGGCCCGCCGTGCTGCGGGCGGGGCTCGTGGCGGCCGTCGGGTGGGGCTGCCTGGCCGGGCTGAACTTCCTGGTCGCGCTGCGCCTGGAGGAGGCGTTCGGGCTGGGGTCGGGCCCGCGCGGGCTGGTGCTGACCGGGCTCGGCGTGGCCGGGCTGCTCACGGCGCGGATCGTGGGCGGGGCGGTCGACCGCATCGGCCCGCGGCGCGCGGTCCTGGCCGGCGCGGCGACCGGCGTCGTCGTCGTCGTCGGGGTGGGCACGGCGCCCGCCGTGTGGATGGTCGCGGCGGTGTGGGCGCTGGGCGGGGTGGCCACGCAGCTCGTGCTCGTCGGCGTCAACGCGCTGGTGCTGCGCGATACGGGCGGCAACGCGGGCGGCTCGATGTCCGTGGTGCAGGCGCTGCGGTTCGGCGGCGGTGCGCTGGCCCCGCCCGCCCTCACCCCGCTCTACGCCGCCGACCCGCTCACGGCGTTCCTGCTGCCGGCGGCGCTGCTGGCGGCGGTGGTGCCGGTGGCGCTCCCCCGGTCCCGCGAGGCTCCGCCCGGGGACGGGCCTACGCCCCGAGCAGGCGCGTGAGCAGGGCGCGGGCGTAGGCGCGCTCGGCGTCGACGTCGACCTCCCGGTGGCCGTCGGCCAGCTGCACCGCCCAGCCGTCGCCGACCGGCTCCAGCCGCGCGAACGCCCGCCCCAGCGCCGCCCGGAGCTGCCCCTCGTGCGGCAGCCAGACCACGTCGTCGGCCTCGACGCTGTCCAGCGCCCACTCGGTCGTGCCGTTGAAGCGCAGGACGCGGCCGCCGGGGCCCTCGTGCACGTCGATGGTGAGCTCGCTGACGACGAACACGTGCTCGTCCATGTCGCGGCCGTCGATGACGAACCGGTCGCCCGACGCCGGCGACCACGGCAGCCCGGCGGCCCGCAGCCGCTGCGCCAGCTCGAGGGTGATCACGGCGCCGCGTGCCTCTTCAGGTCGGCGAGGTCGATCCACTCCAGCGTGCGGGCGTGCGTGGCCTCCAGCACGACCGGGGGCGCCGCGCCCGCCTCCAGCGCCTCGGCCCAGCGCGACGCGCACAGGCACCAGCGGTCGCCGGGACGCAGGCCGGCGAACCCGTGCTCGGGTCGGGGCGTCGACAGGTCGTTGCCCGCGGCGGCGCTGAACGCCAGGAACTCCGCGGTGACCTGCGCGCAGACGGTGTGGACGCCGGAGTCCTCGCCGCCGGTGTCGCAGCAGCCCGTGCGGTAGAAGCCGGTCATCGGGTCGGTGCCGCAGACCGCGAGGTCGCCGCCGAGCACGTTGTGGGCCATGTGCGACATGCAACCAGAACGGGTAGGCCCCGGCATGACCGACGATCGCCGAGACGAGCCGACCGACGACCAGGGCCACGACCGGGGCCCCGACCCCGACGCCCCCCTCGACCCGAACACGCCGGACCTCGACCTGGACGTCCCGGTGCCGGCCTCCCCCGCGGAGACCACTCCGGAGACCACCCCGGAGAACGAGGACGCCGACTCCGACGCTCCGGAGCCGCCGGACTGACACCGCCTACAGGCGCACCCCGAGGAGCGCGTCGAGAGCATCGCGGACCAGGGCGGGCGCGTCGCCGTCGGTGCCGCGCCGCTCCAGCGCCCGGGCCGCCCACGCGTCGACGGCGGCCAGGGCGCGGGGCGTGTCGAGGTCGTCGGCCAGGTGCGTGCGCAGCTGCGTGAGCAGCTCGTCGGCGGGCGGGCCCGCGGGCAGGGCGGCCGCCTCGCGCCAGCGGGCCAGCCGCGCGTTCGCCTCGTCGAGCAGCCCGGCGGTCCAGGCCCGGTCGGTGCGGTAGTGCCCGGCCAGCAGGGCGATCCGGATCGCGTTCGGGTCGACGTTCTCGGCGCGCAGCTTGGAGACGAAGACCAGGTTGCCGCGCGACTTCGACATCTTCTCGCCGTCGAGGCCGATCATCCCGGTGTGCGTGTAGTGCCGGGCGAACGGGTGCACGCCGGTGAACGCCTCGGCGTGGGCGGCACCGCACTCGTGGTGCGGGAAGATCAGGTCCGAGCCGCCGCCGTTGAGGTCGATCTGCGGGCCGAGGCGGTTGAGCGCGATCGCGGCGCACTCGACGTGCCAGCCCGGGCGCCCGGGGCCCAGGTCCCCGCCTCCATTGTCACTGGCCCAGGACGGCTCGCCCTCGCGGGCCATCCGCCACAGCAGGGGGTCGAGCGGGCTGCGCTTGCCGGGCCGCTCCGGGTCGCCGCCGCGCTCGGCGGAGAACCGCAGCATCGTCTCCTCGTCGTAGTTCGACTCGTAGCCGAAGTGCCCGGTGACCGCGGAGTCGAAGTAGACGTCGGGGAACTCGGCGTCCGGGACGCGGTAGGCCGCGCCCGACGCGAGCAGCTTCCCGACGAGCTCGGAGATCTCGCCCATCGCCTCGACCGCGCCGATGTAGTGCCGCGGCGGGAGGACGCGCAGCGCCTCCATGTCCTCGCGGAACAGCGCCGTCTCGCGCATGCCGAGGACGACCCAGTCGTCCTGGTCGCGGGCCGCGCGCTCGAGCAGCGGGTCGTCGATGTCGGTGACGTTCTGGACGTAGTGCACGTCGTGCCCGAGGTCGCGCCACAGGCGGTTGACCAGGTCGAACGCCAGGTAGGTGGCGGCGTGCCCGAGGTGCGTGGCGTCGTAGGGGGTGATGCCGCAGACGTACATCAGCGCCTCGCGCCCGGGGGCGGTGGGCCGCACGCGCCCGGTGGACGTGTCGTACAGGCGCAGGGGCGGGCCCTCACCGGGCAGGCGCGGGACGTCGACGGAGGCCCAGGTGTGCATGACAGACAACCTACGCGGGGCTCACCACCACTCGGGTGCGAGCTTCGCCTCGATGTCCCGGACGTGGCTGCGGGTGCACGGCGGGCAGAGCCAGCGCGTGCGCCCGCCGTCGTGCTCGCAGGACCAGGTGGGGTCCTCGCCCTCGCGCACGGCGCCGCACAGGTCGCACGTCGGCACGGGTCCTCCTCGGGCTGGTCGCGATCAGTTGTCGGGTGCGCTCGACGTGCTGGTGGCCGGCGCCTCGTTCGTCGACCCCTCCTCGGGGTCGCTGTCGCCGCCCGAGCCGCCCTGCTCGCTCGTGCCGCCACCCGCACCGCCGGGCGCACACGATCCCGCACCGGTCAGCACCAGCGCCATCCCGGCCGCTCCCGCGACCAGCACCCTCTTCCACCGCGCGATCTCCATGCCGGCCGCGTACCCGCCGGCGGGGGCTCCATGCGGGCGGGCGGCCGTCGTACCCTCGCGCCATGGTGGCTCGCACGGTCGCGGTGGACCTGCTCCCGCACCTGCGCCGGGCCCACGACCACATCGACCGGCACTCCGCGGCCCCGCTGGACCTCACCCGGCTGGCGGCCGTCGCCGGTGTGTCGAAGTTCCACTTCGTGCGCTGCTTCGAGGCCACCTACGGCGAGACGCCGATGCGGTACCTCTCCCGCCGGCGCATCGAGCGCGCCCAGGACCTGCTGCGCACGGCCAACCTCACCGTCACCGAGGTGTGCATGGCCGTGGGGTTCAGCAGCCTCGGGTCGTTCTCGGCGCGGTTCCGCGCGGTCGTCGGCGAGACCCCGACGGCGTACCGCGACCGGTGGGCGGCGCGCGGCGTCGGCCGGGTCCCGGGCTGCTGGCTGTTCATGCGCGGCGTGCTGGACCCGCGCGGCACGACGGAGCCGAGCAATCCCGGAGAAGCGTCCGGCACCGCCCCGGTCCTACCGTCGTCCCCATGATCACCAACGTCTCCCTGGTCACCGTCTACTGCCTCGACCAGCAGGAGGCCCACGACTTCTACGTCGACCTCCTCGGGTTCGAGACCCGCACGGACGTCACGATGGGCGAGGGCTTCCGCTGGCTGACCATCGGCCACCCCGCGCAGCCCGAGCTCGAGGTCACGCTGATGACGCCCGGCCCGCCGCTCGACGACACCGCCGCCGCCCTGGTCCGCTCCCAGCTCGCCAAGGGCGGGATCGGCGGGCTCGGCCTCCACGTCGACGACTGCCGCAAGACCTACGAGGATCTCAGCGCGCGGGGCGTGACGTTCCTGCAGGAACCCGCGGACCGCCCCTACGGCGTGGAGGCGGTCATGCGGGACAACAGCGGCAACTGGCTGGTGCTGGTCGAGCCGAAGGCGTTCACGCCCGAGGACTTCGCCTGACCGGGGCGCGCCCCGGTCAGCGGCGGGTCCGCAGGTAGTCGGCCACCACCTCGGCGCCCAGGCCGTCGAGGGTCGGCGCGACCACGCGTCCGCCGCACCGCTTCGCGACGCCGTCGAGGAACGCGGCGAGCCGCGGGTCGTCGCCCAGGACGAAGAACGTGAACGCCGCCCGCAGGCCGGTGAGCCGGTCGACCTCGGCGATGGTGGCGCGCAGGGTCTCCGGGCTCGTCGGGTAGTCGAAGGCGGCGTGGCCGCCGGGCTCCAGGTGCGCGGTCGGCTCCCCGTCGGTGACGACGAGGACGACGGGCTGCGCGTCGGGGTTGCGGCGCAGGTGCTGCCCGGCCAGGAGCAGCGCGTGGTGCAGGTTCGTGCCCTGCTCGTACGCGCCGTCGAGCCCGACCAGCTCGCCGAGCTCCACCGACCGCGCGTGCCGCCCGAACGTGATCAGCTTGAGGTCGTCGCCGCGGAACCGGGTGGAGATGAGCTGGTGCAGGGCCAGCGCGGTGCGCTTCATCGGCACCCAGCGCCCGTCCTGCACCATCGACCAGGACGTGTCGACGCACAGCGCCACGCACGCGCGGGTCTTCTGCTCGGTCTCGACGATCTCCACGTCGGTGACGTCGAGGCTCCTCGGGTCGCCGCCGGCGCGTCGGAGCTGGGCGTTGAGCAGCGTCCGCGGCACGTTCCACGCCTCGGTGTCGCCGAACGCCCACGGACGCGTGGCGCCGGTGGCCTCCCCCGCGGCGCCGGAGCGGTGGGTGTCGCGCTCGCCGCGGCGGGCGCCGATCCGGTCGACGACCTCGCGCAGGGCCGACTCCCCCAGCCGCCGCAGCGCCTTGGGCGAGAGCTGCAGCGAGCCGTCGGCGGCGCGCTCGAACAGGCCCTGGCGCTGCAGCTCGCGCTCCAGGTCGGCCAGCGCGCGGGCGTCGACGCGGGCCTCGTCGCCGAGGTGGCGCCCGAGCGACTCGAGGTCGATGTCCTCCAGCCGGGCACCCGGGTAGCTCTGCGACAGCTGCTCGGCCAGGGCGTCGAGCTGCCCGAGCTCCTCCATCGCGCGGGTGGCCTCGCCCATGCCCATCGGGTTGTCGCCGCGGAAGCGGCCCTGCCCGTCCCAGTCCTCGCCGGGGCGCAGGCCCTGCAGCTGGGCGTCGAGCTGGGCCATCGCCTGCGCGAGCCGCGGGTCGCCGAACGCCTGCTGCGAGAGCTCCATCAGCTCGGCCCGCTGCTCGGCGGTCATCGAGTTGAGCATCCGCTGGGCGGCCGCCGCGCGCTGCGCGAGCGTGTCGATCAGCTCCTCGGTGGTCTGCGGGTCCTCCGGGAAGAAATCGCCGTGCTGCTCCATGAACTGCCGGAACTGCTCGGTGGTGTCCTGGCCGGCGGCGTGGTTCGCGAGCAGGTCGTTGAGGGCGTCGAGCATCTCCCGGATGCGCTCGACGTCCTGCGGCGTCGCGTTCTCCATCGCCTGCTTCATGCCCTGGAAGCGCTGGTCGAGCATCTCGCGCCCGAGCAGGTCGCGGATCTCCTCGTAGGCCTCGCGCGCGTCGGGGCTCTGCCAGTCGTACTCGGCGAGCTCGCGGACGGCGCCGCCGGTGTCGGACGGGAGCGCGTCGAGCTGCATCTCGCGGAACCGGGCGTCGTCGGAGTCCTGGCGGCCCAGCGAGTCGCGCTCGGCGTCGAGGGCGCGCTGCAGCAGCTCGCGGACCTCCTGCAGCGTGCCGTCGAGGCGGTTCTCGCGCTGCAGGCGGCTGCGGCGCTGCCAGATCTCGCGGGTCAGCTCGTCGAGGCCGCGGCGGTTGTCCGCGCCGCGGCGCAGCAGCTCCTGCAGGGCCGTGCGCGGGGAGGATCCCTCCATCACGTCGCGGCCGATCTCGTCCATCGCCGCGCGGAGGTCGAACGGCGGGGCCAGGGGGTCGGGGCCGTCGACGTAGGGGCCGTACTGGTAACCGGGGCGGCGTCGTGTCACCCCTCCACGCTACGTCCGCGGAGCCCGGTCCTGCTCGTCGTCGGGACCGAGGAAGCGCTCGACCTCCTCCAGGAACCGCTCGGGCCGCTCGACCTGCACCCAGTGGCCGCAGTCGTCGAGCAGGACGGCCCGGGCGTGCGGCATCGCGGCGGCGGCGCGGAGCGAGTCGGCGGGGGCGACGAGCCGGTCGTCGCGGCCGTGCAGGAACAGCGCGGGCGCCGTGATCTCCCCGACGCGCGCGCTCAGGTCGTCGCGCATCCGCCACCGCCCGACCGTGGCCTGGTTGTAGCGCAGGTACCCCAGGCCACCGCGGCGGGCCTCCCGCGCCATCTCCTCGACGACCGCGGGCGGCAGCCGCGCGGGGTCGTGCACCATCGCGCGCACGGCGGCGCGGGTGAAGCGGCCGGCGAGCCGCGCGGCCGGGAGCAGCACGGCGTCGGGCAGGCGGCAGGCGAGCCACGCCAGCGGGTGCAGGAACCGGCCGCCGGCGTGGGCGGCGAGCCCGCCGGGGGCAACGAGGACGAGCCCGGCGACGGCGGCGGGGTGGCGCAGGGCGACGTGGAGCACGACGTGGCCGCCCATCGACACCCCGAACCACACCGCCGGCCCCTCTCCCCCGACGGCCGCGACGACAGCGGCGGCGAGGTCGGCCATCGCGGCGGGCGACCCGTCGACCGGGATGCCCTCGGTGCGGCCGGAGCCGGGCAGGTCGAGGGCCAGGACCGGGCGGGTGCGGGCCAGCGCGTCGAACACGCCATGCCAGGAGATCCCGGCGTTGTCGGGCCCGCCGCCGTGCACCAGGACCAGAGGGACGCCGCTGTCGGGACCGCCCCGCAGCAACCGGACCCGCCCGCCGGCGTGCGCGACGTGCTCCACCCGCGCGCCCGGGGGCACGAGCGGGCCGGTCATGCGGGGAGCCGCAGCCCGCTGAGGAGCAGGTCGATCATCCGGCGGGCCCGGTAGTCGGGCAGGGACTCGACGCCGATGCAGAGGTTGCCGATGCCCAGCATCAGGTCGTAGGCGCGCACGTCGTCGCGGGTGTGACCGGCGGCGGAGGAGGCGGCGAGCAGGCGGTCGAGCACGGGCATCAGGCGCTCGACGAACTCGGCGTGCAGGCTCTCGAACCCCGCCTGGTCGGAGTGCAGCGCCGCGGCCAGGCCGTGCTTGGTGATGAGGAAGTCGGCGAACCGGTCGACCCAGGCCCGCAGCACGTCGTAGGGCGTGCCGACGGTGGGCGGGTCCTCGGCGGCGAGCCCGTCGAGCTGGTGGCGGAAGACGGCGACGACGAGGTCGGCCCGCGTCGGGAAGTGCCGGTAGACGGTGCCCATGCCCAGCCCGGCCTCGGCGGCGATCTCCCGCACCGGCGCGTCGACGCCCGCGCGGACGAACACTGCGGCGGCCGCGTCGAGCAGCACCTGCTCGTTGCGGCGCACGTCGGAGCGCCGCGCGCGGCCGGCAGCGGTCATCGGGCCCCCCTCGTGGCGAAACGGAACAACGCTCCGTACGCTGATGCGGAACGCTGCTCCGCATCGCGATCGTGTCACCGGGAAGGTACCCACACCATGAGCGCTCCGACGGCCCGCCGCCCCGCCTTCGGGATCATGACCCCGCCGTCGCAGGTCTCCTACGACGACCTCCTGCGCGTCTGGCGCGAGGCCGACGCCCTCCCGCAGATCGAGCACGCCTGGCTCTACGACCACCTCATGCCGCTGGGCGGCGACCCGCTCGGGCCCACGCTCGAGGGCTGGACGCTGCTCTCCGCGCTCGCCGCGCAGACCGAGCGGCTGCGCCTGGGGCTGCTGGTCACGAGCAACCGGTTCCGGCCCCCGGCGGTGCTCGCGAAGATCGCCGCGACCGTCGACGTCGTCTCGGGCGGGCGTCTGGAATTCGGCATCGGCGCGGGCTCGCGGCCCGACGTGCCGATGGCCCGGCGCGAGTACGCGGCGCACGGGCTGCCCTTCCACGACGCCGCGCAGGCCGTCGCGAGCCTGGCCGAGGCGTGCACGATCGTCCGCCGGCTGTGGACGGAGACCGAACCGTTCGACTTCGCGGGCGAGCACCACCGGCTGACCGGGGCCTTCTGCAGCCCCAAGCCCGTGCAGCGGCCGGGCCCGCCGATCATGATCGGCGGACGGGCCACCCCGACGCTGCGCGTGGTCGCCGAGCACGCCGACGCCTGGAACATGCCCGGGGGCACGGTCGCCGAGGCGGTCGAGCGCAGTGCCCGGCTCGACCGGCTGTGCGCCGACATCGGCCGCGACCCGGCGGAGGTCCGGCGGTCGTTCGTCCTGTTCCCCGCCCCCGACGACCGGCCGGCGGGCACCCGCGACACCGTCCGCGCGGCGATCGAGGGCGGCTTCGACCACATCGTGCTCGGGCTGCACGCCCCCTACCCGGACGCGGTCGTGCGCCGGCTCGTCGACGACGTCGTGGAGCCGGTGCTGTCTGCGGCGGGACCCGGGCGCGTGGTTCCGGTGCCGTGAGGTGCGGCGGTCGGCGATCATGCCGGTGCGGGCGCGAGGGTGGTGATCGTCGGGAGTGCGACGCCACGGTCGCGCGGAGGACCGCAGCGGTGCGGTTCCGCTGATCACGCCGTGGTGATCAGCAGGAGTGTGCCGTCAGCGTCCTCGCGACGACTGCAGCGGTGCGGTCTCGGCGATCACGGGCTGGTGGCGGGTGCCGGCGGCGCCGGGACCGGCATCCGCCCGGGTGGGTCGGGCCCTCGGTAGGGTCGGGCACCATGGCGCGGACGAGGCGGGCACGACCGGTGAAGCTCGTCCCGGACCCGCCGGAGACGCCGACGCGCTTCGATCCGGCGCCTGCGGTCGTCGAGCACGAGACGGTGTGGGACGGCATCGACGCGGGCGCGGACGTCGAGGTGCCGGCGCACGTCGCCGACCTCGACCTGCGCGAGTGCCGCTGGACCGGCGCCGACCTCCGCGGCCGCGAGTTCACCGGGCTGCGCGCCCGCGACACCCGGTTCGTGCACTGCGATCTCTCGGGCGCCGTCCTCGACGACGCCGTCCTGCGCCGCGTCACGTTCACCGACTGCCGGCTCACCGGGGCGTCCTTCGCCGGCGCCCAGCTCGACGACGTGCGGATCACCGACTGCAGCGCCGACCTCACCGCGTTCCGGATGGCCCGGGCCACGGCCGTGCTGGTGGAGGGCACCTCGCTGCACGGCGCCGACCTCTACTCGCTGACGGCCGTCGACTGCGCGTTCCTGCGCTGCGACCTCGGCGAGGCGTCGTTCCACGAGGCCCGGATGGCCGGCACGCGGCTGCACGGCTCGACGCTCGACGACGTCCGCGGGGCGATGTCGCTGGCCGGCACGCGGATCAGCGCCGACCAGCTCGTCCCGCTCGGGGTGGCGCTGCTCGGGGTGCTGGGCGTCGAGGTGACCGACGGCTAGATGCAGCTCCGCTGCTCGTGAGTGGCGATCGTGGTCAGGGCCACGATCGCCGCTCACAGGCGGCGCCAGCCGCACTACCGGTAGCTCACCGAGTCGTCGTCGGCGGTGTCCTTGGCCAGGCGGCGGGTCAGGAACAGCAGCTCCAGCGCCAGCTCCGCCGCGCTCGCCATCGGGCCGGGCTGCTCGGTGCCGCCCGCGTCGAGGCGCTTGGCGATCTCGGTGAGCGCGTCCACGTCCGGCAGGGCGGCCACGACCTCGGCCGCGGGCACCCGCTCCCCCGTGCGGACCGGGGAGGAGGCGACGGCCTCGGCCAGCGGGTTGAGGTCGATGCCCCGCAGGCGGGCGCGGGCGGTGTCGGCCGTGGCCCGGCGCAGCAGGTGCTCCAGGTGCTCGGTCTCCCGGCCCTCCTCGCCCGAGGCGAACTCGAGCTTGCCGCGCAGCACGGCGGGCACCGACTCCAGGTCGACCGGACGCGCGACGGCGTCGGCCTCGCCGGTGATCGCGGCCCGGCGCAGCGCAGCGGCCGCGACGGTCTCGGCGGCGGCCACGGAGAACCGCGCCGACACCCCGGAGCCCTGGTCGACCGCGCTCGACTCGCGCAGCGCGCGCGTGAACCGGGCGACGACCTCCAGCAGGTGCCGGGGCACGTCCGCGACGAGGTGCGCCTCCTGCTCCACCAGCGTGATCTCGTCGGTGAGCTCGAGGGGGTAGTGCGTGCGGACCTCGGCCCCGAAGCGGTCCTTGAGCGGGGTGATGATCCGCCCGCGGTTGGTGTAGTCCTCGGGGTTGGCGCTCGCGACCAGCAGGATGTCGAGCGGCAGGCGCAGCGTGTAGCCGCGCACCTGGATGTCGCGCTCCTCCATCACGTTGAGCAGCGACACCTGGATCCGCTCGGCCAGGTCGGGCAGCTCGTTGATCGTGACGACGCCGCGGTGCGCGCGGGGCACGAGCCCGTAGTGGATGGTCTCGGGGTCGCCCAGCGAGCGGCCCTCCGACACCTTGACGGGGTCGATGTCGCCGATCAGGTCGGCCACCGCGGTGTCGGGCGTGGCCAGCTTCTCGGTGTAGCGCTCGGACCGGTGGCGCCAGGTGACGGGCAGGTCGTCGCCGAGCTCGGCGGCGCGGCGGATCGACGCCGGCGTGATCGGGTCGTAGGGGTGCTCGCCCAGCTCGGAGCCCTCGAGGACCGGGGTCCACTCGTCGAGGAGGTTCGTGATCGAGCGGAGCAGGCGCGTCTTGCCCTGCCCGCGCTCGCCCAGCAGGACGACGTCGTGACCGGCGATCAGCGCGCGCTCCAGCTGCGGGAGCACCGTCGACTCGAACCCGACGATGCCGGGCCACGGGTCGCGGCCCGCGCGCAGGGCGGCGACCAGGTTGGCGCGGATCTCGTCCTTGACGCCGCGCAGCTCGTGGCCCGACGCCCGCAGGGCGCCGAGGGTGCGGGGAAGATCCGTGGGGGGAAGATCCGTGGGGGGAAGATCATGGGGCACGTCTCCACGCTACGCCCGCGGCTGCGAACCGGCGCGCGCTCCGCCGAACGCGAGCGGGCCTTGGCCGAGCCCCGGCAGGACGTACCGGGGCGGCGCCTCCCGCCGACGAGCGGCGCGCTTGACCTCGACCGCGGTCGAGGTCCTAGCGTCGTTCCCGCAGGTCGACGGCAGGAGGCGGCACCATGAAGGCGATCCGGCAGCACGCGTTCGGCGACGCGGACGTGCTCGTGTGGGAGGAGGTGCCCGACCCCGTGCCGGGTCGGGGGCAGGTGCTGGTGCGGGTGGCCGCGGCGGGCGTGCACCTGCTCGACACGACGATCCGGTCCGGCGCGGGCGGCGGGCCGTTCCCCGTGCCCGACCTGCCGATGACGCCGGGGCGGGAGGTGGCGGGCACGGTCGTGGACGTCGGCCCGGACGTCGGCGACGCGTGGCGGGGACGGTCGGTCGTCGCGCACCTGGGGATGGCGAGCGGCGGCTACGCGGAGCTGGCGCTCGCACCGGCGGCCGCGCTGCACGACGTACCCGACGGGCTGGCGCCCGAGGCGGCCGTCGCCCTGATCGGCACCGGCCGGACTGCGGTCGGGGTGCTCGCGCTGGCCGCGGTCACCGAGGACGACGTCGTGCTGGTCCCGGCCGCGGCGGGCGGGCTCGGCGCGCTGCTCGTACAGGCCGCCCGGCACGCCGGGGCGACGGTGGTCGGGATGGCAGGCGGCCCCGCGAAGGTCGAGCGGGTGCGGGCGCTGGGCGCCGACGTCGCGCTGGACTACCGGGAGCCGGGCTGGGCCGACCTCGTGCCGCGGCGTCCCACCCTGGTCCTCGACGGCGTCGGCGGCGAGGTCGGGCGCACCGCGCTGGAGCTGCTCGACGTGGGCGGGCGGCTGGTGATGTTCGGGTACTCGGCGGGCAGCCCGACGGCGTTCACGAGCGCCGACGTCGTGTCGCGCGGGCTCACCGTCTCGTGGGTGACGGGCCCGCGGATGCTGCGCACGTACGGCGGGCTGCGCGGCCTGGAGACGCGGTCGCTGGCCGAGGGCGCCGCCGGGCGGCTCGTGCCGCTGGTGCACCCGCCCTTCGCGCTGGCCGACGCGGCGGGGGCGCACCGGGCGCTGGAGGCGCGGGCCACCGCCGGGAAGGTGGTCCTCGTGCCCTGAGGCGCACGGCCGGGAATGCCCGGGCTGGAGGATCGTTGGCATAGGACATGCACTCACCCGGGCGCACCGCCGTCCTGCTCGGCCTGCTGTTCGGGCTCGCCGGCACCTCGACGTCCGCCGTGACCGTCGCGCTGCCGCAGCTCTCGGCGGAGCTGGGGGTCACCGCGGCCACGGCCGCCTGGATCGTCAGCGGCTACACCGTCGCCCTCGCCGTCGCGACGCCGATGCACGGCCGCCTCGCGGACATGGCCGGCATCCGGCTCCCGCTGGTCATCGGAGTGGCGCTGATGAGCGTCGGCGCCGTGGGCGCCGCGCTCGCGCCGAACTTCGGGATCCTCATGGTGGCCCGCGTCCTGCAGGGCGCCGGGGCCGCGTCGGTCGCGGTGCTGGGCACGGCGCTGATCAGCGCCCGGTGGAGCGGCGAGGCGCGGGGGGCCGCGCTCGGGCGCGTCGCCGGGGTCGCGGGCACGCTCAGTGCGCTGGGCCCGCTGCTGGGCGGGGCGCTGGAGGCGCTGGGCGGGTGGCGCTGGTCGGTGGCGCTGCCGGTCGTCGGGCTGCTGGCGATCCCGGCGCTGTGGCGCGGGGCGCCCACGGGCGGCAGCGGCGAGTCGGTCGACAAGATCGGGGCGCTGCTCGTCGCGCTGGCCGCGTCCGGGCTGGTCCTGCTCATCCAGTCGCCGTCGGCCGGGGTCGTCGCCGGCACGGTGGGCGCGGTGCTGCTCGCGATCGGAGCGCCCGCCGTCGTGTGGTGGGTCCGCCGGCGCCCCGACGGGTTCCTCCCCCGCGCCATCGTCACCAACGTCACGGTGCTGCGCAGCGCGTTCGCCGCGGCCGCGGTGCCCGCCAGCTGGTTCGCGCTGCTGCTCGGGGTGCCGCTCGCCGCCGCCTCGTGGGGCTGGACCCCCCTGGCCACGGGCACCCTGCTGCTCCCCGCGGCCGTCGTCGGGTTCTTCTCCCCGCCGGTGGCCCGCCGCCTGCTCTCCCGGCTCGGCGGGCGCCGCACGATCGCGCTGGCCTGCCCCACCGCGGTGGTCGCGCTGCTGGTCGCGGCCCTGGGCGGGGTGCTGGAGTCGCCGTGGCTGCTCGCGCTGGCCGTCGTGCTGGTGACGGTCGCGTTCGGCATCGGGCAGCCGGCGATGATCTCCTCGGTCGGTGCGGCCGTCCCGGGCGCGCAGCGGGGCGTCGCACTGGGCATCGCCACCCTGGTCTTCCTCACCGGGGCCAGCGTCGGCGCTGCCCTGGTCGGCGGGCTGAGCACCGTCCTCGGCGTGCCGGCGGCGTTCCTGCTGCTGGTGGCCCTGCCGCTGCTCGGGATCGGGGCCCTGCTCGTGGGCGGCCCGGACCGGGTGGAGCCGGTGGAGGCGGTGCCGGCGGGGCGGTGATCACCGGAACCGCAGCAGCGGGTGGGGTTGTCCCCCGCTCGGCGGACGGGTGAGCCGGATGGCGTGCCCGGTCCGGGGGCCCCAGGCTCGGGGACATGACCACCGACGAGCCGGCGCGAGCCGGTACGCGCACCGCCAGCGACTTCGCCCTGCTGTCGAGGCGGATCAGCGCCGCGGGCCTGCTCGACCCCGCGCCCACCCACTACGTCGGGCGCGCGCTCGTCCTGGCCTCCGTGGCCGCCGCCACCGTCACGGCGTTCGTGCTGCTCGGCAGCTCCTGGTGGCAGCTGGCCGTCGCGGCCGTGGCCGCCGCCGTCTACGGCCAGATCGCGCTGCTCGCCCACGACATCGCCCACCGCCAGGTCTTCCGCTCGCGCACGGTGTCGGCGTGGGCGGGGCGGCTGGTCGGCAACCTCGGCATCGGCATGGCCTACGGCTGGTGGATGCAGAAGCACACCCGCCACCACGCCGACCCCAACCACATCGGCCGCGACCCCGACGTCGCGCCGGGCTCGCTCGCCTTCACCACCGACCAGGCGCGCGCCAGCCACGGCCCGGCCCGGTTCCTCGTCCGCCACCAGGACGCGCTCTTCTTCCCCGTGCTGACCCTGTCCGGGCTCGACCTGCGCCGTGCCGGGATCGCCGGCCTGCTGCGGGGCCGGATGCCCCTGCGCCGCACCGAGCTCGCCCTGGTCGCGACGCACATCACCGCCTACCTGACGGCGCTGTTCGTCCTGCTGCCGCCCGGGCTCGCCGTCGCGTTCCTCGCCGTCCACCAGTGCCTGTTCGGGGTGTACCTCGGCTCGATCTTCGCCCCCAACCACAAGGGCATGGAGATGCCGACCGAGCGGATGGACTTCCTGCGCAAGCAGGTCCTGACCTCGCGCAACGTCCGGGGCGGCCGGCTGACCGACGGCCTGCTGCACGTCGCGATGGGCGGGCTCAACCACCAGATCGAGCACCACCTGTTCCCCTCGATGCCGACCCCGCACCAGCGGCGGGCCCGGGTCGTCGTGCGGGAGTTCTGCGCCGAGGTCGGCGTGCCCTACCACGAGACGACCCTGCTGGGCTCCTGGGCGGAGATGCTCGCGGCGCTGCGGGCGGCGGCCGCCCCCCTGCGCCGCGTGCCGGCCTAACCGAGCAGCAGCAGGGCCGTGGGCACCGCGACGAGCGCGACGGCGGCCAGCCGCACGAGCACCTGCACGGCCAGCGGCAGCGGCGGGGGCGGGTCGGTGATCCGCCGCAGCCGCCGGTCCAGCGCGGTGGTGAACGAGCTCAGCGCGGCCGCGGGGGCCGCCCCGCCCATCGTCCGCAGCGCTCCGACCAGCTCGCCCGACCGCTTCCCCGACGCCGCGACGTCGTCGGCCCGCATCTCGATGAGCGCCGCCACCGCGATCTGCGCGCACACCATCCCCCGCACGAACGGCGCCGTCGCCCCCCAGGCGACGAACGGCAGCACGACGAGGTCGTGGCGCTCGCGCAGGTGGGCGCGCTCGTGGGCGAGGACGGCGCGGACGCCGGCGGGGTCGAGGGCGTCGAGGACGCCGACCGAGAGCACCAGCCGCGACCGCAGCCCGGGCAGGCAGTAGGCGACGGGCACGGGGTGGTCGAGCACGCGGGCGCCGGGCGCGGCGGGCCACGGGGTGCCCAGCACGTCGAGCAGGTCGCGGTGGCGGCGCCGGGCCCGCAGCGTGCGCACGGTGATCGCGGCGAGCACACCCAGCAGGCGCAGCACGAGCAGGAGCGCGAGGACCAGGGCCAGCAGGTGGGGGACCCCGAGCCGCGACCAGGCCGACCCGTCCAGCGCGCGGACCGCCGCGGGCAGCGTGGGGCCGAGCGGCGCCAGCCCGTAGACGACGCCCGCGCCGATCAGCGACAGACCGCCCGCGAGCCCGACGGACTGCCACAGCAGGAGCGCGCCGACGGGGTCGCGCACGGGCCAGTGCGCGCGGGACAGCGACCGGCTGACGGGCTCGGCGAGCAGGACGCCCAGGGCGAGCAGCGCGAGCGCGGTCAGCTCCATCACCGGAGCAGTCTCCCAGGGGTGCCCGGCCGGGGCGATCGGACTCAGTCGAGCAGGTCGCGGAGGGCGGCCCGCTCGTCCTCCGGGATGGACCCGAGGAAGCGGGCGAGGACGGCGCCGCGGTCGGGCGCGGCGTCGAGCGCGTCGCGCATGAGCTCGGCGACGTGGTCCTCGCGGCTGGCGACGGCGTGGTAGCGGTGGGCCCGGCCCTCCCGCTCGCGGGTGACGAGCCCCTTGCGCTCCAGCCGCCCCAGGACGGTGAGGACCGTGGTGGTGGCGAGGTCGCGGGCGGCGAGCGCGTCCTGGACGTCACGGGCCGTGAGCGGCGCCGCCGCCGCCCAGAGGGTCTCCATCACGGCACGTTCCAGCTCACCCAAACTCGGCACACCACCATTCTACCCCCGGTAGAAGGCATCCCCTAACGGATCTGGACCTGGTCCCCGACCTGCAGGTAGTCGAACCAGGCCACGGCGTTCTCGTGGCTGAGCTTCACGCAGCCCGCGGAGCTCGTGTCCTGCGCGCCCTCGTGGAACGCGATGCCGCCCTCGGCGAAGAACACCGCGTACGGCATCTGCGTGAGGTACTCGCGGCTCGTCCACTGCTCGGCCTTCCACTCCACCGCGAACGTCCCGCGCGGGGTGGGGTCGATCTCGTCGCCGATCATCACCGGGACCGGGCCGCGGGCGATCACCCCGTCCCTGATCAGCCAGGACGTGCGGCCGGCGAGGTCGACGCAGGCCCGGGCGGTCACCGTGCACGGCGTGCCGGGCACGAGCGCGGCCGGCGCGGGAGCGCGGACGGGCATCGAGGCGTGCACGGCCTCGCGCTCCCGGGACGGCGCCGTCGTCGGTGCCGGTTCCTCGGTCGGGGTCGGCTCGGGCGTCGCGACCGGCGTGGTCGCGCCGGCCGTGGGCTGCGCGGGCTCCTCGCGCGCGGCCCGGGGGGCGGGCTCGGCCGGCAGGGCGGGCACGGCGCGCGGCGCCGCCTGCGACAGCGGGACGGCCACCGGGCTCTCGTCGGCCGTGCCGACGCCGAGACCGACACCGACCAGCACCGTGCTCAGGACAGCCGCCAGCACCGCCCCGATCGCCACGCGACGGGCGCTCTGCGGTTGTGCAGCCACGTTCCCCTGCCCCTTCCGGACATGCTTCTCACATCAACGACCGCATCCCCTGTAGGTGACGACGAGTGGCGCAGCACTCACCGTCCGTGGAAGACCGCCGGTCGCTTCTCCAGGCGGGCGGCCTGCCCCTCGCGCCGGTCGTCGCTGCTCCAGCACGCTTCGAAGGCCGCGACGAGCTCGGCGTCGTCGTCGGCGAGGTCCGCCCGGTCGAGTGCCAGCAGGTTGTAGCGCAGCGTGAGCGGGGCCAGGGTCGCCATCTCCGCGGCCCAGGCCAGCGCCTCGGCGCGGTCGCCGAGGCGGTCGACGAGCCCGCGGGCGTGCGCGAGGTCGGCGCCGACGGTGTCGCAGGCGACCAGGATCGCGCGCGCGGTGCCACCGCCGCCGAGGCGGGCCAGGCGGCGGACCGTCCACGGGTCGACGGCCAGGCCGATCCGGGCCGTCGGCACGCCGAACACCGCGCCGGGGGCGGCGATGCGCAGGTCGCAGGCGATGGCGAGCTGCGTCCCCGCCCCGATCGCCGGGCCGTTGACGGCGGCCACCACCGGGACCGGCGCCTCGTCGACCGTGCGCAGGGCGGCGTGCAGGGCGTCGCGGAAGCCGTCGGTGTAGACCTCGCCGAAGTCGGCGCCCGAGCAGAAGCTGCTGCCCGACCCGGTGACGACGATCGCGCGCACGCCGTCGGCGAGCAGGCCGCCGACGGCCTCGACGATCCGGTGGCACTGGGCGACGTCCAGGGCGTTGCGCCGGTCGGGTCGGTCCAGCTCGAGCAGGCCCACGGCGTCCGCGGTCGACACGTTGATCACGACCGCGAGGTTACGGGTAGCCCCGGGTCGGCTCGGGCCCGAGTGCGGCGCACAGCGCGCGGGCGCGCGCGGGCAGGAAGTCGGCCGGGCGGTCCGGGCCCAGTGCGGCCGCCTCGGCGACGAGCGCGCGCAGCTCCGTGTACTGCTGCGTGGACAGGCCCCGCTGCTGGTAGTCGTCGAAGCCCTGGTCCGGGGCCTCGCCGAGGTCCTGCGGGGCCCAGTAGAGCAGCGCCGACGCGCACTGCTCGACCGGGTCCGGCGGCGGCGGCGCGGGAGCCGGGGCGGGCGGCGCGGCGCAGGACACCGCGAGCAGCAGGAGCGGGGCGGCCCGGGCCACGGCGGGGTTGATCGTCATGACCGGACCAGGCTAGCCGCCGTAGGCTCCGGAGATGACCACCGCGGGCGGGCTCCGGATGGGTACGACGGCCGGGCGCTGGGTGCTGTTCACCACCGTCCTGGGCTCGGGGCTGGCGCTCATCGACGGCACCGTCGTCAACGTGGCGCTGGAGTCGATCGGCTCCGAGTTCGACGCGCAGTTCACCGCGCTGCAGTGGACCGTCAACGCCTACACCCTCACCCTCGCCGCGCTGATCCTGCTCGGCGGGTCGCTGGGCGACCGGTTCGGGCGGCGGCGGGTGTTCCTGGTCGGCGTGGTGTGGTTCGCGCTGGCCTCGCTGCTGTGCGGGCTGGCGCCCGACGTCGGCACGCTGATCGCGGCCCGCGCGCTGCAGGGCGTCGGCGGGGCCCTGCTGACGCCGGGCAGCCTCGCCCTGATCTCGGCGTCGTTCCACGGGCCGGACCGGGCCGCGGCCGTCGGCGCCTGGTCCGGGCTGGGCGGGATCGCCGGCGCGATCGGGCCGTTCCTGGGCGGCTGGCTCGTCGAGTGGTCGTGGCGGGCGGTGTTCCTCATCAACCTGCCGCTGGCCGCGCTGATCGTCGTCGTCGCGCTCAAGCACGTGCCGGAGAGCCGTGACCCGGAGTCCGCGCCCGGGCTCGACGTGTCCGGCACGGTGCTCGCCGTGCTCGCGCTCGGGGCGCTCACGTACTCGCTGACCGGGCTCGGGGAGTCCGGGCCGACGCCCGTTCTCGTCACCGGGCTCGTGGTGGGCGTGCTGGCGCTGGCCGCGTTCGTCGTGGTGGAACGGCGGTCGAAGCACCCGCTGGTGCCGCCGACGCTGTTCGCGAACCGGACCTTCAGCGCCGCCAACGCCGTGACGCTGCTGATCTACGGCGCGCTGGGCGTGGTGTTCCTGCTGCTCGTCCTGCAGCTGCAGACCGTCGCCGGGTTCACCCCGCTCGCGGCGGGCACGTCGCTGCTGCCGGTCACCGCCGTCATGCTGGTGTTCTCCGCCCGCGCGGGCGCGCTGGCCGGGCGGATCGGGCCACGGCTGCCGCTCACGGTCGGCCCCCTGGTCAGCGCGTGCGGGCTGCTGCTCATGCTGCGGGTCGGCGCCGACGCCACCTGGCTGCTGCACGTGCTGCCCGCCGTGCTGGTGTTCGGTGCCGGCCTGGCGCTCACCGTCGCCCCGCTGACGGCGACGGTCCTCGACGCCGCGCCCGACCGCTACGCGGGCTCCGCGTCGGGGGTCAACAACGCGGTCGCGCGCGCGGCCGGGCTGCTGTCGGTCGCCGTCGTGCCGGGACTGGCCGGGATCTCCGGCGCCGACTACACCGACCCCGCGGCCTTCGACTCCGGTTTCCGCACCGCGATGACGATCGGCGCCGGGCTGCTCGCCCTCGCCTCGGTCACGGCGTTCGCGCTGGTCCGGCGGTCGGCACCGGCGGAGCCCGTCGAGCGGGTGCGGATCGAGGAGTGCGCGCACTGCGGCGTCACCGGGCCGCAGGTGCACCCGACCCGGTGACGCCCGGGCGTCAGGAGAGCTCCAACGCCTCCGCGAGGGCCCGCATCGGGGGCAGCGGCTCGGCGAAGCCCTCGGTGAGGACCTGCGCGCACACGTGGTCGGCGCCGGCGTCGACGTGCTCGGCCAGCCGGGCCGCGACCGCACCGGCGTCGCCGTGCGCGACGAGGGCGTCGATGAGGCGGTCGCTGCCGCCGTCGGCGATGTCGTCCTCGGTCCAGCCCAGGCGCAGCAGGTTCGAGGTGTAGTTGCGCAGGCCCAGGTAGGGCTTGTGGACGAACGGGCGGCCGGTGGCGCGGGCGCGCTGCGGGTCGGTGTCGACGACGACCTTGTGCTCGGGGGCGAGCAGCACGCCCGCACCGAGGATCTCCCGCGCCTCGCGGGTGTGCTCGGGCGTCGTCAGGTACGGGTGGGCGCCCGCGGTCCGCTCGGCGGAGAGCTTCAGCACCTTCGGGCCCAGCGCGGCGAGCGCGCGGCCCTGCACCGGCACGTCGGCGGTGTCGAGGGCGTCGAGGTAGTCGACGATCGTGGCGTAGGGGCGGGTGTAGTCGCTGGTGGCCTCGGGGTGGCCGATGCCGACGCCGAGCAGGAAGCGGCCGGGGTGGCGGGCCTCGATGCGGTGGTAGGACGCCGCCACCTCCTCGGCCGGGGTCTTCCACATGTTCACGATGCCGGTGGCCACGGCGATGCCGTCGGTGGCGTCGAGCAGCGACTCGGCCAGCGCGAGGTCCCCGAGCGGGGACCCGCCGATCCAGATCGCACCGAAGCCGAGGGCCTCGATCTCCCGTGCCAGGTCGGGGGTGAGCCCGCCCGCGTGCCGCCAGATGCCGTACGTACCGAGTGCGACCGTCATGCTCGGCGCAACCCGGCCCGCGCGCCCCGCATTCCGCCCCGGCGCCGCCTGCCGTCGTGAGGACGTCGTGGGGACGTCGTCCGCGGGCGGCTGTCGGGGGCCCCGCATAGGGTCGGGGGGTGAACGAACTGCTCTCCCGCGCCGCCCCCCTGCGCATGCGTCCCCGCGTCCTGGTGCCGGCCGACCCGCGCCGTCCCCGCGGGGCCCCGGTGGGCACGGAGGCCGTCGTCGTCGGCGGCGGGATCGCCGGGATCAGCGCCGCCGTCGTGCTCGCCGAGCGGGGCGTCGCCGTCACGCTGGTGGAGGCGGCCGACACCCTGGGCGGGCGCCTGGGCGCCTGGCCGCACACGCTGCCCGACGGCACCGAGCAGGTCGTCGAGCACGGGTTCCACGCCTTCTTCCGGCACTACTACACCTGGCGCGCGATGCTGCGCCGCATCGACCCGGAGCTGTCGTTCCTGCGCCCGGTCGGCGGCTACCCGGTGATCTCGCGCGAGTGGCCCGCGGAGGACCTCACGGGCCTGCCCGGCTCGCCGCCACTCAACCTCGTCGCGCTGTTCGCCCGCTCCCCCAGCCTCGGCCTGCGCGACCTGCTGAGCTCGAACCAGTCGCTGGCCGCGCAGCTGCTGGCCTACGACCGCGCCCGCACCACCGCCCGGTTCGACGAGATGCCGGCGGCGGAGTTCCTCGCGTCGCTGGGGATGTCCGACCGCGCGCAGGCGATGCTGTTCGAGGCGTTCGCCCGCTCGTTCTTCGCCGACCCGGGCGCGCTCTCGGCCGCCGAGCTGATCGCGATGTTCCACTACTACTTCCTCGGCAACCCCGAGGGCATCGGCTTCGACGCCCCCGACACCGACCACCTCACCTGCATCTGGGCCCCGTTCCGGACCTACCTGGAGTCGCTGGGCGCCGAGGTCCTCACCGGCAGCCGGGTCAGCGCGATCACCCCCGTCGACCGGCACCTCTGGCAGGTCGAGATCGACGCCGCGCCCTCGCTGCGCACCCGCCACCTCGTGCTGGCCACCGACCCGGGCGCGCTGCGCGACCTGGTCGCCGGCTCCCCCGACACGCGCGTCGCCGCGCCGAAGCTGGCCCGCAAGGCCGCGGCCATCGAGGTCGCGCCGCCGTTCGCGGTCACGCGGCTGTGGCTCGACCGCGACGTCGCCGCGGAGCGGGCCACGTTCAACGCCGTCAGCCGCGAGCCCACGCTCGACTCCGTCACGATCTACTCGCGGCTCGAGCGCCCGTCGGCGGAGTGGGCGGCGCGCACCGGCGGGTCGGTCGTCGAGCTGCACTCCTACGCCTGCGACGCCCCCGACGTCGACGCCGCCACCGCCCGCATGCGCGCCGAGCTGGCCGCGCTGTGGCCGGAGACGGCCGCGGCGGAGGTCGTGCACGTGGCGCAGCGCATGGAGGCCACCGCGCCCACGTGGCCGCCGGGCGGCGCGGGCACCCGGCCCGCCGTCACCGGCGACGCGCGGGGCGTCCGGATCGCGGGCGACCACGTCGACTCGCCGTTCCTCACCGGCCTCATGGAGCGCGCGTCGCTCACCGGGGTGCTCGCGGCCAACGACATCCTCGACGAGGTCGGCGCCGGGCCGGAGGAGATCCTCGGGGTCCCGCAGCGCGGGTTGCTGGCGCGGCGATGACCTCCCCCAGGACGGCGATGACCTCCCCGGGATGAGGATCGCGCTCGACCCCGGCCCGCGCGACGGCCCGGTGCGGGTGCGGCGCCTGACCGACGACGGCACCCCGCTGGCCGGGGCCAAGGTGCTGCCCGGCCTCGCCGCCGTCGCCGACCTGGAACGGGAGCACGCCCCGCGCTGGGTGCTGGCCCGCCCGCGCACCTACCGGCGGCTGCTCGCGGCGGGCGTGCGGGTCGGGCGGGCGCACGACGTCGAGCTGGTGGAGGGGCTGCTGGTGGCGGCGGCCGGGCGGTACGGGGAGCCGCACGGGCTCGCTGCGGCCGCGGCCCGTCTGGCCGGGCGGGCACCCGATCCCGACCCTCCGCTCGACGCCGACGGGGACGAGGTCTCCCCCGGGCTGTTCGACACCGGGCCCGCCCGCGACGAGCTCGCCGACGTCGTCGCCGTGCACGCGGCGCAGGTCCGGGCGCTCACCGACCCGCGGATGCGCCTGCTGGCCGCCGCGGAGTCGGCCGGCGCGCTGGTCGCCGAGGAGATGACGGCGCACGGGCTGCCGTGGAGCGCGGCCGCGCACGACGCCCTGCTCACCGAGCTGCTGGGCCCGCGCCCGGTCCTCGGCGGCCGCCCGCCGGCGCTGGCCGCGCTCGCCGCGGAGGTCGACGCCGCGTTCGGGCGCCCGGTCAACTCCGACTCCCCTGCCGAGCTGCTGCGCGCCTTCGCCCGCGCCGGCCACGAGCTGACCACCACCCGCGCGTGGGAGCTGCGCCGCGTCGCGCACCCGGCCGTCGCGCCGCTGCTGGCCTACAAGGAGCTCGCGCGGCTGCACGCCGCGCACGGCTGGAGCTGGCTGGCCACCTGGGTGCGCGACGGGCGGTTCCGGCCCGAGTACGTCGTCGGCGGGGTCGTCACGGGGCGCTGGGCCACCCGCGGCGGCGGGGCGCTGCAGATCCCCCGGACGCTGCGCGGCGCGGTGCGGGCCGACCCGGGGTGGCGGCTCGTCGTCGCCGACGCGGCGCAGCTGGAGCCCCGCGTGCTCGCGGCCCTGTCGGGCGACCACGCCCTGGCCCCCGACGCCGACGACCTCTACGCCGCGCTGGCCGCCCGCGAGTTCGGCGGCGACCGCGGCCAGGCCAAGCTCGCGCTGCTCTCGGCGATGTACGGGGCGAGCGCCGGGCAGGCGGGCGAGCTCGTCGCGCGGCTGCGGCGCCGCTACCCGGCCGCGATGGCCTACGTCGACGGCGCCGCACGCGACGGGGAGGCGGGCCGGCTCGTGCGCTCGCACCTCGGCCGCACCTGCCCGCCGGCCCGCCCCGGCGACGAGGAGCCCGCCCGGGCCCGCGCCCGCGGCCGCTTCACCCGCAACTTCGTCGTGCAGGCCACCGCGGCGGAGTGGGCGCTCGTGCTGCTCGCCGAGCTGCGCCTGCTGCTGCGCGGCGGCCCGGCCGAGCTGGTGTTCTTCCAGCACGACGAGGTCCTGCTGCACTGCCCCGCCGAGGTCGCGACCGACGTCGTCGACGCGATCGCCACGGCCGCCGACACCGCCCGGCGCCGCCTGTTCGGCGACACCCCCGTCCGCTTCCCGCTGCAGTCGCGGGTGGTGGGCAGCTACGACGAACCGGCGTGAGCGCTCAGTGCTGGGCGGGTTCAGTCCTGGGCGGCGGTCAGCACGTCCTGGGCCATCGACAGCATGCCCAGGGCGTTGGGGTGCACCGGCGCGGCGGGGGCCGTCGGGACGAGACCCTCGATCCACTTCGTGCCCGGAGGGGTGCACACGTCGTGGCCGACGAAGCGGTCGTAGGTGTCGACGTAGGCGACCCCGGCCGCGTCGGCCTGCTCGGCCAGCATGGCGTTGAGCGCCTTCTCCGTCTCGCGCAGGTAGGCCACGTCGCCCGGGCTGAACGGCACGACGGGGAAGCAGCCGGGGCCCTCGTCGGGCAGGATCGCCGGGTAGCCGACGACGAACACGTCAGCGGCCGGGGCGCGCTCGGCGATCGCCGCGAGCGCGGCGGCCACGTCGGGCGCGGTCTCCTCGATCCGCTCCTGCAGCTGGTCCTCGCCGTCGGGACCGGTGAAGAAGTCGCGGCAGGCCGCGCCCAGCGGCTCGCGGGGCGAGCGCACCGCGCACTCGGAGATGATCGTGGCGAACCCGATGTCGTTGCCGCCGATGGAGAGCGTGACGCCCGTGGTGCCCGCGACCAGCGCGTCGAGCTGCGCCGGGTTCGTGCCCGCCGACGTGGCCTGCGGGGCGAAGAGGTCCTCGGTGGTGGCGCCGCTGCAGCTGACGTCGCGGAAGTCCGGGACGCGCCCGGTCGCGGCCACGACCGACGGGTAGTTGCGGGTGGAGCGCAGGCAGCCCGGCGGGGTGCCCTTCTGCTGCGGGATGAGCGGCCCGGCGGCGTAGGAGTCGCCCAGCGCCACGTAGGAGTCGAACAGCGGGGCCGACGCGAACGGGCTCTCGGCCGGGGCGGCGCCCGCCGGCGTCGCCAGGACGACGCCGAGCGCGAGGACCGTGCCCGGCAGCAGGAGCTTGGCGATCCGGACGGGACTCAGGCGCATCACAACCGGTCGAACGACCGGCGACCGTCCCGGTTACGCGTTCCCCCCTCACGAACGCGGCCCTGTCCCCGCGGCCGCCGCGCTCCTAGCGTCCCGGGACCATGCAGCGCAGCAGCGACCGGATCCTCACCACCCACGTCGGCAGCCTCGCCCGGCCCCGTGACCTGCTCGAGGTCATGCGGGAGAAGGAGCACGGCCGCCCCTACGACGCCGACGGCTACACCAAGCGCGTCACGACCGCCGTCGCGGAGGTGGTGGACCGGCAGGTCGACGCCGGCATCGACGTCGTCACCGACGGGGAGATGGGCAAGGTCAGCTTCCTGACCTACGTCAAGGACCGGCTCTCCGGGTTCGCCGCCGACTCCGGCGAGAAGCTGATGCCGCCGTCGTGGCAGGTCGAGATCGACGCGTTCCCCGAGTACTACGCCGGCTACCTCGGCAAGTACACCGAGCAGGTCAGCCCGATGACGACGATGGTCTGCACCGGCCCGGTCACCTACGTCGGCCAGGAGCAGCTGCAGACCGACATCGCCAACCTGCGCGCCGCCGTCGAGGGGCAGCAGGTGGTCGAGGCGTTCCTGCCCTCCACGAGCCCGAGCGGCTTCGGCCGCAACGAGCACTACGGCTCGCACGGGGAGTACCTGGAGGCCGTCGCCGAGGCGCTGCGCGAGGAGTACCTCGGGATCGTCGACGCCGGGTTCCTGCTGCAGGTCGACGACCCGTGGCTGATCGAGTACCTGTCGGAGAACCCGGAGACGACGCCCGAGCAGCGCCGCGCCGACGCCGAGCAGCACGTCGAGATCCTCTCCCACGCCCTGCGCGGCATCCCGCGCGAGAAGATCCGGCTGCACACCTGCTACGGCCTCAACCACGGGCCGCGCGTGCACGACATCGACCTGCGCGACGTCGCGCCGCTGATGCTGAGGATCCCGGCCGGGGCGTACTCGTTCGAGGTCGCGAACCCCCGCCACCAGCACGAGTGGAAGATCTGGCGCGACATCCCGCTGGAGGACGGCCAGATCCTCATCCCCGGCCTGCTCGGGCACGCCACCAACTACGTCGAGCACCCGGAGCTGATCGCCGACCAGATCGAGCAGTACGCCGGGATCGTCGGGCGCGAGAACGTCATCGCCGGGGCCGACTGCGGCTTCTCCTCCCGCGCCAGCTTCTCCCCCGAGGTGCACCCGACCGTCGTGTGGGAGAAGTTCCGGGCGCTGGCGGAGGGGGCGCGGATCGCGTCGGCGCGCCTCTGGTCGTGACGTCCTGCCCGTAACGGAGCCGTCACCGCGGGCGAGTCCCCCGCATGACCGATCTGCAGCCGGTGGTCGTCGGGCCGGACGAGGGCGACACCGTGTTCCTGGTCGGTGACGCGTACACGACGCTGCTCACCGGCGCGCAGACCGGCGGGGCCTTCACGATGCTGGAGGCGGTGGTCAACCCCGACGCGGGGCCGCCGCCGCACGCCCACCTCGACGAGGAGGAGACGTTCCTCCTCCTCGACGGGACGATGACCTTCACCGTCGACGGCGTCACCCACGACGCGCGGCCGGGCACCGTCGTGCTCGTGCCGCGCGGGGTGGTGCACAGCTACCGCAACGTCGGCGACGGCCCCGCCCGCATGCTGTTCCTCTACAGCCCGCCCGGCATGGAGGCGATGTTCCCCGAGATCGGGCGCGCCGCCGTCCGCGGTGCGGCGCCGCCACCGCTCGACCCGGCCGACCTCACCGCGATGGCCCGGGTGGCGGCGAAGTACCGGTTCATCTTCGCCTGAGCCCGGGCCGGCCCCCGTCAGCGGCGGCCGCGGACCAGGTCGAGCAGGTGGTCCAGGACCGCTCCGCCGTCGGCGCGCAGGGCGTTGTGCTCGTACTCGCTGGTGACCCACGGGCGCAGGCCGCGGACCTGCGCGGCGGTCTCCAGCGAGAACGCGCTCTCGACGTAGAGGTCCTCGACGTAGACCGCGGCGGCCGCGGGCACCTCGTTGCCGGCGAGCACCGCGGCGTCGTAGAGGCGGGGCCAGGGGTGCGCGGCGAGCAGCTCCGCCACCTCGGCGAACGGGCGGAGCGCGCCGAGCTCGTCGAACATCCACGGGTAGACGTGCTCGCCGGTGAGCAGCGCCCGGTCCTCGGCGTACTCCGGCGGCATCGTGCGCTGCGCCGACCAGTCCGTGACGTGGCCGTCGGAGTAGCTCGACTCGTGCAGCACCGCGTAGATCGGGTTGCGCGCGAAGCCGATGGTCTCGGCGTCGTGGGCGAAGGCCGGCGACTGCGGGTCGAGCTCGAGGAGCGCGTGCAGGAGCTCGGGGCCCTCGCTGCGGCCCAGCAGGTTGCCGGCCTGGCGCAGGCGGGCGAGCGAGAGGCGGTCGCCCGAGGCCAGCACCGGGGCGGCGTCGACGGCGGCGAGGAACCGGTCGTGGTCCTCGGGGTAGCGCGCCCAGTAGCGGCGGTTGCGCTCCAGCACCCGGGCGTAGGTGGCGGCGTACACCTCGTCGGGATGGCGGCCGATCGGCGGCAGACCGCCGGTGAACAGCGCATCGCGCAGCCCCTCGGGCCGCTGCGAGAGGTAGGCGAGCGTGCAGAACCCGCCGAAGCTCTGCCCGAGCACCGTCCACGGCGGGCTGCCCAGGTGCGCACGCAGGGCCTCGGCGTCGGCGACGATCGCGTCGGCGCGGAAGTGGACGAGGTGCGCGGCCTGCTCGGCGGGGGTGCGCCCGACGAGGGTGGCCGGGCCGACGGGCGTCGAGCGGCCGGTGCCGCGCTGGTCGAGCATGAGGACGCGGAAGTCGGCCAGCGCGCGGTCGAGCCACGCCGGGGCCGACGGGCGCCGCGTCGGGCGGGGCGCCTCGAACCCGGGCCCGCCCTGCAGGAACACCAGGTAGGGGCGGTCCTGGCCGTCGGGGTCGGCGACCTCGCGGGCGAACACGGTGATCTGCTCGCCGTCGGGCGCGGCGTGGTCCAGCGGCACGCGGATCTCGTGCTCGGTCACGACCAGTCCGGGGCTCCGCCTCACGATCGACATGCCCCGATGATGGCAGCTAGCGTCACCGATCATGAAGGAGCAGAAGCGGTCCCGGAAGATCGCCATGACGCCCGAGGAGGTCGACGCCTTCCTCGCCGAGCAGCGCACGGTCCGCGTCGCCACCAACGGCACGAACGGCCCGCACGCCACCCCGCTCTGGTACGTCTGGCACGGCGGCGCGATGTGGCTGACCTCGCTCTCGCGCAGCCAGCGCTGGGCCGACCTGCAGTCCGACCCGCGGATCGCCGCCGTCGTCGACGCCGGGGAGGAGTACCTGAAGCTGCGCGGCGTGGAGATCCGCGGCCGGGTCGAGGTCGTGGGCGAGGTGCCGCGCACCGGGGAGCCGGTGCCCGAGCTGGAAGGCCCGGAGCAGGCGTTCGCCGACCGCTACTCCGGCGGCACGATGCACCACGACGGCCGCCACGCCTGGCTCAAGCTCGTGCCCGAGAAGATCACGAGCTGGGACTTCCGCAAGATCGGCGGCTGAGGTGCCCTCGCCCGCCGTGCCCTCGCCCGTCGTGCCCTCGCCCGTCGTCATCGAGCTGGCGGTCAACGGGTCGACGCCGCGCAGCGCCAACCCGCACGTCCCGCGCACGCCGGGCGAGATCACCGCGGACGCGCTGCACGGTCTGGGGCACGGCGCGGCGATCGTGCACAACCACAACGACGAGCCGATGTTCACCGCCGACGGCGTGCACGCGGTGGAGCCCTACCTGCAGGCGTGGGAGCCGGTGCTCGCCCGGCACCCCGACGCGCTGCTCTACCCGACGATGTCGGCCGGCGCCCGCGGCATCCCGATCGAGCGGCGGTGGGCGCACTGCGCGGAGCTGGCCCGCCGCGGCTGGGGCGGGTTCGCACTCGTCGACCCGGGCTCGGTGAACGTCGGGATGACCGCCGACGGCGCCTTCCCGGCCGGCGCCGCCGACGGGGCGTACCAGAACACCTACGCCGACACGGTCACGATGTTCGACCTGTGCGCCCGCTACCGGGCCGCGCCGAGCATCTCGGTGTTCGAGCCGGGCTTCCTGCGGACCGCCCTGGCGCTGCACCGCGCGGGCCGGGTGCCGCCCGGGGCGCTGGTGAAGCTGTACTTCGGCGGCGACCTGCAGTTCGGCCTGCCGCCCACCGAGACCGGCCTCGCCGCCTACCTGGAGCTGCTGGAGCCGTCCGGGCTGCCGTGGTCGGTGGCGGTGCTCGGGGGCGACGTCGTCGGCTGCGGGCTCGCGGAGCGCGCGATCCGCCTGGGCGGGCACGTCCGCGTGGGGCTGGAGGACCACGCCGGCCCCCGCCGCCCGACCAACGCCGAACTGCTGGCCGAGGTGGTGGAGCTGGTCGAGGGGTTGGGTCGGCGGCCGGCGGACAGTGCGGAGGCCCGCACGCTGCTCGGCATCCCGCCGCGCGCCTGACCCCGCATTCGGCGGAACGCGATCGCGAGCGACCGGCCGAGCCCGGGCCGCACGTGTGGTGCGCCGGCTTCCCACGCAAGGCGGCCGGTTCCCGCGCGCGGAACCAGTTCCCGCGAGCCGAACCTGCTCCCGCGCGGCGAACCTGCTCCCGCGCGGCGAACCTGCTCCCGCGCGGCCCCGGGGGCGCGCGGGAGCTCGGAACGCGCGCGGCAACCGGGAACGCGCGCAGGAACCGAGGGCGACGAGGCCGGCGGCCGCGTTCCGCGGAACGCGGCCGTCATGACGTGTCAGGGGGGTGCGTTCCGCGGAACGCGCTCGCCGTGCCGCGCTGTGCGGTGCACGGCGGAGGGCGCACGCGCCGCCGCGGTCGCCGTCCCGACGTTCCCGCGCGCCCAAGCAGCTCCCGCGCGGCCCCGGGAGCGCGCGGGAGCTCGGAACGCGCGCGGCAACCGGGAACGCGCGCGGGAACCGCCGCCCACCGCTGCCCACGGCCCCTGCCCGCCCAACCCCGACGCGCCGCCGGGCCCCGCGACGCGCCCCGCGACGCCGCGCGCCGCGCCGCCGCGCCGCCGCACCCCGCACCCCGCATCCCGCGCCCCGCGCCCCGCGCCGCGCCGGCGCCGCTGCGCCCGCCCCGCTGCGCCCGCCCGCCCCGCTCCGCCCGCCGCAACCGCCCGCCCCGCGGTTCGCCCGCCCACCGCCGGGCATCCGAGACCCATGCACCACCGCCCGATCGTGCTGCACCAGGACGACATCGCTCCGGAGTCCTGGGACGACCCCGTCCGCGGCACGCTCTCCTTCCGCACCCTGCTCGGCGGCGCGGCCACCCCGACCGGGCAGTTCACCGCGGGTGTCGCCGACCTGCCGCCGGGTGGGTGGCTGGGCGCGCACGCCCACGACCAGGCGGAGGTCTACTTCGTGCTGGAGGGAGAGCTGCTGCTCCGGCTCGACGACACCGACCACCGGCTCCGGGCCGGCTCGACGGTGTTCCTGCCGGGCGGGGCGACGCACGGCGTCACGAACACCGGTGACGCCGTGGCCCGGGTGTTCTACGTGCTGGCGGCCGGCTCGTTCGAGGAGGTCGGGTACCGGTTCGGGACGTGAGTGGACGTAAGTGGACGTGAGTGCGCTCAGCGGTCGACGAGACCGTCGAGCATCGCGCGCAGGGGGGCGGTGTCGCCGTCGACGTGCGCGGCCCGGGAGGCCGCCACGTTCTCGGCCGGGTCCATCGCCACCCAGCGGACCGGGTGCCCGGCGGTGCGGGCGAGCTGGCCGAGGAAGGCGCGCTGGGTGCGGCCGTTGCCCTCCCGGAACGGGTGCAGGCCGTTGATCGCGCCCAGCAGCCAGGCCAGGGCGTCGACGAAGGTGTCGCGGTCGAGGCCCTGCAGGCAGCGGTGGCGGGCGAGCTGCACGAACAGCCGCTCCCCCGCCGACGGCAGGTCCTGCGGCGAGCAGAACGCGGCGCCCTTGCCGATCGCGACCGTGCGCAGCTCGCCGGCCCAGTCGTAGACGTCGCCGAAGACGTGGCGGTGGAAGGCGCGCAGGTGGACGAGGTCGTAGTGGCCGGGGAGGTCGGTCGACGCCAGGTCGACGAGGCGCGTGCCCGAGAGCTCGGCCTCGACCTGGGCCAGTTCGGTCCGGTCGGTGATGCCGAGGCGGTTGCGCAGGACTCCGGAGTCGAGATCGAGGTAGGGGTCCCAGGTCACGGGCGGTAGCGGGCGAGGATCTGCTCGCGCATCTCGTCGGTGGTGAGCGTGCCCGCGGCGACCGCGGCAAACAGGCGCAGACCGTCGGCGCTGGGCTCCGCCCCCTCCGCCCGCACCGACGCCAGCGCCTCGGCCACGGCCTCGCGCCGCTCCGCGCGGTCGCGCAGGTGCTGGTAGTGCGACACCGACATGACGACGGCCTCGGGCTTGCGGTGCGCCCCCACGAACACGGGCTCCGCGTCGGGCTCCTGCACGCGCTTCAGCGTGGCCGCCAGCCCGGCGCGGAACTCGCGGAACGACAGCACCTGGGGCAGCAGCATGGCCGGAGCGTACCCGGATGCGTACGCATTTCCCTAGAGCCCGGTCGTCAGGGGGTGCCGGTCACCATCGGCCACAGCGCGTCGGCACCCGCCGCGAGGACCGTGGCCCCGAGCTCGGCCTGCCACTGCGCGTCGGAGCCGTCCTCGTCGCGCCACGCCCACAGCCGCGTGGTGAGCAGCCGCAGGTCGTGCTCGCGGGTGAAGCCGATGGCCCCGTGCACCTGGTGGGCGACGCGCGCGACCTCCCCCGCGGCCTCCCCGGTGCGGGCCTTCGCGGCCGCCACGGCGAACGCGGTGGCCGGGTCGCCGAACCCGGCGCGGTCGACCTCGGCCGCCGCCGCGGACGCGGCCGCACCGGCCGCCGCCACCTCCGCCGCGGCCAGCGCGAGCTGCTGCTGCACGGCCTGGAACCTGCCGATCGGCCGCCCGAACTGCACCCTCTCCCCCGCGTACTGCACCGTCCGCGCCACCGCACCGCGCGCGGCCCCGGCGAGCAGCTGCGCCCGCCCCAGGGCGGCGCGCAGCCGCAGCTCGGCCGCCGCACCCGCCACGACGGGGGCGAGGGTCGCGTCCGCGACGTCGACGACGACCCGGTCGCGCGGCTCCTCCGCGAGGTTCGTGCCCTCGGTGACCGTGAGGCCGTCGACGGGCAGCAGCACCACGTGCGTCGGCGTGAGCACGACGACCGCGCCCGCCCCGCGCGCCCACGGGACGCGCACCAGCTCGCCGCGCACGGCCGTGCCGTCGACCGCGAGGTCACCGGCCACCGCGGTGAGCGGGCCGTCGGGCACCGCGAGGCCGTGGGCGTGCAGCAGCCACCCGGCCAGCAGGTCGGTCTCGACGAGCGGCACGCGCGCGGCGTGCGCCCCCGCGGCCTGCAGCACCTCGGCGGAGTCGGCGAAGGACGCCTCGCTGCCCCCGGCGGCCTCGGGCAGCGTGAGCCGGGCGAGGCCGGTCTCGTCGAGGGCCTTCCAGAGTGCGGTGTCGAGTCCGGTGCCGCTGGTCGCGCTCCCGACCAGGACGGACTCGGCCAGCTCCAGGATCTCCGATGGCATCAGCGCAGCCCCATCCCGCGCGCGACGATGCCGCGCAGCACCTCGTTGGTCCCGCCCCGCAGCGTGAAGCCGGGGGCGTGCAGCACGGCGTCGGCCAGCAGCCGGGCGAACCCGGACTCCGCGCCCGGGTCGGGCGGCACCGCCACCAGCGTGCGCGCCGCGTCGACGATCTCGTTCTCGAACCGCGTGCCCAGGTCCTTGACGACGGCGGCCGCCAGCTCCGGCGCCTCCCCCGACTCCAGCGACCCGGCCACCGCCAGCGACATCCGCCGCAGCGTCCACAGCCGCGCGACGATCCGGCCCACCTCGCGCTCGGTGCCCGACGTACCGGCCAGCTCGCCGAGCATCGCCGTGAGCAGCGGGAACGTCGAGAGGAACCGCTCGGGGCCGCTGCGCTCGAACGCCAGCTCCCCGGTGACCTGCGCCCAGCCGCCGCCCAGCTCACCGAGCACCTGGCTGTCAGGGATGAACACGCGGTCGAACACCACCTCGTTGAAGTGGTGCGCGCCGGTGAGCAGCGGGATCGGGCGGATCTGCACGCCGGGCGAGTCGAGGTCGACGATGAACTGCGAGAGCCCGGCGTGCCGGTTCTCCTCCTCGCGCGGTGCCGAGCGGGCCAGCGCGAAGAACGCGTGCGCGTGGTGCGCGCCCGAGGTCCAGACCTTGGTGCCGGTGAGCTCCCAGCCGCCGTCGACCTGCACGGCCTTCGTGCGCACCGCGGCCAGGTCGGACCCCGCGTCGGGCTCGCTCATCCCGATGCCGAAGTAGCACTCCCCCGCCGCGATCCGCGGCAGGTAGCGCTGCCGCTGCTCCTCGGTGCCGAAGCGCAGGAGCGTCGGACCGATCTGGCGGTCGGCGACCCAGTGCGCGGCCACCGGCGCGCCCGCGGCGAGCAGCTCCTCGGTGACGACGTACCGGTCGAGCGCGGTGGCGCCGTGGCCGCCGTACTCGACGGGGATCGTCATCCCCAGCCAGCCGCGCCGGCCCAGCTCCTTCGTGAAGCGCTCGTCCCAGCCCGAGAGCCAGACGTCGGCGCGCGGGGTCCAGGCGCCCGCGGCGCGCTCCTCGGCCAGGAACTCCCGCACCTGCGCCCGCAGCGCGGCGACGCGGGGTGGCAGCTCGGTGGGCGGTGGGACCAGCGCCGGCAACCGGTTCAACGTGGACGTCACGGCCCCATCCTGCGCCATGGGTCGACGCGACGGCACCCGGAACCGGGGGCTGCGTCCGCAGAACCCGGGTGGCAGCATCGCGACCATGACGAATCCGACCGACGAAGCCCGGGTCCTCGACGCCGTCCCCACCGGACTGTTCATCGGCGGGTCCTGGCGGCCGGCCGCGTCCGGCGCCACCCTCCCCGTCGACGACCCCGCCACCGGCAAGACGCTGGTCGAGGTCGCCGACGCCGGTCCGGAGGACGGCATGGAGGCCCTCGCCGCCGCGGCCGCGGCCCAGTCGTCGTTCGCCGCGATGGCGCCGCGGGCGCGCGGGGAGATCCTGCACCGCGCCTACCAGCTGCTCATGGAGCGGATCGACGACCTCGCGCTGCTGATGACCATGGAGATGGGCAAGCCGCTGGCCGAGTCCAAGGGCGAGATCACCTACGCCGCGGAGTTCTTCCGCTGGTTCTCCGAGGAGGCCGTGCGGATCGACGGCGGCTACGCGGTCGCCCCGGCCGGCACCAGCCGGTTCATGGTCATGAAGCAGCCGGTCGGCGTCTGCCTGCTGATCACGCCCTGGAACTTCCCGATGGCCATGGGCACCCGCAAGATCGGCCCGGCGATCGCCGCCGGCTGCGCCATGGTGATCAAGCCCTCGGAGCTGACGCCGCTGTCGATGCACGCGCTCGCCGCGATCCTGGTCGAGGCCGGACTGCCCGACGGCGTGCTCAACGTCATCACCACCTCGAACGCCGGCGCGGTCATGGAGCCGCTGATCCGCGACGGTCGTGCGCGCAAGCTGTCGTTCACCGGGTCGACGCCGGTGGGCAAGAAGCTGCTCGAGCAGGCCTCGGACAAGGTCCTGCGCACCTCGATGGAGCTCGGCGGCAACGCCCCCCTGATCGTGTTCGACGACGCCGACCTGGACAAGGCGGTCGAGGGCGCGATGGCGGCGAAGATGCGCAACATGGGCGAGGCCTGCACCGCGGCCAACCGGTTCCTGGTGCACCGCACCGTCGCCGACGCGTTCGCCGACAAGCTCGCCGCGCGGATGGGCGCGCTGGTCGTCGGCCGCGGCACCGAGGACGGCGTGCAGGTGGGCCCGCTGGTGAACGCGAAGAGCCGCGAGAAGGTCGTCACGCTCGTGCAGGACGCCCTCGACAAGGGCGCCTCGGTCAAGGTCGGGGCCGAGCCGGGCGACGGTCCGGGGCACTTCTACCCGCCGACCGTGCTCACCGGCGTGCCGCTCGAGGCCCGCCTGAGCCACGAGGAGATCTTCGGCCCGGTCGCGGCGATCACCGTGTTCGACGAGGAGGACGAAGCCGTCGCGGCGGCCAACGACACCGAGTTCGGGCTGGTCAGCTACCTGTTCACGGAGAACCTGACGCGCGCGCTGCGGGTCAGCGAGCGGCTGGAGGCGGGCATGATCGGCCTCAACACCGGGCTGGTGTCCAACCCGGCGGCGCCGTTCGGCGGGATCAAGGAGTCGGGTCTGGGCCGCGAGGGCGGCAGCGTCGGCATCGACGAGTTCCTGGAGACCAAGTACGTGGGCATCGCGTTCGGGGGCTGATGCCCGGCCTGCTCGAACGGCACCGATGACTTACCGGGGCCCGGCCGGTCGGAACTCCCATGAGCATCGACCACGTCCTGTCCGTCCTGCCGGTCTCCGACATCGACGTCTCCCGCGCCTGGTACGAGCGGCTGTTCGGCCGCGCGCCCGACAACACCCCCATGCCGCCGCTCGCGGAGTGGCGCCTCACCGAGGGCGGCTGGGTGCAGGTCTGGGTCGACGCCGAGCGCGCCGGGCGCGGGCTGCTCAACCTCGCCGTCGACGACCTCCCGGCCCACGTCGAGGGCCTGCGCGCGGCCGGGCTGGAGCCCGGGGAGGTCCAGGAGGTGACGAACGGCGTCACGCTCTCGGCCCTCACCGACCCGGACGGCAACACGCTCACGTTCATCGGGTCGTTCCACGTCGACTACCCGGCCTGACCATTAGTCGCACATCTTTTGCGGCTGCGCACACCTCGCGCTTAGTGTGACCGGATGGTTCTCGCCATGCACATGAGCGACGGGCTGGTCAGCCCGCCCACGGCCCTGCTGTTCGGGGTCGTCGCGGCGGTCGGGCTCGCCGTCGCCGCCACCCGGGCCCGCCGCGACCTCGACGACCGCACCGCGCCGATGGCCGGCCTGGTCACCGCGTTCGTGTTCGCCGTCCAGATGATCAACTTCCCGATCCTGCCCGGGGCCTCGGGCCACCTGCTCGGCGGCGCGCTGGTCGCGATCCTGGTCGGGCCGTGGGTCGGGTCGATGTGCATCGCGATCGTGCTCGTCGTGCAGGCGGTCCTGTTCGCCGACGGCGGCCTCACCGCGCTGGGCACCAACATCACCAACATGGCCCTGGTCGGCGTGTTCGTCGGCTACGGCGTCGCGGTGGCGCTGCGCCGGTTCGCCGCCCGGGGCCGTGGCGGGCTGGTGGCCGTCTCCTTCGTCGCGGCGCTGGTCAACACCGTCGTCGCGTCGCTGGCGTTCGTGCTGCAGTACGCCCTGGGCGGCGCCGGTGGTGCGTCGCTGGGCACCGTCCTCGGGCTGATGGTGGGGCTGCACGTGCTGATCGGCATCGGCGAGGGCGTGATCACCGCGGCCACCGTCGGCGCGGTCGCCTCGGTCCGGCCCGACCTCGTGCACCTGCTCCGGACCTCCCGCCCGGCGCCGGCCGTGCGCGTCCGGAGCGCCGGGACGCGCAGCGCCGACACCCGCACCGCCGACACCCGCACCGCCGAGGGGACGCCGTCGTGACCGCCCCGTCCCGCGGCGCCACGCGCTTCTACCTCGGCTTCCTCCTCATCGCGATCCTCGTCGCCGGCGGCCTGTCCTACCTCGCGAGCCCCGACCCCGACGGCCTCGACACCGTCACGCTCTCGGGCTGCACCCTCGACGACGCCGGCGAGCCGGCCGCGGGCACCTGCATCGCGCAGAACGCCGACGAGCACCGGCTGGCGGACAGCCCGTTGGCCGACTACGCGGTCGGCGGCGGGGAGGGCACCGTCGGGCTGGCCGGGATCGTCGGCGTGATCGTCACCCTCGTCGTCGCGGGCGGGCTGTTCTGGCTGCTGCGCACGCGCAGTTCCCCGTAGTGGGGGCCGGGCACTCCCACCCGCTGTACCTGGCCCGCTCGTCGCCGGTGCACCGGCTGCCGGCGGAGGTCAAGATCGTCGCCGCGTTCCTGGGCGTCGTCTGCGTGGTGATCACCCCGCGCGAGGCCTTCGCGGTGTTCGGCGGGTACCTCGTGCTGCTGGCCGCGGTGTGGGCCGTCGCGCGGATCCCGGCGGGCTGGATCGCGGTGCGCTCGCTGATCGAGGCGCCGTTCCTGGTGCTCGCCGTGCTGCTGCCGTTCACCGAGGCCGGCCCGTTCGTCGAGGTCCTCGGGCTGACGCTGTCGGAGCCGGGACTGCTCGGCGCGTGGAACATCGTCGTCAAGGGGACGCTGGGCGTGCTGACGTCGCTGACGCTCGCGGCCACCACCCCGCTGCGCGACCTGCTGCTCGGGCTCCAGCGGTTGCGCGCGCCGTCGCTGGTCGTCACGATCGCGACCCTCATGCTCCGCTACGTCGACGTCATCGCCGGGGAGGCCCGCCGGATGCGCCTGGCCCGCATCTCCCGCGGCCACGACCCCCGCTTCCTGTGGCAGGCCGGCGCCACCGCGCGCGGGGTCGGCGCCCTGTTCATCCGCTCCTACGAGCGCGGCGAGCGGGTGCACCTGGCGATGCTGTCGCGCGGCTGGGCGGGCGAGATGCCCCGCCTCACCGACGCGGTGACGACCCGGCGGCACTGGCTGCTGGGCCTGTCCCCCGTCGTCGTCGCCGCCGCGCTGGCCACCACCGGGCTGCTGACGGCGTGACGACCTCCACCGTGACGACGTCGCTGGCCGTCTCCGCCCTCGCCTTCGCCTACCCCGACGGCCACCAGGCCCTGCACGGCGTCGACCTGCGGATCGAGCGCGGCGAGCGGGTCGCGCTGCTCGGCCCCAACGGCGCCGGCAAGACCACGCTCGTGCTGCACCTCAACGGCATCCTCACCCCGGGGCACGGCACCGTCGCCGTGGGCGGGCTGCCCGTCGTCAAGGAGAACCTGCGGGAGGTCCGGCGCCGCGTCGGCATCGTCTTCCAGGACCCCGACGACCAGCTGTTCATGCCGACGGTCGCCGAGGACGTCGCCTTCGGCCCGGCCAACTTCGGCGTCACCGGCGCCGCGCTGGCCGCCCGGGTGCGCACCGCCCTGGAGCGCGTCGGGATGGCCGAGCACGCCGACCGCTCCCCGCTGCACCTGTCGGGCGGGCAGCGCCGGCGCGTCGCGCTGGCCACCGTGCTGGCCTGCGAGCCCGAGATCCTGGTGCTCGACGAACCGTCGTCCAACCTGGACCCGACGGCCCGCCGCGAGCTGGCCGAGGTGCTGCTCGACCTCGACGTCACCATGCTGATGGTCACCCACGACCTGCCCTACGCCCTGCAGCTGTGCCCGCGCAGCGTGGTGCTCGACGACGGCGAGGTCGTGGCCGACGGGCCCACCCGCGAGCTGCTCGCCGACACCGAGATGCTCGGGCGCCACCGGCTCGAGCTGCCGTTCGGGTTCAGCCCGGCGTTACGCGGGTGGCGAGCAGGGCATTGAGGAACTCCTCGCCGAACCGGCCCGGCACTCCGGCGCGCAGTGGCCGCAGCTCGTCGACGACGAACCCGTCGGACCACAGCGCCCGCAGCTGATCCTCCGAGTAGCCCAGGCCGCCGCCCAGCGTGCGCCGCTCGTAGACCTCGCGGTCGGTGAGCCCGCTGCCGCCCTCCGGCGAGAAGCAGACCAGCCCGAACCGCCCGCCCGGGGCCAGCGCGCGGCGCACCACGTCGACGAACTGCGGGCGGCGGTGCGGGGCCACGTGGTGGAAGCAGCCGGAGTCGTAGACGAGGTCGTAGCCGCCCTCGTCGGGCCGCAGGTCGAGGACCGAGCCGTGGTGGAGGGTGACGTCGACGCCCGCGGCAGCGGCGGACTCCCGGGCGCGGTCCAGCGCGGTGGCGGAGAAGTCGACGGCGTCGACGCGCCAGCCGTGCCGGGCCAGGTGCACGGCGTTGCGGCCGTGCCCGCAGCCCAGCTCGAGGGCGCGGCCGGGTGCCAGCACGCCCTGCTCGACCCACCCGGCGAGGTTCTCGTCGGGCAGGTCGACCAGGAACGGGCAGGGGCGCGCGCGGTCGGCGAAGAACGCGTCCCAGCGCGCGCCGTCCTGCCCGGTGAGCAGGTCGTCGAGCAGGGTGAGCAGGTCCGCGGGGGTGCGGACGAACGTCACGCCGGCGGCGGCGAGGGGTAGCCCGGCTTCTCCACCACCGGGACGCCGCGGGGCGGCGTGGGCACCGAGCTCTCGTGCTCCCCGCTGTGCGAACCCCTGGGCGAACCGCTGGGCGAGCCGCTGTGCGAGCCGCCGTTGGTCGTCGGCGCCGACGGGGAGATCTGGGCGGGCGGGGGCAGGTGCGGCGGGATCTCCCGCTGCTCGGCCGGGCGCGGCACGGCCATCGGCGCCGGGCTCGGGGAGACGGAGCCCAGGGCGGGCACCTCGCGGCGCGCCTCGGCCTCCGCGTCGGCGACGACCTTGGCGATCTCCGGGTTCGTCGAGGTGTCGAACCAGTGCTTCATCGACTCCTCGTCGTCCTGCGGGCGCCCCGCCCGCGCGGTGTCGTCCACCTCGGACGGGGTGAACCGGAAGACGCCGTCCTCGCCGGGCGCGCCCAGCATCCGGGTGAAGCCCTCCAGGGCCTTGCCGAAGTCGGTGGGCACCATCCAGACCTTGTTGGCCCCGCCCTGCGCCATCTCCGGCAGCGTCTCCAGGTACTTGTAGGCGAGCAGCTCCGGCGTCGGGCGCCCGGCCTTGATCGCGGCGAACACCTTCTCGATCGCCGCCGCCTCGCCCTGCGCCTCCAGGTACCGCGCGGCCCGCTCGCCCTGCGCCCGCAGGATCGCCGACTGGCGCTCCGCCTCGGCCTCCATGATCGCGGCCTGCTTGGCGCCCTCGGCCATGAGGATCTGGCTCTGCTTCTGGCCCTCCGCGCTGCGGATCGCCGACTCCCGCTGGCCCTCGGCCGTGAGGATCATCGCCCGCTTCTCGCGGTCGGCCTTCATCTGCCGCTCCATCGACTCCTGGATGGACGCGGGCGGGTCGATCGCCTTGATCTCCACGCGGCCGACGCGGATGCCCCAGCGGCCGGTGGCGTCGTCGAGCTCGCCGCGCAGCACCGTGTTGATCTCGTCGCGCGAGGTCAGCGTGCCCTCGAGGCTCATGCCGCCGACGACGTTGCGCAGCGTGGTGGTGGTGATCTGCTCGACGCCGAGGATGTAGTCGGAGATCTCGTACACCGCGGCCTTGGGGTCGGTGACGGTGTAGTAGACGACGGTGTCGATGTTGACCGTCAGGTTGTCCTGCGTGATCACGGGCTGCGGCGGGAACGAGACGACCTGCTCGCGGAGGTCGATGCGCTCGCGCACCTTGTCGACGAAGGGCACCAGGAACACGAGCCCGGGGTCGGCCGTGCCCTTGAAGCGCCCGAGGCGCTCGATGACCGCGGCCGTGGCCTGCGGGATGATCTGCACCGCCTTGATGATTGACACGACGACGAGTGCCAGGAACAGCAGCCCGACGATCAACAGGGGATCCATGTCCGCCCTCTCATCGCCCCGGCGAGGGGCGGTTCAGTCTCGCGCTACCACCACTGCGGTAGCGCCGGTGATCTCGACGACCAGCACCGAGCGGCCCTCGTCGATCACGTCGTCCTCGTGCACCGGCCGGGCCGACCACACCTCGCCGCCGATCTTGACGCGGCCCCCGTCGCCGTCGACGCGGGCGACGACCACGGCCTCGCGGCCCTCGAGCGCGCGGTGGTGCATCCGCGAGTCCTCGATCTGGTCCTCCAGCCGGCGCCGCAGCGCCGGGCGCACCGCGAAGACGAGCAGCGGGGCCACGACCACGAACGCGACGATGCCCGCGACCGGGCCGCCGACCAGGAACGTCACGCCGGCCGCGGCGAGCGCGCCGCCGCCCAGCATCAGCAGCACGAACTCCCCGGACAGCACCTCGGCCGCGATCAGCGCAAGGCCCACGACGAGCCAGATCAGGGCCGGGGTCATGCCGTTCATCCTGCCAGAACGGACCCCACGGTGATGATCCGTGATCAGGCCGTCACGAAATCGATGAGCTCCTCGACGGCCCCGATGAGCGGGGTCTCCAGGTCGCGGAAGTCCCGGACCGCACCCAGCACGCGGCGGGCGCCGTCGGCCGGCTCGCCCCAGCGCAGGGCGTCGCACACACCGGTCTTCCAGTCGGTCCCACGCGGCACCTTCGGCCACGCGCGGATGCCGACGACCGAGGGCTTCACGGCCTCCCACACGTCGACGTAGGGGTGGCCGGTGACGAGCACGTGCGGGCCGGCGACGGCGTGCGCCGCGCGCGTCTCCTTCGACCCCGTGACGAGGTGGTCGACCAGGATGCCCAGGCGCCGCTGCGGGCCCGGGGCGAAGTCGGCGACGGCGGCGGCGAGGTCGTCCATGCCGTGCATCGGCTCGACGACCACGCCCTCGACGCGCAGGTCGTGCCCCCACACCGTCTCGACGAGCGCCGCGTCGTGGATGCCCTCCACCCAGATGCGCGCCGCCCGCGCGGTCCGCGCCCGGTGGTTCGTCACCGCGACCGACCCTGACGCCGAGCGCCGCGGCGCCGCGGGGGCGGCCTTCGGCACGACGAGCGTCGCCGTCACGCCCTCCACGAGGAACGCGGCCGGCCGCAGCGGGAACACCCGGCGCCGGCCGTGGCGGTCCTCCAGCGTCACCTCGCGGACGTTCACGCTGACCACGGCCCCGCAGAAGCCGGCATGGTCCTCGACGACGAGCCCCGGCTCGGCGGGGACGTCGGGGACCGCGCGCCGGACGACGGTGCGCGTGCCGTCGGAGCCGAACGCGCCGCGGTAGTCGTGGCTTCGCGTCATGGCCGCCAGTTGTACCGGCGCGGCGCGGCGCACCGGCGTTCCGACACGCGCCCGTCCGGTGACCTGCAGTGACCGAACGTGGTGACGGTCACCCGTGCGGCGGGCGTGCGGCGCGACCGGGTGGCTCGCTAGCCTGGCCCCGTGCCCAGTCCCTCCGCGACCTTCACCGTGTGGACGTCGGCCTGGCTGGCCGGCGCCGCGGCGCCCGACGACGTGCTCGACGCGCTCGGGCCGTGGGCGCTCGCGCACGACGTGCAGGCCGCCGACGAGGCCACCGCCGCCGTCACCGCGCTGCCCCCGCCCGGCTCCCCCGTCTCGTCGCTGGCGTTCCTGCTCGCCACGCTGCGCCGCACCTCCCCCCGCGGCCCGGCCCGGCTCGTGCTGCCCGCCCCCGGCGACGTGCGCGGGCTGCCCGGCCCCGGCCTGTTCAGCCGCGAGGCCACCGCCGCCGGCGAGGGCGTGCTGTTCGCCGACGCCGGGCTGGGCGTCGTGCCCACGACCGTCGCCGAGAACGTGCTGCGCTGGACCGTCTACACCGTCCCCGAGCCCGGCCCGCCCGTCGAGTACGTGGCCCTCAACCAGGCCGAGCGCGACCTGCGCGAGCAGGTCCGGCAGTCGGCCTCCGTCCTGACCTCGCTCGGCGTGGCCCGCCACCGCCCCGGCGTGCGCGAGGAGATCGCCGCCGCCCTGCGCGCCCGCCCCGAGACCCTGTGGCCCGTGGGCATGCCCGGCCAGGCCCTGCGCGTGCTGCAGCACGCCGACGAGGTGGAGGCGATCCTCGCGGCCGCCCAGGTCGACGAGCCCGGCGGCGCCCTGTCCGCCTCGGCCGCCACGGCCCGGCGGGAGGCGCTGCGGCCGATCGAGACCGCCGTCCGCGTGGCCCGGCGGGCGGCCGTGGCGGAGGCGGTGCGGGTGCTGGCGGCGAGTCCGCTGGTCTGAGCGGGTTCTCTCGCGGTGATCGTCAGGACCGCACCATCACGGCCCTCCGCACGACCCTCACGTCGCACTCTCGGCGATCACGGCCCTGTTCGACCCGGCGGCTCACCGCACCTCACGGTCGTGGGGCAGCGTTGAGGTGCGGCGGGTAGGGATCATGGGCGCGGTGATCGTCAGGACCGCACCGCTACGGCCCCCGCACGACCGTGGTGTCGCACTCTCGGCGATCACGGGCGTTTCGGCGGCCCTGGGCTGCGGTCGGCGGGCCGGGGGATCTGATGATCGTCGAGACCGCACCACCATGGCCCCTCGCGCGACCCTGACGTCACACTTCCGGTGATCACGACCCAGCTCGCCCGGTGAACGCGGTGCGGCCGGTGATCGCCGTCCACCGCACCTCGCGGCCGTAAGGGCAGCGCTGAGGTGCGGCGGGTAGAGATCATGGGCGCGGTGATCGTCAGGACCGCACCGCTACGGCCCCCGCACGACCGTGGTGTCGCACTCTCGGCGATCACGGTTGCTCCCGCGGCCCCGGGCTGCGGTCGACAGGATCCGTGGACGTGATGATCGTCGGGACCGCACCAACACTGCCGTCCGCAGGACCCTGACGTTGCACTTCCGGCGATCACGACTCTGCTCAAGCCGGCCGCTGATCGCCGCCAGCCGCACCCCACGGTCGTCCGGGCAGCGCTGAGGTGCGGCGCGTGGAGATCATGGGCGTGGTGATCACCGGGACCGCACCACCACGGCCCTGCGCACGACCCTGACGTCGCACTTCTGGCGATCACGGGCGTTTCGGCGGCCCTGGGCTGCGGTCGGCGAGTCAGGGGACCTGATGTCGTCGGGACCACACCGCTACGGCCCTCCGCACGACCGTGATGTCGCAGCGGGTGGTCACCGGAACGACCGGACCGATGACTTTCCGCTCCCCCGCACGTCGTAGCAGTCATGGACGACGAGGGGCAGTACACCGCGCTCGTCGAACGCCACCGCCGGGAGCTGCAGGTGCACTGCTACCGGATGCTGGGGTCGTTCGACGAGTCGCAGGACGCGGTGCAGGAGACGTTCCTGCGCGCCTGGCGGTCGCGGGCCACCGCGCGGGACGAGGAGGACGGGGGCCACCGCCGCGCCTGGCTCTACCGCATCGCCACCACCACCTGCCTCGACATGATCGGGAAGCGGCGGGCGGGCGGGGCGGGCGGCACGGCGGAGGTCGCGTGGCTCCAGCCCTACCCCGACGCGCTGCTGGACCTCCCCGACCCCGGCGACGGGCCCGACGCCGTCACCGTCGCCCGGGAGACGATCGAGCTGGCGTTCCTGGCCGCCGTCCAGCACCTGCCCCCGCGGCAGCGGGCCGTGCTCCTGCTGCGCGACGTCCTGGGCTGGCGGGCCGCCGAGACCGCGCACCTGCTCGACGTGTCGGTCGCCGCCGCCAACAGCGCCCTGCAGCGCGCCCGCGCGACGATGCGCGAGCAGCTGCCCGAGCGCCGCGCGGAGTGGCCCGCGCCCTCCGACGACGAGCGGGCGCTGCTGAAGCGGTGGATCGACGCCAGCGAGCGCAGCGACCTCGACACCCTCGTCGCGCTGCTCGCCGAGCACGCCCGGCAGACGATGCCGCCGCTGCCGGTCGTGAACGAGGGCCGCGACACCATCAGCGAGACCTGGTCCGACGTCCTGACCGGCCCGGAGGCGTGGGGCGAGTGGCGGTGCGTGCCGGTGGAGGTCAACCGGCAGATCGCGCTGGCCTGCTACCTGCGCCCGACCCGGGAGAGGGAGCTGGTCGACGGCGTGCGCGTCGTCCCCGGCCCGCACTTCGACGCCTGCGCGCTCGACGTCCTGCGCGTCGAGGACGGGCTCGTCACCGAGGTCACCACGTTCGGCCGCGAGGTGTTCGCCTCGCTCGGCCTGCCCGCGCGGCTCTGACCGTGGACCTGCCCTTCCTGCGCGGCCCGCTGCCCGCGGCGTTCCGGCGGCGCACCGTGGTCGTCGGCCCCGGGGACTCCCGCCCCTACGACGGCGACGAGTGGCGCGACGAGCTCGTCGTCGTCGAGCAGGGGCGCCTGGACCTCGAGTGCCACGCCGGCGGGGTCCGCAGCTTCCCGACCGGCGCGATCGTGTGCCTGGACCACCTCGCCCTGCGCACCTTGCACAACCGGGGCCCCGACCCCACCATCCTGGTCGCCGTGTCCCGACGACCCGACCACCGGAGGAGAACGATGGAACCTCGCATCGTCGAACAGCCCGAGCGGCCCTACCTCGGCATCACGCGGCGCTGCACCCTGACCACGATGAACGAGATCGCCGACCGCATCCCGGTGGTCATCGGGCACCTGCTGTCGCGGGGCGGGGAGGTGACCGGCGCGCCGTTCCTGCGCTACCTCGTGATCGACACGACGGCGCCCGACGGCACCGTGGCGCTGGAGGTGGAGGCCTGCGTGCCGACCGACGACGTCGGCCTCGTCGACGACGAGGTCGCCGCGGGCGCGCTCCCGGCCGGCCGCTACGTCGTGCTGCTGCACCGCGGGCACCCCGACGGGCTGCTGGAGGGCACCGAGCGCACCCTCGCCTGGGGTGACGCCCAGGGCCTGGCCTGGGACCGGACGGTCGACGGCGGCGTCGAGCACTGGAACGCCCGCACCGAGCACTTCCTCACCGACCCGCGCGAGCAGCCCGACCCGGACCGGTGGGAGACCGAGCTGGCGATCCGCCTGGCCGACTGACGCCCGCCCGACCGACGCCCGGCCGACGGACGCCGTCGACGCTCAGGCGCGCGCGGCCAGCGTCGCGTGCAGCCGCTCCGCCTCGGCCTCGGCGCGGGCGCGCAGGGCGTCGGCGGTGCGGGCGGCGGCCGCGGCCCCGGCCGCCTCGCGCCGCGCGTCGGCGGCGTCCCGCCGGGCCGCGGCGAGCTCGTCGGCGACGCGGCGCTCCGCCTGCTCCTGCGCGCCCGCGCGGGCGGTGTCGGCGGCCGCGGCGGCGCGGCGGGCCTCGTCGCGCTCGGCGGCCACGGCCTCGGCCCGCGCCCGGAGCTCGGCGCTGCGGGCCCGCTCCGCGTCGCGCTCGGCCCGCGCGCGCTCCGCGGTGACGGCGGCGGCCGCCGCGGCGCGCTCGGCGGCGCCGGTCCGCTCCTCGGCCGCGCGCAGCGCCTCGGCCGACTGCCCGGCGCGGGCCTCCGCGCGCTCGATGCGCTCGCGCGCCTGCTCCTCGGCCCGGTCGACGGCCTCCCGCGCCGCCCCCTCGGCCCGCCGCACCCGCTCGCTCGCCTGAGCCTCCAGCGCGGCCCGCGCGGCCACCGCCTCCTCGGCCTGCTGACGCGCGGCGCCCAGCGCCTCGGTCGCCTCCAGCGCCTGCCGCGCCGCCGCGGCCGCCCGCTCCCCCGCCTCGGCCCGCTCCCGGCCCGCCCGCTCGGCCGCCTCCGCGCTGCGCCGCGCCCGCGCGACCGCCTCGTCGCGCGCCTGCTCCGCCGCCACCCGCCGCGCCTCCGCGTCGGCGACCCGCCGGTTCGCGGCCTCCACCGAGGCGACCGCGTCGCGCTGCACCTCGTCGAGCCGGTCGGTGACCGCGTCGAGCGCGACGGCCAGCTCCCCCACCGGCCCGCGGACGGCCTCGACGTGCTCGCGCAGCCGGTCGGCGTCGAGGCCGAAGGCGGCGCGGCCGGAGTCGAGGCCGAGCGCGCCCAGGGCGTCGCGCTCGGCGCGGGCCATCTGGGCGCAGGTGCGCCCGCCCTCCCAGCGCGTGTCGCGGCAGAACGAGCGGCGCCGGCCGCCCTGCGGACCCGGGGCGGGCAGCTCGGTGCGGCAGCGGCTGTAGCCGCAGCGTGCGGCGTCGTCGATCACCGGCGGACCGTACCAGTTCGTAGATCGTGAACCGCAGAACCGGCAACCGGTATGTGCTAACTGAACTGTTCACCAGCGAAACGGATGTTTTGCGGGGAGTACCGTCGCTGCGTGACCACCGACGCCCTCGCCGTCCTCGAATCCGCGGAGCCGGGCGGCGGATCCGCGGACCCCGGCGGTCCGGCGACCGTCGACTGGCCCGGCGTCGACGACCCCGACGCCCTGCGCGCGCAGCTGATGAGCTGGCTGGGCCAGTACGCCAACGCCGGCACCCGCCGCACCTACGCGTACGCGCTCGGGCTGCCCGTCGCCTGGGTCGATCCGCCGTCGCCCACGAGCACGAGCACGCCCACGAGCACGAGGCGCCCTCCTCCGGCCGCCCGCGGCCCCCTGCACGACGTCGCCTGGTTCCGCTGGTGCGCCCGCCGCGGGCTCGACCCCCGCCGCGCCACCACCCGGGACGTGACCGCCTGGCTGCACGCCCTCGACGCCGCCGGGGCGCAGCGGCGCACCCGGCAGCGGATGCTGTCGACGGTGGCCGCGTTCTGCGGGCACCTCGCCGAGACCGGCGTCATCGCGGCCAACCCCGCCGCCGTCAACCGCTCGCGCCTGGGCCTGTCCACCGGCGCCCGCGACGCCTCCCCGACCGTCCGCCTCACCGCCGCCCAGGTCCGCGCCCTGCTCGCCTCCGCCGCCCGGCTGCACCACGGCCGCGACCCGCGCGCGGAGCTGTACTCGCGGCGCGCCGTCGCGTTCGTCGCCCTCCTGACGCTGGGCCTGCGCATCTCCGAGCTCGTCGGGCTCGACCGCGGCGACCTCTACCGCACCGGTGGCGACGAGGTGCTGCGCGTGCGCGGCAAGGGCGGGCTGCACCGTGAGGTCTACCTGACCGCCCCGGTCCGGGAGGCGCTCGTCGCCTACCTCGCCGAGCGCGACCGCCTCGGCGGCGGCCCCCTCCCCGCCCGCCGCGGCCACGCCGGCGCGCCGCCGACCCCGATGATCGCCACCCGCGACGGCGGGCGCTGCTCCCGCGTCGACCTCGCGCAGCTCCTCCGCAGGATCGCCACCACCGCGGGACCCGAGCTCGACGGCGTGGCCGACCGCGTCCACCCGCACGCCCTGCGCCACGCCTACGTCACGATCGCGCTGGAGAACGGCGCCCCGATCCAGCACGTGCAGGCCGACGTCGGGCACGCCTCGATCGCCACCACCCAGCACTACGACCGCGGCCTGCGCACCCGCGACAGCAGCGCCGCCGACATCGTGGCCGCAGCGACCGCCGCTCCCTAGGCTGCGCACCGTGGACCACTACGAGCTCCGCCCGATCGGCCGGGTCGAGTCACCCCTCAGCGACCGGGCGAGCGCCCCGAAGCAGGGCCACGAGGGCTCCCCCGACGCGTGGATCGTGCTCGACGACGACGTCGCCGACGCCGCCCGCGACCTCGCCGTCGGCGCCGACGCCATCGTGCTGACCTGGCTCGACCGCGCCGACCGGACGGTCCAGACCACCCGCCCCCGCGACGACCCCGCCCGCCCGCCGACCGGCGTGTTCTCCACCCGCTCCCCGGACCGGCCGAACCCGATCGGGCTGCACCGCGTCCGGATCCGCTCGATCGAGGGCTCCCGGATCGGCGTGCGCGACCTGGAGGCGCTCGACGGCACGCCGGTGGTCGACGTCAAGGCCGTCCTGGACCTGCCCGGCGAGCACTGAGCGCGCGGTCTCACGCCACCAGCAGCAGCCCGAGCGCCGCGGTCGCGGCACCGGCCCGCACGTGATTCCACCGCGTCCAGCGCACGAGGTAGAGCTCCCACGGGACGCGCTCGGCGGCCAGCGCGTCGTTGAGCGGCACGCTCACCGCCGCCGTCACCCCGAGGACGCCGACGACGTACAGCACCGCCGCGCCGACGACCGCCGGCGCGCCGCCCGACGCGACCGCGGTCGCCACCGCCGCGACGCCCGCCCCGCCGAACACGCCCAGGAACAGCGGGTTGAGCACCGCGGCGTTGACCGACCGCATCGCCGCGGCGCCGCGCCCGGCGGGCAGGTTCCGCAGCGCCGTCATCACCCCGGCGGAGAACGCGAACAGCAGCCCGGCGACGAGCCCGCACCCCACCCCGGCGACGACCCGCAGCGCCTCGGTCACGGTCACGCCACCCACTCCCCCACCAGGTCCTCGATCCCGGTCGGGGTCGTGCTCTCCGCCGTCCGCCGCGCCGAGATGCGCCCCTCGTTGAGGGCCCGCGTCATGCCCAGGTGCCGCGCGGCGGCGTCGGGCGAGAACCCCGCGCCGACCAGCGCGTGCGCCATCTCCTCGTCGGCCAGCCGCACGTAGGGCAGGCCGGGCCGGCCCAGCGCGGCGCCGAGGACGGCGGCCACCTCGACCTGGGTGAGGTCGCGCGGCCCCAGCAGCTCGACGACGCCGGTCCGGTCGCGGGCCCTCAGCGCGCGGGCCGCCGCCGCGGCGACGTCACGGGTGGCGACCATCGGCACCGGGAGCTCCGGGTCGAGCGAGTCGGCCAGGCAGCCCAGCTCCTCGACCACCGGCAGCGCCTCGGCCGCGTTCTCCAGGAACCAGCCCGGGCGCAGCAGCAGGACCCGCGCGCCGGTCGCGGCCAGGCGCTCCTCCAGCACGCGCAGGCCGTCGATGAAGCCGGTGCCCGAGGTGACGTCGGCGCCCAGGCTGCTCAGCGCGACGACGTGCGGCACACCGGCGTCGCGCACCGCGGCCGCGACCGCGTCGGCCTTCGCCTCCTGCGCGCCGCGCTGGTCGGGCTCGTGGGCGTCGACCGGGAGCATGACGAAGGCGGCGTCCGTCCCGCGGAACGCCGCAGTCAGGAACGCGGGATCGGCGGCGTCGCCCGGGCACGGTGTCGCGTCCAGCGCGGCCAGCCGGTCGGCGGAGCGGCCGATCGCCCGGACCTCCTCGCCCACCAGCGCGGCCACCACCTGGCGGCCCACCCGGCCCGTCGCGCCCATCACGGTGATCATGGTGTGTCCTCTCGTCGGCGTTGCTGCTGTGCGTCCAGGCTGGGGCCTCCCGATCGGACGATCCATGCCTGTGCGTCGATGTTCCGTGCTCGATCGTCCGGACCGATCGGACGTCCGGGGTGCCAGACTGGGCGGGTGGAGACACCCTGGTCCGTCGCACCGCCCGACGCGCTCGGCGAGGCGCTGCACCACCTGCGGCTCGCCGGCACCTTCTACTGCCGCTCGGAGCTCACGGCGCCGTGGGGGCTCACGGTGCCGCCGCTGCCGGGCCACCTCTGGCTGCACGTCGTCACCGCCGGCGGGTGCCGCCTGGAGACCGACGGAGCCGATCCCGTGCAGCTCCGGGCGGGCGACGTCGCGCTGGTCCCGCACGGCGCCGGCCACCGCCTGCGCAGCGCGCCCGGCACGATCGCGCCGTCGGTGATGGACCTGCCGCAGACCTTCGCGAACGACCGGTACTCCCTGCTGCGCCACGGCTCCGGCGGCGAGCCGACGACGCTGGTCTGCGCCGCGGTGCAGGTCGACACCCCGGGCGCCCGCGATCTCGTGGAGCTCCTGCCGCCGCTGCTGCACGTCGGCGCGTCGCCGCGCACCGAGTGGATGCAGGCGACGCTGCGCCTCGTCGCGACCGAGGCGGAGGAGCTGCGCCCGGGAGGCGAGGCCGTGCTGACGCGCCTGGCCGACGTCCTGGTGATCCAGGTCGTGCGCTCGTGGCTGGAGACCGACCCGGCCGCGCGCACCGGCTGGCTCGGCGCGCTGGCCGACCCCCGCATCGGCCGGGCGATCACGCTGATCCACCGGGAGCCGGCGCGCGCGTGGACCGTCGCGTCGCTGGCCGCGGAGATCCCGATGTCGCGCTCGGCGTTCGCGGCCCGGTTCACCGCGCTGGTCGGCGAGCCCGCGCTGGCCTACGTCACGCGGCGGCGGATGCACCTCGCCCTCGACCGCCTGCGCGCCGGTGACGCGGGCGTCGCCGAGGTCGCGGGCGCGCTGGGCTACCGGTCGGAGGCCGCGTTCAGCCGCGCCTTCACCCGCGTGATCGGGACGACCCCCGGGGCCGCCCGCCGGGCGGGCGCGCTCACACCTCGGTGACGGCGACGATCCGGTCGAGGTCGCTGAGCACGATCGCGTGCCGGGCCGGCGAGCCCGGCGGCACGACGAAGCGCAGCGCGCGGCCGTCGGCGGTCATGTCCTCGACGAAGTCGTAGAGCACCTGGATGCCCGCACTGCCCAGGTGCGTGACCGCCCCGAGGTCGACGACCAGCGGCAGCGCGCCGCCGCGGCTGGCCGACCACAGCTCGCGGCGCAGGTCGTCGGCGGTGCTGAGGTCGATCGGGCCGCCCAGCGCGATCCGCGGCTCCGCCGTCGTCGTGAGCGTCACGCTCATCGCCGACGGGCGCGGCGTCGCGCTCCCGCCGGCCACCGTCGCCGGGCTGACGACGGGCTCGCGGCGCAGGCGGCGGTCGAGCAGCAGCGTGGTGCCGTCGGCGGTGTCGTCGATCTCGACGGTGTCCATGCAGCCACGCATCATCAGCAGCCCGCGCCCGCGGTGGCCGGGGTCGGCCGGGGCGTTGCGCCAGGTGCCGCGGTCGGAGATCGTCATGCAGATCCGGCCCTGGCCGTCGAGCTGGCCCTCGACGCGGACCGTGCCGCCGCCGTCGGGGTAGGCGTGCTCGACGCTGTTGGTGGCCGCCTCGACCACCGCGATCTCGATGGAGGCGATGTCGGCGTCGCCGACGCCGAGCTCGGTGAGCCAGGCCTCCAGGTCGCGGCGCAGCGTCGAGAGGCGCCGGGGCTCCGCGGGGATCTCGGTGGCGAAGTCGGGGACGACCCGGCCGGTCAGCCGCAGCGCCAGCACCGTGACGTCGTCGTGGTAGCCCTGGCGGGTCATCCGCTCCACGGTCAGCTCGGCCACGCGGTCGGTGGCGTCGGCCGACATCGTCGACGCCGGGCCGCGCCGCATCGCCGCCGACGCCACCTCGGCCAGCTCCGTCATGCCGACCGTGAGGTCCTGCGACGGGCGTTCGACCAGGCCGTCGGAGTAGCACAGCAGCAGGTCGCCGGGGGCGAGCACCGCGGTGCCGACGGTCGCGGCCGGGCCCGCCACGCCGAGCGGGCCGCCGCCGGGGGCGGGCAGGTAGCGCGCCGCGCCGTCGATCGAGACGACCAGCGGCGGCGGGTGGCCCGCGCAGACGTAGCGGACCGCGCCGTCGGGCCGGACGAGCGCGACACAGACGGTGGCGCCGCGCGCGCCGGGCACGCGGCCGGCGAAGGCGTCGAGGCGGGCGAGGACCGTGTCGAGGTCGTCGCCGTCGAGGAGGAACTCGACGAGGACCGCACGCAGCTGCGCCATCACCGCGGCGGCCGCGGACCCGTGGCCGACGACGTCGCCGACCATGACGGCCGCGGTGCCGTCCAGCGCGACCGCCTCGAACCAGTCGCCGCCCGCCGCCTGCTCGGCGCCCGCGACGAGGTAGTGCGCGGCGATCCGCAGGCCGGGCAGCACCGGGATCCCGTCGGGCAGCAGGCTGCGCTGCAGGGTGAGGACGACGTCCTGCGCGGCCTCGTAGCGCTCGCGCAGCTCGGCGGTGTCGGCCTCCAGCGAGCGGCGGTGCCGCACGGCCGCGGTGACGTCGCGGAACTGCATCGCCACCCCGCTGACGGAACCGACCGCGTCGTGCAGCGGGACGATGTCGAAGTCGACGAGCCGGTCGTCGCCGTCGACGTGGCCGTCGACCTCGATGCGCCACTCCCGGGCCGCGAACGGCTCCCCGGTGACCAGGACGCGGTCGAGGCGGCCCAGCAGGTTCTGCCCGGCGATCTCGGGGAAGACCTCGCGCAGCGGCCGGCCGAGGATGCCGGGACGGTCGCCCAGGAACGTGCGGGCGGCCCGGTTGGCGCCGACGACCCGGTGGTCGCGGCCCTCGTGCACGAGCACGCCGTGCGGGAGCTCCTCGAGCGCGCGGGCGAGGACGAGCGGGTCGGCGTACCCCGGATCGCCGAGGGCGCCGCCGTCGAGTGCCGGGGCGTCGCGAGCCGCGCCGTCGAGCGCTGCGTGGTCCCACGCTGCCTCGACGTGACGATCCGGCATCGGCCCGCTCCTGGAAGTCTGGTGAGCCGGAGAGTACCGAGCGGCCGCGCGGTACTCCGAACGCCCCGTCCTCCGCGCCGAATGCCACAGCGCAGGAGGCACGACGAGCGACCGAAGAACGGTCTGGACTTATATAAGCTGCAACCGTTAAAGTCGTCCCGTGCACGCGTTCGACGTCCTCGGTGATCCGGTCCGCCGCCGGATCCTGGAGCTGCTCGCCGGCGGCGAGCAGAGCTCCGGCGCGGTCACGGAGACGATCCGCGCGGAGTTCGGGATCTCCCAGCCCGCGGTGTCGCAGCACCTGAAGGTGCTGCGGGACAACGGGTTCGCCACCGTGCGCCCCGAGGGCACGCGACGGCTCTACGCCGTGCGCGCAGAACCGCTGCGGGAGGTCGACGCCTGGCTCGACCACTTCCGACGCACCTGGACCCCCCGTCTCGACGCCCTGGCCACCGAGGTGGCCCGCGGGCGTCGCACCCACCGGCAGGAGCCCCCATGACCGACGTGACCCACGAGATCAGCACCGTCGCCCGCAGCGTCGGACGGCGCACGCTGGAGGCCGGCGAGGCCCGCGTCCTCACGATCAGCCGCACCTACCCGACCGACCAGGCCGACCTCTGGGACGCCTGCACCAGCGCCGAGCGGATCGCCCGCTGGTTCCTGCCCGTCACCGGCGAGCTCCGCCCGGGCGGGCGCTACCAGCTCGAGGGCAACGCGGGCGGTGTCGTCGAGCGCTGCGAGGCCCCGCACGGCTTCGCCGCGACCTGGGAGATGGGCGACGAGGTCAGCTGGATCACCGTGCGCCTGGAGCCCGAGGGCGACGAGCGCACCCGGTTCACCCTGGAGCACCTCGCCCACGTCGACGACGTGCGCTGGGCCGAGTTCGGCCCGGCCGCCGCCGGCATCGGCTGGGACCTGGGGCTGCTCGGGCTGGAGCGCCACCTCGCCGACCCGTCCTCCATGGTCGACGAGGCCGCGTTCACCGCCACCGACGAGGGCCGCGCGTTTATGGCGGAGTCCGGGCGGGCGTGGGGCGAGGCCGCCGTCGCGGCCGGGGAGGACCCCGCGGCCGCGCGTGCGGCCGCGGAGCGGACGGTCGGGTTCTACTCGGGCTGACCCGGCTCCGGTCGCGACGGCCGCCGCGGCGGCTCGCAGCAGGCAGGAGCGCACAGCGTCCCGTCGACCCCGCACCCCGCGCGCGGCACGTCACCCAGCGCGCGGGGCGCGCGGTCGTGGCGGTGCTCGTCGACCAGCTCGACGACCATGTCGGCGAACCGCGGGTCCGGCCCGGCCGTGGCGGCCCGGGCGAACCCCATGCCGAGCTCGGCGGCCCGCTCCGCGGCCTCGGTGTCGAGGTCCCAGATCACCTCGACGTGGTCGGAGACGAAACCGATCGGCGCGACCACCACGCCCGGGACGCCCGCCGCGTGCAGCGCGTCGAGGTGGTCGACGATGTCGGGCTCCAGCCACGGGATCCGCGGCGGGCCCGAGCGCGACTGCCACACGACGTCGAACTCCGCCTCTCCCAGCTCCGCGGCGACGAGCCGCGCGGCCTCGGTGACCTGCTTCGAGTAGCGGTGGCCGCCCTCTTCGGGCGGGCCCGCCGACGCGTCGGCCGACGCGGGCACCGAGTGCGCGGTGAACACCAGCCGCGCGCCCTCCCCCGCGCGCTCGCGGACCGCGCGGACGGCGTCGGCGTTGGCGGCGACGAACTCGGGGTGGTCGAAGAAGTGCCGCAGCTTCACCAGCTCCGGGGCGACCTCCCCCACCGCTTTGCGGGCCCGGGCGATGTCCTCGTGGTACTGCCGGCAGGCCGAGTAGCCGCCGTAGGCGCTGGTGGCGAACACGAGCGCGCGCCGCACCCCGTCGCGGGCCATCCCGGCGACGGTGTCCTCGACCATCGGGTGCCAGTTGCGGTTGCCGAAGTACACCGGCAGGTCGGTGCGCGAGCGGACGGCGTCGATCAGCTCGCGGTTGCGGGCGTTGATCGGGGAGACGCCGCCGAAGTGCTGGTAGTGCTCCTCGACCGCGTCGAGCCGCTCCGGCGGGATGCCGCGCCCGCGCGTCACGTTCTCCAGGAACGGGCGGACCTCGTCGGGGCCCTCGGGGCCGCCGAAGGACAGGACGAGCAGGGCGTCGACACATCCGGGCACCCGGCGATCGTGCCACCGCACCGGGCACACTGCGCGTCATGGTGGCGGCGACGGAGCAGGACGTGCACGACCTCGCCGCGGCGATGCCGCACGTCACGGTGGTCCGCGGACCGAGCGGCAACCCCGTCTACCAGGTGGGAGGCAAGTCGTTCGTGTTCTTCCGCACGCCGCGCCCGGACGCCGTCGACGGGACGACCGGCGAGCGCCTCACCGACGTCATCGTCCTGTGGGTGCCGGGCGAGGAGGACAAGCGGGCGCTGGTGCAGGACCCGGGCACCCCGTTCTTCACCACCCCGCACTTCGACGGCCACCCGTCGGTGCTGGTGCGGGCGAGCCGCCTCGGCGAGCTCGACCGGGCCGAGCTCGCCGAGATCGTGCAGGACGCCTGGCTGTCGCAGGCCTCGGCCCGCCGCGCGGCCCGGTGGCTGGCGGACCAGGAGCAGGCGCAGCAGCGCGAGTAGCGCGGCCTCAGACGCCGATCGCGTGGAACCCGCCGTCGGCCATCACCATCGAGCCGGTGGTGACCGGCAGCCAGTCGCTCAGCACCGCGCACACCGTCTTGGCGACCGGCACCGGGTCGGTGACGTCCCAGCCCAGCGGCGCGCGGCCGTCCCAGGCGTCCTCGAACGCGGCGAAGCCGGGGATGGACTTGGCGGCCATCGTCTTCACCGGGCCGGCGGCGACCAGGTTGACGCGGATGCCCTGCGGGCCCAGGTCGCGGGCGAGGTAGCGGGTGACCGACTCGAGCGTCGACTTCGCCACGCCCATCCAGTCGTAGGCGGGCCACGCCTGGCGGTTGTCGAAGTCCATGCCCACGATCGAGCCGCCCGGGCCCATCAGCGGCAGCGCCGCGACGGCGAGGGACTTGAACGAGTACGCGCTGACCTGGATCGTCGTGGCGACGTCCTCCCACGGGGCCTTGAGGAACGCGCCCTCGCCCAGGCAGGAGGCGGGGGCGAAGCCGATCGAGTGCAGGACGCCGTCGAGCCGGTCGGTGTGCTCGGCGAGGCGGTCGACCAGGGAGTCGAGCTGCGACTGGTCGGACACGTCGAGCTCGACCACCGGCGCCGGCTTCGGCAGCCGCTGCGCGATCCGCTCGACGAGCCGCATCCGGCCGAACCCGGTGAGGACGACGTCGGCCCCCTGCTCCTGGGCCACCTTGGCGGCGTGGAACGCGAGCGAGGCGTCGGTGATCACGCCGGTGACGAGCAGCTTCTTGCCCTCGAGGAGACCCATGCTCATCACGCTAGTGCCCCATCCCCAGTCCGCCGTCGACCGGGATGACGGCGCCGGTCACGTACGCGGCCCCCGGCGACCCGAGCCAGGTGACGACCGACGCCACCTCCTCGACGCTCGCGTACCGCCCCAGCGGCACCTGGCCGAGGATCTCGGTGCGGCGGGCGTCGGGCAGGGCGCGGGTCATGTCGGTGTCGACGAACCCCGGCGCGACGACGTTGGCGGTGATCCCGCGCGAGCCCAGCTCCCGGGCCACCGAGCGGGCCAGCCCGACCAGCCCGGACTTCGACGCCGCGTAGTTCACCTGCCCGGCCGACCCCGTCAGCCCGACGACGCTGGAGACGAAGACCATCCGCCCGGCGCGGGCCTTGAGCATCGCGCGCGTGGCGCGCTTGGCGACGCGGTAGGCCGCGGTGAGGTTGGCGTCGACGACCTTGGTGAAGGAGTCCTCGCTCATCCGCATCAGCAGGCCGTCGTCGGTGATGCCGGCGTTGGACACCAGCACCTCGACGGGCCCGAGCTCGGCCTCCACCGCGGTGAACGCGGCGTCGACGGCCGCGGCGTCGGTGACGTCGCACTGCACGGGGAACAGGCCCTCGGGCAGGCCGTCGACCGGACTGCGGTGCGTCACCGCCACCCGGTCGCCCTGCTCGACGAACGCCTGCGCGATCGCCAGCCCGATCCCGCGGTTTCCTCCGGTCACCAGCACTGTTCTCGACACGGGCGACACCCTAACGGGACGTGTGCCCCAGGATCTCGGTGATCACCACGTCCCACACCGCCGGCGGGGGCATCTGGTGCCCGACGCCGGGCAGCTCGACGAGCCGCGCACCGGGGATCTCCGCGGCCAGCGCCCGGCCGTGCGCCGGCGGGAACAGCGGGTCCTCGGTGCCGTGCAGCACCAGCGTCGGCACGGTGATCGCCGCGACGCCGGTCCGGCGCGGCTCGCCCTGGTCGACGATCCAGTGGTTGGTCATGGTCGCGGCGACGTCCGGGGTGCGGGCGACGACCCGGGTCGCGATCGCGCGGACGCGCTCCTCGTCGAACGGCAGCGTGCCGCGGAACAGGCGCTCGCCCGCGACGAAGGCCGCGACGGCGGCGTCGGGGTCGGACCAGTCCGGGTCGGGCGGGGGCTCGGCGAAGGACCGCGCCACGTCCGCGCGCATCGGCGGGGGCGCGGGGCGCTCGGGTGGCGCCGGGCCGACCGGGGTGGTCGAGAGCAGCGTGAGGGTGGCGACCCGGTCGGCGTGGTCGAGCGCGAGCTCCTGGCCGATCCCCCCGCCCATGGAGATGCCGACGACGTGCGCCCGCGCGATGCCCAGCCCGTCCAGCACGGCGAGCGCGTCGGCGCAGAGGTCGGCGCCGGTGTAGCCGGGCTCCCCCGCGGGCCACTGCGTCGACCCGCCGGTGTCGCGGTGGTCGTAGCGCACGACGTACCGCCCGCCCGCGACGAGCCGGGCGCAGAACGCGTCCTCCCACCAGTCCATCGACGACGCCGCACCGGCGATCAGCAGCACGGCCGGGTCGTCGGGCGACCCCGTGGCCTGCACGCACAGCTCGGCGCCCGCGGCCCGGACCCGGGTCTCGGTGATCGGCATGTCGCACCCCTCCTCCGTCGACTACGATGACCGTAGCAGTCACTACGAATTTCGTACAAGGAGCACGGCGTGCGCACCTACGGTCAGGCCTGTCCCGTCGCCCACGCCCTCGACGCCGTCGGCGACCGGTGGTCGCTGCTCGTCGTGCGCGAACTGCGGCTGGGCCCGCGCCGCTACAGCGACCTCGCCGCCGCGCTGCCCGGGATCGGTCCGAGCGTGCTGTCGCAGCGGCTGCGCGACCTGGTCGGCGCGGGGGTCCTGGAGCAGCGGGGCCCCGCCTACGCCCTCACGCCGTGGGGCGCGGGGCTCGAACCCGTGTTCCGCGCGCTGGCCGCCTGGGGCATGGCCTCGCCCACGCCGCGCACGGGCCCGGTCAGCGCCGACTCGGTGCTGCTCGGCCTGCGCACCTTCTTCGCCCGCACGCCCGGGTGGGACGCCGTGGTGGAGGTGCGCACGGCGCGCGAGGCCTACCGCGTGGTGGTTGTCGACGGGGAGCTGCGGGAGCTCGCGCGGGGCGCGGCGGCGCAGGCGCCGGACGCGGTGGTGACGGGTGACGACCTCGACGGCCTCACCGACGGCCCCGACGCGTTCGACGCGGCGGTGGCGGCCGGGGCGCTGGAGGTCAGCGGGGACGTCGAGGCGGTGCGGCGGCTGGTGGCCTCGGCCGCCCGACCCTGAGCCCTCAGGGAAGCCTGCGCCCCAGCGCGAGCCCCGCGCCGACTCCGACGACCAGCAGCAGCACCCCGCCGGCCAACCACGGGCGGCTGGTGTCGACCCGGCGCACCTCGTACCCGATCTGCTCGCCCAGCTCGTCGTAGACCTGGCGGAGCTCCTCCTCGCTGGCCGCGGTGAAGAACTGGCCGCCCGAGAGCTCGGCGATCGTGCGCATCGAGGCGTCGTCGACGGCCACCGACGTCTTCTCCCCCGGCTCCAGCTCGATCGTGCCGAAGCGGGTGCCGAAGGAGATGCCGGAGACCGGGATGCCCGCCTCGGCCGCGGCGCGGGCGGCGGTGAACGAGCCGCGCGGCTCCTCCTCGGGCGGGCCGTTCCCCGAGTCGGGCACGGTCTGCTTGCCGTCGCTCATCAGCACGATCCGCGCCGGCGGCGGACCCTCCTCGCCCGTGCCCGCGATGGCCTGCGAGAACGTCTCCACCGACTGCATCGCCGCGAAGATTGCCTCGCCCGTGGCCGTGGACTCCGAGAGCCGCAGGCCCTCGATCGCCCGCTTCACCGGGTCGCGCTCGACGGTCGGCGAGACGAGCACGGCCGCGGTGCCGGCGAACGCCACCAGCCCGAGGTTGACGCCCGGCGTCAGCTGGTCGGCGAAGTCCTTCGCCGCCGACTGGGCGGCCGCGAGCCGGCTCGGCTCGACGTCGGTGGCCTGCATCGACAGCGACACGTCGATCACCAGCACGACCGTGGCCCGGTTGCGCGGCACCCGCGCCTCGGCCTGGGGCCCGGCCAGCGCGATCGTCAGCACGGCCAGCGCGGTGATCAGCGCCGCGGCGGGCAGGTGCCGGTACCAGCCCGGGCGGTGCGGGGCGACGCGGTCGAGCAGCTCCAGGTTGGTGAAGCGCACGACGTCGCGGCGGCGGCGGCGCAGCAGGACGACGTAGCCGGCGGCGAGCACGGCGACGACGACGAGCAGCAGCAGCCACCACGGAGCGGAGAACATCTACCGACCCCCGCCGGACCAGGCCCGCTTGCGGGCGAGGGCGAACCGGACGACGTCGGCGATCCAGTCGGAATCGGTGCGCAGCGTCAGGTGCGCGGCGCCGCAGCGGCGCAGGGTGGCGGCCACGGTGTCGCGGTGCGCGGCGGCCGCGGCGGCGAACTCCCGGCACAGCAGCGGCGTGGTCGTGATCTCGCGCTGCCGACCGGTCTCGGGGTCCGCCAGCACGACCGTGCCGACGTCGGGCAGCTCCAGCTCGCGCGGGTCGAGCACCTCGACGGCGAGCAGGTCGTGCCGCGTCGACAGGGCCCGCAGAGCGCGCTCCCAGTCGGGCTCGCCGAGGAAGTCGGAGATGACGACGGCCAGGCCGCGCCGCCGCGGCGGCCGCCGGAGCTGCTCGATCGCCGCCGCCAGGTCGCCGCGCGTGCCCTCGGCCGTGGGCGGGATCTCCGCGATCCGGCGCAGCATCCCGCGGGCGTGCGTGACGCCGCCGCGGGCCGGGATGCGCACGACCGACTCGCCGGTGGCGGCCAGCACCCCGATCCGGTTGCCGCCGCCGCGCGTGAGGTGCGTGACGGCGGCCAGCGCGGCGATCGCGAGGTCGCGCTTCTCGCACGCCGCGGTGCCGAAGTCGAGGCTGGGCGAGAGGTCGAGCACGACCCAGGTCTCCAGCTCCCGGTCGGCGACGGTCTCGCGCACGTGCGGCTGCGTCGTGCGGGCGGTGACGGCCCAGTCCATGCGGCGCACGTCGTCGCCGGGCTGGTAGGTGCGCGCCTCCCCCGGCTCGCTGCCCGGCCCGGGCACCAGCCCGAGGTGGTTGCCCTGCAGCAGCCCGTCCAGGCGCCCGCGCACGGCGAGCTCGAGCTGGCGCAGCGACGCCTCCATCCGCCCGTCCCGGAACGAGGGAGGGGCGGTGGGGACGCGGCGCGCGGCGGCCGGAGGCGTCACGCGGGCGTGTACTGCTGGGCCGGGCGCGCGCTGACCTGCGGCAGCGGCACCGTGGCCAGCACGCGCGAGATGATGTGGTCCATCGGCACCTGGTCGGCGACGGCGTCGTAGGACAGGACGAGCCGGTGGCGCAGCACGTCGGGGGCGACGTCGAGGACGTCCTGCGGCAGCACGTAGTCGCGCCCGCGCAGCAGCGCCAGCGCCCGCGCGGCGGCGACGATGCCCAGCGTGGCGCGCGGCGAGGCCCCGTAGGACACCCAGCCGGCGATGTCGGACAGGCCGTGCTCGGCGGGCGTGCGCGTGGCGACGACGAGCCGCACGACGTAGTCGACGAGCGCGTGGTGCACGAACACCTGCGTGGCGACCTTCTGCAGCCGCACCAGCTCGGCCGGGTCGATGATCTGCTGCGCGACCGGGGGCTCGGCGCCCATCCGGTAGACGATCTCGCGCTCCTCCTCGACGCCCGGGTACTCCACGATCAGCTTGAACAGGAAGCGGTCGCGCTGGGCCTCGGGCAGCGGGTAGACGCCCTCGTTCTCGATCGGGTTCTGCGTGGCGAGCACCAGGAACGGGTCGGGCATCGGGAACGTGCGGCCGCCGATCGACAGGTGCCGCTCGGCCATCACCTCGAGCATCGCCGACTGCACCTTGGCCGGCGCGCGGTTGATCTCGTCGGCGAGCACGAAGTTGGCGACGACCGGCCCGAGCTCGACGTCGAACTCCTCCCGGCCCTGGCGGTAGATCCGGGTGCCGAGGATGTCGGCGGGCACCAGGTCGGGGGTGAACTGCAGCCGGGAGAACGTGCCCCCGACGACCCTCGCGACGGTCTCGACCGCGAGGGTCTTCGCGACGCCGGGCACGCCCTCGAGCAGCAGGTGCCCCTTGGCCAGCAGCCCGACGAGCATCCGCTCGACGAGCCGGTCCTGCCCGACGATCACCCGCTTGATCTCGAGGACGACGCGCTCGAGGCGCTCGCCCTCGTGCGCGGGGCTGGCGGGGGCGGAGTCGGCGACGGTCACCCCGCCATCTCACCGCACAGTCCGTGAGCGGGCCGTGAACCCCCCTTCCCGTAGCCACCCGCACACGGGCCGTCACCTACACGGGTGGCGCCTCGTTGCGGGAACAGGAGATACCGACATCAACAGGAGGTTCCCCGGATGAAGGTCGTCCTCTTCTGCGGCGGGTACGGGATGCGCATGCGCGACGGCGTGTCCGACCTGCCCAAGCCGATGCACCGCGTCGGTCCGCGCCCCCTGATCTGGCACGTCATGCGCTACTACGCGCACTTCGGCCACACCGAGTTCGTGCTGTGCATGGGCTACGGCGCCGAGCACATCAAGGACTACTTCCTGCACTACTCCGAGACGGCGTCCAACGACTTCGTGCTGCACGGCGGCCGGGTCGAGCTGCTCGGGTCCGACATCCAGGACTGGACGATCACGTTCGCCCACACGGGGCTGGACTCCCCGATCGGGGAGCGCCTGCGCCGGGTCCGCGAGCACGTCGAGGGCGAGGAGATGTTCCTGGCCAACTACGCCGACGTCCTCACCGACCTCGACCTGGACGCGATGGTCGACGACTTCGCCGCCTCCGACGCCGTCGGCCGGCTGCTCGCCGTGCCGCCGCAGCCCGCGTTCCACTGCGTCGGGATCGGCGAGGACGACCGCATCACCGCGATCAGCCCGCTGCAGGAGATGCCGCTCTGGGAGAACGGCGGCTACTTCGTGCTGCGCCCGGAGATCTTCGACTACCTGCCCGAGGGCGGGGACCTCATCGCCGACGCCTGCACGCCGCTCGCGCGGGAGGGCCGGATGACCGCCCACCGCCACCGCGGGTTCTGGCAGTCCGCCGACACGGCCAAGGAGCGCAGCATGCTGGACGCGGCCTACCAGGCCGGGCGGCGTCCGTGGATGCTCTGGGAGAACCCGCGGATCCCGGTGCCGGCCCAGTCCTGACCTGCCCCTCCCTGGAAGCCCCTAGAGGACCCGCGTCGCCTGCGGCACCAGGTCCTTGCGGCGCAGCGGCACGACCCGGACGTCCGCCCCGGTGTAGGGCGCCTCGATCATCCGGTTGTCGCCGATGTACATGGCGACGTGGTGGATCGGCGCGCCGCCCTTGCGGTAGAAGACCATGTCACCGGGCTGCAGGTCGGTGATCGGGACCTTCCGGCCGGCGTTGAACTGGTTGCGGCTCACCCGCGGTAGCGACACCCCGGCGCCGTTGAAGGCGTAGAGCATGAGCCCGGAGCAGTCGAAGCCGACGCGGTCGCCGGGGTCGCCCGCGGGTCCGGGGATGCCGGTGGTGGCACCGCGGCCGTTGCCCCCGCCCCAGACGTACTGCACGCCGAGCTGGGACATCGCCCGGTCGATGACGCGCTGCGCGCTGCCGGCCCCGGCCCGCGGCGCCGGCCCGACGGCGGCGTCCCGCGCCGAGGCGGCGTCGCGCTCGGCGCGCTGGCGGGAGGCCTCCTGCTCGGCGAGGACGCGCTGCCAGTCGTCGTAGCGGGCGCGCTGGTCGCGCAGGCCGGCGTCGGAGGCCTCGGCGGCGTCGAGCCGGCCCTGCACCTGGTCGCGCTCGGCCTGCACGGCGGCCAGCTGCTCGACCTGGGCGCGGGCGGCGGCGTCGGCCGCGGCGAACGCGGCGTCGGCGCTGTCCTTGGCCCGGGCCGCGTCGGCCTCGCGGGCCTGCGCCTCCTCGAGCAGGGCGCGGGCGGTGGAGTCGGCGTTGGCCTTGTCGACGCGGGCGCGCTCGAGCCCGTCCTGCGCGGCGAGCTGGGCGCGGGCGAGCAGGTCGGTGAACTCGGCGCGGGCGACGAGCTCCTCGGGCGTCTGCGCCGAGGTCAGCAGCCCGAGCGGGCCCGTGTCGAGGCCCTCCTGGTAGGTGGCGGTGACGAAGTCGTCGAGCCGGGCCCGGGCCTGGTCGATGGCGACGGTGGCCGCGTCGGTGGCGATCCGGGCGGCCTCGGCGCGCTCCCCCGCCTCGGCGGCGGCGCCCTGCGCGGCCTCCAGGTCGACGAGCGCGGCCTCGGCGTTCTCGCGCTGGCCGGCCAGCTCGGCCTGCAGGTCGTCGGTGAGGGCGTCGAGCTCGGCGAGGCGGTTGGTGAGCGACCCGACCTCCCCGGCCCGGTCGCGCACCTCCTGGCGGCTCTGGCTCAGCTGGTCGTCACTGGGGTTGGGGGGCGGCGGGGGCTCCTGCGCGTACGCCGTCGACGTGCCCCCCAGCAGGGCCACGAGCAGCAGCAGCACGACCACCCGCACGGATCTGCGCACCCGCCAGCCCTTCCTTGATCACCCGGGACGAACGGCGCGACTCTGCCACCGCCGGTGCGCGACGGCGGGGCGCCACGCGCGGGCGTGGCCCGATCTCCACCGAAGGAGGGCCCCCTCACGCTGACGTTTTAACAGGACAAGCGTACTGTTTAGCGGTGAGAGGGGTCTCGCCCGGGGCCGTCAGCGCCGTAGGCGAGACTCCGAGGAACCCGCGCCCACCACCGCAGGAGGACACCACGTGGCCACGACCGACAGCTTCGGAGCGAGAGGGACCATCCAGGCCGGCGGGGCCGAGCACGAGATCTTCCGGCTCTCGGCCGTCGAGGGCGCCGAGCGCCTCCCGTTCAGCCTGAAGGTGCTGCTGGAGAACCTGCTCCGCACCGAGGACGGCGCGAACGTCACCGCCGACCACATCCGCGCGCTCGCCGGATGGGACCCGTCCGCGGAGCCCGACACCGAGATCCAGTTCACGCCCGCCCGCGTGATCATGCAGGACTTCACCGGCGTGCCCTGCGTCGTCGACCTCGCCACCATGCGCGAGGCCGTCACCGAGCTGGGCGGCGACCCGGCGAAGGTCAACCCGCTGGCACCCGCCGAGCTGGTCATCGACCACTCGGTGATCATCGACGTCTTCGGCTCCGCCGACGCCTTCGAGCGCAACGTCGACTACGAGTACGCCCGCAACAAGGAGCGCTACCAGTTCCTGCGCTGGGGCCAGGGCGCCTTCGACGAGTTCAAGGTCGTCCCCCCGGGCACCGGGATCGTGCACCAGGTCAACATCGAGCACCTGGCGCGCGTCGTGATGACCCGCAACGGGCAGGCCTACCCCGACACCCTCGTCGGCACCGACTCGCACACCACCATGGTCAACGGCCTGGGCGTGCTGGGCTGGGGCGTCGGCGGCATCGAGGCCGAGGCGGCCATGCTCGGCCAGCCCGTCTCGATGCTCATCCCGAAGGTCGTGGGCTTCAAGCTCACCGGCGAGATCCCGGCCGGCGCCACCGCCACCGACGTCGTGCTGACGATCACCGAGATGCTGCGGCGCCGCGGCGTCGTCGGCAAGTTCGTGGAGTTCTACGGCGAGGGCGTCGGCGCCGTGCCGCTGGCCAACCGCGCCACCATCGGCAACATGAGCCCGGAGTTCGGCTCCACCGCCGCGATCTTCCCGATCGACGACGAGACCATCCGGTACATGAAGCTGACCGGCCGCCCGGCCGCGCAGCTCGAGCTCACCGAGGCCTACGCCCGCGAGCAGGGCCTGTGGCACGACCCGTCGCGCGAGCCGGTGTTCTCCGAGACCCTCGAGCTCGACCTGTCGACGGTCGTCCCGTCGATCGCCGGCCCGAAGCGCCCGCAGGACCGCATCGCGCTCTCGCAGTCCAAGGAGGCGTTCCGCTCCGTGCTCGGCGACTACGCCGGCGCCCCGGACCAGGACGACCCCGACGACGCCGCGAGCTCCGGCTCCAGCGTCGACGAGTCGGTGGAGGAGACCTTCCCCGCCAGCGACCCGGCGAGCCCGTCCGCGCACGGCAACGGCGACTCCGGCAAGCCCCGCGACCCGATCTCCGCCGCCTCCGGCGCGCACGGCCGGGTCAGCAGGCCCACCACCGTGACGACCGCGAGCGGCGCCTCGTTCGAGATCGACCACGGCGCCGTCGTGATCGCCTCGATCACCTCGTGCACCAACACCTCCAACCCGTCGGTGATGCTCGGCGCGGCGCTGCTCGCGAAGAACGCCGTCGACCGGGGCCTGGCCGTCAAGCCGTGGGTCAAGACGTCGATGGCGCCGGGCTCCAAGGTCGTCACCGACTACTACGAGAAGGCCGGCCTCTGGCCCTACCTGGAGAAGCTGGGCTACCACCTCGTCGGCTACGGCTGCACGACCTGCATCGGCAACTCCGGCCCGCTGTCCGACGAGATCTCGGCCGCAGTCAACGAGGCCGACCTCGCCGTCGCCTCGGTGCTCTCGGGCAACCGCAACTTCGAGGGCCGCATCAACCCCGACGTGAAGATGAACTACCTGGCCTCGCCGCCGCTGGTCATCGCGTACGCGCTCGCGGGCACGATGGACTTCGACTTCGAGACCCAGCCCCTGGGCACGGCCACCGACGGCACCGAGGTGTTCCTGCGCGACATCTGGCCCTCGGCCACGGACGTGCAGAACACGATCGACTCCTCGATCAGCCAGGAGATGTTCACCAAGGACTACGCCGACGTCTTCGCGGGCGACGAGCGCTGGAAGGGCCTGCCCACGCCGGAGGGCGACACCTTCGACTGGGACCCGCAGTCGACCTACGTGCGCAAGCCCCCGTACTTCGAGCGCATGTCGCCCGACCCGTCGCCGGTCTCGGACATCTCCGGGGCGCGGGTGCTGGCCCTGCTGGGCGACTCGGTCACGACCGACCACATCTCCCCCGCCGGCGCGATCAAGCCCGGCACGCCGGCCGCCGAGTACCTCACCGGCCACGGCGTCGAGAAGAAGGACTTCAACTCCTTCGGCTCCCGCCGCGGCAACCACGAGGTGATGATCCGCGGCACGTTCGCGAACATCCGGCTGAAGAACCAGCTGCTCGACGACGTCAGCGGCGGCTACACGCGCGACTTCACGCAGGAGGGCGCCCCGCAGGCGTTCATCTACGACGCCGCGCAGAACTACGCCGCCGCCGGCACGCCGCTCGTGGTCCTGGGCGGCAAGGAGTACGGCTCGGGCAGCTCGCGCGACTGGGCGGCCAAGGGCACCGCGCTCCTGGGCGTCAAGGCCGTCATCGTCGAGTCGTTCGAGCGCATCCACCGGTCGAACCTGATCGGCATGGGCGTCGTCCCGCTGCAGTTCCCGCAGGGCGAGTCGGCGTCGTCGCTGGGCCTGGACGGCACGGAGACCTTCGACATCGCGGGCATCACCGCGCTGAACGACGGCTCCACGCCGCGCACGGTCGCCGTCACCGCGACGAAGGGCGACGGCTCGACCATCGAGTTCGACGCCGTGGTCCGGATCGACACCCCCGGTGAGGCGGACTACTACCGCAACGGCGGGATCCTGCAGTACGTGCTGCGGGGGATGCTGCGCAGCTAGCGCCCCCTCCCCCACCCGGTTGCAGGAAGGCCACCTCGTAGACGGTTCTCGTCATCGAGGTGGCCTTCCTGCAACTCGAGGGCCCCCACCCCGGGCCCCCTGACGGCCGCCGCTCCTCCGGGAGCGGCGGCCGTTGCGCTTCCGCGGCGAGGGCCGCACGCTCCGCCGCCCCGGCGGCGGTGCGGTGTCGTCGTTTCATTGCCGTTTCGAAGGCGTCAACGTTTCATTGACCTCAGAGAGGGAGCGGCGGCGTCTACGGTCGGCGGGTGCTGATCGTCGTGGCGGGGCTGGTGGTGGCCGTGGGGGCGCTGGTGCAGGGGACGGTGGGCTTCGGCCTCGCCCTGGTCGCCGCTCCCCTGCTCGCGATCCTGGACCCCGCGCTGGTGCCCGTGCCGCTGCTGATGATCACCGCGGTGCACGCCCTGCTGACCCTGCGCCGCGAGTACGGCGACACCGACTGGCGCGGGGTCGGCTGGGCGCTGCTGGGGCGCCTGCCCGGCATCGGGCTGGGGGTGCTCGCGGTGTCGACGTTCCCGCCGCGGCTGTTCGTCGCGGCCGTCGGGCTGACGGTGCTGGTGTGCGCGGCGCTGTCGGTCGTCCGCTGGCGGCCCCGGCCGACGGTGCCCGCGCTGCTGGTCGCCGGGCTGGTGTCCGGGGCGGGCGGCACGGCCTCGTCGATCGGCGGTCCGCCGGTGGCGCTGCTCTACCAGGGCGACACGGGCCCGCGCGTCCGCTCGACGCTGGCCGCCTACTTCACCGCGGGCACGCTGCTCTCGATCGCCGCGCTGGCGCTGGGCGGGCAGGTCGACGGCGCCGACGTGCTGGCCGGCGGCCTGCTCGTCGTGCCGATGCTCGCCGGCTTCGCGCTGTCCGGGCCGGCGCGCCCGCTGCTCGACCGCGGCTGGACCCGCCCCGCGGTCGTCGCCCTGGCCGCCGCCGGCGCGGTGGCGCTGCTGGTGCAGGCCGCGGTCGGCTAGGCCGTCCGACCAGGAGGGATCAGCGCGCCCACGGCGGCGCCGCCGTCCGCGACGCGTCGGCGATCCGGTCGAACTGCACCGCCAGCCCGTCGAGCAGCAGGAGCAGGCCGCGCTCGAACAGGGCGTCGACGTCGAGGTCGTACTCGGTCGACACCATCCGCTGGAGCAGCGGGAAGCGCCCCGAGCCCACCAGTGCGACCAGTCCGGGCTCCTGCTCGGCCAGCCAGGCGTCGTTGTCCAGCCCGCTGGCCGCCTCGGCGTCGCGCTCGGGCTCCAGCACCGCCGCCGCGCCCCGCACGTAGTTGATCAGCGTGAGGTGGATGTCGAACGCCTCGACCGGCTCCACGCCCTGCGCGTCCAGCGTCGCGAGCACCCACTCCGAGTACGCCATGCCCGCCGGGATCGCCTGCGGCCGCGTCACCGACAGCGCCTGCGCCATCCACGGGTGCCGCCGGAACGCCGCCCACAGCGAGCGCACGGCCCCGTCCAGGCGCGGGCGCCAGCCGCCCGCGGCGTCGACGGGCGCGCGCCACTCCCGCATCCCGGCGTCGAGCATCCGCACGACGAGGTCGTCCTTGTCGCTGACGTGGCGGTACAGCGCCATCGGGGCCACGCCCAGCGCCGTCGCGATCCGGCGCATCGACAGCCCGGCGAGCCCCTCGGCGTCGGCGACGTCCACCGCCGCGGCGATGATCCGGTCCGGTCCGAGCGCCTCCTCGGCGGCCGCCCGCGGGGGCGGCGGCCGGCGCGGCCCGGCCGCAGGGGGCACGGGGGGCGCCGGCTCGGGCACCCGCCCGGCCGGCTCGGCCACGACCGTCCCCACCCCGGGCACCACCCGCACCAGACCCTCGGCGCGCAGCGCGGCCAGCGCCCGGGACGCCGTGGCGATCGCGACGCCCCACTCGCGCGTGATCGCCCGCGTCGAGGGCACCCGCTCCCCCGGCGCCAGCTCCCCGGCCACGATCCGCCGCCGCAGGTCACCGGCCACCCGGGCCGACCCGCCCACCGCCTCCGCCACCCCCGTACTAGTACACCAGTCGGCCCGACGGAGCCAGCGCACTAGTACGGTCAACGGCCTGAGCTGCTGTTATGCACTTGTGTGGCGCGCGTGTACGCCGTACGTTATGCCGCATGCAGACCACCGACATCCTCGTCTCCGGCGCCGGCATCGCCGGCCCGGCACTGGCCCGGCAGCTCCGCGCGCAGGGCCACACCGTCACCGTCGTCGAGCGCGCCGCCGCCCCGCGCGGCGGCGGCCAGGCCGTCGACCTCCGCGGTGCCGCCCGCACCGTCGTCGCCCGGATGGGGCTGGCCGACCGCGTGCGGGAGGTCCTGCTCGACCAGAAGGGCATCGCCTGGGTCGACGGCCGCGGCCGCACCACCGCCCGGATGCCGGTCGACGCGTTCGGCGGGGAGGGCATCGTCTCGGAGTTCGAGATCCTGCGCGGCGACCTCGCCGCGGTCCTGCGCGAGGCGTGCACCGGCGTCGAGTTCGTCCACGGCGACACCGTCACCGCTCTCGACGAGGACGCCGACGGCGTCACCGTCACCTTCGAGAACGCGCCGCCGCGGCGCTTCGGGCTCGTGGTCGGCGCCGACGGGGTGCACTCCGCCGTCCGCTCCCTGGCCTTCGGCGACGCCGGCCTGCGCCCGCTGGGGTGCCACACCGCCTGGTTCACCGCTCCGGCCGCGCCCGACCTCGACGGCTGGTACCTCATGCACAACGCCCCCGGCGGGCTCGTGGCGTCGCTGCGCCCCGGGCGCCTGCCGGACGAGACGAAGGCCGCGCTGAGCTTCCGCTCCGGCCCCGGCGACGCCGTGCGCCGCGATCCCGCCGCCTGGGCCGAGGTGTTCGCGGCGCGGTTCGCCGGCGTCGGGTGGAAGGCGGCGTGGCTGGTCGAGGCGATGCGTGCGGCGCCCGACCTCGCCGTCGAGGACATGGCGCAGGTGGGGCTCCCCCGCTGGTCGCGCGGGCGCGTGGTCCTGCTCGGCGACGCCGGGTACTGCCCGAGCCCGCTCACCGGGCTGGGCACCAGCCTGGCGCTGGTCGGCGCGCACGTGCTGGCCGGCGAGCTCGCCGCGGCGGAGGACCACCGCACCGCGTTCGACCGCTACGAGACGGTGGTGCGGCCCTACGTCGACCGGGCCCAGCAGCTGCCGCCCGGCGGCGTCGACGGGTTCGCGCCCCGCGGGCGCGCGGCGATCGCCCTGGGCGCGTTCACGATGCGGGCGGCCACCCGCTGGCCCGTGCGGCCGCTGCTGGAGCGCCAGTTCGCGAAGTCCGACGGGATCGAGCTGCCCGACTACGCGGCGCCGGCGCCCGTCAGCTGACGGCCGGGGGCGCCGGGTGCCCGGGGTCGACCCAGGGCACGTGCTCCGGGTCGGCCACGCCCTCGACGTCGAGGTTCACCACGACGGGGTCCTGCCCGCTGCGGGTCAGGACGCACTCGAGCGGCTCGTCGTCGAGGGCGTTGATCTCCTGGTGCGGCACCCACGGCGGCACGAAGATGAACCCGCCCGGCCCCGCCTCGGCCACGAACTCCAGCCGCTCGCCCCAGCGCATCCGCGCCCGGCCGCGCACCACGTAGATGACGCTCTCGAGCTCGCCGTGGTGGTGCGCGCCGGTGCGGGCGCCGGGGTGGATGGTGACGGTGCCGGCCCACAGCTTCTCCGCGCCGGCCCGGGCGTGCGTCACGGCGGCGGCCCGGTGCATGCCGGGGGTCTGCGGGGTGTTCGCGTCCAGGGCGTCGGGCGGGATGACCCGGACGCCGTCGTCGCGCCAGTCGGTGCTCACCGTCCCGATCCTGCCCCGTCCGATCCTGCCCGGTCTAGCAGGCGGTGCCCAGGGTGAGGGAGAACCGGTCGTCCGGGTCGGTCCAGGTCTGCGCCACCCGGAAGCCGCACTCCTCCAGCGCCTCGGCGACGCCGTCGGGCCGGAACTTCGTGGAGATCTCGGTGCGCATCTCCTCCCCCGCGGCGAACTCGACGGTGAGGTCGAGCTCCGCGACGTGCACGGTCATCGCCCGCTGCGCCACGAGCCGCATCTCGATCCAGCTGTTCTCCGCGTCCCACAGCGCGCGGTGGGCGAACGCCTCGACGTCGAAGTCGGCCCGCAGCTCCCGGTTGAGCACGTGCAGGACGTTGCGGTTGAACTCCGCGGTGACCCCGGCGGCGTCGTCGTAGGCCGGCACCATCACCGACTCGTCGACGACCAGGCCGGTGCCCAGCAGCAGCTGCTCGCCGGGCTCGAGCACCCCGCGGAGCTGGCGCAGGAACGCGTAGCGCTCGTCGCGGGTGAGGTTGCCGATCGTGCCGCCCAGGAACGCCACCATCCGCCGGCCCTCGCGCGGCAGCCGGTCGAGGTGCATCGTGAAGTCGCCGACGACGCCGTGCAGCTCCAGGTCGGGGTACTCGACGGCGAGGGCGTCCATCGCGAGCCGCAGCGCCGACTCGCTGACGTCCTGGGGCACGTACCGCCGCAGCGTCCCGGTCCGCCCGAACGCGTCGAGCAGCAGCCGCGTCTTCGACGACGACCCCGACCCCAGCTCCACCAGCGTCTCGGCGCCCGACGCCACCGCGATCTCGTCGACGCTGCGCGCCAGCAGCGCCGCCTCCGTCCGCGTCGGGTAGTACTCGGGCAGGGCGGTGATCTCCTCGAACAGGGCGCTGCCCCGCGCGTCGTAGAACCACTTCGGCGGCAGCGTCTTCGGCTCGGCCGTGAGGCCGGTCCGCACGTCGGAGCGCAGGGCTCGGTCGGCGTCTCCTTCGGTGAGGTGGATGTCGAGCAGGGCGTGCGGGCTCATCGGACTCCCGTTGTCGTCAGAAGCGGTTCCGTGCGGTGGTGACCCGGGCGGGCCACCACCAGGTGCCGGTCGGGCACCTCGGTCCAGGAGGGGTGCTCGTCGACGGGCTCGGAGGCGACGAGCGCCGCCTCCCCGTCGACGCGCAGCGACAGCGCGTGCGACCAGGCGGTGGCCCAGATCGTCGCACCGTCGGTGAGCAGGAGGTTCAGCCGCGACTCGGGCGCGACCTCGGCCACCGCCCGCACGACCTCGGCCAGCACCGCGGCCGGGTCGTCGCCCGCGCGCAGCCGCCGGCGCACCAGCGCCCAGAGCAGCGCGGCGTCGGTGGGGGCGTCGAGGGTGAGCAGGTCGGTCACGGGCAGCCCGCCCGCCAGCCCGGCCACGGTGTCGGGCCAGCCGGACACGCGCCCGTTGTGGCTGAACAGCCACGGCCCGTCGACGAAGGGCGCGTTGGCGCTGGGCGTCACCGGCATGCCCGTGGTGGCCGAGCGGACGGCCGCGAGCAGCGCGGGCGTGCGGACCGTGGCGGCCAGCGCGGCGAAGGAGTCGTCCGACCAGATCGGCGACGCCGTGCGGTAGCGCAGGGCGTCACCGGGACCCGAGCCGTCGCCGTCCGGGTACCAGCCCGCCCCGAAGCCGTCGACGTTGACCGTGCCCCCGCCGCGCATGTCGGTCGGGGCGTAGGACTGGCGGCGCAGCGAGTGCGGCGCGTCGAGCACCAGCGACGACAGCGTCACGGGTGGCCCGACGTAGGCCAGGTGGCGGCACACCCCTAAGCGTCCCGGGAGTCGGAGTCACGGGAGTCGGTGTCACGGGCGTCGGCGTCACGGGCGCACCGGAAGCCGGCGAAGATCTGCCGGCGGATCGGGTGGTCCCAGTTGCGGAACGTCGCGCGCAGCGCCGACGGGTCGGTGCCGAAGGAGCCCCCGCGCAGCATCCGGTAGTCGCCGCCGAAGAACACCTCGGAGTACTCCGGGTACGGGAACGTCTCGTAGCCCGGGTAGGGGTGGAAGCCGGTGTCGAGCCACTCCCACACGTCGCCGACGAGCTGGTGCACCCCCAGCGGCGACGCCCCCTTCGGGTACGCGCCGACCGGGGCCGGCTGCAGGTGGCGCTGGCCGAGGTTGGCGTGCTCGGGCGTCGGCTCGTCGTCGCCCCAGGGGTAGCGCCGCGACCGGCCGGTGGCCGGGTCGTACCGGGCGGCCTTCTCCCACTCCGCCTCGGTGGGCAGGCGCCGGCCCGCCCAGGTGGCGTAGGCCTGCGCCTCGTGGAAGCAGACGTGCACCACCGGCTCGTCGTCGACGAGCGGGGTGAGCACGCCGAAGCGGCGGCGGTACCAGGTGCCCGAGCCGTCGCGCTCCCAGAACTGCGGCGCGACCAGCCCGGCGTCGACGCGGTGGCGCCAGCCCGCCCCGCTCCACCACCGCGGGTCGTCGTAGCCACCGGCGTCGACGAACGCGGCGTAGGCGGCGTTGGTGACCGGCGCGGTGTCGATGACGAACGCCGGGACGTCGACGGTGTGCGCGGGGCGCTCGTTGTCCAGCGCCCACGGCTCCACCGAGGTGCCCATCTCGAACGGGCCGCCGGGCACGAGGACCTCGGTGACGGGCAGCGGCGCGCCGGGCGGCGGCGGCGGCGCGTGCAGGACGGGCGCCCCGGCGCGGAGCTGGTGGGTGGCCAGCATCGTCTCGTCGTGCTGCTGCTCGTGCTGCACGATCATCCCGAACGCGAACCCGTGCTCCTCCAGGCGCCGCCCGCGCAGCGGGCTGCGGCCCAGCGCGTCGAGGGCCTTGTCGCGCACCTGCGCCACGTACGCGCGGGCCTCGGCGGGCGAGAGCAGCGGCAGCGCGACCCGGCTGGACCGCGAGTGCTGGAAGGCGTCGTACAGGCCGTCGATCTCGGGGCGCAGCGGCTCGCGGCCGCCGACGTCGCGGACCAGCCAGAGCTCCTCCTGGCTGCCGATGTGCGCGAGGTCCCAGACCAGCGGCGACATGAGCGGGGAGTGCTGGGCGACGAGGTCGGCCTCGTCGACGGCCTCGGTGAGCGCGGTGCTCCGCGCCCGGGACGCCGCGAGCAGGTCGGCCACGCGGGTGCGCAGGGCCTCGGGGCTCTCGGGCCCGGTCGTGCCGGGGACGGTCGTGGTCATGCGAGCTCTCCTTCCGGGATCGCCGGTTCGAGGTGCGGGGCGGTGACGGCGCCGTGGTCGCCGGGCGCCGGGTCGTCGGCGGGGCAGCGGCCGCGCAGCACCTGGCGCGCGGTCATGTCGGCGAGGGCGTCGCGGACCCAGGCGGGAGCGCCGAGGCCGGGCAGGCGGTCGGCGGCGAGGGCGAAGACGGCCGCGGCGGCGCGGGCCAGCACGCGGTCCTCCAGGCCGTGCCGGGCACCGGAGACCCAGCGGCCGCGCGCAGGGGCGCAGACCTCCAACACGCGGTCGACGGCGGCCTCGTCGGACAGCACGGCGGCGAGCACCGCCGTCGGCAGCGCCCAGCCGTCGCCGGCCTGGGCGTCGACGTAGCGGATCTCCAGGAACCCGTGCGCCCGCACCGGCGGGAACAGCGTGGAGACGTGGTAGTCGAGGTCGGCCGTGGTGGGGCGGGTCGGCAGCGCGCCGGCCACCCAGTCGGCGAACGTGACGCCGCGGGGCACCGTCCAGCGGCTGCCCTCGCCGCGCACGCACAGCAGCGGCGTGTGCAGGACCCGCCGCGCCCAGGCCGGGGCCGGGTCGACGTCGGGGTCGGTGTCGCGCAGCGGCGGCGGCGCGGTGCGGGCGGGGTCGCAGGCCAGCCACGCGGCCCACCGCGAGGACTTCCAGCCGGTGCGGCGCCCGTGCAGCACCGGGGAGTTGGCGAACGCGGCCAGCAGGACCGGGCCGACGGCGTGCACGGCGGCCCAGCGGCGGGCGACGGCGGCGCCCTCGCCGGTGTCGACGCAGACCTGCACGGCGGCCGTGGAGCACATGGCGCTGCGGCCGTAGGGGCCGGTGCGGTCGAACGACTCCTCCATCGCGCGGTAGCGCGGGAGCTGCAGCAGCCGCCGGGGCGGGCGCAGGGGGTCGGCGGCGCGGGGGTGCGGGAGGACGCCGTGGGCGGCGAGGCGGCCCAGGAGCTCGGCGCCGTCGGAGCGGACCGCCTCGAGCAGCTGCCCGAGGTCCGCGAACGGCGGGCTGGCCAGCTCGGCCTGGCCGCCGGGTTCGACGGTGATCGTGGACCCGGCCGGGAGCGGCCGGGCGGGGGTGGTGGGATCGAGGGTGGTGGGAGCGTGCGGGCCGAGTGCGGCGGCCAGCGTGGCGAGGTCGACCGGGGCGTCGGGGACGGTCGTCCGCTGCACCAGCCATTCGAGCTCGACGCCGATCAGCCGCGGTGGCCCGTGCTTGAAGCAGACCGACGCGACGTAGGCCTGGGCGTCGGCGCAGTCGTGCAGCACCGAGGGCCCGGCGTCCGGCGCGGCCCGCTCGGGGTCGGCCGCCCCGTCGATGCCGGAGGACACGCTCTGAGTCACGCCGCCCGACGCTACCCCGCAGTCACCCGCTCCGCAGCCGGCTACGCGGAACGTCCTGATGACGTCCGATGACCGGATCGCGGTTCCCAAGCCGTACGTACGTCCTGTGTATATCCTGGCGCGATGCCCCGCGTCAGCACCGACCAGCTCGCGGCGCGGCGCCAGGAGATCCTCGACGGGGCCCGCACCTGCTTCGCCCGGCACGGGTACGAGGGGGCCACGGTGCGGCGGCTCGAGCAGTCCACGGGCCTGTCCCGGGGCGCGATCTTCCACTACTTCCGCGACAAGGACGCCCTGTTCCTGGCCCTGGCCGAGCAGGACGCCGAGCGGATGGCCGACGTCGTGGCGGCCGACGGGCTGGTGCAGGTCATGCGCAACCTGCTGCACGACCCCGTCGACGAGCGGAGCTGGCTGGGCACCCGCCTGGAGGTCTCGCGGCGGCTGCGCACCGAGCCGGAGTTCCGCGAGCGCTGGAGCGCCCACTCCGCGGCGCTGACGCGCGCCACCCGCGCCCGGCTGGAGCGCCTGGCCCGGGCGGGCTCGGTGCGCGACGACGTGCCGGTGCCGGTGCTCGCCCAGTACCTGGAGCTGGTGATGGAGGGCCTGGTCTCGCACCTGGCGATGGGGCTCTCGGCCGACGACCTGGAGCCGGTGCTGGACCTGGTCGAGGCGGCGGTGCGCCGGCCCCGGCCCGCGTAGGAGCCGCTCAGCCGACGTAGTGCTCCTCGCTGTGCCGCACGGTGCAGCCGTCGATGCCGCACTCGACGCCGTCGGTCACGAAGACGCCGTCGGACCCGCGGTCCTGGGCGAACTGCGTGCGGTGCAGCACGGCGTAGCGCCCGCCCGCGGCGATCAGCTCGTCGTGCGTGCCGCTCTCCACGATCCGCCCGTGCTCGACCACCGCGATGCGGTCGGCCCGCCGGACCGTCGAGAGCCGGTGTGCGATGACGATCGCGGTGCGCCCGGCCAGCGCCTCGACCAGCGCCTCCTGCACCGCCGACTCCGACTCCGAGTCCAGGTGCGCCGTCGCCTCGTCCAGGATCACCACGCGCGGGCGGGCCAGGAGCAGCCGGGCGATCGTCAGGCGCTGGCGCTCGCCGCCCGACAGCCGGTAGCCGCGCTCCCCCACCACGGTGTCGAGGCCGTCGGGCAGGGCGTCGAGGACCTCGCCCAGGCGCGCGCGGCGCATCGCGTCGACGATCTCGGCGTCGGTCGCGTCCGGCTTCGCGTAGCGCAGGTTGGCGCCGATCGTGTCGTGGAACAGGTGCCCGTCCTGCGTGACGACGCCGACCGCAGCGCGCAGGTCGGCGAAGCTGAGGTCGCGCACGTCGACGCCCGACAGCGTCACCGCTCCGGAGTCGACGTCGTAGAGGCGCGGCACGAGCGACGCGATCGTCGACTTCCCCGCGCCCGAGGACCCGACGAGCGCCAGCAGCTGCCCGCCGCCCACCTCCAGGTCGACGCCGTGCAGCACCTCCTCGCTCGGGCGCCGGTCGAGCACGGCGACCTCCTCCAGCGACGCGAGCGACACCCGGTCCGCGCCCGGGTAGCCGAAGCGCACGTCGCGCAGCGCCACCGTGACCGGCCCGGCGGGCAGCGGCACGGGGTCGGGCCGCTCGCGGATCATCGGCTGCAGGTCGAGCACCTCGAAGACCCGCTCGAACGACACGAGCGCGGTCATGACGTCGACGCGGGCGTTGGCCAGCGCCGTCATCGGCGTGTAGAGCCGCGTGAGCAGCAGGGCGAGGGTGACGACCGTGCCGGGCTCGATCTGCCCGGTGACCGCCAGGTAGCCGCCCAGGCCGTAGACCAGCGCCTGCGCGAGCGCCGAGACCAGCGAGAGCGCGGTGACGAAGATCCGCGACACCATCGCGGTGCGCACCCCGATGTCCCGGACGCGCTCGGCGGTGGCGCCGAACTCCGCGGCCTCCTCGTCGGGCCGCCCGAACAGCTTGACGAGCGTGGCGCCGGGCGCGGAGAACCGCTCGGTCATCTGCGTGCTCATGCCGGCGTTGAGGTCGGCCGACTCGCGGCGCAGGTCGGCGATCGTGCGGCCCATCCGGCGCGCGGGCAGCACGAAGATCGGCAGCAGGAGCAGGGCCAGCAGGGTCACCTGCCAGGCCAGCGTGATCATGACGCCGAGGGCGAGCAGGAGCTGGATCGAGTTCGACAGCACCGTCGCGAGCGTCGACGTGATCGCCGACTGCGCGCCGATCACGTCGTTGTTGAGCCGGCTGACCAGCGCGCCGGTGCGGGTGCGCGTGAAGAACGCGACCGGCATCTTCTGGACGTGGGTGAACACGGCCTTGCGGAGGTCGACGATCAGGCCCTCGCCGATGCGGGAGGAGAACCAGCGCGACACCAGCCCGGTGACGGCCTCCAGGATCGCCAGCGCCGCGATCCCCGCCGCCAGCCCGACGACGGTGGCCGCGGCGGCCGACGCGGTGCCGTCCCCGACGATGGCGTTGACGACCTGCCCGGCCAGCACCGGCGTCGCGACGCCGATGGTGGCCATCACGACGGTGAGCGCCAGGAACGCGAGCAGCCAGCGCCGGTAGGGCGCGGCGAACCGCCAGATGCGCGGGATCGTGCCCTTCGCGACCGACCGCGGCGCGTCCACCCCGGCGGCCACCTTGCTCATCATCCCCACGGGCCGGTCCACGGCCACCTCCTGACGTACGTGCTGCGGGGGCCTCGACGCGGAGCGGCCTCGCTGTACTCCTACCTCCCCCGCTCCGCCCCCGCGACCCGGCCGGCGCGTGCCGGTCCCGGGGGTCCTTTGCTCTGCTTACCCGTACGCACCGGGGGTCCGGGGTGGTGCGTGGGCGTAAGCAGAGCAAAGGGCCTCGCAGAGCGTCCGGTGCGCCGCAGGTGCTGAAGCCTGTGCGCGAGACCGGGGAGCGTGCGCGGGGCGTGCGCTCAGCCGGTGCCGGCCGCCAGCGACCGGAGCCTGCGGATCTGGGCCGCCCGCTCGGCCGCGAGGGCCGCGGCCGGGTCGAGGCCGTCGGCCACGCCCGAGAGCAGGGCGAGGGTCTCCGCGGCGGCCTTCGGCGGGGCCGAGACGAGGGCGGTGGCCAGCTCGTCGACGGCGGCGTCGAGCTCGGCCGCGGGCACCGCGCGCAGGGCGAGGCCCAGCTGCACGGCCTCGGCCGCGCCGACGCGACGGCCGGTCAGGCAGATCTCCACGGCGCGGGCGTACCCCACGGCGCGCACGAGCGGGAAGGTGCCGCCGAGGTCGGGGACGATGCCCAGCGCCGGCTCGGCCATGCAGAACTGCACGTCGTCGGCCACGACCCGCAGGTCGCAGGCCAGCGCGAGCTGGAAGCCGCCGCCGATGGCGTGGCCCTGCACGGCGGCGACGGTGACCCGGGCCGGGTCGCGCAGCCACGAGAAGCCGGCCTGGTAGCCCGCGATGGTCAGGTCGGCCGCGTCCTCGGGCATCGTGCCCAGCGCCGCGATGCCCGGGCGGTCGGGCGAGGGCGTGAACAGGCTGCGGTCCAGCCCCGCCGAGAACGCCCGGCCCTCGCCGCGGACGACGACGACCCGCACCCCCTCGCCCAGGGACTCCCCGATCGCCGCCAGCGCCGCCCACGTGTCGGGCGTCTGCGCGTTGAGCGAGTCGGGACGGGACAGCGTGATGGTGGCCCTGGCGCCGTCGACGTCCAGGGCCAGCCCGCCGCGCTGCAGGAGATCGGGTTCCGCGAGGGTCATGCCCGGAGGCTACCCCCGAGTACGGCTACTTCTTCTTGGTCCGCGTCGCGCCCCCGCGCCCGCGCAGCGTAACCCCGGTCTCGGACAGGACGCGGTGCACGAAGCCGTAGGAACGGCCCGTCGACTCGGCGAGGGCGCGGATGCTCGCCCCCTTCTCGTACTTCTTCTTGAGGTCGCCTGCGAGCTTGTCGCGCTGGGTGCCCGTGATGCGGGCGCCCTTCTTCAGGTCGGGCATGACGTCGCTCCTCCTCGTTGACCACCCGCGGGGCCTCCCGCGGGAGGTTCGTCCGGCCCCCCGGCAAGGCAATGATCGACCAGGTCGGAGGCGCGCGACAGGAGATCCACTGCATGATCGGTGAGCGGTTCGCCCGAATGGATCACGCGTACGGGTGATCATCTCCGGGCTCCGGACACCCGTCCTTCACCCCGTCGCCATCTTCTGATCACCCGGACGTCGGCTCCGGCGGGAGAGACCCACGTCACAGTGCCGAACGGGTGGCACCGCGGACCTCAACCTCGTCCGATCAGGCCAACTGCACGAGCTCCAGGTACTCCGCCGACCAGAGGTCCTCGGTGCCGTCGGGCAGCACGATGACCTTGTCGGGGTGCAGCGCCTCGACGGCGCCGGGGTCGTGCGAGACCAGCACGACGGCCCCGGTGAACCGGCGCAGGGCGTCGAGGACCTGCGCGCGGCTGGCCGGGTCGAGGTTGTTGGTGGGCTCGTCGAGCAGCAGCACGTTGGCGGCGCTGGAGACCAGGCCGGCCAGCGCGAGACGGGTCTTCTCCCCGCCCGAGAGCGTGCCCGCGGGCTGCTGGAGCTGCTCCCCGGAGAACATGAACGTGCCGAGCACCGTGCGCAGCTGCTGCTCACCCGTGTCGGGCGAGGCGTGCCGGATGTTCTCCCACACCGTGGCGTCCGGGTCGAGCGTCTCGTGCTCCTGCGCGAAGTAGCCCACGCGCAGCCCGTGGCCGGGGCGCACGTCCCCCGCGTCGGCCCGCTCGGTGCCCGCGAGGAGGCGCAGCAGCGTGGTCTTGCCCGCGCCGTTGAGCCCGAGGACGACGACCTTGGCACCGCGGTCGACCGCGAGGTCGACGCCGGTGAACACCTCCAGCGAGCCGAACGCCTTGCTCAGCCCCTCCGCGGTGAGCGGAGTCTTGCCGCACGGTGCCGGGTCCGGGAAGCGGATCTTGGCGACGCGGTCCTTCTGCTGCTCGGGCTCGAGGTTGGCCAGCAGCTCGTCGGCGCGGCGCGCCATGTTCTTCGCGGCCACCGCCTTCGTGGCCTTCGCGCCCATCTTCAGCGCCTGGGTGTGCAGCACCGACGCCTTCTTCTCGGCGTTCGCGCGCTCGCGGCGGCGGCGCTTCTCGTCGGTGGCGCGCGCCTCCTGGTACCGCTTCCAGTTCATGTTGTAGACGTCGACCTCGCCGCGCGTGGCGTCGAGGAACCAGACCTTGTTGACGACGTCGGCCAGCAGGTCGGTGTCGTGGCTGATCACGACGAGCCCGCCGTCGTGGTTCTGCAGGAACGAGCGCAGCCACGTGATCGAGTCGGCGTCGAGGTGGTTGGTCGGTTCGTCGAGCAGCAGCGTGGTGTTGCTCGACGCGCCGCCGTCGGTGGCGGAGAACAGGATCCGGGCCAGCTCGACGCGGCGGCGCTGACCGCCCGACAGCGTGGCGATCTGCTGGTTCAGGATCCGGTCGGGCAGCCCGAGGTGCGCGCAGATCCGCGCCGCGTCGCTCTCCGCCGCGTAGCCGCCCAGTGCCGAGAAGCGCTCCTCGATGCGGCCGTAGTCGCGCACCGCCTTGTCGTTGGCGGCGCCGTCGACGAGCTCGGCCATCGCGTTCTGCGCCTTCTCCATCTCGCGCAGCATCACGTCGAGGCCCTTGGCCGACAGGACGCGGTCCTTCGCGGTGACGCGCAGGTCGCCCTCGCGGGGGTCCTGCGGGAGGTAGCCCACCGGGCTGTTCGCGTGGACGCCGCCGCCGTAGGGCTCACCCTCGCCCGCGAGCACGCGCATGGACGTGGTCTTGCCGGCGCCGTTGCGCCCGACGAGCCCGATGCGGTCGCCGGGCTGCACGCGCAGCGTGGCGCCGGAGAGCAGGATCCGGGACCCGGCGCGCAGTTCGAGGTCGGTGGCGGTGATCACGAGGAAGACTCCAGAAAGGATCCGGGGGCGGGCGGCTGGCAGGCGGCGGGCCCGCTACGCGATCCGGATCACGGCGTCCAGAGTACCGGCCGGGGCACCCCGATTCCCGACGTAGGGTCGCCGCATGACTGATCTCACCGGCCGCACGGCCCTCGTCACCGGCGCCAGCCGCGGAATCGGCTACGCCATCGCCGCCGAGCTGCTCTCCCGGGGGGCGTCGGTCGCGGTCACCGCCCGCAAGCCCGACGTGCTGGAGGAGGCGGCCGCCTCGCTCGCCGCCGACCACGCGGGCGGCGACACCGGCCGCGTGCTGGCGATCGCGGCCAACGCGAGCTCCGCGGAGTCGCGCGAGCAGTCGGTGACGCAGACGGTCGAGCGGTTCGGCAGCCTCGACATCCTGGTCAACAACACCGGCATCAACCCCACCTACGGCTTCCTCATGGACGCCGACCTGGGCGCGGTGAGCAAGACGTTCGACACCAACGTCGTCGCCACCCTGGGCTACGTGCAGCTCGCCTACCGCGCCTGGATGGGCGAGCACGGCGGCAACGTCGTCAACATCGCGTCGGTCGCCGGCCTGCGTTCGACGGGCGTGATCGCGGCGTACGGCGCGTCGAAGGCGGCGCTGATCCGGCTCACCGAGGAGCTGGCCTGGCAGCTCGGCCCATCGATCCGGGTCAACGCGGTGGCGCCCGCCGTCGTCAAGACGAGGTTCGCGACGGCGCTCTACGCCGAGGGCGAGGAGAAGACGGCCGCGGCCTACCCGCTCAAGCGCCTGGGCGAGCCCGAGGACGTCGCGCGGGTGGTCGGCTTCCTGGTCTCCGACGCCGCGGCCTGGATGACGGGCGAGACCGTGCGCGTCGACGGCGGCGTGCTCTCGACCGGCACGCTGGGTGCGGTCTAGGGAGGGCTACAGAACGGCCGCGTCGGTCCAGAGCCGCCCGCTGCGCCCGGTGAGGACGTCGAGCAGCGCGGTGGCCTGGCCGTCGGTGAGGCTCGCGGTGTAGTCGACGACTGCCCGCCCGCGGGCCTGCGCGAGCGGGAGGCCCTGGCCGCGCGCCAGCTCGGCGAGGTCGTGCAGCCGCGGGGGCAGGCGCGGGGCGTCGTCGTCGGTGAGCCAGGACGCGAGCGAGCCCACCAGCGAGCGCAGCACCGTGGCCTGCCCGCGCTGGTGCGACGCCAGGTCGGCGCGCTGCAGCACGAACCGCTGGTGCACGAACTTCAGCACCGCCACCTCGTGCCACTGCGCGACGGCCAGCGCCACCGGCCCGGAGCGCACCGGCGGGTCGTGGTCGACGACGACGCCGCCCGCGAGCCGGGCCGTCCAGCGCGCGGAGAACTCGGCGACCGCGCGCTCGGCGGCCATGGAGCCGTCGAACGCCGTGGCGAGCAGGCCGTCGACGAGCTCGTCACGGACGCGGTCGACGGCGGCGGTGAACGCGTCGTCGTCGTAGGCCCAGCCGTCCTTGTCGGCCAGGCGCCGCCGCAGCGCCTCCAGGCCGGCCCCGGGCCCCGCGGTGTCGGCATTGCGCCGCCACCCGGCGAGCTCGGCGGCGACCCCGGCCTGCTGCAGCACCCCGACGCGGTGGAAGTCCTCGAGGTCGTGGATGGCGTAGGCGATGTCGTCGGCGGTGTCCATGACGGCGGCCTCGACGGTCTGGCGCCACGGCCCGGTGCCCGGGAAGGCCGCGCGGGCGGAGAGCAGGTCGTCGAGCTCGGTCTCATAGCAGGAGAACTTGGCCGACCCGGACTCCGGCTCGCCGGGCAGCGGGCCACCGCCGCGGGGCGGCAGCGCGGCGCGGCTGGGGTGCGGGTCGGGGTGCCCGCGGCGGGTCCAGGGGTACTTGAGGACGGCCGCGCGGACGGCCGCGGTGAGATCGAGGCCGACGCCGCCGGGCCCGTGCAGGTCGATGGTGGTGACGATGCGGAAGCTCTGGGCGTTGCCCTCGAACCCGTCGGGCAGGCCGAGCTCCTCGCGGGCGACCCGGTCGAGGACCTGCTCGCCGAGGTGGCCGAACGGCGGGTGGCCGAGGTCGTGGGCGAGCGCGGCGGCCTCGACGACGTCGGGATCGCACAGGCCCCCTCCCACCCGTTCGCCGATCGCGCGGGCCACCTGCGCCACCTGCAGCGAGTGCGTGAGCCGGTTGTGCACCAGCAGGCCCGAGCCGACCGGGCTCACGACCTGCGTGACGCCCGCGAGGCGCGCGAAGAACGGCGAGGCGACGATCCGGTCGCGGTCGACGCGGAACGGGCTGCGCGCGAGGCCCGCGCCGGACTCGCCCGGCCCGGAGCGCCGGGCGGAGCGGGCGGCGGTGATCACGGCGCCACGCTAGCGCCGCCGGACGGGCCGGGTGGGCGTCCGGGTACAACTTCCGTGTGAGCACCTCCCCCGCCGGCCCCGGTGGGCACGACCGTGGTGCCGACGACGTGCTGGTGGTCGGCGGCGGCCCCGCGGGGCGCGCGCTCGCCGCGGCCTGCGGGGAGCGCGGGCTGCGCACGACCCTGCTCGACCCCGCGCCCGGCCGCGCCTGGCCCGCCACCTACGGCGCCTGGGCCGACGAGCTCCCCGACCTGCCCGCCGGCGTCGTCGCCGCGCGGGCCGCCGGGCGGGCGGTGGCGCTCACCGCGCACCGCCTCGACCGGGAGTACGTCGTGCTCGACGTCCCCGCCCTGCGCGCCCACCTCGACGACGGCATGGACCGCGGCGGGGTGCGGGTGCGCGCCGGCCGGGCCGTCGGGTCGCCGGCGCCGGGCGCCGTCGCGCTCGCCGACGGCTCCGTGCTGCGTGCGCGCCTGGTCGTCGACGCGGGCGGGCGCGCGCAGCCCCTCGACCGCCGGGCGGCGCGCCGGGTGCCCACCGAGCAGACGGCGTACGGCGTCACCGTCGACGCCGCGGTGGCCGCGCCCGTCGTCGCCGGGGGCGAGGCGCTGTTCATGGACTGGCGCCCCGACCACGGCGAGCCCGGCTGGCCGACGTTCCTCTACGCGATCCCCCTGGGCGGGGGCCGGGTGCTGCTGGAGGAGACCTCCCTGGCCCGGCGCCCCGGCCTGCCGCTGCCGGTCCTGCGCCGCCGCCTGCACGCGCGGCTGCGCCACCACGGCATCGCCGTGCCCGCGGACGCCCCCGTCGAGAAGGTGTCGTTCCCGCTGGACCGCCCGCGCCACCGCGCGCCGCACGTGCTCGGGTTCGGCGCGGCCGCGCCGCTCGTGCACCCGGCCACCGGCTTCAGCCTCGCGTCCGCGCTCGCGCTGGCCCCCGGGGTGGCCCGGGCCGCCGCGGGCGACCACCCGCTGGCCGACGCCCGGGCCACCGTCTGGCCGCCCGCCGCCCGGGTGGTGCACCGCGTCCGGGGGGTCGGGCTGGAGGCGCTGCTGCGGATGCCCGCGGCGGAGGTCCCGGGCTTCTTCGAGGTGTTCTTCGGCCTGCCCGAGCGGCACCGCCGCGCCTACCTCTCCGGGCGCGACGACCTGCGCGGGACGCTCGTGACGATGACCGCGCTCTTCGGATCGGCCGACGCGCGGCTGCGGCGCCGGCTCGTCGGACCGGCGCTGCTCCCGCGCCTGCGCGACAACGGCGAGGAGCGGGAGGCTGCCCCGATCGGGTGACCAGGGCGGTCCGGCGACCCAGGGCGGTGCGGCAAGCGGGTGCTACCCCGGGTAACCTCGGCGTCCCCGAGACGGAGGCTCCCCATGTCCGCGTACCGCACCATCGTCGTCGGCACCGACGGTTCCGACACCTCGCTCGCCGCCGTCGACCGCGCCGCCGCCGTGGCCGCCGACAGCGCCGCAGAGCTGGTCATCGTCTGCGCCTACACCCCTGCGGGCCGCGACGACACCGCGGGCGCCGAGGACGCGCTGAAGGACGAGGCCTACCTCGTCGTCGGCTGGACGCCGGCCGAGGAGACGCTGCGCACGGCGGAGGAGCGCGCCGCGAAGGCGGGCGCCGGGAACATCCGCACCGTCGCCGCCGACGGCGACCCCGTCGAGGTGCTGCGCACCGCCGCCCGCGACGCGGGGGCCGACCTGCTCGTCGTCGGCAACCGGGGCCTCAACACGCTCTCGGGCCGCATCCTGGGCTCGGTGCCGTCCGACGTCGCGCGCCGCTCGGGCGTCGACGTGCTGACCGTCCACACCACCTGATCCTTGGCCGCGATCAGGCGCGGGTCCCGGTTCCTCGCCGGCGTCGGCCGGCTGTTCTCCGGCGCCGTGGTCCGGCACGTCGCCGGGGACGGGCCGCTCGACGAGGCCGTCGAGGAGATCGTGCTGGGCGCGCCCCGCCGCTACACCCGCGCCGGGCTGGCCGAGGCCACCGACCTCGACGTCGACGAGGGCCGCCGGCTGTGGCGCTCGCTCGGGTTCGCCGAGGTCGGCGACGACGAGGTGCTGTTCACCGACCAGGACGTCGCCGCCGTCCGCCTGATGGCCGGGCTCACCGAGGCCGGCGTCCTGGAGCCCGAGGTGCGCGAGGCCGTCGCCCGGGCGGTGGCGCAGTCGATGTCGCGGCTCGCGGAGTGGCAGGTCGGGATGCTGCGCCGGCTGCTGGAGGGCCACGGGCAGGACCTCACGCCGGTGGAGTCGCTGCAGGTCGCCGCGGCCGTCATCCCCGCGCTGGAGCAGCTGCAGAGCTACGTCTGGCGCCGCCACCTCGCCGCCACCGTGCACCGGATGATGGCCACGGCCGCCGGCCCGGGCGACGGCACCGACACCTGGCCGCTCGTCGTCGGGTTCGCCGACATGGTCGGCTTCACGCGCACCACGCGGAAGCGCTCGGCCGACGAGCTGTCGGAGATGATCGAGCGGTTCGGCTCGACCACCACCGAGGTGATCGCCGACGGCCGGGGGCGCATCGTCAAGACCGTCGGCGACGAGGTGCTGTTCGTCGCCGACGACGCCCCCGCCGCCGCGTCGATCGCGCTGGGGCTGCAGGAGCGCGTCCGCGCCGAGGACGCCCTGCCCCAGCTGCGGATCGGGCTCGCCGCCGGCCCCGTCCTCACGCGCTACGGCGACGTCTACGGCGAGGTCGTCAACATCGCCTCCCGGCTGACGACCCACGCGCGGCCCGACACCGTGCTCATCGACGACGTGGTGGCCGCCGCCCTCGCCGACGACGGGCGGTTCCGCGTCCGCGCCCTGCGCCCGGTGTCGGTGCGCGGCTACCGGAGCCTGCACCCGTGGCTGCTGGAACCTCGCTCGTGACCTGAGCGCGCTCTTGACCCGGATGCGGGTGCACCGGGCACGCTGCCCCCATGAGCGACCGCTACTTCGCCCGGATCGGCCTCCCCGCCCCGGCCGTCCCCGACCTCGCGGCGCTGCGCGACGTCGTGGCCGCCCACACCCGGACCATCCCGTTCGAGAACCTCGACCCGCTGACCGGCCGCGACGTCGACATCTCCCCCGCCGCCGTCACGGCCAAGCTCGTCGACGGCGGCCGCGGCGGCTACTGCTTCGAGCAGAACACACTGCTGCGGTCGGTGCTCGACGGTCTCGGCTACCGCGTCACCGGACTCGCCGCGCGGGTCGTGTGGGGCGTCCCGCCCGGTGCCGCCCCGACCGCGCTGAGCCACATGCTGCTGCGCGTCGAGCTCCCCGAGGGGCCGCACCTGGTCGACGTCGGGTTCGGCGGGCAGACCCTGACCGGCGTGCTCGCGCTCGTCCCGGACGTCACGCAGGAGACGCCGCACGAGCCGTTCCGGGTGCACCTCGACCCGGCCTCGGACGGCGTCCACGAGATGCAGGCCCGCATCGGCGACGGGTGGCGGCCGATGTACCGGTTCGACCTGCGGCCCGCACCGGAGATCGACTACGAGGTCGGCAACTGGTACGTCTCGCGCCACCCCCGCTCCGGCTTCGTCACCGGGCTGCGGGCCGGACGGGCGGCACCGGACCGGCGGTTCGCGCTGGGCGGGATGCTCGGGGGCGGGGGCGCCGCCCTGTCGGTGCACCACCTCGGCGGGCCCAGCGAGCGCCGGGACCTGCGCTCGGCGGCCGAGCTCCGCAAGGTCCTGGAGCGCGACCTGCTGATCGACACCTCCGGCCTGCCCGACCTCGACGAGCACCTGGCCCGGTTCTTCTGAGGAGTCTTTTCTGAATCGATCGTGAGGACACTCACCAGCGTGTAGCTTGCGCCGACGGGGTGGGGGCGCCGCACCATGGAGCCCGGCGCACGCGGTCGTGCGTCTCCTCCCGACCGCCCCGCGACACCGCCGGGCCCCCGCGACGGCAACCGACGCCGCGCGGTGGGCGCCCGGCACCGAGGTCCCCCGATGCACGTCCTCCCCGCGCGCCCGCGCGGCGCACCCCGCACCCTGTCCCCCACCGGCGCCGTCGGCGCCGTGTTCGCCCTCGACGGCCTGCTGTTCGGCAGCTGGGCCGCCCGCATCCCCGACGTCACCGCGCAGGTGGGCGCGACCCACGCCACCCTGGGCGTCGCGCTGCTGTGCCTGTCGGTCGGCGCGCTCGCCGGGATGCAGCCCGCCGGCGCGCTGTGCGCCCGGTTCGGCGCGGGCCGGGTCACCACCGGCGCCGCCGTGCTCGCCTCGCTCGCCGTCCTGCTGCCCGGCCCCACCGGGTCCGTGCCCGCCCTGAGCGCGGCGCTGTGCGTGTTCGGCGCCGCGACGGGGCTGCTCAACGTGGCCGTGAACAGCGCGGGCGTGGAGGTGGAGGCCCGCGCGGCCCGGCCGCTGCTGCCCGCCCTGCACGCCGCGTTCAGCCTCGGCGGGCTGGCCGGGGCCGCGGTCGGCGGGCTGGTGTCCGGCCTGCTCGCCCCCGCCGCGCACCTCGCCGCCGTCGGCGCGCTCGGGCTCGCGGTGGCCGCCGCCACCGCCCCGGACCTGCGGCGCCTCGCCGCCGCACCCGCCGTCGACGGGGCCCCGGCCGGGCGCCCGGCCGGCCGCACCCGCGGGCTCGTCGTGCTGCTCGGCGTGATCGCGGGCTGCACGGCGTTCGGGGAGGGCGCGCTCACCGACTGGGGCGCGCTGCACCTCGCCGAGACCCTCGGCGCGTCGGCCGGCCTGGCCGCCGCCGGGTACGCCGGGTTCTCCCTGGCCATGGCCGCCGGGCGGCTCGCCGGCGGGCGCCTGCTCGGCCGGTTCGGCGAGACGCGCCTGCTCGGCGGCGGCGCGCTGCTCGCCGCGGCCGGGATGGCGCTGGCCCTGCTCACGCCGTCGGCGCCCGTCGCGCTGGCCGGGTTCGTGCTGGTCGGGCTGGGGTTCGCGAACCTGTTCCCGGTGACGATCGCGCGCGCCGGGGCGCTGGGCGGGTTCGGCGGCGTCGCCCTGGCCTCGACCGTCGGCTACAGCGGCCTGCTCGGCGGCCCGCCGGTGATCGGGTTCCTGGCCGAGCACGCCGGGCTACCGGTCGCACTCGCCACGGTGCCGGTGCTCGCGGTGCTGGCCGCGGCGCTCGCGGTGGTGGTGGCGGCGGAGCGTCCGCGCGTCGCGCTGCCCGCGCGCATCCCCCTGGCGCGCCTCTCCGTCGCCGCCGCGCGCACGGTCGCCCCGTCCGGCCCGCTGCGGGTCCTGCCCCGCGGCTTCGCCGCCACCGCCCGCCCGGCCGTGCTGCGGGGCGCGGCAGCCGTGCGGCGCCACGGCGGCGACCTGCCCGCCCTGACGGCCACGACCACCCGCACCCCCGTCGCGGACGCGGCCGCCCGCACCCGCATCCGCCCCTACCCCGGCCTGGAGATGCTCACGGCCTGATGGCTCGCACGCAGGCCACGGGGCTCGCACACAGGGCCGGACCTGTGTGCCGGCCCCGGAACCCGTGTGCGGGCCGCCTACGATCCCGGCATGGGCGCGGAGGGCACGGCCGGGGTCGTCCTCTCCGGGGGCCGCTCGTCGCGCATGGGCAGGGCGAAGGCGGCGCTGGAGTGGCACGGCTCCACGCTGCTGCACCGCACGGCGGCGCTGCTCGCCCGCACCGTCGACGGCCCGGTCCTCGTCGTCGCCTCCCCGGGCCAGGAGCTGCCCGCGCTGCCCGCGGGCGTCGAGGTGGTGGAGGACCCGGTCGAGGGCGTCGGCCCGATGCAGGGCATCGCCACCGGCCTGACCGCGCTGCGCGACCGGGCGGGCACCGCGTTCGTCTGCTCCACCGACATGCCGTTCCTGCACCCGGCGTTCGTCCGGCGCGTGCTGCGCGCGTCCGGGCCGGGCGTCGACGTGGCGCTGCCGTTCGCCCGCGGCTTCCGCCAGCCCCTCGCCGCGGCCTACCGCACCGGGCTCGCCGAGCTGGTCACCTCGCTGATCGCGCAGGGGCGCAGCCGACCCGGGATGCTCTACGAGCACTGCTCGGTCGCCCGCCTCGACGACGCCGACCTGCTCGCCGACCCCGCCGTCGCCCGCCTCGACCCGGACCTCGACTCGGTGCTCAACGTCAACGAGCCCGCCGACTACACCGCCGCCCGGGCCCGCCCGCCCGCCGACGTCGTCGTCCAGTGCTTCGGCGCGCTCGCGGGCGGGGGCCGGCGCGGGCAGCGGACCGTCGCCGCCGCCACGCTGGGTGCCGCGGCGCAGGCGCTCGGGCTGGAGCTCGACCGGCACGTCGTCGCCGCGCTGAACGGTGACCGCATCACCCGCGACCCCCTGCTCCCCCTGGTCGCCGGCGACTCCGTGGCGTTCCTGTCGGCGGACGCCGGGGGCTGAGGCGCGTACGGTCGCCGGTGTGACGGCGGGCGGGTACTTCGGACGGGCGCTGGTCGTCGACGTCGACGGCAGCACCGCCACCGGCACCGCACTGCCCCTGTCCGACGAGGTGCTCCGCGCCTACCTCGGCGGGGTCGGGCTCGGCACCTGGCTGCTGCACCGCCTCGCGCCGGCCGGGGTCGACCCGCTCGCGCCGGAGGCGCCGCTGGCGTTCGTGTTCTCCCCGCTGGTCGGCACCCCGCTGACGACGAGCGCGAAGTTCGCCGTCGTCGCGAAGTCACCGCTGACGGGGCTGCTGACCGACGCGCTGGCGTCCAGCCGGTTCGCCATCGCCGGGAAGCTGACCGGCCACGACGCCATCGTGCTGCGCGGCCGGGCCGCGGAGCTCTCGGTGGTCGTCGTCGACGGCGACGGCGCCCGTCTCGAGCCCGCTCCCGAGCTGGCGGGCCTGCCCGCCGCCGAGGCCGAGACCGCGGTCCGCGAGCGCTTCGGGCGCGGCTGGAGCACCGCCGCGATCGGTCCGGCGGGCGAGGCGGGCGTCCGCTACGCCACGGTCAGCCACGACGGCCGGCACGCCGGGCGCGGCGGGCTCGGGGCCGTGCTGGGGGCGAAGAACGTCAAGGCGGTGCTGGTGCGGGCCGCCACGCGCGCCGAGGTCGCCGACCCCGCCGCGGTGCTGGCCGCCGCGAAGGACCTGCGCGAGCGCAGCTTCGGCCCGGCCACGAGCAAGTACCGCGAGCTGGGCACGCTCGCCAACCTGCTCGCGTTCAACGCCGTCTCGACGCTGCCGACCCGCAACTTCACCGCCGCCACCTTCGACGGAGCGCACCGCCTCGCCGCCGAGGAGCTCCACGAGCTGCGCGGCGTGGCCCGCAACAGCTGCGCGTCCTGCTCGATCGGCTGCGAGCACATCTACTCGCGCAAGGGCGGCGGCAGCCAGCGCATGGAGTACGAGAACGTGTTCGCGCTCGGGCCGATGTGCGGGGTGTCCGACCCCGACGACGTGTTCGCCGCCTCCGCCCGCTGCGACGAGCTGGGCCTGGACACCATCTCGGCGGGCGGCACGGTCGCGTGGGCGATGGAGTGCGCCGAGCGCGGGCTGCTCGGGATCGCCGACGTCGCGCCGTGGCTGCGCTTCGGCGACGGCGCCGCCCTGCTGCGGGCGCTGGACCTCATCGGGCGTCGCGAACCCGGGCTGGGCGAGCTGCTCGCGCTGGGCTCGCGGGCGGCGGCGCACGTCGTCGGGCAGGGGTCGATCGACTTCGCGCCGCAGGTCAAGGGCCTGGAGCTGCCCGGGTACGAGCCCCGGACGCTGCAGGCGATGGCGCTCGGCCTCGCCGTCAACTCCCGCGGTGCCGACCACAACCGCTCCGGCGCCTACGAGGCCGACCTCTCCGGCGAGCACGACCGGCTCGACGGCGGCGCCGCGCACGTGGCCGCGGCCGTCGGCACCGAGGACCGGGCCGCGGTGATGGACTCCATGATCCTCTGCAAGTTCCTCCGCGGGGTGTTCACCGAGCCCTTCGACGAGTGGGCCGCGCTGCTGGCGCCCGTCACCGGCTGGGACGTCGACGCCGCCGAGCTGCGCGCGGTCGCGCGGCGGATCGTCGCCGCCAAGCGCGCGTTCAACGCCCGCGAGGGCGCGACGGCCGCCGACGACACCCTCCCGGCCCGGATGCTGCAGACGCCGCTGGAGCTGGCGTCCGGCCGCACGGCGACCCTCACGGCCGACCGGCTCGCGACGATGGTCGCCGGGTACTACGCCGCCCGCGGTCTCGACGCGACCGGCCGCCCCGGCCCGGACGCCGCCGCGGACCTCCTGCTCGACGGGTGAGACGGGGAGCGGTGGACGGCCGTCCGTTCCTCTAGTGTCGGGTGGCCGCCATCACCGCCGACCGGGGGACGACATGACGACGCTGCAGGAACCGCCGGCGCCCACCTCGGCCCCGACCGTGACCGCCACGATCGACGGCCGCGAGGTCACCGTCGCCGAGGGCACGACCATCTACGACGCCGCGAGGCGGGCCGGGGTCGACATCCCGGTGCTGTGCCACGACGAGCGCTACGACCCCGTCGGCGTCTGCCGGATGTGCGTGGTCGACACCGGGGGGCGGGTGTTCGCGGCGGCCTGCGTGCGGCCGTGCGAGGACGGCATGGAGGTCGTCACCACCTCCGAGGAGCTCGACCGCAGCCGCGCCGTGCTGACCGAGCTGCTGGTCGCCGACCAGCCGCCGATCGCCGAGGACCCGAAGCAGACCACCACCGGCGACAACCTGCTGCTCGCGCTGGAGCAGGGCCTCGGCGTCGAGCGGGGGGCGCTGCCGTGCGGCTCGGGCCGGGGCCACGACTCGTCGAACCCCGTCATCGACGTCGACCACGACGCCTGCATCCTCTGCGACCGCTGCGTCCGCGCGTGCGACGACATCCAGGGCAACGACGTCATCGGCCGCACCGGCAAGGGCTACGCCACCCGGATCGCCTTCGACCTCGACGACCCGATGGGGGCGTCCTCCTGCGTCACCTGCGGGGAGTGCGTGCAGGCGTGCCCGACCGGCGCGCTGACGAACAAGTCGATCCGCGACATCGCGATCCGCCCCCGCGAGGAGCTCGACGCCGTCGAGTCCGTCTGCCCCTACTGCGGCGTCGGCTGCGCCATCACCTACCGCGTCGACCGCGAGCAGAACGCGATCTCCTTCGCCGAGGGCCGCGACCAGCCCGGATCGCAGAGCCGGCTGTGCGTCAAGGGCCGCTACGGCTGGGACTACGCCGCGTCGCCGCAGCGCCTGACGGTCCCGCTGATCCGGGTCGACGCCGCCTACCCGAAGGGCGCGCTGTCGGCCGACGTCCGCGGCGAGGGCACGGGCGACCGGGCCACCGGACGGGGAGGCGGCGACAACGACCGCGGCCGCGGCGGGGGCGGCGGGGACCGCAGCCGCAAGCCCGGCGACAAGCGCGGCGGCCACCGCAAGCCCGGCGGGCTCGTCGACTACGACGAGGTGCTGCCGCACTTCCGCGAGGCCACCTGGGAGGAGGCGCTCGACCTCGTCGCGCGCCGCCTGCGCGAGATCCACGCCGAGGGCGGGCCGGAGTCGATCGCCGGGTTCGGCTCGGCGAAGTGCTCCAACGAGGAGGCCTACCTCTTCCAGAAGCTGATCCGCACCGGCTTCGGCACCAACAACGTCGACCACTGCACGCGGCTGTGCCACGCGTCGTCGGTGGCGGCGCTGTTCGAGGGCGTCGGCTCGGGGGCGGTGTCCACCACCTACGGCGACGTCGTCAACGCCGACGTCGTGATCATCACCGGCTCCAACCCGACGGCGAACCACCCCGTCGCGTCGAGCTTCTTCAAGCAGGCCCGCCGGCGCGGCACGAAGATCATCTACGTCGACCCGAGGGCGTCGACCGTCGCCGAGCACGCCGACATCCACATCCAGCTCAAGCCGGGCACCGACGTGGCGTTCTACAACGCGGTCATGCACGAGGTCATCCGGCTGGGGCTGATCGACCGGGAGTTCATCGCGTCCCGCACGTCGAACTACGACGAGCTCGCCCGCACCGTCGCCGACTACCCGCCCGACCGCGCCGCGCAGATCACCGGGGTCGACGCCGACTCCATCCGGGAGGTCGCGCGCACCTGGGGCGAGGCGGGCGCCGGGGTCGTCTACTGGGGCATGGGGATCTCCCAGCACACCACCGGCACCGACAACGCCCGCTGCCTGATCGCGCTGTGCTCGATCACCGGCAACGTCGGGCGCCCGGGCACCGGGCTGCACCCGCTGCGCGGCCAGAACAACGTGCAGGGCGCCTCCGACGCCGGGCTGATCCCGATGTTCTACCCCGACTACCAGGGCGTCGACCGCGAGGCGACGCAGGCGCGGTTCGAGGAGGCCTGGGGCACCCCGCTCAACCCGCAGCGCGGGCTGACCGTCACGGAGATCATCTCCAGCGCGCTGCAGCCCGACGGCGGGGTGCGTGGCATGTACATGCTGGGCGAGAACCCGTTCCTGTCCGACCCCAACATCAACAAGGTGCGCAAGGCGCTGTCGGCGCTGGACTTCCTGGTGGTGCAGGACATCTTCCTCACCGAGACCGCCGAGTTCGCCGACGTGATCCTCCCGGCCACCTCGTACCTGGAGAAGGACGGCACGTACACCAACACCGACCGGCGGGTGCAGCTCGGCCGCAAGGTCCTCGACGCGCCCGGGCAGGCCCGGCCCGACTGGGAGATCGTGCAGGACATCGCGCAGCGCGTCGGCCTGGACTGGGCGTACGGGTCGCCGAGCGAGGTGTTCGACGAGATGGTCGCGCTGATGCCGTCCTACGCCAACCTCGCGCACGGCAACCTCGGCTCGTCGGGGAAGCTCTACCCGAACTCCGACCCCGAGCACACCGACGGCACGGTGGTGATGTTCGTCGAGCGCTTCAACACCGACGACGGCCTCGCGCACCTGGTGCCCGCCCAGTGGCTGCCGCCCAAGGAGCTGCCCGACGGCGAGTACCCGCTGGTGCTCAACACCGGGCGCCTGCTCGAGCACTGGCACACCGGCTCGATGACCCGGCGGTCCTACGCCCTCGACGCGATCTCGCCGGTCGCCGAGGTCTACATGCACCCCAAGGACGCGGCCGAGCGCGGGATGGCGCACGGGCAGCGGGTGCGGGCGCGGTCGCGGCGCGGGGAGATCGAGCTGCAGGTGCGGATCAGCCACCGCGAGCAGCTGGGCAACGTCTTCATCCCGTTCCACTTCCGCGAGGCCGCGGCCAACCTGCTGACGATCGACGAGGTCGACCCGTTCGGCAAGATCCCCGAGTTCAAGTTCTGCGCCGTGCAGGTGGAGGTTCTCTGAATGACCGACGTCACGGAGCGCGCCGGCGAGGTGCGGGCCCGGCGGGTGCCCGGGGTCGAGGCGCGGGCGGGGAAGTTCCCCGGCCCGTCGCTGATCCCCGCGCTCAACGCGATCCAGGCCCGCCTGGGCTGGCTGCCGCGCGAGGAGCTGGAGGAGCTGGCGCGCGAGGCCCGCCGTCCCCGGTACGAGATCGAGGGGCTCGTCTCGTTCTACCCGCACTTCCGCACGTCGCCGCCGCCCGCGGTGGCGCTGCACGCCTGCCACGACCTGCCCTGCTTCCTGCGCGGCGGCGAGGAGCGGATCGCGGAGCTGCGCGAGCGGTTCGGCGAGGGCGGCCGCGACAACCCGGGCGACGTCGAGCTCGTCGAGGTGTCCTGCCTGGGCCGCTGCGACGTGGCCCCCGCGGTGGCCGTCAACGAGCGGCCCGCCGCGCTGTCCGACGTCGACGACCTCGTGGCCGCGGCGCGCGCCGGCGGTGTCGGCGACGCCCCCGCGCGGGAGCGCGACGAGCCGTGGCCCAACGACCCGTACCCGGCCGGCACCGGCGTCGCGCAGCGCTACGCCACCCTGCGCGCCCTGCGTGACGGGGAAGTCGACGCCGCCACGGTGATCGCGACCCTGAAGGACTCCGGCCTGCGCGGGATGGGCGGCGCCGGGTTCCCGACCGGGCAGAAGTGGGACCTGGTCCGCGGCGCGCAGCCCGGCTCCACGAAGTACGTCATCTGCAACGCCGACGAGTCCGAGCCCGGCACGTTCAAGGACCGCCAGATCCTCGCCACCCAGCCGCACCTCGTGCTGGAGGGGCTGCTCGTCGCGATGGAGGTCGTCGACGCGCAGGAGGGCTGGGTCTTCATCCGGCACGAGTACGGGCCCGAGGAGCACGTGCTGCGCGCGGAGATCGACGCGCTGCGCGCGGCCGGGCTCGTCGGCCCCGGGCGGCAGGTGGACGTGTTCGTCTCCCCCGGCGGCTACATCCTGGGCGAGGAGACCGCGCTGCTGGAGTGCATGGAGGGCCACCGCGGCGAGCCCCGCAACAAGCCCCCGTTCCCCGGCAACTACGGCCTGCACGGGCGCCCGACCCTCATCAACTCGGTGGAGACCTTCGCCGACGTGCCGGTGATCGTGCAGCGCGGCGCGCAGTGGTGGGCCGACCAGGGTCTCGGCGACTCGGTGGGGTGGAAGTTCTTCGCCGTGTCCGGGCACGTCGAGCGCCCCGACGTCTACTGCGTGCCGATGGGCACCACCGTCGGTGCGCTGATCGAGCTGGCCGGGGGCGTCTCGGAGGGCCGCGCGCTCGGGGCCGTCCAGCCCGGCGGCGCCTCGTCGAACTTCATCGGGCCCGAGCGCCTCGGCACGGCGCTCGACTTCGGCAGCGCCGCGGAGGCGGGCACGATGCTCGGCTCGGGCGCGCTCGTGGTGCTGGCCGAGGGCAGCGACCTGCTCGCCGCGTCGACGAACGTGCTGCGCTTCTTCCGCAACGAGTCGTGCGGCAAGTGCGTGCCCTGCCGGGTGGGGTCGACGAAGGCGCACGAGCTGCTGGCCGGGCGCTCGGAGCTCGACGACGACGAGCGCGCGCAGATCCTGCGGCTGGAGGAGGCGATGCGCAAGACCAGCATCTGCGGCCTCGGCCAGGTCGCGCTCGGCCCGGTGGTCAGCGTGCTCGGGCTGGACAAGGGCGGCGCCGCGGCCCGCGACCACCCGAAGCCCGGTGGCGAGCCCGCGCAGCCCGACCGATGACCGGTCCCGCGTCGTGCCCACCGGGGACGGGGTGAGCGGGCGGGAGTTCTTCACCGCCCGCACCGTCGCCGAGGCGCTGGCCGGGTTCACCCCGGCCCGTCGCACCGCCGTGGAGACGGTTGCGGCGGCCGACGCCCGCCACCGCGTCCCGGCCGAGCCCGTGCGCGCGGCCGCCGCCCTGCCCGGGTTCGCGAAGTCCACCGTCGACGGCTTCGCGGTGCGCGCCGCCGACACCTACGGCGCCTCGGAGGGCCTGCCCTCCTACCTCGACCTGGCCGGTGCGGTGCGGATGGGCCGCGCACCGACCGTCGCCGTGCCGCCGGGCGGCGCCGTCGCGATCCCCACCGGCGGGGTGCTGCCCGAGGGTGCCGACGCCGTCGTGATGGTGGAGCACACCGCGGAGACGATGCCCGGCACGATCGAGGTGACGCGCCCGGTCGCGCCCGGGGCGGGCCTGGTCCGCGCCGACGAGGACGTCGCCGCGGGCGGGGTGCTGGTGCGCGCCGGTCGGCCCCTGCGCGCCCCCGACCTCGGGCTGCTCGCCGCGGCGGGCGTCACGGAGATCGCCGTGCACGCGCGGCCCCGGGTCGTGATCCTGTCCACCGGCGACGAGGTCGTGCCCCCGTCGACGCGCGAGCCGGCGCCCGGCCAGGTCCGCGACGCCACCGCGTCGGCGCTGGCCGCGCTCGTGGCCGACGCGGGGGGCGTGCCGGAGCTCGCCGGGATCGTGGGCGACGAGCCGGGCGCGCTCACCGCGGCGCTGCGCGGGGTGCTGCCCCGCGCCGACCTGGTGGTGGTGTCCGCGGGCAGCTCGGTCGGCACCCGCGACGAGACGGCCGGCGCGATCGCCGCGCTGGGCGAGGTGTGGTGCCACGGCCTCGCGATCCGGCCCGGGAAGCCGACGCTGCTCGCGGAGTGCGGCGGCGTCCCGGTGGTCGGGCTGCCCGGCAACCCGCTGTCGGCGCTGGTGGTGTTCGGGCTCGTCGGCGTGCCGCTGGTGTGGCGCCTCGCCGGGGCCGGCGCGCCGCCGCAGCCCGCCACCCGGGCGCGCCTGGCCCGGGACGTCGCGTCCGCGGCGGGCCGGCTCGACGTCGTGCAGGTCGAGCTGCGCGACGGGGAGGCGCACCCGGTGTTCGGGCCGTCGGCGCTGCTGTCGGTGCTCACCCGCGCCGACGGGTACGTCGTGGTGCCCGAGCCCGCGACCGGTCTCGCGGCGGGCACCGAGGTGATCGTCACCCTGCACCGGTGACCGGCGGCGGCCCCGGCGCGGTTACCGTCGGTGCGGTGACCCGCTCCGGCCCCTTCGTCTCCGACGTCCCCACCGCCGAGGCGACGGCGGCGTGGCGGGCGGCGTGCGCGGCGGCCGGGTGCCCGGAGCGGACGGGCACCGAGCACGTACCGGTGGCCGGGGCCGTCGGGCGCGTCCTCGCCGAGCCGGTGTGGGCGGTGCGCTCCTCGCCCGCCTTCGACTCGGCCGCGATGGACGGGATCGCGGTGCGCGCGGCCGAGACCGTCGGCGCCGCCGACACCACACCGGTGCTGCTCGCCGACTTCGCCGTGGTCGACACCGGCGACCCGATGCCCGTGGGCTACGACGCCGTGGTGATGCGCGAGCACGTCCACCACACCGCCGACGGGCGGGCCGAGCTGCGCGCCGCCGTGCCGCCCTACGAGCACGTCCGCTCGATCGGCGAGGACATCAGCGCCACCGAGCTGCTGCTCCCGGCCGGGCACCGGATGCGGCCCGTCGACGTCGCGGCGGCCGCGGCGGCGGGGGCCGTCGCCCCGGCGGTGCACCGCAGGCCGCACGTGGTCGTGATCCCGACCGGCGACGAGATCCGCCCGGTCGGCACCGAGCCCGGCCCGGGCGAGATCCTCGACACCAACTCGATCATGCTGGTCGCGCAGGCCCGGGAGGCCGGGTGCACGGCCGCGGCGACGGAGATCGTCCCCGACGACCCGGAGCGGATCACCGCGGCGCTGCGCGCGGCGGCGGCCGGGGCCGACCTCGTCGTGCTGATCGCCGGGTCGAGCGCCGGGCGCGACGACCACACCGCCGGGGTCGTCGCCGGGGCCGGGACGCTGGCCGTGCACGGGGTGGCGGTGCGCCCGGGGCACCCGGTCGTCCTGGGCGTGGTCGAGGGCGGCACGCCGGTCCTGGGAGCGCCCGGCTACCCCGTGTCGGCCGCGCTGACCTTCGAGATCTTCGCCCTCCCGCTGCTCGCCGCGCTGGAGGGCGCCGCCCCGCGCGAGCGCCCGTCGACGACCGCCCGCCTGGCCCGCAAGCTGGCCTCGGTGATCGGGTCCGACGACTGGGTCCGCGTGCGGCTGGGCCGCGTCGGCGGCGAGGTCGTCGCCACCCCGCTGCCCCGCGGCGCCGGGGTGCTCACCTCGCTGGTGCGCGCCGACGGGCTGCTCGTCGTGCCGGCCGGGGTGGAGGGCCACCACGCGGGCGAGCGGGTGCGGGTGGAGCTGCTGCGCGGCCTCGCGGAGATCGCGCGGACGATCGTCGCCATCGGCTCGCACGACCTGGTCCTCGACATGGCCGCCTCCGCGCTGCGCTCCGCCGACCCGCTGCTCACGCTCGCCTCGTCCAACGTCGGGTCGCTCGGCGGGCTGGTCGCACTGCGCGACGGGCTGTGCCACCTCGCCGGGTCGCACCTGCTCGACCCGGCGACCGGCGCGTACACGCTGCCCTACGTCGACCGCCTGCTGGGCGACCTCGACGTCGCCGTCGTCCGCCTCGTGCACCGCGACCAGGGCCTGATCGTCGCGCCGGGCAACCCGCTGGGGCTGACCGGCATCGACGACCTGGTCCGGCCCGGGCTGCGCTACGTCAACCGCCAGCGCGGCGCCGGCACCCGCGCCCTGCTCGACCACGAGCTGGGCGCGCGCGGCGTCGACCCGTCGGCGGTGCCGGGGTACGCCCGCGAGGAGCACACGCACCTCGCGGTGGCCGCCGCGGTCGCCGCCGGGCGCGCCGACGCGGGCATGGGCATCCTCGCCGCCGCCCGCGCGTTCGGCCTGGACTTCGTGCCGGTCGCGCAGGAGCCCTACGACCTGGTGGTCCGCGCCGACGCGCTGGACGACCCGCTGCTCGCGCCGCTGTGGGCGCTGCTCGACGACCCGGCGTTCCGGGGTGGGATCGAGGCCCTCGGTGGGTACTCGTGCGCGGAGACGGGGAGAAGGGTGCGCTGATGGGGCGACTGAGCGTCCGCAGGCCGGTCGTGCGGATCGGGCCGGACGGTCGACGGCGCACGCTCGACACCCTCGCCGCCGAGGAGCCCCTCGAGCTGCGCGTCGACGGGAAGCCGCTGTCGGTCACGATGCGCACGCCCGGGCACGACGTCGAGCTCGCGCACGGGTTCCTGCTCACCGAGGGCGTGCTCGGCTCGGCGTCCGACGTGCTCACCGCGCGCTACTGCGACTCCTTCGACGACGACGGCCGCAACACCTACAACGTCCTCGACATCGCACTGGCCGCGGGCGTCGAGCCGCCGGACGCGAGCCTGGAGCGCAACTTCTACACGACGTCGTCGTGCGGGGTCTGCGGCAAGGCGAGCCTCGACGCGGTGCGGCTCAAGACCCGCTTCTCCCCCGCCGCCGACCCGCTGGTGGTCACGCCCGCCGTGCTCAGCGCCCTCCCCGACGCCCTGCGCGGCGCGCAGAAGCTGTTCGACTCCACCGGCGGCCTGCACGGCGCCGGCCTGTTCACCGCCGACGGGGAGCTGCTCGTGGCGCGCGAGGACGTCGGCCGGCACAACGCCGTCGACAAGGTGCTCGGCTGGGCGCTGCTCCAGGACCGCGTCCCCGCCGCCGGCACGGTGCTCATGGTGTCGGGGCGGGCGTCGTTCGAGCTGGTGCAGAAGGCCGTGATGGCCGGGGTGCCGCTGCTCAGCGCGGTGTCGGCGCCCAGCTCGCTCGCCGTCGAGCTGGCCCAGGACGCGGGTGTCACGCTCGTCGGGTTCCTGCGCGGGGAGACGATGAACGTCTACAGCCACGACGCCCGCGTGACCTGAGCCCGGGTCCGGGACCGCACCTGCGACGATGAGCCCGGCGGTGCCGGGCGGCACCTGTGTGGACCGGAGGGCGGATGTCGGGGCGGGACGGGCGCGGGGCGCCCACGCTGGAGTCGGTGGCCGCGCTGGCCGGGGTGTCGCGGGCGACCGCGGGCCGGGTGCTGTCGGGTTCCACCAAGGTGGGTCCGCGGGCGCGTGACGCCGTGCTGGCCGCCGCCGCCGAGCTGCACTACGTCACCAACCGCGCCGCCCGCTCGCTCATGACGCGGCGCAGCGACTCGATCGCGTTCGTCGTCGCGGAGTCCGAAGACCGGTTCTTCGCCGACCCCTACTTCTCGCAGGTCCTGCACGGCGCGCACGGTGTGGTCGCCCGCCACGACATGCAGCTCGTGTTCGCCGTCGTCAGCGGCGACGACACCGAGCGCCAGCGCTTCGAGCGCTTCGCGCTGGGCGGTCACCTCGACGGCGCGATCCTGGTCTCCCTGCACGGCGACGACCCGCTCCCCCGCCGCCTGCAGGACGCCGGCGTGCCCGTGGTGCTCTCCGGGCGCCCGTTCGCCCACCAGGCCCGCACGCCGCTCACCTACGTCGACGCCGACAACGTGGGCGGGGCGATGGCGGCCGTCCGGCTGCTGGCCCAGCAGGGCCGCAGGCGGATCGCGACGATCACCGGCCCGCTCGACATGGCCGCCTCGGTCGACCGCGTCGACGGGTTCCGGGCCGAGCTCGCCGCCCACGACGTCGTCGACGCGGGCAGCGCCGACGGCGACTTCAGCATCGTCGGGGGCCGCCGCGCGATGGCCGACCTGCTCGCCGCCGACCCCCTGATCGACGCCGTGTTCGCCGCGAACGACCTGATGGCGGTGGGTGCGCTGCAGGCGGTGCGGGAGGCGGGCAGGCGCGTGCCCGAGGACGTCGCCGTGGTCGGCTTCGACGACTCCGCGATCGCCGTGTCCGCGCAGCCCCCGCTCACGACGGTGCGCCAGCCGATGGTCGAGATGGGCCGCACGCTGGCCACGCTGCTGCTCGACCAGATCACCCACGGCGGCGAGCCGCAGGCGCCGGTGATCCTGCCGACGGAGATCGTCCGGCGCGCCTCCGCGTGAGCCCGGCCCTTCCCCGTCCACCACCTCGTGAGAGCGCTCTCTTGACATCTCACCGCGAGGGGGCCACTCTCCTCCTCACGGTGTGAGCGCGCTCTCACAGAGACGCCCCTATCGCCGACGACGACGCCGGGCCTGGAGGACATCGCATGACCACGACCCCCCGCACCACCCCGAGGACCACTCGGGTGCGGACCGCACGCACGACCCTCGCCGCCGCGGTGGCCGGCACGCTGCTCCTCGCCGCCTGCGGCGGGGGCGGTGGCGCGGCCGCCGACGACGGCACCACCGAGCTGACCGTCAGCCTCTTCGGCACGTTCGGCTACGAGGAGCTCGGCCTGTTCGACCGCTACGAGGCCGAGCACCCCGGCGTCACCATCACCTACGAGTCCACGCAGGGCGAGGACAAGTACTGGCCCGCGCTGCAGACGCGCCTCGCCTCGGGCAGCGGCGTCGCCGACATCCAGGGCATCGAGGTCGCGCGCATCGCCGACGTCGTCGCCAACCAGGCCGAGCTGTGGACGGACCTGCGCAACACGCCGGCCGCCGGCTCGATCGGCAACTACGTCGAGTGGAAGGAGCCGGCGGCCACCACCCCCGACGGCGCCGTCCTGGGCCTCGGCACCGACATCGGCCCGATGGGCATCTGCTACCGCAGCGACCTGCTCGCCCAGGCCGGCCTGCCCACCGAGCCCGCGGCCCTGTCGGCCCGGATGACGAGCTGGGAGGACTACGTGGCCCTGGGCCGCGAGTACCAGGCGGCCGCTCCCGCGGGCAGCGCGTGGATGGACTCCGCGGGCGGGTTCTACAACGCGATCGTCTCCACCGAGCAGACGATCTACTACGACCAGGCGGGCACCCTGGTGCACGACTCCAACCCCGCCGTCCGCGCCGCGTTCGACACCGCAGCGGCGGCCGGCCAGGCCGGGCTCACCGCACGCCTGGAGCAGTTCGTCGACCCGGGCTGGGACGCGGGCTTCGCCTCCGGCAGCTTCGCCACCATCGCCTGCCCCTCGTGGATGATCGGCTACATCAAGGGCAAGGCCGGCGACGCCGGCTCGGGCCTGTGGAACGTCACGACGCTGCCCGGCGGTGCCGGCGGCAACTGGGGCGGCGCCTACCTGGGCATCCCCGCCTCCAGCGAGAACGTCGAGGAGGCCGCCGAGCTGATCGCCTGGCTCACCGCCCCGGAGCGCCAGGCCGAGGTCTTCGCCTCCGCCGGCAACTTCCCGTCGACGACCGGCGGCATCGAGATGGTCGCCGACGCGACCGACCCGTGGTTCAACGGCGCCCCGATCGGCCAGATCTTCTCCACCTCGACCGCCAACGCCCCGGTGCAGATCCTCGGCCCGGAGGACGGCGTCATCAAGAGCGCCATGGTGGAGGCCCTGCTGTCGGTGGAGGCCAACGGCGTCGCGCCGGCCGACGCCTGGAACTCCGCGCTGAGCACCGTCTCGAACCAGGTGAGCTGACCTCCGTGTCGATCTCCACCCCCGCACGCCCGGTCCCCGGGGAGCGCACGCCGCCCCCGGGGTCCGGGACCCCACGCCGCTCCTGGCGCACCCGGCTCTTCCAGGCCGAGGAGCGCACCGCGCCCTACGTCTACGTGGCCCCGTTCTTCCTGCTCTTCGCCGCGTTCGGTCTGTTCCCGCTGGTCCAGACCGCCTGGATCAGCCTGCACTCCTACAAGCTCGGCTCCGAGATGAAGTGGCTCGGACTGGAGAACTACGTCTGGCTGTTCTCCAACCCCGACTTCTACAACTCGCTGTGGAAGACGTTCACCATCGGCGTCCTCTCGACGGTGCCGCAGCTCATGATCGCCCTGGGCCTCGCGCACCTGCTGAACTACCGCATGCGCGGCCGCACGTTCTTCCGCGTCGCGATGATCATGCCGTACGCCACCTCGGTGGCGGCCGCGGCGCTGGTCTTCGCGCAGCTGTTCGGGCGCGACGCCGGTGCCGTCAACTGGCTGCTCGGCGTCGTCGGGGTCGACGCGGTCGACTGGCGCAACGGCGACTGGACCGCGCAGCTCGCCATCTCGATCATCGTCATCTGGCGCTGGACGGGCTACAACGCGCTGATCTACCTGGCCGGCATGCAGTCGATCAGCCAGGACCTCTACGAGGCCGCCGCGCTCGACGGCGCCAGCCGCTGGCAGCAGTTCCGCCACGTCACGCTGCCCGGGCTCCGGCCGACGATCCTGTTCACCGCCGTCGTCTCGACGATCGGCGCGAGCCAGCTCTTCGGCGAGCCGCTGATCTTCGGCGGCGGCCAGCCCGACGGCGGCGCGCTGGGCCAGTACCAGACGCTCGGCCTGTTCATGTACCAGCAGGGCTGGACCTACGGCAGCCTCGGCCGCGCCGCCACCGTCGCCTGGGTGACGTTCCTGCTGATCATCGTGCTGGTGCTGGTCAACACCGCGATCACGAGGCGGAGGCAGCCGTGACGGCCACCCTGGAACGCCCGCCGGTGACGGTCGTCGCGGCGTCGTCGTCGCGGAAGCGGCTGCGGCGCAACGACTCCGCGGGCTGGCTCGCCTACGTCCTGCTGGCGCTCACCGCGTTCGTCTTCCTCGTCCCCTTCTACTACATGATCGTCGCGGCCAGCCGGCCGATGGCGGAGATGAACCAGACCCCGCCGCCGCTGCTGCCGGGGCCGGACCTGTGGTCCAACATCGTCAAGGCGGTCGAGTCCCAGGACATCGGGCTCGCCCTGATGAACTCCATGATCGTCTCCGGTGTGATCACCGTCAGCACGGTGCTGCTGTGCACGCTGGCCGGGTTCGCGTTCGCCAAGATGCGCTTCCGCGGGCGCAACGTCCTGTTCGGGATCGCGCTGGGCACGATGATGATCCCGCCGAGCCTCGGCGTCGTCCCGCTCTACGCGCTCATGGCGACCCTCGGCCTGGCCGGCGACCTCAGCTCGGTGATCCTGCCGTCGCTGGTGCAGTGCTTCGGGGTGTTCTTCATGCGCCAGTACCTGATCCAGACGCTGCCCGACGAGCTCCTGGACGCGGCCAAGGTCGACGGCGCCACGTCGCTGCGGACCTTCTGGTCGATCGTCCTGCCGATCGCCCGCCCGGGCATGGCGGTGCTCGCGATGCTCACGTTCATGACGGCCTGGAACGACTTCTTCTGGCCCGTCATCACGCTCAACTCCTCCAACCCCACCGTGCAGGTGGCCCTCAACAACCTCGGCAGCGGGTACGTCCCGGACACCTCGGTGATCATGGCGGGCACGCTCGTCGGGACGCTGCCGGTGATCGTGGTCTTCCTCCTGCTGGGCCGTCAGATCGTCGGCGGCATCATCGCCGGCGCCGTGAAGGGATGACCGGTGTGACCACCACGCAAGCCCAGCCGACGACCCTGCCGCTCACGTTCCCTCCCGGGTTCCTCTGGGGCTCGGCCACCGCGGCGTACCAGATCGAGGGCGCCGTCGCGGAGGGCGGGCGCACCCCGTCGATCTGGGACACCTACGCCCACACGCCCGGCCGGATCGCGGGCGGCGACACCGGGGACGTCGCCGACGACCACTACCACCGCTTCCGCGACGACGTCGCGCTCATGAAACGGCTCGGGCTCACCTCCTACCGGTTCTCGGTGTCCTGGTCGCGGATCACGCCGCAGGTCACCGCCGACGGGCTGGGGCCGGTCAACGCCGAGGGCGTCGCGTTCTACTCCGGCTTGGTCGACGCGCTGCTGGCCGCGGGCATCACCCCGGCCGTCACGCTCTACCACTGGGACCTGCCGCAGGCCCTGGAGGACGCGGGCGGCTGGGCGTCGCGGAGCACGGCGGAGCGGTTCGGCGAGTACGCCGGGGTCGTCGCCGCCGCGCTGGGCGACCGGGTGCGGCTGTTCATCACGCTCAACGAGCCGTGGTGCACCGCCTACCTCGGCTACGCCAGCGGGGTCCACGCCCCGGGCCGCACCGAGGACGCCGCCGCGCTCGCCGCGGTGCACCACCTCAACCTGGCCCACGGCCTCGGCGCGGCCGCGGTCCGCCGCGCCGTCCCGGACGCCCGGGTGTCGATCAGCCTCAACCTCGTGTGGGTGCGACCGGAGACCCCGTCGGCCCGTGACGTCGACGCCGCCCGCCGCGTCGACGGCCTGCAGAACCGGGTCTTCCTCGACCCGCTGCTGCACGGGACCTACCCCTCCGACGTCCTCGTCGACACCGCGTCCGTCACCGACTGGGGCTTCGTCCGGCCCGGTGACCTCGACGTCATCGCGGCGGGGGGCGTCGACGTGCTCGGCGTCAACTACTACTCCCCCACCGTCGTGCGGCACTGGACGCGCGAGCGGCCCAAGGAGTACGCCGACGGCCACGGCGACGGGGCCGCGAGCCCCTGGATCGCGTGCGAGGACGTCGAGTTCCCGCGCCGCCCGGGCCGCAAGACCGACATGGGCTGGGGCATCGACCCCCGCGGCATGACCGAGCTGCTGGTCCGGATGGCGCGCGAGCACCCGGGCCTGGAGCTGATGGTCACCGAGAACGGGGCCGCGTTCCCCGACGTCGTGGGGGCGGACGGCCGGGTCGCCGACCCCGACCGCCGCGAGTACCTGCGCACCCACATCGCCGCCGTGCACGCCGCGATCGCCGCGGGGGCGCCGGTGATCGGGTACTGCGTGTGGTCGCTGCTCGACAACTTCGAGTGGGCCTGGGGGTACGGGAAGCGCTTCGGGATCGTGCACGTCGACTACGACACGCAGGAGCGCACGGTCAAGGACAGCGCCCTGTTCTACGCCGACGTGATCCGGGCGAACGCGGTCCAGCCCTGACGGCACCGCGCCGGTGACCCCTGGTGGGTGGGCCACCGGTGCGGTGCGTTCCGCGGAACGCAGCCGTGCCCGCGGCGACTCCGGCCGGTGCGCGTTCCGCGGAACGCGCGCCGGCCGGTGTCCGGGGTGGCACCGCGGTTCCGTGCGTTCCGCGGAACGCTGTCCGCCTGCCGCTCCGCACGCCCGCACACGCAGTACCCGCGCCGACCGCGTTCCGCGGAACGCGCACCGGGTCTCCGGGGTGGCACCGCGGGTTGGTGATCGCCGCCGTCCGCACCTGACGGTCCGCGGCACGGCCGTGAGGTGCGGCGGACGGCGATCACCCGCTGCTGCAGCGGTGGTGATCGCCGCGTACCGCACGCCATGGCCGGCTCGATGACCGTGAGGTGCGGCCGGCAGTGAGACCGAGCCTGCGCGTTCCGCGGAACGCTCCCGTGCCCGCGCCGCCTCGGCCAGCTGCGTTCCGCGGAACGCGCACCGGTCCAGCGCTGCACCGACGGCCGGCGATCGCTGCCGACCGCACCTGACGGTCCGCGGCACGACCGTGAGGTGCGGCGGACGGGCAATCACCCCCTGCTATGGCAGCGGTGATCGCCGCGTCCCGCACGCCACGGCCGGCTCGACGACCGTGAGGTACGGCTGGCGGTGATCACCCGCCTGCGCGTTCCGCGGAACACTTCGGAGCGCTGCTCGCCCCTCGGGCTGAGTACCGGTGCCAGCGGCCGGCGCTCCGGTCGCGTTCCGCGGAGCGCACGAGCGCCCGGCGCGCGGTAACTCGAACCCCGCGAACCGCGCGTTCCGCGGAACGCAGGAACGCCAGGCAGCGCCGGGTACCAGCCCCGGCGAGCAGAGTTCCGCGGAACGCACGACCGCCCGGTCGCGCCGGGTACCGGCCCCGCCGAGGAGCGTTCCGCGGAACGCACGACCACCCGGCAGCACCGGCGGAACCGAACGCGGCAAGCCGCGTTCCGCGGAACACGAGAGCGCTCAGCGGCCGCCACCCATCGGACTCAGCGGACCGCAAGAACCGGAGTACCGGCCTCAGCTCAACACGGACCGCAGGGCACCCAGCTCCGCGAGCGCATCGTCCGGGTCCTCCGCCGCCGGGATCAGCACGACCGAATCAGCGCCGGCCTCCACCAGTGCCGCGAGAGACCCCCGGGCCCCGTCACCCGACACCGTCAACGCGTCGAGCCAGGCGTCGGGCAGGTCCCCCGACCCGCCGGCCTCGCGCCAGGACGCGATCGGGTCGGCCAGCTCCCCCCACTGCCCCGCCCCCCCGCCGCCGCGCAGGCCGTCGGCGACGAGCGGGAGCAGGGCCGCGCGGTCGGGCGCCGCGTAGGCGTAGACGGTGAGGTGGTGGGGGTCGGTGCGGCCGGCCTCGGCGCGGCCCTCGTCGATCCGCTCCCGCGCCCACCGGACGTAGGACGGCACGGACAGCTCGGTCAGGACCGTGCCGTCGGCGACCCGCCCCGACACCCGCAGCGACCGCGGCCCGCGCACGCCGGTGGCCACCGGCGGCACGACCGGCGGCGGGAACTCCAGGACCACGTCGTCGAGGTGCACGTGCCGCCCGTCGACGGTGACCCGCTCCCCGCGCAGCAGCGCCCGCAGCGCCGACGTGGTCTCCTCCAGCGCCGCGAGCTGCGACGACGGGAACGCGCCGATCTGCCGCATCCACCCCGTGACGCCGTGGCCCAGCCCGGGCCGCAGCCGCCCGGGGAACATGCGGGCCAGGGCGGCCACCTCGAGCGCGGTGGCGGCCGGGTTGCGGAACACGGCTGGCAGGACCCCGAGGCCGACCTCGATCCGCTCGGTGGCCGCGAGCGCGACCGCGCCCGCGGCGACCGCGCCGGCGTAGAAGCAGTCCTCGACGAGCCACAGCTCGTCGAAGCCCAGCGCCTCGACGCCCCGCGCGTACGCGACCGTGTGCTCCGGCGGGACCTCCCGCCGGAGCATCGCCCCCAGCCGCACGCCGGACGCCGGGGTCACCTCAGCCGACGCGGATCAGACGCGGAAGCCGAGGGCGCGCAGCTGCTCGCGGCCGTCCTCGGTGATCTTGTCCGGGCCCCACGGCGGCATCCAGACCCAGTTGATCTTGATGTCGTCGACCAGGCCGCCCTGGCCGCCACCGGTCAGCGCGGAGCGGGTCTGCTCCTCGATGACGTCGGTCAGCGGGCAGGCCGCGCTCGTCAGCGTCATGTCGATCGTGGCCACGCCGTCGACGGCCTGGATCCCGTACACCAGGCCCAGGTCGACGACGTTGATGCCGAGCTCGGGGTCGACCACGTCGCGCATGGCCTCCTCGAGGTCGTCGATCGACGGGCCCGCGGCGGGCGCGGGCGGCTCGGGCATGCCGGCGGCACCCCGGACGACGGTCTCGTCGGTCTCGCTCACGCTTTCTCCCCTTCCGTGCGGACGACGGCGTCCTTGAACGCCATCCAGCCCAGCAGCGCGCACTTGACGCGCGCCGGGTACTTCGCGACGCCGGCGAACGCGACGCCGTCACCGAGCACGTCCTCGTCGGGCTCGACCTTGCCGCGCCCCTGCGTCATCTCCTGGAACGCCTGCAGGATCTTCATCGAGTCGCCCACCGACCGCCCGACGACGAGGTCGGTGAGCACCGACGCCGACGCCTGGCTGATCGAGCACCCCAGCGTGTCGTGCGAGACCTCCGCGACCGTGTCGCCGTCGAGCTTCACGCGCAGCGTGATCTCGTCGCCGCAGGTCGGGTTGATCTGGAACGACTCGGCGTCGAACGGCTCGCGCAGTCCGGCGCCGTGCGGCGTGCGGTAGTGGTCCAGGATGATCTCCTGGTACATCTGCTCCAGCTGCATCTCAGGCCACTCCGAAGAACTCCCGGGCGGCCCGCACGCCGTCGACCAGCGCGGTGACCTCCTCGGGGGTGTTGTAGACGTGGAACGACGCGCGGGCCGTGGCGGCCACGCCGAAGCGGCGGTGCAGCGGCCACGCGCAGTGGTGGCCGACGCGGATCGCGACGCCGCGGTCGTCGAGGACCTGGCCGACGTCGTGCGCGTGCACGCCGTCGACGACGAACGCGACGGCCCCGCCGCGGTCGTCGGTGGTGGCCGGGCCGATCACCCGGACGCCGGGGACCGACGACAGCCCCTCGATCGCCAGCGCGGTGAGCTCCTGCTCGTGCGCGTGCACCGCGTCCATGCCGATCTCGGTGAGGTAGTCGACGGCCGCCGCCAGGCCCACGGCCTGCGACGTCATCGGCACCCCGGCCTCGAAGCGCTGCGGCGGCGGGGCGTAGGTCGACCCCTCCATCCGCACCATCTCGATCATCGACCCGCCGGTCAGGAACGGGGGCATCGCGGCGAGGAGCTCCGCGCGGCCGTAGAGCACGCCGACCCCGGACGGACCGAGCATCTTGTGCCCGGAGAACACGGCGAAGTCGACGTCGAGCTCGGTGAGGTTGACCGGCATGTGCGGCACCGACTGGCACGCGTCGAGCAGGACCAGCGCGCCGACCGCCCGCGCGCGGCGCGACAGCTCCGCCACCGGCAGGATCGTGCCGAGCACGTTGGACTGGTGCGCGAACGCGACGATCTTCGTGCGCTCGGTGATCGGGTCCCCACCGTCGGAACCACTGCCGAGGTCGAGCCGGCCGTCGTCACCCACCTGGAACCACTTGAGCACGGCACCGGTGCGCCGGCACAGCTCCTGCCAGGGCACGAGGTTGGCGTGGTGCTCGAGGTCGGTGACGACGATCTCGTCGCCCGGGCCGATCTCGAAGCGCTCCGCGCCGGGGAAGCCCGCGGCGTTGCCCATCGCGTACGCCACGAGGTTGATGCCCTCGGTGGCGTTCTTGACGAAGACGACCTCGCCCGGGTCGGCGCCGACGAACGCGGCGATCCGCGCGCGGGCCGACTCGTAGGCGTCGGTGGCCTCCTCGGCGAGCTGGTGCGCACCGCGGTGCACCGCCGCGTTGTGCTGCTCCAGGAAGCTGCGCTCGGCGTCGAGCACCTGGCGCGGGCGCTGCGCGGTGGCCCCCGAGTCGAGGTAGACCAGCGGCCGACCCCCGCGCACGGTGCGCGCGAGGATCGGGAAGTCCGCCCGGATCTTCGTGACGTCCATCAGACCGTCGCCCGTCAGACCGACGCCGGCTGGGTGAAGCGCACGTACCCGTTCTTCTCCAGCTCGTCGGCGAGCTCGGGGCCGCCGGACTCGACGACCTTGCCGCCGGCGAAGACGTGGACGACGTCGGGGTGGATGTGCTGCAGGATCCGCGTGTAGTGCGTGATCAGCAGGACGCCGGTCTCGCCGCCCTCGCGGTAGCGGTTGACGCCCGCGGAGACGACGCGCAGGGCGTCGACGTCGAGGCCGGAGTCGGTCTCGTCGAGCACCGCGAACTTCGGCTTGAGCAGCGAGAGCTGGAGCACCTCCTGGCGCTTCTTCTCACCGCCCGAGAAGCCCTCGTTGACGTTGCGCTCGGCGAAGGCCGCGTCGATCTCGAGGTCGGCCATGGCGGTCTTGACCTCCTTGACCCAGGTGCGCAGCTTCGGCGCCTCGCCGCGGACCGCGGTGGCCGCGGAGCGCAGAAAGTTGGCCGTGGACACGCCGGGGACCTCGACCGGGTACTGCATCGCGAGGAACAGGCCCGCGCGGGCGCGCTCGTCGACGGTCATCGCCAGCACGTCGGCGCCGTCGAGCAGGATCTCGCCCGAGGTGACCTCGTACTTGGGGTGGCCGGCGATCGCGTACGCGAGCGTCGACTTGCCCGAGCCGTTGGGGCCCATGATCGCGTGGGTCTCGCCCGCGTTGATCGTCAGGTCGACCCCCGTGAGGATCTCCTTGGTGCCGCCGTCGACCGCGATCGAGACGTGCAGGTCCTTGATCTCCAAGGTGGACATGTGAGTGTGCTCCGTGGTGGTGGTGTCAGACGCCGGTGACGGCGAGCTCGGCCTCGACGAGGGCTTCGAGCCGCTCACGCAGGTCCGGGAGGGTGATCTTGGACAGGATCTCGCCGAAGAAGCCGCGGACGACGAGCCGGCGGGCCGCGTCCTCGGGGATGCCGCGGCTCTGCAGGTAGAACAGCTGCTCGTCGTCGAAGCGGCCCGTGGCGCTGGCGTGGCCGGCGCTGACGATCTCGCCGGTCTCGATCTCCAGGTTCGGCACCGAGTCGGCGCGGGCGCCGGGGGTGAGCACGAGGTTGCGGTTGAACTCGAACGTCTCGGTGCTCTCGGCGGCCGCGCGGATCAGCACGTCGCCGATCCAGACGGTGTGCGCGCCCGTGCCCTGCAGCGCGTTCTTGTAGAGCACGTTGCTGCGGCAGTGGGAGACGCCGTGGTCGACGAGCAGGCGCTGCTCGAGGTGCTGCTCGGCGTCGGCGTAGCCCAGGCCCAGCAGCTCGGCGTCGCCGCCGGGGCCGCGGTAGTTGACCGTGGACACGATGCGCACCAGGTCACCGCCCAGCTGCACCGCGACGGCGCGCAGGGTGGCGTCGCGGCCGACCGAGAAGTGGTGGGCGCCCGCGTGCACGGCGTCGTCGGCCCACTCCTCGGTGACCACCAGGTGCAGCGTCGACCCGTCGGCGACGACGACCTCGAGGTTGTCGGCCAGCGTGCCCGAGCCCCGGTTGACCACGACGACCGTGGCGACGGTGTGCGGGGTGGTGCGGATCTGCACGTGACCGGCGGCCACGACGCCCTCCCCGGGCCCGGTCACCGTGACGGTGACCGGCTCGGGGGTGCCGTCGAGCGTGACGACGGTGGCGCGGTCGAAGCCCGACCAGGCCGCCGCGGCGATGCGGTCGGCGGGGATGCCGCCCTCGCCGATGCGCGCGTCGTCGCGGCCGACGGTCTCGACCGAGGCGCCGTCGCTGACGACGACCTCGGGCGCGGCCGAGAACTCCGTGGTCTCCCACAGCCCGCGCAGGCGGCGCTTCGGCGTGAACCGCCAGTTCTCCTCACGACCGCTGGGGACCTCGAAGGCCGCCACGTCGTAGGAGGTGAAGCGCTCGCTCGCGCTGGCCAGGGGCTTGGAGCCCATGCCCTTCTTGGCGCCGGCCAGCTCGGGGGCGAGGCCGGCAATCGTTTCAGTCATCCGACCCTCGCTCATCCAACACTGCCCTCCATCTGCAGCTCGATGAGCCGGTTGAGTTCCAGTGCGTACTCCATGGGCAGCTCGCGGGCGATGGGCTCGACGAACCCGCGCACGACCATGGCCATGGCCTCGTCCTCGGTGAGCCCGCGGCTCATCAGGTAGAACAGCTGGTCCTCGCTGACCTTCGAGACCGTGGCCTCGTGCCCCATCGAGACGTCGTCGTTGCGGACGTCGACGTAGGGGTAGGTGTCGGACCGGCTGATCGTGTCGACGAGCAGCGCGTCGCACTTCACGGTGGACCGCGAGTGGTGCGCGTTCGGGTTGACCCGGACGAGCCCGCGGTAGGAGGTGCGTCCGCCACCGCGCGCGACCGACTTCGAGATGATCGTCGACGACGTGTGCGGCGCCAGGTGCGTCATCTTCGCGCCGGCGTCCTGGTGCTGGCCCTCGCCCGCGAACGCGATCGAGAGGACCTCGCCCTTGGCGTACTCGCCCATCAGCATGACGGCCGGGTACTTCATGGTGACCTTGGAGCCCAGGTTGCCGTCGACCCACTCCATGGTGGCGCCGGCCTCGGCCTTGGCCCGCTTGGTGACCAGGTTGTAGACGTTGTTCGACCAGTTCTGGATCGTCGTGTAGCGGCAGCGGCCGCCCTTCTTCACGATGATCTCGACGACCGCGGAGTGCAGCGAGTCGGAGCTGTAGATCGGCGCCGTGCAGCCCTCGACGTAGTGCACGTAGGCACCCTCGTCGACGATGATCAGCGTGCGCTCGAACTGGCCCATGTTCTCGGTGTTGATCCGGAAGTAGGCCTGCAGCGGGATGTCGACGTGCACGCCCGGCGGGACGTAGATGAACGAGCCGCCCGACCACACCGCGGAGTTCAGCGCGGAGAACTTGTTGTCACCCGACGGGATCACCGAGCCGAAGTACTCCCGGAACATCTCCGGGTGCTCCTTCAGCGCCGTGTCGGTGTCGAGGAAGATGACGCCCTGCTCCTCGAGGTCCTCGCGGATCGAGTGGTAGACGACCTCGGACTCGTACTGCGCCGCGACACCGGACACCAGGCGGGCCTTCTCGGCCTCCGGGATGCCCAGCTTGTCGTAGGTGTTCTTGATGTCGGCGGGCAGGTCGTCCCAGGTGGCGGCCTGCTTCTCCGACGAGCGCACGAAGTACTTGATGTTGTCGAAGTCGATGCCCGAGAGGTCGGAGCCCCAGCGCGGCATCGGCTTCTTCTCGAACATGTCGAGGGCCTTGAGGCGGAAGTCGAGCATCCACTGCGGCTCGGACTTGAGCGCGGAGATGTCGGCGACGACGTCCGCGGACAGACCGCGACGGGCCGTGGCGCCGGCGGCGTCCGGATCGGCCCAGCCGAAGTCGTAGCGGCCGAGCGTCGCGAGCGTCTCCTCCTGGGTGAGTGCTTCAGGAGCGGTCGTCATTCGGACTGCCTCCCTCTCGGGATCGTTGCCCCGGGGCGCGGCCCCGGAGTCGTGGTGGTGTTCATCCGCCGGACCTCGGGAAGGTCCAGCGGGATGTGCGTGGTGCACGCGGAGTCACCGCGGGCGATGGTGGCGAGCCGCTGCACGTGCGTGCCCAGCAGCTCCGCGAAGGCGTGGGTCTCCGCCTCGCACAGCGCCGGGAACTCGGCCGCCACGTGGGCGACCGGGCAGTGGTGCTGGCACAGCTGCACGCCGTGCCCGCCGTCGCGGGCCTGTGCGGCGTAGCCCCGTGCGGTGAGCACGTCGGCCAGCGCCTGGACCCGCGCGCCGGAGCCGTGTGCCGCCTCGACCTTCGCGACGCCGTCGCCGAGCAGCTGCTCGACGCGGCTCTGCGCGAAGCCCTCGACGGCGTCGGGACCACCGTGCTCGACCAGGTAGCGCAGCGCGGCGACCGCGAGGTCGTCGTAGCCGTGCCCGAACCGGGCCCGGCCGGAGTCGGTGAGCAGGTACTCCCGCGCCGGACGGCCGCGGCCGCGCGGGCCCCGGCGGGGGGCGTCGCGGACCTCGGCCTCGCCGTCGGCGATCAGCGCGTCGAGGTGCCGGCGCACCGCCGGGGAGGACAGGCCCAGACGAGCCGCGACGTCCGCCGCGACGATCGGGCCCTGCTCCATCAGCAGGCGCGCGACGGACTCCCGGGTTCGCCCGTCTGCGGGCAGGTGCCCGTCGAGGGGCGTTCCGGTGCTTTTCACAACACCAGTGTTGCGTATATGCCCGGAGACGGCAAAGGCACCCCCTCCACGGGTGAGGCGCTTCACTCCCGGACCCCCTCGATACGCTCCGGCCATGACCGCACCGGGGGTGGACACCACGACCGCACCCGGCGGTCCGCCTCCCGCCCCCGCGCGCGACCCCAGCCGCACCGCCCGGCTGTTCGGTCTGGTCGGCTCGCTGCTCATGGCGGGCGGGGCGCTCGGGTCCGGCGCGCTGCCCGTCCCGAACCCCCTGTTCGGCATCCGGGTGCTCAGCCTGCCCAGCCGCAACGCCACGGTCGCCATCGCCGTCACCTACGCCGGGATCGGCATGGTCGTGCTGGCGTGGCTGTGGATCGGCAAGATGCTGCGCGCGAACGGCGCGGTGGCCCCGGCGCCGGACCGCACCCAGCTGGCGCGCACCGCCGTGCTGTGGGCCATCCCGCTGGCCCTGGCCCCGCCGCTGTTCTCCCGCGACGTCTACAGCTACCTCGCCCAGAGCGCGACGCTGGCCCGCGGTCTCGACCCCTACACGCTCGGCCCGGCCGAGGCGTTCGGCGTCGACGACCCGCTGGTGCGCTCCATCCCCACGATCTGGCGCGACACCGGCGCCCCCTACGGCCCGTTCTTCCTGGTCCTCGGCCGCGGCATCACCGCCCTCACCGGCAACGACATCGTCGCCGGGGTGTTCGCGCACCGGGCGCTGGCGCTGCTCGGCGTCGCCATGATCGTCTGGGTGCTGCCCAAGCTGGCGCGGCGCTGCGGGCTCGACGTCGGCCTGGCGATGTGGCTCGGCGCGGCCAACCCCCTCGTGCTGTTCCACCTCGTCAGCGGCATGCACAACGAGTCGCTCATGGTCGGGCTGATGCTCGTCGGGTTCGAGGTCGGCCTGCGCGCCGGCGACCGCTGGTGGGACCCCCACCTGCTGGCCGGCGGGGTGCTGATCGTGCTGGCCTCGGCGGTCAAGCTCCCGGCGCTGCTCGCGCTGGGCTTCCTGGGCATCGAGTGGGCGCGCCGGCGCGGCGGGCGGGTGCGCGACGTCGCCGTCGCCACCGCCCTCTACACCGGCATCGCCGTCCTGGTCTACGCCGCGTTCGGGATCGGCACCGGCCTCGGGCTGGCCTGGCTCGACGCCCTCGACGCGCCCAGCCTGATCCGCAGCTGGCTGTCGATCTCCACCGACTTCGGGCTGCTGGGCGGGCAGGTCGGCATCATCCTCGGCGGCCTGGGCGACCACACCGACGCCGTGCTCGGGCTGACCCGGACGGCCGGGCTCGTCCTCGCGGCGCTGCTCGCCGGGTGGCTGATGCTCGCCGTGCTGCGCGGGCGGCTCGACGCGATCACCGGGATGGCGGCCGGGATGGCCGCCGTCGTCGTGCTCAGCCCGATCGTGCACCCCTGGTACCTGCTCTGGGCCGTGATCCCGCTGGCCGCGACGAAGGCGATGCCCAAGGCCCGCCGGGCGATGCTGATCATCTCCGGCATCCTCGCGATCGTCGTGCCGCCCACGGGCGCCGACTTCAACTTCCGCGCCTACCAGCTCCCGATGTCCATCGTCGCCGGGCTGCTGGTGATCGCGCTGACCCTGCTCGTGGTGCGGCGCAGCCTCGTCGGGCGCACCGGCGTCGACGTCGACGCCTGGCCCGGGCACGTCCCGGCGGGTCGCCCGAAGGAGGACCGGGGGGCACCTCTCTAGACTCACCGTGTGAGCTCGCAACCCGCCGTGTCCGTGCGTGGCCTGGTCAAGCGCTACGGGCGGAGCACCGCGGTCGACGGGCTCGACCTCGAGCTGGCACCGTCGTCCGTGCTCGCCCTGCTGGGGCCCAACGGGGCGGGCAAGACCACCACCGTCGAAGTGTGCACGGGGTTCGCCCGGGCCGACGCGGGCGAGGTCCGCGTGCTGGGCGTCGACCCCGCCGGCGCGCCCGACGCCCTGCGCGCCCGGATCGGCGTCATGCCGCAGGGCGGCGGCGCGTACCCGGGGGTGCACGCCGGGGAGATGCTGCGGGTCGTCGCGGCCTGCGCGGCGCACCCGCTCGACGTCGGCTGGCTCTCCGGGGTGCTGGGCCTCGACGCCTGCGGCCGCACCCCCTACAAGCGCCTGTCCGGCGGGCAGCAGCAGCGCCTCGCGCTGGCCTGCGCCGTCGTCGGACGCCCGGAGCTGGTGTTCCTCGACGAGCCGACCGCCGGCATGGACCCCCAGGGCCGCCGCCTGGTCTGGGACCTCATCTCCGCGCTGCGGCGCGACGGCGTCGCCGTGCTGCTCACCACGCACCTCATGGAGGAGGCGGAGGCGCTGGCCGACGACGTCGTGATCGTCGACCACGGCCGCGTCGTCGCCCACGGCACGCCCGCCGCGCTCACCGCCGGCGAGCAGCAGGAGCTGCGGTTCCGGGCCCGCCCCGGGATGGACCTCGCCGGCCTGCGCACCGCGCTGCCCGACGGCTACGGCGCCGCCGAGCCCATCGCCGGGCGCTACCTGGTGCAGGGCCGGATCAACCCCACTGTCCTGTCCGTGATCACCTCGTGGTGCGCCGAGCAGGGCGCGCTGGCCGACGACGTGCAGGTGGCGCGCCGCAGCCTGGAGGACGTGTTCCTCGAACTGACCGGCCGGGAGCTGCGCGCATGACCTCGTCGATGTACTCCTCGCCGCAGGGCGCCTTCGTGCCCGGCACGTTCACCCCGCGCCCCGGCGCCGGCTCGCCCGGGCGGATGCTCGCCGCGCAGGCCGGCACCGAGCTGCGCCTCGCGCTGCGCAACGGCGAGCAGGTGCTGCTGACGCTGCTCATCCCCGTCGTGCTGCTGGTCGGGCTGACGCTGCTGGCGCTCGTGCCGCTGCCCGAGCCGCGCGTCGACGCCGTGACACCGGGGGTGCTGGCGCTCGCGGTGATGTCGACGGCGTTCACCGGGCAGGCGATCGCGTTCGGCTTCGACCGCCGCTACGGCGTCATCCGCCGCCTCGCCGCCACCGCGCTCCCCCGCTGGCTGCTGGTCGCGGGCCGGCTCGTCGCCGTGCTGGGGGTGGTCGTGCTCCAGATGCTGGTGCTCGGCGCCCTCGCCGCGGTCCTGGGCTGGCGGCCCGCCGCGGCCGGCCTGGCCTGGGGCGCGCTGCTCGTGCTGCTCGGGTCGGCCGCGTTCGGCGCGCTGGGCATCCTGCTGGGCGGCACGCTGCGGGCCGAGGTGACCCTCGCCGTCGCCAACGTCGTGTGGTTCGTGCTGCTGCTCGCGGGCGGCATCGTGATCCCGCTCTCCCAGCTCCCCGGCCCGCTCGCCGCCGTGGCCTCGGTGCTGCCGTCCGGTGCGCTGGCCGAGGGGCTGCGGACGGTGCTGACCACGGGCGCACCCCCGGCCCTGCTCCCGGTCCTGGTGCTGGTGGCGTGGGCGGGGGGTGCGGGCCTGCTGGCGACGCGCGTGGTGAAGCTGCGCTGAGGCCCGGCGGTCGTCGCACGGCTGGTGGCTCGTCGCAGGGGCTGCAGCACCTGCGAGCGCCCGGAACCTGTGCGACGGCACGCGGGTTGTCCACAACCTGCCCCGTTCGCCTCCGGCGCCGCCTCCTTCCGCCCATCGTCGTCGCATGGACATCGACGACGCGCGGCTGCTCACCCGGCGCGAGCTCCTCGCCCACGGGTTCGACGACACCGAGATCCGGGCCCGGCGCCGGCGCGGGGAGCTGTGCAGCGTCCGCCGCGGCGCCTACGCCCGGCCGGGGGTGCTGCCGAGTCGCCCGGAGGCGCGCCACGCCGTGCAGGTGCGGGCCGCGGTCGGGCAGGTGTCGCCGGACGCCGTCGTCAGCCACCTGTCCGCGGCCGTGCTGCACGGCCTCCCGGTGTGGGGCGACCCCCTGCGCCGCGTGCAGCTGACCCGCGGTCGCCGCTCGGGAGCCCGGCGCACCGGTGACCTGCACGTCCACGCCGCGCCGCTGGAGCCGTGGGAGACCACCTCGGTCGACGGTGTCGCCGTCACGTCGCTGCCCCGCACGCTCGCCGACGTGGGACGCCACCTCGGGTTCGAGCAGGCCGTGGTCGTGGCCGACGCGGCGCTGTGGCGGAAGCTCGTGACGCGGGCCGAGCTCGACGAGGCGCTCGACGCGGCCCGCGGACGCCCGGGCGTGCCCGCCGCCCGCCGGGCGCTGGCGTTCGCCCGGTGGGGCGCCGAGAGCGTCGGGGAGTCGCGCAGCCGGGTCGCGATGCTGCGTGCGGGCCTTCCCGAGCCGGTGTTGCAGTGGGTGGTCCGGTCGGCGACGGGGGTCGCGCTGGGTCGCGCCGACTTCGGGTGGCCGGAGCTCCGCACCTTCGGTGAGTTCGACGGGCGGGAGAAGTACGGGCGGCTCGTGCCCACGGGGCGGACGGCGGGCGACGTCGTGTACGCGGAGAAGCTGCGCGAGGACGCGATGCGCGGCGAGGGCCTGGGCGCGGTGCGCTGGAGCTGGGCCGATCTCGACCCGTTCGACGCGACGGCCGCACGCCTGAGGCGGACGTTCCGCCGCTGAGCCCGCCGTCGCACAGGTTCCGGGCCGTCGCAGGTCGTGCAGCCTGAGCGACGCGCCACGGCCTGTGCGACCGCGACGGGTGGGCACGAGCCCCCGCGCCTACGATCAGGGAGTGAGCGTTCTCGACCGCCTCCCCGTCACCTCCCCCACCACGATGCGCCGCCTCGCCGTGGCGAACCTGGTGGCGCAGGTCGGGATCATGGTGACCGGGGTGACCGTGCGGGTCACCGGCTCCGGGCTGGGCTGCCCGGGCTGGCCGGAGTGCTTCCCCGGCAGCATGGTGCCGGTCTCGCACGCCGACGTGGCCCCGCTGCACCAGTGGGTCGAGTTCGGCAACCGGATGCTGACGTTCGTGCTGGTGGTCATCGCCGCGCTGGTGCTGCTCGCCGCGCTCGGCACCCGCCCGCGGCGCCGCCGGCTGACGCTGCTGGCCGCGGTGATGCCGGCCGGGATCGTCGCGCAGGCCGTGATCGGCGGGATCACCGTGCTCACCGATCTGGCCTGGGGCGGGGTGTCGCTGCACTTCATGGTGTCGGCGGTGCTCGTGTGGCTCTCCGCCGGGCTGGTGCGGGCCGCGGGCGAGGGCGACGGGCCCGCGCTGCCGCTCGTGCCGGGGGCGATCCGCGGGCTGGTCGCCGTCAGCTCGGGCGTGCTCGCGGCTCTGCTCGTGGCCGGGACGCTGGTCACGGCGGCCGGGCCGCACGCGGGCGACTCCGCGACACCGCGGCTGGGCCTGGGAGTCGAGGCCACGGCGCAGCTGCACGCGGAGCTCCTGTTCGGCTACCTCGGCCTGCTCGTCGGGCTCGGGTTCGCGCTGCACGCCGTCGGGGCGCCCGCCGCGGTCGTGCGCCGCTTCCGCGTGCTGCTCGCGGTCGTGCTCGCGCAGGGCGCGCTCGGCGGGATCCAGTACGCGATCGGCGTGCCCGAGGTGCTGGTCGTGCTGCACGTCCTCGGGGCCGGGCTGGTCACCGCGGCCGCGGCGGCCCTGTGGTTCGCCACCGTCGAGCGCAGCACCGCCGCCGTCGCCACCCGGGATGCGGAGCCGGTGCTCACCGGGCCATGATCGGGCCGTGCGCGCCATCCAGATCACCGAGGCCGGTGGGCCCGACGTCCTGACCCCGACCGAGCTCGACGACCCGGTCGCCGGGCCCGGCGAGCTCCTCGTCGAGGTCGCGGCCGCGGGCGTCAACTTCATCGACACCTACCAGCGCGAGGGCGTCTACCCGATGGCGCTGCCCTACGTGCCCGGCATGGAGGGCGCCGGGCGGGTGCGGAGCCTGGGCGAAGGCGTGGAGGGGTTCGCGGTCGGTGACCGCGTCGCGTGGTGCGAGCAGCTCGGCAGCTACGCCGAGCTCGTCGCGGTGGAGGCGGCGAAGGCCGTGCCGGTGCCCGACGGCGTCGACGACGACGTGGCGGTCGGCGCGCTCCTGCAGGGCATGACGGCGCACTTCCTGGTGAACGACACCTACCCCGTCCAGCCCGGCGACGACGTGCTGGTGCACGCCGCGGCGGGCGGGGTCGGGCTGCTGCTCACCCAGCTCGCCACCGCGCGCGGCGCCCGGGTGATCGCGACGGTCTCGACGCCGGAGAAGGCGGAGCTGGCCCGCGGGGCGGGAGCGGCCGACGTGATCGACTACACGGCGGAGGACGACCTGGCCGGCGCGGTCCGCGCGCTCACCGGCGGCACCGGCGTGGCCGTCGCCTACGACAGCGTCGGCCGGACGACCTTCGACGCCAGCCTCGACTCCCTGCGCGTGCGCGGGATGCTCGTGCTCTTCGGCGCAGCCAGTGGCCCCGTGCCGCCGGTCGACCCCCAGCGGCTCAACCGCGGCGGCTCGCTCTACCTCACCCGCCCGACGCTGTTCCACCACGTCGCCACGCCCGAGGCGCTGCGGACGCGGGCCGCCGCCGTCTACCACGCCGTCGCCGACGGCAGCCTCGACGTCCGCATCGGCCACCGCTACCCCCTCGCGGAGGCGCGCAGCGCGCACGAGGACCTGCACGCCCGCCGGACGACCGGGAAGGTGCTGCTGCAGCCATGAGCCGGTTCGACGACGTCCAGGACTACCTCGACCTGCCGCGCCTGTCGGGCCTCGCGCTGTCCCCCGACGGCACTCGCCTCGTCGTGTCGGCCGCGACGCCCGGCCCCGACCGCACGCGGTTCGTCACGGCGCTGTGGGAGGTCGACCCGGCCGGGGAGCGGCCCGCGCGGCGCCTGACGCGCAGCGCGAAGGGCGAGGGCGGCGCGGTCTTCACCCCCGGCGGCGACGTCCTGTTCACCTCCGCCCGCCCCGACCCCGGCGCCGCCGAGCAGCCGCCGGACTCCCCCGCCGCGCTGTGGCGGCTGCCCGCGTCGGGCGAGGCCGAGGTCGTCGGCACCCGGCCCGGCGGCGTCGACGGAGTGGTGGTGGCGCGCGAGGCCGGCACCGTCGTCGTCACGTCGATGACGCTGCCCGGCTCCACCTCCGGCGAGGACGACGAGGCCCGCCGCAAGGCACGCCGGGAGAAGAAGGTCAGCGGCGTGCTGCACGCCGCGCACCCCGTCCGGTTCTGGGACCACGACCTCGGCCCGGACGCCCCGCGCCTGCTCGCCGCGCCGGAGCCGGGCGGCGAGTGGACCGACCTCACCCCGGAGCCCGGGGCCGCGCTCGTCGAGGGCGGGCACGACGTCACCCCGGACGGGCGGCACGTCGTCAGCACGTGGGCGGTGCCGCTGCGCGGCGGCGGCACCCGCTCCACGCTGGTCGTGATCGAGGTGGCCACCGGCGAGCGGCGCGTGCTGGCCGACGATCCCGACCACGAGTTCTCCGCGCCCGTCGTCAGCCCGGACGGCACGCGCGTCGCCTGCGTCCGGGAGAGCTTCTCCACCCCCGACACCCCCACCGACATGCGGCTGGTGGTGGTGCCGCTGGCCGGCGGTGAGCCCGTCGACGTCGCGCCGGACTGGGACCGGTGGGCCGGCGGCGCGCAGTGGACGCCGGACGGCGCCGCGCTCGTCGTCACCGCCGACGACGGGGGCCGTGCGCCGGTCTTCCGCGTCGAGGACGGCACCGTCACCCGGCTCACCGGGGACCACGGCGCCTACACCGACGTGCGGGTGTCGCCGGACGGTGCCCACGTCTACGCCCTGCGCAGCGCGGTCGACGCCCCGCCGGCGCCGGTCCGCCTCGACGCGCGCACCCCGGACCAGCAGCCGATCCTGCTCCCGGCGCCGGAGCCCGCGCCGGAGGTGCCCGGCACCCTCACCGAGGTGCACGCCACCGCCGCCGACGGCACGCCGCTGCGCGCATGGCTGGTCCTGCCCGACGCCGAGGGGCCGGCACCGCTCGTCCTGTGGGTCCACGGCGGCCCCCTGGGCAGCTGGAACGCCTGGCAGTGGCGCTGGAACCCGTGGCTGATGGCCGCGCGCGGGTACGCCGTGCTGCTGCCCGACCCGGCGCTGTCCACCGGCTACGGGCTCGACTTCGTCGCCCGCGGCTGGGGCGAGTGGGGTGGAGCGCCGTACACCGACCTGATGGCGCTCACCGACGCCGCCGTCGCCCGCGACGACGTCGACGCCGAGCGGACCGCCGCGATGGGCGGGAGCTTCGGCGGCTACATGGCGAACTGGATCGCCGGCCACACCGACCGCTTCGCCGCGATCGTCACCCACGCGAGCCTGTGGGCGCTCGACCAGTTCGGCCCCACGACCGACGCGCCCTGGTACTGGCGACGCGAGATGACCCCGGAGATGGCGCAGGCCCACAGCCCGCACCGGTTCGCCGACGCGATCTCCACGCCGATGCTGGTGATCCACGGCGACCGCGACTACCGCGTGCCCGTCGGGGAGGCGCTGCGGCTGTGGTGGGACCTCGTCAGCCGCCACGACGGCGACCCCGACGACCTGCCCCACCGTTTCCTGCTGTTCCCCGACGAGAACCACTGGATCCTCACGCCGCAGAACGCCGCGGTCTGGTACGAGACCGTCACCGCATTCCTGGACCACCACGTGCTCGGGAAGGACTGGGCGACGCCGGAGCTACTGCGGTAGACCACCCGGGGGCAGGCCGCGCAGGCGGTCGATGTCGGCGCTCTGCGTGGCCACGACGTCGTCGGCGAACCCGGCGACGAACAGGTCGGTGCCCGACGCCCGGACCTGCGCGGCCATCGCCAGCGCGCCCTCGTGGTGGGTGATCATCGTCGCGACGAAGAGCCGGTCGAACGCCGGCCCGGACGCCGCGGCGAGCTCGGCGAGCCGCTCCGGCGCCACCATCCCGGGCATGGCGGCGTGCGCCGGGTGGCCCGGGTGGCCGGACGCGTGGCGGTCCAGCCACGCCCGCAGCACCGCCACCTCGGGCCCCTGCACGGCCGCGATCCGTTCGGCCATCGCAAGCACGCCGGGGTCGGCCGCGCGGCCGGGCGCCAGCGCCGCCAGGGCGAGGGCCTGCTCGTGGTGCGGGACCATCGCGGCGACGAACTCCACGTCGGCGGGCGACACCGGCACCGGGGCCCGCCGCTGCGCGGCCTCGGCGCCGTCCATCACGCGGGCCGGCTCCCCCGGTGCGCCCGGCACGACGGTCCGCGGGCCCGGTTCGGCCGCCCCGCACCCGGCGAGCGCGCCCACCAGTGCGGCGAGGACGACCAGGCGGCGCATGGCCCGACGCTAGCGCGCGGCTGCACCGGTCGGGTGGAACCCGGGCGCGGGAGCACCGGGATGTCGGGGCCGCCCGGCACAGTGGTCCCGGGGCGAGCGGCGCACGGCGAGGGGGAGCACGACGGTGGGACGACGGGTGCGGGCGTGCGGGGTGGCCGTGGCGGCGGTGGTGCTGGCGCTGCTGGCGCCGGTGCCCGCGTCGGCGGAGGTGCCGCCCGTGCCGCCCGGGCCGCCCGGGCCGCTCGGGCCGCTCGGGCCGGGCGTCGGCGAAGTCGTGACCAGCCCGAACGTCACGCCGATCGCGCACCTGCCGAAGCAGGCCCCGTTCGACGGCGAGCAGTCCCACGGCACCGACATGGCCTTCGCGGGCGGTTACGCCTACGTCGGCAACTACGACGGGTTCGTCGTCTACGACGTCCGCGAGCCCGCGGCGCCGAGGGTCGTCAGCCAGGTGCTCTGCCCCGGCTCGCAGAACGACGTGTCGGTCTCGCACGGGCTGCTGTTCCTGTCGACCGACTCCCGCTGGAGCGACGACACCTGCTCCGCGGTGCCGCAGCGGGCCGGGCTCCCCTACTGGGAGGGCATCAAGGTCTTCGACGTGCGCGACCCGGCCAACCCCGCCTACGTCACGTCGATGGCCACGGCCTGCGGCTCGCACACCCACACGCTCGTCCCCGACACGGCCGGCGAGTCGGTCTACCTCTACGTCTCGTCCTACGCCCCCTCCCCCGACCTGCCGGGCTGCCTGCCCCCGCACGACCGGATCTCGATCGTCGAGGTGCCGCTGGCCGACCCGGCCGCCGCGGCCGTCGTCGCCGAGCCGGTGCTGTTCCCCGACGGCGGCAACCCCGGCCCGGGCAGCGACACCACCACCGGCTGCCACGACATCACCGCCTACCCCTCGCGCAACCTCGCGGCGGGCGCCTGCATGGGCGACGGCGTGCTGCTGGACATCACCGACCGCGAGGCCCCCCGCGTGATCGAGCGGGTGCGCGACGACGCGAACTTCGCTTTCTGGCACAGCGCCACGTTCAACGACGCGGGCACGAAGGTCGTCTTCACCGACGAGCTCGGCGGCGGCAGCGCGGCCACCTGCACGGCGGCGGTCGGCCCGGTGCGCGGCGCCGACGGCGTCTACGACATCGTCGACGGGCAGCTGGAGTTCCGCAGCTACTACAAGATCCCCCGGCTGCAGGGCGAGACCGAGAACTGCGTCGCCCACAACGGCTCGCTCGTCCCCGTGCCGGGCCGCGACGTCATGGTGCAGGCCTGGTACCAGGGCGGGGTCTCGGTGTGGGACTTCACCGACTCCGCGCACCCCGTCGAGATCGGCTTCTTCGACCGCGGACCGGTGTCGGCCACCGAGCTCGTGCTGGGCGGGTCGTGGTCGGCCTACTGGTACGACGGCCACGTCTTCTCCTCCGACATCCGCGAGGGGCTCGACGTCCTCGCCGTCGACGACCCGCTGATCGCGGGCGCGCAGGGCGTCGACTTCGACGTGCTCAACCCGCAGACCCAGGAGCGCCGCGTCGGCTGACGGCGTTTCCGCCCGCGGCGGCCGTGGGTAGCCACCTCTCCCGACACACCAGGAGGCACGCATGGGTGGCAACAGGATCGTCGTCTACAAGGAGCCGGGCGTCGTCGCGGTGGAGGACCACGACGCGCCGAAGCTCGAGGTGCCGGCCGAGGTCGCGCAGGCCAAGGGGCTGACCCGCAAGGCCGAGCACGGGGTCATCCTGCGCACGGTCTCGACGAACATCTGCGGCTCCGACCAGCACATGGTCCGCGGCCGGACCACCGCACCCCCGGGGCAGACACTGGGCCACGAGATCACCGGCGAGGTCGTCGAGAAGGGCAGCGACGTCCAGTTCGTCGACATCGGCGACATCTGCTCGGTGCCGTTCAACATCGCGTGCGGCCGCTGCCGCAACTGCCGCGAGGGCCAGACGGGCATCTGCGAGAACGTGAACCCCGGCCGCGCCGGCTCCGCGTACGGCTACGTCGACATGGGCGGCTGGGAGGGCGGCCAGGCGGAGTACGTCATGGTGCCCTTCGCCGACTTCAACCTGCTGAAGTTCCCCGACCGCGACCAGGCGCTGGAGAAGATCCTCGACCTGACGATGCTGTCGGACATCTTCCCGACCGGCTACCACGGCGCCTACACCGCCGGGGTGACGACCGGCTCGACCGTCTACGTCGCCGGTGCCGGACCGGTCGGCCTGGCCGCCGCGTACTCGGCGAACCTGCTGGGCGCGGCCGTGGTCATCGTCGGCGACCTCAACCCCGACCGGCTCGCCCAGGCGCGCTCGTTCGGCTGCGAGACCGTCGACATCTCCGCGGACGCCACCCTGGAGGACCAGATCGCGCAGATCCTCGGGACGAACGAGGTCGACTGCGCCGTCGACGCCGTCGGGTTCGAGGCCACCGGCCACGGCAGCGGCGCCGGCGAGGCCCCCGCCGCGGTGCTCAACTCGATCATGTCGCTGACCCGCGCGGGCGGCAGCCTCGGCATCCCCGGCCTCTACGTCACCGGCGACCCGGGCGCGCCCGACGAGGACGCCAAGGAGGGCACGCTCAAGGTGCGCCTCGGGCTCGGCTGGGCGAAGAGCCACTCGCTGTACACCGGCCAGTGCCCGGTGCTGAAGTACAACCGCGGCCTGATGATGAGCATCCTGCACGACAAGGCCCACATCGCCGACGCGGTCGGCGCCACGGTCCTGCCGCTGGAGGACGCCCCGCGCGGCTACCAGGAGTTCGACCGGGGGGCGGCGAAGAAGTACGTGCTGAACCCCAACGGCCTCATCCCGGCGGCCTGACGCCGCAGCCTGACGGGCACCTCGCACACCGAGCGGGCACCTCGCACAGGGTCGGCGGTGTGCGAGGTGCTCAGCCGGTGTGTGATGTGCCGGCGACGGCGGCGAGTTCGCCCGAACGCCCACGGCGGCCCGCCCCGCGCGGCACCCTCCCCGGATGACCTCCGCGTTCCACCGCCGCCCCGACCTGCTCGCCGCCGGGGTGCGCGAGCACGAGCTGCGGCGCCGCCTGCGCACGGGCGAGCTGGTCCGCCTCCGCCGCGGGCACTACCTCGCCGAGCGGCCTACCGGGCCCGAGCAGTGGCACCGCGCGCGGGCGCTGGCCGCGGCCCCCGACCTCGCCCCGGACGCCGTGCTCAGCCACGTGACGGCCGCGGTGCTGCACGGCCTGCCGGTGTGGGACCTGCCGCTCGACCGCGTCCACAGCACGCGTCCGCGCCGCTCGGGCGCCCGCGTGGGCCGGTTCGCGCACGTGCACGCCGCGCAGCTCGACCCCGACGAGGTGGTGGAGGTCGACGGCGCCCGCGTCACCTCGGTCGCGCGCACCCTGGCCGACGTCGGCCGGTCGGCACCGTTCGAGCAGGCCGTCGTCGTCGCCGACGCCGCGCTGCACCGGCACCTCGTCAGCCGCGAGGAGCTCGACGCCGCCCTCGCTCGGGGCACCCGCCGGCCCGGCACCCCGGCGGCCGACCGGGCGCTGCGCTTCGCGGCCGCGGGCAGCATGAGCGTCGGCGAGTCCCGCAGCCGGGTCGCGATGCACCTCGCCGGCCTGCCCGCCCCGGTGCTGCAGTGGCCGGTCGTGACGGCGGCGGCGTGGTGGTGGGCGAGGTCGACTTCGGATGGCCGCGGCAGCGCTGCGTCGGCGAGTTCGACGGGCGCGTGAAGTACGGGCGCCTGCTGCGGCCCGGGCAGGACGCCGGCGAGGTGCTGTTCGCCGAGAAGCGCCGCGAGGACGCGATCCGCGACGAGGGCCTGCACATGACGCGCTGGACGTGGGCGGACCTCGCCGACTTCGCGCCCGTCGCGGCTCGCATCGCCCACCGGCTCGGCTAACCTCGCACACCGAGCACCCACCTCGCACACCGTCGACCGTGTGCGAGGTCACCACCCGCTGTGCGAGGTGGCCCCGACGACGCTAGAAGGGCAGGCCGAGAACCGGCAGCCCCAGCGCCGCGTCGACCGCGATCGCGGCGAACAGCAGGCACAGGTAGGCGTTGGAGAGGTGGAACAGCTTCATCGGGGTGGGGTCCTCCCCCGACGCCACCGCCCCGTGCAGCCGGTGGGCCGAGAAGATGAACCACGCCCCGCCCAGGACCGCGGCGGCCGCGTAGACCCACGACGTGACCGGGAGCAGCAGCAGCGTGACCGCGCCCATCACCCACGAGTAGGCGACGATCCGGCGCGACACCTGCACCGGCGTGGCGACGACGGGCAGCATCGGCACGCCCGCGGCCGCGTAGTCCTCGCGGTAGCGCATGGCCAGCGCCCAGAAGTGCGGCGGCGTCCAGAAGAAGATGATCGCGAACATCACCAGCGCCGGCCACTCCACGGTGCCGGTGACCGCCGCCCAGCCGATGACGACCGGCATGCAGCCCGCCGCGCCTCCCCACACGATGTTCTGCGAGGTCCGGCGCTTGAGCAGCAGCGTGTAGACCAGCACGTAGAACGCGATGGCGGCCACCGAGAGCGCGGCGGCGAGCCAGTTGGTGGTGAGGCCGAGCCACACCGAGCTGAGCACGCCGAGGACCAGGCCGAAGACCAGCGCGTTGCGCGGCGGCACCTGCCCCTTGGCCAGCGGGCGGCGCGCGGTGCGCTTCATGACCTTGTCGATGTCGGCGTCGACGACGCAGTTGAGCGCGTGCGCGCTCGCCGCGGCCAGCGCGCCGCCCAGGAGCGTCGCGACGATCAGCCAGACGCTGGGGATGCCGCGCTGCGCCAGGAACATCGCCGGCACGGTGACGACCAGCAGCTGCTCGATGATGCGCGTCTTCGTCAGGCCCAGGTAGGCCCCGACGGTGGTGCGCATCCGTGCCCGGAATCCGACGGGCGTCGGTGCCACGTGGGCCACGGGCACACTCACCGGCACTACCTCGATCCGCGATGTGGTGGGGCGGTTCTTCTACAGCGCGTCGATCCTAGCCCGGCGCATGGCGGGGCGGCCTGTCGGGTAACCGGGGCTCGCACCGCGCGGAGACGGGGCCCCACACGCCCGCCCCGCGTGGATAGGCTGCCGGGGACGCGCCGTGGCGTTCCGACCACGTGACCAGACACTCCGCAGTGGACCGAGAGCAGGGAGCCTCCGTGCCCGTGACCGAAGAGGACATCGCCCGTCTGACGCAGGCGTCGGTGCCCGCCGACTGGACCGACCTCGACAGGCGCGCCGTCGACACGGTGCGCGTCCTGGCCGCCGACGCCGTGCAGAAGGCGGGATCGGGCCACCCCGGCACCGCGATGAGCCTCGCCCCGCTGGCGTACAGCCTGTTCCAGAAGGTGATGCGCCACGACCCCACCGACGCCGACTGGATCGGTCGCGACCGCTTCGTCCTGTCCTGCGGCCACTCGAGCCTGACGCTGTACCTGCAGCTGTTCCTCGGCGGGTGGGGCCTGGAGCTCTCCGACATCGAGAACCTGCGCCAGTGGGGCTCGGCCACCCCCGGCCACCCCGAGCACCGGCACACCCCGGGCGTCGAGATCACGACCGGCCCGCTGGGCCAGGGCCTCGCCTCCGCCGTCGGCATGGCGATGGCCGCCCGCCGCGAGCGCGGCCTGTTCGACCCGGACGCCGCCCCCGGCGAGAGCCCGTTCGACCACCAGATCTTCGTCATCGCCTCCGACGGCGACATCGAGGAGGGCATCACGGCCGAGGCGTCGTCGCTCGCCGGGCACCAGCAGTTGGGCAACCTCACGGTCGTCTACGACGACAACAAGATCTCCATCGAGGACGACACCGACATCGCGCTGTCCGAGGACACCGCGAAGCGCTACGAGGCCTACGGCTGGCACGTGCAGGTCGTCGAGGGCGGCGAGAACGTCACCGGCATCCTCGACGCGCTGGCGGCGGCGAAGGCCGAGACCTCGCGCCCGTCGTTCATCCTGCTGCGCACGATCATCGGGTTCCCCGCGCCGACGAAGATGAACACCGGCAAGGCGCACGGCTCGGCGCTGGGCGACGAGGAGATCGCCGCGGTCAAGAAGATCGTGGGGATGGACCCGGACACGACGTTCCAGGTCGACGCCGACGTCCTCGAGCACACGCGCGCGCTGCGCGAGACCGGCCGCGCCGCCCACGAGGAGTGGACGGCCACGTACGACGCGTGGGCCGAGCGCGAGCCCGACCGCAAGGCGCTGCTGGACCGCATGCTCGGCCGCACCCTGCCCGAGGGCTGGGAGAAGGCGCTGCCGAGCTGGGACGTCGACCCCAAGGGCCTCGCCACGCGCAAGGCGTCCGGCGAGGTGCTCAAGGCCCTGGCCGACGTGCTGCCCGAGCTGTGGGGCGGCTCGGCCGACCTCGCCGAGAGCAACAACACGACGATGGAGGGCGCCGACTCGTTCGGGCCGACCTCGATCGCCACGAAGATGTGGAAGGCGCAGCCCTACGGCCGCACGCTGCACTTCGGCGTCCGCGAGCACGCCATGGGCGCGATCCTCAACGGCATCGCGCTGCACGGGCCGACCCGCCCCTACGGCGGCACGTTCCTCATCTTCTCCGACTACATGCGCCCCGCCGTCCGGCTCGGCGCGGTCATGAAGTGCGCCGGCATCTACGTCTGGACGCACGACTCGATCGGCCTGGGCGGCGACGGCCCGACCCACCAGCCGATCGAGCAGCTCTCCGCGCTGCGCGCCATCCCCGGCCTGTCCGTGGTGCGCCCGGCCGACGCCAACGAGACCGCGTCGGCGTGGAAGGCGATCCTGGAGCGGCCCGAGGGCCCGTGCGGGCTCGCGCTGTCGCGCCAGAACCTGCCGACGCTCGAGGGCACGTCCGTCGAGGGCGTCGCCCGGGGCGGCTACGTCCTGGCCGAGGCGTCCTCGGGCACCCCGCAGCTGGTGATCATCGCCACCGGCTCGGAGGTCGCCCTGGCCGTCGACGCGCGGAAGGTCCTGGAGGACCGCGGCGTTCCCACGCGAGTGGTGTCGATGCCGTGCGTCGAGTGGTTCGACGAGCAGGACGGGGCCTACCGCGAGTCGGTGGTCCCGAAGGCCGTGAAGGCGCGCGTCGTCGTGGAGGCCGGTGTCGCCCAGTCGTGGTACCGCTTCGCCGGTGACGCGGGCGAGATCGTCTCCATCGAGCACTACGGCGCGAGCGCCGAGGCCGACGTCCTGTTCCGGGAGTTCGGCTTCACCACCGAGGCGGTCGTGGCGGCCGCCGACCGCAGCCTCGCGGCCATCGCCGACGACGCAGTCTGAGGAGAACCCATGAGCAACGACCGTCTCCAGGCGCTGGCCGACGCCGGCGTCTCCATCTGGCTCGACGACCTGTCCCGCGAGCGCCTGCAGAGCGGCAACCTGCGGGAGCTGATCACGGAGTCGCACGTCGTCGGCGTCACCACCAACCCGACGATCTTCGCGGGCGCCCTGGCCAAGGGCGAGGCCTACGACCAGCAGGTCCGCGACCTGGCCGGGCGCGGCGCGTCGGTCGAGGACGCCGTCCGCGAGATCACCGTCGCCGACGTGCAGCAGGCCTGCGACGTCTTCAGCGGCACCTGGGAGGCCACCGGCGGCGTCGACGGGCGCGTCTCGCTCGAGGTCGACCCGGGCCTGGCCCGCGACACCGAGGGCACCGTCGCGCAGGCGATCGACCTGTGGAAGGCCGTGGACCGGCCCAACCTGCTGGTCAAGATCCCGGCCACCGAGGCCGGCCTGCCGGCGATCACCCGCGCGCTGGCCGAGGGCATCTCGGTCAACGTCACGCTGATCTTCTCCGTCGAGCGCTACCGCGCCGTCATGGGCGCCTACCTCGACGGCCTGGAGCAGGCCGCCGCCAACGGGCAGACCCTCGCCGGCATCGCCTCGGTGGCGAGCTTCTTCGTCTCGCGCGTCGACTCCGAGATCGACAAGCGGCTGGAGGCGATCGGCACCGACGAGGCGCTCGCGCTGCGCGGCAAGGCGGGCGTCGCGAACTCGCGGCTGGCCTACGCCGCGTTCCAGGACGTGTTCTCCGGCGAGCGCTGGGAGAAGCTCGCGGCGCAGGGCGCGAAGGCGCAGCGGCCGTTGTGGGCGTCGACCGGGGTCAAGAACCCCGACTACTCCGACACGCTCTACGTCACCGAGCTCGTCGTCGCCGACACCGTGAACACGATGCCGGAGAAGACGATGCAGGCCTTCGCCGACCACGGCGAGGTCCAGGGCGACCGGGTCACCGGCACCGCGGCCGAGGCGCAGGAGGTCTTCGACGCCCTGGAGCGCGTGGGCGTCGACCTGACCGACGTGTTCCTCGCGCTGGAGGACGAGGGCGTCGAGAAGTTCGAGAAGTCCTGGGCCGAGCTCGGCGAGACCGTGCAGGGCCAGCTCGACGGCGCGAAGGCCTGACCGGACCCGTGGTGACCACCGCCGTCCACCCGCCCGCCGACGTCCTCGGCCGGCTGGTGGACGGCGCCGTCGCGTCCGCGGTCGGCGACGGCCCGCGCGCGGCCTGCGTGCGGGCGGCGCGCCCGCTCGTCGGGGAGGTCACGGCGCTGCGCGACACGCTGCACGCCGCGGGCCTGGCCAAGGTCCTGCTGGTGACGACGCCCGCCACCGGCGCGGTCGCCGAGGTGCTCGCCGGTGACGGCGCCCGGCTGCTCGTCCTCGACTCCCCCGACCCCGTGCGCGTCGCCGACGCCCTGGACGGCGACCTCGAGGCCACCGTGCTCGTCGTCGCCGTCCCGCCGGGCGCCGACCGCTCCGGGCCCGACGCCGTCGTCGCCGCGGTGCGGGCCGGCTTCGAGGCCGAGGGGTTCGACGCCGACGCCCAGACCGTCGTCGTCGCCGGACCCGGTGAGGCGGTGACCGACAGCGCCCGCGTGGTCGCGGGCGGGGCCGACGGCGCGTTCTCGGCGTACGCGCTGGTCCCGGCCGGGCTGGCCGGCGCCGACGTCGAGCGGGTCGTCGCCGACGCGGTGGCCGCGCGCGAGCGGTACGTCGTCGACGACCCGGACAACCCCGCGCTGGTGCTGGGCGCGCTGCTGGCCGGGCACCCGTCGGTCGTGCTCGACGTGCGGTGGCCCGCCGCGCTGATCGACGCCGTGCTGCCCGACGCCCAGCCGGTCCCGGTCGTCGTCGACGACGGGCCCGCCGGGCCGGGCCTCGCCGAGGCGCTCACCGTCCGCCCGGGCGGGGCGGTCGAGCTGGACGGGCCGGTCGCGGCCCGGGTGCTGCTGTGGGAGCACGCGGCGGCGGTCGCGGCGCACCTGCGCGCCCCGGAGGGCACCGCCGCGCCGGACGGGCCGCCGTCGGCGGTGTTCGTCGACGGCGACGTCACCGTCTCGGCCGGGCCCTGGCTGCCCGAGGGCACCACCACCGCCGTCGACGCCCTGCGCGCGCTGGCCGCCGCGGGCGGCACGCACCTGGCCCTGCACGCGCACCTCGACCGCGAGTCCGACGCCTCGGTCGCGGTGCTGCGCGGCGAGCTCGCCCGGCGCACGGGCGCCACCGTCACCTTCGACTGGGGCCCGGCCCGGCGTCCGGGGGCGGCGGTGTGCCTGCTCACCGGCGTGGGCGACGGCCGCGCCGACCTCGGCGCCGCCCAGGAGGCGGTCGTCGTCGCCGACGCCGCGGCCCAGACCGGCCCGGTGCTGCGGCTGCACATGCACGACCGCCTCGCCGGCCTGGTGGCCGTCGTGCGGGCCGTGCAGGACCTGTAGGACGATCACGACCGTGCTGGCACGAGACTGGAGACACCGATGACGGCCAAGCCGGGAGCGGACTGGAGCAACCCGCTCCGCGACGCCCGCGACAAGCGGCTCCCCCGCATCGCGGGACCCTGCGGGCTGGTGATCTTCGGGGTCACCGGCGACCTGTCGCGCAAGAAGCTCATGCCCGCCATCTACGACCTCGCCAACCGCGGGCTGCTCCCCCCGGGCTTCGCGCTCACCGGGTTCGCCCGGCGCGACTGGGAGGCCCAGGACTTCGGCCAGGTCGTCTACGAGGCCGTGAAGGCGCACGCGCGCACCCCGTTCCGGCAGACGGTCTGGGACCGCCTCGCCGAGGGCTTCCGGTTCGTCCAGGGCAGCTTCGACGACGACGACGCGTTCGACCGCCTCGAGGACACCGTCCGCGAGCTCGACCGGGAGCGCGGCACCGGCGGCAACCACGCCTTCTACCTGTCGATCCCGCCGTCGGCGTTCCCGGTGGTGTGCAAGCAGCTCTCGCGGTCCGGCCTCGCCGACCAGGAGGGCCTGGAGCAGTGGCGCCGGGTCGTCATCGAGAAGCCGTTCGGGCACGACCTGGCCTCGGCCAAGGAGCTCAACGGCATCGTCAACGACGTCTTCCCCGAGGACTCGGTGTTCCGCATCGACCACTACCTCGGCAAGGAGACCGTCCAGAACATCCTCGCGCTGCGGTTCGCCAACCAGCTGTTCGAGCCGATCTGGAACTCCCACTACGTCGACCACGTGCAGATCACCATGGCCGAGGACATCGGCCTGGGCGGGCGCGCGGGCTACTACGACGGGATCGGCGCCGCGCGCGACGTCATCCAGAACCACCTGCTGCAGCTGCTCGCGTTCATCGCGATGGAGGAGCCGACGTCGTTCTCCTCCGACGAGCTGCGCGCGGAGAAGACCAAGGTCCTCAAGGCCACCCGGCTGGCCGGCCCGCTGAGCGAGACCACCGCCCGCGGGCAGTACACCGGCGGCTGGCAGGGCGGCGAGCTCGTGCCCGGGCTCAAGGAGGAGGAGGGGTTCAACCCCGACTCCGGCACCGAGACCTATGCGGCCATCACCGTCGAGGTCGACACCCGCCGCTGGGCGGGCGTCCCGTTCTACCTGCGCACCGGCAAGCGCCTGGGCCGCCGCGTCACCGAGATCGCGGTGATCTTCAAGCGCGCGCCGCACCTGCCGTTCGACGCGACGATGACCGAGGAGCTCGGCCAGAACGCGTTCGTGGTGCGGGTGCAGCCCGACGAGGGCGTCACCATGCGGTTCGGGTCGAAGGTGCCGGGCAGCCAGATGGAGGTCCGCGACGTCACGATGGACTTCGGCTACGGCACCGCGTTCACCGAGGCCTCCCCCGAGGCCTACGAGCGCCTCATCCTCGACGTCCTGCTCGGCGAGCCCAGCCTGTTCCCGGTGAACGAGGAGGTCGAGCGCTCCTGGGAGATCCTCGACCCCGTCATCGAGCACTGGCACCAGGAGAAGACCGGGCCCGACCCGTACGCCGCGGGCTCCTGGGGCCCCGAGTCCGCCGACGCCATGCTCGCCCGCACCGGCCGCACCTGGCGGCGACCGTGACGAAGGAGCTCCGCCCGTGATCGTCGACCTGCCGTCGAGCAACACCTCCGCCGTCAACAAGAAGATCGTCGAGCTGCGGGAGAGCGGCGGTGTGCTGGCCCTGGGCCGGGTGCTGACGCTCGTCATCGTCACCGACGACGGCACCACCATCGAGGCCGCGATCGAGGCCGCCAACGCGGCCAGCCGCGAGCACCCGTGCCGGGTCATCGTGCTCGCCCGGGGGCAGCGCAAGGCCGCGCCGCGGCTCGACGCGCAGATCCGGGTCGGCGGCGACGCCGGGGCCAGCGAGGTCATCGTGCTGCGCGGCTACGGCCCGCTCGCGGCCGACGACGCCGGCGCCGGCATGGTGATGCCGCTGCTGCTGCCCGACGCGCCCGTCGTCGCGTGGTGGCCGGGCGAGGCCCCGGCCGTGCCGTCGCAGGACGCGGTCGGCGTGCTCGCGCAGCGCCGCATCACCGACGCGCTGGCGTCGAAGAACCCGCTCAAGGCGTTCGAGCAGCGCCGGGCCCGGCACGTCGCGGGCGACACCGACCTCACCTGGACCCGCCTGACGTCCTGGCGCGCGCTGCTGGCCACCGCGCTCGACGCGCCGCCGCACGAGGACGTCACCGGCGCCGTCGTGGCCGGGGAGGTCGTCTCGCCGTCCACCGACCTGATGGCCGGGTGGCTCGCGACGCGGCTGGGCGTCAAGGTCAAGCGCTCGCCCGCGGAGAACGGGCAGGGCCTGGTCTCGGTGCGGCTCGACCGCCCGTCCGGGCCCGTCGAGCTGGTGCGCCCGGACAGCAAGGTCGGCAGCCTGCGCCAGCCCGGGCAGCCCGACCGGCTCGTCGCCCTCGCCCGCCGGGAGGTGCGCGACTGCCTCGCCGAGGAGCTGCGCAGGCTCGATCCGGACGAGATCTACGGGGCGGCGCTCGCCGGCGTCTCCCAGGTGACCCGCGGCCGCACGCCGGTCAAGGTCCCCGCCGTGGTGGGTGCCTGATGGCCGCCGACATCACCGTCCACGCCAACCCGGACGTCCTCGCCGCGGCCGCGGCCGCCCGGCTGCTCACGCGGCTGGTCGACCTGCAGGCCGCCGGCACCGCCCCGAAGCTGGTGCTCACCGGCGGCGGGGTGGGCATCGCGATGCTCGAGCACATCCGGCAGACCCCGGCGCGCGACGCCGTCGACTGGGGGCAGGTCGAGTTCTGGTGGGGCGACGAGCGGTTCCTGCCGCCCGGCCACCCCGAGCGCAACGAGACCCAGGCCCGCGAGGCGCTGCTCGACCACGTCCGCGTCGACCCGGCGAAGATCTTCCCGATGGGCGCCGACACCGGCACCGGCCCGTCCGGCGCCGAGGCGGCGGCCGAGGCCTACGCGGAGCTGCTGGCGAGGGCGGCGCGGCCCGAGGACCACGGCCCCGTGCCCTCGTTCGACGTGTTCCTGCTCGGCATGGGCGGGGAGGGCCACACGGCGTCGGTGTTCCCGCACTCGCCCGCGGTGTACGAGACCGAGCGCACGGTCGTCGCCGTGCACGGCTGCCCCAAGCCCCCGCCCACCCGCGTCTCGCTCACGTTGCCGGCCATCCGCAGCGCGGCCGAGGTGTGGATCGTGACGACGGGCGAGGCGAAGGCCGCGGCGGTGTCGATGGCGCTGAGCGGGGCCGGGGAGGTCGCGCTGCCCGTCGCCGGGGCGCGGGGCCGGCGCCGCACGCGGTGGCTGCTCGACCGCGCCGCGGCGTCGAAGCTCCCCCGCGACCTGGTGCCCGCGATCGGGTGACCGGTCTCCGGCACCTGGTCGTCGACGGCGCCAACGTCGTCGGCTCCCGGCCCGACGGCTGGTGGCGCGACCGGGCCGGGGCGGCGCGACGCCTGGCCGCCCGGCTCGCGGGGGCGCTCGACGCCGGCCCCGCCCCCCTCGACCTGGCCGACGACGGGCTGGTCCACCTGGTGCTGGAGGGCGCCGCCCGCGCGGCCGACCCCGACCCGCACCCCCGCCTTCGGGTGGTGCGGGCGGCGGCCGACGGCGACGGGGCCATCGTCGACGTCGTCCGCGCCCTGGGGGCGGGCGTGCTCGTGGTGACGGCCGACCGCGGGCTGGCCGCCCGCGTCGCGGCGGAGGGGGCGCGGACGGTCGGCCCGTCGGCGCTGCTCGACGCGCTGGGGAATCAGCCCAGCCCCGATCAGCCCAGCCACCCCGGCCGCACCAGCCCCGACTCGTAGCCGATCACCACCAGCTGCGCGCGGTCGCGCACCCCGAGCTTCACCATCGCCCGGCTGACGTGCGTCTTCGCCGTCGCCGGGCTCACGACGAGCCGGGCGGCGATCTCGTCGTTGGACAGCCCGGTCGCCACCAGCGCGACGACCTCGCGCTCGCGGTCGGTGAGCCGCGCGAGCAGCACGCCGGGCTCGCGCCCGGGTTCCGGCGGCTTGGCGCGCGCGGCGAACTCCTCGATCAGCCGGCGCGTCACCGCCGGGGAGAGCAGCGCGTCCCCGCCGTGCACGACGCGGACGGCGGTGAGGAGGTCGGCGGGCTCGATGTCCTTCACCAGGAACCCGCTGGCCCCGGCGCGGATGGCGTCGAAGATGTAGGCGTCCTCGGCGAACGTCGTCAGCATGACGACCCGCACGGCGGACAGCCGCGGGTCGGCGACGATCTGCCGGGCGGCCTCCAGCCCGTCGGTGCCGGGCATCCGGATGTCCATGAGGACGACGTCGGGCGTCGTGTCGCGGGCCAGCCGCACCGCCGCGTGGCCGTCCTCGGCCTCGGCGACGACGGTGATGTCGGCCGTCGAGGAGAGCAGCGCGCGGAACCCGGCGCGGACCAGGGCCTGGTCGTCGGCGAGCAGGACCCGGATCACGGCGCCGCCCCGTCGCGGACGGTCGGCAGGTGCGCGCGCACCCGGAAGCCGCCGTCCGGGCCGGGGCCCGCGGCGAACGAGCCGCCCAGCGCGACCGCGCGCTCCCGCATGCCGGGCAGGCCGTCGCCGCCCGCGCCTCCCGCGGCCGCGGGGCCGCGCCCGTCGTCGGTGACCTCGATGGTCAGCCCCTCCTCGTCGTAGTCCAGCAGCACGGTCGCGGCGCTCGCCGCGGCGTGGCGGCGGGTGTTGGTCAGCGCCTCCTGCACGATCCGGTAGGCGGCGAGGTCGACGCCGGGTGGCAGGTCGCGGGCGGTGCCGCGGGTCCGCGTCGTCACGGGCAGGCCGGCGAGGTCGTTCTCGGCGACGAGCGCCCCGAGGCGGGCGAGCCCGGCCACCGGCTCCCGGGACGGCTCGTCGACCCCGCGCAGCACGCCCAGGGTCGCCCGCATCTCGCGCAGCAGGTCCCGGCTCGACGTCTTGATCGTCGCCAGCGCGCGGCGGGCCTGCTCCGGGTCGTCGTCCATGAGGTAGAGCGCCACCCCGGCCTGGACGTTGATCAGCGACAGGTGGTGCCCGAGCGCGTCGTGCAGCTCGCGCGCCATCTCCAGGCGCTCCTCCCCCGCCCGACGGCGCTCGGCCTCGCGCTCGGCCGCCGCCGCCTGCTCGCGGCGCTCCCGGCGTGCCCGGCGCAGCTCGCACCCGGCGACGAACGCGACGAGCGAGGCGACCCAGCCGCCGACCGCGGGCAGCGGCACCGGCGCGCGCGTCAGGGTGTGGATCGTGACGGCGGCGGTGAACGCGACCGCGGTGACGCCGTACGCCACGACCCGCCGCCCCGCCGCCACGGCCTCGGCCAGCGCGAACAGCGACGCGACGAACACCGGCCCGGTCGGGTAGCCGAGCGCGAGGTAGCCCACCAGCACGGCGGCCGTGAGCACGAGGACCGGTCCGGGCCACGCCCGGCGCACCACGAGCAGCGCCGGACCGGCCAGCAGCAGCACGACCGCGAGCGCGTCGACGGGCCGCGCCGCGGGCTGGCCCCACCGCGACCACTGCGTGCCGGCGAGGGTGAACCCGGCGACCAGCAGCGGCAGGACGACCGTCGGCCACACCCCGCCCCACCAGGGGCGCAGGGCGGGGTTCGGCGGCACGGGCCCACGGTAGCCAGGTCCGGCGCCGGCCGGATCTCCCGGCCGGAGGTCGCGCGCCTGCTCCCCCGGGCGTACGCCGGGCGGGCCACCTGCGCCGCGGGGCGCAGGCGCGGAGCCCCCGCGGGCACGACGACCGACGGCCTCCGCGCGGCCACGCTGGACGGACCCGCCCCTCCCGAACCGCAGGAGCACCCGATGACCGACCAGCCCCTCACCGACCGGACCCCCACCGACCGGACCCTCGCCACCGCCGTCCGCGTGTCCGACGCCGAGCGCGAGGCCGTCGCGGAGCGGCTGCGCACCGCCGCCGCCGACGGCCGCCTCACCCTCGCCGAGGCCGACGAGCGCCAGGCGCTGGCCTACGCCGCGCGGTTCCACGACGAGCTGGCGCCGCTGACCGCCGACCTGCCCGGGCCCGAGCCGGAGGTCGTCGTGCCCGTCGCGGGCTGGAGGGGGCTGGACGCGGGGGCCCGGCGGCGCCTCGCCGTGCACGCCGCCGTGGGCCTCGCCGTCGCGGTGCTGCTGCTGGTGCGGTGGATCGGCGGCCCCGTCGACCTCGACGGGCCCCGCCCGTGGCCGGTGTGGCCGATCTTCTGGATCGCGGTGAGCGTGGCGTTCCACTACCGGCGGGCGCTGCGCCGGGCCCGATGACCCGGACGCTGCGAGCGGCTCAGGTGCGGCGGCGGGACGTGCTCGCCGCCGCGCCGGACGCCCCGACCGCGCTGGCCACCACCGGGCGGCGCGGCAGCGGGCTGGAGTACACGACGCTGGTGGTGACGGCCCCGAGCCCGGAGATCCGGCCCGTCACCTCCTCGAGGTGGCGCATCGTGCGGGCGCGGACCGTCAGCACGAAGCAGTCCTCGCCGGTGACGTGGTGGGCCTCGCCGATCTCGGGCGTCGTGGCCAGGAGGTCGCGGAAGGGCTTGTAGTTGCCGTGCGGGTAGCGCAGCCGCACCATCGCGGTGATGGCGAGCCCGAGCTTCTCCGGGTCGACCTCCGCCCCGTAGCCGGTGATCACGCCCGTCTCCTCGAGCCGGCGCACCCGCTCGGTGACCGCGCTCGGCGAGAGCCCGACCGTGCGGCCGAGGTCGGCATAGCTCGCCCGGCCGTCGGACTGCAGGGCTTCCAGCAGGCGCCAGTCGATGTCGTCCAACGATTCCACGGCCATGGCGCGAAACTACCGTGGATCGCACCTGTGGGACGACCCGCGCGGGACCTAGCGTCGCAGCCATGACCGACGCCGTCGCCTTCTTCACCGCCCGCCTGACGCACCTCACCGACGTCTCCGACGTCCACGCCGGTCTGCCCGGCGGCGGGTTCGTGCTCGTCGACACCCGCAGCCGCGCCGCCTGGGACCAGGGGCACGTCCCGGGTGCGGTGCACCTGCCCACCGCGGACGTGCCGGGCCCGCTCGACCCGGCCACGCCCGTCGTCACCTACTGCTGGGGCCCCGGATGCAACGGCGCCACCCGCGCCGCGCTGGCGTTCGCGCAGCGCGGGTTCGCCGTGCGGGAGATGCAGGGCGGCATCGAGTACTGGATCCGGGAGGGGTTCGCGGTGGAGACGGCGGCCGGGCGCGTGGAGCACGCGCCCGACCCCCTCACGGCGCCCTGCGGATGTTGACGGGGCGGCTGCTAGCCCTGCTCCTCGGGCAGCCGGCCGTGGTTGTACTCGTCGTACGCGGCGAGGTCGAGGAAGCCGTGCCCGCAGTAGTTGAACAGGATGACCTTCTCCTCCCCGGTCTCCTTGGCGGCCAGCGCCTCGTCGATGGCGGCGCGGATGCCGTGCGCGCACTCCGGCGCCGGGATCCTGCCCTCGGTGCGCGCGAACTGGACCGCGGCCTCGAAGACCTTGCCCTGCGGGTACGCGACCGCCTCCATCCGGCCGTCGCGGACGAGCTGGGAGATCAGCGGGGAGTCGCCGTGGTAGCGCAGCCCGCCCGCGTGGATCGACGGCGGGATGAACCCGCGCCCCAGGCTGTACATCGGCAGCAGCGGGGTGAGGCCCTCCACGTCGCCGAAGTCGTAGCCGAACTCGCCCTGCGTCAGGGTCGGGCACGACATCGGCTCGACGGCGAGGAGCCGCACGCCGGCGTCGGGCACGAACGGGAACGCGATGCCGCCGAGGTTGGAGCCGCCGCCGCACGGCGCGATGACGACGTCGGGCAGCCGCTCCCCCGCCAGCTCCAGCTGCTCCTTGGCCTCGATGCCGATGACGGTCTGGTGCAGCAGCACGTGGTTGAGGACCGAGCCCAGGGAGTAGTGGGTGTCCTCCCGGCCGGCGCAGTCGCGGACGGCGTCGGAGATGGCGCTGCCCAGCGAGCCGGGGTGGCTCGGGTCGCCGACCGGCGACGGGACGACCTCGCCGCCCCAGGTCTCGATCGCGATGCGCCGGTAGGGCTTCTGGTCGAACGAGGCGCGGACCATGTAGACCTTGAGGTCCATGTCGAACTGCGCGGTCGCGAACGCCAGCGCGGTGCCCCACTGGCCCGCACCCGTCTCGGTCGTCAGGCGGGTGATGCCCTCCTGGGCGTTGTAGAACGCCTGCGGCACCGCCGTGTTGGTCTTGTGGCTGCCCGAGGGCGAGATCGACTCGTCCTTGAAGTAGATCCGCGCCGGCGTCCCGAGCTCCCGCTCCAGCCGCGTCGCGCGCACCAGCGGGGTGGGCCGCCAGAGCCGGAGGATGTCCAGCACCTCGCCGGGGACGTCGATCCAGGGCTCGGCGCTGACCTCCTGCCCGATGAGCGCCATCGGGAACAGCGGGGCCAGGTCGTCGGGGCCGACGGGCTCGCGCGTGCCGGGGTGCAGCGGCGGCTGCGGTGGCGTGGCCAGGTGCGGGACCACGTTGAACCAGGCCGTGGGGATCTTGTCCGGGGGGAGCGTCCACCGCGTCATCGGCGGAGGGTAGCGCGGTCGTAGGGTGCACGACATGGCCCAGCACGTCCCCCCACTGTCCGACATGCCGCTCACCGCCCTCGACGGCTCCCCGCTCCCCGCGCTCGACGGGTGCGCGGTCCTCGTCGTCAACGTCGCCTCGAAGTGCGGTCTCACGCCGCAGTACACGGCGCTGGAGCAGCTGCAGGAGCGCTACGCCGACCGCGGGTTCACCGTGCTCGGCGTGCCCTGCAACCAGTTCGGCGGGCAGGAGCCGGGCACCGCGGAGGAGATCGCCACGTTCTGCTCGGCGACCTACGGGGTGAGCTTCCCGCTCACCGAGAAGGTCGACGTCAACGGCCCCGGCCGGCACCCGCTCTACGCCGCGCTCACCGCCGTCGCCGACGACACCGGGGCCGACGGCGACGTGCAGTGGAACTTCGAGAAGTTCCTCGTGGGCGCCGACGGCACCGTGCTGCGCCGCTTCCGCCCGCGGACCGAGCCCGGCTCCGACGAGGTCGTCGCGGCGGTCGAGGCGGCCCTGCCCCGATGAGGCCCGTCCTGGCCGGCGCGGTGCTGGCCGGGCTGGTCGGGCTGGGCGGGCCGGCCGTCGCGGGCTGCACGGCCGCGCCCGTGCCGGACGCACCCCCGGTGACGACCGAGCCGCCCGCTCCCCCGGCGGCCTGCCTGCTCGACACGGGCGCGCTGGAGGCGGCCACCGGCCTGGCCTGGACCGCGGACGCGACGACGGCGGGCGACGCCCGCTGCGTCTACGACCCGGCGGGCGGCACGGGCGCGGAGTTCGCGGCCGTCGACGTCGGCCCGCGGCCCTCGGGCACGCTCGACGACATCGCGGCGCTGTGCGCCGCCGGCAGCCGCACACCCGCGGCGACCGGGTTCGTGTGCCGGCTCGAGGGCGGCGGCGTGTTCGCCGCGGCCGACCGCGGGAGCGACCTCGTGACGCTCGCGGTCGCCACCGTGCCCGACGGCACCACCGCCGCGAAGCTCACCGCCGCGCTGGCCGAGCAGCTCGCGCTGCTCGGCCGGTAGGCGCGGTCGGGCCGGGTCGGGCTACAGCTCGCGCGAGGCGCGCAGCCGGCCCAGGGCCTCGTCGAGGATGGCGGCGCCGTCGGCGTCGGAGCGCCGCTCCTTCACGTACGCCAGGTGCGTCTTGTACGGCTCGGTGCGCGGCGCCGCGGGCGGATTCTGCCCGTCGCGCCCGGCGGGGAGCCCGCAGCGCGGGCAGTCCCACGAGTCGGGGATCTCGGCCTCGGACGCGAACGACGGCGTCGTCACGTGCCCGTTGGCGCAGTAGTAGGGGATGTGCTCGCGCGGCGCGGTCTCGCCGCGCTCGGACTCGCCCATCGGACCGGCACCCACGCGGGTGCCCCTGATCGCGTTGCCACCGGACATCGCCATCTCCTCAGACCCCGACCTTCACCAGCAGCCCGACGCCGACGATGGCGATCACCCAGATCAGCCCCGTGAACAGCGTGATGCGCTGGATGTTCTTGTCCGCCATGGTCGAGCCGGACAGGCTCGACTGGACGCCGCCACCGAAGAGGCTGGACAGGCCACCGCCCTTGCCCCTCTGGAACAGGATGAACGTCACCAGCAGAACGCTGGTGACGATCAGCACGATCTGGAGAGCGATCCTCATCCCATCCTCTTCACGTCGCGAACAGCCGCGATCGAGACTACCCGGATGGCCACGGGCCCCGGATGCAGGGCCCGTGGTCCGTGACCGGAACGGCCTAGGGCAGCGGGCCGCCCGCGGCGATCGCGCAGAGCTGGGCGAACTCGTCGGCATCGAGGCTCGCGCCGCCGACCAGGGCCCCGTCGACGTCGACCTCGGCCACGATCTCGCCGACGTTCTTCGCCTTGACCGACCCGCCGTAGAGCACGCGGATCCCCGCGGCGACCTCCGCGCCGTACCTCTCCGCGAGCGCCGCCCGCAGCGCGGCGCAGACCTCCTGCGCGTCGGCCGCGCTCGCCACGCGGCCGGTGCCGATGGCCCACACCGGCTCGTAGGCGACGACCAGCGCAGCCGCCTGCTCGGCGTCGACCTTCTCCAGGCCCGCGAGGAGCTGGCCCGTCGTGTGCGCGACGTGCTCGCCCGCCTCGCGCACCGGCAGGCCCTCGCCGACGCACAGGATCGGGACGATGCCGTGCTTGAGGGCCTGGCGGACCTTGGCGTTCACCACTCCGTCGTCCTCGCCGTGGATCTCGCGGCGCTCGGAGTGCCCGACGGTGACGTAGCGGCAGCCGAGCTTCGCGAGCATGAGCGCGGAGACGTCGCCGGTGTAGGCGCCCGAGTCGTGCGGCGACAGGTCCTGCGCGCCGTGCACGAGCTTGAGCTTGTCGCCGTCGATCAGCGTCTGCACCGAGCGGATGTCGGTGAACGGCGGCAGCACCACCACCTCGACGCGGTCGTAGTACTTCTCCGGCAGCGCGAACGCCACCTTCTGCACCAGCGCCAGCGCCTCGAGGTGGTTGAGGTTCATCTTCCAGTTGCCGGCGATCAGCGGCTTGCGCGCCATCTCTACTGCTCCAGGACCGCGATGCCGGGGAGGGTCTTGCCCTCCAGGTACTCCAGCGACGCGCCGCCGCCGGTCGAGATGTGGCTGAACCCGTCCTCGGGCAGGCCCAGCGCGCGCACCGCGGCGGCCGAGTCGCCGCCGCCGACGACGCTGAACGCACCCGAACCGACGATCGCCTGCGCGACCCCGCGGGTGCCCTCGGCGAACGGAGCGAGCTCGAACACGCCCATCGGGCCGTTCCAGAACACGGTGGCCGCCCCGGAGAGCACCTCCGCGAACGCCGTGACGGACTCGGGCCCGATGTCGAGGCCCTTCCACCCGTCGGGGATGGCGTCGACGGCGACGACCCGGGTCTGCGCCTCGGCCGAGAAGTCGTCGGCCACCACCACGTCGGTCGGCAGGACGATCTTGCCCGACTCCAGCAGCGAGCGGCAGGAGCCGATCTGCTCGCGCTCGAGCAGCGAGTCGCCGACGGCGTAGCCCTGGGCGGCGAGGAACGTGAAGCACATGCCCCCGCCCACGAGCAGCGCGTCGACCCGGGGCAGCAGCGCCTCGATCACCGCGAGCTTGTCGGAGACCTTCGACCCGCCCAGCACGACCGCGTAGGGCCGGGCGGGCGACTCGGTGAGGGTGCGGAGCACCTCGACCTCGGACAGCACGAGCCCGCCGGCGTAGGCCGGGAGGTCCTGCGCGACGTCGTAGACCGACGCCTGCTTGCGGTGCACGACGCCGAAGCCGTCGGAGACGAACGCGCCGTCGTCGCCGGTCAGCGCCACGAGCTCGTCGGCCAGTGCCGCGCGCTCGTCGTCGTTCTTCGAGGTCTCGCGCGGGTCGAACCGGATGTTCTCGAGCATGACGACGTCGCCCGCGGCCATGCCGAGGTCGCCCTTGCCCGCGTCCCAGTGCTTCGCGCTGATCAGCCGCACGGGCGCGCCCAGCAGCTCGCCGAGGCGGGCGGCGGCGGGGGCCAGCGACAGCGCCGGGTCGGCGCCGCCCTTCGGCCGCCCGAGGTGCGCCACGATGATGACCATCGCCCCGGCCCCGGACAGCTCCGAGACCGTCGGCACCGAGGCCCGGATGCGGCCGTCGTCGGTGATCTCGCCGCTGTCGTCGAGCGGGACGTTGAGGTCGGAGCGCACGAGGACCGTGCGGCCCTCGACGCCCTCGTCGATGAGGTCGTCCAGAGTCCTCACAGCTTCGAGGCCACCAGCGCCGTGATGTCGACGAGGCGGTTGGAGTAGCCCCACTCGTTGTCGTACCAGCCGACGATCTTGACCTGGTTGCCGATGACCTTGGTCAGGCCCGCGTCGAAGATGCAGGAGTGCGGGTCGGTGACGATGTCGGAGGAGACGATCGGGTCCTCGGTGTAGAGCAGGATCCCCTTGAGCGGGCCCTCGGCCGCGGCCTTCATCGCGGCGTTGACCTCCTCGGCGGTGGTCTCGCGGCCGACGGTGGCGGTGAGGTCGGTGGCCGAGCCCGTGGGGATCGGCACCCGCAGCGCGTAGCCGTCGAGCTTGCCCTTGAGGTGCGGCAGCACCAGCGAGATCGCCTTCGCGGCGCCGGTGGAGGTCGGCACGATGTTCAGCGCGGCGGCGCGGGCGCGGCGCAGGTCCTTGTGCGGCCCGTCCTGCAGGTTCTGGTCCTGGGTGTAGGCGTGGATCGTGGTCATCAGACCCTTCTCGATGCCCACCAGGTCGTCGAGCACCTTCGCCATCGGCGCCAGGCAGTTGGTGGTGCACGAGGCGTTGGAGACGATGGTCTGGCTGCCGTCGTAGTCGCCGTCGTTGACGCCCTTGACGACCGTGAGGTCCTCGCCGGTGGCCGGCGCGGAGATGACGACCTTCTTGGCGCCCGCGTCGAGGTGCTTCGCGGCGGCCTCGCGCTTGGTGAACAGGCCGGTGGACTCGACCACGACGTCGACGCCGAGGTCCTTCCAGGGCAGCTCGGCGGGGTCGCGGACGGCCAGGCCCTTGAAGCCCTTGCCGTCGACCACGATCTCGTCGTCGGAGGACGAGACGCTGTAGGGCAGGCGCCCCAGGATCGAGTCGTACTTGAGCAGGTGGGCGAGCGTGGCGTTGTCGGTGATGTCGTTCACCGCCACGATCTCGATCTCGCTGGTGCCGGCCTTGCGCTGGGCGTCCACCGCACGCCAGAAGTTGCGCCCGATCCGCCCGAACCCGTTCACGCCTACGCGCACCGTCACGCCGTGCCTCCTCGACTCGTCAGTTCTACCCACGACGACCCTAGCGTCCGCGGAGCTGCGCGGACACGCGCGGTTCGGAATCGATACACCTGCATCCGGCCTGCCCCGATGCGCGCGCGGCGGTGTGTGACCGGTCCGTCCGGACCATTGATCACCGACGCAGGTCACACGTACCGTCGTCCGGATGTGCGCTGGGTCACCGCCCGGCGTCGACCTGCGGGAGGCGTCAGTGACGGTGCAGCGACCGGGGACCATCGGGGCGGGACGGGTGCGGCCCGAGCGGGCCCAGCTCGTCTTCGACTTCGCGGAGGGCGACCGCACGCAGGTCGACCTGCTCGGCGGCAAGGGCGCCAACCTCGCCGAGATGACGAAGCTGGGCCTGCCCGTGCCGCCCGGGTTCACCGTCACCACCGAGGCCTGCCGCTACTACCTGGAGCGCGGCGAGGAGCCGCAGTCGCTGCGCGTGCAGATCACGATGGCGCTGCGCCGGCTGGAGAACGACCTGGGCCGGCGCCTGGGCGACGTCGTCGACCCGCTGCTGGTGTCGGTGCGCTCGGGCGCCAAGCACTCGATGCCCGGGATGATGGAGACCGTCCTCAACGTCGGGCTCAACGACTACTCGGTCAAGGGGCTGGCCGAGGCCGCGCAGGACGAGCGGTTCGCGTGGGACTCCTACCGCCGGCTGATCCAGATGTTCGGGCGCACCGTCCTCGACATCCCCGCCGAGCGCTTCGAGCACGAGCTCGACGCCACCAAGGCGCGCGCGGGCGTGGCCACCGACGTCGAGATCCCGGTGTCCGCGCTGGTCGAGCTGGTGGAGGAGTTCAAGAACATCGTCCAGGACGCCACCGGCCGCGAGTTCCCGCAGGACCCGCGCGAGCAGCTCGACCTCGCCATGCGCGCGGTCTTCAACTCCTGGAACACCGACCGCGCGCGGCTCTACCGCCGCCGCGAGCGCATCCAGCACGACCTGGGCACCGCGGTGAACATCTGCGCGATGGTCTTCGGCAACCTGGGCGAGACCTCGGGCACCGGCGTCTGCTTCACCCGCGACCCGGCCAGCGGCCAGCCCGGCGTGTACGGCGACTACCTGTCCAACGCGCAGGGCGAGGACGTCGTCGCCGGCATCCGCAACACGCTGACGCTCGAGGACTTCGCCGCGCTCGACCCGGCCTCGCACGCCGAGCTGACCCGGATCATGCGGCGGCTGGAGACCCACTACCGCGACCTGTGTGACATCGAGTTCACCGTCGAGCGCGGCAAGCTGTGGATGCTGCAGACGCGCGTCGGCAAGCGCACCGCGGCCGCGGCGTTCCGGATCGCCACGCAGCTCGTCGACGAGCGCCTGATCACCCGGGACGAGGCGCTGGCCCGCGTCACCGGCCACCAGCTCGCGCAGCTGATGTTCCCCCAGTTCGACGTCGACGCCGAGCGCGTGCTGCTCACCCGCGGCATGGCCGCCTCCCCCGGCGCCGCCGTCGGGAAGGTGGTGTTCGACTCCGCCACCGCCGTGGCGTGGGCCGCGCGGGGCGAGCCGGTGGTGCTGGTGCGCCGGGAGACCAACCCCGACGACCTCGAGGGCATGATCGCCGCCACCGGGGTGCTGACCAGCCGCGGTGGGAAGACCTCGCACGCCGCCGTCGTCGCCCGCGGGATGGGGCGCACCTGCGTGTGCGGGGCGGAGGAGATCGAGGTCGACGCGGCGGGGCGCACGCTGAGCGTCAACGGCACGCAGGTCGCCGAGGGCGAGGTGCTCTCCATCGACGGCTCCACCGGGGAGGTGTTCGCCGGCGAGCTGCCCGTCGTCGCGTCGCCGGTGGTGGTCTACCTGGAGCAGGGCCTCGACGCCGCGCTCGCCGTGGCCGACGAGCAGACCGGCGAGCTGGTGCGCAGCGTCGACCGCCTGCTGCGCCACGCCGACCAGGCCCGGGTGCTGCGGGTGCGGGCCAACGCCGACACCGCCGAGGACGCCACCCGCGCCCGCGACATGGGCGCCGAGGGCATCGGGCTGTGCCGCACCGAGCACATGTTCCTGGGCGAGCGGCGGGTGCTGATCGAGCGCCTGATCCTCGCCGACGGGCCGGGCGCCCGCGACGCCGCGCTCGCCGAGCTGCTGCCGCTGCAGCGCGCCGACTTCGTGGCGCTGCTGGAGGCGATGGACGGCCTGCCGACCACGATCCGGCTGCTCGACCCGCCGCTGCACGAGTTCCTGCCCGACCGCACCGAGCTGGCCGTGCGCGTCGCGGTCGCGCAGGCCACCGGGCGCGGCGACGAGCCCGGCGTCGCCGCGGACGTCACCCTGCTGTCCGCGGTCGACCGGCTGCACGAGTCCAACCCGATGCTCGGGCTGCGCGGGGTCCGCCTGGGCCTGAGCGTGCCCGGGCTGTTCGCGATGCAGGTCCGCGCGATCGCCGAGGCCGCCGCGGAGCGGGCCGCGGCGGGCGGGCGCCCCCTGGTCGAGATCATGGTGCCGCTGGTCGGGTCGGTCATGGAGCTGCACCTGATCCGCGACGAGATGGACGGGGTGCTCGCCGAGGTCGCCGCCGCGGCGGGCGGCGCGCCGCACATCCCGATCGGCACGATGATCGAGCTGCCCCGCGCCGCGCTCACCGCCCGGCGGATCGCCGAGGCCGCCGAGTTCTTCTCCTTCGGCACCAACGACCTCACGCAGACGACGTGGGGCTTCTCCCGCGACGACGTCGAGGCCTCGATCTTCGCGACCTACCTCGACAAGGGCGTGTTCACCGTCTCGCCGTTCGAGTCGCTCGACCGCGACGGCGTCGGCGCCCTGATCCGGATGGCCGTGCAGGCCGGGCGGGAGGTCCGGCCCGACATCAAGCTCGGCATCTGCGGCGAGCACGGCGGCGACCCGGAGTCGGTGCACTTCTTCCACGACGCCGGGCTCGACTACGTGTCCTGCTCGGCGTTCCGGGTGCCGGTGGCGCGGCTCGAGGCCGGACGGGCGGCGCTGGCGTCGGACACGGCGGGAGGGCGGCTGTAGTCGGGCGGCAGCCGGTCACCGCGGGAGCCGGGGGTGCGCTCGTGGTGGGATGGCTGCCGGTGGTGGGGTGGCTGCCGGCCGACCGTCGGGTGCGGCCTGCGATCGGACGGTAATCACCGGGATCGCGCCACCAGTGCCCCTCCCGCGACCGTGGCCGTGCGGTCCTGCGGATCGTCGACAGCTCGACCCCGGGTGATCGTCGAGACCTGGCGTCGGGGTCGTCGGGACGTCCGCGGTGTCACGGTCCCGGCGATCACCGAGCGGGAGTGGGACGTGGCCGGGCCGCGGGCCGGCCTCGGGCTGCCGCAGCACCGGCCCGCTCCCCCGAACTGCGCAGCGCGTCCGACGAGGTCCCCGAGACGCGCACCCGCCGGAGGTGTGCGCACCGTCCGGCCGTGCGCAGGACGCCACGGGGTGCGCGAGCCCCCGCGTGATCGCCACCGGCCGCACCGGACGGCTGCCGCGACGACCGTGGTGTGCGGACGGCGGCGACGGCGGTGTGATCACCGGGAGTGCACCCCCAGCGTCCCTCCCGCGACCCTGGCGACGCGATCCTGACGATCTTGTTGCCCCGCGGGACGACGCAGCCGGTAGCCGGGCGTGGGCGGTGAGTGCGCCGGCGGCCGGGCTCAGCTCTCGTCGAGCATGTCCGGGGTGACCGCGGAGTCGGTGTCGGGGATGCCGAGGTCGGCCGCCCGCTTGTCGGCCATGTGCAGCAGCCGCCGGATCCGCCCGGCCACGGCGTCCTTGGTCATCGGCGGGTCGGCGAGCTGGCCGAGCTCCTCCAGCGACGCCTGGGTGTGCTCGGCGCGCAGCCGGCCCGCGGCCAGCAGGTGCTTGGGCACGTCGTCGCCGAGGATCTCCAGGGCCCGGGCGACGCGCGCGGCCGCGGCCACGGCGGCGCGGGCCGAGCGGCGCAGGTTGGCGTCGTCGAAGTTGGCGAGGCGGTTGGCCGTGGCCCGCACCTCGCGGCGCATCCGCCGCTCCTCCCACGCCATGACGCATTCGTGCGCGCCCATGCGCGTGAGCAGCGCGGAGATCGCGTCGCCGTCACGCACGACCACGCGGTCGGCGCCGCGGACCTCCCGCGCCTTCGCCGTGACGCCGAGCCGGCGCGCCGCCCCGACCAGCGCGAGCGCGGCCTCCGGCCCGGGGCAGGTGACCTCCAGCGAGGAGCTGCGGCCCGGCTCGGTGAGCGAGCCGTGCGCGAGGAACGCCCCGCGCCAGGCCGCCTCGGCGTCGCACACCCCGCCGGACACGACGGGCGGCGGCAGGCCGCGGACCGGGCGGCCGCGGGCGTCGAGCAGGCCGGTCTGGCGGGCCAGCCCCTCGCCGTCGCGCACCACCCGCATGACGTAGCGGGCGCCGCGGCGCAGGCCACCGGGCGAGATGACGTGCGCCTCGCAGGTGTGCCCGTACAGCTCGTGGATGTCGCGGCGCAGCCGGCGCGCGACGGAGCCGGTGTCGACCTCCGCCTCGATGACGACGCGCCCGCCGACGATGTGCAGGCCGCCCGCGAAGCGCAGCAGGGCCGCGACCTCGGAGCGCCGGCAGCAGGGCTTGGTGACGACGAGCCTGCTCAGCTCGTCCTTGACCGCTGCGGTCATCGCCATGTCACGGACCTCCGGGGGACGGGAAAGGACTGACCGGCGACACGACCGCACCGAGGGCGTCGGCCAGCGCCACCGGGTCGTGGCGCGGCACGGCAGGGTCGGCCGCGACCGGGGCCAGCTGGACCCGGCCGCCGGGCGACAGCATCTGCGACGCCGCCCGGTGGAGCCGATCGGGCACCGGTACCGCGTCGACGTCGGCGATCACCGCGTCCACCCTGAGTGCCGGTGCGTGCTCGGAGAGTACGGCCAGGTGCCTCTCGGGCGAGAACCCGGCGGTCTCGCCGGGCTCGGGCGCGAGGTTGAGCACCAGGACCCGGCGCGCCGCGCTCTCCAGCACGGCGTCGCACAGACCGGGAACCAGCAGGTGGGGCAGCACGCTGGTGAACCACGAGCCCGGACCGAGGATCAGGACGTCGGCCTCGCGGACGGCGGCGACGGCCTCCGGGCACGCGGTGGGCCGCTCGGGCTGCAGCCAGACGCGGCGGACCCGCCCGGGCGTCGAGGCGACGGCCACCTGCCCGCGGATCCGGTGCGGGCCGCCGGCGCCCAGCCCGCTCACCTCCGCCTCGATGTCGAGCGGCTCGCAGCTCATCGGCAGCACGCGACCGCGCACGCCCAGCAGCGCGCCGAGCTGGTCGAGCGCGGCCACCGGGTCGCCCAGGGTGTCCATGAGCCCGGCGAGCAGCAGGTTGCCCACGGCGTGCCCGGCCAGCGCCCCGGTGCCGCCGAAGCGGTGCTGCACGAGCGCGGTCCAGCGGGCGCCGACGACGTCGTCGGAGGCCAGCGCGGCCATCGCCATCCGCAGGTCCCCCGGCGGCAGCGAGCCCAGCTCGCGGCGCAGCCGGCCCGAGGAACCTCCGTCGTCGGCCACCGTGACCACGGCCGTGACGTGCGGGTCGACGACCCCGCGCCCCGCCAGCACGCGCAGCGCGGTGAGCGTGGCGTGCAGCCCGTGCCCGCCGCCCAGGGCGACGGCCCGCAGCCCGGTCGTCGGCGGCCCGCTCACTCGCGCCCCAGGTCGCGGTGCGCCACGTTGACCGACACGCCCTGGTCACCGGCGAGGCGCCGGGCGATCTCCTCGCTGATGGCGACGCTGCGGTGCTTGCCGCCGGTGCAGCCGACCGAGACCGTGAGGTAGCTCTTGCCCTCGCGCCGGTAGCCCGCGCCGACCAGGCGCAGCAGCTCCAGGTAGCGGTCGATGAACTCCTCGGCGCCCTCCTGGCTCAGCACGTAGTCGCGCACGGTGGCGTCGCGGCCGGTGAACTCGCGCAGCTCCGGGATCCAGAACGGGTTGGGCAGGAACCGGACGTCGACGACGAGGTCGGAGTCCATCGGCAGCCCGTACTTGTAGCCGAACGACACCAGCGTGACGCGCGTGTGCTGCGCGAACTCGGCGCCGAACGTGCGCTCCAGGGTGGCGCGCAGCGCCGGGACCGACACGGTGGAGGTGTCGACGACGAGGTCGGCGGTCTCGCGCAGCGGGCGCAGCAGCGCGCGCTCGGCGGCGATGCCGTCGACGAGCCGGCCCTCGCCCTGCAGCGGGTGGCTGCGGCGGACCTGCTCGAACCGGCGCACCAGCACGGCGTCGGTGGCCTCCAGGAACAGCAGGCGCGGGCGGTAGCCGCGGGCGTCGAGGTCCTTGATGACGGCGCCGAGGTCGGCGGTGAACGCGCGGCTGCGCACGTCCATGACGACGGCGATGCGCGTGATGTCGCCGCGCGCCCGCGCCCCCAGGTCGACCATCGTGGCGATCAGCTCGGGCGGCAGGTTGTCGACGACGAACCAGCCCAGGTCCTCCAGCACCTTGGCCGCGGTGCTGCGACCGGCCCCGGACAGGCCGCTGACCAGCGCGACCTCGATCCCCGAGCCGCTCGGCGGCGGAACCTCGTCGGTGGTCACGCGCCCTCCTTGTGCAGCGCCGCGAGCACGGCCGCGGCCGTGCGCGGCCCGAAACCGGGCAGCGCGGCGATCTCCTCGACGTCGGCGGCCTTCAGCTTGCGCACCGACCCGAAGTGGCGCAGCAGCGCCCCCCGCCGGGCCGGGCCGAGGCCGGGCACGCCGTCGAGCTCCGAGCTCGTCATCCCCTTGGACCTCTTCTGCCGGTGGTAGGCGATCGCGAAGCGGTGCGCCTCGTCGCGGACGCGCTGGAGCAGGTAGAGCCCCTCGGACGTGCGGGACAGGATCACGGGGTCGGGCTCTCCGGGCACCCACACCTCCTCCAGCCGCTTCGCCAGGCCGCACACGGCGACGTCGGTGACGCCCAGGTCCGCGAGGACGTCGGCGGCCGCCTGGGCCTGCGGCGCCGCCCCGTCGACGACGAGGAGGTTGGGCGGGTAGGCGAACCGGCGGGGGCGCCCCGTCTCGGGGTCGATGCCCGGACGGGCCCCGACGTCGGAGGCTTCGCGCGGAGTGCCCGGATCGTTACCGGCGTCGGCGTCGCGGGGACCCGCGGGGGCGGTCTCGGCGAGGTAGCGGCGGAACCGGCGGCGCACGACCTCCGCGATCGAGGCGACGTCGCCCAGCTCGGCGGCGTCCTTGACCTCGAAGCGGCGGTAGTCGGACTTCTTCGCCAGCCCGTCCTCGAACACCACCAGCGAGGCGACGACGTCGGTGCCCTGCACGTGGGAGACGTCGATGCACTCGATGCGCAGCGGCGCCGAGTCCAGGCCGAGACCGTCCTGGATCTCCTGCAGCGCGGCGGAGCGGGCAGTGAGGTCGCCCGCCCGGCGCAGCTTGTGCTGGGTGAACGCCTCGGCGGCGTTGCGGGCGACGGTCTCGGCCAGCGCCCGCTTGTCGCCGCGCTGAGGCACCCGGATGCCGACGCGCGAGCCGCGCAGCCCGGTGAGCCAGTCGGTGAGCGCGTCGACGTCGGCGGGGAGCTCGGGCACGAGGATCTCGCGCGGCACGGGCTGCTGGGCGTCGTCGCTGCCCCCGCCCGGCGTCTCGGCGGCCAGTGCGGCCTGCTCGCCGTAGAACTGGGTGAGGAACCGCTCGACGAGCTGAGGGGTGTCGGTGGGCTCGACCTTGTCGATCACCCAGCCGCGCTGGCCGCGGACCCGCCCGCCGCGCACGTGGAAGACCTGCACCGCGGCCTCGAGCTCGTCGTCGGCGAACGCGACGACGTCGGCGTCGGTGCCGTCGCCCAGCACCACGGCCTGCTTCTCCATGGCCCGCTTGAGCGCGCCGATGTCGTCGCGCAGCCGGGCGGCGCGCTCGAACTCCAGCCCCTCCGACACCTCGGCCATCCGCCGCTCCATCTGGCGGACGAGGTGGTCGGTGCGGCCGGCGAGGAAGTCGCAGAAGTCGTCGACGATGTCGCGGTGCTGCTGCGCGTCGACCCGCCCGACGCACGGCGCGGAGCACTTGTCGATGTAGCCGAGCAGGCAGGGCCGCCCGATCTGGCCGTGCCGCTTGAACACCCCGGCGCTGCAGGTGCGGGCCGGGAAGACGCGCAGCAGCAGGTCGAGCGTCTCGCGGATGGCCCAGGCGTGGGCGTAGGGGCCGAAGTAGCGGACGCCCTTGCGGCGCGGCCCCCGGTAGACGTGCAGCCGCGGGAACTCCTCACCCACCGTGACCGCCAGGACCGGGTAGGTCTTGTCGTCGCGGTAGCGCACGTTGAACCGCGGGTCGAACTCCTTGATCCAGTTGTACTCGAGCTGGAGCGCCTCGACCTCGGTGCCGACCACCGTCCACTGCACGTGGGCCGCCGTCGTGACCATCTGGCGGGTGCGCGGGTGCAGCCCGGAGAGGTCGGCGAAGTAGGAGTTGAGGCGCTGGCGCAGGCTCTTGGCCTTGCCGACGTAGATGACGCGCCCGTGGACGTCGGAGAACCGGTAGACCCCGGGGGCCTCCGGGATCGACCCGGTGGCGGGGCGGTAGCTGGCGGGATCAGGCATGGCCGACCCAGGGTAGGACGGCCCCCCGACAGGTGCGGCGCCCGGGCCGGGACCCGTCCCGGGGGCGCAGGGCATGCTGTCCCCCGTCCGGGTGCACTGCTGACGTGGAGTGACGAGGGATGATCGGTACCGCAGACTCGCCCGGAAGGCTCCCCCATGACCGACCCGAACGGACCATCCCAGCCCGCTTCGAACCAGCCCGGCTGGAACCAGGGCGGTTGGTCGACCGCGCCCCGGGCCGAGGCACCCGAGACGGCGCAGTGGCCCGGGAGCGGGCCCCAGGGTCCGCCGCCCGGCTGGTCGGACCCGCACCAGCCCCAGCAGTACGGCGCCGCGCAGCAGTACGGGAGCCCGCAGCAGTACGGCAGCCCGCAGCAGTACGCGGAGACGGCGCAGCACCCCGGCGCGGCCGCGTACCCGGGGCAGCAGCACCCCGACCAGGGGTACCCGGGGCAGCAGTACGGCCAGCCGTACCCGGGCCAGCAGTACCCGGGCGGCCAGCAGTACCCCGGCGGCCAGCAGTTCGCCGGGCAGCCGGGCGGCTGGAACCCCGCCCACGGCGGCTACGGCCCCCCGCCGGCGTACCCGGGCCGCGGGCGGCGCACCGGGATCGTCGTGGCCGCCGTGGTGGCCTCGGTGGCGATCGTGGCGGCCGTCGTCGTGGTCGTCCTGCTCAACCGCGCCCCCGACCCGAACACCCCCGTGGCCGAGGGCGCGTCGACCGCGCCGCTCGTGATCCCGGACAACGCCGCGGGCGGCGCCACCAGCACGATCACCCTCGACGGGGGCGACGCGAGCGTCGGGCGCCTCGAGGTCGTGCTCGACCTGCAGCACGACTACCCCGCCGAGGTCACCGGCGTCCTCACCTCCCCCGCGGGTCGCCAGGCCGTCGTGTTCCCCCGCCGGTCGACCGGCGGCCGCCTCACGCTCTCCACGACCGACCCCGCGTCGCCGCTGGCGAACCTGCTGGGCGGCCCGGTCGCCGGCGACTGGGCGCTCACCATGTCCGACGAGGTCAGTGCCGACTCCGGCACGCTCCTGAGCTGGCAGGTCACCGCCTACCCCGCGGCGCAGGACGCCCCCGCGCCCACCGCGGTGCCCGCCGCCGCCTCCTCCACGCCGGCCATCGCCATCCCCGACGACGACGTCCTGATCGGCGCCACCGACGTCGTGGAGCTGGGCGGGTACGGCACCGTCGACCGGATCGCCGTCGACGTCGCCATCACCCACGCGATCAGCAGCGACCTGCGGATCGAGCTGCGCTCGCCGCTGGGGCGGACCGTCGTGCTGACCGAGTACGAGGCGGGGCTCGGCCCGGCCATTGCGCTCACCCTCGACTCGGCGACGCCGGGCTCGCCGCTCGCGCCGCTGGTGGGCGAGCCGGTGGCCGGACCCTGGGAGCTCCGCGTCTACGACGGGGTGATCGTCGACGAGGGCACGTTCGACCGGTGGGGCGTCACCGTCAACGGCTGACACCCGTCCTGTCGGGGTGCCGTGCTATCCCTTGTCCTCGACACGAACACGCGTTCGAGGGGGTCCTCCGGTGGGTGCCGACAAGCTCGACACGGTCCGCAAGCTGCTCGCCAAGGCCGAGCGCGCCGCCACCGCGGAGGAGGCGCGCGCCTACACGGCCAAGGCCGTGGAGCTGATGGCCCGGCACGGGATCGACGAGGCCCTGCTGGGCAGCGCGCGGCCCGGTGACGACGAGATCGGCGCCACCCGCGTCGCCGTCGACGACCCGTACAGCGCGGGCAAGGCACGGCTGCTGGGCTGGGTCGGGAGCGCGTTCGGCTGCCGGTGCGTGCTGCACGGCGCCGGCGGGGGCAAGGTCACGGCGGTCACGCTGTTCGGGCACGCGTCCGACCGGGCGCGCACGGAGCTCCTGCACACGTCGCTGCTGCTGCAGGCCACCTCGCAGCTGGTCCGGCTGCGCCCGCCCGACGCCCGGGAGTCCGTGGCCGCCTACCGGCGGTCGTGGCTGCACGGGTTCGCCGTGGAGGTGCACCGCCGGCTCACCGAGGCCCACGAGCGGGCCGAGGCCGACGCCGGGGCCGGGTGGCCCGTCGACGGGCCCTCGGTCGCCCTCGTCCTCGCCGACCGCCGGGAGCGGGTGGAGCGGGCGTGGGCGGAGGCGTTCCCCGACCTGGGGCGCGCGCGGCGGTCGGTGCTGTCGGGCTCGGGCTACGGCGCGGGCGCGCGGGCCGGGTCCCGGGCCGACCTGGGGCGCACCGCGGTGCCCCGCTCCCCCGCGGCCGCGCTGGGCGGGTGAGGGGCAGGAGGGGTCAGGCCGGCAGGGCGAGCAGGCGGTCCACCACGAGGTCGACGCGCGGCGCGCTGACGTGCGGCGGCTCGACCACCGCGGGCACCCGGCCCTCGAGCCGGGTGGCCAGCGCGCCGACCAGGCCGGCGCGGACGGCGCCGTGCACGTCCCAGGAGTGCACCGCCACGAGCGCGGTGCGCTCGGGCGCGGAGTCGACCTCGCCGCACACCCAGTCGTAGACCCGCGGCGGGGGCTTGAACGCGCGGATGGCCTCCGCCGAGTGCACCCCGCGCAGGTAGGTGCGCAGGCCGGCGCGGTCCAGCGCGTCGCAGGCCGTCTTCGGGTTGCCGTGGGTGAAGGCGTAGGTGGGGACCTTCGCCCTGGCCAGCTCCACGAGGGCGGGCTCGACGTCGGGTGCGGCGGGAGGTGGGCGAAGCCGGCGAGCACGTGGTCCAGGGCCTCGTCCGACAGCGTGTGGCCGGTGGTGGTGCGCAGCGCGGCGCGGGCCACGTCCGCGAACGGCGGGGCGGCGCCGGCGAGCGTCAGCGCCATCCCGTCGCGCAGGGTGCGGGTGAAGAACAGCTCCCACTCGTGGGCGGGCCTGCCGACGTCGACGAACCGCACGCCGAGGGCGTCGACCTGCAGCATCGTCTCGAACACGTCGAACAGCACCACCCGCGGGCGCCGGTCGGCCGCCCGGGGCCGGTCGTCACCGCCGGGGGCGTGCCGCGGCTCTCCTGCCATGCCACTACTCCTTCCGGAGCAACATCATCGTGGCGGGGATGGTGGCTCAGGCGGCCGCGACGGCGCGGCGCGGGACCGGCTCCCAGCGCCGAACGGCGTTGAGCACGCGCCGAACGTGCAGCGCGCGCAGCGGCGCCAGGGCGTAGCCGGGGTAGCTGGCCAGCCACACGGCGCTGCCGAGGCTCACCGCGTCGGCGCCGGCCCAGAAGTACTCGCGGCAGTCGTCGGCGGTGCGGATGCCGCCCGTCGCGATGATCGGCAGCGTGATGCCGGCCTCGCGGAGCTCGGAGACGACGCGGAGCCCGATCGGCTTGATCGCCCGTCCGGACAGGCCGCCGTAGCGGTTGGAGAGGAAGGGCTCGCCGGTGCGCGGGTCCAGGCGCAGCGCCTTGACCGTGTTGATCGCCGTGAGCGCCGAGACCCCCGCCTTCGCGGCCTGCCGGGCGTTGCGCAGGTAGTCGTAGTCGGGCGAGAGCTTGAGGATCACCGGGTGGTGGCTGCGCGGCACGGCCTCGTCGAGGACGTCCTGCAGGATCGTCGAGAAGTCGAAGTTGACGTTGTGGCAGCTCACGTTGAGCTCGACGGCCGCGATCTCCCCCGACGGCACGGCGGCGTTCACGCGGTCGATCAGCGTCACGAACTCGGCGGCCGAGAACCCGCCGAGGGAGATGATCGTGCGCTGGGCCCGGGTGCGGGGGTGGTAGTCGCGCAGGTAGGCGTCGATGCCGATGTTGCACCAGCCGAACGCGTTGACCCAGCCGCCGTCGGTGCTGCGCAGGACCCGCCCGTAGCGCTGGAGCAGCCCGGGCAGCTCGCCGAGGGAGTAGTCGTCCCGGGTGCTGAAGTGGCCCTCGCGGGGCTCGACGGTCAGCGTGCGCGTCGTGACCGCCCCGAACTCCTCCAGCGGCACGAACAGCGACACGGGGCTCATCCCGTAGGGCAGGAGCGGCGAGTTGGCCACCCCGTAGCCCAGCAGGCTCGACGACGTCACCAGCCGGTTGCGCAGGACGATGTCGCCCAGCCGCACCTCGCCGTGGTCCTGGTCCCGCTTCGCTCGCAACACGCCCCGATGCTACGTGCGCCCCCCGTGAGTGGATACGAGTGCTGCAGCACTCGTATCCACTCACGGGTGCGGGGTCACGGCTGCAGGGGGCTCCAGGGGCGGTCGGGCCACCAGGGGTAGCCCTCGGGCAGGTCGCCGGTGACGCGGTCGGGGAAGTCGGCGGGTCGCTTGTCCAGGAACGCCTGCACGCCCTCGGCCGCGTCGGCCGACCGGCCGCGCGACACCATCGCCCACGAGTCGACGCGGTGGGCCTCCATCGGGTGGTCGGCGCCCAGCATCCGCCACATCATCTGGCGGGCCATCGCCACCGACACCGGGGCCGTGTTCCCGGCGATCTCCGCGGCGAGCGCGTAGGCGGCGGGCAGCAGGGCGTTGGCGGCGTGGACGGACCGGACCAGGCGGCCGTCCAGCGCCTCGGCGGCGTCGAACACGCGGCCGGTCACCGCCCACTCGACGGCCCGGCTGATGCCGACGACCCGGGGCAGGAACCAGGTCGACGCGGCCTCGGGCACGATGCCGCGCCGCGCGAACACGAACCCGAAGCGGGCGGTGACGGCGGCCAGGCGGACGTCCATCGGCAGCGTCATCGTGGCGCCGACGCCGACCGCCGGGCCGTTGACCGCCCCGATCACCGGCTTCGCGCTCTCGAAGATCCGCAGGGTGAGCAGGCCGCCGCCGTCGCGGTGGGCGTCCGGGTCGTCGTCCCCCGACCCGTCGAGGGCGAAGGTGCCGCCGCCCCCGGCGAGGTCGGCCCCCGCGCAGAAGCCGCGGCCCGCCCCGGTGACGACGACGGCGCGCACGTCGTCGTCGGCGTCGGTGCGGTCGAACGCCTCGCGCAGCTCGTCGCCCATGCGCGCGGTGAAGGCGTTGAGCCGCTCGGGCCGGTGCAGCGTCAGCGTCGCCACGCCGTCGGCGACGCCGTAGGTGATCTGCTCGAACTCCACGTCGCTGCGGCGGTCAGCCGCGCGCGGAGGCGTGCAGCGCGCGGAGCTGGCGCATCGCGTCGACCGCCCGCTGCCCGTCGACGGCCTGCACCGCCATGACCGGCACGTACTCGTAGTCGCGCAGGTCGATCCGGGCCCAGGACGCGCCGTCGGGGAACGCGACGCGCTCCACGTCCGACCAGGCGAAGTGCTTCGTCGCGACCACGTTGCGCACCTCGATGCCCGCGGCGTCGGCCCGCACCCGCGGCCGGGCCATGAGCAGGCAGCCGCCGGCGATGAACAGCCCGATCAGCACGAGCGCGACCTGGTCGGCGAGTCGGAAGAAGACGCCGGTGTCGCTGTTGCGCAGCACGAGCGCGATCGCCGTGAACAGCACGACGATCACCACGGCCGACACCCACGAGATGACGACGGCGCGCAGGGGACGGACCGTCACCCGCTCGCCGGTCGTGGCCACGCTCACGGCTCCTTCCGCAGGTCGCGCAGCAGCACCGCGGTGTGCAGGGCGGCCAGGCACGCCTCGGCGCCCTTGTCCTCCGCCGCGCCGGGGCCGCCGGAGCGGTCGACGGCCTGCCGCACGGTGTCGCAGGTCAGCACGCCGTTGCCGACGGGCGTGCGCTCGTCGAGCGCGACGCGCGTGAGCCCGGCCGTGACGGCGTCGCAGACGTACTCGAAGTGCGGGGTGCCGCCGCGCACGACGGCGCCCAGCGCGACGACCGCGTCGTGGGTGCGCGCGAGCTCCTGGCAGACGACGGGCAGCTCGACGGTGCCCGACACCCGCACGACCGTGGGATCGACGGCCCCGGCCTCCTTCGCGGTGTGCAGGGCGCGCTCCAGCAGCAGGTCGACGATCTCGGCGTGCCAGCTCGTGGCGGCGACCGCCACCCGCAGCGCGGACGCGTCCGGCAGCGTCCCGAGCAGCGGACGCCCCTCGCCGCTCACGACGGGACCTCGAGGTCGGGCAGGTCGTGGCCCATGCGGTCGCGCTTGGTGCGCAGGTACGCGAGGTTCTCGGGCACCGCGCGCACCGGCAGCGGCACGCGGCCGGTGATGGCGAGGCCGTAGCCCTCGAGCCCGGCGCGCTTGTCGGGGTTGTTGGTGAGCAGGCGCATCGACTTCACGCCGAGGTCGGCGAGGATCTGCGCGCCCATGCCGTAGTCGCGGGCGTCGGCGGGCAGGCCCAGCGCGAGGTTGGCGTCGACGGTGTCGGCCCCGGCCTCCTGCAGCTGGTAGGCCTGCAGCTTGTGCAGCAGGCCGATGCCCCGGCCCTCGTGGCCGCGCATGTAGAGCACGATGCCGCGGCCCTCGTGCGCCACCGCCTCCAGCGCGGCGTCGAGCTGCGGGCCGCAGTCGCAGCGCAGCGAGCCCATGACGTCGCCGGTCAGGCACTCGGAGTGCACGCGGACCAGCACGTCCTCGCCGGAGTCGCGCTCGGTGCCGATCTCGCCGCGGACCATCGCGATGTGCTCGATGCCGTCGAGGACGGAGTCGTAGCCGTAGGCGGTGAAGTCGCCGTGGGCGGTCGGGATCCGGGCCTGGGCGACGCGCACGACGTGCTTCTCGAAGCGGCGGCGGTGCGCGATGAGGTCGGCGATCGTGATGAGCGTGAGGTCGTGCTCGTCGGCGAAGATCCGCAGCTCCTCGCCGCGGGCCATCTCGCCCTCGTTCTTCTGCGACACGATCTCGCACAGCGCGCCGGCGGGCGCGAGCCCGGCCAGGCGCGAGAGGTCGACGGCGGCCTCCGTGTGCCCGGGGCGGCGCAGCACGCCGCCCTCGCGGGCCCGCAGCGGCAGCACGTGACCGGGGCGGACCAGGTCGTCGGCGCCCGCGGCCGGGTCGGCCAGCAGCCGGATCGTGTGCGCGCGGTCGGAGGCGGAGATGCCGGTGGTGACGCCCAGGCGCGCGTCGACGGTGACCGTGAACGCCGTGCGGAAGTTGTCGGAGTTCGTGTGGTGCATGGGCGGGAGGTCGAGGCGGTCGCACTCGGTCTCGGTGAGCGCCACGCAGATGTAGCCCGAGGTGTAGCGCACCATGAACGACACGAGCTCCGGCGTCGCCATCTCGGCGGCGAAGATGAGGTCGCCCTCGTTCTCGCGGTCCTCGTCGTCGACGACCACCACGGCCTTGCCGGCCTTGAGGTCGGAGAGCGCCTGCTCGATGGCCTCGACGCCACTCAACCCGCTGCTCGCGCTGCCGGTGCCGTCCGTGCTACCTGCGACCGTGTCCACATCTCCACCGTTCATCGGGCCGCACCGCCGCCGTAGCCGCCGACCAGCCGCTCCACGTACTTCGCGAGGACGTCCACCTCGATGTTGACGGTATCCCCCACAGCCCGCGCGCCGAGTGTGGTGTGCGCCAACGTCGTGGGGATCAGCGCCACGGTGAAGGAGTCGGGCCCGACGGAGGCGACCGTCAGCGACACCCCGTCGACGGTGATGGAGCCCTTCTCGACGACGTAGCGCGCGAGGTCGGGCGGCAGGCTGAACGCGAGCTCGTCGCTGCGCTCGGCCGGGGTGCGCGAGACGAGCGTGGCGACGCCGTCGACGTGGCCCTGCACGATGTGCCCGCCCAGGCGCCCGGACACCGGGACCGCGCGCTCGAGGTTGACGGCGGTGCCCTCGCGGACCGCCCCGAGGCTCGACCGCGCCAGCGTCTCGGGCACCAGCTCGACGCTGAACGTGCCGTCGGTGCTGCCCTGGGGGTCGATCACGGTGAGGCAGACGCCGTTGACGGCGATCGAGTCGCCGTGGCCCGCGTCGCCGGTGACGACCGGCCCGCGCACGGTGAAGACCACCACCTCGGCGCTCTCGCGCACGGCGATGACCTCGCCCATCTCCTCGACGATGCCGGTGAACATCCCCGCCGCCTCCTCGCGTCCTGCCCGTGCCAACGGCCGGGGCCACCCGGATCATCCCCCGCGCAGCGCCCGGTGCGTCAGGCGGTCCAGCCGCGGTGGGGTGACGCCGCGCGCACGCGGTCGCGCAGGGCGGCGACGGCGCGGCCCGGGTCGTCGGCCCCGTACACCGCGGACCCCGCCACGAAGCAGTCGACGCCGGCCTCCGCGGCCTGCTCGACGGTGTCGGCGTTGATGCCGCCGTCGATCTCCACGAGCAGCGTCAGGTGACCGGTGTCGACGAGCCGCCGCGCGGTGCGCACCTTGTCGAGCACCTCGGGCATGAAGCTCTGCCCGCCGAACCCGGGCTCCACGCTCATGACCAGCAGGGTGTCGTAGTGGCGCAGCACCTCGACCCACGGCTCGAGCGGCGTGTCCGGCTTGATCGACAGCCCCGCCCGCGCGCCCGCCGCGCGCAGGTCCTTGGCCAGCGCGACCGGGTCGGCGGCGGCCTCGGCGTGGACGGTGACGTTGTGCGCGCCCGCCTCCGCGTAGCCCGGCGCCCAGCGGTCCGGCTCCTCGATCATGAGGTGGCAGTCCAGCGGCACGGACGTGGCCTTCAGCAGCGACTCGACCACTGGAAGGCCGAGTGTGAGGTTGGGCACGAAGTGGGCGTCCATGACGTCGACGTGCAGCCAGTCGGCGCCGTCGGCCGCGTCGGTGACGGCGGCCATCTCGTCGGCGAGCCGGGCGAAGTCGGCGTTGAGGATGCTGGGCGCGATCAGGGGACGCACGGGCCGAGCGTACGGCCCGCCCGTGCGTCCCGCGGTCACCCCCGCACGAAGTCCGCCACGAGGCGGGCCACCGCCGCCGGGTCCTGCAGCGTCATCCCGTGGCCGACGCCGGGCAGCTCCACCGCGGTCGCGTCGGGGAGCCACCCGGCCAGCATCGCGACGGCCTCGGCGAACATCGGCGTCCGGCTCTCCGCTCCGGCCACCAGCAGGGTCCGGGCCCGGATCCGGGCGGCCGTCACCGCGTCGATGTCCCAGTCGACGGCCGCGGCGCGGATCTCGTCGGCGAAGAAGAAGGCCGCGTCGCGGACGAGCCAGTCCGGGGCGTCCTCGCCGAGCCGGGCCCGCAGCAGCGCCCGGTGGTCGGGGCCGTCCACCCCGCGCAGGAACAGGTCCGCCGCGCCCGCGACGTCGCCGGTCGCGAGCGCGGCCATGACCGGGCCGAGCACGCGGGCGTTCACCTCGTCGGCCGACGGGCCGGCCGGCTTCGGGGCCGGCTCCAGCAGGACGAGACCGGTGATCAGGTCCGGCTCCTCGAGCGCGGCCTGCAGGCCGATGCAGCCGCTCGACGAGTGCCCCACCCACACCGCCTGCTCGGCGCCGAGGGCACCGCGCGAGTATGGCGCGCGTCACGTCCTGCGGAGCACCGACAGGAACATCGCGTCGGTGCCGTGGCGGTGCGGCCAGAGCTGGACGGTGGGGCCGGCGCCGAGGTCCGGCACGCCGGGCAGCAGGTCCCGGGCGTCGAGCAGCTCGGCCTTCTGCCGCCGCGCCACCCCGGTGACGACGCCGACGGTCTCCGACAGGTGCGGCGAGCACGTCACGTAGGCGACGACCCCGCCGGGGCGGACGTGGCGCAGCGCCGCGGTGAGCAGCTCGCGCTGCAGCTTCGCCAGCCCCGGGACGTCCTCGGGCGTGCGGCGCCAGCGCGCCTCGGGACGGCGGCGCAGCGCTCCGAGGCCGGTGCACGGGGCGTCGACGAGGACGCGGTCGAACGCGGCGTCGGGCAGCGGGGCCTCGCGGCCGTCGGCGTGGTGGACGGTGACCGGCAGCCCGTCGACGGCCTTGCGGACGAGCTCGGCGCGGTGCTCCCCCAGCTCGACGGCGTCGACGGTGACCCCGTCCATCACCGCGAGCCCGCCCAGCAGCACGGCCTTGCCGCCGGGGCCGGCGCACAGGTCGAGCCAGCGTCCGGTGTCCTCGCCGCTGGTCGCGGCGCGGGTGAGCGCGAGGGCGACGAGCTGGCTGCCCTCGTCCTGCACGACGGCGAGCCCCTCGGAGACGGCGTCGAGGTCACCGATCGCGCCGGAGCCGGCGTCGAGGTGCACGGCGTAGGGCGAGTACGGGCCCTCGGTGCCGCCGGTGGCCAGGGCCAGCTCCTCGGCGGTGATCTCGCCGGGGCGGGCGAGCAGGTGCACGACCGGGCGGGCGTCGTCGGCGGCCAGCGCGGCGTCGAGCTCGCCGACCCCGCCGAGCGCGTCGGCGAAGGCCTGCGCGATCCAGCGCGGGTGGGCGTGGGCGAAGGCGGCGTGACCGAGGGGATCCTCGGCGGCGTCGGGCGCGAGGCGCGCCACCCAGGCGGCCTCGTCGTGCTCGCCGACCCGGCGCAGGACGGCGTTGACGAACCCGGCCGGGCGCGACCCGGAGTCCTCGCGGACGAGCTCGACGGTGGCGTGCACGGCCGCGTGGGCCGGCACCCGCATCCGCAGCAGCTGGTAGGCGCCCAGGCGCAGCGCGTCGAGCAGCGCGGGCTCGACCTTGACCAGCGGCCGGTCGGTGCAGTGCTCGATCACGGCGTCCAGCAGGCCCTGCGCGCGCAGCGTGCCGTAACCGATCTCGGTGGCCAGCCCGGCGTCGCGGTCGCGCAGCTCGTGGCGTCGCAGGATCGCGGGCAGGGCGAGGTTGGCGTAGGAGTCGCGGACGCGCACGGCCCGCAGCAGCTCCAGCGCGGCGCGGCGGGGCAGGTCGGGCTCCGGCGGGCGCGCCGGGCCCTGACGCCCCCGGGGCGGGCCGGACGCCCGCCGGACGCCGGGCTTGCGGTCCCGAGTGGTCACAGGCACTCCTCGCTGACGCTCGTCGCTTCCGTGCCCACGGGTGCTGCGTCTGATGGTGACCTCGCAGGCTCGGTCACGTGAGCAGCTCCCCCGCCTCGATGCGGACCCCGCGCGCCCAGTCGGCGGCGGGCATCGCGCGCTTCCCGACCGGGCGCACCTCGCCCAGCTCCAGCACGCCGGCGGCCGTGCCCACCAGCACCCGCCTCTTCTCCGGCGCGAGCTCCCCGGGCTTGAGGTCGGCGCCCTCGACGGGCCGCAGCGGGCCGAGCCCGAGGCGCTCGTCGCGGAACGTCGTCCAGGCGCCGGGCTCCGGGGTGACGGCCCGGACCAGCCGGTCGACGACGGCGGCGGCGCGCGTCCAGTCGAGGCGGGCGTCGGCGGTGGTGATCTTCGGGGCGTGCGAGACGCCCTCGGCGGGCTGCGGGCGCGCGTCGAGCGTGCCGTCGGCGAGCCCGTCCATGGTGGCGGTGAGCAGCGCGGCGCCGGAGACGGCGAGGCGGTCGAGCAGGTCGCCCGCGGTGTCGCGGGGCCCGACGGCCTCGGTGACGACGCCGAACACCGGCCCGGTGTCGAGGCCCTCCTCGAGCCGGAACGTGCTGGCGCCGGTGATGTCGTCGCCCGCGCGGACCGCGGCCTGCACGGGTGCGGCGCCGCGCCAGGCCGGGAGCAGCGAGAAGTGCAGGTTGACCCAGCCCAGGCGGGGCACGTCGAGCGCCGCGCGGGGCACGAGCGCGCCGTAGGCGACGACCGGGCAGCAGTCGGGCTCGAGCGCGCGCAGGGCGTCGAGGAACTCCGGCTCGGACGGGCGCGCCGGGGTGAGCACCGGCACGCCGGCCTCGTCGGCGACGGCGCCGACCGCCGAGCGGGCGACCCTGCGGCCGCGGCCGGCGGGCGCGTCGGGACGCGTGACGACGGCGACCACCTCGTGCCGGTCCGACGCCAGCAGCGCGCGCAGCGCCGGGACGGCGGGGGCCGGGGTGCCGGCGAAGACGAGCCGCAGGCCCGTCACCGGACCTTCCCGAACAGGGGGTGCGGGCTCTCGCGCACCACGGGCGCGGGCTCGCCGAACCACTCGGCGGCGCGGATCTCGGCCATCGCGATCTTGCGCGTCTCGGGGTCGAGCCGGTCGACGAACAGGATGCCGTCGAGGTGGTCGGTCTCGTGCTGGATGCAGCGCGCGAGCAGCTCGCTGCCCTCGACCTCCAGCGGCTCGCCGTGCAGGTCCCAGCCCTTCGCCACGACGTGCAGGTGGCGGCGGCACTCCCAGCCCAGGCCCGGGATGGACAGGCAGCCCTCGGGGCCGACCTGCTCCTCGTCGCCGACGACGTCGAACGTCGGGTTCACCAGGTGCCCGGAGAACCCGTCGCAGTCGTAGGTGAACACGCGCAGGCCGACGCCCAGCTGCGGCGCGGCGAGGCCGGCGCCGCCCTCGTCGTGCATGGTGTCGGTGAGGTCGGCGACCAGCTTGCGCAGCTCCGCGTCGAACGTGGTGACGGGCTCGGCGGGCGTGCGGAGCACGGGGTCGCCGAAGAGTCGGACGGGCTGGACGGGCACGGATCTCCTACGCGAGGGGTGACGTCGGGGGCCCCTCGATTCTGCCACCTCACTCGATCGCGACGGGATCCAGCCGCACGCGCACCGGGTCGGGCGCCTTGCGCGCGGCGCGGGCGCCCTGGGCGGCGTGCAGCGCGGCGGCCAGCGCGCGGCCCTGCGCGCGCGGGACGCGGAGCAGGGCCCGCTCGCGCTCCACGCCGTCGCCGGTGCCGTCCCGGGAGGGCTCGATCTCGACCGGCCCCAGCACCTCGACGCCGTCCAGCGCGGCGCACACGTCGTCGACGACCTCGCCCACCGCCACCGGCACGCCCTCCACCGCCGCCATCCGCACGGCGGGCGGGAACCCGACCTCGGCGCGGGCGGCGAGCTCGGCGGCGGCGTGGTGCGCCGGGTCCCAGCGCACGAGGTCCTGCACGACGGGCAGCCCGGCGTCGGCGGTGATGACGACCCGCCCGCCCGCGGTGTGCGGCACGACCAGCGCCGCCGCGGCCAGCCAGCGGCGCAGCGTCTCCTCGGCCACGCGCAGGTCCGGCCGCGACAGCATCGCCCAGCCGTCGAGCAGCAGGGCGGCGCCGTAGCCGCCCTCGGCGGGCGGCTCGGCCCCCGGCGTGGCGACGACGAGCCCCGGGCCCGCGGGCACGCCGGCCAGCACGGGCGCGCCGCCGCCCGACGCCCGCACGGTGACGCCGGGGAACGCCCGGCCCAGCTCCTCGGCGGTGCGCCCGGCCCCGACGACGCCCGCGCGCAGCCGCCGCGAGCCGCAGTTGGGGCAGCGGAACGCCGGGTCGGGGCGCCCGCACCAGCGGCAGTGCGGGAGGGCGGGCGGGTCGGCGGTGTCGGGACCTGCGCTCCGGCGCAGGCCGAGCGGCCCGGCGCAGTGCCGGCAGCGCGCGGTCTCCCGGCACTGCCCGCACGACACCCACGGCACGTAGCCCGAGCGCGGGACCTGCACGAGCACCGGCCGGTCGGCGGCCAGCGCGGCGCGGGCGGCGTCGAAGGCGATGTGGGGCAGGCGCGCGGCGCGGGCGTCGGGGTCGCGGGCGAGCACGGCGCCGTCGCCCTCGGACAGCGCGACCACGCGCGGCATGACGTCGCGGACCACCCCGCGCTCGGCGACGACCTCCCGCGCCCACCCCGTCTCCACCAGCAGCTGGGCCTCGGCCGTGCGGGCGAAGCCGGCGACCAACAGCGCCGCGCCGGCCGCGTGCGCGCGCACCACGAGGACGTCGCGGACGTGGGGGTAGGGCGCGCGGGGCTCGGCGTGCAGGTCGTCGCCGTCGTCCCAGACGGCGAGCAGGCCGGGCTCGGCGATCGGCGCGAACGCCGCCGAGCGGGTGCCGACGACGACCCGCACGTGCCCCCGCCGCACGGTCAGCCAGCGCCGGTAGCGCTCGGCCGGCCCGAGCTCGGCGGTGAGCGCGACGACCCCGTCGGCCCCGAGGCGCTCGACGAGGGCGGCGTGCAGGAGGTCGACGTCGCGCTGGTCGGGCACCACCAGCAGCGCCCCCCGCCCGGCCGACGCGGTGGCCGCGGCCGCCTCGGCCAGCCGCGCCACCCACGACTCCCCCGGCAGCGCCTGCCACACCGCGTGCGCCGCCCGCCCGCCGGCCAGCGCGTCGAGCAGGGCGGCGCCGTGCCGGTAGCGGGCCCACCCGGCCGGGTCGGGCGCCGCCGGCTGCGGGACCGGCCCGGGCTCGCGCACCTCCTTCTCGACGCGCGCGTGGCGGGGCGGGACGGCGAGGCGGACGACGTCGGCGAACACCCCGGCGTAGCGGTCGGCCACCGTGCGGCACAGCGCCGCCACCTCCGGGGTGAGCGCGGGCTCAGGCGAGACCACCTTCTCCACCCACGCCAGCCGGTGCTCGGAGTCGGCCACCCGCTCCAGCAGGAACCCGTCGACCAGCCGCCCCGCGAACCGCACACGCACCCGCACCCCAGGCCGCGCGTCGGCGTCGAACTGCTCGGGGACGCGGTAGTCGAACACCCGGTCCAGGTGGGCCAGCGGCACGTCCACCGCCACCCGCGCCACCGGCCGGTCCGCGGCCGGACGCCACTCCCCCTTGGCCGGGGTGGAGGGACGGGCGGTGGTCATCCCCGCATCGTGCAGGACGGGTCCGACAGGGCGGCACGGGGTCGGGGGGTGCGGGGCGGCGCTGCCTGAAGGGGTCAGGGTGGGGGGTGGGACGGGCGTCGGGTGCGGGCGGGTGGGCGGTCGCCAGGCCGGCTGGGCGGTGGGACGGTCGTCTCGTTGGATGGCCGGGCCGGGAGATCAGATCGGCCGGGCCGGGCGGGGCGGGGCGGGGCGGGGCGGGGCGGGCCGGGCGGGGCGGGCCGGGGTTTTACTGGGTGTCCGGCGGCCCCATGATCACCGTCTCGGCAGGTTTTCCGGCCGTATGTGGCTGCTCTCCTGCCCAGACGGTGATCTTGGACGAGCAGCGGTCGTGTGATCACCGGAAATGTGACGCCACGGTCCCGCCGACGACCGTCACGACACACTCCCGACGATCACCACGCCCGACCCCGCCGGGCGGCGCAGGCCCCCGGTCACTCAGCCGCCAGCCTCGAACCCTCGGCGATCACCCCCCCGACCACCGACCATGATCACCACCTCGGCGCACATGCGGCCACATCCGGCCGACAACGCGCCGAAACGGTGATCATGGACGAGCAACCACGGTGTGATCGCCGGGAGTGCGACACCACGGTCTCACCGACGACCATGACCGCACACTCCCGACGATCACCGCGCCCGACCCGCCGGGCGGAGAGAGGCGAGGCAGGCCGGGCCGGGCCGCATCGGATCACCGCCGGCCCATGATCACCATCTCGGCAGGGTTTCCGAGCGGATGTTGCTGTTCTCCTGCCCAGACGGTGATCATGAACGATCAGCGGGCCTGTGATGACCAGGAGTGTGGCGCCACGCCCGATCCCGCCGAGCGGTGCCAGCTCCGCCCCCGGCCGCCGACCCCCGACCGCCGGCCCCGAACCTCGGCCATGATCACAACCTCGGCGCACTTCCGGCCGCATGTGGCCCGAACGCGCCCAACTGGTGATCATCCACCCCCGAGCAGCCGGTGATCGTCGGGAGTGTGACACCACGGCCGCGCCGACGACCCTGACGGTGCACTCCCGACGATCACCGACCCCGGCCCGGCGACCGCCCGGCGTCGCGCGGCCGGGGTCCGCCCCGAACCCCGGCCCCCGACCTGCGCGCCGCGCCAGCAGCGCAGCGCCACCCCCGGCCGTCCGCCCCTGACGCCCCCCCACCCCGAACCGGTCAACGGATCGCCCGGCCCGACACGCGACCACGAGCCACTGCGCCGGATGGCCGCGCGCCGTCCGGGTGGAATCCGGGCCCGGGGAAACCTGGACGTGAGACGGGAGCAACATCGCCGCCCTACCGTGCGGGCACCGATCGCCGCACCGGAACCGGAGGCCCCGTGAGCACCTCACCGACCAGCCCCTCCTCCACAGCGGGCGCCGCCGACGACTACCTCGCCAAGCGGCAGCTCAAGAAGGGCGCCGCCGGGTGGGTGCTGCTCGCCGGGCTCGGCGTCAGCTACGTCATCTCCGGCGACTACTCCGGCTGGAACTTCGGGCTCGGGCAGGGCGGCTTCGGCGGCCTGCTCATCGCCGGCGTGCTGATCGCCGCGATGTACACCGCGATGGTGCTGGGGATGGCCGAGCTGTCCTCCGCGCTGCCGACGGCGGGCGGCGGCTACACCTTCGCCCGCCGCGCGCTCGGGCCGTGGGGCGGGTTCGCCACGGGCACCGCCATCCTCATCGAGTACGCGATCGCCCCGGCCGCGATCGCCACGTTCATCGGCGCCTACGTCGAGTCGCTGGGCCTGTTCGGCATCACCGACGGCTGGTGGGTCTACCTGGCCGCCTACGTGATCTTCGTCGGCGTGCACCTGATGGGCGCGGGCGAGGCGCTCAAGGTGATGTTCGTGATCACCGCGATCGCCCTCGTCGGCCTGGTCGTGTTCGCCGTCGCCGCCGTGCCGCTGTTCGACGCCGCCAACCTCACCGACATCCCGCCGACCGAGGCCGCCGGCGCGTCGCCGTTCCTGCCCTACGGCTACCTCGGCATCTGGGCCGCCGTGCCGTTCGCGATCTGGTTCTTCCTCGCCATCGAGGGCGTGCCGCTGGGCGCGGAGGAGGCGCGCGACCCGGCCAAGGACGTGCCGCGCGGCATCATCGCCGCGATGGTGGTCCTGCTCGTCACCGGCGCGGCCGTGCTCGTCCTGGCCACCGGCGCGATCGGGGCGTCGGCGCTGTCGGAGTCGGGCAACCCGCTGGTCGAGGCGCTGGGCACGGGCACGATGGCCACGGTCGTCAACTACATCGGGCTCGCCGGGCTCGTCGCCAGCTTCTTCTCGATCATCTACGCCTACTCGCGCCAGACGTTCGCGCTCTCCCGCGCGGGCTACCTGCCCCGCGTGCTGTCTCTGACCAACGGCCGCAAGGCCCCCACGCTGGCGCTCATCGTCCCCGGCGTGATCGGGTTCCTGCTCTCGCTCACCGGCCAGGGCGCGGTGCTGCTCAACATGGCGGTCTTCGGGGCGGCCCTGAGCTACGTGCTGATGATGGTCAGCCACATCGTGCTGCGCCGCCGCGAGCCCGACATGCCGCGCCCGTACCGGACGCCCGGCGGCGTCGCGACCACCGGGTTCGCCCTCGTCGTCGCCGTCATCTCGGTGATCGCGACGTTCCTCGTCGACAGCATCGCCGCGCTCTGCGCGCTCGGGGCGTTCGCGCTGTTCATGGCCTACTTCGCCCTCTACAGCCGCCACCACCTGGTCGCGCGCGCCCCCGACGAGGAGTTCGCCGCGCTGGCCGCGGCGGAGCAGGAGCTGCGGTGATCAGGAGGATCACCACCGGCGGCCACGGCCACGAGTTCGCCGACCTCGCGACGCTGCTCGCCGCGGCCACACCCGCCCGCTCCGGCGACGTCCTCGCGGGCGTCGCCGCGCGGTCGGAGCAGGAGCGGGTGGCCGCGCAGTGCCTGCTCGCCGACCTGCCGCTGGCCACCTTCCTGGAGGAGCTCGTCGTCCCCTACGAGGACGACGAGGTCACGCGGCTGATCGTCGACTCCCACGACCCGCAGGCGTTCGCGCCCGTCGCGTCGATGACCGTCGGCGAGTTCCGCGACCACCTGCTCGACCCCGCCACCGACCCGACGACGCTCGCCGCGGGGCTCACGCCGGAGATGGTGGCGGCCACCTCGAAGCTGATGCGGCTGCAGGACCTGATCGCGGTGGCGCGGCGCACGCCGGTCGTCACGGCGTTCCGCACGACGCTGGGCCGCCCGGGCACCCTGGCCACCCGGCTGCAGCCCAACCACCCCACCGACGACCCGGTCGGCGTCACCGCGAGCATCGTCGACGGCCTGCTCCTGGGCTGCGGCGACGCCGTCATCGGCATCAACCCGGCCACCGACAGCCCCAACCGCACCGTCGACCTGCTCCGCCTCATCGACGACGTCCGGCAGCGCTACGACATCCCGACGCAGAGCTGCGTGCTCGCGCACGTCACGACGTCGATCGAGGTGATGGAGCGCGGGGCCCCGGTCGACCTCGTGTTCCAGTCCGTCGCGGGGACGCAGGCGGCCAACACGGGGTTCGGGGTGACGCTGGACCTGCTGCGCGAGGCCCACGAGGCGGCGCTGTCGCTGGGCCGGGGCACCGTCGGCACCCAGTGCATGTACTTCGAGACCGGCCAGGGCAGCGCGCTGTCGTCGGACGCCCACCACGGCGTCGACCAGCAAACCCTGGAGGTGCGCGCCTACGCCGTCGCCCGGGCGTTCGACCCGCTCCTGGTCAACACCGTCGTCGGGTTCATCGGCCCGGAGTACCTCTTCGACGGCAAGCAGATCGCCCGCGCCGGCCTGGAGGACCACTTCTGCGGCAAGCTGCTGGGCGTGCCGATGGGCGTGGACGTCTGCTACACCAACCACGCCGAGGCCGACGCCGACGACACCGACGCCCTGCTCACGCTGCTCGGCGTGGCCGGTTGCTCCTTCGTGATCTGCGTGCCCGGCGGCGACGACGTGATGCTGCACTACCAGTCGCTGTCCTACCACGACGCGCTCTACGCCCGGCAGGTCCTGGGCCTGTCCCCCGCGCCGGAGTTCGCGGCGTGGCTGGAGCGGATGGAGCTGCTCACGCCCGACGGGCGGGTCCGCGAGCTGGACTCGCCGGCCGTGCGCGCGCTGACGGCGGGGCTGGCGTGAGCGCCCCGGACCCCCTCGCCCGCCTGCGCGACGCCACCCGCGCCCGGGTCGCGCTGGGCCGGGCCGGGGACGCGCTGCCCACCGCGCGGCTGCTGGAGCTGCGGGCCGCGCACGCCGCCGCCCGGGACGCCGTGCACGACCCGCTCGACGTCGACGCGCTCGTGGCCGAACTGGTCGCGGAGACGGGCGCGGAGCCGCTCGTCGCCACCAGCGCGGCCGGCTCCCGCGCGGAGTACCTGCAGCGCCCCGACCTGGGCCGGCGCCTGGACGGCGGCACGGAGCTGCCCGCGGGCGAGCACGACGTGGTCGTGGTGCTCGCCGACGGGCTGTCGCCGCAGGCGGTGCACGCGCACGGCGTGCCGATGCTGCGGGCCCTGACCGAGCGGCTCGACGGCTGGCGGATCGCGCCCGTCGTCGTCGCCACCCAGGCGCGGGTGGCGCTGGGCGACGAGATCGCGGCCGCGCTCGGGGCGCGCAGCGTCGTGGTGCTGGTCGGCGAGCGGCCGGGCATGAGCTCGACCGACAGCCTCGGCATCTACTTCACCTTCGACGCCCGGCGCGGGCGCCGCGACTCCGAGCGCAACTGCCTGTCCAACATCCGTCCCCCGCACGGCACCGGCTACGACGCCGCGGCCACCACCTGCGTGATGCTGATGGCCGAGGCGAAGCGGCTCGGGCTGTCGGGGGTCGCGCTGAAGGCCGACCCGGCGCTCACGGGGTGAGCGCCGGGCGTCCGGCGTCGGGGCGTCAGGAGCCGCAGGCGCTCTTGAGGGCGTCGGCGCGGTCGGTCGACTCCCACGGCAGCTCGATGTCGCGGCGGCCGAAGTGGCCGTACGCGGCGGTCGGCGCGTAGATCGGCCGCAGCAGGTCGAGGTCGCGGATGATCGCGGCCGGGCGCAGGTCGAAGACGTCCTGGATCGCCGCGGCGATCCGGGCCGGGTCGACGTGCTCGGTGCCGAACGTCTCCACGAACAGGCCCACGGGGGCGGCCTTGCCGATGGCGTAGGCGACCTGCACCTCGATGCGGTCGGCCAGGCCCGCGGCGACGGCGTTCTTGGCGACCCAGCGCATCGCGTAGGCGGCCGAGCGGTCGACCTTCGACGGGTCCTTGCCCGAGAACGCGCCGCCGCCGTGGCGGGCGAAGCCGCCGTAGGTGTCGACGATGATCTTGCGGCCGGTGAGGCCCGCGTCGCCCATCGGACCGCCGACGACGAACCGGCCGGTCGGGTTGACCAGCAGGCGGACGTCGGACACGTCGAGGCCGAGCTCGGCGATCTCCGGGCCGACCACGTGCTCGCGGATGTCGGGGGCGAGCAGGGCGTCGAGGTCGATGTCGGCGGCGTGCTGCGTGGACACGACGACGGTGTCGAGGCGGACGGCCTTGTCGCCGTCGTACTCGATGGTGACCTGGGTCTTGCCGTCCGGGCGCAGGTAGGGCAGCACGCCGGACTTGCGGACCTCGGTGAGGCGGCGCGCGAGCCGGTGCGCGAGCGCGATCGGCAGCGGCATGAGCTCGGAGGTGTCGGTGTTGGCGTAGCCGAACATCAGGCCCTGGTCGCCCGCACCCTGCTTCGCGATCTCGTCCTCGGAGAGCTCGACGCGGCTCTCGTAGGCCGAGTCGACGCCCTGGGCGATGTCGGCGCTCTGCGCGCCGATCGCGACGTTGACGCCGCAGGACGCCCCGTCGAAGCCCTTGGACGACGAGTCGTAGCCGATCTCGAGGATCTTGTCCCGGACCAGGGTGGGGATGTCGGCGTAGGTGTTGGTGGTGACCTCACCGGCGACGTGCACCTGGCCCGTGGTCACCATCGTCTCGACGGCCACGCGGCTGCGCGGGTCGTCGGCGAGCAGCGCGTCGAGGATCGTGTCGCTGATCGCGTCGCACATCTTGTCCGGGTGCCCCTCGGTCACCGACTCGCTCGTGAACAACCGCCGACCCACTGCCACCACGCCCTGCTCCGTCCGTTGGTCCAGATCCCACCGACTCCCGACGGGCCTGATCAGAGCCTGCAGAGTAGTCCAGGCCGCCGGGGCCGCGTCGCGACGTGGGCGGTCACCGTGCGTGACGTCACGCGCGACACGCTCACCGCATCCGGTGGTGTCACGCGTGGTAGCGAATCGGTAACGGAAACGCTCGTTGGACCTCGTTGAAGACCCCCGACGAGAAGAGGAACGACGATGATGGCACGACCGGGCCGTACGGCAGCAGTGGTCGGCGCGGTGGTCGCGGTCAGCGCGACCACCCTCATGGGAGTACTGGCCGGCACCGCCTCCGCGGTGTCCCCCGGCCGCTGCGTCGAGAACGTGAACGTGCGCGCGGAGCCGAGCATCGACTCGCGCATCGTCGCGGTGTGCGAGGCCGGCACCGCGGTCGAGACCGGCCGGATCCGCGACGGGTTCGTGCAGCTCACCGACCAGGGCGGCTGGGCGTCGGAGCAGTACGTGTCCGTCGGCGGGGCCGCCCCGGCGACCGGCAGCGCGCCGAGCACCCGTCCCGCGCCGACCTCGTCGGACGACACGACGAGCACCCCGCGGACCACCTCCCCCTCGAGCCCGTCGACGACCGCCGAGTCGCCGTCGGGCCGCTCGGGCTCGGGTTCGGGCACCAGCACCGCGGACGACGACGCCGACACGACGACCGGCAGCGACGCGTCCGAGGAGCCGGAGGAGGCCGACGACGAGGGCGGCAGCGGCCTCGGCGGCGGTCTGCTGGGCTGAGTCCGGCCCCACGGTCCGCCCGCGGGGCGGCGTCGCTCCGGGTGACCCCGATCACCCGTCGAGTGCCCGCCCCGCGGGGTACGGCCGCCGGCCGGTCCCGCTCAGGACAGGCGCGGCGCCACGGCGTCCCAGACGCGCGAGGCCAGCAGCGCCTTCGAGCCGGGCGCCAGCACGGACTCCGACCCGTCGGCGCCGAGCAGCCAGCCCGCGTTGTCGGGCGTCTCGAACGCCTTGCCCTCCCCCACCGCGTTGACGACGAGCAGGTCGCACCCCTTGCGCGCGAGCTTCGCGCGGGCGTGGTGCAGGACGTCGCCCGACGCGTCACCGGTCTCGGCGGCGAAGCCGACGACCAGCTGGCCCGGCTCCCGCTCGCGCACGAGCTCGGCGAGGATGTCGGGGTTGGTGGTGAGCGCCAGCGGGTCCGGGTCCGCGGACCCCTTCTTGATCTTGTGCTCGGCCAGCGCGACCGGTCGGAAGTCGGCCACCGCGGCGGCCATCACGACCGCGTCGGCGCCCTTCACCGCGGCCAGCACCGCCTCGCGCAGCTCGAGCGCGGAGCCCGCGCGGACGACGTCGACCGAGGCCGGGGCGGCCAGGTCGGCGGTGTGCGCGGCGACCAGCGTGACGTGCGCGCCCCGCTGCGCGGCGACCCGCGCGAGCGCGTAGCCCTGCCGGCCCGACGAGCGGTTGCCCAGGAAGCGCACGGGGTCGAGCGCCTCGCGCGTGCCGCCCGCGCTGACGACGACGCGGCGCCCGGCGAGGTCGCGGGGCAGCGCGTCGGGCCGCTCCAGCAGCAGCCGGGCCAGCTCGGCGATCTCGGCGGGGTCGGGCAGCCGGCCGGGGCCGGTGTCCCTGCCGGTGAGCCGACCCGACGCCGGCTCCAGCACGACGACGCCGCGCTCGCGCAGCAGCGCCACGTTGGCGCGCGTGGCCGGGTGCTCCCACATCTCGGTGTGCATCGCCGGCGCGAACAGCACCGGGCAGCGGGCCGTGAGCAGCGCGGCGGTGAGCAGGTCGTCGGCGCGGCCGTGCGCGGCGCGCGCCATGAGGTCGGCGGTGGCGGGGGCGACGACGACGAGGTCGGCCTGCTGGCCCAGCTTCACGTGCGGGACGGACGGGACGTCGGCGAAGACGCCGGTGTGCACGGGGTGGCCCGACAGCGCCTCGAACGTGGCGGCGCCGACGAACTCCAGTGCGGAGGCCGTCGGCAGCACGCGCACGCTGTGGCCGGTCTCGGTGAGCCGGCGCAGCAGTTCGGCGCTCTTGTAGGCGGCGATGCCGCCCGCCACCCCCAGCAGCACCGAGGGCGGCGTGGTCACTACTGCTCGCCCTCGGTGTGCTCCAGCATGTGGGCCTGGATCTCGCGCATGGCGATCGAGAGCGGCTTCTCGCGCGGGCCCGGCTCCACGAGGGGGCCGACGTACTCGAGCAGGCCCTCGCCGAGCTGGGAGTAGTAGTCGTTGATCTGCCGGGCGCGCTTGGCGGCGTAGATGACGAGAGCGTACTTCGAGCTCACCTGGCCCAGCAGGTCGTCGATGGGCGGGTTGGTGATGCCCTCGGGGAGGGCCCCGGCGACGGGGGCGGTCAGCGGCATGCTCACGAAGAGGACTCCTGCTTGTGTAGTGGGTGCGCACCGTGGGGGGTGGCGACCAGCAACTCTACCAACCGGGCGGCGACCGCCCGCGGCTCGTCGCTGATCACGCACACGTCGAACTCCTCGCGGGCGGCCATCTCCTCGCGGGCGGTCTCCAGCCGGCGGGCGAACGTGGCGGCCGTCTCGGTGCCGCGGCCCTGCAGCCGGCGCTCGAGCTCCTCCATCGAGGGCGGCGCGAGGAACACGCTGACGCACTCGGGGATCTCGCGCTTCATGGCGCGGGCACCGGCGAGGTCGACCTCGACGAGCACCGGGCGGCCGGCGGCGAGCGCCTCCTCGACGGGGCGGCGCGGGGTGCCCGAGCGCTGCAGGCCGCCGTGGATCTCGGCCCACTCGAGCAGGTCGCCGCGGGCGATCATCTCGTCGAACCCGGCGGGGCCGACGAAGCGGTAGTGGCGGCCGTCGACCTCGCCGGGGCGCGGGTCGCGCGTGGTGGCCGACACGGAGAAGAACAGGTCGGGCAGCAGCTCGCGCAGCGCGTCCACCACCCGGGACTTGCCCACGCCGGAGGGGCCGGCCAGGACGATCAGCCGACCCCTCCCGCGCGCGGTCACGTCGCTCAGGCGAATTCGCTGAGCAGCGCCTTGCGCTGGCGGTCGCCCAGGCCACGCAGGCGGCGGCTCGGGGCGATCTCCAGGCGCTCCATGATCTGCCCGGCGCGCACCTTGCCGACGCCCGGCATCGCCTCGAGCAGAGCCGAGACCTTCATCTTGCCGAGCACCTCGTCGGTGTCGGCCTCCTTCAGCACCTCGTCCAGGGACGTCCCACCACGCTTGAGACGCTCCTTCCACTCCGCACGGGCCCGGCGCGCCGCAGCCGCCTTCTGCAGCGCGGCGGCACGCTGTTCCTCGGTGAGTTGGGGAAGGGCCACGGTCTCCTCCGTCGTTCGTCGAATCACCGCCCCGCGGGCCTGCCCCCGGGGTCTGTTCCGAACGTACTCACGACACGTCCGGGAAGGGAAACGGGGGGTGCCACCTGTGGGTTCTCTCTCCCGCCACCCGTACGGGTGATACCACGGGGAGGATCGCCCACACCTCCTCGACGCGCCCGTTCGGCGCATCTCGCCGACCGTCCCCTGGATCACGCCCATGACTGGACGTGTGCGGTCGGCGACGCACGGTGCCCGCGCGGCCGGGTCGTCGCCCACTGCGACCGGACGGGACCCCCGCGCACCGGCAACCGGGCGCGCGACTGCTCCGAGAGAGCGGTTCCGCCGTCGCCCGCGCGGGACGGGGCGGGGTCGCGGACGCCCCGCCCGGCCGCGGTGGGCCGCCGTCGGGGTGGTCGGGACCGGCGGCCGCGACGAGGGGGCTCGCGGCTGCGGCGAGCGGTGGCGGCGGGGCGCACCGGGCCCTCGACCAGCGGCGTCGTCGCCGTCATGCTGTGCGCCGGAGCGGGGTCAGCACACCGAGGAGCCAGCGTGAGCACAGCAGCCGACACGACGGGTGCGGCGGACCCGGCGGACGCGGCGGTCCCGGACGCGGGCCCGCCGGCGACGGGCGGGGCGGTGCGCGTGCGGGGCGCGCGGCGCACCTTCGCCGCCGACCTGGCGCCGGTCCGCGCGCTGCGCGGCGTCGACCTCGACGTGGAGCCCGGCGAGTTCGTCGCGCTGATGGGCCCCTCGGGCTGCGGGAAGTCGACCCTGCTCAACGTCGTGGCGGGGCTCGACGCCGTCGACGACGGGACGGTGGAGGTCGCGGGCGAGCGGATCGACGGCCGCGACGAGGACTGGCTGGCCCGGTTCCGCCGCACCCACGTCGGCATCGTCTTCCAGTTCTTCAACCTGCTCGACGGCGTCTCGGCGCTGGACAACATCGTGCTGCCGGCGATGCTGCACGGGCTGCGCCGGCGGGCCGCGGAGTCCCGGGCCCGCGACCTGCTGGACCTGCTGGGGCTGGGCGACCGCACCGAGCAGGTGCCCGCGGTGCTGTCGGGCGGGCAGCGCCAGCGCCTGGCGATCGCCCGGGCGCTGGCCAACGAGCCGACCCTGCTCCTGGCCGACGAGCCGACGGGCGCGCTCGACACCGAGGGCGGGCTGGAGGTGCTGGAGCTGTTCCGGCGGCTGCACGCGGGCGGCCAGACCATCGTGATGGTCACGCACTCCCCCGACGTCGCCGCCGGTGCCTCGCGGGTCGTGCGGATGCGCGACGGCCGGATCGTGCCGGAGTAGGCGGTGGCGCTGATCGGGATGTGGCTGCGGCTGGAGCTGCGGCGGCGCTGGCGCTCCCTGCTGGTGCTGGCGCTGCTCGTCGCGCTGGCCGGGGGCGTGGTCCTGACCGCGGTCGCGGGCGCCCGGCGCGGGGACTCCGCGCTGGACCGGCTGCTCGCCCGGACCCTGCCCGCCACGCTCGCCGTGCTGCCCAACCAGGCCGGCTTCGACTGGGACGCGGTCCGCGCGCTGCCCGGCGTGGCGGCGGTCGCCGAGTTCGCGGTGACCGGGCCCGAGATCGACGGGATCGGTCCGGAGAGCATCGGGTTCCCCTACGGCGCCGGGGTGATGGACACCATCGAGCGCCCGGTGGTGCTGGAGGGCAGGCTGGCCGACCCCGCCCGCGCCGACGAGGCCGTGATCAGCCCCGCCTTCGCCGAGGCGCACGGCCTGGGGATCGGCGACGTCGTCGACGTGCGGCTCTTCGACCCGGCCACCGTCGACGCCACGGCCACGACCGCCACCACCCCGGCGGCCGACGGGCCGGTCGTCCCGACCCGCATCGTCGGGACCGTGCGCTCCTTCTGGTTCAGCGACGCGCCGGGCAGCAGCGGCGGGATCAGCTCGTCCCCCGGCCTGCTGGAGCAGTACCGCGCGAACCTCCTCGGGTACGAGGAGCAGATCACCGTCAACGCGCTGGTGCGCCTCACCGACGGGGCCGCCGGGGTGCCGGCTTTCCAGGCCGAGCTGGCCGCGCTGACCGGGCGCACCGACATCAGCTCCTTCCACCTCGCCGACCAGGCCGAGCGCACCGCCCGCACGACGGCCTTCGAGAGCGGGAGCCTGCTGGCGTTCGGGCTGGCGGCCCTGGCCGCCGCCGTGGTGCTGGTCGGGCAGGCAGTCGCGCGGTACGCCGCCACCGCCGTGGCCGACCTGCAGGTCCTGCAGGCGCTCGGCCTGCCCCGCCGGCACGCGCTCGTGGCCGCGGCCGCGCCGCCCGCCCTGGCCGGGGTCGCCGGGGCGCTGCTCGCCGCGGCGGCCGCCCTCGCCGCGTCGGCGTGGTTCCCCTTCGGCACGGCGGCGATCTTCGAGCCGGAGCCCGGTCCGGACGCGGACGCCCTGGTGATCGGCCTGGGCGCCCCGCTGCTCGCCGTGCTCGTCGCCGCGGGCGCGGCCGGCGCGGCCCGGCTCGCCACCGCGGCCCAGCGTTCCGGTGCCGCCCCGCGCCGCTCGGCGGTGGCGGCCGCGGCGGCCCGGGCGGGGCTGCCGGTGCCCGTGCTCGTCGGCACCCGGTTCGCGCTCGAACCGGGCCGCGGGCGCTCGGCGCTGCCCGTCCGGCCCGCGCTGGTCGGGGCCGTCACCGGGGTGCTCGGGGTCCTCGCGGCCCTGACCTTCTCCGCGGGGGTCGCCGAGGCCGCCCAGAACCCGGCCCGCTTCGGCCAGACGCACGCCTTCTCGCTCTACCTCGGCTTCAACGGCGAGGACTTCGGCATCCCGGCCGGCCCGGTCCTGGAGGCGATCGCGGCCGACCCGGACGCGGCCGCCGCCCTGGACGCCCGCAGCGGCGTGGTCGACGTCCGCGGCGCGCCGGGGTCGGCCGTGACGCCGGTGACGGTCTACAGCTTCGCGCCGGTCGGGCCCGATCCGTACCCGGCGGTGCTGACCGCGGGCCGCCTACCCGAGCGGCCCGACGAGATCGTGCTCGCGCCCGCGACCGCGGAGGCCCTCGGGGCGGAGGTCGGGGACAGGGTGACGGCACCGGACCGCGGCGCCGCGGGGCTGACCGTCGTCGGGACCGGGTTCGTGCCCAACGGCCCCCACAACAACTACGACGAGGGCGGCTTCCTCTCCGACGCCGGGTACGACGAGCTCGTCGACGGCTTCAAGTTCCACCTGGCCTTCGTCGCGCTGCGCCCGGGTGTCGACCCGGCCGCGGTGCAGGAGCGGCTCGCCGCCGCCGGGGCCGCCGCGGCCGGCTCGCCGGACCCGCTGCCGCTGGAACCGGTCGCCCCGCTCACCGAGGCGGCACAGCTGCGCAACGTCGAGGTCCTGCCCGTCGTGCTCGGCCTGTTCCTCGCCCTGCTCGCGGTCGGCGCCGTCGGTCACGCGCTGGCCACGGCGGTGCGCAGGCGCCGCCATGACGTCGCCGTGCTCCGCGCGCTGGGGATGACCCGCGGGCAGTGCCGCGCCGTCGTCGTCACGCAGGCGACGGTGCTGGCCGCCGTGGGGCTGCTGTTCGGCGTGCCGCTGGGCCTCGCGCTGGGCCGCGTGCTGTGGCGGCTCGTCGCCGACATCACCCCGCTGCAGTACGTCGCGCCCGTCGCGCTGCTCGCGCTGCTGCTCGCCGTCCCCGCGGCCGTGCTCGTCGCCAACGCCCTGGCCGCCTGGCCCGGGCACCTCGCGGCCCGGCTGCGCATCGGGCACGTCCTGCGGGCGGAGTAGGCCGGTGGCGGTGGTCGCGGTGTGGCTGCGCCTGGAGCTGCGGCGCCGGTGGCGCTCGCTGCTGGTGCTCACGCTGCTCGTCGCGCTCTCCGCGGGGGTCGTGCTGACCGCCGTCGCCGGGGCGCGGCGCGGCGCCGGCGCGCTCGACCGGCTCCTCGCGCAGACCCTCCCCGCGACGATCGCCGTGCTGCCCAGCACGCCCGGCTTCGACTGGGACGCGGTCCGGGCGCTGCCGGGCGTCACGGCGCTGAGCGAGTTCGGCGTGGCCCCGGCCGAGGTCGACGGCGTCCCGGTCGACCTCCCGTTCGACCTGCGGCCCGGGACCGTCGAGGTGCCGGTCGTGCTGGAGGGGCGGGCCGCCGACCCGGCGCGCGCCGACGAGGCCGTCGTGACGCCGGGGTACGTCGAGGCGTCCGGCCGCGGCGTCGGCGACGTGGTCACCCTGGCCCTGCCCGACCCGTCCGTCGTGGACGCGGCGGGCCTCGCCGACGGCGGGTCCGCGCCCCCGTCCGCCGGTCCGGTGCTCACCGTGCGGATCGTCGGCGTCGTCCGGTCCTTCGTGCTGGCCGACCGCCCCGGCGACGCACCCGTCCCGCACCCGTCCCCCGGCCTACTCGCGCAGTACCGCCCCCACCTGCTGGGCACCTCGGACCAGGCAGCGCTGCAGGCGCTCGTGCGCCTCGACGGGGGCGCCGCGGCGGTGCCCGCGTTCCAGGCGGCGCTCGTCGCGCTGACCGGGCGGACCGACATCGCCTACCTCGACCTGTCGGCGCAGCAGGCGAAGATCGGGCGGACGCTGGCGTTCGAGAGCGCCAGCCTGCTGGCGTTCGGGCTCGCGGCGCTGGCCGCGGCCACGGTGCTCGTGGGGCAGGCCGTGGTGCGCGGTGCCGGCGCGGCGGCGGCCGACCTGCGGGTGCTCCGCGCGCTGGGCATGCCCCGGCGGCTCGCGACGGCGGCCGCCGCGGCCGGGCCGGCGCTGGCCGGGCTCGCCGGCACCGCACTCGGTGCGGGCGCGGCCGCGGCGGCGTCGGCGTGGTTCCCGTTCGGCACCGCCGCCGGGTTCGAGCCCGACCCGGGTCCCGCCGTCGACGCGCCGGTGCTCGGCGCGGGGGGCGCCGCGCTGGTCCTGCTGGTGGTCGCCGGGGCGGTGCTGGCCGGGCGCCCGGCGCCGTCCGGGAGCGCCGCGGGCGGCCCGCAGCGCTCCGCCGTCGCCGCCGCGGCCGCCCGCGCCGGGCTGCCGGTGCCGGTGCTGGTCGGCACCCGGTTCGCCCTGGAGCCCGGGCGCGGCCGGTCGGCGCTGCCGGTGCGCCCGGCGCTCGTCGGGGCCGTCGCCGGGGTGCTCGGGGTCCTCGCCGCGCTGACGTTCTCCGCCGGCGTCTCCGAGGCCGCGGACAACCCGGACCGGTTCGGGCAGACCCACCGCCTCCAGGCCTGGTTCGGGTACTTCGGGGAGGACCTGGGCGGTCCGGCCGGGCCCGTGCTCGACGCGGTGGCCGCCGACCCGGACGTCACCGGCGTGCTCGACGTCCGCGACGGGGTCGTCGACCTGCGCGCGCCCGGCGGCGGCGCCGGCGCGGCCCGGCCGGTCACCGTCTTCACCGGTCCCCCACCCGGCGGGCGGCCGTTCCCGACCGTGCTGACGGCCGGCCGGATGCCCGAGCGCGCCGACGAGGTCGTCCTGGCCCCGGGCACCGCCCGCGACCTGCGCGCCCGGCCCGGCGACGCGCTGGCGGCCGCCGGACCGGCCGGCGCCGCCCCGCTGACCGTCACCGGCATCGGCTTCGTGCCCGCCGGCCCGCACAACTCCTACGACGACGGCGCCTGGCTCAGCCCGGAGGGCCACGCCGCGCTGGCCGGCACCTTCCGCTTCCACGTCGGGCTGGTCGCGCTGCGGCCCGGGGCCGACGCCGCCGCGGTCGCCGGGCGGCTGGCCGGCGTCGTGGGGCTGGAGCCGGTCGCGTCGCCGTACGAGGCGGGGCTGCTGCGCAACGTGGAGGTCCTGCCGCTGGTGCTGGGCGGCTTCCTCGCCCTGCTCGCCGTCGGCGCGGTCGGGCACGCGCTCGCGACGGCCGTGCGCCGGCGCCGCCACGACGTGGCCGTCCTCCGCGTGCTCGGCATGACCCGGCGCCAGTGCCGCGCCGTCGTCGCCACCCAGGCGGCGGTCCTGGCCGCCGTGGGGCTGCTGTTCGGCGTGCCCCTGGGCCTCGCACTGGGCCGCGTGCTGTGGCGGCTCGTCGCCGACATCACGCCGCTGCAGTACGCCCCGCCCGTCGCGCTGCTCGCCCTGCTGCTCGTCGTCCCGGTCGCGGTGCTCGTCGCCGGCGCGCTGGCCGCCCGGCCCGGGCACCTCGCGGCCCGGCTGCGCATCGGCCACGTCCTGCGGGCCGAGTGAGGGGGGCACGAGGTTGACCGGGCTCGTCGTCGCGGCGCTGGTCGTCGGGGCCGCGTGGGCGGTGGCGGCCGGGGCGGCCCGGCGCACCCGCTCCCCCGCGCTGGCCCTCGGGTGCGCCGGGCTCGCCGCCGCCCACGCGGCGGCGACGGCCTGGCCCGCGCTGGTGCCGCTCGTCCTCGCCGGGTGGGCGGCGTTCGGCGGCGCGGCGCTCGCCGCGGCCCTGCGGTGGCGCCGGGCCGCGCCGGCCGCGCGCCGGGTGCTGCAGTGGGTCGTGGCCGCGGCCGTGCTCGCCGGGGCCGTCGTCGCCGTGCTCGCCGCGCTGCACCTGATGCTCGGCGCGCCGGGCGACCTCGCCGCCTGGGGCACCGCGGCGGCCGCGCTCGTGCCACTGGGACTGGCCTGCGGGCTGCTGCCGGCCACGGCCCCCGCGGCGCCGGCCGCGCTCGTCGAGGCCGTCGTGGTGACCGGCCTGGCGGTGCTGGTCGTCGGCGTCTACCTGGTCGTGGTCGTCGGGCTGGGGCGGGTGCCGGTGGGCGGGGAGCGAGAGGTGCTGGTCTCCGGGATCGTCGCGGCGATCGTGGCGGCGGTGCTGGTCGTGCCGGTCCGGACCCGGTTGGTCGCGCTGGCCGAGGCCCTGGTCGGGCGCCGCGGCGGCCAGGCGGGTGCGATGACGTCGTTCGGGGCGCGGATGACGCGCGCCGTCCCCCTGGACGAGCTGCTGCTGCAGCTCGCGGAGTCGCTGCGCGCGTCGCTGGCCCCGGCCGGGGCCGAGGTGTGGGTCGGCGCCGAGGGGGTGCTCGACCGGGCCGTCGCCGTGCCGGACCGGCCGGCCGGCCGCGTCGTCCTGGGCCCCGAGGAGCGGGTCGTCGTCGGGCGCGCCCGCTCCGGCGGGGCCCGCTGGATGTCGGTGTGGCTGCCCGGCCTGCTCGACGACCACACCGCCCGGCACGGGGCGGACGCCCCGGTGCGCGCCGTGCCGGTGGCCCACCTCGGCGCGCTGCTCGGGCTGCTCGTCGTGCACCGCCCGGCCGGCGCCGACCCCTTCTCCGACGACGACGACCACGCGCTGGTCGAGCTCGCCCGGCAGCTGGGTCTCGCGCTGCACAACGTGACGCTGGACTCCGCGCTGCAGGCCTCGCTCGAGGAGCTGCGCACCCGCAACGCCGAGCTGCAGGCCTCCCGCGCCCGCATCGTCACCGCCGCCGACGAGTCGCGCCGCGGCATCGAGCGCGACCTGCACGACGGCGCGCAGCAGCACCTCGTCGCGCTCGCCGTGCGGATCGGGCTCGCCCGGACGGTCCTCGACGCGGACCCGGCGGCGGTCCCCGCCCTGCTCGACCAGCTGCGCACCGACGCGCAGGCCGCGATCGGCGCCGTCCGCGAGCTCGCCCACGGCATCTACCCGCCGCTGCTGCGCGAGCGCGGGCTCGGCGAGGCGCTGCGGACGGCGGCGGCCCGCTCGCCGCTGCGCTGCGCGGTGGAGGTGCAGGCGACCGGGCGCTTCGGGCAGGACGTCGAGTCGTGCGTCTACTTCTGCTGCCTCGAGGCGATCCAGAACGCCGGCAAGCACGCCGGGGCGGGATCGGAGATCCTCGTGTCCGTGACCCACACCGACGGCGTCCTGCGCTTCCGCGTCTCCGACGACGGGGCCGGGTTCGACCCGGACGCGGCCGGGACGGGGCACGGCTTCGTCAACATGCGCGACCGCCTGGGCGCCGTCGGCGGCACCCTCGAGATCGTCGCGGCGCCCGGTGCGGGTGCGGCCGTCGTCGGGTCGGTCCCGATGACGGCGAGGACCCCGTGACCGACGGGTTCGACGCCGTCGTCGTCGGGTCCGGGCCCAACGGGCTCGTCGGGGCGCTGCGGCTGGCGCGGGCGGGCCGGCGCGTGCTGCTCGTCGAGGCCGCCGGCACCGTCGGGGGCGGGCTGCGCACCGAGGAGCTGACGCTGCCCGGCTTCCGCCACGACGTCTGCGCCACCGTGGTGCCGCTCGCGCTGGCCTCCCCCGCGTTCCGCGCGCTCGGCGTCGACGTCGCCTACGACCACCCGCCGGTGCCCGCCGCGCACCCCCTGGACGGGGCGCCGGCCGCCCTGGTGCAGCGCAGCGAGGGCGCGACGGCGGCGGGCCTGGGCCGCGACGGGCCCGCCTGGCGCGCCTCGGTGGGCGCGACGGCGCGCGCCGGGTTCCCGCTGGTCGACACGCTGCTGTCCCCGCTGCACCTGCCCCCGGCCGCGCCGCTGGCCGCGGTCCGCTACGGCGCGCTCGGGGCGCTGCCCGCCACCGCCGCCGCCCGGGTGTTCCGCGATCCCGCCGCCCGCGCCGCGCTGGCCGGGATGGCGGCGCACTCGATGCTCGACCTGGCCCGGCCGCTGACCGCGGGCTACGGCCTGCTGCTGGCCGCGCTCGCGCACTCCGTCGGCTGGCCGGTGGTGCGCGGCGGCACGCAGTCGCTCGCCGATGCGCTGGTGCGGGAGCTGCAGGCGCTCGGCGGGGAAGTCGTCACCGGGTGGCGGGTGCGCGACCTCGACGAGCTGCCGCCCGTGCCCGTGACCCTGCTCGACACCTCGACCCGCGCCCTGCTCGAGATCGCCGGCGACCGGCTGCCCGCGGCGTACCGGCGACGGGTGGAGCGGTTCCGGCCCGGCCCGGGCGTCTTCAAGATCGACTACGCGCTGGACGCGCCCGTGCCGTGGACCGATCCCGCCGTCGCCGGGGCGGGCACGGTGCACCTCGGCGGCACGCTCCCCGAGATCGCCGACGCCGAGCGCACCGTGGTGCGGGGCGGGCACCCGGAGCGGCCGTTCGTGCTCGGCGTCCAGGCCTGCGTGGCCGACCCCTCCCGCGCGCCGCAGGGCAAGCACACGTTCTGGGCCTACTGCCACGTGCCGAACGGCTCCGACGTCGACATGACGGCGGCGCTCGAGGGGCAGGTCGAGCGGTTCGCCCCCGGCTTCCGCGACCGCGTGCTCGCCCGGCACGTCAGGGGACCCGCGGCGCTGGAGTCGCACAACCCCAACGAGGTGGGCGGCGACATCAACGGCGGGTCGGGCGACTGGCGCCAGTTCGTCTCCCGCCCCGTCCTCGCCCGCTCCCCCTGGCGCACCCCCGTCCCCGGGCTGTTCCTGTGCTCGGCCAGCACCCCGCCGGGCGGCGGTGTGCACGGCATGGGCGGCTGGGAGGCGGCCGGCCTCGCCCTGGCCGACCCGGTGGGGGCCCCGGCCGTCAGGTCGCGGTGAGCGCCCGCAGCGCCGCCGGGGTGAGGTCCTCCTTGTGCAGGTACGCCACCGCCCCGCAGTCGGCGGCGTCGGCCGGGAGGTCGGCCGCGGCGTAGGTGCTCATCAGCACCACCGTCGTCGACGGCGCGGCGGCCAGCAGCCGGCGCGTCGCCTCGATTCCGCTGATGCCGGGCAGGGTGATGTCCATCAGCACCACCCCCGGCCGGGTGTCGGCCGCGAGGCGCACCGCCTCCTCGCCCGTCTCGGCCTCCGCCGTCACGGTCCACCCGCCGACCAGGCCGACGACCGCCCGGGCCACCGACCGGAACGGCGGCTGGTCGTCCACGATGAGCACGTCCACCACCGCTGACCTCCCCGTCACGGTGCCCATGGTGCTCGCGGGAACGGGCGACGGGCAGGGTGCTACCACCCGGGTCAGCCGGGGTCGACCCCGTCGGCGAGGTGCATCAGCACGGCCTTGACGCGCCGGTTCGTGTCCGGCTCCGCCGCCAGGCCGAGCTTGGTGAACAGCGTGTTGATGTGCTTCTCCACCGCCCGCTCCGACAGGAACAGCGCGGCGGCGACCCCGGCGTTGCTCTTGCCCTGCGCGATCTCGGCGAGCACGTCGCGCTCGCGGGAGGTCAGATCGGCCAGCGGTGAGACCCGCGTCCGCCCGTTCGCCGACACCAGCACCTCGACGACGGCCGGGTCGATCACCGAGCCGCCGCGGGCCACCTCGCGCACCGCGGCGACGAGCTGGCCGGGGTTGCTCACGCGCTCCTTGAGCAGGTACGCCCGCGACGCGCTGCCGCCCGCGAGCAGCGCGGTGGCGTAGCCGGTCTCGGCGTACTGGGACAGCACCACGACCCCGACGCCGGGGTGCGTGGTCCGCAGCCGGCCGGCCGCGCGGACGCCCTCGTCGGTGGACGTCGGCGGCATCCGGACGTCGGTGACGACCACGTCGGGCGCGTGCTCGGCGACGGCGGCCAGGAGCGCGGGCAGGTCGCCGACGCCCGCGACCACCTCGATGTCCCCGGGCTGGCGGAGCACGGCGGTGACCCCCTCGCGCACGAGCAGGGAGTCCTCCGCGATCACGACGCGCAGCGGCACGGAGGGGAACCTACCCGGCAACCGCTTGTCCGGCCCCCGGCGGTGGCCCATAGTTCCTCCGACGAGCAGCGGGGAGGCCACCATGACGAGCACCGGACCGCGTCACAGGACGCTCCTCGCCGTGGCGGTCGCCGCCCTCCTGTGGGCCACCGGCTGCGGCGCCCCCGTGGCCGCCGCACCCGCCGCCGCACCCGCCGCCGACCCGCCCGTCCCGGCGTACGCCGCCGACCTGGCGCCCCGGCTGGAGGCCCTCGCGCAGGAGATGCTGGTGACCGGCGCCGTCGTCCTGGTCCGCTCGCCCGAGCTCGGCGACTGGAGCACCACCATCGGCACCCGGGAGCACCGGGGCACCGAGCCTGTGCAGCTCGGCGACCACGTGCGGGTGGGCAGCAACACGAAGACCTGGACCGGCACCGTCGTCCTGCAGCTCGTCGACGAGGGCCGGCTGGGCCTGGACGACCCGATCTCGACCTACGTGCCCGACGTCCCGAACGGGGACGCGATCACCCTCGCCCACCTGCTCTCCATGCGCAGCGGGCTGGACAACTACACCGAGGCGCTCGAGCTGAACGAGGCGATGGACGCGGACCCGGCACGGTCGTACGCGCCGCAGGAGCTGCTGGACATGGCCTTCCGGCGGCCGCCGCTCTACCCGCCCGGCGAGGGCTACAACTACTCGAACACCAACACGGTGCTCCTCGGGCTGGTCATCGAGCAGGTCACCGGCAACCCGGTGGCCGAGGAGTTCCGCACGCGTCTGTTCGCACCGCTCGGCATGGACGGGTCCGCGTTCCCCGACCGGGACTCGGCCGCCCTCGCCGACCCGCACCCGCGGGGCTACACCTTCGGCGGCAACGTCGAGACGATCGACAGCCTGGTGCTGCCCGACGACGTGCAGGCGCGGGCGCGGGCGGGCACGCTCGCCCCGACCGACGTCACCGACGCCAACCCGTCCTGGGGCTGGACCGCGGGGGCGGGCATCTCCACCGCGGAGGACCTCGCCGACTACGTCCGCGCCCTCGCCGGAGGCGGCCTGCTCGGCCCCGAGCTCCAGCAGCAGCGGCTCGACAGCGTCCGGCCCGTCGACCCGGCCGACCCCGCGAGCCCCGGCTACGGGCTCGGGCTCGCCCGGTTCGGCACCCTCTACGGGCACTCGGGCGAGCTGCCGGGCTTCAACTCGTTCATGGGGCACGACCCCGAGCGCGACATCACCGTCGTCACCTGGACCTCCCTCGCCCCGAGCGTCGACGGCCGCGGACCGGCCGTCGAGCTGGCGAAGGCGGTGATCGGGGCGCTGTACGCGCCGTAGCCGCTCAGGCGAGCTCGTCGCGCAGCGCCTCCGCCGCGCCGCGCACCCCGGCCGCGTCCGGGCCCGCCGCCAGCACCGACCGCGACGCCGCCGGCAGGACCACCCCGCGCACCCCGGCGAACCGGGCGGCGATGTCGGCCGGGCCCGCCCCCTGCGCCCCGAGGCCCGGCGCCAGCACCGGGCCGTTCAGCGCGCCGAGGTCCAGGCCGTGCTCCGTCGTCGCCCCGACGACCACCCCGACCGCGCCCAGCGGGTCGGCGCCGGCGTTGCGCTCCGCCGCGCCGTCGACCATCCCCTGGGCCACGCTGCGCCCGTCGAGCGTGGCGAGCTGCACGGGCGCGCCCTCCGGGTTGGAGGTGCGCGCGAGCACGAACACCCCGCGCCCGGCCGCGTCGGCCGCGGCCAGGGCCGGGTCGAGGGAGCCGAAGCCGAGGTAGGGCGAGAGCGTCACGGCGTCGGCGCCGAGCGGGGCGCCCGGGGCGAGGTAGGCGTCGGCGTAGCCGCCCATCGTGGAGCCGATGTCGCCGCGCTTGACGTCGAGGACCGTCAGCGTCCCGGTCCCGGCGAACGCGGCCAGCACCCGCTCCAGCACCGCGACGCCGCGCGAGCCGTGCCGCTCGAAGAACGCCGACTGCGGCTTGACCGCCGCCACCCTCCCCGCGAGGGCCTCGACGCAGACCGCCGCGAAGCGCTCCAGGCCGTCGGCGTCGTCGGCCAGGCCCCACTGCGCCAGCAGCGGGGCGTGCGGGTCGATCCCGACGCAGAGCGGGCCGTGCTCGGCGACCGCGGCGGTCAGCCGCGCGCCGAAGCTCACGTCCGCGCCTTGAGCAGCGCCGCGTGCGCCTCCTGCAGCGACCGCACGCCGATCCGGCCCGCCCGCATCGCCTCGACGCCCTGCACCGCCGCCCCCGCGCCCTGCACCGTCGTGATGCACGGGACGCCGCGGCCGACCGCGGCCGCGCGGATCTCGTAGCCGTCGACGCGGGGCCCGGAGTTGCCGTAGGGCGTGTTGATGATCATGTCGACCTCGCCGGCGAGGATCAGGTCGACGATCGTCCGGATCTCCTCGGTGCCCTCGAAGTGCTTGCGCACCACCGTGGTCGCGATGCCGTGGCGGCGCAGCACGTCGGCGGTGCCGCTGGTGGCCAGGATCTCGAAGCCGAGGTCGGCCAGGCGCCGGATCGGGAAGACCATGGCCCGCTTGTCGCGGTCGGCGACCGAGACGAACACCTTCCCCGCCGTCGGCAGCGAGCCGTAGGCGGCGGCCTGCGACTTCGCGAACGCCGGGCCGAACGAGGCGTCGATGCCCATGACCTCGCCGGTCGACTTCATCTCCGGGCCCAGCAGCGGGTCGACCCCGCGCCCGTCCTTGGTGCGGAACCGGTTGAACGGCAGCACCGCCTCCTTGACGGCGACGGGCGCGTCCGGCGGCAGCACCCCGCCGTCGCCCTCGGCGGGCAGCAGGCCCTCGGCGCGCAGGTCGGCGATGGTGGCGCCGAGCATGATCCGCGCGGCGGCCTTGGCCAGCGGCACCGCCGTGGCCTTGGAGACGAACGGCACCGTCCGCGACGCGCGGGGGTTGGCCTCGAGCACGTAGAGCGTCTCGCCGTGCAGCGCGTACTGGACGTTGAGCAGCCCCCGCACCCCGACGCCGTGCGCGATCGCCTCGGTCGAGCGGCGCACCTCGTCGAGCACGCTGCGCCCCAGCGTCACCGGCGGCAGGGTGCAGGAGGAGTCGCCGGAGTGCACGCCGGCCTCCTCGATGTGCTCCATGACCCCGCCGATGAACACGTCGGTGCCGTCGCACAGCGCGTCGACGTCGATCTCGATCGCGTCGTCGAGGAAGCGGTCGACCAGGACGGGCCGGGCGTCGCTGATCGTCGTGGCGCGGGAGATGTAGCCCTCCAGCGTCGCGTCGTCGTAGACGATCTCCATGCCGCGCCCGCCCAGCACGTAGGACGGCCGGACCAGCACCGGGTAGCCGATGCGGGCGGCGATCTCGCGCGCCGAGTCGTAGGTGGTGGCCATGCCGAACGCGGGCGCGGGCAGCCCGGCGCGGCGCAGCACCTCGCCGAACGCCCCGCGGTCCTCGGCGAGGTCGATCGCCGCCGCGCTGGTGCCGACGACCGGCACCCCGGCCTCGGTGAGCCGGTCGGCCAGCCCGAGCGGGGTCTGCCCGCCGAGCTGCACGATCACGCCCACGACGGTGCCGCTGGCCTGCTCGGCGTGCACGACCTCCAGCACGTCCTCGAACGTCAGCGGCTCGAAGTAGAGGCGGTCGGCCGTGTCGTAGTCGGTCGACACGGTCTCGGGGTTGCAGTTGACCATCACGGTCTCGAACCCGCCAGAGGGAATGGGCGCAGCGCGCAGCGCCATCACCGCGTGCACGCAGGAGTAGTCGAACTCGATGCCCTGCCCGATGCGGTTGGGGCCCGAGCCGAGGATGAGCACCTTCGGCCGGTCGGTCTGGCGCGCGATCTCCGACTCCGCGGCGGGGTCGGTCTCGTAGGCGCTGTAGTGGTACGGGGTGAGCGCGCGGAACTCCGCGGCGCAGGTGTCGACGGTCTTGTAGACCGGCCGCACGCCGAGGCGGTGGCGCAGCGTGCGCACCCCCGCCTCGCCCGCGAGCTCGGGGCGCAGCGCGGCGATCTGGCGGTCCGACACCCCGGCGCGCTTGGCGCGGCGCAGCACCGCCGCGTCGAGCACGGGCACGTCGAGGATCTCGGTGCGCAGCTCGGTGAGCGCGAGGATCTGGTCGAGGAACCAGGGGTCGATGCCCGTCTCGGCGGCCACCTCGGCCACGCTCGCGCCGCCGCGCAGCGCGCGCTCGACCTCGTAGATGCGGCCGTCGACGGGCACGCGGATCTCCGGCTCGCCGTCGGGGTCGGGCGTGGTCCAGAAGCCCGCCGCGGTGGTCTCCATCGACCGCAGCGCCTTGCCCAGCGCCTCGGGGAACGACCGGCCCAGCGCCATCGCCTCGCCGACGCTCTTCATCGTCGTGGTCAGCTCGGGGTCGGCCCCGGGGAACTTCTCGAACGCGAACCGCGGGATCTTCACGGCCACGTAGTCGAGCGTGGGCTCGAACGCGGCGAGGGTCTCGCCGGTGATGTCGTTGCGGATCTCGTCGAGGGTGTAGCCGACGGCCAGCCGCGCGGCGATCTTCGCGATCGGGAACCCGGTCGCCTTCGACGCCAGCGCCGAGGACCGCGAGACGCGCGGGTTCATCTCGATGACGACGAGCCGCCCGGTCTCGGGCTGGATCGCGAACTGGATGTTGCAGCCGCCGGTGTCGACGCCCACCGCGCGCAGCACCTCGATGCCCACGTCGCGCATGTGCTGGTACTCGCGGTCGGTCAGCGTCATCGCCGGGGCGACGGTGATCGAGTCGCCGGTGTGCACGCCCATCGGGTCGATGTTCTCGATGGAGCAGATGACGACCACGTTGTCGTGGTGGTCGCGCATGAGCTCGAGCTCGTACTCCTTCCACCCGAGCACCGACTCCTCGATGAGCACCTCGGTGACCGGCGAGGCCGCGAGGCCGCCGCCCGCCAGGCGCTCGAGGTCCTCGTCGGTGTGGGCCATGCCCGACCCGAGCCCGCCCATCGTGAACGAGGGCCGGATGACGACCGGCAGCCCCAGCTCGGCGACGGCGGCGCGCACCTCGTCCATCGAGTGGCACACCGCGGAGCGCGGGACGTCACCGCCGACGGACTGCACGATCTCCTTGAACTTCAGGCGGTCCTCGCCGCGCTGGATGGAGTCGAAGTCGGCGCCGATCAGCTCGATGCCGTGCCGCTCCAGCGCGCCGTTCTCGTGCAGCGCGACCGCGGTGTTGAGCGCGGTCTGCCCGCCGAGGGTCGCCAGGATCGCGGTGATCGGGTAGCCGGCGTCGCGCTCGGCCTCGATCACCTTCTCCACGAACTCGGGCGTGATCGGCTCGATGTAGGTGGCGTCGGCGAACTCGGGGTCGGTCATGATCGTCGCCGGGTTGGAGTTCACCAGCGAGACGCGGATGCCCTCCTCGCGCAGCACGCGGCACGCCTGCGTCCCGGAGTAGTCGAACTCGCACGCCTGGCCGATCACGATCGGCCCGGAGCCGATCACCATGACGTGCCGGATGTCCTCGCGGCGGGGCATCAGTCTTCTCCTGCCATGAGCGAGACGAAGCGGTCGAAGAGGTCGGCGGCGTCGTGCGGGCCGGCCGCGGCCTCGGGGTGGTACTGCACGCTGAACGCGGGGACCTCCAGCGCGGCGAGCCCCTCGACGCAGCCGTCGTTGGGGCAGGTGTGCGTGACGCGCGCGCGGCCGACGGGGGTGTCGAACTCCTCCCCCGCCTCGCCCTCGACGGCGAACCCGTGGTTCTGCGAGGTGATCGCCACGCGGCCGGTGGCGTGCTCGATCACCGGGATGTTGATGCCGCGGTGGCCGTAGGGCAGCTTGTAGGTGCCCCGCCCCAGCGCGCGGCCGAGGATCTGGTTGCCGAAGCAGATGCCGAACAGCGGGATCCGCCGCTCCAGCACCGCCCGCGTGAGCGCGACGGGGCCGTCGGCCGTGGCCGGGTCGCCGGGGCCGTTGGACAGGAAGAACCCGTCCGGCGCGAGCGCCTCGATCTCCTCGATCGACGTCGACGCGGGCAGCACGTGGGTCTCGATCCCCCGCTGCGCCAGCATCCGCGGGGTGTTCGACTTGATGCCGACGTCCAGTGCGGCCACCCGGAACCGGGTCGGCCCCGACGCCGGCACGACGTAGGGCTCGCGCGTGGTGACGGCGCCGTAGAGGTCGGAGCCCTCCATGCGCGGGCTGTCGAGCACGCGGCGCACCAGCACGTCGTCGTCGGCCAGGTCGGGCCCGGAGAACACGCCCGCGCGCATCGCCCCGCGCTCGCGCAGGTGGCGCACCAGCGCGCGGGTGTCGACGCCCGCGACCGACACGATCCCCTGCTCCCGCAGGGCGTCGCCGAGCGAGCCGGTGGAGCGCCAGTTCGACGCCGACCGCGACGGGTCGCGCACCACGTACCCGGCGACCTGGATCCCGGCCGACTCGTCGTCCTCGTCGTTCCAGCCGGTGTTGCCGACGTGCGGCGCGGTCTGGACGACGATCTGGCGGTGGTAGGAGGGGTCGGTCAGCGTCTCCTGGTAGCCGGTCATCCCGGTCGTGAACACCGCCTCGCCGAGCCCGGTCCCGAGCGCCCCGAAGGCCTCGCCCCGGAAGATCCGCCCGTCCTCGAGCACCAGTACCGCTGTCATGGAGAAACCTTCCCGTCCTGCGCCGTGATCCGTCCTCTGAGGACGGTGGCGACCACCGCACCGGGCAGCCGCATCCCCTCGTACGGGGTGTTCGACGCCCGGCTGGCGAGCGCGGCCCCGCGCACCGTCCACTGGGCGTCCGGGTCGACCAGCGCGAACGTCGCCGGCTCACCCGCCGCGATCGGGCGCCCGTGGTCGGACAGCCCGCCGATCTCCGCCGGCCGCTCCGACAGCACGCGGGCCACGCCGCGCCAGTCGAGCAGGCCGGGCTCCACCATGGTGTGCACCAGCACCGACAACGCCGTCTGCAGCCCCAGCATGCCCGGACGTGCGGCCTGCCACTCCGTGTCCTTGTACTGCGACGCGTGCGGGGCGTGGTCGGTGGCGACGACGTCGATGACGCCCTCGGCCAGCGCCGCGCGCATCGCCTTCGTGTCCTCCGCGGTGCGCAGCGGCGGGTTGACCTTGTTGACGGGGTCGTAGCCGCTGAGGCGCGAGTCGGTGAGCAGCAGGTGGTGCGGGGTGACCTCGGCGCTCACCCGCACCCCGGCCGCCTTGGCCGCGCGCAGCACGTCGACGGTGCGGGCCGAGGAGATGTGGCAGACGTGCAGCGCCGCACCGGCCTCGCGGGCCAGCGCGCAGTCGCGGGCGACGATCGTCTCCTCCGCGGTGGCCGGCCAGCCGGCCAGCCCCAGCCGCGACGCGACGACGCCCTCGTGGGCCTGCGCGCCCCCGGTGAGGCGGTGGTCCTCGGCGTGCTGGGCGATCACGGCACCGAGCGCGGAGGCGTACTCCAGGGCGCGACGCATGATCAGCGGGTCGTTGACGCACTTCCCGTCGTCGCTGAACATCCGCACCTGCGCGCGGCTGGCGGCCATCGTCCCGAGCTCGGCCATCTGCTGCCCGGCCAGGCCGACGGTGACGGCGCCGACCGGGTGGACGTCGACCAGGCCGACCTCCTGCCCGCGCCGCCACACGTGCTCGACGACGACGTCGGAGTCGGCGACGGGATCGGTGTTGGGCATCGCGAACACGGCGGTGAACCCGCCCAGCGCGGCCGCGGCCGACCCGGTGGCGACGTCCTCGGACTCCTCGCCGCCGGGCTCGCGCAGGTGGACGTGCAGGTCGACGAAGCCGGGCAGCAGCACGTGCCCGCCGCCGTCCAGCGTGGCCACGTCCTCGGGCGCGGTGAGCCCCGGGCCGATCTCGGCGACGACCCCGTCGCGGACGAGGACGTCGACGGCGTCACCGCCGTAGGGGCGGACGTCGGTGATGAGCAGGTCGGTCATTCGGGTGCTCCCGCGAGGAGGTGGTAGAGCACGGCCATGCGGACGTGGACGCCGTTGGCGACCTGCGCCAGCACGGCCGAGGAGGGCCCGTCGGCGACCGCGGGCGCGATCTCCATGCCGCGCACCATCGGACCCGGGTGCAGCACCGGGGCGTGCTCGGGCAGCAGGGCCGCACGCGCCTCGGACAGGCCGTAGCCGACGGCGTACTCGCGCGCCGACGGGAAGAACGCGCCGTGCATCCGCTCGGCCTGCACGCGCAGCATCATCACCGCGTCCAGGGCGGGCAGCTCGGCGTCGAGAGAGGAGCTGACGCGGCAGGGCCACTGCTCGACGCCCACCGGCAGCAGCGTCGGCGGCGCGATGAGCACGACGTCGGCGCCGAGGGTGGCCAGCAGCAGCACGTTGGACCGCGCGACGCGGCTGTGCAGCACGTCGCCGACGATCCCGATGCGGCGCCCGGCGATGGTGCCCGACCCCCGGGCGCGGAAGTGGTCCCGCAGCGTGGCCGCGTCGAGCAGCGCCTGGGTGGGGTGCTCGTGCGTGCCGTCGCCGGCGTTGACGATCGAGGTGTGGCCGCCGCCGATCTCGGAGTCCATCCAGCCCGCGAGCCGGTGCGCCGAGCCCGACGCCGGGTGCCGCACGACGACGCAGTCGGCGCCCATGGCCGAGAGCGTCAACGCGGTGTCGCGCAACGACTCCCCCTTCGACACCGACGAGCCGGACGCGCTCACGTTGACCGTGTCGGCGCTCATCCACTTGCCCGCGATCTCGAACGACACCCGGGTGCGCGTCGAGTTCTCGTAGAACATCGTGATCACGGTGCGGCCGCGCAGCGTGGGGAGCTTGCGGACCTCGCGGCCCAGCAGGGCCTGCTTGAGGCGGTCGGCGGTGTCGAGCAGGCCGGTGGCCGCGGCGGCGTCGAGGTCGGCGACCGAGAGCAGGTGCCTCACGCCGGACCCTCCCGGTCGGGCTCGCCCGGCGCGTCGTCGGCACCGGCGGCGCCGCGGCGCAGCCGGACCCCGTCGACGTCGTCGGTCTCGGTCAGCAGCACCAGGATCTGCTCCTCCCGGCTGGTGGGGACGTTCTTGCCGACGTAGTCGGCGCGGATGGGGAGCTCGCGGTGGCCGCGGTCGACGAGGACCGCGAGCTGCACCGCGCGCGGGCGGCCGTGGTCGGCCAGCGCGTCGAGCGCGGCGCGGACCGTGCGGCCCGACATCAGCACGTCGTCGACGAGCACGACGAGCCGTCCGTCGAGACCGCCCTCGGGGACGTCGGTGTCCTCCAGGGCGCGGGTCGGGCGCAGGCGCAGGTCGTCGCGGTAGAGCGTCGCGTCGACCGAACCCACGCCGGGGACCGTGCCGGAGAACTCCCCGATGGCCGCGGCCAGGCGGCGCGCCAGCACGGCGCCGCGGGTGGGGATGCCGATGAGGACGACGCCGTCGTCGCCCGCCGTCTTCTCGATGATCTGGTGCGCGATGCGCGCGACGGTGCGGGTGACGTCCGCGGCGGACAGCAGCTCCCGGTCACCCGGTGCGCCCGCGACGTCCCCGCGGCGATCGATCGCCACGAGTGACTCTCCTTCCCCGCCTCACGGGACGGGCCTTAAAGGAACGGTGTGGTCGCGACCGTACCAGCGGGTCACCGGACGGCCCGCCTCCGAGCGCCCGGGCATCGGGAGCATCACACCTGCTCCGGATGCGACCCCGTTTGCCACCCTCCGGAGTCCCATGCGTCACACGTCGATCACGCTCCGGTCACGAACTACCGGTGGCGGGGCGGGTACCCCGCCGACGAAAGCCCTGGCGGCGGCGTGTCGATCAGCCATTAGGGTGGAACCGGGGCGTAACGGGCCGGGGACGGGTCCGACAACTTGACCAGACGGCGGCGGCGAGCGCATGATTACTCTCCGTATTGATCGACTGTTTCTCGGGCGGCCGCGGCCGCGGGGGGCACCACCCGAGACGACCCTCGGCGTTCCCGAGCGCCGACTCCCCGAGAACCTCAGTTCCTCCGACGCCGGCCCGCGAGGGTCGGCGCCAGTCACGAAAGGGGTCGCCGCATGGGCGACTACGCCAAGGCGCTCGGCGGGAAGCTCCGCGCCATCCGGCAGCAGCAGGGCCTCTCGCTGCACGGCGTCGAGCAGAAGTCGGGCGGGCGGTGGAAGGCCGTCGTCGTGGGTTCCTACGAGCGCGGTGACCGTGCGGTCACCGTCCAGAAGCTGGCCGAGCTGGCCGACTTCTACGGCGTGCCGGTGGCCGAGCTGCTGCCCGAGGGCCGCGTGCCGTCCGGCTCCGAGCCCGCCACCAAGATCGTCATCAACCTGGAGCGGCTCCAGCAGCTCCCGGCGGACAAGGTGGGCCCGCTGGCCCGCTACGCCGCCGCCATCCAGAGCCAGCGCGGCGACTACAACGGCAAGGTGCTCAGCATCCGCGCCGAGGACCTCCGCTCGCTCGCGATCATCTACGACAAGAGCCCGGGCGAGCTGACCGACCAGCTCATCGACTGGGGCGTGCTGCCCCCGGAGGCCCGGCCCGCGACGTGACGGTCGGGTGCCTGGGGAAGGGCACCCGCACGCACGGCGAACGGCCCTCCCGCCCACCTCGAGTGGGCGGGAGGGCCGTTCGCACATCCGGGGGGCTACGGCGCGACGGCGACGGGTGCGGCCCGGCGGCGCCGGGCGTACCGGATCGCCGCGACGGCCGGCACGATCCCCAGCGCGGCGAGCAGGGCCCCGGCGGCGGGCGGCGCGGCCAGGCCCAGCCCGGCGGTGAGCACGAGCCCGCCCGCGGCCGCGCCGATGGCGTTGGCGAGGTTGAACGCCGACTGGATCGACGCCGACGCGAGCGCCGGGGCCTCCCCCGCCGCGTCCAGCACGACCGACTGCACGGCCGGCACGATCGCGAGACCGGCCGCGCCGACCGCGAAGACGACGACGGGCGCGAGCACCGGCGAGCGCAGCGCGGGCACGGCGACCACCAGCACCACCGTCTGCACGGCGAGCATGGCGACGACGACCCGGCGCGGGTCGAACCGGTCGGCCAGGCGCCCGCCCGCGACCGTGCCGACCGTCATGCCCAGGCCGAACGCCGCCAGCAGCAGCGGGACGGCCGCGGGCGCGAAGCCGGTGAGGTCGGTCATCATCGGGGCGATGTAGGTGTAGAAGGCGAAGAGCCCGCCGCCGCCGACGACCACGGTGCTCAGCGCCAGCAGCACGACGGGCCGGCGCAGCGCCGCGAACTCGGCGCCGATGCTGGGGCGGGACGTGACGGCATCGCGCGGGAGCGTCAGCACCATCCCCGTGACGCACAGCAGCGCCAGCGCGGTGATGAGGGCGAACGCGAGGCGCCACCCGGCGATCCCGCCGAGCGCGGTGGCCGCGGGCACGCCGACGAGGTTGGCGACGGTCAGCCCCAGCACCATCGACGCCACCGCCGACGCCCGCCGCCCCGGCGGCACCAGCGAGGCCGCCACCAGCGCCCCGACGCCGAAGAACGCGCCGTGCGGGAGCCCGGAGAGGAACCGGGCGACGACGAGCAGCCCGAACGTCGGCGCCACGGCCGCGAGCGCGTTGCCGGCGGCGAACAGGCCCATGAACAGCAGCAGCGCGGTGCGCCGGCGCAGCCGCACGGCCGCGGCCGTGAGCAGCGGCGCCCCGACGACGACGCCGACGGCGTAGGCCGTGACGAGGTTGCCGCCGACGGGCAGGGAGACGGACAGGTCGCCGACGATGCGGGGAAGCAGGCCCATCACGGCGAACTCGGTGAGCCCGATGGCGAACGTCCCCAGCGCCATCACGACGATCGCGATCGGCACGGCGCGGCCCCCCGGCGGTCGGCGGATGTGACAGCGGCCGACGCTACGCCGGGGATCGAATCGATTCGATGGCGTGGGACCCAGAACACACCCGTGAGTGGCGACCGTGGCCAGGGCCACGATCGCCACTCACGAGCGCGGAGCGCAGATCAGCGCGCGGCGCGCAGCTGCTCGCCGATGTCGGCGATGCGGCCCAGGACGCCGTTGAGGAAGCGCGGGCTGTCGTCGGTGGACAGCGTGCGGGCCAGCTCGACGGCCTCGGTGATCGCCACCGGGTCGTCGATCTCGTCGACCCACAGCAGCTCGAACACGCCGATCCGCAGCAGCGCGCGGTCGACCGCGGGCATGCGGGCCACGGTCCAGCCCTCGGCGTGCTCGGCGAGGAGCTGGTCGATGCGTTCGCGGTGCGCGACGACGCCCTCGACGAGCATCGCCGCGTACTCGGAGACGGGCGGCGCGTCGTCGGTCTCCCTGCGCTGCACCAGCACCGCGAGCGGGTCATCGCCGCGGGCCTCGGACTCGAACAGGATGTCCAGTGCCCGCTTCCGGGCCTTGGTGCGGGCTCTCAGCATGTCGGAGCTCGGGCGATCAGGAGGAGATGCGGCCGAGGTAGCGCCCGTCGCGGGTGTCCACCTTGACCTTCTCGCCGGTGGTGACGAACAGCGGCACCTGGATCTCCGCGCCGGTCTCCAGCGTGGCGGGCTTGGTGCCGCCGGTGGAGCGGTCGCCCTGCAGGCCGGGGTCGGTGTGGCTGATGACGAGCTCGACCGACGTCGGGAGCTCGACGAACAGCGGCACCGACTCGTGCAGCGCGACCATCGCGACCTGGTTCTCCAGCAGGTAGCCGGCCGCGGAGCCGACGGTGCCCTCCGGGATCGGGATCTGGTCGAACGTGTCGCCGTCCATGAAGACGAAGTCGGCGCCGTCGCGGTAGAGGAAGGTCATGTCGCGGCGGTCGACCGTGGCGGTCTCGACCTTGGTGCCGGCGTTGAAGGTCTTGTCGACGACCTTCCCGGTCATCACGTTCTTCAGCGTCGTGCGCACGAAGGCGCCGCCCTTGCCGGGCTTGACGTGCTGGAACGCCGTGACCGCCCAGAGCTGGCCGTCCAGGTTGAGCACCAGGCCGTTCTTCAGGTCGTTCGTGGTGGCCACGTGAGCGGGTCTCCTGCATCGGTTCGGGGCGCGCGGCTGCCGTGAGGAGGCGCGCCGGGTGTGTCTCGCGGACGGCACCGTCCCGGCGCCGTCGTCCGCACGTCAGGGTACCCGCCCCTACAGGTGCAGCAGTTCCCTGGTGGTCGCGGTGAGGACCTCGGGCCCGCCGTCGCGGACGACGACGGTGTCCTCGATCCGGACGCCGCCGCGGCCCTCCAGGTACACCCCGGGCTCGACGGTGACCGCCATCCCGGCGGCCAGGACGCCGACGCCGGTGCGCGCCAGCAGCGGCGCCTCGTGGATCTGCAGCCCGACGCCGTGGCCGAGCCCGTGCAGGAACTCCCGACCGCGCCCGGCCTCCTCGCAGACCGAGCGGGCGGCCGCGTCGACGGCGACGACGTCGGCGCCGGGCGCCAGCGCGTCGCGCCCGGCCCGCTGGGCGGCGGCGACGAGGTCGTGCAGCTCGCGCTGCCAGTCGGCCGGCGGGCCCAGGACGACCGTGCGGGTCGTGTCGGAGTGGTAGCCGCCGACGAGCGCCCCGAAGTCGATCTTGACGAGGTCGCCGCGTCGCAGCACGGCGTCGGTGGGGCGGTGGTGGGGCACGGCGGAGTGCGGCCCGGCCGCGACGATCGTCTCGAACGCCGGGCCCTGCGCGCCGTGGCGGCGCATCCGGTCCTCGAGGTCGAGCGCCACCTCCCGTTCGGTGCGTCCCGGGGCGATCCCGCCGGCGTCGACGAGGTCGGTGAGCGCGGCGTCGGCGGCGGCGCACGCGGCGCGCAGGGCGTCGATCTCGGACTCGTCCTTCACCGTTCGCAGGCGCTGCACGAGGCCCGGCACGCGGTGCAGCGCCGTGTCCCCGGCGACGTCGACGAGCGCGGCGTGGGCGTCGACGGTGACGGCGTCGGACTCGAACCCCAGCCGCCCCACCGCCGCCCCGGCCACCAGGGTGCGGGCGCAGGCGCGGTCCTCGACGCGCTCCAGGTCGGGCACCTGCGCCGCCGACTGCGAGCGGTAGCGGGCGTCGGTGCAGAAGCGGCTGCTCCCGTCGCCGTCGACGTGGACCAGCAGCGCGGCGTTGGAGCCGGTGAAGCCGGTGAGGTAGCGGATGTTGACCAGGTCGGTGACCAGGAGCGCGTCGACCTCGCGGGCCGGGAGCAGGGCGCGCAGGGCGGCGCGGCGGGCGGAGGGCGTCACCCGGAGCAGCCTAGGTTGGTGACGGGGCCGAGCGGGTACAGAGCGCCATGAGAATCGGATCGAGCATCGCCCTGATCGCGATCGGCCTGATCCTGGCGCTGGCCGTGAACATCGACGTCGACGGGATCGACCTCGATCTCATCGGCTGGATCCTGGCCGTCGTCGGGGTCATCGGCCTGGTCGCCAGCCTCGCGATGGCCCGCCGGGCGCGCCCGGTGGTGGCACCGCGCGCCGACGTCTACCCGCCGGAGCGCGACCCGCGCTACTGACGCCCGTGCCGGCGGTGCCGGCGGTGCCGGGGCTCGCTCCGGCGCCGTCGCGGCCGTCCCGGCTCTGTCGGGCCGCTCCGGCCCTAGCGGGGCCGCTCCGCGAGCCAGCGCAGCGCGAGGGTGTAGCCGGCGACGCCGAGCCCCACGATCACCCCGTCGGCGACCGCCGAGACGTAGGAGTGGTGCCGGAACTCCTCCCGCTTGTGCACGTTCGAGATGTGCACCTCGACCAGGGGCGCGGTGAGCTGGGCGCAGGCGTCGCGGACCGCGACCGAGGTGTGCGTCCAGGCCGCCGCGTTGAGCACGACGGGCGTGCCGGCGTCGGCGGCGGCGTGCAGCCAGCCGAGCATCTCGCCCTCGTGGTCGGTCTGCCGGACCTCGACGGCCAGGCCCAGCTCCTCCCCCGTGCGCACGCACAGCGCCACGAGGTCGGCGTGGGTGGTGGCGCCGTAGACGTCGGGCTCGCGGGTGCCGAGGCGGCCGAGGTTGGGGCCGTTGAGGACGAGGACGTTCATGAGCTGATCTTCTCGTAGGCCGCCTCGAGCAGCGACGGGTCGGGGCCCTCCAGCCGTCCGGGCTTCGCGAGGCCGTCGAGCACGACGAACCGCAGCATGCCCGAGCGCGACTTCTTGTCGCCGCGCATCGTCTCCACCAGCTCCGGGAGCACGCCGGGTTCGTAGCGGACGGGCAGGCCGACGGACTCGAGGACCGTGCGGTGGCGGTCGGCGGTGGCGTCGTCGAGGCGCCCGGCGGCGCGGGCCAGCTCGGCGGCGAACACCAGCCCGACGCTGACGGCGCTGCCGTGGCGCCACCGGTAGTCCTCGCGGCGCTCGACGGCGTGACCCAGCGTGTGGCCGTAGTTGAGGATCTCCCGCAGGTGCGACTCGCGCAGGTCGGCCGCGACGACGTCGGCCTTGACCTGGATGGAGCGGCGGACGAGCTCGGGCAGGACGTCGCCGGTGGGGTCGAGCGCCGCCCCCGGGTCGCGCTCCACGAGGTCGAGGATCACCGGGTCGGCGATGAAGCCGGTCTTGAGGATCTCCGCGCTGCCGGCGACGAGCTCGTCGGCGGGCAGCGTCTCCAGCGTGGCCAGGTCGACCAGCACCGCCGACGGCTCGTGGAAGGCGCCGACGAGGTTCTTGCCGGCCGCGGTGTTGATGCCGGTCTTGCCGCCGACGGCCGCGTCGACCATCGCGAGCAGCGTGGTCGGCACGTGCACGACCCGCACGCCGCGCATCCAGGCCGAGGCGACGAACCCGGCCAGGTCGGTGACGGCGCCGCCGCCCAGCGACACCACGACGTCGCCGCGCGTCAGCCCGACCGAGCCGCAGACCTCCCAGCAGAACCCGGCGACGGCGAGGGTCTTGCCGTCCTCCGCGTCGGGGACCTCCACGCGGTGCGCGTCGACGCCCGCCGCGACGAGCGACGCCCGCAGCTCCTCGGCCTGGTCGGCCAGGGGCGGCTGGTGCACGACCACGGCCTTGGTGGCGCCGAGCCCGGTGACGGTGGCCGCGACCTCGGCCCGCGCCCCCCGTCCGACGAGCACGGGGTAGGGCGCGGCGGTGGCGACGTCGATCCGGATCACGGGGGCAGCCTAGTGCGGGCGCCTCTCGGTCCCGGGCCCTGTCGGTTCCGGGCCCCGTCAGCTCCGGGCGGTGTCGGGGAGCGCGGGGTTCGGGAGCAGGGTGCTCTCGTGGGGGGTCGGGACGTCGAGGGGGTCCGAGGGGTCGGCGGGCGACTCGGGGGCGTCCGCCGGGATCTCGCCCAGCGCCAGCAGCACCGCGCGCGCGACCTGGTTGGCGCTGCGGCGCGCCGTGTCGATCTCCACCGTCGCGACCTCCCGGTAGAGCGGCGCGCGGGCGTCGAGCAGCGCCTTGAACGTGGCCCGCGGGTTGACCCCGGCGAGCAGCGGGCGCGCCGACGACATCCCGGTGCGGCGCAGCCCGTCGGCGAGGGAGACCGTGAGGTGCACGACCCGGTGCCCGCGCAGCGCTACCCGCGTCTCCTCGGCGAGCACGGAACCGCCGCCCAGGGCGAGCACGCCGTCGACGCCCGTCAGCGCCTCGGCGACGACCTCGCGCTCCAGCGCGCGGAACGCGGCCTCCCCGTCCTGCAGGAACATGTCCGCGATCGGCTTCCCGGCCCGCTCGACGATCAGCGTGTCCACGTCGGTGAAGCCGACGCCGAGGCGTCGGGCCAGCACCTTGCCGACGGTCGACTTGCCGGCGCCGGGCGGCCCGACGAGCACCAGCACCGGGCGGAGGGGGGCGGTCATCCGTCCGAGGGTAGTGACCGCGTGGGGGCGCGCGCCCGGCCGCACCGGCCGGTGACCGTCCGCGTCCGGCCCGGGCCCGCGTGGATCACCCGACCCGGTGGCGCGATAGCCTGCGGGCGCACCGGTGCGGCGCACGGTGACGAGTCCGGCCCCGTTGCGCGGGGTGATCGCACGATCGGAGAAGCGGCGTGAACGACGGCGAGCGCGGCATCCCCCGCGTCCCGGTGGCCCGCCACGCGAGCGAGCCCCGCACCCCCGCCCGGCACACCCGTGTTCCTGCGCCCCGGCGCGCGGCCTCCCCGGGCCCGGTCCCGCGCCCCCGGACCGCCTCGTGAGCGCCGACGGGCCGGACCACCGGCTCCCCCCGCGCCGCGAGCAGCTCCCGCTCCCGAGGCGCGACGGCCAGACCCACCTCGAGCCCCAGCTCCGCGAGCGCGACGGGGCGGGCTCGGGCACGCCGTTCGAGGCGTTCGACGACGAGCACGTGCGCGCCGCCGACCCCACCCCCTCGTCGCCCGCCTCCGCCCCGCCCTCCGGCAGCCGGGCCGCGACCTTCCGTGCGGCGGTCCGGAAGGCCACGGGCCGCCCGAGCTGACCATGTGCTGAACTGCACACCTCGTGGCGGTTCGCGCACGGCGGGAGGTGCGCGGGGGCCGGTGGGTGCGCGGTTCGCCTCCGCGGACGTGCGCGAGCCCACGAGTTGGTAGTTTCCGTGCGGGTCGCGGCTGCGCACCCGCGAGGGCGAGACGAGCGCATCCCTTCTCCGCCGCCGAGTCCCACGCGCACCCCGTCCCGCGCCTTCCCGGGTCCCGCGCACGTTCCAGGCTCCCGCGCGCCGCCGGGGCCGCGCGGGAGCGCGAAAGGCGCGCGGGAAACCAGAACGCGCGCGGGAACGGCGGTCGGGCCCCGGACCGGCTGCGGTCGGCGCCAGACGGCGGGGTCAGGCGCTCGCGGACCGGTAGGCCTCGACGTTGCGGCGGGTCTCGGCCAGGGAGTCGCCGCCGAACTTCTCCAGCACGGCGTCGGCCAGCACCAGCGCCACCATCGACTCGGCCACCACCCCGGCGCGGGGCACGGCGCAGGCGTCGGAGCGCTGGTGGATCGCGGTGGCCTCCTCGCCGGTGGCGGTGTCGATCGTGCGCAGCGCCCGGGGCACGGTGGAGATCGGCTTCATCGCCACGCGCACCCGCACCGGCTCGCCGTTGGTCATGCCGCCCTCGATGCCACCGGCGCGGTTGGACAGCCGCTTCACCGGGTCGCCGGGGATCATCTCGTCGTGCGCGGCGCTGCCGCGGCGGTGCGCGGTGCGGAAGCCGTCGCCGATCTCGACGCCCTTCATCGCCTGGATGCTCATCAGCGCGCCGGCGAGGCGGCCGTCGAGGCGGCGGTCGGACTGGACGTAGGAGCCCACCCCCACCGGCATGCCGTAGGCGATGACCTCGATGACGCCACCGAGGGTGTCGGCGTCCTCGTGGGCGGCGTCGATCTCGGCCATCATCCGCGCCGAGGTCTCCGGGGAGAGCGCGCGGACCGGGCTGGCGTCGACCCGCTCCAGGTCACCCGGGCCGGGCACCGGGTCGCCGTCGGGGGCGTCGACGGCACCGATGGCGACGACGTGCGACACGACGGCCACCCCGAGCGCCTGGGCGAGGAACGCCTTGGCCACGGTGCCCATCACGACCTTCGCCGCCGTCTCGCGGGCGCTCGCCCGCTCCAGGACCGGGCGGGCGTCGTCGAAGCCGAACTTGGTCATGCCGGCGAGGTCGGCGTGGCCGGGACGCGGCCGGGTGAGCGGGGCGTTGCGGGCGCGCCCGGCGATGAGCTCGGGATCGACCGGGTCGGCCGCCATGACGGTCTCCCACTTGGGCCACTCGGTGTTGGCGATCCGGACCGCCACCGGGCCGCCCTGGGTCAGGCCGTGCCGCAGGCCGCCGATCACCTCGAGCTCGTCGGCCTCGAACGCCATGCGCGGGCTGCGCCCGTGGCCGAGCTTGCGGCGCTCGAGCTCCGCAGCCAGCTCCTTGGTCGTGATCCCGACACCGGCGACCATGCCCTCCAGCACGGCGACCAGCGCAGGACCGTGGGACTCCCCGGCAGTGATCCAACGCAGCACGTCACCATCCTCTCACCAGGCAGGCCCCCACCTCACCACCCCACCGCCCCGGCGGCGACCACCACCAGGGTGGCCAGCAGCATCGACGGACCGTGCGGCACCGGCGCCCGCAGGCGACCGGGCGGCGGACCCGGCACCGCGACCGTTCCGACCGCCGGGGCGAGGACCGCCGGGGACGGGACCGCCCGGGACAGGACCGCCGTGACGACGGTCAGCAGCGACGCCAGCACCGCCGCCGACGGCAGCCCCGCCCACGACACCGCGGCGAGCACCGCCCCCAGCGAGGCGGCCAGCTTGACGTCCCCCGCCCCGAGCGAGCGCGGCGACGCCAGGTGCACCGCGGCGTGCACCCCGCACGCCAGCGCCGCTCCGGCCGCGGCCCGCCCGAGCGCCGCCACGCCCAGCGGGGCCACCAGCAGCAGCGCCACGGGCACGGCGGGAAGGGTCAGCGCGTCGGGCAGCCTGCGGTGCCGCAGGTCCACCACCCCCGCCGCCACGGCGAACCAGGACAGCGCGAGCAGCAGCACCGCCCAGGTGCCGGTCCACCTCCCGGCCGCCCACCCCGCGCCGACACCGGCCCAGGCCACCGCGACGGCGACCTCGCACGCCGGCGCCCGCACCCGCGCCCCGCGCCGCAACCGGCCGAGCAGCACCCGGGCCACCGCCCCGGCGCCCGCGCCGAGCACGCCTCCGAGCACTCCCGCCACGACCGTCACCACCTCCACCACGCCCTCCGCCTCAGCCGCTCCTCGCCACCACCCACGAACCCGTAGGCCCCGCCGCTGCCCCTTCCGCGCCGTCCCCCGCCACAGCCGCAGCACGCCCCCACCCGCGCACCGCGCCCTGCGGCCTCCCGCCTCCCGCCTCCCGCCTCCCGCCCCGAGGCCCGTCGCACCGCACGCTCAACGCCCGTCTCCTCCCCGGCCCGACGCCGGTCCCCACCCGGCCGAAGCCCGTCGCCCCCCGATCGCTCACGCCCCGGCCGAGCCCGAGTCGCACCACCGGACCCACCCCCTGACGCCCCCCGACCCTCCCGCCCCACCACGCCCCGGTCGAGAGGCTCCCGATTCCTGTGGACGGACGAACGCCGATGTGGACAACCCCGCCCGTCACCCGCCCGACCACCGCCCCGCGGCGGTCCGGTGTGGTACTCCGGAACGGACACATCGATCACCGTCCGACCGGAGCACCCATGGCCCTGGACCCGCAGCTGCTCGCCCTGTTCACCGAGATCGGGGGCGGCACGCTGATCACGCTCAAGCGCGACGGGCGTCCGCAGTCGTCGGTGGTCTCCCACGCGTTCGACCCCGGCACCCGCCGGCTGCGGATCTCGGTCACCGACGACCGCGCCAAGACCCGCAACCTCCGCCGCGACCCGCGCCTGTCCTACCAGGTCACGCGCCCCGACCTGGGTGGCTACGCGGTCGCCGAGGCCACCGCCGAGCTGACGCCGGTGGCCGCCGACCCGCACGACGCCACCGTCGAGGCGCTCGTCGACCTCTACCGCGACCTGCGCGGCGAGCACCCCGACTGGGACGAGTACCGCACCGCGATGGTCGCCGACGGCCGCGTGCTGCTCAGCGCCACCGTCGACCACGTCTACGGCTGGGCCGGACTCTGAGGCCCGCGCGCGGCGGGCGCACGGCCCGCGCCTCGGTCCGCGCCGAGGTCGACCACGGCGTCGCGGAGCTGCTCGGCGATCCGGACCGGTCGCAGGCCTGGACGCTGCTCGTCGACGGCACGGCGCAGTCGCACGTCGACCTCGACGATCCGACGCACCTGGAGTTCGAGTACGTGCGCCGCACGGCCCACGTCGTCGACCTCGTCGCCGACCCCGGGTCGCCGCTGCGCGCGCTGCACCTGGGCGGTGGCGCGTGGACGCTGCCGCGCTACGTCGCGGTCACCCGGCCCGGCTCGCGGCAGCGGGTCGTCGAGATCGACGGCGGGCTGGTCGACCTGGTGTCGACGTGGCTGCCCGCCGACGGGCTCGACCTCGACGTCGTCGTCGGCGACGCCCGCGCCGCGCTGGCCCGGGCCGCCGCGGCGTCGGTCGACCTGCTGGTGCTCGACGTGTTCGCCGGCGCCCGCACCCCGGCCCACCTGACGAGCACGGAGTTCGTCGCCGACGCCGCGCGCGTGCTGGCCCCGGGCGGCACCTACGTGGCCAACGTCGCCGACGGGGAGGGCCTGGCGTTCGCGCGCACGCAGTTCGCGGCGGCGGCCGGCGTGTTCGCGCACCTCGCGGCCCTCGTCGCCCCGGCGGTGCTCGACGGGCGGCGCTTCGGCAACGTCGTGCTCGTCGGTTCCGACCGCGAGCTCCCCCTCGACGGCCTGGTCCGCGCGGCCGCGGCCGACCCGTTCCCGGCCCGCGTCCTCGACGACGCGAGGGTGCGCGCGATGGCGAGCACCGCACCGTCCGACCGCGCGGCCGTCCCGTCCCCGGTGCCGCCTTCGGGCTTCTTCGGGCGGCCGTGACGGCCGCCGTGAGGGCGAGGGAGGGCGGCGTCCGAGGAGCGAGCTCCTAGAACGCGCCGTTCTCCCGCGCCAGCGCGACGTTCGCGGTGTGCTCGGCGAACGTCTCCGCGAAGCACGAGGTGCCGTCGGTCTGGCAGCGCACGAAGAAGAACCACGGCCCCGGCTCCGGGGCGAGCGCGGCGGCGATGGCCTCCCGGCCGGGCGCGGCGATCGGCGTCGGCGGCAGTCCGGCGGTGGCGTAGCTGTTGTACGGGCCGGGCGCGGCGCGGTCCTCGGCCGTGGTGCGCAAGGCCTGCAGGTCGAGCGGGTAGTTGACGGTGGAGTCGAGCTCCAGGCGCTGCCCGGCGCCGAGGCGGTTGTAGACCACGCGCGCGACCTTGGGCATGTCCGGCGTGATGCCCTCCTTCTCCACCAGCGAGGAGATCACCAGCACCTCGTAGGGCGAGGAGCCCATCGCCGCGGCGCCGGAGACGATGCCGCTCGCCTCCAGCTGCGCCGTGGACGTGGCCAGCAGCGCCTGCAGCACCTCGACGGCCGAGCGCCCGGGCTCCACCTCGTAGACGCCGGGCACGAGCAGGCCCTCCAGCCGGCGCACCGGGTCGGCCGCGGCCACCGCGTCCAGGGCCCACGAGGGCACCCCGAGCTCGGCCGGGTCGGTCTCGGCCATCGCCGCGCGCAGCTCGTCGACCGACACGCAGGACTCCGCGCCGTCGAGCCGGGCGCAGCTGGCGCGCGAGACGAGGCTGAGCACGCCGGGCGCGACGGTGCCGTCGGGGGCGCTGGTGTCGTCGAGCTGCACGCCGCCGCGGATCTCCAGCTGCCCGACGCGGGCCTCCGGGTCGAGCAGGCGCTCCACCGCCGCGGCGGCCGACATCCGCGCCCGCATCTGGTACGAGCCGGGCTGCACGCCGAGGATGCGGTCGTCCTGCCGGGCCGCCTCGAGGAACGCCGCCACGCTCGCGACGACCCCGCTGCTCTCCAGCGTGCGGCCGATGGCGGCGGTGGAGTCGCCGTCGGCGACCTGCACGACGACGTCGCCCTCCCCCGCGCCCTCGAAGTCGGGCGCCGCGGTCAGCGACCGGAACAGGTAGTAGGCGCCGCCCAGCACGCCGGCCAGCAGGACGGCGACGGCCAGCAGCAGGACCCCGCGGCGCTGCCCCCGCCCCGGCGACCGACGGGCCGGAGCGGCCCGGCGCCGGGCGCGCGGGGCGTCGTCGTCGGAACCGGGGACGGAGTCGGAGCCGGCCGACGCGGCCGTGGGCTCGTGGCGGACCGGCGCGGCCCGCACGACGCGGATCGGCGCGGTCTCGGCGTCGCTTCCCCCATCCGGGACTCCCCCGGATCGGTGGTCGCCACCCGATTCGGTGACACTGCGCAACCGCGTCGTCGGGCCGTCGATGTCCACAGGGCCGGAGGGTAACGATCGCGCACGATCGGCGCTGGGAGGGGGTTCGGACGCCGACCCGTCCGGGTCGCCCGGTTCGTGCCCGGGTGTCCGTTCTTCAGCGATGGCTGTCCAGCCAGCCCTGCAGGATGCCGACGGCCGCGACCTGGTCGACGACCGCCCGCTGCTTCCGCCCCTTGCGCCCGCTCTCGCGGAGCTGGCGGGTGGCGACGACCGTGGTCAGGCGCTCGTCGGACAGCTCGACCGGCACCGTCAGCGCCGGCTCCAGCGCGGCGACGAACACCCGCGCCGCCTCCGCGGCCGGGCCCTCGCGCCCGGCGAGCGTGCGCGGCAGCCCGACGACCACGCCGACGGCCTCGTGCTCGGCCACCAGCGCGGCCACCGCGACGACGTCGGTGCCGCCCGCGACGTCGCGCGGCACGGTGACCAGGGGCGTCGCGATCAGCCCGTCCGGGTCCGACAGCGCGACGCCGACCCGGACCGAGCCGACGTCGATGCCGATCCGCCGCCCGCGCCGCGACGGCCGGTCAGCGGGCACCTGCTCAGCGCCCACCTGCTCAGCGGGCACGCAGGTGCGCCCGCAGCGCGTCGACCGCGGCCGGGACGCCGGACGGGTCGGTGCCCCCGCCCTGCGCGAGGTCCGGCTTGCCGCCGCCCCGCCCGCCCACGGCGCCCGCGAAGGCCGGGATCAGCTTCCCGGCGGCGAGCCCCGCGTCGCGCGCGGCCGCCGTCGTCGCGACGACGAAGGCCACCTTCTCCCCGTCGGAGGAGAACAGCGCGACGACGCCCGGGCGCGAGCCCAGCCGGCCCCGCACGTCGGCGGCCAGTGCGCGCAGGTCGTTGCCGCCGACGCCGTCGGGCGCGGCGACGGCCACGAGCGCGACCCCTCCGACGTCCTCGGCGCCCTCGGCGAGCGCGCCCGCCGACGACAGCACGGCGTCGGCGCGGACCTTGTCGAGGTCGCGCTCGGCGGTGCGCAGGCGCTCCACCAGGGAGTTGATGCGCTCCGGGATGTCCTCGGGCCGGGCCTTGAGCTGCTCGGCGAGGTTCGAGACCAGCAGGTGCTCGCGCGAGAGGAAGCGGAAGGCGTCGAGCCCGACGAGCGCGTCGACGCGGCGCACCCCGGAGCCGATCGAGGCCTCCGACAGCACCTTGACCATGCCGATCTCGCCGGTGCGCCCGACGTGCGTGCCGCCGCACAGCTCGCGGGAGTACTCCCCCATGTCGACGACGCGCACGCGGTCGCCGTACTTCTCGCCGAACAGCATCATCGCGCCGAGCCGCCGCGCCTCGTCCATGGAGGTCTCGTAGGCCTCCACCTCGCGGTTCTCCTGCAGGACGGTGTTGACCTCGTCCTCGATCTCGGCCAGTGCGGCCGGGGCGACCGCGCCGCCGGGCGAGGTGAAGTCGAACCGCATCCGGCCGGGGGCGTTGAGCGAGCCCGCCTGTGCGGCCGACGGGCCCAGCGCGCCCCGGACGCCCGCGTGCACCAGGTGGGTCGCGGTGTGGGCGCGGGAGATCGCGAGGCGGCGGCTGCGGTCGACCTCGGCGACGACGGCCGCGTCGAGCGACACCTCGCCCGCCGTGACGGTGCCGCGGTGCACCCGCAGCCCGGCGACGGGCGCCTGCACGTCATCGACGCGGACGGTGAACGACGCGCCGCGCAGCTCGCCGGTGTCGGCCTGCTGCCCGCCCGCCTCGGCGTAGAAGGGGGTGCGGTCGAGCACGACCTCGACCGCGTCGCCCTCGCGCGCGGCCGGCGCCGGGACGCCGTCGACGAGCAGCCCGATGACGGTGGCCTCGGCGACGAGCTCGGTGTAGCCGAGGAAGTCGACGGCGCCGTGGGTGTCGAGCAGCGCGCGGTAGACCGAGCCGTCGCCGCCGTGGCCCACCTTGTGCTTGGCCGCGTCGGCCTTGGCCCGGGTGCGCTGCTCCTGCATGAGCGCGGTGAACCGCTCGCGGTCGACGTCCAGACCCGCCTCGGACGCCATCTCCAGCGTGAGGTCGATCGGGAATCCGTACGTGTCGTGCAGCTGGAACGCGCGGTCGCCGGGCAGCACGGTCGCGCCGGCCGACTTCGTCTCCGCGACGGCGGTGTCGAAGATCCGCGAGCCCGCCGTCAGCGTCTGCAGGAAGGCCTCCTCCTCGGCGCGCACGACCGCGGAGATCCGCTCGAAGTCGGTGACCAGCTCCGGGTAGGTGGGGCTCATCGCGTCGCGGACGACCTCGGCGAACGACCCGAGCACCGGCTCGTGCACGCCGAGCAGGCGCGCGGAGCGCACGATGCGGCGCAGCAGGCGGCGCAGGACGTAGCCGCGGCCCTCGTTGGACGGCGTCACGCCGTCACCGATGATCATGACGCCGGAGCGCGCGTGGTCGGCGATCACGCGGAAGCGGACGTCGTCCTCGGTGCTCGCCCCGTAGCGGCGGCCGGAGAACTCCTCGGCGCGGGCGATCACCGGGCGGACGAGGTCGGTCTCGTAGACGTTCTCGACGCCCTGCAGCAGCGTCGCGACGCGCTCGACGCCCATGCCGGTGTCGATGTTGGGCCGGGGCAGGCGGCCGATCGGCGGGTGCCCCAGCTTCGGGGACAGCTCACCGCGGACGTCCTGCATGAAGACCAGGTTCCAGATCTCCAGGTAGCGGTCCTCGTCGGCCTCGGGCCCGCCGTCGCGGCCGTGCTCGGGGCCGCGGTCGTAGTAGATCTCCGAGCACGGGCCGCCGGGGCCGGGCACGCCCATGTCCCAGTAGTTGTCCTTGCCGCTGCGGCGCTGGATGCGCTCCGCGGGCAGGTACCGCCGCCACAGCTGCTCGGCCTCGTCGTCGTCGAGGTAGACCGTGGCCCAGAGGCGCTCGGGGTCGAAGCCGAACGAGTCGGTGATCAACGTCCAGGCGTGCTCGATCGCGCCGGCCTTGAAGTAGTCGCCGAAGGAGAAGTTGCCGGCCATCTGGAAGAACGTGTTGTGGCGCGTGGTGCGGCCGACCTCGTCGATGTCGCCGGTGCGCACGCACTTCTGGATCGACGTGGCGGTCGGGTACGGCGCCGGCACCTCCCCGAGGAAGTACGGCTTGAACTGCACCATCCCGGCGTTGACGAACAGCAGGTTCGGGTCGTCGAGGATGAGCGACGCGCTGGGCACGCGGGTGTGGCCGGCGGCCGTGAAGTGGTCGGTGAAGCGGCGGACGATCTCGTGGGTCTGCACGGCGGTGCTCTCTGCCAGAAGGGGTCGGGGCGCGCGGAGCGGCGGGGTTAGTTCCCCGCCCGCGGCGCTCGGTCCCGGGGGTCGAGGACGGGGGCCGGCTCGGCCACCGCCTCGGAGAAGGTCGGCACGTGGCCACCGGTGCGGCGCTCGACCAGCTCCGTGAGCTCGCGCTCGCGCGCGGTCATCCCGGCGCGGACCTCCGCGCCGAACGCGCCGAGGCCGGCCCCGAGCTCGCGGAGTCCGTCGGCGATGTTCTCGCCGATGCCGGCCGGGGTGACGGCCTGGGCCGCGCGCGAGGCGCGGCGGGTGACGTAGGAGCCGGCGGCCGCGCCGACCCCGAGCCAGAACAGCCTCTTCACTTCTTCCTCCGGAGACGGCCCGGGCGGGTCCGCAGCGAGTGCGCCCCGGCGTCGCGGCCGGCGCGACGGGCCTTGACGGCCTTGTTCAGGCCGTAGGAGAAGGCGGCGGCACGGACCAGCGGGCCACCGAGCGTGGCGGTGAACAGCGAGGTGAGCACCGAGATGTTGCTGGTGACGGTGCGGGCGCTGGAGGTGATGCCGTCGACGCGCTCCAGCTGCGTGTTGACCTGGTGCAGCGTCGTCTGCGCGTTGTCGAGCAGCGGCGTGCTGCCCTCGTGCGCCTTGCGGATGGCCACCGTCGCCTCGTCGAGGGTGCGACCCAGCTTGAGCAGCGGGACCGCCAGCAGCAGCACGAGGACGACGAACGCCCCCGCGGCGATCAGCGCGGCGATCTGACCAGCCGACACGAAGCCTCCTCGAACCGTTCCGACACAGGGTGTGATCGGCGGTCAGGCTACCGCGCGGGGTACGGCCCGCCACCCGGGGTCACGGCCGCCGCGCCGGACCGGTGACGATCACCGGCCCGGCGCGGGGACGGCGGTCAGCGGGCGTCGAGCGGCAGGCGCGGCACCGGCAGGACGAGGTCCCCACCGGTGGTCTCGAGCGAGGCCCGCAGGCGGTTGAGCGCGCGGTGCTGGGTAACGCGGACGGCCCCGGGCGTGGACCGGACGGCGGCGGCGGTCTCCTCGGCGCTGAGCCCGACGGCGATGCGCAGGACGAGCACCTCGCGCTGGCGCGGGGTGAGCACGTCGAGGAGGCCGCCGAGGCGCTCGTTCAGCTCGTGGGCCAGCAGGCGGTGCTCGGGGCCGTCGTCGGCGACGGGGACGTCGGGCAGGTCGGCGACGGGCTCCGTGCGGTTGCGCCCGATCGCCCGGAACGCGTCGGTGACCTTGTGCGCCGCGATGCCGTAGACGAAGGCGCGGAACGACAGCCCGCGCATCGTGTACGAGGGCAGCGCGCTCACGACCGCGAGGCAGACCTCCTGCGCGACGTCGTCGGCCGAACCCGAGACGCTCTCCTGCCGACCGAGCCGCGCACGGCAGTAGCGCAACACGAACGGGTGAATCGTGCTGAGAAGTCGCTCACGCGCCCCGATCTCGTCGGCGACCGCGGCGGCGACCATGGACTCGACGGCGGACGTGACGGCCACGGGGGTCGACACCTCGGCGGCGGCTCCGTCACGGGCGGCCTCGAGGGCCCGCTCCAGGACGGTGGCGGCGGTCATCGGACGTACTCGTTCATCGCGGGTTCCCCTCCTGGGGCCGGCGCGTGACGTCGGCCTCGTGCGGTCTGCCGCCCGGACCCGGGGTCCGGCAGCGGCGGTCGAGCGACCTTGCGACGGAGGTCCGCGGGATGCCCGAGCGTCCCCCGACGCATCCGGTCCCGACACCCTCCCGAGCCGCCCCGCTGTGCCCGTCGGAGCGAACTCGTTCATCGTTCAAGTACGCATTTTGGGTGACACGCCAAGTTGGAGTCAAGAGCAGTTCGACCGCAAGTTGGTTACTCTGCGCTCAATGTCCTCCGCCGACCCACCCCGACCGGCCGATCCACGGGCCCGGGCCGCCCAGACGAAGCGCGACCGAACACGGCGCGCACTGCTGGACGCCGCCGACGCCACGTTCGGATCGCGCGGCTGGGCGCGCACGCGCATCGAGGACATCGCGGCCGCCGCCGGCGTCAGCGCCGCCACCGCCTACAACCACTTCCCGTCCAAGCACACGCTGATCGGGCACGTCTTCGCGCCGCTGGTGCACCCGCTGTTCGTCCAGGCCGAGCGCGACATCGCGGCGGACCGGCCCGTCGTCGCCGCACTGGAGGACCAGGTCAGGGCCCTGGCCCGGACCACCTCCCGGCACCGCGAGCTCGCCACGTCGTTCTTCGCCGCCGTGCAGGACTACACGATCCGCGTCGACGGTCCCGCCGACCCGACCGACGAGATCGACCCCCGGCTGCTCGCGCCGGTGCCCGACGCGATCCGGATCGTCATCGAGCACGGCCAGCGCACGGGCGAACTGCGGCCCTACCCCGCGGCGGGCGACCTGGCCACGATGGTCGTCAACACGATGCTGACCCGCACCATGAACCGCCCCGACGAGCCCGCCGAGGCCCGGGCGGAGCTGTTGCTCACGGTGCTGTTCGGCGCGCTCCGCCCCGAGCTGCTGCTGAACGACGCAGTGGGTGGGCGGCCGTTCCGCCGCCGCTCCTGACGCCGAACGGCCGTACCGTCCGGCGATCCGCCGGTGACGCCGTCCCCGATCGGATGGACGCCGTCACCGTTGTGGGTGCGATGCGGCGGTGGATCTTGTCGGCCCCGCGTGACCACCCCTACTCCTTACGATCATGAGAACCCACGCGGCACGCACCGCGGTGATCCTGGGTGCCGCGCTCGCACTGGCCCTGCCCGGCACCGCGCACGCGGACGAACCCGACGGTCCCGAGCGACGCACCGAGACCAGCACGAGCACCGCGCGCGTCGACGGGTCGCGCGCCGTCACCCTCTTCGCCGGACCCGTCCAGCTGCGGCGCGGCGCCGAGTGGGTGCCCGTCGACCTGACGCTCGTGACCTCGCCGGACGGCGTCGTGCGGCCGGCGGCGTCGGAGCACGACCTCGCGCTCACCCCGGCCGGGCCGGTCGTGCACTGGGCGGGCGGCGGGTCCGCCGCGCTCGCCCCCGTCGCCCCGGGCCCCCTGCCCGCACCGGAGCTGGCCGGGCACCGGGCGACCTACCCGCAGGTCGTGCCCGGCTACGACCTCGTCGTCGAGGCGACCCGGTCGGGCTTCGCCGCGTCGATCCGGCGGGCGGGCACCGCGGTCGGGCCGACGCCGGTGCTGGCGCTGGCCACGACCGCCGCGGGCGCCGAGCGCGTCGTCGAGGGCACGGCCACGGAGTCCGCCGTCAGCCGGGTCGTCGCGTCGGCGCCGGTCACCGGCACCGCGCCCGCCCCGTTCGACACCACCGTGCAGTCGACGATCCTGCGCAGCGACGCCTCCGGCGACCCCGACCTGCGCCTGGGCAGCTACGACGGCACCGCCGTGGCGCGCAGCTTCCTGACCTTCGACCTCGCCGAGGTCACCGGACGGCCGATCACCACGGCGACGCTGCGGGTGCACCAGGAGTGGTCGTCGTCGTGCCGGCCCGCGTCGTGGGAGGTGTGGTCCTCCCCCGCCGTCGGTCCCGCGACGCGCTTCGCGAACCAGCCCGTGGCCGAGCGCGTCTGGGCGACGAGCACCGAGACGCGCGGCAACTCCGCCGCCTGCGCCGCGGGCTGGACGCAGGTCGACGTCACCGAGCTGGTCCGGGCCTGGTCGGCCGCGGGCGTCCCGACCGGGACGGTGCTGCTGCGCGCCACCGACGAGGTCGACCCGCTCGGCTGGAAGCGGTTCGGGTCGGCGGAGAGCCCGCAGGTGCCGAACCTGGAGATCGGCCTCGGCTGAGGCGCTCGCCGACCGGGGTGGGGTCGGGGCGGTGCAGGATGGCAGGCATGTACCGCGTCGACTCCGAGGTCGGACAGCTCCGCCAGGTGATCCTGCACCGCCCCGGCCTGGAGCTGAAGCGCCTCACGCCCGGCAACAAGGACCGGCTCCTGTTCGACGACGTGCTGTGGGTGCAGCGCGCGCAGGAGGAGCACGACCGGTTCGCCGAGGTGCTCGCGCAGCGCGGCGTCACCGTGCACCTGTTCGGCGAGCTGCTCAGGACGACCGTCGAGATCCCGGAGGCCCAGGCCTACGTCCTGGACCGGATCTTCGACGAGCGCGTCTACGGCCCGCTCGCGATCGACGCCCTGCGCAACTGCTTCGACGCCATGGACCTCGACACGCTCACCGAGCACCTCGTCGGCGGGATCACCAAGCGCGAGGTGCTCGACCGGATCCCCGAGCCGCGCTCGATCGCCTTCCACGTCCTGGACCCCGACGACTTCGTCCTCGAGCCGCTGCCCAACCACCTCTACACGCGCGACACGTCGGCGTGGATCGGCGGCGGGGTCTCGATCAACAGCATGCGCAAGCAGGCGCGGGTGCGGGAGACGGTGCACTACGAGGCCGTCTACCGGTGGCACCCGCTCTTCGCGGACGCCGCGTTCCGCACCTGGTCGGCCGGCTCGGAGAACGGCGTCGCCACCACCGAGGGCGGCGACATGCTGGTGCTCGGAGGCGGCGCGGTCCTGATCGGGATGAGCGAGCGGACGACGGCGGCGGGCGTCGAGCGGCTGGCGCGGACGCTGTTCGCGGGCGGCGACGTCGACCGGATCGTCGCGCTGCGCATGCCCGAGACGCGCGCGCTGATGCACCTCGACACCGTGATGACGATGGTCGATCCCGAGACGTTCACGAAGTACGCGGGCCTGGGGATGCTGCCCGCCTACACCGTGCGCCCCGGCGACAACGAGAAGGAGCTGCACGTCACCGACCACGCCCCGGACGGCATGCACGCCGCCATCGCCGAGGTCCTGGGCCTGCCGGAGATCCGCGTGCTCACCGCGGAGCAGGACGTGCACGCCGCCGAGCGCGAGCAGTGGGACGACGGCTGCAACACCCTGGCCGTCGCGCCCGGGGTGGTCGTCACCTACGAGCGCAACGTCACGACCAACACCTTCCTGCGCCGCCACGGCATCGAGGTCCTCGACATCCCCGGCGGCGAGCTCGGCCGCGGGCGGGGCGGGCCGCGCTGCATGAGCTGCCCGATCGAGCGGGACGCGGTGTGACGACGACGTCCAAGGTCGCCGACCTCACCGGCCCCGGCCACACCGACGCGTTCGGCATCGGCGGGACCGACCTCGGCACCACGACGACGGCCCCGGACGGCCGGCTGGTGTCGGTCTTCGGCGACACGTTCGCGTCCCCGCGCGCGGGCGGGCGCGGCTGGCGCTCGCCGGTCGTGCTGTTCGGCGACCCGGCGTCGGTGCCGACCGGGGTGCGCTGGACGGGCAGCGGCGGCCGCGGTCCGCGCGCGCGGCAGGTCGTCCGCTACCTCCACCAGATGCCGCGCTGGTTCGCCCGCCGCCCCCGCCGCGTGACGACGGTGCTGCCGACCGACGTCATCACCCTCGGCGACATCATGTACCTGCACGTCATGGTGTGCCGCGAGCTGGGGCACGTGCACTGGACGGAGATCCACTCCTCGCGCGACCAGGGCGTCACGTGGCGGCCGACCGGCGTGCGCTGGCCGGGCGGGCACCTCGGCGGGATGTTCCAGATGCTCACCTGGGAGCTCGGCGACGACGGCTTCGTCTACGCCTTCACCACCGGGTTCCAGCGCGCCCACGGCCTGGTGCTGCACCGCGTGCCCGCCGAGCGGCTGACGAACCCGGGTTCCTGGGAGAGCTGGGGCTTCACCCCCGACGACGGGTGGGCGTGGGGTCGCCCGCCCACCGTCGCCCTGCCGGGGGCGTTCGGCGAGCTCAGCCTGCGCCGGGTCCCCGAGCCCGGCGGCGCCGACCGCTGGCTGCTGTCGGCGTTCGACGCCGGGAACTACCGCATCGACGTGCTGGACCTCGCCTCCCCGCTCGACGACCTGCACCGCGCCCGCCGCACGACCGTCCTGCACGGCTGCGCGTGGGAGGACGAGGACCACGCCACCGGCCGCGTCGCCCAGCTCTACGGCGGCTACGTGCTGCCCGGCTCGACGCGCGCGGATCTGCACCTGGTGGTCAGCCAGTGGAACACCGCGCTGAACTGGCCGTACCGGGCGATGCAGTTCCGGACGACGCTCCCCGGGTAGCCCGTCCTCCGCCGCTCAGCCCAGTCCGCCCGCGTCCGCCGCCAGCGCGTCGAGCACGCGGACGAAGGCGGCGCGGTCGGCGGGGTCGACGCCGGCGAGCAGGTCCCGCTCGACCTCCCGGACACCGCGGCGGCACGACCGGACGAGGTCGCGACCCTGCGGGGTGAGGGCGACGATGCGGTTGCGCCGGTCGGCCGGGTCGGGCGTGCGGCGCAGCAGGGCGCGCGCCTCGAGAGCGTCGAGGATCGGGATGAGCCGGGTCTTGTCCCGGCGCACCGTCGCGGCCAGCTCGGCCTGGGTGGGCGCGTCGCCGTGGTCGAGGGCGGCGAGCACGACGTACTCCCACATGCCGACCTCGTGCGCGCGCAGGACCGGCTCCTCCGCGGTCATCAGCGCGCGGGCCAGTGCGGCGAACGCCGCGCCGAGATCGTGGCGCTGCATGCGGCGACGATAGCGCTTGACCGATCGTCTGCATCGGTAGACGATCGGCGTATGCACATCATCGAGCTGCACGCCCGCGCCGCCGACGCCGTCCGGCCGGTCCTCGCCTCCGTCACCGCCGCCGACCTCACCCGGCTCACGCCCTGCGCCGGGTGGGACCTCGCGACCCTGCTGGCCCACATGGCCGGGCAGGACCACGGCTTCGCCGCCGCCGTCTCCGCCACGTCCGACGCCGTCGCCGACGTCGGGGCGTTCGCCCCGCGGGCGGGCGCCGAGGGCCTCGGCTCCTGCCACCTCGACGACGTCGTGGCCGCCTTCGCCCGCGCCGACCCGGACCGGGAGGTGCACCTCGCCGAGTTCGGGGTGTCGCTCCCGCTGCCGGTGGTGGTGGGGTTCCACCTCGTCGACACCCTCGTGCACAGCTGGGACGTCGCCGCGTCGCTCGGACGGGAGGTCCGCTACGCCGACGACCTGGTCGCCGCCGCGCTCGCGGTCGCCGAGGGCGTGCCGGACGGCGAGGCCCGCACCGCCCCCGGCGCCCCGTTCGGTCCGGCGCTGCCGGGCGGCACCGACCCGTGGTCGCGCACGCTCGCGCTGCTGGGCCGCGACCCCGCCTGGGCGCCGGTCAGCGCAGCCCGCGGATGACCCGGCGCAGCTTGTCGAGCCGGTCGCGCAGCGTGCGCTCCGAGCCGTGCGGGGTGGGCCGGTAGTAGTCGCGGCCGACCAGCGCGTCCGGGGGGTACTGCTGGGCCAGCACGCCGTCGGGGCTGTCGTGCGGGTAGCGGTAGCCCACCGCGTTGCCCAGCTTCTCCGCGCCGGCGTAGTGACCGTCGCGCAGGTGCGGGGGCACGGCGCCGGCCGCGCCGCCGCGGACGTCGGCCATCGCCTCGTCGATGCCGACGATCACCGCGTTCGACTTCGGCGCCGTGGCCAGGTGCAGCGTCGCCTGCGCGAGCGCGATCCGGCACTCGGGCAGCCCGACGAGCTGGACGACCTGCGCGGCGGCGGTGGCGGCCTGCAGCGCAGTGGGGTCGGCGAGGCCGATGTCCTCGCTGGCGTGCACCATCAGCCGCCGCGCGATGAACCGCGGGTCCTCCCCCGCCACGAGCATCCGGGCCAGGTAGTGCAGCGCGGCGTCGGCGTCGGAGCCGCGGATGGACTTGATGAAGGCGCTGATGACGTCGTAGTGCTGGTCGCCCTGGCGGTCGTAGCGCACCGTCGCCTCGGTGACGGCGCGCTCGACGGCGGCGACGTCGAGCGTCGTGGCGCCGGTGCCGACCACCCCGTCGGCCGCGGCCTCCAGCGCCGTCAGCGCGCGGCGGGCGTCGCCGCCGGAGAGGCGGACGATCGCGTCCTCGGCCCCGGCGTCGAGCTCGACCGCGTTGTTGAGCCCGCGCCCGTCGGCCACGGCCCGGCGCAGCAGCGCGCGGACGTCGTCGTCGGTGAGCGAGCGCAGCTGCAGGACCAGCGACCGCGAGAGCAGCGGGGAGACCACCGAGAACGAGGGGTTCTCCGTGGTCGCCGCGACGAGCAGCACGAGCCGGTCCTCCACGGCCCCGAGCAGCGCGTCCTGCTGGGTCTTGGAGAAGCGGTGCACCTCGTCGATGAACAGGACGGTCTGCTGGTCGTGGTGGTCGCGGCGGCGGCGGGCGTCGTCGATGACCTGGCGCAGCTCCTTCACCCCCGACGACAGCGCCGACAGCGCGACGAAGTGCCGCGACCCCGCCTGCGAGAGCAGCCGCGCGATCGTGGTCTTGCCGGTGCCGGGCGGGCCGTAGAGCAGCACCGACGCCGCCGCCCCTCCCTCCACGAGCCGGCGGAGCGGGGCGCCGGGCGCGAGCAGGTGCGCCTGGCCGACGACCTCGTCGAGCGCCCGGGGGCGCATGCGGACGGCGAGGGGCGCCGTCGCCCGGGGCACGTCGACGGGGGTGGGGGCCTGCTCCTGCAGGTCGAAGAGGCCGTCGGCGTCGGAGGTCACGGAGACACCCTGCCACCCGGCCCTGACAGTCGGGGGGAGGTGGGGTGGGGGGGCGGGGCAAGGGTGGGTGGGCCAAGTGGGTGGAGCAGGCGCCACCAGATCGGGGGCGGCGGCGGGCGGCGCGGCGGCGGGCGGCTGCGAGCGGCGGCTGCAGGCGGCGCCCGCGGACAGTGGCGGGCGCTACCAGATCGGGAGCGCGGCGCGCGGGCGGGCGAAGAGCGGCGCTACGGACAGTGGGCGGCGGCAGCGGCGGCGGCAGCGGCGGGGGGCAGCGGCGGCGGGCAGCGGGCGGCGGGCGGCAGCGGGCGGACGCGGAGGACTGTGGACTGCAGGGGTGGTGCCGGGACGCGGGTGATCGCCGAGAGTGCGTCACCACGGTCCTCGTGACGACCCTGAGGTCACGCTCCTGACGATCACCACCTGCAAGACCGCCTTGATCACCGGAACCGCACGACCACGGCCCTCGCGACGACCGTGACGTCGCACTCCTGATGATCAATCGGCGGCTCCCCGCCTTCCGCCCCCCGACCGTCCCGTCGCCGGTCCCGATCCCGCCCGTCGTCCGGCCACTGGCCCGGCGTCCACCCGCGTTCCGCGGAACGCGCTGCACCCCGCGCGGCGACCACTTCCGGCCGGTGTCGCGCGGAACCCGCCGGCGTCCGTTCGGCACACCGTTCGCTCGTCCCGGCTACGCGGTGACCGGGCTCACCGCGGCTCGTCCCGACATGTCCCGATCCATTCTGGTCGTTCCGACATGTCCCGGCTCGGTCCGCCTCGTTGCGATCGTCCCCGCTGGTCCCTGCGTCCCGGCTCGTATCCGCTCGTCCCGGCTCGCTGTACCAGCTCGCGCGTTCCGGAACGCCCCACAACTCGGCACGCCCAGGCCGGCCCGCCCCCGAGCCGCGCGTTTTGCGGAACGCAGCCCCCACGCCCGGGGAGCGTTCCGCGGATCGCAGCGCAGAACCCGAGCCCCGCGTCCCGCGGAACGCAGCACCACAGGACCCGCGCACCCCCCAACCACCGACGCACGTCCCGACATCCGCCGACGACCAGCAGATGCGCAGCTCAAGGACGCGATCCACCCCCGACGCGCTTCCCAAGATGCGGGAAGACATTCCGAACAACGGGATCCGTCCGGCACCATGGACCCCACGGGCACACCGGCCCCCGCACCACCCGCCCTGTCGACCCAGGACGCTCCGCCCGTCCGATCGACCGTGAGGCGACCCCGTGCACCTCTCCACCGCCACCCGCTCCGTCCGCGGCTCGGCCATCCGCGACCTGCTCGCCCTCACCGCCCGCCCGGAGGTGATCAGTCTGGCCGGGGGGCTGCCCGCGGCCGAGCTCATGCCCCGCGCCCGCATCGCGGAAGCGGCGGCGAAGGCGCTCACCGACCCGAGGTCGGTCCAGTACGGCGAGACGGCCGGCCTCCCGGCCCTGCGCGCGGTGCTCGCCGCGCACGAGACCGGACGGTGCGGGCGGGAGGTCGCGGACGTCGTCGTCACCACCGGCTCGCAGCAGGCGCTCGACCTCGTCGCCCGCGCCCTGCTCGACGCCGGCGACGACGTGGTCGTCGAGGAGCCCGCCTACGTCGGGGCGCTGCAGGTGTTCCAGGCCGCCGGCGCGCGGCTGCATCCCGTGGGACTCGACGCCGACGGCATGCGCGTCGACGACCTCGAGCGCCACCTGCGCGACGGCCTGCGCCCGCGGCTCGTCCACACCGTCGCGAGCTTCCACAACCCGCGCGGGGTGACCCTGTCCGCGCCCCGGCGGGTGCGGCTCGCGGAGCTGGCCGAGCGGTACGGGTTCGTCGTCGTCGAGGACGACCCCTACGGCCTGCTCGCCTTCGACGGCGCGCCGCCCGTGCCCGTCGCCGCGCACTCCGACCGGGTCGTGCGCCTGGGCAGCGCGTCGAAGGTGCTGGCCCCGGCGCTGCGGGTGGGCTGGCTGTCCGGGCCGCCCGAGGTGCTCGCCGCCGTGGAGCTGCTCAAGCAGTGCACGGACCTGTGCACGTCGTCGCTGACGCAGGCGGTCGCGGCCGAGCTCGTCGCCGACGCCGCCTGGTTCGACGCCCACCTCGCCGGCGTCCGCGACGCCACCGCCGCCCGGGCGCGCGCGTTCACCGCCGCCGTGGCGGAGCACCTGCCCGGCGCGCGCTGCTCCGTGCCGACGGGCGGGATGTTCTGCTGGCTCGACCTGCCCGGCGTCGACACCACCGCGCTGCTGCCCCGCGCCCTCGAGGCCGGTGTCGGGTTCGTGCCCGGCAGCGCGTTCGCGGTCGCGGAGCCGGCGCCGTCGAGCCTGCGCTGCTGCTACGCCTCGCATCCCGAAGGGGTGGTCGACGAGGCGGTGCGCCGGCTCGCGCGCGCCGCGACGTAGGGTCGGCCCGTGCGGCAGATCCTCGAACTCCTGGAGCGCGACGCCCAGCTCTCCCACGACACGATCGCCACGATGACGGGCATCCCCGTCGCGGAGGTGAGCGCCGCCGTCGCGGCCTGGGAGGCCTCCGGCGCGATCCGCCGCTACAAGGCCGTCGTCGACTGGGACGCCGTCACCGACGACCCCACCGCCGAGACCGTCACCGCCTTCATCGACGTCTCGCTGGCCCCGGCCCGCGGGGTCGGCTTCGACGACGTCGCCGAGCGCATCGCCCGCTTCCCCGAGGTCCGCAGCGTCTACCTGGTCTCGGGCAGCCAGGACCTGCGCTGCACCGTCGACGGCCGGACGATCCGCGCGGTCTCGGACTTCGTGTCGCAGAAGCTGTCCACGATCGACCGCGTCCGCGCCACCGCCACGCACTTCGTGCTCAAGACCTACAAGCGCGACGGCGACTCGTTCAGCGCGCCCGAGCCCGACCACCGGCTGCCGGTCACGCCGTGAAGCCGCTCAACACCGTCATCGCGGCCTGCCCCCCGTCGGGCATCCGGCGGTTCTTCGACATCGCCGCCGAGATGGACGACGTCATCTCCCTGGGCGTCGGCGAGCCCGACTTCGTCACGCCCTGGCGCATCCGCGAGGCCGGGATCTACGCCCTGGAGCACGGGTTCACCACCTACACCTCCAACGCGGGCCTGCCGAGGCTGCGCGAGCTCATCTGCGACGACCTCGCCTCCCGCTACGGCGCGCGCTACGACCCGCGCGAGGAGTGCCTCATCACCACGGGCGTCTCCGAGGGCCTCGACCTCGTGCTGCGCGTGCTGCTCAACCCCGACGACGAGGTGATCGTCCCGGAGCCCTGCTACGTCGCCTACGAGCCGTGCGTCGGCTTCGCCGGGGGCACGCCGGTGCGGGTGCCGACGCGCTGGGAGGACGACTTCGCGATCGACGCCGACGTGGTCGCCGCCGCGATCACGCCGCGCACGAAGGCGATCCTCATCGGCTCCCCCGCCAACCCGACCGGCGCCGTGCAGCCCCGGGAGGCCCTCGAGCGGCTCGTCCGCCTCGCGGAGGAGCACGACCTCTACCTCATCTCCGACGAGATCTACGACCGCCTCACGTACACCGGCGCGCACACCTGCCTGGGCACGCTGCCCGGTGCCCGCGAGCGCACCGTGCTGCTCGGCGGGTTCTCCAAGGCGCACGCGATGACGGGCTGGCGGGTCGGCTGGATCTGCGCGCCGCAGGCGGTGGCCGAGCTGTGCGTGCGCGTGCACCAGTACACGATGCTGTGCGCACCGCACGTCTCGCAGCTCGCTGCCGTCGAGGCGCTGTCGGGGCCCGACGACGACGTCGACGCGATGGTCGCCGACTACGACCGGCGCCGGCGCGTGTTCGTCAAGGGACTGCGCGAGATCGGGCTCGACTGCCCGGAGCCCGGCGGCGCCTTCTACGCCTTTCCCTCGATCCGCTCGTCGGGGCTCGACTCCGAGACGTTCGCGGAGCGGCTGCTGCACGCCGAGAGCGTCGCCGTCGTACCGGGCGACGTGTTCGGGCCCTCCGGCGAGGGCCACATCCGCTGCTCCTACGCGACGGCGCTGCCGCAGCTGGAGGAGGCGCTCGTGCGCATCGAGCGGTTCCTCCACTCGCTGTAGTAGGACGTCCACGCACCGTGGTGTTAGCGCTCGGTTCACAGCACGGCAAAGCGCGTAGGACAGGCTCCACGGGCATGGACACCTGCCCGCTCTGCGCCCTCCCCCACACGCCCGGCGACCTCGCCTGGAGCAGCCAGCACGAACCGGACGGCGGCGTCTTCTGGATCTGCCCGACCTGCACGCGGGCGCAGCTCTGGCTCATCGAGGCGGGCATGACGATCGCGACGCGGCACGCGCCGGCGCCGCCGCTCCCCCGCGCCGCCTGACCCCGAGCGCCTGACCCCAATCGCCCGGCCCCAATCGCCCGGCCCGCCCCGCCCGACTCAGGCGCTCCGCGGCGGCGCCGTGCTCCCCCGCACCACCAGCCGCGAGGGCAGGACGACCGACGGCGGCACGGCTCCGTCCACCAGCGCCGCGAGCACCATCCGCGCCGCCTCCGCGCCCTGCTCGCGCACCGGCCGGCACACCGTGGTGAGGTCGGCCGCCTCGGCCAGCGGGTGGTCGCCGAGCCCGACCACCGACACGTCGTCGGGCACGCGCAGCCGCGCCCGACCCAGCGTCCGCACGACCCCCAGCGCGACCTCGTCACTGGACGCGACCACCGCCGTCGGCGGCTCGCGCAGCCCGAGCAGGCGCCCCGCGCCCTCGGCCGCGCCGGACGCACCCCGCCCCACCCGCACGAGCAGGTCCTCGTGCGGGAAGCCCGCACCGCGCAGCGCCTCCCGGTGGGCGGCCGCGAACGCCTCGAGCGCCCCGTCGAGCACACCGTCGAGCGGCCCGGCCGCGGCGACCGCCCCGATCCGCCGGTGGCCCAGGTGCAGCAGGTGGTCGACGGCGTGCCGCGCGGCGGCGTGCTCGTCGACGTGGACGCCCGGCTGCCGGCCCGTCGCGGCCGCCGCCACGACCGGCACGGCCATCAGTTCGAGGCGGCCCCGCTCGTGCTCGTCGAGCGCCGTGCCGAGCACGACCAGCGCGTCGACGCGGCGCCGCGCGGGCAGGTCGGCGAAGAACGCGGTGCGCGCCGCGGCGTCGCCGACGCCGTAGAGCAGCACGTCGACACCGGCCCCGCGCAGCACCGGCTCGAGCCCCTCCAGCACGGCGCCGCACGACCACTGCGCGAGGTGCGGCACCACGACGCCGACCCGCCCGCCCGACCCGCCCGCCAGGCGCGACGCCTCCGGTGAGACGACGAACTGGAGCTCGTCGGCCGCCCGGTGCACCCGCAACCGGGTGGCCGGCGCGACGTGCGGGCGTCCGCCGAGCGCGCGCGACGCGGTCGCCGGAGACACACCGGCCCGCCGCGCGACGTCGGCCAGGGTGACGCTCATCGCACCATCGTAGGCCTACCGGAAGCGCTTTCATAACGTTTCTGCAGCCTTGACAGGGTATACGACGGTCGGTCACAGTCAGGACTGGAAGCGCTTTCGGGAGAGGTGGGTGATCGATCCGTCCGGACCGCCCCTGTTCCGCTCCAGTGAGCTGCGTCACCCCGGACGTGAGTTATACCGCCGTCCCCGCGCCGACGCATCCGCTGACCGGTGGCACCGAGGGCCGCGACATCCACCCGTTCACGACTCGCCGAAGCCGCCCGCCGGGTCCAGGCTGCTCCCGGGCAGCCCGCGTCGACCGGTCGGCCCAGCGCCGAGCACCACCCCATGATCGACGGTTCGAATCGGAGGAGCAGCATGCGTCAACGACGACGGCGGCGCCTGGGCACCGTGGCGGCGGCCGCGCTCGTCCTGTGCGGCCTGGCCGGGTGCGGCACGGACGACACCGGCCCACCCACCCTGACCTGGTACATCAACCCCGACTCCGGCGGCCAGGCCTCGATCGCCGCCGCCTGCACCGCCGAGGCGGGCGGCGCCTACGACATCGCCGTGTCGACGCTGCCGCGCGAATCGTCCGAGCAGCGCCAGCAGCTCGTCCGACGCCTCGCCGCCGGCGACTCCTCGATCGACATCATGAGCCTCGACCCGCCCTACATCCCGGAGTTCGCACAGGCGGGGTTCCTCGCTCCGGTGCCGCCGGACATCGCCACCGAGGCCACCCAGGGCGTCGCCCAGAGCGCCATCGACGGGGCCACCTGGAACGACCAGCTCGTCACCATCCCGTTCTGGGCCAACACGCAGCTGCTCTGGTACAAGAAGTCGATCGCGCAGGCCGCCGGCCTCGACATGACGCAGCCCGTCACGTGGGACCAGCTCGTCACCGCCGCGCAGGGCCAGCAGACCCAGGTCGCCGCGCAGGGCCGCCGCGCCGAGTCGCTGGTCGTGTGGTTCAACGCGCTGATCCAGTCCGCGGGTGGTGCGGTCATCACGCAGACCGCCGACAAGCCCGAGGACATCCAGCTCGGGCTCGACACCCCGCAGAGCCAGCGTGCGGCCGAGGTCATGAGCGGGGTCGCCAACAGCGGTGTCGTCGGTCCGGCGTTCACCACCGCGGGCGAGGACGAGAGCGTGGCGTCCTTCGAGAGCGGCGACGCCGGGTTCATGGTCAACTGGCCGTTCGTCTGGGGGCGCGCGAAGAGCGGCGTCGAGGAGGGCACGCTCGAGCAGTCCGTCGTCGACGACTACGGCTGGGCCGTCTACCCCGAGGTCGACGCGGGCACGCCGAGCGCTCCGCCCTACGGCGGGATCAACCTGGGTGTCGGCGCGTCCAGCCTCCACCCGGACCTCGCCTACCAGGCCGTCCAGTGCATCACCTCCGACGAGAACCAGAAGGCCTACTTCATCTCCGACGGCAACCCGGCGGCCAGCCTCGCCGTGTTCGAGGACCCGGAGGTCATCGCCGAGTTCCCGATGGCCCCGGTCATCGCCCAGTCGCTCCAGCAGGCCAAGCCCCGACCGCAGACCGCGTACTACAGCGAGGTCTCGGGCAGCCTGCAGCGCGAGTACCACCCGCCGACCGCGGTGTCCCCCGCGACCGGTCCCGACGCCGCCGCCCTGATCCAAGCCGTCCTGTCCGGGGAGGAACTCCTGTGACCACCACCGTTCCTCCGGGCGTGGGGTCGTCGGTCGAGCAACCGGCCGCCCGCCCGACCGGGCTGTCCGACCGGATCCGCGCCGAGCGGCGCCTGGGCTGGATGCTCGCCGGCCCGGCGTTCGCCGTGATGCTGCTCGTCACCGCCTACCCGATCTTCCAGGCGGTCTACGACTCGCTGTTCTCCTACCGCCTCACCGACCCGGGCAACCGCTCGTTCGTCGGCCTGCACAACTACTGGGTCGTCCTCACCGACGCCCTGTGGTGGCAGGCGTTCGGCGTCACCGCGTTCATCACGATCGTCACCGTCGCCGTCGAGCTGGTGCTCGGCTTCGCGCTCGCGCTGGTGATGCTCAAGGCGCTCAAGGGCCTGCGCCCGATCCTGCGGGCGGCGATCCTGCTGCCCTACGCGATCATCACGGTCGTCTCGGCGTTCGCCTGGCAGTTCGCGTTCGACCTGACGTCCGGGTTCGTCAACAGCTGGTTCGCCTGGCTCCCGGGCATCTCGGCCGACACCGACTGGTTCGGCCAGACCGGCACCTCGCTGCTGGTCATCTGCCTCGCGGAGATCTGGAAGACCACGCCGTTCATCTCGCTGCTGCTGCTCGCGGGTCTGGCCCAGGTGCCCGACGTGCTGCAGGAGGCCGCGCAGGTCGACGGCGCCACGTGGTGGCAGCGGATGCGCAAGGTCACCATCCCGAACATGAAGGCCGCGATCATGGTGGCCCTGCTGTTCCGCACGCTCGACGCGTTCCGCGTGTTCGACAGCGTCTTCATCATGACGGCGGGCGCCAACGGCACCGAGACGGTGTCGTTCCTGGCCTACCGCCAGACCATCGCCCGCCTCGAGATCGGGCTCGGCTCGGCGGTGTCGGTGCTGCTGTTCCTGTCGGTCGTGCTCATCGCGTTCGGGTTCATCAAGGGGTTCAAGGTCGATCTGTCGCAGGCCCGGGGGGAGAAGTAGATGTCCACACGTGAACGCACCTGGTGGATCGTCGCCGGTATCGGGATCATCCTCTACGCCCTGTTCCCGATCGCCTGGATCGTGTCGCTGTCGTTCAAGTCGGCGTCCGACATCTCGAACGGGCAGTTCCTGCCGACGGTCTTCACCTGGGAGAACTACGCGCTGATCCTCACCGGGGACGCGAGCGAGCTGTTCCTGCCCGCCCTGCTCAACTCCTTCGGCATCTGCCTGATCGCCACGGCGCTGTCGTGCCTGCTCGCGATGTTCGCGGCGTACGCGATCGCCCGGCTCGACTTCCCCGGCAAGCGGATCATCCTGTCCACCGCGCTGGCCGTGGCGATCTTCCCGGTGATCTCGATCGTCACGCCGCTGTTCAACCTGTGGCGCCAGATCGGGCTGTACGACACCTGGCCCGGCCTGATCATCCCCTACCTCTCGCTGACGCTGCCGATCTCGATCTGGACGATGTCGGCGTTCTTCCGGGAGATCCCCTGGGAGATGGAGCAGGCCGCGCAGGTCGACGGGGCGACCACCTGGCAGGCGTTCCGCAAGGTGATCGTGCCGCTGGCCGCGCCGGGCGTCTTCACCACGGCGATCATCGCGTTCTTCCTGGCCTGGAACGACTTCGTCTACGGGATCTCGCTGACCTCGACCAGTGCGGCGCGTCCCGTGCCCGCCGCGCTCGGCCTGTTCTCCGGCGCGTCCCAGTTCGAGGACCCGACGGGCGGCATCGCCGCGGCGGCCGTGGTCGTCACGATCCCGGTCATCGTCCTCGTCCTGTTCTTCCAACGGCGCATCGTCGCCGGTCTCACCAACGGCGCGGTCAAGGGTTAGGAGAAGTCATGGCTTCGATCGAGATGCGCAACATCGTCAAGAAGTACGGCGACGGCTTCCCGGCCGTCAACGACGTCAGCCTGGACATCGCCGACGGCGAGTTCATGATCCTCGTCGGCCCGTCCGGCTGCGGGAAGTCCACGCTGCTGCGGATGATCGTCGGCCTGGAGGACATCACCAGCGGCGACATGGTCATCGGCGGCACGCGCGTCAACGACAAGGCGCCGCGCGACCGCAACCTGTCGATGGTGTTCCAGAACTACGCGCTCTACCCGCACCTGTCGGTGTACGAGAACATCGCGTTCCCGCTGCGCCTGCAGAACACCCCCGACGACGAGGTGCGCAGGCGCGTCACCGAGGCCGCCGACGTCCTGGAGCTCCACGAGCACCTGGAGCGCAAGCCGGCGAACCTCTCGGGCGGGCAGCGCCAGCGCGTCGCCATGGGCCGGGCGATCGTCCGGTCCGCCGACGCGTTCCTGTTCGACGAGCCGCTGTCCAACCTCGACGCCAAGCTCCGCGGGCAGATGCGCACGGAGATCGCGCGGCTGCAGCGGCGCCTGGGCATCACCACGGTCTACGTCACGCACGACCAGACCGAGGCGATGACGCTGGGCGACCGGGTCTGCGTGCTGCGCAAGGGCCTCATCCAGCAGGTCGCGTCGCCGCGCGAGCTCTACGAGCAGCCCGTCAACCTGTTCGTGGCCGGGTTCATCGGCTCGCCGCCGATGAACTTCCTGCCCGCGACGGTCTCGGGCGGCGGCCTGGACACCCCGTTCGGGCGGATCGAGCTCGACGAGCGGCGCGCGAAGGCCGTCGAGGGCAAGGACCTGCTGCTCGTCGGCATCCGCCCGGAGTACTTCGAGGACGCCTCGCTGGTCGACGAGGCGAAGCGCCCGCTGGGGTCGGTGTTCACCGCGCGCGTCGACGTCACCGAGTGGCTCGGCGACTCGCAGTACGCCTACATCCCCTACGACGCGCCCGAGGAGGTCAACCTCAAGCTCAAGGAGCTCTCGCGCGAGCTCGACTCCGACCAGCTGCGGACGCAGGCCATCGTGTCGATCGACGCGACCAGCCGCATCCGGGAGGGCCGCGACGCCCAGTTCTGGCTCGACAGCCGCAAGGTGCACGTCTTCGACCCGGAGACCGGGGAGAACCTCACCCGTGACGCCGACGCGGGTGCGGAGCTGACCCGCATGGCCACCGAGGACCGCGTGGAGCAGGTCGAGCAGGCGCGCCACTCGGCGAACTGACGACCTGACTGCCTGACGACCGACGGCCGACGACGCGGCGGGTGCCTCCGGGCGCCCGCCGCGTCCACTTTCCTGGGGTTCTCAGGCCACGGAGCGGAACGCCGGGTACACCGGCAGCGACGGCGGGGCATCGACGTGGCGGTCGCGCAGCACGTCGGCGACCGCGATCCCCAGGTCGGCGCTGGCCCGCAGGCCCAGTGCCTCGGCCGACCCGGCCATCTCCCGCCAGTAGTGCGCGAGCACGGTGCTGATCCGGGGCGTGCGGGTCGGGTCGGCGCCCAGCGGGCCGTCGCGCTCGGTGATGCGCGGCAGCAGCCACCACGTGCACAGCCACACCCACAGCAGCTGCGCGTCGAGCAGGCGGCGCTCCAGCAGCTCGACGTCGTCGAGGTCGGGCCACACACCGGCGATCTCGCTGCGCCAGGCGTCGAGCATCGTCGCGGCCATCCCGTGGGGCAGCGCGAAGCTCGCCTCGCAGGCCGGGAACGGCACGCGGAAGTAGGCGGCGTCGAGGACGACGTCGCGGAAGCAGCCCCACTCGAAGTCGACGAACCGGACCCCGCGGCTGGTGACGAGGTTGTTGTCCGGGCAGGTGTCGGACGGGCTGAACGCGCGGTAGCGGGTGCCGCCGAGCAGGCGCGCGGTGTCCTGCGCCTCGTGCCGGGCCGCCTCGGGCACGCGGATCCCCAGCTGCTCCTCGAGCAGCTCGGACACCCCGGCCAGCGCGGCGCGGGCGTCGTCGGCGACCGGGTCGCGCCAGGCCCGCTCCCCCTGGCGGCGCAGCAGGGCGCCGAAGTCGTTCTCCCGGCCCGCGGTGGCCGCCTGCATGCGGCCCAGCGCCCGCGCCCAGCTCAGCAGGCACCGCTTCGCGTGCGCCGGGTCGGGGCCGAACAGGGCGTCGGCGAGGGTGGAGCTGCGCCCGAGGTCCTCCAGCACGAGCAGCCGCGCGACGGGGTCGTGGGCGATCAGCACGGGGCTCGGCCGGGCCTCGGTGGGCAGCGCGGTGAACAGCTGGCAGCTCGCGACCTCGTGGTGGAACGGGTCGGGCAGGCCCGGGTCGGGGTCGGCCAGGTAGTGCTTGACGACGAGCGTGCGCGGCAGCGCGAACGGGTTGCGCGCCACCCGCGCCCGCGCGACGACCGAGCGGTCGCTGCCCCCCAGGTCCTCCGGATCGGCCAGGACGACGCTCGCGCCCGCCCGCCGGGTGAGGAGCCGCTCGGCCGCGGCCAGCGCGGCGAGCACCGGCCTGGGGAAAGCACCCAGGTCGCCGTTCACCGGGCCGACCCTACCCGGTGGACAGCCGCCGCAGGCCGCCCCGACGCGCGCCGGCCGTGCGCCGGGAGGCGACCAGCACCGCCACCGCGGCCAGCACGATCCCGACCACGTTGACGACCAGCTGCAGCACCGACCCCGCCGCCTCGGCGAAGCGCCCCTCCACGAGCGCGACAGAGGCGAACGCCGCCGCGGGCACGGTGGTGACCGAGATGAACACCCCGACCAGCGACGCCGACTTGGCCGACGTGAGCGCCAGCATCCCGGCCGCCCCGGCGAGCAGCGCGACGATGAAGGAGAACCAGCCGACCTGGTAGATGAAGTCGACCTGGTCGAGCGAGTCGAGCGACGTCGCGTCGAGCAGGCCGACGGCGTCGAACAGCAGGGTGGCCGCGGCCGTCACGACCATGGCGAGCGGGAACCCGACGGCCAGCGCGACGGCGCCGCGGCGGACGAGGTCACCGCGGCGCAGCGCGATGCCGACCGCGACCGCGGCCAGCGGCCCGAACTCCGGACCGAGCACCATCGCGCCGACGACCGTGACCGGGGAGTTGGTGATCGCGCCGATCGCGGCGAGCAGGCACGCGACCGTGAGGAAGGTCTGGAAGCTGATCGAGAGCCGGGAGTCCTCCCCGGTGCGCGCCACGACCTCGTCCCAGATCACCGCGTCCTGCGGGTCGCCGGGCACCGCCTCCTCCGCCCGGTCGGCGGCGTCGGACAGCGTCGTGTCGATCGTCTCCAGCGTCACGCCGCCGGTGCCGTCGATGCCGAGCCCGCACAGCCCGTCGAGGACGCGGTCGACGGCCTCGCGGGTGACGTCCGCCTCGACGACGTCCCCCACCGGCTGCAGCGCCACCCCCGCCAGCACGGTGACGTGCGTGGCGCCGGGCTCGGCGAGCAGGAGGTCGCGGACCTCGGCGGTGACCGCCTCCGGGGAGACGACGCGCAGGTGCTGCACCCCGTCAGCGCGCCTCGGTGGGCGCGGGCTTCTTCGGCGGCGCGGCGTCGACGCCGGCCTCCCTGCGCTGCTCCGGGGTGATCGGGGCGGGCGCGGCCGTCAGCGGGTCGTAGCCGCCGCCGGTCTTGGGGAAGGCGATGACCTCGCGGATGGAGTCGACGCCGGCCAGCAGCGCGGTGATCCGGTCCCAGCCGAACGCGATGCCGCCGTGCGGGGGCGGGCCGAAGGCGAAGGCGTCGAGCAGGAAGCCGAACTTCTCCTGCGCCTCCTCCTCCCCCAGCCCCATCAGCTCGAACACGCGCTTCTGCACGTCGGCGCGGTGGATACGGATGGATCCGCCGCCGATCTCGTTGCCGTTGCAGACGATGTCGTAGGCGTAGGCCAGCGCGTTGCCCGGGTCGGTCTCGAACTTGTCGATCCACTCCGTGTTCGGCGAGGTGAACGCGTGGTGCAGCGCGGTCCACTGCCCGCTGCCGACGGCGACGTCGTCGGTCTCCGCGGCGGACTCGAACATCGGGGCGTCGACGATCCACACGAACGACCACGCCGACTCGTCGAGCTGCCCGGTGCGCCGCGCGATCTCTCCGCGGGCCGCGCCCAGCAGCGCGCGGGCGTCCTTCGGGGTGCCGGCGGCGAAGAAGATGCAGTCGCCCGGCTGCGCGCCGACGGCGGCGGCGAGGCCCTCGCGCTCGGTCTCCGACAGGTTCTTGACGACGGGACCGCGCTCGTCGACGGTGCCGTCCTCGCCGATCAGCACGTACGCGAGGCCGCGGGCGCCGCGCTGCTTGGCCCACTCCTGCCAGGCGTCGAGCGCGCGACGGGCCTGCGAGGCGCCACCGGGCATGACGACGGCGCCGACGTAGGGGTTCTGGAACACGCGGAACTGCGTGTCCGAGAAGTACTCCGTCATGTCGGTGAGCTCGATGTCGAAGCGCAGGTCGGGCTTGTCGGAGCCGTAGCGGCTCATCGCCTCGGCGTAGGTCATCCGCCGGATCGGGCGCGGGATCTCGTGGCCGATCAGCTCCCACAGCGCGACGAGGATCGCCTCGGCGAGCTCGATGACGTCGTCCTGCTCGACGAAGCTCATCTCGATGTCGAGCTGGGTGAACTCCGGCTGCCGGTCGGCGCGGAAGTCCTCGTCCCGGTAGCAGCGCGCGATCTGGTAGTACCGCTCCAGCCCGCCGACCATCAGCAGCTGCTTGAACAGCTGCGGGCTCTGCGGCAGCGCGTACCAGCTGCCGGGGCGCAGGCGCGCGGGCACGAGGAAGTCGCGGGCGCCCTCGGGCGTCGACCGCGTCAGGGTCGGGGTCTCGACCTCCACGAAGTCGCGCGCGTCGAGCACCTTCCGGGCGGCCTTGTTGACGGCGCTGCGCAGGCGCATGGCCGACGCCGGCCCGCCGCGGCGCAGGTCGAGGTAGCGGTACTTGAGCCGCACCTCCTCGCCCACCTCGGAGTGCTCGTCGACGGGGAACGGCAGCGGCGCCGACTCCGAGAGCACGGTGAACGACGTGACCGTCACCTCGACCGCGCCGGTCGGCAGGTCGGGGTTCTCGTTGCCCTCGGGACGGGCGACGACCTCACCGGTGAGCTGCACGCAGAACTCCGAGCGCAGCCGGTGCGCCCGCTCGGCCATCTCGCCCTCGCGGAACACGACCTGCGCCGACCCGGAGGCGTCGCGGAGGTCGACGAAGATCACTCCGCCGTGGTCGCGGCGGCGCGCCACCCACCCGGCGAGGGTCACGGACTGTCCGGCGTGCTCGGCACGCAACGTGCCGGCGGGGTGGGATCGCATCACGCGACGAGGCTATCCGGCAGGCCCCGGCGCCCGGCCAGCAGGTTTCCCTACCTCCGCGGCTGCGCGCCGCCGGGTCTGCGGGAGCGGCGGCCCGCGTTCCGCGGAACGCGGGGTGTCGGGCTGCGCACGCCGGCGCCCGCCGTCCGTCGCCCGTGGCGGTCGGCGGGGTGACGGTGTACGGGGTGACGGTGGTGTGCGGCGCGCGGTGGTCCCCCCGGGAGCGCGTTCCGCGGAACGCGGCGGCGGGGTGGGGCCGACCCCGGCTCGCTCCGGCCGCGTTCCGCGGAACGCGCATGCGGTGGCGGGGCCGGGTGGGGCCGGCCCCGGCTCGATTCGACCGCGTTCCGTCGCGTTCCGCGGAACGCGGTGCGGCGCACGTTCCGGCTTCCCGCGCGCGTTTCCTGCTCCCGCGCGCTCCCGGGGCCGCGCGGAAGCCTGATCGGTGCGCGGGAACCTGATCGGCGCGCGGGAACCGCTCACCTGCGCGTTCCGTCACCCCGTCTCGCCGCTCGGCCCTGCGCGTTCCGCGGAACGCGGGTGGCGCGCACCGCGCACCTCTCGGCACTGTCCGTGCGTCCAGCGCTGCGCGGGCTGCCCTGCCCAGAAGGGGCGGCCACCTCGTCCTCGCGCCCGACGTCATCCGCCGGGCCCCGCCGGCCACTTCCCGCGCGCGTTTCCTGCTCCCGCGCGCCCCCGAGACCGCGCGGGAACGTGTTCAGCGCGCGGGAACCTGATTCGCGCGCGGGAACCGCCCACCTGCGCGTTCCGCGGAACGCGGTGTGCCGCGCACCGCCCCCCTTCGGTCTCGCGCCTGCGTTCAGCCGACTGTGAGCGCCGGAGATGCGCCGAACGGGGCGGCCACCAGGTCCTCGCGCCCCGACGTCATCCGCCGGGCCCCGCCGGCCGCTTCCCGCGCGCGTTTCCTGCTCCCGCGCGCCTCCGGGACCGCGCGGGAACGTGTTCAGCGCGCGGGAACCTGATTCGCGCGCGGGAACCGCCGTCGTGGCGGCGCAGGGCGGCGAAGACGGCGGCGCCCACCTGCGTGTTCCGCGGAACGCGGTGTGCGCGCACCGCCCCCCTTCGCGTCGCGCCTGCGTCCAGCCGATCATGAGCTGCCCGGAGATGCGCAGAAGGGGCGGCCACCACGCCCTCGCGCCCCCGACGTCATCCGTGGACCCCCGCCGGCCGCTCCCGCGCGCGTTTCCTGCTCCCGCGCGCCCCCGGGACCGCGCGGGAACGTGTTCAGCGCGCGGGAACCGGGATCGCGCGCGGGAACCGCCCACGCGCGACTTCCCGCCGCCCCGCCCCGCCGCCGCCTGCCCCGCGACTCAGAGGAGGGTCAGCTGCTCGGGCACCTGGAAGGCGGCGCGGGCCAGGTCGGCCGCCCCGCGCACCACCCCCACCTCCGACGCCAGGCCGTGGCGGCGGAGCAGGGGGCCGACGCGGGCGGAGAGGGCGCGGCGGTACTCCGCGTCGACGTAGGAGCCGCGGCGGTAGAGGCGGGCGTAGCGGTCGACCAGGCGGGGGTGCTCGCGGGCGAGCCAGGCCAGGAACCACTCCCGCGTGCCGGGGCGCAGGTGCAGGGCCATGACGCTCGCGCCGGTGGCGCCGGCCGCGCGGATGCGGGCGAGGAGGGCGTCGAGCGCCTCCTCCGAGTCGGTGAGGAGCGGCAGGACCGGCGCCACCATGACGCCGCAGCTCAGGCCGGCGTCGGTGATGCGGCGGACCAGGTCGAGCCGGGCCTCGGGCGAGGGCGTGCCGGGTTCGAGGCGGGCCTGCAGCGGGCGATCGAGCAGGGCGATCGACACGCCCAGCCCGACCGGGACGTCGCGGGCGGCCGCGGCGAGGCGGGGCAGGTCGCGCGTGAGGACGGTGCCCTTCGTCAGCAGGGAGAACGGGGTGCCCGAGCGGGCGAGGGCGTCGATGACGCCGGGCATGAGCCGGTAGCGGCCCTCGGCGCGCTGGTAGGGGTCGGTGTTGGTGCCCATCGCGACCGGCTCGCGCTCCCAGCGCGGGCGGCGCAGCTCGCGGTCGAGCACGCGGGCGACGTTGACCTTGACGACGATCTGGCTGTCGAAGTCGGCCCCGGTGTCGAGGTCGAGGTAGGAGTGGGTGCCGCGGGCGAAGCAGTTGTGGCTGACGACGCCCTCGGCCACGAAGTCGCCGGTGCCGGTGGTGATGTCGTACATCGCCTCGACGCGCCCGGTCGGCTCGACGGCGACGACCTCGGCCGCCACCTCGACCGGCGCCCCCGTGAGGTCGCGGCGGCGGCCCACCGCGGGCCCGGCGACCTGCAGGAACCGCACGAACGCCGCCGGCCCCCCGGTGAGCCGGACGACCCGCTCGCCGCGCTCGGCGCCCTCCATCGCGAAGCCGAACCCGAGCCGGTGCAGCGCCCCGGCGACGCGCCCGACGACCTCCTCGTCGGCGTGGCGGACCCGCAGCTCGCCGTGCGCGACCGCACCCCGCGCGTCGACGACGCCGGCCAGGAACCCGGCGCACCAGTCGTCGCCCGGGTGCTCGGGCCAGCGCACGACCTCCGCGACCGGCGCGATCCCGGCCCGCGGCACGGGCGGCGCGATGCGGCCGTCGACCACTCCCCCGACAGCGGCCAGCACCGGCGCCTCCCGCGCCGCCTCGGCGAGGTAGTGGTGGGCGCGCCCGAGCGCCTCGAGCTCCAGGTGGGCCGAGGGGAAGCAGCGGTCGGGCTCCGCGGGCGTGGGGCCGTCGGCGCGGACCAGCCCGGACAGGTAGCCGCGCCGGTACCCGGGCGTCGGCGAGGCCGCTCGCGCCGCGAACGCCCCCGGCCCCAGCAGCGCGCTGCCGGGACGCAGGCGCGGGCGGCGGCCCGAGCGGCACCAGCCGCCGGTGACGTGGCGCCAGCCCGAGTCGGTGAGGAAGCGGTGCTCGCCGCTCGCGACGATCTCGGTGCCGCCCGACAGGCGCAGCCGGACGGCGGGCTTGGCCGTGGACCAGTGCGCGTGGACGGTGGTGCGCACGTAGCGGCGACGCCCGTCGACCCGCTCGGTGCCCACGACGGCGTCGCCGACGCGCAGCTCCGCGATCGGGCGGGTGGACCCGTCGGCCATCAGCACGCGGGTGGGCCCGGCCAGGCAGTAGACGCAGGCGTGCGAGCACCCGCGGTACGGGTTGACCGTCCACCGGAACGGCACCGGCGACGTGCCGGGCACGCGGTTGAGCGCCGAGCGCGCCTCCACCTCGTGGAACACCGTGCCGGCGAACTCCGGCGTGCGGACCGAGCGCAGCAACCCGCGCAACCCGGGCAGCGCCGCCTCCGCGCCGACCCCGTCGTCCTGGACCTGCTGCCCGCTCCACCGCATGGACCTAGTCGAACACACGTTCGAACGGTTCGGCAAGTGCCGCTTCCGACGGGTCTCGATCAGCGACTGTCGGTGTCGTGCGCCACTCTGCTCCCATGGACCGACGAACGCTGGTGGTGATGGGCGTCTCGGGCGTCGGGAAGACGTCGGTGGCGCAGGAGCTGGTGCGGAGCACGGGGTGGGTGTTCGCCGAGGGCGACGACCTGCACACGGAGGCGAACCGGCAGAAGATGGCGGCGGGGCACCCCCTCGACGACGACGACCGGTGGCCGTGGCTGCGCCGGATCGCCGACTGGATCGGCGAGCACGAGCAGGCGGGCACCGGTGCCGTCATCACCTGCTCCGCGCTCAAGCGCCGCTACCGCGACCTGCTGCGCGACGGGCACCCCTCGGTGTTCTTCGTGCACCTGCTCGCCCCGCCGGACCTGATCGAGCAGCGGATCACCGCGCGGCGCGGGCACTACATGCCGCCCTCCCTGCTGAGCAGCCAGCTCGCCACGCTGGAGCCGTTGGAGCCCGACGAGCCGGGCGTCGGCGTCGAGACCACCGGCGAGCCCTCGGAGGTGGCCGAGCGCGCGCTCGCCGCGCTGGACGCCCCGGTGGCGGCGAGTGCGGAGGAGGAGCGCTGATGGAGGACTTCGTCCCGGTGCACAGCACCGGCGTCCTGCTGCTGATCGCGGTGGCGGCGGTGGCGCTGCTGCTCGTCCTGATCATGGCGCTGCGGCTGCACGCCTTCATCGCCCTGATCCTGGTCAGCCTGCTGACGGCGCTTGTCGCCGGCATCCCGGTCGACGAGGTCGTCCCGGCACTGCTCGACGGTTTCGGCACGACGCTGGCCAGCGTCGCGCTGCTCGTCGGCCTGGGTGCGATGATCGGCAAGCTGCTGGAGGTCACCGGCGGTGCGCAGACGCTCGCCGACACCCTCGTCGCCCGGTTCGGCGAGCAGCGGGCACCCCTCGCCCTGGGCGTCGCGTCGCTGCTCTTCGGCTTCCCGATCTTCTTCGACGCCGGCTTCGTCGTGTTCCTGCCGATCATCTTCAGCGTCGCGCGCCGGTTCGGGGGCTCCGTCCTCACCTACGCGCTGCCCTCGGCCGGCGCGTTCGCCGTCATGCACGCGTTCGTGCCGCCGCACCCCGGTCCGGTCGGCGCCGCCGGGATCCTGGCCGCCGACATCGGCCTGGTGCTCGTGGTCGGGCTGGTCATCGGCCTGCCCACCTGGTACGTCGCGTCGTACTTGTTCGGTCTGTGGAGCGGCCGCCGGTTCGACGTGCCGGTGCCCGACGTCCTCACGGCCGACGCCGACGGCGGGTCGGGCGGCACCCGGACCGACGTCCGGTCCGACACCCGCACGGCGCCGCCGCGGTTCAGCACCGTCCTGCTGCTCCTGCTGCTCCCGCTGGTCCTCATCCTGCTCAACACCGGGTTGAACACGCTCGCGACCGCGGGCGTCATCGACGGCGACACCACGACGGTCGGTGCGCTGCGGCTCCTCGGGCAGACCCCGGTGGCCCTGCTGATCACGGTGCTGGTGGCGCTGTTCGTGCTGAGCCGGGAGCGCTTCACCCGGGCCGAGGCCGAGGAGATCGTCAACTCCTCGCTCGGCCCGGTCTGCGCGATCATCCTCATCACCGGTGCGGGTGGCGCGTTCGGCGGGATCCTGCGCACCAGCGGCATCGGCGACGCGCTCGCCGAGAGCCTGGGCGCCATCGGCCTCCCGGTCATCGTCGCGGCGTTCGTGATCGCCACCGCGCTGCGCGTCGCGCAGGGTTCGGCGACCGTGGCCCTGACGACGACCGCGGGCCTCATCGCGCCCGTCGTCGCCGCCGAGGGGCTCTCCCGGATCGACGTGGCGCTGGTCGTCATCGCGATCGCGGGCGGGTCGACGGTGCTGTCGCACGTCAACGACTCCGGGTTCTGGCTGGTCGGACGCTTCCTCAACATGGACGTGCGCACGACCCTGCAGACCTGGACGGTGATGGAGACCCTCATCGGCGTGGTCGGGTTCGCGCTGGCGTTCGTCGCGAGCCTGATCCTGTAGGCGCGGCGGCCCGGTGGTCCGGGCACGCGCGGCGCGGGGAGGATGGGCCCGTGCCCGGACCCGAGCAGCCCGAACCCGACGCCCCCACCGGGCCGATCCGGGTCGCGACCGGCACGTCCACCGGCGGGCGCCGCCGGCGGTCCGTCGCCGGTCCCGCCCCCGGGACCGCCGCCGGTCCCGTCGCCGGTGCCGTCGCCGGTGCCGTTGCCGGTCCCGCCGCCGGTTCCGTCGCCGGTCCCGCCGCGGAGCCGGCGCCGCCGGTCAACAGTGGGCGGCGCCGCCGCCGGGCGGCGCCCGCCGCGGTCGCGGAGCACGGCCACGCCCCCGCCGCGGGGCACGGCCACGGACACGGACCCGCCGCCCCCGCCGGGCGCCGCGTCCGGATCCTCATCGCCGCCCTGCTCGTGCCCTGCGCCCTGGCCACGCTGGTCGGGGTGGTCCTGCTGTGGCCGGGCACTGCGCCCGTGCCCGCGGCGGCCGCCGCCCAGCAGCCGGTGCAGGGCGAGATCACCGCGGCGCAGGCCACCGACTGCTCCCCCGGCAGCGGCGAGGGCGGGTGCGTCGGGATCGTCGTCCGGATGGCCGACGGGCCGCTCCCGGGCCGCGACCTCGTGCAGATCGTGCCCGTCGAGCCCAGCACCCCGACCTTCGGCGTCGGCGACGACATCGTGCTCGGCTACTCCGGCGGCGACCCCGCCGATCCCGGCTCCTACCAGGTCGTCGACTTCCAGCGCGGCGGAGCGCTCGTCTGGCTCACCGTGCTGTTCGCCGCCGCGGTCCTGGTGCTGGCGCGCTGGCGCGGCCTCGCCGCCCTCGGCGCGCTGGCGCTGACCTTCGTCGTGCTGCTGGCGTTCGTGCTGCCCGCGATCCTCGACGGGCGCGACCCGCTCGCCGTCGCCGTCGTCGGCTCGTGCCTGATCATGTTCGCGGTCCTCTACCTGACCCACGGCCCGTCCGCCCGCACCTCGACGGCGGTGCTCGGCACGCTCGCCTCGCTCGCGCTGATCGGCGTGCTGGGCGCGCTGTTCTCCGCGGCCGCGCGGCTCACCGGGCTCGACGACCAGACGGCCACCCTCATCGCCTCGCTCGGCTCCGGCGTCGACGCCCGCGGGCTGCTGCTCGCCGGTGTCGTCATCGGCGCGCTCGGCGTGCTCGACGACGTCACCGTCACCCAGACCAGCGCCGTCTGGGAGCTCCGCCGGGCCGACCCCGGCATGGCGGCGCCCGCGCTGTTCACCGCGGCCATGCGGATCGGGCGCGACCACGTGGCCTCGGCGGTCAACACGCTGGTGCTGGCCTACGCGGGCGCCTCGCTGCCGCTGCTGCTGCTGTTCTCGCTGTCCGGCCAGGGGCTGGGTGACGTCGCCACGTCCCAGGCGGTGGCCACCGAGATCGTGCGGACGCTCGTCGGCAGCATCGGCCTGGTCGCCTCGGTGCCGATCACGACCGCGTTGGCGGCGGTGGTGGCGAGCCGGGAGAGCCGGGAGGCGCTGGAGGTCTAGGGAGCGAGCGCCACGAGCGACGCCTCCCCGTTCCCCTCCTCCGACGCGAGCACCCTCAGGTGCCCGAACGCCGCCTCCAGCTCCCCGGGCGGGGCCCGGAACGGCCCACCCGAGTCGCCCACCTCCGCCAGCACCGTGACCACGAGCAGGCCGCCGGGCGCCAGGACCTCGACCAGCGCCGGGTAGAGCGCCGGGTCGCGGTAGCGCTGGCAGACCACGACGTCGTAGGGCCCGGAGACCGGCAGCCCGAGGGTGAGGTCGTGCGCGATCCACGTGACGCCGGGGGCGAGCGCCGCGCCCGCCGCCAGCCCGACCGGCGAGACGTCCACCGCGTCGACGGCGAACCCGCGGCCCGCGAGCCACGCCGCCACCGCCCCCCGCCCGCAGGCCACGTCGAGGGCGCGGCCGCCGGCGGGCAGCAGGTGCTCGCGCCCGCGCAGGGCCCCCGGCGGCATCGACGCGCCCGGACCCGCGACGGCGTGCCGGGCGTCCCAGCGGGCGGCGTCGGAGGCCCCGGAGGACCCCGCGGCCCCGGCGGCCCCGGAGGACGAGGGCGGCGTCTCAGCCACCGAGCAGCGACACGAGCTCGTCGACGACGGCGTCGAGCGCCACCGGCCGCTGCTCCCCCGACACCAGGTCCTTGACGCCGACGGTGCCGGCCTCGAGGTCTCGGTCGCCGAGGACGAGCGCGTAGCGCGCGCCGGAGCGGTCGGCCGACTTCATCGCGCCCTTGAGTCCGCGCCCGCCGTAGGAGACGTCGACGCGGACCCCGGCGCGGCGCAGCGCCCCGGCCAGCACGACGAGCCGGCTCTTCGCGGCGTCGCCCAGCGGCACCCCGAACACCTCGACGCGCGCCTCCGACCACGGCGAGACGCCCTCGGCGCGGCAAGCGAGCAGTGTGCGGTCGACGCCGATCCCGAAGCCGACGCCCGACAGCGGCTGCCCGCCGAGCGTCGCCATCAGCCCGTCGTAGCGCCCGCCGCCGCCGATGCCCGACTGCGCGCCCAGCCCGTCGTGGACGAACTCGAACGTGGTCTTCGTGTAGTAGTCGAGCCCGCGCACCATCCGCGGGTTCTCGACGTAGGCGACGCCGAGGTCGTCGAGGTGCGCCTTGACCGCGTCGTGGTGGTCCTTCGCGGCCGCCGAGAGGTGGTGCAGCAGCAGCGGCGCGTCGGCCGTGAGCGCGCGGACCTCGGGGCGCTTGTCGTCGAGCACGCGCAGCGGGTTGACCCGCGCCCGCTCGCGGGTGGCCTCGTCGAGGTCGAGCCGGGACAGGAAGTCGGTGAGCAGCGTGCGGTAGGCGGGGCGGCTCTCCTCGTCGCCCAGCGAGGTGAGCTCCAGGCGGTAGCCGCGCAGTCCCAGCGCCCGGAAGCCCTCGTCGGCGACGGCGATGACCTCGGCGTCCAGGGCGGGGTCGTCGACGCCGATCGCCTCGATCCCCACCTGCTGCAGCTGCCGGTAGCGCCCGGCCTGCGGGCGCTCGTACCGGAAGAACGGGCCCGCGTAGTAGAGCTTGACCGGCAGCCCGGCGCGGTCGAGGCCGTGCTCGATCACGGAGCGGACGACGCCCGCGGTGCCCTCGGGGCGCAGCGTCACCGAGCGCTCGCCGCGGTCGGCGAAGGTGTACATCTCCTTGCTGACGACGTCGGTCGACTCGCCGACACCGCGGGCGTAGAGCCCGGTGTCCTCGAAGACCGGCAGCTCCAGCAGCCCGTACCCGGCGCGCCCGGCCGCCCCGACGAGCGTGTCGCGGACGTGCGCGAACGCGGCGGAGTCGGGCGGGGTGTACTCGGGGATCCCCTTCGGCGCGGCGAACGGGGTCGTCACAGCCCACGCCCCGGCGCCGGCGTGTCGAGGCCCTGCAGGAACGGGTTCGACGCCCGCTCCCGGCCGATCGTCGTGGTGGCGCCGTGCCCGGGCAGGACCAGTGCCTCGTCGGAGCGGGTGAGCAGCTTGTCGCGCAGGCTCACCAGCATCTGCTGGTGGTCGCCGCCGGGCAGGTCGGTGCGCCCGATCGAGCCGGCGAACAGCGTGTCGCCCGCGATGATCACCTCGGCGCCCGCGCCGGCGTCGGCCCCAGACGTCGGGGTGAAGATGACTGAACCGCGGGTGTGGCCGGGGGTGTGGTCGACGCGCAGCGTGAGCCCGGCGAGGTCGAGCGTCGCGCCGTCGGTCATCTCCTCGACCGAGCGCGGCTCGCGCATCTCCAGGCGCCCGCCGAAGAACGCGGCCGACTCCCGGGACAGCCCCTTCATCGGGTCGGCGAGCATCTCCCGGTCCTCCGGGTGGATCCAGGCGGCGATGTCGTGGCCGTCGCAGACCGGGGTGACGCTGAACGTGTGGTCGAAGTGCCCGTGGGTGAGCAGCACGGCGACCGGGGTCAGCCGGTGCTCCGCGAGGAGCGCGTCGAGCTGCTCCACGGCGTCCTGGCCGGGGTCGACGACGACGCACGCCTCCCCCGGACCGGGGGCCACGACGTAGCAGTTGGTCTGGAAGGAACCTGCGGGGAATCCGGCGACGAGCACCCGACCAGCGTAGAGGCCGGTGCCGATCGCTATCGTGTCGGCCGATCGGCGGACACGGAGGAGCACGGTGGCGACCAACCAGATGCGGCGCGAGGCGGCCAAGCGCAAGCTCGAGCGCCAGCAGGAGCGGCGGGCCCAGCAGGCGCAGCGCCGCAGGCGGGTCGCGGTGATCACTTCGGTGGCCGTCGTGGTCGTGGTCGTCGTCGGGATCGTGCTGCTCACGACGCTCACCGGCGGCAGCGACGACACCGCCGCCGCGCCGACGACCGACCCCGCCGCGCCCGCCGAGATCGTCCCGCTCCCGGTGCGTTCGACGCCCCTGCCGAACCCGACCGACTGCGCCTACGTCGCGGGCGGCGAGGCCGCGAAGCCCGCCACGCTCCCGCCCGCCACCGGCGTGTCCGCCGAGGGCACCGTCGGCGTCACGCTGACGACGAGCGCGGGCACCGTGCCGCTGACGCTGGACCGCGCGCTGGCGCCGTGCACCGTCAACAGCTTCGTGAGCCTCGCGCAGCAGGGCTACTACGACGGCACGCCGTGCCACCGCCTCACCACCGCTCCGGGCCTGCAGGTGCTGCAGTGCGGCGACCCGACCGGCACCGGCACCGGCGGCCCCGGCTACACCATCCCCGACGAGGTGTTCCCCGAGCTGACCTACGGCCGCGGCATCCTCGCCATGGCCAAGACGGCGGCGCCGGACAGCGGTGGCAGCCAGTTCTTCATGGTCTTCGGCGACGCCGGGCTGCCGCCGGAGTACACGGCGTTCGGCTCGATCGCGCCCGAGGGCCTCGCCGTGATCGACGGGGTCGCCGCGGCCGGCTCGACGCCCGAGGGCGACGGCCAGCCCACCACCCCCGTCACGATCGACTCGGCCGTCGTCGCCGGCTGACCACCGGCCGCGGTCACCGACCGTGCTCGGGCACGATCGGTGCGTGCTCCCCCGCCCGGTCGTGTGCGCGCTGCTCGCGCTGGCCGTGCTCGCGGTGGCCGGGTGCGGCGGGCCCGCTCCGCTCGACGAGACCGTCCGCGTCGAGCAGGGCGAGCTCCGGGGGCTGCTCGACGGTGACGTCCTGCGCTTCGGCGACGTCCCCTACGCCGCCCCGACCCCGCGCTGGGTGCCGCCGCGCCCGCCCGAGCCCTGGAGCGGCGTCCGCGACGCGACCGGCCCGGGCTCGCGCTGCCCGCAGACCGCCGCGGCGCCCGGCGTCCCGCACGCCACCGCCGCCAGCGCCGACGAGGACTGCCTGACCCTCGACGTCACCGTCCCCGCGGGCACCACCGCCGGCGCCCGCCTGCCGGTGCTGGTGTGGCTGCACGGCGGCGGATTCTCCGCGGGCGCGGGCGCCGACTACGACCCGCGCCGGCTCGCGCGCGCCGGGCTCGTCGTCGTCACCGTCAACTACCGGCTGGGCCCGCTGGGCTTCCTCGCCCTGCCGGAGCTGTCCGGGTCGGGCGCGTTCGGCATCCAGGACCAGCAGGCCGCGCTGGTCTGGGTGGCGCGCAACGCCGCCGCGTTCGGCGGCGACCCGGAGCTGGTCACCCTCGCCGGGGAGTCGGCGGGGGCCGACGGCGTGTGCGCGCAGCTCGCCTCCCCCGCCGCGGGCGGGCTGTTCGCGCGGGCGGTGATGCAGAGCGGCGGCTGCGGCACCGCCAACGTCGTCGACGTCATCGGGCCCGGCACCGGCCCCGTGGGCGACACCTGGAAGGCGCTGCCCGTCGCCGAGGACATGGGCGAGGCGACGGCCGACGCCCTGGGCTGCGACGACGGGCGGCGGGACGACGGGCGGCGGGACGACGGGCGGCGGGACGACGACCGGCTCGCCTGCCTGCGCGCGCTGCCCGTCGAGCGCCTCGTCGGCGTGCCCGGCTACTGGAGCCCCGCGGTCGGCACGCCCACGCTGCCGCGCCGCCCGTCGGACGTGCTGGCGCAGGCGCCGCCGGTGCCGGTGCTCGCGGGCACCGTCCGCGACGAGGGCGTCCTGTTCACCCACGCCTTCCTCCCGACGCTCGACGCGTCGACGTTCCGGACGCTGCTGGCCCGGGCCGCGGGCGACCGGGCGCGGGAGGTCGGCCGCGCCTACGCCCCCGGCGACCGCAGCCCGTCGCGCGCCTGGGCCGACGTCGTCACCGACCGGGCCTACGCCTGCCCCGCGCTCGCGACCTACGACCGCCTCGCCGGCCGCGGCCCCGTGTTCGCCTACGAGTTCGCCGACACCCGCGCGCCCTCGCCGTTCGCCGCGCCCGCCCCCGACCTGGCCGACGGCGTGGTGCACGGCGCCGAGGTCCCCTACCTGTTCGACCTGCGGCCCGGTCCTCCGCTGACCGCCGCGCAGCAGGGCACCGCGACCGACCTGGTGGCGGCGTGGGCGCGGTTCGCCCGCACCGGCGACCCCGGCTGGCCGGCCTGGGGCGCCGGCGGACCGGTCCGGACGATCACCGCGGGCGCGACGAGCGACGTCCCGGCCGCGGAGTTCGCGGCGGCGCACCACTGCGACCTGTGGACCGGCGCGCCCTGAGGGTGGCCCGGCCGCGTCAGGACGCGCTGGTCACCCGGTACACGTCGTAGACGCCCTCGACGTTGCGCACCGCCCGCAGCACGTGCCCCAGGTGCTTGGGGTCGCCCATCTCGAAGCTGAACCGCGACACCGCGACGCGGTCGCGCGACGTCGTGACCGACGCCGACAGGATGTTGACCTTCTCGTCGGCGAGGACCTTGGTGATGTCGGAGAGCAGGCGGTGCCGGTCGAGCGCCTCGGCCTGGATCGCGACGAGGAACACCGACCCCGCCGACACCGACCAGGCGACGTCGACGAGCCGCTCCGCGCGGTTCTGCAGCTCGGTGGCGTTGGTGCAGTCGGTGCGGTGCACGGAGATGCCACCGCCGCGGGTGACGAAGCCGAGGATGTCGTCGCCGGGCACGGGCGTGCAGCAGCGGGCGAGCTTCGTGTAGAGGTCGGCGAGGTCGGCCGACTCCCCCTTGACGACGACGCCCGCGTCGCCGGTGGCGCGGCGGGTCCGGATCGTCGACGGGGTGGACCGCTCGGCGAGCTCCTCCTCCGCGTCCTCCATCCCGCCCAGCAGTGCGACGAGGCGCTGCACGACGTGCCGGGCGCTGACGTGGCCCTCCCCCACCGCAGCGTAGAGCCCGGACAGGTCGGGGAAGTGCAGCTCGCGCGACAGCGCGGCCATCGAGTCGGCCGACACCAGGCGCTGCAGAGGCATGCCGGTGCGGCGGGCCTCGCGGGTGATGGCCTCCTTGCCGCCCTCGATCGCCTCCTCGCGGCGCTCCTTGGCGAACCACTGCTTGATCTTGGTGCGGGCGCGCGGGGACGCGGCGAAGGCGAGCCAGTCGCGGCTGGGCCCCGCGCCCTCGGCCTTGGAGGTGAAGATCTCGACGACGTCGCCGGACTCGAGCTTGCGCTCCAGCGCCACCAGCCGGCCGTTGACGCGGCTGCCGATGCAGCGGTTGCCGACCTCGGTGTGCACCGCGTAGGCCAGGTCGACCGGGGTGGAGCCCTGCGGCAGCGTGATGACGTCGCCCTTGGGCGTGAAGACGAAGATCTCCTTGGTGCCCAGGTCGAAGCGCAGCGACTCCAGGAAGTCGCCGGGGTCGGCCGCCTCCCGCTGCCAGTCGAGCAGCTGGCGCATCCACGACATGTCGTCGACGTCGACGGTGCTGCCGGTGTGCGAGCCCTTGGTCTCCTTGTAGCGCCAGTGCGCCGCGATGCCGTACTCCGCGGTGTGGTGCATCTCGCGGGTGCGGATCTGGCACTCCAGCGGCTTGCCGTCCGGCCCGATGACGGTCGTGTGCAGCGACTGGTAGACCCCGAACCGCGGCTGGGCGATGTAGTCCTTGAAGCGCCCCGGCATCGGCTGCCACAGCGCGTGCACCATGCCCATGGCCGCGTAGCAGTCGCGCACCTCGTCGACCATCACCCGCACGCCGACCAGGTCGTGGATGTCGTCGAAGTCGCGCCCCTTGACGATCATCTTGCGGTAGATCGACCAGTAGTGCTTGGGCCGGCCCTCGACGGTGGCGGCGATCCGGGCGGCGTCGAGCTGCTGGGTGACCTCGTCGATGACCTGCTTGAGGTAGGTGTCGCGCGAGGGCGCGCGGGTGGCGACCAGCCGCACGATCTCGGAGTACTTCTTGGGGTGCAGGATCGCGAAGGACAGGTCCTCCAGCTCCCACTTGACCGTGGCCATCCCGAGCCGGTGCGCGAGCGGGGCGAAGACCTCCAGCGTCTCGCGCGCCTTCTTCGCCTGCTTCTCCGGCGGCAGGAAGCGCATGGTCCGCATGTTGTGCAGCCGGTCGGACAGCTTGATCACCAGCACGCGCGGGTCGCGGGCCATCGCGACGATCATCTTGCGGATCGTCTCGGCCTCGGCCGCGTTGCCGAACTCGACCTTGTCGAGCTTCGTGACGCCGTCGACGAGGTGCGCCACTTCGTCGCCGAACTCGGTGCGCAGGTCGTCGAGGGAGTACCCGGTGTCCTCGACGGTGTCGTGCAGCAGCGCCGCCACCAGCGTCGTCGTGTCCATGCCCAGCTCGGCCAGGATCGTCGCGACGGCGAGCGGGTGGGTGATGTAGGGGTCGCCGGACTTGCGCTTCTGGCCCTCGTGCTTGACGTCGGCGACGTCGAACGCGCGCTGCAGCAGCGCGAGGTCGGCCTTGGGGTGCAGCGTCCGGTGGATGCTCGCCAGCGGCTCCAGCACCGGGGCGACGACGGCCACCCGCTGCGGGGTCATGCGGCGCGCGATCCGGGCGCGGACGCGCCGGGTGGCCGAGGGCTTGGCGGGCCCGTCCGGCGTGGGGACCGGGGGCGCCACCGGCTGGACATCGGTCACGGCTCGAGGATAGTCGCCCCGGCGGCTCAGGCGTGCAGCAGCGCGTGCACCGGGACCGGCGCCAGCACCGAGCGGCCGGCCAGGGCCGTGAGCTCCAGCAGGACGCCGAACCCGACGACCTCGGCGCCGGCGTCGGTGAGCAGCGCCGCCGCGGCCGCGGCGGTGCCGCCCGTGGCCAGCACGTCGTCGACGACGAACACGCGCGCGCCCGGCGGCACGGTGCCCGCCGGGAGCTCCAGGGTGGCCGTGCCGTACTCCAGGTCGTAGGTGCGCGACCCGGCGACGCGGGGCAGCTTGCCCGCCTTGCGCACCGGCACCACCCCGGTCCCCGCGACGAGCGCCACCGCGGCCCCGAGCAGGAACCCGCGGGCCTCGATCCCGGCGACGAGGTCGGCCTCCCCCACCCGTGCGGCCAGCTCGGTGGCGACCGTCGTGAACGCGCGGGCGTCGGCGAACACCGGCGTCAGGTCCTTGAACAGGATCCCGGGGCGGGGGTGGTCGGGGACGTCGTGGACCAGGCCCAGGACGTGGGTGAGCGAGCCGTCCTCGTCGAGGTCGGGGTCGGCGACCGTCACGCGCGCCGCCGTCCGGTGGGCCGGTTGGCGGCCGGCTTCCGGTCGCGCGACGACCCCGCGGGGCGCCCGGCGCGCGCGGGCACGCCCGATGCGGCCGAGAGCGCCTTCTCCTTGCGCAGCTCGGTGGCGAGCACGTCGTCGTCGGAGGTGTCGGGGTCGGCGCCCTCGGTCCCGGTGGCCCCGGCGAGGGCCGCGCTCGCCCGCGCCCGGCGCATCCGGACCCGCTCGGCCTGCTCGCGGACCTTCGGGTCGCGCATCTTGAGGTCGACGAGCAGCGGCGTGGCCAGCAGCAGCGACGACACCGCGCCGGCGATGATGCCGACCATCTGCACCAGCGCGAGGTCGGCCAGCGTGCCGACGCCGAGCAGCCCGACTCCGATCACCAGCAGGCCCAGCACCGGCAGCACCGCGATGAGCGAGGTGTTGATCGAGCGCATGAGCGTCTGGTTGAGCGCGAGGTTGGCCGCCTCGGCGTAGGTGCGCCGCGAGAGCCCGAGCAGCCCGCGGGTGTTCTCCTTGACCTTGTCGAACACGACGACGGTGTCGTAGAGGGAGAACCCGAGGATCGTCAGCAGGCCGATGACCGTGGACGGCGTGACCTCGAACCCGATCAGCGAGTAGATCCCCGCGGTGACGACGACGTCGTGCACCAGCGCCACCAGCGCCGCCACGGCCATCGCGCGCTCGAAGTAGAACGCCAGGAACAGCGTGACCAGCACGAGGAACACCACGAGCGCGATCAGCGCCTGCCGCGTGATCTGGTCGCCCCAGCTGCCGCTGACGGCGCTGTCGCTGATCGCGGACGGGTTCGGCGCGCCGTCGGCGCCCAGCGGCGCGAACTCGTCGAACAGCGCCTGCTTGAGCGCGACGAGCTGGGCGGCGTCGAGCGTCTCGGACCGGATCTGCACCGACTGCGCGGCACCGGTGCCGGCGATCTGCACGGCCGCGGGCTCCTCGCCGATCGCGCGCTCGTACACCGCGCGCACGTCCTCGACCTGGACCTCCTGGCTCGTGCCGGAGGTCGGGAACTGGATCTGGGTGCCACCGGTGAAGTCGATGCCCAGGTTGAACCCGCGGAGCACGATCGACAGCAGGCAGACCAGCAGGAGCACCCCGAAGCCGAGGTACCACGTGCGGCGGCGCCCGACGATGTCGAACGCACCGGTGCCGGTGTAGAGGCGGGCGAAGACGCTGGCCATGTCAGGCCCCCTTCGTGGTCGACGCCGAGCCCGTGGACACGGGCCGCGCGGACGCGGCGGCGGCCTTCTTGCGCTCGGCCCCCATCCTCGCGACGGACCCGAGCCCGGAGTACTTCGAGCTGCCGAACACCTTGTTGTTGGACGCGAGCGCCACCAGCGGGTGCGTCACCAGGAACACGACCACGAGGTCGAGCACCGTGGACAGGCCGAGGGTGAACGCGAAGCCCTTCACCTGGCCGACGGCGAGGACGTAGAGCACGACCGAGGCCAGGAAGCTGACGGCGTCGGCGGCGAGGATCGTGCGCCGCGCCCGCACCCAGGCCCGCGGGACGGCCGAGCGGAACGTGCGGCCCTCCCGCATCTCGTCCTTGAGCCGTTCGAAGAAGATCACGAACGAGTCGGCGGTGATGCCGATGGCGACGATGAACCCGGCGACGCCCGCGAGGTCGAGGGTGAACCCGATCCAGCGCCCGAGCAGGACCAGCACCGCGTAGACGACGGCACCGGACAGGACCAGCGACAGGATCGTCAACACGCCCAGGACGCGGTAGTAGATCAGGCAGTAGACGAACACCAGCAGCAGGCCGATGCCGCCCGCGATCAGCCCGGCCTGCAGCGAGGCCAGCCCGAGCGTCGCCGAGACGGTCTGCGCCTCCGACGCGGTGAACGACAGCGGCAGCGAGCCGTAGCGCAGGATGCCCGCGAGGTCCTGGGCCTCCTCCGGCGTGAACTGCCCCTCGATCTGGGTGTCGCCGTAGATCGGCTGGTTGACCGTGGGCGCGGAGACGACCTCGCCGTCGAGCACGAACGCGGCGTTCTTGCCGACGTTGGCCGAGGTGTAGGCGCCCCACGTGGCCGCGCCGGAACTGGTGAACTGGACGCTCACCACGGTGCCGATGCCGCCCTGCGCGGGCTGGGCCTGCGCGCCGGCGATCTCGGTGCCCTCGAGCAGGATCGGCGCGAGGACGTACTTGGCCGTGCCGTCGACGTCGCAGGCGACCAGCGGCAGCGACGGGTCGTCGTAGCCGCGCAGCGGGTCGTTCGCGGCGCAGTCGAGCGCGAGGAGCGCCTGCTCCTGGACGGCCGGGTCGGTGCTCTGGCGCTGCGCGCGGGCCGCGTCGATGGCGGCGGCGAGCTCGGGGTCGGCCGGGGCGTCGGGGACGGTGGCGGCCGGGGCGTCGGGCGTCGGCTCGGGCTCGGGCGTCGGCTCGGGAGTGGGAGCCGTCAGGGGTGTGGTCTGCGCGATCGGCGCCACGTCGGTCTCGACGACCGGCGGGCCCGCGCCCTGCGGCGCGTCCGTCGGAGCGGCGGGGTCGGCCCCGGCCGGGTCGGCGGGAGCGGCCGGGTCGGCGGGGGCCGCCGGGTCGGGGGCGCCGGGCACGGCCGCCGGGTCCGTCGGCGCCGGAGCCGCCGTGGCCGCGATCGGGCCGCCGATGACCTCGCGGATGCGCAGCTGCGCGGTCTGGCCCAGCGACCGGGCCTGCTCGCCGTCGTCACCGGGGACGGTGATCGTCAGGTTGTTGCCGTCGAGCACCACCTCGGAGCCGCCGACGCCGAGCCCGTCGACGCGCTGCTGGATGATCGCCTGCGCCTGGAGCAGCTGGTCGCGCGGCGCCTGCGCACCGGTCTCGGTGCGGGCCTCCAGCGTGACGCGGGTGCCGCCCTGCAGGTCGATGCCGAGCTTGGGCGTGATCCCGCCGCCGCCGGTGAAGAACACCAGCGAGTACAGGACGGCGATGACGCCGACGAACGACGCGAGGTAGCGCCAGGGGCGGATCTGCCCCGGGGTGGTGGCCACGGTGTCTCTTCCTGACTGCGCACCGCGGCGGGTGCCGCGGCGGGGGGTTCGGCGGGCTCCGGCGTCAGTTCTGGCCGGGGCCGCGCGACTCGGTGTCCCGGACGAGCGACGGGTCCTCGACGCGCGACGTGTCCTTCGTCAACGACGGGGGGGCGTCGTCGGTGCCGGTCGTGAGGGTCCCGTCCTCGGCCGGGGCGGTGCTCGCCGGGGTCTCCTCGGTGGCCACGACCTTCTCGCGGACCGCGGCGCGCACCCACGTGGTGACGACGTCGTCGGCGATCTCGAGGTCGACGGTCTCCTCGTAGGAGACGTCGACGACGGTGGCGCGCAGCCCCGACGTGGTGACGACGATGTCACCGACCTGCAGGTCGGACTGCAGCTGCTGCATCTCCTGCATCTGCCGGCGCTGCTTGCGCCCCGACAGGAAGATCGGGATGAACAGCAGCAGGATGAACAGGGGGAACAGCAGTGAGAGGTCCATGGTCTCCGCATCTCCGCACGTCGTCGGCCGGTCGCTGAGTCTGCCAGCCCGGCCTCAGAACAGCGGCGGAGGGCCACCCGGGACGACGTCGGGCGGGGCGGTCAGGCCCAGGTGGGCCCACGCCGTCGCCGTGGCGACCCGGCCCCTCGGCGTGCGCGCGAGCATCCCGGCGCGCACGAGGTAGGGCTCGCAGACCTCCTCGACGGTACCCGGCTCCTCCCCCACTGCGACCGCCAGCGTCGACACCCCGACCGGCCCGCCGCCGAACGACCGGACCAGCGCGCCGAGCACCGCGCGGTCGAGGCGGTCCAGGCCCAGCTCGTCGACGTCGTAGACGGCCAGGGCGTCGCGGGCGACCGTGCGCGTGACGGTGCCGTCCGCGCGGACCTCGGCGAAGTCGCGGACGCGGCGCAGCAGCCGGTTGGCGATGCGGGGGGTGCCGCGGGAGCGCCCGGCGATCTCGGCGGCGCCGTCGGGGTGCAGGTCGACGCCGAGGATGACCGCGGCGCGCCGCAGCACGAGCTCCAGCTCGGCGGGCTCGTAGAACTCCATGTGCGCGGTGAAGCCGAAGCGGTCGCGCAGCGGGCCGGTGAGCGCCCCGGACCGGGTGGTCGCGCCGACGAGGGTGAACGGGGCGATGTCGAGCGGGATGCTCGTGGCGCCGGGGCCCTTGCCGACGACGACGTCGACGCGGAAGTCCTCCATCGCGAGGTAGAGCATCTCCTCGGCCGGGCGGGCGATGCGGTGGATCTCGTCGATGAACAGGACGTCGCCGGGCGCGAGGTTGGACAGCATCGCGGCGAGGTCGCCCGCCCGCTCCAGCGCGGGCCCGGAGGTGAGGCGGATGGCCGCGCCGAGCTCCTCGGCGACGATCAGCGCGAGGCTCGTCTTGCCCAGGCCGGGCGGGCCGGACAGCAGGATGTGGTCGGGCGGGCTGCCGCGGCGCTGCGCGCCCTGCAGCACCAGCGACAGCTGCTCGCGCACCCGCGGCTGCCCCACGAACTCGGTGAGGTTGCGCGGGCGCAGCGTGGCGTCGACGAGGACGTCCTCCTCGTCCGCGGCGGGCGTCAGCTCACCCACGACGACCCAGGCGGGTCAGTGCGCTGCGCAGCAGCGTCGCGGCGTCGGCGTCGGCGTTCTCGACGGCCGCCGCGGCCACCGCCTCCTCGGCGGGGCGCGGGGTGAAGCCCAGGCCGACCAGGGCCTCCACCACCTCGTCGCGGCGGGTGCCCCCCGCCGCCGGGAGCGTCAGCGCGCTCGCCGTGGCGGGCACGGCCACCACCTTGTCCTTGAGCTCGAGCACCATCCGCTGCGCCACCTTCGGCCCGATGCCGGGCACCCGCGTCAGCACCTTCGTGTCGCCGTCGAGCAGCGCGCGGGTGACGTCGTCGGGGCTCAGCACGGCCAGGGTGGCCAGCGCCAGCCGCGGCCCGATCCCGGCGACGGACTGCAGCAGCCCGAACAGCTCGCGCTGCTCGGCGTCGGCGAACCCGAACAGCGTGAGCGAGTCCTCCCGCACCACCAGCGTGGTCGACAGCCGCGCCTGCTCGCCGCGGCGCAGCCCGGCGAGGGTGTTGGGGGCCGCGACGACGGCCAGCCCCACCCCGCCGACCTCGACGACCGCGTGGTCGAGCGCGATCTCCAGCACCTCACCCCGCACGGACGAGATCACGCACAACCCCTCTCGACGACGAACAACAGTTCGACACGCTACCGACCCCCGGCGGCCGCCCGCGGGAGGCTCGCACACACCGTCCGGTGGTGGCACACAGGTCCGGCCCTGTGTGCGGGCCCCGCGGCCTGTGTGCGAGCCGCCCGGTGGGCCACCGCGGCGCTACCGCGCTGCTCGCGCCGCCGCCGCCAGCCGGGCTCGGTGGGCCTTCGCCAGCTCGTCGCTGCGCACCTTGGCCTGCGCCATCCGGTCGAGCATCGGGGCGCGCCAGCAGTGGCAGATCGCGAGCGCCAGGGCGTCGGCCGCGTCGGCGGGGCGGGGCGCCTCGGCCAGCCCGAGCACCTTCGTCACCATGGTCGTCACCTGCTCCTTGCCCGCCCGCCCCTCGCCGGTGACGGCGGCCTTCACCTCGCTCGGGGTGTGGAACGCGACCGGCAGCCCGGCGCGGGCGGCGAGCAGCGCCACCACCCCGCTGGCCTGCGCGGTGCCCATCACCGTGCGCACGTTGTGCTGGCTGAACACCCGCTCGATCGCCACGACGTCGGGCCCGTAAAGCGCGATCCACCGCTCCACCTCGGCGCCGACGGCGAGCAGCCGCCGCTCCAGCGGCAGGTCCGGCGCGGTGCGCACCACGTCCACGGCGACGGCGCGGACGGACCGCCCGCTCGACCCGTCCACGACGCCCAGGCCGCACCGCGTCAACCCCGGGTCGACCCCCAGCACGCGCACCCGAGCTCCCCTCCGCGAACACCCGTTCGACGCGGAGGCTACCGGCGGACGGGCCCGGGGCCTCGGGGGCACGCCGGGCGCGACCGGACCGCGACCGGTGCGCGACCGGTCGGGGACACGCTCGGCGCGCCCCGCTCCCGACACCGGAGGTCCCGACCATGAAGGCCGTCCGCCTGCACGCCTACTCCGAGTCCCCGCGGCTCGACGAGGTGCCCGAGCCCACCGCGACCGGACCGCACGACGTGGTCGTCCGCGTCGGCGGTGCCGGCCTGTGCCGCACCGACCTGCACATCCGGGACGGCTGGTTCGCGCCGGCCGTGCCCACCGACCTGCCGCTCGTCCTCGGCCACGAGACCACCGGCTGGGTGCACGAGGTCGGTACCGCGGTGGAGAACGTCGCGGTCGGCGACGCCGTCATCTGCCACCCGCAGTCGTCCTGCGGGACGTGCCCGGCCTGCCGCACCGGCGACGACATGCGCTGCGCGCGCGGGCTCGACTTCACCGGCCTCACCCGCGCGGGCGGCTTCGCGGAGCTGATGCGCACGACCGACCGCGCGGTGCTGGCGCTGCCCGCCGGCCTGGAACCGGCGGCCGTCGCCCCGCACGCCGACGCCGGCCTCACCGTGATGCACGCCGTCCGCAAGGCCGTGCCGCTGCTCGGGCCGGGGGCCCGCGTGGTGGTGGTCGGGATCGGCGGGCTCGGGCACATCGCCGTGCAGTGCCTGCGCGCCCTCACCGCCGCCGAGGTGATCGCGGTCGACCCCGATCCGGAGTCGCTGAAGCTGGCCACCGACTGCGGCGCGCACCACGCCGTGCCCGCCGACGGGCGCCACGGCGACCGGGTCGCCGAGCTCACCGGCGGCGCGGGCGCCGAGGCCGTGCTCGACTTCGTCGGCGAGGGGGACGCGGTCGCCTCGTCGCTGGCGATGGTGCGGCCCCGCGGTACCTACTTCGTCGTCGGGTACGGCGGCGAGCTCCGGGTGCCGACCTTCACCCTGGTGCTGCCCGAGATCAGCGTCGTCGGCAACGCCGTCGGCACGCACGACGACCTGCGCGAGCTCGTCGCGCTGGCCGCGGCCGGCGGCGTCGGCATCCGGACCCGCACCTACCCGCTGGAGGCGTTCGCCGACGCGTTCGCCGACCTCGAGCACGGCCGGGTGCACGGCCGCGCGGTGCTGGTGCCGTAGCGCCCGCACGAAACGGCTCCTGGACAGCGGGCGGGGCGGCGCGGACCCTGTGCGGATGCCGGCGGTGGCGCTGCGACTCCTCGGACCGGTCGAGGTGCTCGGCCGGGACGGCGCGGTCCGCCCCGTCGGGCCCAAGGAGCGCTGCCTGCTGGCGGTGCTGGCCGTGCACCACGGCGAGGTCGTCGCCGAGGACCGTCTGGTCGAGGCGCTCTGGGACGGCGCGCCGCCGCGCACGGCGGCGAAGACGCTGCAGAACTACGTGCTGCGCCTGCGCCGGGCGCTCGACGGCGGCGGCGTCACGATCCGCACCCGCGCCCCCGGCTACCTTCTCGAGGTCCCGATCACCGGCGACCGCGGCACCGGCGACCCGGACGCCGACGTCCCCGGCATCGACGCGGCACTCGCCGAGGCGCGGGTCGCGGCCGGACGCCGGGCCCTCGCGCGCGGCGACCACGCGGGCGCGCTCGACGCGCTCGACGGGGCGCTGGCGCTGTGGCGCGGGCCGGGGCTCGAGGAGTTCGCCGACCGGGCGTTCGCGCGCACGGCCGCAGCCCGCCTCGCGGAGCTGCGCGCGTCCGCGGCGGAGGACCGCGCCGCGGCGGTGCTCGCGCTGGGGCGCCACCGCGAGGCGGTGGCCGCGCTGGAGACGATGGTCGCCGACCACCCGCTGCGCGAGCGGGGGTGGGCGCAGCTGATGCTGGCGCTCTACCGCGACGGGCGGCAGGCCGAGGCCCTGGAGACCCACCGCAGGCTGCGCGCCGTGCTGGCCGGGGAGCTCGGTGTCGAGCCCGGTCCCGAGGTGCGCGCGCTGCACGCGGCGGTGCTGGCCCACGACCCGGCGCTGGCTCACTCCCCGGCGCCGGCCCACGACCCCGCGCCTGCGGCGGCGCCCGCGCTGGGCGGCCGCGGGACGTTCGTCGGACGGGAGCGCGAGCTCGGCGCGCTGCGGGCGCACGTGGCCGACGCCGCGGCGGGCCGGGGCGGGGTCGTGCTGCTCCGCGGCGAGCCGGGCATCGGGAAGACGCGGCTGCTCGCCGAGCTCGCGTCCGCCGCGGAGGCCGGGGGCGCGTGCGTGCTGACGGGCCGCTGCCCGGAGGGCGGGGCGCTGCCGTTCCACCCTTTCGCCGAGGCGCTGGGCCGGCACGGCACGGACGACCCGGCCGTCGCCGCGCTCGTCTCCGCCGGCGGACCCGAGGGGGCGGCGGAGGCCCTGCGCCCCGACGAGCTGCGCACCCGGCTGCTCGACGCCGTCGCCCGCCGGGTCTCCGCGATGGCCGCGGCGGCGCCGCTGGTGCTGCTGCTCGACGACCTGCACTGGGCCGACAGCGGCACGGTGGCGATGCTCCGGCACACCGCGCGGGTGACGGCGCGCGACCCGGTGCTCGTCGTCGTCGCCTACCGGGGCGAGGAGGTCGACGCCCGGCACCCCCTCACCGACGCGCTCGGCGCCCTGCGCAGCGAGGCCGAGTGCCGCGAGCTGCGCCTCGGCGGCATCGGCGGCGCCGCCCTCGCCCGCCTCCTCCGCGACACCGCCGGCGCGCCGGTCGCGGAGGAGCTGGTCTCGGCCGTGCGCGCCGAGACCGACGGCAACCCCTTCCTGGCCCGGGAGATCGTGCGGCACCTGCACGACGACGGGGTGCTGCGCCCGGACGGCGAGGGGCGGCTGGGGACCGACCTGCCGCTGGCCGCGGTGCCCGAGGGCGTCCGGCAGGTCGTCGCACGGCGCCGGGCGCGGCTGCCCGCACGGGCCGGCCGGCTGCTCGACGCCGCCGCGGGCATCGAGGGCCCGTTCCCGTTCGAGCCGGTCCGCGCGGTCGCCGGGCTCGACGACGCCGAGGCGCTCGCCGCGCTCGACGACGTGCTCGGCGCCGGGCTGGTCGTCCCCGACACCCGGCCCGACCGCTACGACTTCACCCACGCGCTCATCCGGCACGCGGTGCACGGCGAGCTCAACCCGTCGCGCAGGCTCCGCCTGCACCGCGACCTCGCCGTCGCGCTGGACGCCGCCCGGGCGGCCGGGGTGCGCGTCGCGGCGGCCGAGGTGGCGGCGCAGTACCACCGCGCCGCCGGGCTGCCGGGCGCGGAGGCCGGGGTCGCACCGGCGCTGGAGGCGGCCGAGCAGGCCCGCCGCACCGGCGCCCACGACGAGCACGCGGCGTTCCTGCGGGCCGCGCTCGACCTGCTCCCCGGCAGCGACGAGCGGGAGCCGGACCTGCGCGCGCGCCTGGCGGTGGCGCTGGCCTGGGCGCTGCGGTTCGACGAGGCCGTCGACGCCGCCCGGGTCAGCGGCCTGCCCGCCGTGGCCGCGGAGGTCGCCTCGGTGCTGGCGCAGGCGGGCAGCAACCGGCACGCCTGGTCGCTCGCCCCCGCCGCGCTCGGCGCCGTGACCGGCCCGGACGGGCCCGACGCCGTCACGTGGGCCTCGCTGACGCTGCTCGACCTCGACCGGCGGGAGGCCGCCGACCCCGGCCACCCGGGCATCCCGCTCGACCTCCCCGGCCGCCGCGACGCCCTGCGGGTGCTGCTCCGGTCGGGGCGCCTTGCCGGGCGCGGCGACCTGGCCCGCTACGCCGTCGCCGCCGTGCACGGCAGTCGGGCCGCGATCCCCGCGCAGGCCGCCGACGACCCGACGGTCGCGGCGTTCCTGGTCGGCGACTACGCCGCCGCGGTGCCGCTGTTCGAGCGCGACGCGGCCGTCGCGGAGGCGGCCGGGCAGCTGGCCCTGGAGGTGTACTGCCGCGCCGGCGCCGCGCGCTGCCGGGTGGCCCTGGGCGACCTCGACGGCGGCGCGGAGGTGATCGACCACGTCCACGGGCTCGTCGCGCGGCTGCCCGGACTCGGACCGGGCTGGCAGCTGCTGCACCACGAGGGCGCCCAGGACGCGCTCGCGATGGCCCGCGACGACCACTGGCCCCGGCGGATGGCCGCCTTCGCCCGCTGGCGGGAGCCGGCGCCCGACCGGCACTGGGGCAGCGCCGCCATCGACGCGATCAGCGCCCGCGGCGAGGCGCGGATGGGGCGCGCCGCTGCCGCGCTGGGGCTGCTCGGCCGCCCGGTCCGGGCGCTGCGCGACGGCCCCGCCTGGGCCCCGAACTACGCGCGCACGGCCTGTGAGGTCGCCGAGGTGCTCTGGCTGCTGGGCCGGCGCGACCACCTCGCGGTCGTCGAGCGCGCCCTGCGCGAGCGGGTGCTGCCGGCCGACTTCCGGTTCCCGATGACCGACGCCCGGCAGGCGGTGGCCCGGCTGTGCGCCCTCGACGGCCGCCACGACGAGGCCCGGCGGTGGTTCGACGCCGCCCGCACCGTCCTCGACGGGCAGGGCGCGCTCCCCCTGCGCGCGGTCGTCGACCACGACGAGGGGCTGATGCACGCCAGGACGGGCGACGACGGCCGCGCCGCGCCGCTGCTCGACGACGCCGCGGCCGCCTTCTCCCGGCTCGGCATGCCCGGCTGGGCGCGGCGCACGGCGGCGGCCCGTCGCTAGACCCTCGCCCGTTCACCCGCGACCGGCGCCGGGCCCGGGGTCACCCGGCGTCGACACCGAGGGACGCGACGAGCTGTGCGGTCGCGGTCCACAGCCGGGCCCGCGCGGCAGGGTCGTCGGCCGGAGCCCCCGGTCGGATCTCGCGGTGGCCGCGGGCGGTGACGTACAGCCCGGTCCGCGCGGCGTACCGAGGTGCAAGGGCAAGGGCCACGATGAGGGCTGCCCCGCGTCGGGGGTCGCCGATGCGCAGCGCGGTGAGCACCCGTCGGAGGGGAACGGCGAAGCTCAGCTCGCGCCCGAGGCCGGTGACGTTGAACCCGGGGTCGACGCAGTTCGCGCAGGGGTGACGGACGCCGGGGGTGCGGATCGGCTTGCGTCGAGGTTCGCCGTCCGTTCACCCGCGCCCCCTACCGTCCGGCCCGTGTCCGACTCCCGCCCCCTGCTCCGCGAGTTCCTGCGCGCGCCCACGAGCGTCGCCACCCTCACCGCCAGCTCCGACGCCCTCGTGGCGGCGATGCTGGCCCCGCTGGAGCTCGACGGCGACCCGGTCGTCGTCGAGCTCGGCGCCGGCACCGGGCGGGTCACCGACGCGCTCGCCCGCGCGCTGGGCGGGCGCGGGCGGCACGTCGCCGTCGAGCTGAACCCCGCCCTGGCCGCGCGGCTGGCGGCCCGGCACCCGGGCGTCACCGTCGTGCCGGGGGACGCGGGCGATCTCCCGGCGCTGCTGCGCGGGCTGGGGATCGAGCGCGTCGACGCCGTGTCGAGCCTGCTGCCCTGGGTGGCGTGGGCGGCGGCCCCGATCGCGCGGCGGGCGGGTGCGGTGCTGGCGCCCGGCGGGACGTTCACCCAGGTCTCGCTGCTGCCGACGGCATGGATGCCGCCGGCCCGGCGCCAGCTCGCCGCGCTGCGGGCGGAGTTCGGCGCCGTGACCGTCGGCGGGCCGGTGTGGGGCAACCTGCCGCCGGCCCGGGTGCTGGTGGCGCGCCGCTAGCGACCGGCCGCGTCGCGCAGCGGGCCGTCGAGCCAGGCCCGGACCTCGCGGCGGTCGCGCAGCCGGACCACGACCGGCGCCCCCGGCTCCGCGAGCACCGCGGCGACGCGCTCGGCGGTGCGCGGAAACGTGCGCCAGCCCCAGCGGAACAGGTGGTCGGGGTCGGTGAGCGCCGTCCACAGCGGCGGCTCGACGTTGCCGTTCCACAGCTCGACGCGCCGCAGCCGGCGGCGCAGCGTCCGCGGCACGAGCTGGCGGGCGACCTGGAGGCGGGTGAGGTCGAGCCAGACCAGCAGGTCGGCGCGGGCGAGCAGCAGCGGGCGCACCGCCGAGTACTGCCACTCCGCGACCCAGTGCTCGGTGGCGGCGAAGGCGGCGACGTCGCCGGCGAACTCCGGGCGCGGCGTCCAGCCCGGGCCGTGGAACAGCGCGTCGAGCTCGTGGTGCGGCGCCCCGAGCACGTCGGCGACCGACCGGACGAGCGTCGTCTTGCCCGACCCGGTGCAGCCCGTGACGAGCACCCGGCGGGGCCGGGCGGGCAGCGGATCGGTGGCGGCAAGCGGTGTCGTCGCGGTCGCCATGGTCGGTAGCGTCGCACCCGTGGGTCACGCAAGTACCGTCGAGGTCGTCGCCCTGCACACCTCACCGCTGCACGCCTACGAGGGCCGCCCCGGTGACGGCCCGCTCCCCGACCCCGACGGCGGGTCGCGCGAGCGCATCGAGATCCGCGCCGGGCTCGGCGTCGTCGGCGACCGCTACTTCGGCCGACCCGCGCACCGCACCGCCTCGGTCACCCTGCTCGCTGTCGAGTCGCTGCAGCACGTGGCCGCCGAGCTGGGGCTGCCCGCGGTGCCCGACCCCCTGCTCACCCGTCGCAACGTCGTGCTGCGCGGCTTCGCCGTCGACGACCTGCCCCGTGACACCGAGTTCACCCTCGACTCCGGGGACGGCGCGGTGCGGTTCCGGGCCCACCGCCCGGCGAACCCGTGCTCCTGGATGGACGTGGTGCTCGCGCCCGGCGCGCTCCGGGCCCTGCGCCGCCGCGGCGGGGTGCGCTGCGAACCGCTGTCCAACGGATTCCTGCAGGTCGGACCGGCCGAGCTGGTGCTAGCCGAGGGCGGCGCCGAGCTGGGTGCGTGAGCTGATGTCCAGCTTGCGGTAGGCGTGGCCGAGGTGGGTCTCGATCGTCTTCTCGGAGACGAACAGCGCCTGGGCCACCTCGCGGTTCGTCAGCCCCTGGGCCGCCATTCCCGCCACCCGGCGCTCGGTGGCGGTCAGCCCCTGTGCACCGGTCGTCCGCAGCCGGCGCGGCCGGGCCCCGGTGGCCAGCAGCTCCTCCTGCGTGGGTCCGGCGACGGCGGCGGCCCCGCGTGCGAGCGCGAGGTCCAGCGCCGCGCTCAGCGGGGCGCGCGCGGCGACCCGTTCGCCGCTGCGGCGCAGCCGCGCACCCAGCGCCGTCAGCGCACGGGCCCGCTGCAGCGGTGCGTCGGAGGCGACGGCGACCGCCTCACGCAGCAGGGCGGCACCCGCCTCGCCGTCGGTCACCAGACCGGCCACCCGCAGCGCCTCGGACAGCGGGAACGGTGCACCCCACGCGCGGGCCCGGCGCAGCGCCTCCGCCGCGAGCTCCGCGGCCCGGTCCCGCTCGCCGCGTCCGAGCAGCGCCAGCGCCAGGTGCGTCCGCCAGGTGAAGACCCCGGGGCCCGACGCCTTCCACAGCGACGCCCGGCGGCCGCACTCCTGCAGGTCGGCGACGGCATCGTCGAGCCGGCCCTGGGCCAGGCGCAGCTGCCCCCGTGCGGTGAGCAGGTAGTTGACGTTGAGCAGCGGGCCCGCGCCGAACCGGGGCGCCATCGCGGTGATCTCGTGCTCGGCCGCGGCGAGGTCGCCGGCGTCGATCAGCGGGGGGAGCAGCCACCCGACGGCGAACCCCTCGATGGTCCACAGCCCCGCGTCGCCGCGGGCCAGCTCGAGTGCCGCCCGGAGGTCGGCGACCGCCGCGTCCAGCTCCCCGAGGTGGAACGCCGCGAACCCACGAGCCGCCGAGGCCCGGACGAACCCGCGGACGTTCCCCCGCCTGCGCTGGTCGGCGACGACGCCGTCCCAGAGCTCGATCGACCGGCGCTCCTGCCCGGACAGCGTCAGGCTGAGCAGAGCGGCCGGCAACGTGATCTCGCCGCTCTCGCCGAGCAGGTGGCCGTCGGTGAGCGCCGCGGTCGCCAGCGCGGTGGCCCTCGTCCGGGATCCGCAGGTCAGCACCTCGATGAGGGCCATGTTCGCCAGCAGCATGCAGCCGGTCCGATCGGTCGGTTCCGGATCGACGGTGCGTAGTTCGTGCCAGCGGATCGCGACCGGCAGCGTGGTCAGGTCCTGGATCGCGGCCGAGAGCAGCTCGGCCTCCAGCTCGCGGCCGAGCTCGGGATGCCGCTCGTCGAGCTCCCCGACCATCTCCTGGCACATCCGGACGGCCTCGGCGGTGCGGCCCGCCTCGAACATCACCCTGCCCAGCAGCAGGGTGGCCCGGCCGCGACCGGCGGAGTCGGGCGCCTCCACGAGCGCCGCCGTGGCGTGCTCGAGGGATCGTGGGTGGCCCGCCGTCATGGCCGCCCGACCGAGCTCCAGCAGCACCCGGTGGCGCAGGGCGGGGGTGGCGGTTCGGCCATCGCCCGCTCCAGGTACCGCACGGCCGCGTCGGGCGCCCCGCGGGCGGTCGCGCGGCGGGCCGCGTCGCGCAGGACGTCGACGACCCATCCGTCGCCGGTCGCGACCGCGCCGAGCAAGTGCGGCACGAGCAGGTCCCCGCCCTCGCCCTCCTCGGCGAGCAGCACCGCCGCCCGCCGGTGGGCCGCGGCCAGCGCCGCCGGGCCCAGCGTCGAGGCCACCGCGGCCCGCAGCAGCGGGTGCACGAAGGTCAGCGCGAGCTCGGGCCCGACCAGCCGGGCCGCGACCAGTGCGTCCACCGCGCCCCCGACCTCGCCCTCGCCCACCCCGACCAGGCGCGCCGCGCGGCGGGCCTCGGCGCCGTCGCCCAGGACGGCCGCGGCCCGGGCGAGCTCCGCCGCCGCCGTCGGCAGCGAGGCGAGCCGGGCGTGGACGGCCCGCTGCACACCGCGGGGCACCACGGCGGCGATGCGGTCGACGTCCTTCCCGCGGGCGGTGACCCCGGCCGCGGCCAGCTCCGCGAGCAGCTCGGTCACCAGGAACGGGTTCCCACCGGTGGCCGACAGGCAGGCTGCGACGAACGCCGCGTCCGAGGGTCCGAGCGCAGCCTCGACCAGCGTCCGCAGCCCGTCGACGCCGAGCGGTCGCGGCCGGACCGTGGTGGCGACGGGTTCGGAGGCCAGCAGGTCGAGCAGCGCCCGCTGCGGGGGCAGCGGCGCCGGCCGGGTCGCGACCAGCAGGCCGGCCGCCACGCCGTCGAGGCGCCGGGCCAGGTAGGCGAGGAACCGCAGCGAGGGCTCGTCGCACCAGTGCCCGTCGTCGACGACCAGCAGCAGCGGCCGGTCCGCGGCGAGGTCGGCGACGAGCCAGTACAGCCCGTGCAGGACCGAGAACAGCTCGGCGCGCCGGGCGTCGGCCGGTTCCCGACCCAGCACCGGTGCGGCCAGGGCGGCTGCCCCGTCGCGAACGCCGTCGGCCCGCACGGCGGGCCCCAGCAGCTCGCGCACCATCCCGAACGCCAGGTCGCGCTCCAGCTCCGCCCCGCGCGCCCGGAGCACCAGCATCCCCAGCCCCTCGGCCGAGGTCGCCGCGGCACGGACGAGCCCGGTCTTGCCGATGCCGGCGTCGCCCTCGACCAGGAGCAGACCACCCGAGCCGGAGACCGCGGCGGCGAGCAGCCGGTGCACACAGGCGATCTCCCGCTCCCGTTCCAGAAGCGTGCGCATCACGTCTCCTCGGGGTGTTCTTCGGGGGGTCGTCCCGACGCCCTCCCGGACCGGCCACTCCTAGGTTCGCCCCGACGGCGCCGGACGTTTCGACGACTCCCCGTCACCCCCCGGACGCCGACAGCCGAGCACTGGAGCATCCGATGGACTACGTGACCATGCGCGGGCTGTTCTTCGCCCCGCCCGAGCACCCCCGCCCGCCCTCACCGGCCTCGGCCCACCGCAGCCCCGCCCGGCGTCTGCGCGACGCGATCGAGCCGCTGGCGTGCCAGTCGATCTGGTCCCCGGAGGCCGCCGCGGAGTACGCGGACCTGGGGCTCGACGACTACTTCGCCGCGTACGTGTGGCAGCGCACGGCCGCGCTGGGCACCCCGCCCACTCCGCTGGCCGTCGTCGCTCTCGGCGTCTTCGACCCGGACCTCATCGGGCCGGTCTACGAGAAGGGCGTCGCCGCGCTGCGCCGCGACGACGTCGTGCGGGTGCGGCTGGACGCCCCCGGCCGCACGGTCAGGCGGGAGCTGGGCCCGATCGACGCCGACGCGGCCCGGGCCGTCACGGCCCTGCGCCGCGGGATCGACGCCGCGGACCCGCTGGCGCGCCCGCTGTTCACCGGGCTCGCCGACGACCCCTGGCCCGACGACCCGCTCGCGGCCCTCGTGCACGCCTGCCACCTGCTGCGCGAGCACCGCGGCGACTCCCACCTGGCCGCCTGCGCCGCCGCCGGCCTGGACCCCGTGCAGAGCAACGTGCTCACCGAGCTCTGGTGCGGCTTCGACCTGCTCACCTACACGCCCTCCCGCGGCTGGTCGGGCGAGCGGATGGACGCCGCGGTGGCCTCACTGCGCGCCCGCGGCCTGGTCGAGGGCGACGGCCTGAGCGGCGAGGGCCTGCGCTTCCGCGGGGAGCTGGAGGCGACGACCGACGCCATGCAGCAGACCGTGGTCGACGCGATCGGACCCGATCTCGACGCCCTGACCAAGCAGCTCGGCGAGTGGTCCGACGCCCTCGTCGCGGCCGGCGCCGCACCCCCCGACCCGGCCAAGCGCCAGGCCGGCTGACCCCCCACCGGAGGCGCGACATGACTGCCAGCGACATGCCCACCGATCCGACACGACCCGGAGGCGAGAGATGACCCGGACCGCCGATCCGACCGCGCTGCAACGGCTCGGTGCAGCGATAGCCGACCTCGTCCGGTCCGACGCCGCGGAGGACCGGACACCGCACGTCGTCGTGCGTCCGCCGCATCCCGGTGCCGTGGCGCAACCGGAGCCGCCCGACGATCCGGGGCGCCGGGTCAGCAACGGAGGGGCCGAGACCTCCCTCGACTACCTGCCCGTGCTCGTCCCGGGCTCACCGGGCGACGGCCCCACCTCGGACCGGCTCGTGCGTCGGCTCCTCCGCATCGAGGACGGATCGGCCGGACCCATCAGGACGGCCGAGTCCGTCATCGGCTCCGACGACCGCGTCCGGATCTACGACACCGAGAACCACCCCTGGCGGATGGTCGTCCAACTGGAGATCTCGACCGCTCGGACGGGCGAAGTCGCGCTGGGATCGGGGTTCCTCGTCGGTCCGCGCCTCATCCTGACCGCCGGTCACTGCGTCCACGACGCCACGACGGGCGGCTGGGCGACGGAGATCGCGGTGCGTCCGGGCAGGGCCGGTGCAGCGGCGCCGTTCGGCGTGCACGTGTCCCGACGGTTCGCGACGGCGGGCGAGTGGTTCGGGGACAGCGACATCGACTTCGACTACGGCGTGATCCAGCTCGACGAGCCGGTGGGCGACGACACGGGCTGGTTCGGACTGGAGGTGCTCACGGCACCCGAGCTGCAGGGCCGCGAGGTCAACGTCTGCGGATATCCGGGCGACCTGATGGGCGGCACCCACCTCTACCACTCGACGGACAGGTTGTCCGGGCTCGACGACCACCGCGTGTACTACCGGACGGATACCGCCGGGGGTGCCAGCGGTTGCCCGGCGTGGATCAGCCGCTCCGGGCCCGACGGTCCGGACGCCCTCACCCACACCGTCATCGCCGTCCACACCAACGGCACCGGAGCTCCCTCCGCTCCCGCGCTGGGCGAGGCCAACTCCGGCACGAGGTTGACACCGCGCATCGTCGAGGACGTCCGGTTCTGGAACGAGAACGGGGTCTAGGGCCGTGCGCATCCGAGTACTGCTCGCCGACGGCACTCCGGCGGCCGGGGGCACGGTGATCGTGACCCGCGCTCACCCGTCCGGGCACGACCTCGCCTACCGGACCACGGGCGAGATCGACGCCGAGGGCTGGACCACGGTCCACATCACCGCCCCGGAGTCCGCCGTCTCCGTCCGCTCACCGAGCGGCGAGACGCACGCGATCGACCTGCCCGCGGGACTGCGCGGCGCAGACGAACAGACCAGGCAGCTCCTCATCCGGCTGCACCGATGACAGGCACACCGACCACATGTGGAGGACGACATGAGTGAGCAGCAGCTGCAGGACCTGGGTGAACGGCTCGGCGACTACGTCAGGTCCCTGCTGAGCGAGGACGGACCGGCAGCGAACGGTGTCGCGGCGGTCCTGCTCGACGACCACCGCGAGGCGGAGTCGTTCGAGTCGCTCGACCCCGACGCCGACGAACTCCTGATCAGCCGGGAGGTGGCCGCTCAGACCGGGATGCGCAGCAAGAAGTTCAACCACCGCGGTAAAGAGTGGTGGGATCCGTTCACGTCGAGGGACGGGGTCGACCGGTTCGAGTTCAAAATTCCTCCCGGTCGCGTCTTCAGCCACTACGAGCTGAGGCCCATCACCACGACCTTCCCCCACGAGCTCGAGGTCAAGAAGGCGCCCGGAGCCGGAGCGACCGGAGCCCAGCACATCGACGTGCACTGGAAGCTGTGGGGAGGGGGCCAGGTCGCCTACGAGGTGCGCGGCGTGTACCACCGGGAGCAGGACGAGCCGCCGCCGCTGCGGGTGGTCGTCGGCTCGGAGGGCTGGGACCGGCTCGGCTTCCAGCTCGTCGAGCAGCGCAGGAACTTCTCGCTCGTGGTCGTCGGCCCGGACGCCAAGCGGATCTGGAACGACATCCGCAGGTTCGCCGGCGGCTCCCCGAACGAGGTCGCCGGCATCGACGACGCGTTCGTCGCCCTCACCGCCGTCGTGCTTGCCGGGGTGATCGGGACGATCCTCGTCGCGGGCGGTCTCCTGGTGCTGAACAACATCCTCGGCGCCGCGGTGAAGGCGGGGTGCAACGCGAAGGCCACGTTCACGAAGGGCGAGGCCCTCGCCGCCGGGGAGCTGAGCTTCGACATCAACTGCTTCGGCAGGAGCTGACCGGGGAGGGCGCTCGGGCACCTGTCCGCCCCCGCACCGAGCGCCTGACCGAGCCCCCGCGACCGCGGCGCGACCGCACCGCGACCGCGCCCACCCACGCTGCACGCCCACGACGACCCGGAGGAACCATGACCGACCTGAGGCAGCGCGCCGTCGACTCGGTGGAGCTGTTCAACGCGGCCGACTACGACGGGATGCGGGCCCTGCTCGGACCCGGCTTCCGCTACTCCGAGACCGGCACCGGCCTGTCGGTCGACACCGCCGACGCGTTCCTCGACGCCCTGCGGGCGTGGAGGACGTCGTCCCCGGACGCGGCCGGGGAGGTCACCGCGTCGGCGGTGGAGGGCGACACCGCCGTCCTGGAGGTCCTGTGGACGGGCACCCAGACGGGGCCGCTGGCCACGCCGAGCGGGGTGCTGCCCCCGAGCGGGCGGCGCTTCGCCTTCCGCGCCACCCTGTGGCAGCGGTGGGAGGGCGAGCGGATCGTCGAGGAGCGCCACCACCTCGACGCCATGACGATGCTCGTCCAGCTCGGCGCGCTACCGACACCGGCGGGGGTGTGAGGTGCGGGCCGGCGGGCGCGTCCTGACCGCCCTGCTCGCCGCCGCGGCGCTCGGCGTCGTCGCGCCCGGGGTGGCGCAGGCGGACGAGGAGTGCCACGTGATCGACGGTCGGGGCGCCGGGTACGAGACCGGCCCGGGCACGACCGTGGCGACCATCCGCGGGGCCGGGTTGCTGACCGGGACCACCACCGGAGAGTTCACGGCCGTCCCGAACGCGGACGGGAGCCTTCACCTCACGGGCACCGTCGCGTTCACGGTGAACCGGGCGACCCTCGCCGTCGACGTGGCCGGCACCCTCGTCGTGACGAGCGCGAACAACGACATCGAGTTCGATGTGGCGTCGACCGGCTTCACCGGCACCGGGAAGCTCGCAGGGGTCAGCGCGGGCACCAGCGACCTGCGACTGGCGGGCGTGGGTGTCCTGGGCGGCGCCTTCACCGAGACCGTGACCGGCACGATCTGCGTGGACCTCGCGCCCTGACCCGGGAGGGGCGGGCAGGGGGAGGACGGGACGGCGCGGCCCGCTCAGTGGGCCGCGTCGTCCCAGCTCCGGCCGTACCCGACCGACACCTCCAGCGGCACGGACAGCTCGGCGGCGGCGGCCATCTCCCGGCGCACGAGCTCCTCGAGCTGCTCCTTCTCGCCCTCGGCCACCTCGAGCACGAGCTCGTCGTGGACCTGCAGCAGCATCCGGCTGCGCAGGCCCTCGGCGGCCAGCGCGCGGTGCACGCCGAGCATGGCGACCTTGATGATGTCGGCCGCGCTGCCCTGGATGGGGGCGTTGAGCGCCATCCGCTCGGCCATCTCGCGGCGCTGGCGGTTGTCGCTGGTGAGGTCGGGCAGGTAGCGGCGACGGTCCATGATCGTGGCCGTGAAGCCGTCCTTGCGGGCCTGGTCGACGACCCCGGCGAGGTAGTCGCGCACCCCGCCGAACCCGGCGAAGTAGTCCTCCATCAGGCCGCGGGCCTCCTCGGTGGAGATCCGCAGCTGGTTGGACAGTCCGAACGCCGACAGCCCGTAGGCCAGGCCGTAGTTCATCGCCTTGATCTTGGCGCGCTGGGCGGGCGTGACCTCGGTGGGCTCGACGCCGAACACCCGGGCCGCGGTCTCGGCGTGGAAGTCGTGGCGCGACCGGAACGCCTCGATCAGCGCGGCGTCCTCCGAGAGGTGCGCCATGATCCGCATCTCGATCTGGCTGTAGTCGGCCGTCATGAGCTCGGAGTAGCCGTCACCGACGACGAAGGTCTCCCGGATCCGGCGCCCGGCCGCGGTGCGGATCGGCACGTTCTGCAGGTTGGGCTCGGTGGAGCTCAGGCGCCCGGTGGCCGCGATCGTCTGGCTGTAGGTGGTGTGGATGCGGCCGTCGTCGGCGACGGACTTGAGCAGCCCGTCGACGGTGACCTTGAGCCGCGTCGCGTCGCGGTGCAGCAGCAGGTGCTGCAGGAACTCGTTGCCGGTCTGCTCGTAGAGCGTCTGCAGCGCGTCGGCGTCGGTGGTGTAGCCGGTCTTGGTGCGCTTGGTCTTCGGCATGTCGAGCTCGTCGAACAGCACCACCTGGAGCTGCTTGGGCGAGCCCAGGTTGATCTCCTTGCCGATCACGGCGTAGGCGTCCTGCGCGGCCTGCTTCACCTGCCCGGCGAAGTCGGCCTCCAGCGCGGCGAGCGCCTCCCCGTCGACGGCGATGCCCGCCGTCTCCAGGTCGGCCAGCACGTACTCCAGCGGCAGCTCCAGGCCGGTGAGCAGCGACGTGGCCGCCTTCTCGGCCAGCTCGACGTCGAGCGCGCCGGCCAGCTCGGCCACCGCGGACGCCGCCACCATCTGCCCGTTGGCGCGCTCGGCGTCGGCCTCCTCCTCGCCGCCGAGCAGCGAGAGCTGGCCGCTCTCCTCCGCCCCGTCGACGCGCAGCTCGCGGCGCAGGTGGCGCAGCGCGAGGTCGGCGAGGTCGAAGCTGCGCTGGCCGGGCCGGGTGAGGTAGGCGGCGAGCGCGGTGTCGCTGGTGAGCCCGGCCAGGGCCCAGCCGCGCCCGCGCAGCGCGTGCAGCGCCGACTTCGCGTCGTGCGCGGCCTTGGGCACCGACGCGTCGGCCAGCCACTCGCCCAGCGCGGCCTCGTCGTCGGGCGTGAGCGCGGTGACCTCGAGGTAGGCGGCCTGCGGCACGCCCGCGTCGGCCCCGTCGGCCCGGGCCTCGACCGAGGGCTCCCCCGCGGCCAGCGCGATGCCCGACAGGTCGCCCGAGACGGCGCCGCCGGTGATGCCGTGGAACGCGAGGCCGACGCGGCGCCCGTCGCGGGCGTGGGCGTCGAGCCAGGCCCGGACCGCGCCCGGCGCGAGCGCCGCGCCCTGCACCTCGATGCCGCCCTCGGCCTCGGGCTCGGCGGAGACGAGCGTGGAGAACAGCCGCTCGCGCAGCACCCGGAACTCCAGCTCGTCGAACAGCCGGTGCACGGCGTCGCGGTCCCACGGCCGCACCTCGAGGTCGGCGGGCACGGCGTCGAGCGGCACGTCGCGGATGAGCTCGGTGAGCTGGCGGTTGAGCAGCACGTTGGCCAGGTTGGCGCGCAGCGCGTCGCCCGCCTTGCCCTTGACCTCGTCGACGCGGTCGGTGAGCTCGGCCAGCGAGCCGAACTCGCGCACCCACTTGGCCGCCGTCTTCTCCCCGACGCCGGGGATGTTGGGCAGGTTGTCGCTGGGGTCGCCGCGCAGCGCCGCGAAGTCGGGGTACTGGGCGGGCGTGAGGCCGTAGCGCTCCATGACCGCCGCCGGGTCGATGCGGCCCAGCTCCGACACCCCGCGCGTCGGGTAGAGCACCATCACGCTGTCGCTGACGAGCTGGAACGCGTCGCGGTCGCCCGTGGTGATCGCGACCTGGAACCCGTCGGCCTCAGCCTGCGTGGCGAGCGTGGCGATGACGTCGTCGGCCTCGAAGTTGTCGACCGCGAAGAACGGGATCGACAGCGCGCGCAGGACCTCCTTGATGAGGTCGACCTGGCCCCGGAAGTCGTCCGGCGTGGCCGACCGGTTGGCCTTGTACTCGGTGAACTTCTCCGAGCGGAACGTCTTGCGCGAGACGTCGAACGCCACCGCGAGGTGCGTGGGCGCCTCGTCGCGCAGCAGGTTGATGAGCATCGAGGTGAACCCGTAGACCGCGTTGGTGGTCTGCCCCGTGCCCGTGCGGAAGTTCTCCGCGGGCAGCGCGAAGAACGCGCGGTAGGCCAGGGAGTGCCCGTCGAGCAGCAGCAGGCGCCTGCCGGTCGACGGTGGCGCGGCGGGCGGGGCGGCGGACGTGCGGGCTGCGGGGCTCATCGCTGGCCGAGTCTAGGGGCGACCCCCGACAGAACCGGCCCCGCACCTGCCCCTCAGCGCACCCCCTCAGCGCACCTGGGCCGCCAGCGCCACCGCCCGGTCGCAGTTGGCGTCGTCGGTGCCGAACCGGATCGCGTCCGACGGGCCGCCGGCCTGGTCGAACTCGATGTCCGGGATGGCGCCCGCGCCGGCGCCCGCGGCGTTGGTGGAGACGTAGACCAGCAGGTCACCGGTGCGCACGAGGACGCCTGCCGACGCCGAGAAGTCGCCGGTGGTGCAGAACGCCTCGTCGCCCGCCTGGACGTCCTTGTTGAAGTACGCCGAGGTCGACACGCTGATCCCGCCGCCCTGGTCCTGCGTGGTGCCCATCGCCGCCGTCCGCTCGGCCGCGAACCGCTCGGCGGCGTCGGAGCCCGAGTACCGCGCGATGCGCGCCAGCCGGCCGCCCTCGCCCGACTCGACCGCCCAGCAGGACGTCCCGTCGGCCAGCACCCGGGAGTCGAGCACGGGCGAGGCGATCTCGGTCAGCCCGCCGAGCTGCACGACCTCGTAGGTGCCGCCCAGCGCGCCGTCGACGGCCTCGGTGCTCACGGCGTCGCAGCCGGTGCCGCCGGCCAGCCCGCCGACGCTCTCCCCGATCCCGGTGACGAGCCGGTTGAGCGCGATCGCCCCGAGAACGACGAGCACCACCACCACGGCACCGACGACGAGCAGCGCCCGGCCGGGCCCTCGGCGCTTCGGCGCGGGAGGCGGGGCGGCCGCGTACTGCGGACCGCCGGGAGGGGGTCCGTACTGCGGGGGCCCGTACCCGTACTGCTGCTGGGTCGGCGGCGGGTACCAGCGGCCGTCCGCGGCCCGGTACCAGCCCGGCGGCGGGCCCGAGGAGGTGCTCATGCTCCGGCACTCCGATCCGCCGGCCCCGCTGGCCGGCCTGGCGCGACGAACGACGTCCCCGACGGAACGGCAGTGTCATCCCCCCGCCGGGCCTCCAGCAGAACCGTGACCACACCGTGCTGATACGTCCCGGGCCGAGCCGTCCCGGACCGGGCGGTCCTGCTCCGCCGAGTCCTCCCGCCCGCGCTCCATCCGCACCAGCCCGACGCCCGCCGCGTCGACCACCGAGCCGGCGTCGACGTAGCCCGCCGCGGCGTACAGGCGCCGGTTGTCGTCGCTCCGCGCGCCCGTGACCAGCCAGAAGCGCTCCACCGGCGCCGGCGCGGCCGCGTGGACGGCCGCCAGCAGCGCCCGCCCCAGCCCGCGGCCCTGCTGGTCCGGGGCGACGGTGAGGCGCGCGATCTCCATCCGCCCCCCGTCGACGCGCCCGCGGACCGACCCGACCAGGCGCGGCCCGAGCCACGCCGCGACCGCGGGGACGTCGCCCGCGAGGTCGGCGCGCACCTCGTCGAGCGTCTCGACCAACGGCGGGATGTGCGGCGCGTCGTAGCGCTGCGCCTCGGTGACGTAGGCGGCGCGCTGCACCGTCAGCAGCTCACCGGCGTGCTCCGGGCCCGGCCGCGCCAGGCGGAACTGGTCCATGTCGGGCACGGTAGGCGGGAACTGCGCCCGGGTGCTCACCGTTTGCACCTTGACAGCCGGTCCGGTCCGTCCCGATATGCTCGGCCCGGATCCACTCGGCTGTTGCAGAGCGAGAACTGGGGGGAACGAGCCCCCCACGACAGATTCGGAGCAGGTACGTGGGAGTCAGCCTCACCAAGGGTGGAAACGTCAGCCTGACCAAGGAGGCCCCGGGGCTCACCGACGTCATCGTCGGCCTCGGATGGGACGTCCGCACCACCACGGGCACCGAGTTCGACCTCGACGCCTCCGCCATCGTGCTCAACGCGGAGGGCAAGGCCGTCTCCGACAAGCACTTCGTCTTCTTCAACAACCTCACCACGCCCGACGGCACCGTCGAGCACACCGGCGACAACCTCACCGGTGAGGGCGAGGGCGACGACGAGCAGGTCAAGGTCAACCTGGCCGGCCTGCCCGCCGAGGTCGACAAGGTCGTCTTCCCGGTCAGCATCTACGACGCCGACACGCGCTCGCAAAGCTTCGGCCAGGTGCGCAACGCGTTCATCCGCGTCGTCAACCAGGCCGGCGGCGCCGAGATCGCCCGCTACGACCTCACCGAGGACGCCTCCACCGAGACCGCGATGGTCTTCGGCGAGCTCTACCGCAACGGCGCCGACTGGAAGTTCCGCGCGGTCGGCCAGGGCTACGCGTCGGGTCTCGCGGGCATCGCCCGCGACTTCGGCGTCAACGTCTGACCGGCCGGCTACCGGCATGGCCATCGACTACAACAAGCGTCCCTCCAAGCCCGAGCAGCCGCCCGCAGCGACCCCGCCCGCAGGCGGTGGCGGGGTGTCGCTGTCGAAGGTCACCCTGACGAAGTCGGCGCCGAGCGTCTCGCTCACCAAGGGCGGCGGCGCGTCCGGTCAGCTGCGGGTCAACCTGCAGTGGAGCACCGGCGCGGCGCCGCAGAAGAAGGGCCTGTTCGGCCGGCTCACGGGCGGCGGCGGGGGCGTCGACCTCGACCTCGCCTGCCTCTGGGAGTTCACCGACGGCAGCAAGGGCGTGGTCCAGGCCCTGGGCAACGCGTTCCAGGCGCCGTACCAGGGCGCGCCGATCATCCGGCTCGACGGCGACGACCGCTCGGGGTCGAACGTCGGCGGCGAGAACATGTTCATCGACCTGTCCCGGATCAACGAGATCCGGCGCATCCTGGTGTTCACGTTCATCTACGAAGGTACGCCCAACTGGGCGAGCGCCGACGGCGTCGTCACGCTGTTCCCGGCCGGGGGCCCCGAGATCGAGGTCCGCCTCGACGAGTCCGACCCGGGCTCACCGACGTGCGTGATCGCGATGCTGGAGAACCGCGGCGGCGAACTGGTCGTGAACCGCGAGGTCCGCTACATCCGCGGCGGGCAGGCCGACGTCGACCGCGCGTACGGCTGGGGCATGGACTGGGCCCGCGGCCGGAAGTGACCCGCTAGACCGGCCACAGCGCGGTGGCTCCGTCCTGAGACACACGGCGATGGGGGTACGGCGTTGAGGCACTTCGGTTACCTGTCCGCATCCGAGCAGGACGAGCTGTTCGAGCGTCCACCGGAGCACTTCACCCGCGACAGCGGGCTGGACCTGCTGTCGGTGGCGCTCGGCGCCACGCTGTACATGCCGGCCGACCGCCCCGCACTGGTCGCCGACATCACCAAGCAGGCGGCCGCCGGCGTCACGTCGGTGGTCGTCTGCCTGGAGGACTCCATCGCCGACGAGCAGGTGGAGCACGCCGAGGAGAACCTCGTGCGCGCGTTCACCGAGCTGCACGCCGATGCGGGCGCCGAGCTGCCGCTGCTGTTCGTGCGGGTGCGCGAGCCGCGGCAGATGCCCGCGCTGGTGGCGCGCCTGGGGCGGGCCGTGCGGGTCCTCGACGGCTTCGTGCTGCCCAAGTTCACCGCCGCGTCGGGCACCGAGTACCTGCACGCCCTCGACGACGCCGACCGCCTCGGCGGACGCCGGCTGCTCGCCATGCCGGTGATCGAGTCCGGCGCGGTCCTCTACGCCGAGACCCGCGTCGACGAGCTGACCCGGCTGCGCGCGCTGCTGCACCGCGACCGCCGCCGCATCCTCGCCGTCCGCCTCGGCGCCACCGACCTCTGCGCCCTCTACGGGCTGCGCCGCTCCCCCGACCTGACGATCTACGACGTCAAGGTCGTGAGCAACCTGATCGCCGACGTCGTCAACGTGCTGGGGCGCGCCGACGGCACCGGCTTCACCGTCACCGGCCCGGTCTGGGAGTACTACTCCGCGGCCGAGCGGCTGTTCAAGCCGCAGCTGCGCACCACGCCGTTCGACGAGCACGACGAGCCGGAGCTGCGCAGCCGCCTGGTGTCGAGGGCGATCGACGGCCTGATCCGCGAGGTCGGCATGGACAAGGCCAACGGGCTGCACGGCAAGACCGCGATCCACCCGAGCCACGTGTCGGTCGTCAACGCGCTGTCGGTGGTGTCGAGCGAGGAGTACCGCGACGCCAGCGCCGTCCTCGGGGCCGGGCGCGCCAGCGGCGTCATGGCGTCGGGGCACGGCAACAAGATGAACGAGATCCGCCCGCACATGGCCTGGGCCCGGCTCACCGCGCTGCAGTCGCGGGTGTTCGGGGTCGCGCGCGAGGGCGTGTCCTTCGTCGACCTCCTGGCCGCCAGCCTGCCGCGGTGACCCGAGCCGATCCCGTGCCGATCCCGTGCCGGACACTGCGCCGGTGACCCTCTCCACGTCCTCGGTCGCCGACCGGCTCGGTGTGCACGTCCGCGCCGCCGGTCCCGGCGCCGACCCCGCGGTGCTGCTCGGCCTCGCGCTGCGCCGCAACCCGCGCCGCGCCCAGCTCCTCGTCTCCCGCGTGCTCGGCAAGCACGTCCCGACCGACCCGCGGCTGGTGCGGGCGGGCGGGCTGCTGCTGGGCGGGCTGGCCGCCGACGTGCTCGACGGGCGGGAGCCGCGGGCGCTGCCGGTCGACCTGCTGCACGCCGCCGTCCGGGGGGAGCCGGGCGCGGCGATCACGCTCGGGCTCACCGCCGGGGCGTCCCGGTCGGCGCTCGACGCGCTGGTCCTGGGCTACGCCGAGACCGCCACCGCGCTCGGGCACACCGTCGCGGAGGCGCTGACCGCCGACTACCTGCACTCCACGCGGCGTCCGGTGCCCGGCATCGCGTCGGCGGGCGGCTTCAGCGAGGAGCACTCGCACGCCACCGACCACCTCCTGCTGCCCGCCGACCCCGCCCTGCTGCGCGGCGGGCGCCCCCTGGTCCTGGTCGACGACGAGCTGAGCACCGGCCGCACGGTCCTCAACACGATCACCGCCCTGCACGCCGTCGCCCCGCGGGAGCGGTACGTCGTGGCGACGCTGGTCGACGCGCGGCCGGCGGGGTCGTCGCTGGTCGCCGAGGTGGCGGCGCTCGGGGCGCGGCTCGACGTGGTCGCGCTGTGCCGGGCCGCGGTCGACCTGCCCGACGACGTGCTGGCGCGCGCCGACGCCGTCCGCGCCGGGGTGGCGCCCGAGCCGCCCACCCCGACACGCGCGCCACGAGAGCCCGACTCGCGGGTGGTGCTCGACCTGCCCGACGGCCTCCCCGACGGCGGCCGCCACGGCTTCCTCGCCGCCCACCACGCCGCCCTCGACGCCGCCCTGCCCGCGCTGGCCCGCTCGCTGGGCGTGCGGCCCGGGGAGCGGACGCTGGTGCTGGGCACCGAGGAGCTGATGGCGCTGCCGCTGCGGCTCGCGCAGACCCTCGCCGACGCCGGCTGCACCGTCCTGTTCTCCACCACCAGCCGCTCCCCCGCCGTCGTCGTCGACGAGCCGGGCTACGCCCTGCGCACCGGGATCACCTTCCCGGCGCACGACGACCCCGCCGACGGGCCGGGCCCGCGCTTCGCCTACAACCTCGGCGGACCCGGCTCCTTCGACCACGTCGTCGTGGTCGTCGACCCGCCCGCCGACACCCCCGCCCTGCGCGCGGGCCTGCTCCCCGCACTGGCCCCGCTGACCCGGAGGACCACCCTGGTGATCACCCCATGACGAGCACGCCCGAGCCCCTGCGCGGCCCCGCGTTCGGCAGCTACGCCGCCGACGAGGTGGGCTGGCTGCTCACCGACCTCTCCGGCGTCGAGCTGGAGGCGCCCACGGAGGAGCGCGAGGAGGCCGTGCAGAGCGGCGGGGCGCACTACGCCGAGTCGCTGCCCGTGGAGTTCCAGCCCGACGAGGCCTACCTCGCCGTGTACCGCTCCGCGCTCGACGCCACCGCGACGCGGCTGGCGCGGGCCGTCGGCACCGTCACCGAGCTCGTCCTGCGCGAGCGCGGCCCGGGCGTCGTGCTGGCGTCGCTGGCGCGGGCGGGCACCCCGGTCGGCATCCTGCTGCGGCGCTGGGCGCAGGCCCGCCACGGCGTCGACCTGCCGCACTACGCCGTCTCGATCGTGCGCGGCCGCGGCATCGACACCCTCGCGCTCGCCCACCTCGCCGAGCACCACGACCCCGCGCGCGTCGTGTTCGTCGACGGCTGGACGGGCAAGGGCGCGATCAACCGCGAGCTGGCCGCGGCGCTGGCGGGCACCCCGTTCGACCCCGACCTCGCCGTACTCGCCGACCCCGGCCGCTGTGCCCGCACGTTCGGCACCCGCGAGGACTGGCTGATCGCGTCGGCCTGCCTCAACTCGACGGTGTCCGGGCTCGTCTCGCGCACCGTGCTCAACGACCGGCTGATCGGCCCCGGGCAGTACCACGGCGCGAAGTTCTACCGGGAGCTCGCGGGCGCCGACGTCTCCAACGCGTTCCTCGACGCCGTCACCGCCGCGTTCCCGCTGGTCGACGACACGAGCGAGCCCGCCGACCGCGAGCCCGACCACGCCGGCTGGGCCGCGGTCGAGCGGATCGTCGACGAGCACGGCATCGGTGACGTCAACCTGGTCAAGCCCGGCGTCGGCGAGACCACCCGCGTGCTGCTGCGCCGCGTGCCGTGGAAGGTGCTGGTGCGCGCCGGTGCGCCCGAGGCCGACCTCGCGCACGTGCGGCTGCTGGCCGCGCAGCGCGGCGTGCCGGTGGAGGAGGTCGGCGACCTGCCCTACAGCTGCGTCGGGCTGATCCACCCGCGCTACACGCGGGGCGCCACCGGGGCCGACGGGCGGGCCGTGCCGGCCGAGGGCGCGGCGTCGCGGTGATCGTCGCCTGCCTCGACCTCGACCGCACCGTCATCTACTCCGCCGCGGCGCTGGACCTGCGGGTGCCCGACCACGAGGCCCCGCGGCTGCTGTGCGTCGAGGTCTACCGCGGCGTGCCGCTGTCGTTCCTCACCGAGGACGGGGTGGCGGCGTTCACGGCGCTGCGCGAGGTCGCCGAGGTCGTCCCGACCACGACCCGCACGCGCGAGCAGCTCGCCCGCGTCCACCTGCCCGGGCCACCCCCGCGGTACGCGATCGCGGCCAACGGCGGGCACCTGCTCGTCGACGGCGTCCCCGATCCCGACTGGGCCGCGGACGTCCGCGGGCGCCTGGCCGGGTGCGCGCCGCTGGCCGAGGTCGAGTCGCACCTCGCCGCCGTCAGCGGGACGTTCGTGCTCAACCGGCGCACGGCCGACGACCTGTTCGCCTACGCCGTCGTGGACCGCCCCACCCTCCCCGACGGCTGGGTCGACGCCCTGGGCGCCTGGTGCGCCGAGCGCGGCTGGACGGTGTCGCTGCAGGGCCGCAAGGTCTACGCGGTGCCGCGGGCGCTGACGAAGTCGGCCGCCGCGCGGGAGGTCTGCGAGCGCGTCGGCGCCGGCACGCTGCTCGCGGCGGGCGACTCGCTGCTCGACGCCGACCTGCTCACCGCCGCCGACCGCGCCGTCCGCCCCGCGCACGGCGAGCTGCACGACACCGGCTTCGCGCTCGACACCCTCACCGTCACCTCCGCGAGCGGTGGTGCCGCCGGTGCGGAACTCCTGGGCACCCTGCGGGAGTTGGCAGTGCAGTTGTCGACAGTGCAGATGTCGGCGGTGCAGAGCCGCCTGCCGGCGCATGGCAGGGTGTGAACCCTCCGACGAGAGGACGATTGCGACACCATGGGCTTCTTCGACCAGCTCAAGACCCGCATGGCCGGCCTGCAGGCCACGGCGACCACCGAGGTCGCCAAGTTCAAGTCCAAGGACTTCGCGAAGGCGAGCATGGCGATGTGCGCGCTCATCGCCGCCGCCGACGGCACGATCAGCGCCGAGGAGCGTCGCAAGACCGCCGGCTTCATCGGCAGCAACGAGGCGCTGAAGGTCTTTCCGCCCAGCGAGCTGCAGGACCACTTCACGTTCTACGCGTCGAAGCTGGAGTCGGACTACGAGTTCGGCAAGGTCGAGGCCATCGCCACGATCGGCAAGCTGAAGAAGGACCCGCCCGCGGCGCGCGCCGTGATCCAGGTCGGGATCATCGTCGGCGGGGCCGACGGCGACTTCGACAAGGACGAGCAGCAGGCCGTCCGCGAGGCCTGCCTGGCGGTGGGCATCTCGCCGTCGGAGTTCGACCTCTAGAACGACCGTGAGCGGCAACCGTGGCCCTGGCCACGGTTGCCGCTCACGAGGTGTTCCCGGGCTAGAGGTGCGCGGCCGTCGCCGGCAGCAGGTCCTGGAACGTCCGGCCCGACGCGATCGCGCCGATCGCCGTCATGCTCCAGCCGCCCTGGCCGTCGCGGCTCACCTTCGCCATGATCTGCGCGTTGTGCTTCCCCGAGCCCGACAGCTCGTAGCGGGCCAGCTCCTCGTCGGTCGTCTCGTCGACGAGCCGGCAGAACGCGTTCTCGATCTGCGAGAAGTCCTGTCCGGTGAACGAGTTCACCGTGAACACGATCTGCGTGACGGCGGGTGAGAGCCGTCCGAGGTCGACGACGACCGACTCGTCGTCGCCCTCGCCCGCGCCGGTCAGGTTGTCGCCGGTGTGCTGGACGGAGCCGTCCTTGCTGCGCAGCTGGCGGAACCAGACGGCGTCGACGAGAGCGCCGGAGGCGTCGAACAGCAGCGCCGAGGCGTCGAGGTCGATCGACTGGCTGCGCGAGCCGAACAGGCCGCGCTTCTTCACCGCGTCCCAGCCCAGGCCCATCCGCACGACCGACAGCGAGCCGCCGCCGCGCTTGGCCAGCGAGACGCGCTGGCCCTTCTGCAGGGAGACGGTCACCGCGGCGCCTCCGCCTTCGCCTCGGCGGCGAGCTCGTCGGCCGTCTTGTGGGTGTTGACGCCCTGCGCCTCGAGCTTGCGGTTGCGCCGCACGCTGGAGAAGAACGCGGCGCCGATGAACACGACGCCGATGAGGCCGGTGACGATCTCGTCGACGTGGAACGGACCGATGCCGATGAGCAGGATGACCGCGAGCGCGCCGATCGCCCAGTGCGCGCCGTGCTCCAGGTAGACGTAGTCGGCCAGCGTGCCCTTGCGCACCAGGAACACCGTCAGCGACCGGACGAACATCGCGCCGATGAGGCCGAGGCCCAGGGCGATGATGATCGGGTCCGGGGTGATGGCGAACGCGCCGATGACGCCGTCGAAGGAGAACGCCGCGTCGAGGACCTCGAGGTAGAGGAACAGGAAGAAGCCGGCCCTGCCCGTCGCCTTCACGAGCTGGGTCGGGCCGCCCTGACCGTTGCGGCCGGGGGCGTCGCCCTCCTCGACGTCCTCCATCTGCGCCTGGCCGACGGACTCGAAGTACTGCCCGAGGCCCTGCACGCCGAGGTAGGTGACGAGGCCGAGCGCGCCGGCGAGCAGCACGACGGCGGGGTCCTCCGCGAGCACCTGGGAGAGAAGCACCAGCGCGACCACGGCGATGACGACGGAGATCCGCTCGATCTGCCCGATGCGGGCGAGGAACTTCTCGATCGGGCGGAGCCACTTGATGTCGCGGTCCTCGAACATCCAGTCCAGGAACAGCATGAACAGGAACATGCCGCCGAACGCGGCGATCTGCGGGTAGGCCTCGTTGAGCAGGTACGCGTAGCTCGTGGGGTCGTCCTCGGGACGCCGCTCCAGGGCCAGCGTGACCGCCTCGATCGGGTTCAGGTTCGCCGTGATGCCGACGATGAGCAGCGGGAACACCAGCCGCATGCCGAACACGGCGATGAAGATGCCGATCGTCAGGAAGATGCGCTGCCAGAACTCGCTCATCCGCTCGAGGATCGTGGCGTTGACGACCGCGTTGTCGAAGGACAGCGACACCTCGAGGACGCCGAGGATGGCGCACAGGATGAGCGCCTGCCAGCTGCCGTAGAGGAAGGCGACGACGAGCGACACGACCGTCACCGCGTACGACCAGCCGAAGATGCGAAGGTTCATGTCCTGATGGTCCTGTTCCCCTGTGGCCTCGATGTCCGCAACCGATGTCCGATTGGCACGGATGCGACGCCACGGTAGCCGGTGCGGATCTCCACGCTCGTGTCGCGCCCGCCCCAGTGTGCCCGGAATCGCGGCGGGCAGTCCCGTGGGCTCTCAGGTCGTGGGCACCTCGGCGGAGCGCTCGCCGCCGACCGACGCGCTGACGGTGTAGCCCGGCAGCGGCCCGTCCGGGGCGCCGCCGTCCTCGATCTCGTGCTCGCGGGTGCGCCCGACGACGCGCCACCGGCCGCCGGGCATCGCGCAGCGCACGCGGTACTCGGCGCCGGGCGGACCGGTCCAGCGGACGACGACCGACCCGGTGGGGCCGCGCTCGGCGCGGACGGCGCTCGGCCCGGCGACCCCGGACACCGGGGCCTCGACCGGCGGCGGCGTGCTCGGGGGCGTCCGCTCGTCCGACCGGACCGCCGCGGAGCTGCGCCCGGCCTGCACGGCCTCCACGGCGTACACCGGGGCCTCCACCGCGGGCGGGGCGCCGCCGTCGAGCACGGAGGTGTCGGTGACGCGGCCGACGACCTGCCACGACCCGTCGGGGCGCCGGCGCGAGACCTTGTAGCGGACCTGCGGCGTCGGCGAGGCCTCCCAGACGACGAGGACGTCGCCGCGGCCGTCGCGGGCGGCCCGCACCCAGGACGGGGGCTCCACCGGGATCGCGGCCAGCGCGGCCTCGGCGCCGGGGTGGCCGGGGCAGGTGCCGAGCACGGCGAGCAGGGCCGCGGCCCGGTCGGCCGCGGGTCCGGCGAGGGCGGCGGCGACCGCGGCGTCGGCGCGGGCGACGTCGCGGCGCACCCGGGCGAGGAGGTCGTCCAGGTCGGCACCGCGGGGGTCGGGGACGTCGCGCGCGGTGCGGTCGAGGTGCTCCAGGTGCTCGGCGGCCTCGGTGGAGCGGCGGGCGTCCACGGCGGCCGACGCCGCGGTCCAGCGCCGCGCCGCCTCGTCGAGGACCCCGGCGATCTCGTCGGCCACCGCCCGCACCGGCGTGGCCCCCTCCGGACCCGCGAGCCGGCGGGCGGCCTCGACGAGCCGGCGGGCCTCACCCGGCCGGGCGGCGCGCAGGGCGGCGCGGGCGGCCCGGAGCGGGGCCTCCCAGCCGCGCTCGCGCGGTGGCGCGGGTGGCGGGGTGGGCGGCGGCGGGGCGGCCGGCACCGGGTCCGTCTCGATCGGCGCCCCGAGCTCCCGCGCGACCGCGGCCAGCACCGCGCGCGCCCGGGCGTCGTCCAGGCCCAGGGCGCGGGCCTCGTCGAGCAGGTGGGCGTGGTCCTCGGCGACGAGCCGGTCCTCCACCAGCACGGCGGCGCGGATGCGGGGCCGCAGGTGCTCGGTGACGTCGGCGGCGACGGCGTCGAGGTAGGCGGCCACGGCGGCGGCGCCCGGCTCCAGCAGCTCCGCGACGTGCACGAGCAGCTCGTCGACGACGGTCCGCAGCCGGTTCGGCGGCAGCTCCCGGGCCCGCGAGCGCCACGCCCCGGCCCCGGCGCGCACCTGCGGCCCGGTCGCCGACGCGTCGAGCCCGAGCAGGGCGAGCAGCGTCGGCGGGGCGGGGGCGTCGGTGAGGCGCCCGAACTCGTCGAGCAGGGCGCGCACCTGCCGGCGGCGCTCGACGGGGACGCCCGACGGCCGCTCCTGCTCCCCCGCGGCGACCCGGCGGTGCCGGCGCAGCCGCGCGGTGACCTCCTCGGGGGTGAGACCGGCCAGCGCGCCGACCTCGTGCAGCCCCTCGACCTTGTCGGCCGGGATCCCGCGGTGGCGGTCGACGAGCCGGGCGACGGCGGCGTCGAGCAGGGCGTAGCGCTGGGCGTCGCGCTGCTCGCGCTGGGCCCGCACCCGCGCGGCGGCGGTGCGGCGGCGGCCGGCGTCGAGGAGCTCGGCGCTGCGGGCCTCGTGCCCGGCCACGAGCTCGGCGGCGAGCACGCGGTACTTGGGGTGGTCGCGCTGGCGCTGCCAGAAGCCCCACACGGCCGCGACGCGCTCGGCGACCGCGGCGTCGTCGAGGTCGTCGTCGACGGGGAGGTCGTAGAGCTCGAACGGGTCGGAGCTCTCCGGGCCGCCGCGCTTGAGCACCGCGGCCAGCACGCGCCGGCGGTAGTCGGCGGGGTCGAACCCGTTCACTCCCGCCGCCGCTGCCTGCCGAGCCGGTCGCGCTCGCGGGCGACCTCGGCCTGCGAGAGCGTGGCGCCGGTCGTCACGGTGAGGGTCAGCGGCAGCCCGGCGTCGACGTGGAACGCGGTGACGTGCAGGACGCCGTCGAAGCCCATCTCGAAGCTCACGCGCACCTCGCTGCCCTCGTCGTAGCCGGGCGGGATGCCGGTGATCTCGCCGACGACCAGCACCTTCGCGTCCTCCGCCCGCGAGGACTCGGCCTGCCCCTGCTGCTCGACGACGGTCAGCGCGATCACCGCCTGGTCGGCGCGCACCGTGCCGAAGCTGCGGCTGGTGCGGATCGGGAGGCGGTCGTTGCGGTGCACCAGCCAGGTCGGTTCGAGCCGGCCCGCCGAGGAGTTGAGGGCGAGCACGCCGAACCCGCGCGAGACGACGGTGTCGACGCGGACCTCCACCGCGCGGCGCACCTGCGCCAGCGGCACGGCGTAGGCGTCGGCGACGCGGCGGGCGGCGTCGTCGAGGTCGGCGGGGGCGGCGTCCTCCAGCGGCGCGCCGTCGCGCAGGCGTCCGCGGGTGCGCAGGTCGGCCGCGACCATCCGCTCGAGCTCCTTCTTCTCCCCGTACAGCGCGGCGCCGCGGGCGACGGCGAGGTCGGGATCGTGCAGCTTCGCGTCGAGGTCGAGCTCGGTGAGCAGGGCGTCGGCGACGGCGGGCATGCGCGAGGAACCGCCGACGAGCAGCACCCGGTCGACGCGCGGCACCCCGCGGCGGGCGGCTTCGGCCAGGCAGGAGCGGGTGAGGTCGACGGTGCGCCGCAGCAGCGACGCCGTCATCGACTCCAGCTCGGCGCGGGTGAGCGTGACCGCCGCGCGGGCGCCGTCGTGGGTGACGACGACGTCGGTGCTCGTCGACTCCGACAGCACGTGCTTCGCCCGCTCCGCGGCCAGGACCAGCGCCTGCGTGCCCGCGGCGTCGTCCATCGGGTCCTCGGCATCGGGGTTCTGCTCGCAGAAGCGGCGGGCGAGGTGCAGGGCGATGCGCTCGTCCCAGTCGGCGCCGCCGAGCTGGTGGTCGCCCTCCACGGCGAGCACCGAGATGCGGCGGTCGGCGAGCTCGATGACGGTGGCGTCGAACGTGCCGCCGCCGAGGTCGTAGACCAGGACGGTCTCGTGGGCCGCGCCCTTCACCATCTCCGGCGAGCCGTCGAGGCGGGCGAAGCCGTAGGCCAGGGCGGCGGCGATGGGCTCGGACAGGACGTCGACGACGTCGAGGCCCGCGTAGGTCCCGGCGAGCACGGTGGCGCGCCGCTCCTCGTCGCCGAACCAGGCCGGGACGGTGATCACGGCGGCGGTCGGCGTCTCACCGGTGGCGAACGCGGCGTCGGCCACCAGCGACTTCAGGATCAGCGACGACACCGCCGGCGCCGACCAGCCCGTGCCGTGCGCGACGAACCGCCACTCCGCGTCGCCCATCCGCCGCTTGACCAGCGTGCAGACGTGCTCCGGGTCGAGCCGGGCCTCGCGCCGCGCGCCCTCCCCCACGACGTGCTCGGTGCCGGAGGCGAACAGCACCACCGACGGCGTCGTCGGGGCACCGGACATGCCGGCGAGCACCTGCGGCCGCCCGTCGGGGCCGGTCCGGGCGACGGCGGAGTTCGTGGTGCCGAGATCGATACCGTGGACGGCCACGAGCGGCACCCTAGCGATAGCGTCGGAGCGTGCCCACGGCCCCGGAACCCTCCGCCCGGGACCTCGCCGACAAGATCGACGACGTCACCCGGCTGCTCACCCGCCAGTCCGCCGCGCTGGCCGCCCTGGCCGACGCCCCCGCCTCCGCCGGGCCCGACGTGGCGCTGCTGGTCGACCTGCACGCGCTCTACACGGACGCGAGCGCCTGCGCCGCCACCGCCCGCTCCCGCCGCGAGCGGGCCGCCTTCACCGCCGTCGCGGGCGGGCTGGAGCGGCTGATCGTCGGGCGCGGGGGCGCGGTGGTGGCCCCGGCGCCCGGTTCCGCGTTCCGCGGAACGCAGATGGAGGCGGCGGAGGTGGTGGCGACCGACGACCCGGCCGCCGACCGCACGGTGGCGGCGCTGCTCGAACCGGGCCTGGACGCGGGCGGTCGGTCGGTCCGGGCGGCGCGGGTGGCGGTGTTCCGGACGCGCTGACGCACCGCCCACCGCGACTCGCGCGCAACGAGAGCGCGACTCGCGGGGGGCCGGGTGGGCTCAGCCCACCTCGGCCATCACCTCGTCGCTCACGTCGAAGTTCGCGTAGACGTTCTGCACCTCGTCGCTGTCCTCCAGCGCCTCGATGAGGCGGAAGACCTTGCGGGCGCCCTCGGCGTCGAGCGGGATGGTCATCGACGGGACGAAGGTGGGGTCGGCCGAGTCGTACTCGATGCCCGCCTCCACCAGCGCCGTGCGCACCGCGATGAGGTCGGTGGCCTCGGAGACGACCTCGAAGCTGTCGCCCAGGTCGTTGACCTCCTCCGCTCCCGCGTCGAGCACCGCGAGGAGCAGGTCGTCCTCCGTCAGCTCGCCGGCCTTCGGCACGATCACGACGCCCTTGCGCGTGAACAGGTACGCCACGGAGCCGGGGTCGGCCATCGCGCCGCCGTTGCGGGTCATCGCGACGCGGACCTCGGTGGCGGCGCGGTTGCGGTTGTCGCTGAGGCACTCGATGAGCAGCGCGACGCCGTTGGGCCCGTAGCCCTCGTAGGTGATCGACTGGTAGTCGGCGCCGCCCGCGTCGGCCCCGGAGCCGCGCTTGACGGCGCGGTCGATGTTGTCGTTGGGGACCGAGCTCTTCTTCGCCTTCTGCACGGCGTCGAACAGCGTCGGGTTGCCGTCGAGGTCACCGCCGCCGGTGCGCGCGGCGACCTCGATGTTCTTGATCAGCTTCGCGAACATCTTGCCGCGGCGGGCGTCGATGACGGCCTTCTTGTGCTTGGTGGTAGCCCACTTGGAGTGGCCGCTCATGTGAATCCCTTCCGCAAGTGCTCGGACGAGACTACCGGTGACCTCCCGGCGGCAACGAACGGTAGAAGTCCAGGTGCCGGTCGGCGGCCCCGGACCACGTGCACCGGGCGGCCAGCGCCCGCCCCGCGGCGCGCCGGGCGGGGTCGGGCGCGGTGAGGGCGCGGCCCAGCGCGGCGGCCAGCGCGGGCGGGTCGGCGGCGAACTCGGCGGCCCCGGTGAACGTCTCGCGCAGCACCGGCAGGTCCGACACCACCAGCGGCACCCCGGCCGCCAGCGCCTCCATCGCGGCCAGCCCGAACCCCTCCTTCGTCGACGGGAACGCGAACGCGGAGGCCGCGGCGACGAGCGCGGGCAGCAGGGCGTCGTCGACGGGACCGAGCACCACCGGCGCGACGCCGAGCGCGGCGGCCCGGGCCTCCCACTCCGCGCGGTAGGCGCGGTGGTCGAAGACCGTCTCCCCGCCCGCGACGACCAGCGCCACGTCCGGGTGCTCGCGCCGCAGCAGCGCGTACGCCTCCAGCAGCGCGAGGCTGCCCTTGCGCGGCTCGATCCCGCCGACGGCCAGGACGTAGCGCCCCAGTCGCGCCGACCAGGCCGCGCGCCCGGACGCCCCGGCCGGCCCCGCGGCCGCGGCGAACCGCGCCGCGTCCACGCCGTTGCCGATCACCGTCGCCGTGATCCCCCAGCCCGCGCGCAGCTCGGCGGCGACCGCGGCCGACACCGTGACGTGCGCGGACGGCTCGCGGATCGCGCGCTCGTGGCAGCGGGCGAGCTCGGGGGTCGTGAAGTGGTCGATGTGGTGGACGGTCCGGACGACGCCCGTGCGCCCGGCCGCGGCCGCCGCGTTCGCGGTGATGCAGTCCTGGGCGTGCACGACGTCGTAGGTGCCCTCCAGTGCGGCCCCGAGCACCGCGATCGAGCGCACCACGCGCTCTCCCACCGACTCGCCGTCGATCTCGGGCAGCGGCACGAGCCGCACCGCGACCCGCGGGTCGACGGGACGGAAGAACGCGCTGTCGCCGCCGCGCCCGAGGCTCCACACCGTGACGTCGACGCCCCGGTCGGCGAGCGCCTCGGCCAGCGCCAGGGTGTGCACGACGCCCCCGCGCGGATTCGTCGAGTACGTCAGCAGGGCGACGCGCTCAGCGGTAGGCACCGGGCCGCCGCTCGTCCAGGTGGTGCAGGACGCGGCGGGCCGACCCGACCTCGCCGTCGACGTCCACGTCCGCCGCGGCGATCCCGGCCTTCGCCCACGTGCGGGCCAGCACGTCCCCGCCCGGCCCGACGACCTTGGCCTGCCCGAGGAAGCGCATCCCGCCGAGCGTCCCGGTCTGGTTCGACGACACCAGCACGACCTGGTTCTCCGCGGCGCGGGCGCGGTCGTAGAGGTCGAACAGCCGCGACTGGCGGTCCTGGCTCATCCGCGACGCCCGGTTGGTGACGTTCGTCGGCCACGCCGAGAGGCACGCGAGCACCTGCGCGCCGTCCAGGGCCAGCGCGCGGGCCGACTCGGGGAAGGTCTTGTCGTAGTCGATCAGCATGCCCAGGCGCCCGACCGGGGTGTCGAACGCCGTGAACACCTCACCCGCCGCGTAGACGCCCGACTCCCCCGGCGGCTGGTGCACCTTCCGGTGCGTGCCCAGCACGCCGTCGCCGTGCAGGCAGACGGCGGTGTTGTAGCAGCGGCCGCGGTCGGCCTCCCGGTAGCCGACGCACACGACCATGTCGCCGGCGAGCGCGCGCACCGCGAGCAGCGCCGGGTGGTCGGGCTCCAGCGCGGGCGGCGGCTCGGCGCCGGGCCCGAGCCGGGTGAGGTAGCCGCCGAGGGCGGCGTCGGGCAGGACGAGCAGGTCGACGCCGTCGCGGCGCGCGTGCCCGACGAGGGTGGCGACGCGCTCGACGGCGTGGTCGAGGTCGCGGCCGAACGCGGCGGCGACGGCCGCGAGCCGGGGCACCCTCAGGTCCCGCGGACGGCGGTCACGCCCGCCCCATGCCGGTGACCGCGGCCGGGACGGCGTCGGTCAGCTCGCCGTCGGGCCAGCGCAGCGCCACGCCGCCGCCGGGCACGAGCTCGCCGCACTCCGCGCCCGTGGCCGGTCCGGCGTCGAGGCCGGGGCGCCCGGCGTCGTCGGCGGTGAGGACGGCGAAGCCGGGGAAGCAGGTGAGCCAGTCGCCCGCGGTGGCACCGGCCGGGCGCGGGACGGCGGCGACGTCGAGCACGGCCCCGCAGCCGCCCGCCTCGGCCAGCATCCCGAGCGTGCCCGCGACGCCGGCCATCGAGACGTCCTTGGCGGCGGCCGGACGCGCGGCGCCGACCGCCCCGAGCATCGCCCGCAGCTCCGCCGTGCGGCGGGTGCTCGTGGAGTCCCACTGGCGCCCGGAGTAGCCGGGGCGCCAGCCGCCGCCGAGGTCGGCGGTGAGCCGGACGCGCTGCCCGGGTCGCCCGCCCCCACCGGGGACGGGCGCGTCCGTGCGGCCCAGCGCCGTGACCGACAGGGCCGCGGGCACACCGACCTGCGTGTGGCCGCCCAGGACCGGCACGTCGTACGCGCGGGCGGCGTCGCGCAGGCCGGCCAGCACGCGGCCGACGAACGCGGTGTCCCGCCCGGCCACGGAGTCGAGCAGGCCGAGCGGGGCGGCGCCCATCGCGGCCAGGTCGTTGAGGTTGACGAGCACGCCGCACCAGCCGGCCCACTCCGGGTCGCGCTCCACCATCGACGGCAGGATCGCGTCGCAGGCGGCGATCACGTCCGTGCCGGGGACGGGGGCGCCGTCGTCGCCGACGAAGCCCGCGCCGCCCAGGTGGAAGCCGTCGAGCAGGCCACCGAGGGGCTGCTTGCTCGCGGCGGCCGCGGCGAGGCGGCCGATCGGGGCGCGCATGAGGACGTGCGGGCGCCCGGCGACGGTGACGTCGCGGACGCGGCTCCAGCCCAGGCGGGCGAAGTAGCGCTCGTTGGCCGCCTGCACCTCGGCGTCGAAGCGCAGGGCGCCGGCCGCCTCGGCGTGCGCGCGGGCCGCGCGGACCAGCGCCGCCCCGACCCCGCGCAGCCTTCGCCCGGCGCGGGTGACGGCGAGCCGCCCGCCGAACCACCAGCCGATGTCGTGGTCGGTGACCGGCCCGAGCCGGACGCCGCCGAGGAACGTGCCGTCGCGGTCGTGGGCGGCGAGGACGACCAGGCGGGGGTCGTCGTCGCGGTCGTCGCGGTCGGTGCCGTCGCTCCCGGGCCCGCCGAACAGCCCCTGCTCCTCGACGAACACCTCCCGGCGCAGCACGTGGTAGGCCGCGAGGTCACCGGTGGGCTCGATCGTGAAGGCCGGACGGGCGGGCGCGGCCCCGGTGAGGACCTCGCCGAGCCCGAGACCGCCGGTGTCGATGCCGCCTCCGCGGGAGGGAGCGCGTCGGAGGGTCATCCTCCGGCCGCCGGCAGCGCGCTGCACGCCCCGCAGGCGGCGCACCCGGCGCCCTGGTCGGCGCCCGACATCCCGGCCTCGCGCAGCAGGCGGGCCACGCGCGACGTCACGTCGGCCACGACCTCCGCGGTCGGCCCGGTGGCGCCGTCGCGCACCGCGAGGGTGCCCGGCAGCGGCCGGAACGGCACGACGAAGGGGTACACGCCGCGCTCGACGAGCGACGCGGCCCCGGCCACGAGCTCGTCCGGGTCCTCCCCCAGCCCGATGAGCAGGTAGGTCGAGACGCGGTTGCGGCCGAACACGGCGACGGCGCGGTCCCACGCGGCCTCGTACTCGGCCATCGGCACCGACCCCTTGCCCGGCATCCAGGCGCGGCGCACGGCGTCGTCGGTCGACTCCACGTGGATGCCGATGGACGTGGCGCCCGCGGCCTTGAGCTCGTCGATGGTGTCGAGGTCGCCGGGGGGCTCGATCTGCACCTGCACCGGCAGCCCGGGGACGGCGTCGAGCACGGCCCGCACGCAGCGGACGAGGTGCTTCGCGCCGCGGTCGGGCCCGGCGGTGGTGCCCGTCGTCAGCACCATCTGCCGGACGCCGTCGAGCCGCACCGCCGCCTCCGCGACCTCGGCGAGCTGCGCCGGGGTCTTGGCGGCGACGGTGCTGCCCGCGCGCAGCGACTCCTCGATCGCGCAGAACCGGCAGCGCTCCGCCTCGGCGTAGCGGATGCAGGTCTGCACGACGGTGCTGGCCAGGACGTCGGCGCCGTGGAGCAGGGCGATCTGCTCGTAGCGGACGCCGTCGGCCGTGGTCAGGTCGTAGAAGGCGGGCCGGCGCACCGGTGCCGCGGCGACGCCCAGGTCGAGCTCGCCGTCGTAGATGCGGCCGTCCCGCACGACGTAGGGGCTGCCGGGGTCGATGGGGAGCGTGACGTTCGCACCGTCGATCACGAGGTGCCCGTCGTCGCTCGGCCCGGCGCCCGGCCCGCGGCGGACCGCGGTGGGGGTCCGCACCCCCCGTACAGCCAGTGCCGACCTCGTCGTCAGCGGGATCCCGAGATCAACGATGCTCACGTCGTGCCTCTCAGAACATGTAGGTGGAGTTGATGATCGCGCCCTTGCGGGCGTAGTGGATCAACGCGTCCTGGACGTCGAGGGGGTGCGTCGGGATGACGCCCTCGATGAGGTCCTCCTCGCGGGCGCCGTGCAGCGACAGGCCGAAGCGGCAGCAGTAGACCTTGCCGCCCTCGTCGATGAACGTCTTGAGCGAGCTGTTGATGTTGTGCTCGCCGGGGAACGCGGAGTTGCCGGTGGTCGGGAACCCGCGGGTGGCCAGGCAGTTCAGCGAGCCGGGGCCGTAGAAGTAGATCGCCGACTCGAAGCCCTTCCGCTGCGCGCGGGTGGCCTGCAGGATCGCGACGAAGCTGACCGACGACTCGTGCGCGATGCCGTGGACGAGGGTGAAGTAGGTCTCGCCGTTCTCGGCCTGGTAGTCCGGGAAGACCTTGGTGCCGCCGTAGATCGACGAGCCCTCCGGCAGCGACGGGTGCGCGATCTCCTCGAGGCTCTGCTTCTCGGTCTCGGTCAGTCCGACGGTCGTGGTCATGGTGGTGCCCTTCTGGTGGGGGTCCTGCGGAGGGGTCGGCCGCGTCCGTCCCGGTCGTCATCGCCCTGGGACGTCGTGATCGCGTGGGACAAGGACACAGCCGACGTGTGGCAGGCGCGTTTCCCCCGGAACAGCGTCGGGTTACGCGAGGGGGTGGGAGGTGACGAGCAGGAAAACCCGCGGCGGGCGGGACACAGGAAGGGGCGCTGGTGCGTTCGGCGGAACGGCGGGGGCCGAGCGCGCGCCGTCACGCTCCACCCCGTCCCGCGCGCCACCGCCCCCTCCGCCTCCCGTCACCCGCCACCGCCCCGCTGCCCCTGCCGCCGCCCCCCGCCCTCCCCGCCGCCGCGCCCGCCGCCCCCTCCGCTCACCCCGCCGCCGCGCCCTGCCGCCCCCTCCCGATGACAGTGGAGTGGCTTTACTGTCACTGGGCGGCAGTAGAGCCACTTCACTGTCACGTGGTGGGGGGCGGCGCGCGGCGGTGCGGCGGAGGGCCGCTGCGGCGTCGGCGCGGGTGCCGGTTGTGCCGTTCCGCCACGGCCGGGGGCGGTCGGCACTCATCCTCCCCTGCATGAGACGAGGGTCCGAGCCCGATCGGGCGACGCTGTGGGCGGCGTCGCAGGGTGGTGTCATCGCGGCGCGGGTGCTGATCGAAATGGGGCTGTCGGAGTCGACGGTGTACCGGCGGTGCCGCGACGGCGGCCCGTGGCAGCGCCTCGCCCCCGGCATCCTCCTGCTGTGCACGGGCGAGCCGACCGACGACCAGCTCGTCACGGCCGCGCTCCTGCACGGCGGTCCGCGAGCGGTGCTGACAGGGCTCAGCGCCTGCCTGAGGCAGGGCGTCCGCCGTACGCCGACACCCGGGCGGAAGCTGCAGCTGCTCGTGCCGGACGACCGCCAGCTGCGGCACACGTGGTTCGTGCGGGTGGACCGGAGCCGGAATATGCCGGTCCCCGTGCGCCGGGGCGGGGTTCCGCTGGCGCCGCTGCCCCGGGCGCTCGCCGACGGGTCACGGACGCTGCGCGACGAGCGCGAGATCGCCGAGCTCTTCTCCGACGCGGTGCAGCGACGCCTGTGCACTGTCGCGGAGATCGCCGCCGAGCTCGACGCGAACGGCCAGCACGGGTCGGCCACCCCGCGGCGGGTGCTGCGCGCCGTTCGCGACGGCATACGGTCGGCGGCCGAACTCGACGCGAAGAAGCTGTGGGCACGGTCCGGGCTCCCGGAGCCGCTGTGGAACGTCGCGGTGCACGACGGGTCCGGCCGCTTCCTGGGCGTCGCCGACGCGTGGTGGGACGACGTCGCACTCGCCTGGGAGATCAACTCCATCGCCTGGCACCTGACGCCCACGGACTACGCCCGCGAGCAGGCCAAGTCCGCCCGTTTCGCGGCCGCGGGGGTGGCGGTCCTGCCGACCGTCGCCCGACGGCTGCGCGGCGACGCACCGGAGGTGCTGCGGGAGCTGACGGCGGCCCACCGGGCCGCGACCGGCCGTCCCCGCCCTCCCGGCCTGCACTGGACCGAGCGGCGCTGAGCGCGAGCTCCGCCGCAGCCCTCCCACATCGCCCTCCCACACCGCCCCTCCCACACCGCCCTCCCGTGACAGTGGAGTGGCTTTACTGTCACTGGGCGGCAGTAAAGCCACTCCACTGTCACTGCCGGGGGGCGTCCGGGGGGCCGCGGGGGGGCGGGGCACGGCGGGCGCGGGGGGCGCGGGGGGCGCGGGGCGTCGGCGGGCGCTGAGCGCGGCGTGCGTGAGGCGCGGCGTGCGGCGGAGGCGGCGTGCGTGAGGCGCGGCGGGCGGCGGGGGGCGGCGGAGGCGGGCGGTGCGGATGCGCGCGCCGCGAGGCCGGGCGCGGGGGGGCGCGGGCAGGGCGCGGGGCCGGGGCTGTGCGGGACGGGCGGCGGGGCGGGGGGCGGGGGGCGGGGGCGGGCCGCCTCCGCGCTGGCCCGGTGACAGTGGAGTGGCTTTACTGCCACTGGACGCCAGTAAAGCCACTCCACTGTCACGCAGCGGGGCGGGCCGGCCCTCAGACCGCCGCCGTACTCGCCGTCACCATCTTGCAGAACGCCGCGTGCACCCGGTGGTCGCCGGTCAGCTCCGGGTGGAAGGCCGTCGCCAGCACCGACCCCTGCCGCACCGCCACGACCCGGCCGGCGGCGTCGCCGGTGCCCCGGCCTGCGACCGTCCGCTCGGGCACCGTGGCCAGCACCTCGACCCCGTCGCCCGCCGACTCCACCCACGGCGCCCGGATGAACACCGCGCGGACCGGGGCGCCGGGGACGCCGTCGACGTCGAGGTCGATCTCGAACGAGTCGACCTGGCGGCCGAAGGCGTTGCGGCGCACGACGACGTCGAGGCCGCCGAGCTGCTCCTGGTCGGGGCGGCCGTCGAGGACGTCGCGTGCCAGCAGGATCATGCCGGCGCACGAGCCGTAGGTCGGCATCCCCGACGCGATGCGCTTCCGCAGCGGGTCGAGGAGCTCGAACGTCGTCAGCAGCCGGCTCATCGTGGTCGACTCGCCGCCGGGCAGAACGATGGCGTCGACGGCGTCGAGCTCCGACGGGCGGCGCACCGCCACCGCCCGCGCACCGCACGCCGTCACGGCGGCCAGGTGCTCGCGGACGTCACCCTGCAGGGCCAGCACTCCGATCACGGGAACCACGCCGACCAGGGTAATCGCCGTCCCACCGGACCCCGGGCCCGCGACCGGGGACCGTCGTCACACCGGCGCGACGTCCTTCTTCGCCGTCGCCGCCCGCACGGCCTCCGCGACGGCCGGCGCCACCGACGCGTCGAACACGCTGGGCACGATGAAGCTCGCGTTGGGCTCGGTGACCACGTCGGCGATCGCCGCCGACGCGGCGAGCAGCATGGCGTCGGTGATGTCGCGGGCCTGGGCGTCGAGCAGGCCGCGGAACACCCCGGGGAACGCGAGCACGTTGTTGATCTGGTTCGGGTAGTCCGACCGCCCCGTCGCGACGACCGCCGCGTGCTGCAGCGCGACCGCCGGGTCGACCTCGGGGTCGGGGTTGGCCAGCGCGAACACCACGGCGTCGGGCGCCATCGTCGCGAGCTCGTCGGCGCCGAACAGGTTGGGCGCCGAGACGCCGATGAACACGTCGGCCCCGACCAGGGCGTCGGCGAGGGTGCCGGAGGTGCCCGAGCGGTTCGTCATCGAGGCGATGGACGACAGGTTGTCGTCGAGGCCGGGGCGGTCGGCGTGCACGATCCCGTCGATGTCGACGGCGAGCACGTCGCCGGGCGAGCCCGACTGCAGCAGCCGGATGATCGCCGACCCCGCCGCGCCGACGCCGCACACCACGACCCTGCAGTCGGTCAGCTTCTTGTCGACGACGCGCAGCGCGTTGCGCAGCGCCCCGAGGACGACGACGGCGGTGCCGTGCTGGTCGTCGTGGAAGACGGGGATGTCGAGCATCTCGCGCAGCCGCGCCTCGATCTCGAAGCAGCGCGGCGCGGCGATGTCCTCGAGGTTGATGCCGCCGTAGGCCGGGGCGAGGATCTGGACGGTCCGGATGATCTCCTCGGTGTCCTGGGTGTCCAGGCAGACCGGCCACGCGTCCACGCCCGCGAAGCGCTTGAACAGCGCCGCCTTGCCCTCCATCACCGGCATCGCGGCGGCCGCGCCGAGGTTGCCCAGGCCGAGCACCGCCGACCCGTCGGTGACGACGGCGACGGTGTTGCGCTTGATCGTCAGCCGCCGCGCGTCGGCCGGGTTGGCCGCGATCGCCTGGCAGATCCGGGCGACGCCGGGGGTGTAGGCGCGGGAGAGGTCGTCGCGGTTGCGCAGACTGACCTTCGACTGCACCTCGAGCTTGCCGCCCAGGTGCAGCAGGAACGTCCGGTCGGAGACCTTGCGGACGTGCACGCCGGGCAGCGCCTCCAGCGCCGCGGTGATCTCCTGCGCGTGCGCCTCGTTCAGCGCGTTGCACGAGATGTCGACGACGAGCGTGGAGGTGGCCGCCTCGACCACGTCGAACGCGGTGACGACACCCCCCACACGCCCGACGGCCATCGTGAGGTCGCCTGCCGCGCTCGCGGACGACGGGACCTCGACGCGGGCGGTGATCGCATAACCGGGACCGGGGACTGCCACGGGCCGCACCCTACCGCCGTCCCCGGGACCCTCCGGGTTCTGTCCGTTGTGGTCCCGCCGCCGGAGCCCTTGTCCCGCGACGGGCGACGGGTGTGAGATGGAGCACACGTCGACGGGGACGAGGTGGTCACCATGGCCGGCAGAGCATCGGGCGCACGGACGCGGACGGTGACGGCACCCGTCTCCCCCGCGCAGATCCGCAACGTGGTCCTGGTCGGGCCCTCCGGGTCGGGGAAGACGACGCTGGTCGAGGCGCTGCTCGCGCACACCGGCACGGTCCCGCGGGCGGGTTCGGTCGCCGACGGCACGACGGTCTGCGACCACGACCCCGCCGCGGTCCGCCAGCAGCGCTCGGTCGCGCTGTCCGTGGCGCCGGTCGTCCACGACGGCATCAAGATCAACCTGATCGACACCCCCGGTTACGGCGACTTCGTCGGCGAGCTCCGCGCGGGGCTGCGCGCCGCCGACGCCGCGCTGTTCGTCGTCGCCGCCGACGAGGGGCGCGAGGGCCGCATCGACCCCGCGACGGTCGCGCAGTGGGAGGAGTGCGCGGCGGTCGGGATGCCGCGGGCCGTGGTCGTCGCCCGGTGCGACGGGCCCCGCGCCGACCTGGAGGCCACCATCGCCGCCTGCCAGGCGTCCTTCGGCGACGGCGTCGCGCCGCTCTACCTCCCGATCCGCATCGGTGAGCGGCTCACCGGCATCTACGGCCTGCTCTCCCGCACCCCGGCCGGGCAGGCGCCGCCCGGCTCGCGCGAGGCGCGGGCGTCGCTGATCGAGGGGATCATCGAGCAGTCCGAGGACGAGTCGCTGATGGAGCGCTACCTCGGCGGCGAGGACATCGAGTTCGCGACGCTGGTCGACGACCTGGAGACGGCGGTCGCGCGCGGTGCCTTCCACCCCGTCGTCCCGGTGTGCGCGGCGGGCGGGATCGGGCTGGACGCGCTGCTGGAGGTGCTCGCGGGCGGGTTCCCGTCGCCGCTCGAGCACCCGCTGCCGGCCGTGTCCGGCGTCGACGGCAGCCCGCACGAGCCGCTGACGGCCGACCCCGACGGCCCGCTCGCCGCGGAGGTCGTGCGGACCGCGGCCGACGCGTACGTCGGGCGGGTGTCGCTGGTCCGCGTGTTCTCCGGGACGCTGCGGCCCGACACCGTCGTGCACGTGAGCGGCCACACCGCGGTGCCCCGCCAGCGCGGCGGCGAGCACGACCACGACGACGACGAGCGGCTCGCGCACGTCCACGTCCCGCTCGGGGCCGCGCTCCACGAGGTCGACGCCGTGGTGGCCGGCGACATCGCGGCGCTGACGAAGCTGGGGTCGGCCGAGACCGGCGACACGGTCTCCGACGCCGCCCACCCGCTGCTGCTGTCGTGCTGGAACCTGCCCGAGCCGCTGCTGCCCGTGGCCGTCGTCCCGCGGACCCGCGGCGACGAGGACGCGCTGGTGCGCACGCTGGGCCGGATCGTCGCCGCCGACCCGACGCTCGTGCTCGAGCGCAACCCCGAGACCCACCAGACCGTGCTGTGGTGCATGGGCGAGGCGCACGCCGACGTGGTGCTGTCGCGGCTGCGCGCGGGCGGCGCGGGCGGTTCCGGGATCGGCGTCGACACCGAGCCGGTGCGGGTGCCGATGCGCGTCACGCTCGCCGGGTCCGCGCGCGTCACCGGGCGGCACGTCAAGCAGAGCGGCGGGCACGGGCAGTACGCGGTGTGCCACGTCGAGTTCGAGCCGCTGCCGCGCGGTGCGGGGTTCGAGTTCCGGTCCGCCGTCGTCGGCGGGTCGGTGCCGACGCAGTTCGTGCCCAGCGTCGAGAAGGGCATCCGCGCCCAGCTCGAGCGGGGTCTGGACGACGAGCGCCACCCCGTCGTCGACGTCCGCGCGACGCTCGTCGACGGCAAGGCCCACTCCGTCGACTCCTCGGACGCGGCGTTCCAGACCGCGGGCGCGCTGGCGCTGCGCGAGGCCGCGGCGGCGTGCGGCACGGTGCTGCTGGAGCCGTTCGACGAGGTCGTCGTCCGCATCCCCGACGAGCACCTGGGCGCGGTGCTCGGTGACCTCTCGGCCCGGCGCGGGCGCGTCCTCGGCACCGAGGTCGCCGGGCCGGGCCGCAGCGTCGTGCGCGCGGAGGTGCCGTGCACCGAGCTCCTGCGCTACGCCGTCGACCTGCGCGCGACGACGTCGGGCACCGCCACCTTCACCCGCGGGTTCGCGCGGTACGACGTGGCCACCGACCCGTGAGTGGTTAGGAGTGCTGCAGCACTCGTATCCACTCACGGGGGTGATGGCGCATGATGGCCCGGTGCGACGGAGCGCGGTGCTGAGGCTGTGGACGGCCGTGTTCGTGGTGGCCTTCGGGACGAACGTGCCCACACCGCTGCTGCTGGTCTACCGCGACCTGCTCGGCCTGTCCTCCGACGCCCTGACCGGCGCGTTCGGCGTCTACGCGGCCGGGCTCGTGCCCGCTCTGCTGCTCGCCGGCCCGGCGTCGGACCGCTTCGGGCGGCGCCCGGTCGTCGTGCCGTTCGTGGTGCTGTCGATCGTCACCTCGCTGCTGTTCCTGGGGGCGTCGGGGTCGGTCGTGCTGCTGTTCGTCGGGCGGTTCCTGCAGGGTGCGGTGTCGGGCGTGGTGTTCAGCGTCGGCACGGCGTGGCTCGGCGAGCTCATCGGCGAGTCCGCCCGCGCCGCCCGCCTCACCACCGCGGCGCTCGGCGGCGGCTGGGCGATCGGGCCGCTCGTGTCGGGGCTGATGGCGCAGTGGCTGCCGCTGCCGACGGTGCTGCCCTACCTCGTGCACGTGGTGCTGATGGTCGTCGGGCTGGTGCTGCTGCCGAGCGTCCCGGAGACGCTCGCACCCGCCGACCGCCGCCGCGGGAAGATCGTCGACCTCGGCGTCCCGCCCGGCGCGCGCACGGCGTTCGCGCTGGTCGTGCTGCCCGTCGCGATCGGGGTGTTCACGTTCCCGTCCACCGCCGTCACGGTCCTGCCACTGCTGCTCACGCCGTCGATGCCCGAGATCGCGGTGGCGATCACCGGGCTCGTGGCCGGGGTGACGCTGCTGACGGGGGTGTTCGCGCAGCCGCTGGGGCGCCGCATCGGCTACGTCGCCGCCGGGCCCACAGGCCTGGCCATCGGCGCCGTCGGGTTCGGACTGGCGCTGGTCGGGGTGGGCACCGGGGCGTGGCCGCTGCTGGTGCCGGTGGCGCTGCTGCTCGGCGTCGGCTACGGGCTGTGCCTGGCCGCCGGGCTGACGATGGTCGGCGAGCTCGCCTCCCCCACCGCCCGCGGCGCCCTCACCGGCACCTTCTACGCCTGCGCCTACCTCGGTTTCGGGGTGCCGCTGCTGCTCTCGGTGGCCGGTGGGGCCGGCGGCTTCACGCGCCCGCTCGCCGTGCTGACGGTGATCGTCGCCGTGGCCGCGGCGCTGCTGGCGCTGCCCGCGGCCCGGCGGCTGGTCAGGCCGGCCGTGCCCGTCGACGCGCGGTAGTACCGGCCACCCCGGCGATCGTCCGGGCCATCACGCCGAACACGAACTCGTGCGCGGGGAGCTGGGCGTACCAGTAGGCGCGGCCGGCGAGGCCGTCGGGCAGGAAGCGCACGGTCTGGACGTAGCGGCTGCTCACGGCGTCGACGGGCTCGGCGCGCAGCTCCAGGAACACCGTCCCGGGCAGCTTGGTCTCCGCGCGCAGCGTGAGCGAGCGGCCCTCGTCGACGTCCTCGACGCGCCACCAGTCCAGCGCCGCCCCCTTCTCCAGCCGCGCCGGGGTCGTGCGCCGGGCGCCGACGCCGCCGAGCAGCCGGTCGATCCCGCCGCGCAGCGCCCACACGCCGGGCACCGTGTACCAGCCGTTGTCGCCGCCGATGCCGCGGACGACGTCCCACAGCACGCCCGCGGGAGCGTCGACGGACTCGACGTGCGCGCTGTCGAGCTCGGGCTCGGGCGGGTCGGTGGCGACACGACCGGCGGCGCCCTCCTCGGCCAGCGCGCGGCGGACGGCCTCGGCGTAGGGGGTGGGGCCACCGGGCGGCGGACCGTTCGGCGGGTCGTCCCGGACGATCAGGTCGTGGGCCATCGACTCCAGCAGCGGGCCGGCCAGGTGCCGGTCGACGGGGGTCAGCGCCTGCACCGCGCGGGCGAGCAGCCGCGGCGCGCTGACCGGCACCGGCAGTGCCACCGGCCGCAGCCGACCCGCCACCGTGGCGAAGCCGGTCATCAGCTCGCGGAAGGACAGGACCTCCGCGCCGCCGATGTCGAAGGTGCGGTTGACGTCGTCGGGGAGCTCCAGGCAGGCGGTGAGGTGGTAGAGCACGTCGTCGATGCCGATGGGCTGCACGGCGTTCCACGCGCGGTCGGGCAGGGGCAGGACCGGCGAGAGCGTGGCGAGGTGGCGGATCATCTCGAAGCTCGCCGACCCCGCGCCGACGACGATCCCGGCCTGCAGGACCGCGGCCGGCACCGGACCGGCCAGCAGCGCCTCGCCGGTCTCGCGGCGGGAGGCGAGGTGCTCGGAGTTGGCGTCACCGGCCGGTTGGAGCCCGCCGAGGTAGACGACGCGCCGCACGCCCGCGGCCCCCGCGGCGGCGGCGAGCTGCTCGGCGGCGCGGCGGTCGCGGTCGGCGTAGCCCGGGCCGTCCATGGAGTGCACGAGGTAGAACACGGCGTCGATGCCGCGGCAGGCGCGGTCGGCCGCCGACGAGACGTCGCCGACGACGCGGTCGACGTCGTCGGCCCACGGCAGCCGGTCGAGCTTGGCCTCGTCGCGCACCAGCACCCGCACGGCGTGGCCGGCGGTGCGCAGGTGGGGCACGAGCCGGGCGCCGACGTAGCCGGTCGCCCCGATCACCAGACAGTGCACCCGCCGAGCCTCCCCTACGGGAGCGGTCACGGCACCCCGAGGAGGCGCAGGCCCGCGGTCGTGGCGGCGGCCAGCACCACGACCAGCACGAACGGCACCCGCCGCCACGCCGCGACCGCCCCGACGGCCACGCCGCCGGTGCGCGCCCAGCCGGCGAACCCGCCGTCCTGGGTCAGGGCGGCCGTGGCCAGGAGGGCGACGAGCAGGGCGGTGGCGCCGAGGTCGAGCAGGCGCTCGGTGCGCGGCGAGAGCGGCATCCGCTCGCGCAGCACGAGCCCGGCCAGGCGCAGCAGGTAGGTGCCGGCGGCGAGCACGAGGACGGCGGTCCAGGTCATCGGGGCCTCCCGCTCATCGGGGCCTCCCGGCGGCGGCGGGCGCCGTCGGGGCCCTCCCCGCGGCGGCCAGGCCGAGGAGCCCGACCAGCACCGGCAGGCCCGGGGGCAGGAACGGCGTGGCGACCAGCGCGACCGCGGCGGCGGCCAGCCCGACCCGCCGCGCGTCGGCCTCGCGCAGCGCCGGGACCAGCAGCGCGAGCAGCGCGGCCGGGAAGGCGGCGTCGATGCCGAACGCGTCGGTGTCGGGCACCGCCGCCCCGGCCAGCACGCCGACCACCGTCCCGACGTTCCAGAAGACGAACAGCGCGGCCCCGCACATCCAGAACGCGCGGCGGGCGCCGTCGCCGCGGGACCGGGCGAAGGCGACCGACTCGTCGATCAGGACGTGCGCACCGACCAGCCGCGCGGGCCACGAGGTGCCGACCACCGGGGCCATCGCCAGCCCGAACGGCAGGTGCCGGGCGTTGATCAGCAGCCCGGCGACGACCGCGGCCACCGGGCTCCCGCCCGCCGCGACCACGCTCACGACCAGGAACTGCGAGCCGCCGGCGAACACGAGCAGCGACATCCCCGACGCCAGCGCGAGCGGGATCCCCGCCGCGGCGGCGAGCGCGCCGAACGACGCCCCGACCACCCCGACGGCGGAGGCGAGCGCGAGCACGTCGCGCAGACCGTCCGTTCGATTCAGCGAACGCATGTCGCTTATGCTGAACACCCAACCGGTGTTCGTCAACCCGAACGTGGAGACCGATGGAACGAACAGCTCCCCTGGCCGCCATCGCCGCCGCGCTGCGCCGCGAGCGCGAGCGGATGGGCCTGTCGCTGACCGAGCTCGCGCGGCGGGCCGGGATCGCGAAGTCGACGCTCTCACAGCTGGAGTCCGGCACCGGCAACCCGAGCGTCGAGACGCTGTGGGCGATCGCCGTAGTGCTCGACGTGCCGTTCAGCCGGCTGGTCGACCCGGTCGAGTCGCCGGTCCGGGTGATCCGCGCGGGCGAGGGCCTCGCCCTCCCGTCCGAGCACGCCCCGTTCACCGGCACCCTGCTCGCCGCCTGCCCTCCCGGGGCGCGGCGCGATCTGCACGTCATCACCGCGGAGCCCGGCGCGGCGCGCGAGGCGCACGCCCACATCCGCGGGACGACCGAGCACCTGCTCGTCACGGCGGGTCGGTGGCGGGCGGGGCCGACGGGTGGGGAGGTGGAGCTGGGGGTGGGCGACTACGCCCGCTTCCCCGGCGACCGCCCGCACCTCTACCAGGCACTGGTCCCCGGGTCGGGGGCGGTGCTGGTGATGGAGTACGTGTGATGGTGGCACTGGGGGGCTGACGTCGCACTCCCGGTGATCGCCGCGGAGTTCGCGGGGCGGGCAGCGGATGCAGGTGGCGGTGGTGGGAACGGGGTGTGGACGTCCGGGGGTGCGGTCACCGTGAGCCGCGAGTGGTGGCCGAGCCACATCGGGCCGGGCTGGCGCACGCCCGGCCATCACCGACACCCCATCGACCTTGATCGCGGTTCGCCGCACACCACGGTCGCCTCACAGACGCTCAGGTGCGGTGGACGGCGATCACGGCGGCGGTGATCATCGAAATCGCACCGCCACGGGCGGTCGGACGACCGCTGTGGCGCACTTCCGGCGATCACCGGGCGTCCGCCGTCGCACACCGGGTGCGTGCTCCGCACACCGGTTGCAGGTGATGTGGCGGTGGCAGGACCGGTGTGTGGACCGTCCGGCGGCCGGGTCCGCCCACCGCGAGCCGCCAGTGGTGGCCGAGCCAATCGGGCCGGGCTGACGCACGCCCGGTGGTCAGCCACCGACACCGCACCCATCGGCCTTGATCGCGGTCCGCCGCACACCACGGTCGCCTCCCGGACGCTCAGGTGCGGTGGACGGCGATCACAGCGGCGGTGATCGTCGAAACCGCACCGCCACGGTCGGTCGGACGACCACCACGGCGCACTTCCGGCGATCACCGCGGCGTCCGCGCCTCGCACACCGGTTCCGTACCCCGCACACCCGCTGCAGTCGGTGTGCCGGGGACGGGACTGGTGTGTGGACGGTCGGCTTCTCGGCCGCCGCGTGTCCGGAGGGCGCCGGCCTGACCCGCCGGTTGCCCGGGCCGCCGGCCCCCGGACGACGTCGAGCCCCGATCGCCGGTTCGGGCGGCGATCGGGGCTCGCGCACCGGTTCCGTCCACCGCACCGGTTGCTGTCGGTGTGGAGATCGGAATCGGTGTGTAGGCGCAGGGTAGGCGATCAGCCGCGGGGTGCGGCGACCGCGTGGCCGACGATGCCGGGGCGGGCGGGGAGGTCGGGGGCGCCCTCGGCGAGGCGGACCCCCTCGGTCCTGGTCATGCCCTCGGTCGCCGCGGGGGTGTCTGCGGGTGCCGTCGGGTCCGCGGGTGCCGTCGCGTCGGCGGGTGCCGTCGCGTCGGTGAGTGCCGTCGGGTCGGCGGGGACAGCGGCAGGGGTGATCGCGTCGGACGGGGTGGTCGCATCGGACGGGGTGGTCGCATCGGCCGGGGTGGTCGCATCGGCCGGGGCGGTCGCATCGGCCGGGGCGGTCGTGTCGGCGGGAGGGGTGGCGTCAGCGGGGGTGCCGGGGGCGGCGGAGGTGCCGGGGGCGGACGGGGCCGCTGCGTCGGCCGGGGGCGCAGGGTCCGTCGTCGCCGGGGTGGTCGGGAGGGCGTACTGGCGGACCCAGTCGACCTGCATCGAGGACTCCTGGACGGTCTCGCCGCCGGTGGGGAACCAGTCGAGCTGGACGCACAGGTGCATGGGGCCCGAGGGCAGGAGGGTGGGGTCGTCGAGGCGCCACCACTCGGTGCCGTCGACGTAGGTGGTGACGGAGGTGGGGGTCCACTCGACGGCCCAGGTGTGCCAGGCGGTGCCGTCGACCGCGACCTCAGCGGTCTCCGCCGCCGACCCGCCGCCGGGGTGGACGAAGGCGTTGGCGGTCTGGCGGGTGGGGTCGAGGACCTCGAGGAAGTCGATCTCCTGACCGGCGGCGGCCGGGTCGTCGGGCCAGAGCAGCAGGACCGGGTTGTACGACGGGTCGCCGGCGGGGGTGCGCACCCGCGCCTCCCACCGCCCGTACTCCTGGCCCGTGCTCCACGCCATGCCGCCGGTGTTGCCGGCGGCGTCCCCGGTGATCGTGAGGACGCCGTCGGAGACGCTCAGGGCGTCGGCGGTCCGGGTGCCCTGACCGTCGAAACCGGTGCCGGAGTAGACGCGCCAGTCGCCGCCGAGGGCGCCGTCGAACTCGTCGGCCAGCGCGGGGGCGCCCCAGCCGAGCGCCTCGGCCGCGGTGGGCGTGGCGCAGGCGGCGCCGGCCGAGGCGGCGGCATCCGCCGGAGCAGTCGCGTCCGCGGGGGCGGCGGTGTCGGCCGGTGCCTCGTCGGTGGCGTCGTCGGAGGGGGTGTCGTCGGAGGAGGTGTTGTCGTCGGCCTGGTCGTCACCCGAGGCGTCGTCACCCGAGGCGTCGTCACCCGAGGCGTCGTCACCCGAGGCGTCGTCACCCGAGGCGTCGTCACCCGAGGCGTCGTCACCCGAGGCGTCGTCACCCGAGGCGTCGTCGTCGGAGCTGTCGGCGGGGTCCTCGTCGGCGGGGTCATCCTCCGAGGCGGAGTCGTCGGCCGGGTCCTCGTCAGCCGAGTCGTCGGAAGGCGCTTCGTCGTCCGAGTCCCCCGAGTCGTCGTCCGAGCCCGAGTCGTCGTCGGCCGGCTCCTCGTCGCCCGAGTCGTCGGAGGAGTCCCCCGGGTCGGCGGAGTCGTCCGGCTCGTCCGACGCCCCACCCTCCACTCCCCCGGCCACGCACTCCCCCGCCGGAGGGGCGGGCTGGGCGGCCTGCGCCACCACGGACCCGCTCAGCAGCGCGAGGGCCACCAGGCCACCCACCGTCACCTGTCGCCTCATGCGTCTCTCCGTCCCCATCAGTCACATCGACGGGGCCGACGTTAGGCGCAGTGCGTGACTCCGGACGGCCGCGTCACACCATCGGGCCGGGTCCTCACTCGGTCCGGGGCACGCAGCGTGAGAGAACGGGTTACCAGCCGCGGCCGGCGTAGCGCTGCTCGGGCGGGAGCTGGTCGATGTTGATGCCGACCATCGCCTCGCCGAGACCGCGCGAGACCTTCGCGATGACGTCGGGGTCGTCGAAGAAGGTGGTCGCCTTGACGATCGCCTCGGCGCGCTGGGCCGGGTCGCCCGACTTGAAGATGCCCGAGCCGACGAACACGCCCTCGGCGCCGAGCTGCATCATCATCGCGGCGTCGGCGGGGGTGGCGATGCCGCCCGCGGTGAACAGGACGACGGGCAGCTTGCCGGCCGCCGCGACCTCGCGGACCAGCTCGACCGGCGCCCGCAGCTCCTTGGCCGCGACCCACAGCTCGGCCTCGTCGAGTGCGGCGAGCTTGCGGATCTCGCCGCGGATCGACCGCATGTGCCGCGTGGCCTCGACGACGTTGCCGGTGCCGGCCTCGCCCTTCGAGCGGATCATCGCCGCGCCCTCGGAGATGCGACGCAGGGCCTCACCGAGGTTGGTGGCGCCGCAGACGAAGGGCACCGTGTACGCCCACTTGTCGATGTGGTGCGCCTCGTCGGCGGGGGTGAGGACCTCGGACTCGTCGACGTAGTCGACGCCGAGCGACTGCAGCACCTGCGCCTCGACGAAGTGCCCGATGCGGGCCTTGGCCATGACCGGGATCGAGACGGCGTCGACGATGCCCTGGATCATGTCGGGGTCGCTCATGCGGGCGACCCCGCCCTGCGCGCGGATGTCGGCGGGCACGCGCTCCAGCGCCATGACGGCGACGGCGCCGGCGTCCTCCGCGATCTTCGCCTGCGTGGCGTCGACCACGTCCATGATCACGCCGCCCTTGAGCATCTCGGCCATCCCGCGCTTCACGCGCGCGGTGCCCAGCTCGGGGGCGCCGGTGCTGGCGGACTGCGCGGCTGCGGACTGCTCGGGCGACGACACGGTGGTACCTCTCGACGTGCGGTTTCAGGCGGGACGGTGCTCCGATCCTACGTCAGGCCCCGGAGCGGCGCGTCGGGCCGCGGCGGAGGTCACGGCGATGTCGAGGTAGGCCGGCAGCGGGGCCGTACCGGCCAGTCGGAGCCACCGGACGAGCCGCCGCGAGCGCAGGTCGAGGGTGTCGCGCACGGCGTCGTGGTAGACGCTGCGCCCGAGCTCGACGAACCGCTCGGCCTCGGCGAGCTCCGTGCGCAGCGGTGCGGGGAGGGCGGCGCGGTCCAGCACGGCGAGGTGCCGGCCCAGCTCGTTCTCGACGGCCTCCCGCTCCCCGTCGACGCCCGACGCGCGGGCCGCGGCGAACGCCGCGTCCCCCAGCGCACCCCCCGTACACGCGCGCGCAGCCGCCTCCGCCCGCCTCCGCAGCGCCGCGTCCAGCCCGGCGCGGGCGGCGTCCACCCGGACGTGCAGGCGGTGCAGTCGCCGTACCCGCGCGGCCGCCAGCGCGACGACGCACGCGAGCGCCGCCAGCGCGAGCAGGACCAGGAGCGTCGTCACGGCACCCCGACACGGTCGCAGCGGCACCCCGACTCGCGGGGGCTGCTCATCCCGCCCGCCGCCCCGGGTCGGCCGCCAGCGCCGCCCGGTACACGCGCACCACGTCGGCCGCGACGACCCCCCAGTCGTAGGCCGCCACCCGCTCCCGCCCGAGCGCCGAGAGCGCGGCGCGGCGGGGGGCGTCGTCGAGCAGAGCGGCCAGCGCCCGGGCGAGCGCCCCGGCGTCCCCGGCCGGGAACAGCACGCCCGCGGGCCCGAGGACGGCGCGGAACGCGTCGAGGTCGGCGGCCACCACCGGCGTCCCGGCGGCCATCGCCTCGGTGAGCACGATCCCGAAGCTCTCCCCGCCGCGGTGCGGCGCGCACAGCACCCGGACCGAGCGCAGCGCCGCGGCCTTGACGTCGTCGTCGACGGCGCCGAGGACGTCGAGTCGCCCGGCCCACGGGGCCGCCGCACGGCGCAGGGCGTCCGGGTCGCCGCGCCCGACGACGAGCAGCCGCAGGTCGGGGCGGTCGGGTGCGAGCATCGCCAGGGCGTCGAGCAGCACCGGCATGCCCTTGCGCGGCTCGTCGAACCGCCCGACGAACCCGACGGCCTCCCCCGCCACCGGCAGCACCGGACCGTCGGCGAACCGGGCGACGTCGACGCCGTTGGGGATCTCGACCGCGTCCCCGCCGAGGTGGCGCACCTGCACCGCGCGGGCCGTCGGCGACACCGCGATCCGCGCCGTGACCTTCTCCATCAGCGGCCGCAGCACCCCGCCGAACGCGCTGAGGACGCGCGAGCGGTCGGTGGCGGTGTGGAACGTGGCGACGATCGGGCCCTGCGCCGCCAGCAGCGTCAGCACCGACAGGCTGACGGTCGTGGGCTCGTGCAGGTGCAGGACGTCGAACGCGTGCTCGCCCAACCACCGCCGGACCCGCCCGTAGGACACCGGCCCGAACCGCACGCGCGCGACGGACCCGTTGTAGGGCACCGACAGCGCCCGCCCGGCGCGGGTGACGAACGGCGGCACGGGCGTGCCCGGGGACGCGGGGGCCAGCACGTCGACCTCGTGGCCGGCGGCGACGAGCGCGCGCGCGAGGTCGAGGACGTGCGCCTGCACCCCGCCGGCGACGTCGAGCGAGTAGGGGCAGACCATCCCGACCCGGATGCCGTTCACGGCCGGTCCGCGGTCCAGATCGGTTGCAGCATGTGCCAGTCGGCAGGCACGCGCGCCAGCATCGCCCCCAGCGCGTCGGCGACGCCCTGGGTCGCCTTGGCAACGGC